>NZ_JBWKOB010000003.1:149752-623294 GCF_059415865.1 Roseateles sp. GW821-FHT09H10 | reverse complement strand
ACGGCGGCCGCCGACGCCGCCGGCGCCGACGCCGCCGCGCTGCGGCCGCCCCGGGCTCCCGCTCCCGCTCCCGCGCCAGCTCCCGCACCGGTTCCCATCCCCACCCTCGCCCAGGTCGGCGACCGCCTGTTCGACGAGACCAGCCTGTCGGCCAGCGGCAAGCTCGCCTGCGCCAGCTGCCACGTCGAGTCGCGCGGCCATGCCGACGCCGCGGGCACTTTCCTGCCTCTGGGCGGTGCCGATGGCAGCCACCAGGGCGCGCGCAGTTCGCCCAGCGCCCGCTACCTCGACCAGGCCGGCGCCTTCGGTTTCGACGCCCAGGGCCGCCCGCGCGGCGGCCTGTTCTGGGACGGCCGCGCCAACAACCGCACCGAGCAGGCCCGCGGCCCGCTGTTCAATGCCGACGAGATGGCCAATGCCGACGTCGCCGCGCTGGCCGCCAGGCTGCGCGCCCTGCCCTATGCGGCCGACCTGCGCGCCGCCGCCAATCTGCCGGCCGCCGCCACCGACAACCAGCTCGTCGACGCCGCCGTCACGGCCCTGGCCCGCTACCAGGCCGACGACGCCAGCTTCCATCCCTTCTCCAGCAAGTTCGACGCCGTGCAGGACGGCCGCGCCAGCTTCACCGCCCAGGAGCAGCGCGGCCTCAACCTCTTCAACGACCCGCAGCGCGGCAACTGCGCCAGCTGCCACAGCAGCCGCCCCGCGCCCGGGCTGAACCGCGCCCTGTTCACCGACTTCAGCTATCACGCCCTCGGCGTGCCGCGCAACCAGAGCCAGGCCACGGCCAACCCCGCCTTCTTCGACCTCGGCCTGTGCGCCCGGCCCGACCTGGCCGGCCGCGCCGACTTCTGCGGCCTGTTCCGCACGCCGACGCTGCGCAACGTCGCTTTGACGGGACCGTACTTCCACAACGCCCGCTTCGCGGCGCTCGAAGACGTCGTCGCCTTCTATGCCACGCGCGACACCGACCCGGCGCGCTGGTACCCCACGGTCAATGGCCAGGCCCAGCTCTACAACGACCTGCCGGCCATCTACCGCACCAATGTGCAGCAGGGCGCACCATTCCGCCGCCCGGGCCAGCCGCCGGCCCTGAACGCCCAGGACGTGGCCGACGTCGTCGCCTTCCTGCGCACCCTCAGCGACGGCTTCACGCCAGGCCAGCCGGGTCAGTGAGGGGTTCGTTCCGCGGAAGAAACTGCTAGAGTTATGGAGAAGTAACTTGGTTACTTCTCCTATAGCAATTCCTTCCCGGACGCCCCGCCATGCCTCCTCGCGCAGCCCCCGCCCGCACCGAAGCCGACAAGAACGAACCCCTGGTGGCCGACATCCGGCTGCTCGGCCGCATCCTCGGCGACGTCATCCGCGAGCAGGAGGGCCGCGAGGCCTACGAGCTCGTCGAGCGCATCCGCCAGCTGGCCGTGGCCTACCGCCACAAGCACGACAAGGAAGCCGGCAAGCGCTTCGACAAGCTGCTCAAGAGCCTGTCCGGCGAGCAGGCCGTCAGCGTCATCCGCGCCTTCAGCTATTTCTCCCACCTGGCCAATATCGCCGAGGACCGCCACCACATCCGCCGCCGCGACGTGCACGAGCGCGCCGGCAGCCTGCAGCCTGGCTCCCTGGCCTATTGCCTGGAGCATCTGCACGAAGCCGGCATCCGCCCGACGGAGATCGCCGAGGTGCTCAAGCGCGGATTCATCTCGCCGGTGCTGACGGCCCACCCGACCGAGGTGCAGCGCAAGAGCATCCTGGACGCCGAGCGCGCCGTCGCCGGCCTGCTGGAGGCGCGCGACCGTGCCGGCACCGAGCGCGAGCTGCGCGACACCGAAGGCCTGCTGCGCGCCCGCATCACCCAGCTCTGGCAGACGCGCATGCTGCGCTACTCCAAGCTGACGGTGTCCGACGAGATCGAGAACGCGCTGTCCTATTACCACTCGACCTTCCTGCGCCAGATTCCCAAGCTCTATGCCGAGCTGGAGGAGCACCTGCCCGGCCAGGCCCTGCCCAGCTTCCTGCGCATGGGCCACTGGATCGGCGGCGACCGCGACGGCAACCCCAATGTCGGTGCCGCCACCTTGAGGCGCGCCATGCAGCGCCAGAGCGAAGTGGCCCTGCGCCACTACCTGACTGAGCTGCACGAGCTGGGCGCCGAACTGTCCATCTCGCTGCGCCTGACCGGCGTGTCGCCCGCCATGCAGGCCCTGGCCGAACGCAGCCCCGACCAGAACGCCCATCGCCTGGACGAACCCTACCGCCGCGCGCTGACCGGCATGTACGCCCGCCTGGCCGCCACCCTGCACACGCTGACCGGCACCGAGGCCCTGCGCCACGCCGTCGCGCCCCAGGACCCCTACCGCACGCCCGACGAGCTGCTGGCCGACCTGCGCACCATCGAGTCCTCACTGAAGACCCATCACGCGGAGGCCTTGATCGCGCCACGCCTGGCGCCGCTGATGCGCGCCGTGCAGGTCTTCGGCTTCCACCTCGCCACGCTGGACCTGCGCCAGAGCAGCGACCAGCACGAGCTGGTGCTGGCCGAGCTGCTGGCCACGGCCCGCATCGAGGACGACTACGCCGCCCTGGACGAAGAAGCCAAGCGCGCCCTGCTGCTCAAGCTGCTCAACGACGCACGGCCGCTGCGCGTCATCGGCGCCACCTACACCGACAAGGCCCAATTCGAGCTCGCCACCTTCGAGGCCGGCCGCGAAGCCCTGGCCCGCTTCGGCCGCGAGGCGCTGCGCCACTACATCATCAGCCACACCGAATCGGTGTCCGACCTGCTGGAAGTGGCCCTGCTGCTGAAGGAGACCGGCCTGCTGCGCGGCACGCTGGACGGCTATGCCACCAGCGATCTCATCATCGTGCCGCTGTTCGAGACCATCGGCGACCTGCGCATTGCACCGGACATCATGCGCGAGTTCTACGCCCTGCCCGGCGTGCGCGGCCTGGTGGACCGCTCGGGCGGCGAGCAGGACATCATGCTGGGCTACTCGGACAGCAACAAGGACGGCGGCATGTTCACCTCGTCCTGGGAGCTCTACCGCGCCGAGATCGCGCTGGTGGAACTCTTCGACGAATTGAAGCGCAAAGCCCCCATCACGCTGCGCCTCTTCCACGGCCGCGGCGGCACCGTCGGCCGCGGCGGCGGCCCGAGCTACCAGGCCATCCTGGCCCAGCCTCCCGGCACAGTGAACGGCCAGATCCGACTGACCGAGCAGGGCGAAGTCATCGCCTCCAAGTACGCCCACCCCGAGATCGGCCGGCGCAACCTGGAGACCCTGGTGGCCGCCACGCTGGAAGCGACGCTGCTGCACCCGACGCAAAGCGCCTCCAAGGGCTTCCTTCAGGCGGCCCAGGAACTGTCGGACGCCAGCTTCGCGGCCTACCGCGGCCTGGTCTACGACACGCCGGGCTTTGCCGACTACTTCTTCGCCAGCACGCCCATCCGCGAGATCGCCGAGCTCAACATCGGCTCGCGCCCGGCCTCGCGCAAGGCCACCCGCGCCATCGAGGACCTGCGCGCCATCCCCTGGGGCTTCTCCTGGGGCCAGGCCCGCGTCGCCCTGCCCGGCTGGTGCGGCTTCGGCTCGGGCGTCGAGGCCTTCCTCGGCGAGGAGCCGGCCCAGCGCGCCAAGAACCTGGCGTTGCTCAAGCGCATGCTCAAGGGCTGGCCCTTCTTCCGCGCCCTGCTGTCGAACTTGGACATGGTGCTGGCCAAGACCGACCTGGCCCTGGCCGAGCGCTATGTGGAACTCGTCGAGGACAAGAAGCTGGGCAAGCGCATCTTCGCGGCCATCCGCGAGGAGTTCGAGCGCACCCAGGCCGCGCTCACGCTGATCACCGGCGATGACAAGCGCCTGGCGGCCAATCCCTCACTGGCCCGCTCCATCGAGCACCGCTTCCCGTACATCGACCCCCTCAACCATCTGCAGGTCGAGCTGATGCGCCGCTACCGCCGCACCCAGGCCGACGATCCGGCCATGGAGCGCGTGCAGCGCGGCATCCACCTGTCCATCAACGGGATCGCCGCGGGCCTGCGCAACACCGGCTAAGGCCGGTACTGCGCCAGCGTGTCGCCCACCACGCGCACCGTGTCGCCGGCGCGGAAAGGCGGCGGTTCGGCATAGACGACGGTGCGTTGCTGGCCGTCGTTCATGCGCACCAGCACCTCGTACTGGGTGCGCTCGTTGTGGCGCTTCTGGATCTCGCGGCCCAGCAGCGCGCCGCCGACGGCACCGGCCACGCCGGCCGCCGTGCGGCCATCGCCCTTGCCGAACTGGCTGCCCACCACGGCACCCAGCACGCCGCCGGCTACCGTGCCCAGCACGCGGCCATCCCCGTCGACCTGCACGGCATTCACCGCCTGCACGGTCGCGCAGTCATAGCAGGGCGCTTCGGCGCGGCGCGACGGCACGTTCAGGCCGGCATAGGCATTGGGCACGCTGCTGCGCACGCTGCGGTCACCCAGGCGCAACTGGGCGATCAGCGGCCGGTCCGTGTCCACCCAGGCGCCACGCGGCAGCACATAGGTGCCGGCATATTCACCCGGGCGCACCTCCTCGAGGATGATGTTGCGCATCTCGCTGCCCTGCAACTGCACGGAAGCCTGGCCGCCCGGCGTGCCGCGCACCGTGTAGCGCAGCGCTTCGACACGGCCGCGCTCGCGCACGACGCTGGCGGTCTGGATCTCGGGCTGCATGGTGGCGCCCGGCACCGCCCAGCCCACCTGCAGCGACTCGCCCAGCAGCACCGTGGCGACACGGTTGTCGCGCCTCAGGTTGGCATGCACGCGCGAATCCGGCCCGATGCGGTCGGAGCGGCCGACGATATAGCTGCCCTCGTAGCGGCCCGCGCTGGTTTCGTCCAGCCTGACGGTGCGTCGGCTGCCATCGATCTGCAGCAGCACGGCGGCGCCCGGCGTGCCCCACAGCACGAAGTTCAGCTCGGCGCCGGGCTCGACCCGGTCCACCTGTTCGACGTCGAAACTGGTGACGCGCAAGGGCGCGGCGGCCGTGCGCACGGTGCGCTGAGCCTCGGCCGGCGCGGCCAGGAAGGGCGACCCGGCCACCAGCGCACAGGCCAGGGCGGTCGCCGAGAAATGCTTGGCGTGCTTCATTGCGCGCTCCTGTTGATTGGGGAGCCCCAGCCTAGGTGCCGCCGCGGTGCAGCAACCATCGGCCCGCGGCCTGCTCCCGGGTAGGCCATGGCCTACAGTCGCCCCCCTTCATGCAGGTGGGTTCAGTGAATCTTCCCCGCACTCCGCGCGCCGCCGGCGCCACATTGCAGGCCTGCAACGCAGCGGCCTGAAACGATTGAAACAAACACCCGGCCCGCCGCAGTCCGCTTGAAACACAGGCCCTGGAGGATGGCCGCCACCCACAAGGAGCCCGCCATGTCCGACACCTCGAACGCCCCCGTCGTCTGCCTGCACTCCAGCGCCGCCAGCGGCAAGCAATGGCGTCGCCTCGTTGCCGAGGGGGGCGCCGGCTGGCAATGGCACACGCCCGACCTCTACGGCCACGGCGGCCGCCCCGACTGGCCGGAGCTGATGCCCAGCCAGCTGTCCGTCGAGGCCAACGGCGTGCTGGCCGGCCTGCCTTTTCCAGCCGACCAGGACTTCCATCTCGTCGGCCACAGCTATGGCGGCGCTGTCGCGTTGCAGATGGCCCTGCAGCAGCCCCAGCGCGTGCTGTCGCTGACGCTGTACGAACCGGTGGCCTTCGGCGTGCTGCCGGCCCTGGGGCCCAACGAGCCGGAATGGCAGGAAATCAGCGAGGTCGCCGCCTCCCTGGCCGCCGCGCTGGAGCGGGGCAACGATTTCGGCGCGGCGCGCGGCTTCTGCGCCTACTGGCAGAACCGCGACGTCTGGCCCGACATGGACTTCGCCCAGCACATGCGCCTGGCCGAAGCCATGCCCACGGTGCGCCGCCACTTCGAGGCCCTGTTTGCCGCGCAATGGAGCGACAGCCTGCTCGACATGCTGCGCATGCCGGTGCAACTGATCTGCGGCACCGCCACCCGCGCCAGCGCCCGCCGCGTGGCCCAGAGCCTGTCGGTGCGCCTGCCGCTGGTGAAGCTGCAGATGCTGGAAGGCGCCGGCCATATGGCGCCGATGAGCGACGCGCGGGTCAATGCGCTGATCCTGGAGAGCCTCTCGGCGATGCAGAAGGTGCCGGTGGCCTGACGGCTCAACGCGCCGGCTTGCCGGACGGCAGCAGGGCCAGTGCCATGGCGAGCTCTCCCGTGGCAGCCCTCTGGGCGGAGAGTTGCTTCGTCCTGCGCATGGCCGCGCAATCCATGCCGACATCTGCCAGCGCCCGCTCCATGAACTTGTCCAAAGCGGCCTGCAACGTGGCGGCGTCATAGGTTTGCTGCACGCGCGGCACGCCAGCACGGTCGGCCAGCTTCTGCGCGATGGACGCTTCGGCAATATCGCCGGCGTTCGCCAGCAGTTGGCGCGCCAAGGCACGGCAGTGTCCCAGCCGCTTGGGGGTGCTCAGGCCCTGGCCGCCGCAGGCCTTCATGGGCACGGCAACGTCGAAACCGGGCATCGCCGCATCGATGCCGATGATGGTGATCAGCGCCTGCCCCAAGTCCGCGGCGTCCGGGACGCCGTCTGCCGCAGCGATGGCCTGCGCCTCCAACAGGAAACTCCCTCGGGACAATCGCGGCCGGGCGGCAGCCTCGGCCAGCGCCGCGTCGATCGCATCAACGTCCTGGCGTCGCTGCGCTTCGTCCATCAAACGCAGCCAAGGCCGAGCGTCCGACGGGTCCAATTCGGCCCAGCGACGCGGATTCAGCTTGGCGCAGTGGGGGGCGTCTTCGCGAGCTGAGCTGCAGGAGGTCAACGCCATCTGATAAGCCAGCGCGTCACCGCTGCGGTCGGCCAGCAGGGCGGCGCCTTCGCGATCGCCCATCAACAACCTCGCGGCCACCTGTTGAGGCGTGTTGCCTGCCGACAAGCGTGTCGCGACGCGCGCCACGCCGTTTTCGGCATTGCGCTGCATGCGCGCCTCGATCTCCTTGAGCCGGGCCTGCGCCTGTGCCGGGTCGGCCCTCCAGCGCCGAAGCTCGGCCGCTGAGACGCGGCCAACGCCGCAGAACTCGACGCCTTCCGGCGGAATCCCGGCATCGTCCGGCCGCTGCGCCGTTCCACCGCCCAGGGTGCTCGCGGACTGGGCGTCTGCCGTCGGCGCTCCCGCGGACGCCGGCGTCGCCATGATGCGCGCGAGCACCGACGTGCCCGCAGCCGACGCCGCAGGGCCGGGAGCTGTGGCCGCTGCGGCGGCGGAAGCGTCCCCTCGCCCGCTCATCCATGCCCACAGGGCCAGCAGCAGTACCGCCGCCATCAGGGCCAGGCCGGCGAGCCGGCGCGTCCATGCAGTCATGGCGTCAGCATACGCGGCCGGTGCGCCGGACGCGTATCACCGAGGTGCCGAGGCCGGTGCGGCCTTCAGATAGCCCCGCATTGCAGCGAGCTCGCCTTCGCGGGCCAGTCTCATCACATGCCGGCCCATCTCGCCGAAGTTCGCGCAGGTGGGTTCCGCCATCCAGCGCATGCTCTCCTCGCCCATGGCCCTGAGCCCCCGCTCCCAATCCTCTTTTGCCAGGGCCTGGGGGCTGTGCGGCAAACCCAGGCGCTCTTCCAGCGTATGGAGGATGCGGGCCTCCAGCCCTTCCCTGACCATGCCGGGGATATGCCTCGCCACCTGTTCGCAGAGCTGGCGCCGGTTGGCATCCCTGAGCGCGTCCGCGCGGCAGGGGCGCGCCACGCCTGCCAGCGACCCATCGATCTGCGCCGCCGTGTCGATGGCCATGGCGCTGGCCAAGGCCCAGGCTTCTCCCGGCGTCGGTTCGGTCCCGACGGCTTCCGCCACGGTAGCGCTGAGGATGCGCGCGTTGGCAGACATCCGCGGCCTCTGCGCGACCTGATACAGCGCCTGGCCGACCGCCGTCTCGTCGCCCCGAGTGAAAGCATCATTCAAGCGCAGCAGCGATGGCCAGGCATCGCCCGGATCCAGAAGCTCCAGCCTTTCCAGATTGATCGCGGCACAGGCCTGCGGCACCGCTCCCGGCGGCTTGAGCTCCGGCATCTCGAAGCCGCTGGCCGCGGACGCCGCAAGCCGGGCCTGCATCTGCTTCATTGCCGGATAGGCGGCTCGGAACGCGGCATCCTTGCGGCAGGCCCGCACCGCAATGCGGTAGGTGCCGACATCCGCCGTCGCCGCAGCCAGTTCCGCGGCGGCCTGAGCGTCGCCGCGCAGTGCGGCGGCGGCCACACGCTGCCGCAGCGAGCCGACGTCAAGACGCTTCAGCATGTCGGTCAGCCCTTGCTCGCTCTGGCGGTTCAGCGCCGCAAAAGCTAGCTCGGCCGAGCCTTCGCCAGGCTCCAACTCGCTGCGCCTGACCCGCCCGACGCCGCAGACGTCGACGAACTCCCTGGAAGCCTGCAGTGGGGGCTCGTGCTGAGGCACCTTGATCGGCGCCGCGGCGGTGTCTGCCGAGCCATCGGCCCGTGCGGGCACAGCAACCGCCAATGCCGGCATCGGCGCCGACGCTGGCGCCGCCACGGCCAGGGGCGCCGCTCGCCTCGCTTGCCAGCCGAGCAGACCCGCCATCGTGGCCGCCAGCACCAGGCTCAGCAGCACCCACCGCCACCGGCCCTTCAACGGGCCGGCCTCATCCGCTCGGCCCACCTGCGATAGAGCACGTCCCCGGTCGACAGCCCGGAAATCTGCTCCAGCATGCGCATGCGCTCGGCCTCGCTGACAGCCGCACGCTCGCCGCCACGCGTCAGCGCAAGGGCTTCGCAGATCCGCTGCCGCGTCGGAGCCACGCCGGCCGACTTCTGGAAGCCCCTGTCCCTGAGCAGGGCCAACAGCTCATCGACCCTCGGCTGCCAGACGGGCCGCTGCTGCGGCAGCAGGGCCAGAGTCTGGTCGGCCAGCAGTAGGGCGACCAGGCTTTCCACGGCGCCGCCGTCTGCCCAAAGCAGATCCGCCGCCTGCTGGCAGCGTTCGGCCGTACCCACGTCGGCGGGGTTGCGGCAGCTGCCGGCCAGGCCGCGCAGGTTGAGCAGGCCCCAGGGCTGGCGCAGCTCCAGCCCGGAAGGCGGCAGGTCGGCGAGCAGCGCAGCCGCTTCCTGCTGGTAGCTGCGCGCATGGCGCACATGGGCACCGATCTCGTTGAGCAGATAGCCGCCGTCCGCGCCGGTCCGCGTCGGCAGGGCCAGCCAGGCCAGCAGGTTGTCAGGCTCCAGCCGCGACCACTGCGAGGCCTCGATATTGCGACAGCCCGGCCGCACGCAGGGCATGTGCAGGGCCAGCACCGTCAGCATGGGATCGGTGGAGGAGCGAGCGCGGTCCTGCAGCCGGGCGCGCGCGGCGTCGGCCTCGGCCGTGCCGGCCGCCGCCAGCAGATAGTCGGCCAGGGCCTGCGAGCGCAGGTCGCTGCGACGCTGCAAGGGAGCGACAGCTTGCGGCACGGCCGCGGCGACCTGGGGCTGGATCTCGGCAGCCCGCCGCGCGCAGGTCTGCGCCCATTGGGCCTGGCTGCCCGTCACCGCCAGCGCCAGACCCAGCGGCCACCAGCGCAGTGCGCGCATCAAGCCTTCTGCCCCGCCAGCGCCTCCCGCACCGCCGCCACCTGGCGGCGCGACACGGCCAGCCATTCGTCGACATGGACGACCCGCACCGCCCAGCTGTCGGCGGCCTCGGCGGCATCGCCGCCGCCGTCCAGCTCGCCGAAGGAGGTCGGCGTGTGGCGCTCCAGCTCGCGCACGGCCCAGCGCGCCACCAGCGCGTTGCGGTGGACGCGCAGAAAGCGCTCGCCAAAGCGTTGCTCGAGCTCGGACAGGGCGCCGTCCATCACATGGCTCTCGCTGGCGGTGCGCAGGGTCACATACTTCAGCTCGGCCTTGAAATACAGCACCTCGGCGATCGGGATGCGCAGCAGGCGGCCTCTGTCGGTCAGCGTGACGAAATCCGTCGGATCGGGCGCGGCGGGCGCCTCGGCCGGCTGCTGGGACTGGGCGGCCGAGCGTTCATTCAGGCGCTGGGCGGCGCGGGCCAGGGCCGCCTGCAGGCGTTCGCGGCGCACCGGCTTGGTCAGGTAGTCCAGCGCATCGAGCTCGAAGGCGCGCAGCGCATGCATGGCATGGGCCGTCACGAAGATGATCAGCGGCATCGGCAGGCCGGGCTGGCTGGCCTGGCGCTGCGCCAGGCCGTCGGCGAACTGCAGGCCGTCGGAACCCGGCATCTGCACGTCCAGCAGCACGATGTCGCAGCCGTGGTCGCGCAGCCAGGCGGTGGCCTGGGAGGCGGTGGCTGCCTCGGCCGCGACCTCGCAGCGCGGCTCCTGGATGGCATCGACCAAGCCGCGCAGGCGCAGCCGGGCCAGGGGTTCGTCGTCGACGAGAAGGACGCGCAGGGCTGTTGTCATAACGGCACCAGGATACGCAAGGAAAAGCGCTGCTCGGTGGATTCGATGTCGAAGCGGGCGGCGACGTCGTGCATCAGCTTCAGGCGCTGGCGCACATTGCGCAGGGCCAGGCCATGGCCGGCCGTGCGGGCCGGCGCGCCGACGGTGTTGACGATGCGGATCTCGACCTCGGCGCCGCGGCGCACCGTGCTGACCTCCAGCTCCCCGCCCTCGTCATTGGGCTCGACGCCATGGCGCACCGCGTTCTCCACCAGCGGCTGCAGCAGCAGCGGCGGCACTTTGGAGGCGTTGGCTTCGGGGTCCAGATGCCAGACGATGCGCAGGCGCTTGCCGAAGCGGATCTGCTCGATGGCGAGGTAGCGGCGCGCCAGCTCGACCTCCTCGGCCAGCGTCACCGAGGCGCTGGCATCGGCCAGGGCGACGCGAAAGAGCTCGGCCAGGTCCTCCAGCACGCTTTCGGCGCGGGCCGGGTCCACCTGCACCAGGGCGATGGCGCTGTTCAGCGTGTTGAAGAGGAAATGCGGCCGGATGCGCGATTGCAGCTCGACCAGCTGGGCCAGGGCGTCGGCCGGGCGCTGGGTGTGCTCGCGCATCTTCAGCCAGGCCAGCAGCAGGGCCGCGCCGCTGGCGCCGCAGGCGGCGATGCTGGCGATGCGCCAGACGCCGGCGGGCTCCTCGCTGGTCAGGGCCAGCAGGCCAAAGCCCATCAAGGCGCCGACCGCGCCCAGCCCCATCAGCGCGCCCCACTGCACCGGCTCGGGCAGGCGCGGCCACAGCCGCTTGGCGGCGCAGACGACGAGCAGCCAGGACAGCACGGCGAACATGGTCACCACGGTGCCGTTGGCCGTCAGCGTCAGCCACTGCGTGGCATCGCGCGCGACGACGGCGACGCCCAGGGCCAGCAGCAGCTGCACGCCGAGCACGGCGCGCAGCACCAGGCCGACATGGCAGACGTCGAAGGCACGGGTCGGGTCGAGCAGCGGCGCCCGGTTCAGCTCGGGCAGCTCGGGCAGCTCGGTGGCCCCGAAGCCCAGCCATTGGCTGAGCTGCATGGACTCGTGCCAGACGCTGTGGTGCGCGGGCGCGCGGCGCTTGAAGAAGGGCATGGCGTGGGATCGAGAAGGGTTGGAGTTGTTGGCGTTCGATAATCCCGGGCTGCGCGTGCATTTTGCGCGCTGATTTCCCAAGCCCGCCTGTCCCCGTCATGTCAGACAACCAACTCGCCAACAAATCCCAAGCCTGGTCCGCCCTGTTCTCCGAGCCGATGAGCGATCTGGTCAAGCGCTACACGGCCAGCGTGGGCTTCGACAAGCGCCTGTGGAAGGCCGACATCGCGGGCAGCCTGGCCCATGCGGAGATGCTGGCCGCCCAGGGCATCCTGAACGCGGACGACCATGCCGCCATCCAGCGCGGCCTGAACGAGATCGCCGCCGAGATCGAGGCCGGCCAGTTCGAGTGGAAGCTGGACCTGGAAGACGTGCACCTCAACATCGAGGCCCGCCTGACGGAACGCGTCGGCATCGCCGGCAAGCGCCTGCACACCGGCCGCAGCCGCAATGACCAGGTCGCCACCGACGTGCGCCTGTGGCTGCGCGGCGAGATCGACGAGATAGCCGGCCTGCTGACCGCCCTGCAGCGCGTCATGGTCGAGAAGGCCGCCGAGTATGCCGACGTCATCCTGCCGGGCTTCACCCATCTGCAGGTGGCCCAGCCGGTCAGCTTCGGCCACCACCTGCTGGCCTATGTAGAGATGTTCGCCCGCGACGCCGAGCGCATGCTCGACACGCGCAAGCGCGTCAACCGCCTGCCCCTGGGCGCGGCTGCGCTGGCCGGCACCAGCTACCCGCTGGACCGCGAACGCGTGGCCAGGACCCTGGGCATGGAAGCCGTCTGCCAGAACAGCCTGGACGCCGTCAGCGACCGGGACTTCGCCATCGAGTTCTCGGCGGCGGCCAGCCTGGTGATGCTGCACATCTCGCGCCTGTCCGAGGAACTGATCCTGTGGATGAGCCAGAACTTCGGCTTCATCGCCCTGCCTGATGCCTTCTGCACCGGCTCGTCGATCATGCCGCAGAAGAAGAACCCCGACGTGCCCGAGCTGGCCCGCGGCAAGACGGGCCGCGTCGTCGGCCATCTCGTCGGCCTGGTCACGCTGATGAAGGGCCAGCCCCTGGCCTACAACAAGGACAACCAGGAGGACAAGGAACCCTTGTTCGACACGGTCGACACCTTGAAGGACACGCTGCGCATCTTTGCCGACATGCTCGCCGGCCTGACCCCCAAACCCGAAGCCATGCGCGCCGCGGCGCTGAAGGGCCACGCCACCGCGACCGACTTGGCCGACTACCTCGTCAAGAAGGGCGTGGCTTTCCGCGACGCCCACGAAGTCGTCGCCCATGCAGTGAAGACGGCCACGGCCAAGGGCGTGGACCTGGCCGTGCTGACGCTGGACGAGCTGAAGGCTTTCGATGCCCGCATCGAGGCCGATGTCTTCGAGGTGCTGTCGCTGGAAGGTTCGCTGAACGCCCGCAATGTGCTGGGCGGCACGGCGCCGGCCCAGGTGCGTGCGCAGGTCGCCCGCCACCGCGCGCGCCTGGGCTGACACGCCCATGGGCCTTCCCTCCCGATTGATCGCCGGCCTGTTCGGCGCGGCGGCGGTGGGTTTCTGCCAGGCCCAGGACAGCGCGCAGCTGCGCTTTGCCTGGCCGGACCGCCTGGTCGCCGACGTGCAGTTCCAGAAGACGAAGTCCAAGCAGACCAACGACCAGAAGCCCGTCGCCGACGGCATGGCGTCGCAATACGTCATTCGCTCCCAGCGCAGGGGCGCCCAATATGTGGTGTCTTTCAGCGACCTGCGCATGGACGAGGCCAAGCTGGCCGCGATGGATCCTGAAGCCCGATCGCTGCTGGACGTCCTGGCCAAGGCGGCGCAACCCAGCTTCGTGGTGTCGGGTGAAGGCGATTTCGTCGGGCTGGAGAACCTGCCCGCCTTCCAGGCAGCCATGCGCTCATTCCTGGACAAGGCCCTGCCGGCAGGCCCCGTGCGCGAGCGCGCCAAGCCGCTGCTGGACGGCCTCTTGTCGGATGCGACGCTGCAGGCTCTGGCCCAGGTGGACTGGAGCTGGCAGGTGTCCGCTTGGGCGGGCGCCGACCGCGCCTTCGACCTGGGCGCCGACTACGCCAGCACGACACGGGCGCAGATGCCCGTGTTGAACGAAATGTTGACGCAACACACGCGCTTCAAGCTGGCCCGCAAGCTGCCCTGCGAGCGCGAAGGCCAGATGCGTGAATGCGTTGAAGTGCTGGCCAGCATCCGGCCGGACGAAGCCGAGTTGAACCGGGCGATCACTGCCTTCCTGGACAGGCTGGCGCCCGCCAATGCCAAGCGCAACAAGGGGGACACCATGTCCCTCGACTCCGAGACCACGATCGAGCTGGTCACCGAGACGGCCACGCTGATCCCGCATCGCTACAAGCGGAGCAAGTCCATCTCGGTGTCCACCGTCGAAGCGGGCAAGGCGACGTCCGCTCGTCAGATCGAAGTGACGGAGCAGACCTTCCGTTACCGCCAGCCCGATTGAGCACCGCCAACGCTGCACGCCCCATGAACACCACCCTCGCCTGGACCGACAAGCTGGTGCTGAACCAGCCCACGCTGGACCACACCCATCACGAATTTGTCGAGCTGCTGAACGCCTATGGCGCCGCGCTGGACGCCGGCATAGACGCCCTGCCCGCCTATCAGGCGCTGCTGGCCCACACCGAAGCCCATTTCGCGATGGAGGAGGACTGGATGGCGCGCTGCGGCTTCGAGGCGCAGAACTGCCATGCCGGCCAGCACGCCATGGTGCTGAACGTGATGCGCGAGGCCCTGCGCTATGCCAATGAGCTGAACGACCGCGAGCCGCTGAACATCCTGCGCACCGAGCTGGCCGGCTGGTTCCCCCAGCATGCCGAGATGATGGACGCGGCCCTGGTCTTCACGATGGAGCAGCGCGGCTTCGACCCGGCGACGGGCGAATGCCGCGAACCCGCGGCCGCGGCGAGCCACAGCTGCGGTTCCAGCAGCAGTTGCGGCTGACGGTCAGCCCCCGATTCCTGGGACGAGGGCCGCGGCCGCCACGGCGACGCGGCCCCTATCATTTCTGAGCACCCCATCTTCCGGACGCAAGGAACCCAGATGCCCAAGAAACTGCTGCCACTGGCCCTGCTGGGCATGCTGAACCTGTCGCCGGCCCTGGCCGCCACCATCAGCTTCCCCGACACGGTCTGTGCCAGCGCCGCGAGCGGCGTCGGCGCCTTCGTCGGCTGCATCAACGACGGCTTCGTCAACCAGGCCCACGGCGATGTCGCCGGCCAGCTGGACGTCAGCTATCTCGACGTCGACTCGGCCAATGGCGACAGCCTGCGTTGGTGGGCAGCAGGCTACAACGACCTGCCCAGTGCCCTCTGGGGGCGCGGCAGTGACGACAATTCCTTCGGCCGCATCACGCTGACGCCAGGCGCCGGCATGAGCATCACGCTTGACGGCCTCGACCTGGGCTCCTACCTCGTTCCGAACCGCACCACGAACCTGCGCATCTTCGCCCTGGGCGGCGGCAGCCTGATCTACAGCGGCGAGGTGGGCCCCAACCCCGGCCCGACGCATTTCGCCCCCGGCCTGAGCTCCAGCACCGGCATCGTCATCGAGTGGGAGAACTCGGCCTACAACGTCGGCATCAACAACATCAGCTACACGCTGGCGCCGGTGCCGGAACCGGCGACCTGTGGGCTGCTGATCGGTGGGCTGGCTGTCGTCGGCGCGATGGCGCGGCGCCGTCGCCCGGGCTGAACAACGCGGCGCGTGAGCGCCATCAAGACCCGCGGCCCGTGAAGGCCTCCCGGGTCGGCCGGGCTCATGCAGCCTTGATGCGCAGCGCCGCCAGCTGCTTGCTGAACTGCAGCTGCGCGGTCTGGGGGTAGTGCTCACGCAGGTACGCGCGCATGAGTTCTTCGCGGTCGCTGACGCGCAGCTGGTAGTTCGAGCTGCCCATGCGCAGCTCCAGGCGGCCAACGTAAGTGACGGCCTGGGCCGTGATCTGGAAGCGTGAGGTCTCCATGCTGGCCTGCCGGTAGCCGTCCCAAAGCAGCGTCCACATGTAGTCGCCGGCCGGCACGTCGAGGAGCAGCGTGCGCTCGCCGCTGAGGAACTGCACTGCCCCCTTGCCGCCCATGCCGTCTTCCAGGCCCGAGGCAAAGGTCTTCTTGCCGTAGTTGTTGAAGGCCAGGTTGGCCAACTGGTTGGAGCTCAGCTGCACCGCCAGATAGCCGCGCCCCGGCGCCTGCTGGGCGCCGTCCACTGCAACCGGGGACAGCGCGCTGCAACCTGACAGCGCGGCCGCCGCGCCGAGCAGGAAGCTGCGCCGTGGCAGACCGGCGTGGTGGGCCCCATGGGGCAGTTCAGGCTTGCTGGTGACCTTGCGCATGTGCTCCTCCCAGAGTTCAGCGCAAAGTCTAGAAGCCGGCCCGGCCTGCGTGGGGTCAGGCCTGAACCCGTTTCGGGGTTCGGGCCAGCCGCAGTCCCTACTTCTTCAGGTACTCGAAGAAGGCCTGCGAGTTGGACTCGCGCCCCAGGAAGTCCTTGACCAGTTCCGGCGCCGGCTTCTGGGCGCCCTGGCCCAGCACCAGGTCGCGGTAGCGCTTGCCGGCGTCCACGCCCAGCTTGTCGGCCGCGAAGGCCGTGCGCAGGTCCATGGCCACCACCAGGCTCCACAGATAGCCGTAATAGCCCGAGCCATAGCCGCCCGCGATATGGGCGAAGCCGGCAGGGAACATCGTGCCGTTCACATGGCCCAGCGGCGTGGCGCCTTCCATCCTGGCCCACAGCGGCAGGGGCTCGGGCTTGGCTTGCTGGTGCAGGCTGATGTCGTAGCTGGCGTAGAGGTGCTGGCGGCCGAACTGGCCGCCCTTGCCGTAGTGCTTGGACGCCTGTGCCTGGTCGACCATCGCATCCGGCACCGGCTTGCAGGTCGGGCAGACCTCCTGCATCAGCTTGAGCACCTTCTTGTCGTAGACCCAGTCCTCCAGCATCTGCGACGGCGCCTCGACGAAGTCGTGCATGACCGTCGTGCCGGCCGTGGCGGCATAGCGCGTCTTGGACAGGTTCACGTGCACCGCATGGCCCAGCTCGTGCAGCAGGGTCTCGACCTCGTCCAGCGTCAGGCCGTTGCGATCGAAGTTGACGACCAGCGAGGCGACGGGCGTGCGGGCGATGCGGGTGGCGCTGCCGCTCAGCGGCCAGACGGCGGCATGGTTGTACTTGCCGTCGCGCGGGTAGAGGTCCACATACATCTGCGCGATGGCCTTGCCCGAGGCCGCGTCGCTGACGACATAGGTCTGGGCCTCGTCATGCCAGAGCTTGTTGGTGATGCGCGTGTACTTCACGCCCATCAGCTTCTCGATGATGCGCATCGAGAACTCCAGGCTGGCCTGGGGCGGGAAATAAGGGCGGAAGGCGTTCTGGTCGACGCTGAACTTCTCGCGCTTGACGCGTTCGCCGTAGAAGGTGGCGTCCCAGCGCTCGACCTGGGTCTTCTCCAGCGGCGTGCCCAGGTGCTTGGCCTTGTCGGCGCGCAGCTCCTGCAGCTCGGTCTTCTCGCGGGCGTTGACGGCGCCGGTCACCGAGTCGAGGAAGCGCGTCGCCGTGGCGCCATCCTTGGCCATCTTGCGGCGCAGGTTGAAGTCAACGAAGTTGTCGAAGCCGAACAGCTTGGCGTACTCGCCGCGCAGCGTGACGATCTGGGCCAGCAGGTCGAGGTTGGCCTGGCCACCTTCATTGGTCTTGGCCAACCACATGCGCTGGCGCGCCTCGCCGCTCTCGGCCGAGCGCATGACGGGCACATAGCTCGGGTAGTCGACGCCCAGCAGGATGCGGCCCTGCTCGTCGCGCTTGGCCTTCTCCCAGACGCTGGTGGGCACGCCCTTGAGCTCGGCCTCGGTGAAGGCGACGCGGGTGCCGGCGTCGCGGATGTTCTTGTTGAACTGCTGGTCCAGCTCGGTCAGCTTGTCCAGGATCTGCTTGGCGCGTTCGCGCTTGGGTCCGGGCAGGGCCACGCCGCTGTCCTCGAACTGGCCCGAGGCCAGGCGCACGAATTCGGCGTCGATGCCGTCCTTCCTGGGCGCCTTCTGCAGCGCGCGGTAGACCTTCTCGTTCTGGCCCAGGCTGGAGCCGAAGTCGGCCCAGCGCAGCGAGCAGGCCTGGGCGGCGTCGCGGATGGCCTTGTCGGCATGGACGTTGAGGACGAAGTCGTTGGGGCCCTGGTGGTCCTCGAGATAGACCACCAGGTCGTCATAGGCCGCCAGCCAGCCGCCATCGACCTTGCGCTTCTCCAGCGCGGCGACGCGCTGCTGGGCGCCCTTGAGGCCGCTGTCGCAGCGGGTCTGCACATCGGCCACGGAGCCGAAGGTGGGGAAATTGGGGGCGGGCAGCTTGGGTTGCGCCTGGGCGGCAACGGCAGTCAGTGCCAGCGCGGCCAGGGCGGTCAGGACGGGTTTCATGTCGTCTCCTTGTGGGAAGGGCGCGATTCTGGCCTGCGCGGCGGCCCCAGCCATTCGCCATGCCGCGCGCGGGCACGCGCGGCATGGCGTCCGGTGGCGCGGGCTCAGAAGAAGCGGTACTCCGCGGCCAGGCGCAGCATGCGGCCCATCACGTCCTCGCGGTTGTCGGGAATGATGCCGCCCTGGCCGAAGTTGCGGTAGTCGATGGGCGGGCGCCGGCCCGTCAGGTTGCGCAGGTTGGCGCTCAGCGTCAGCGCCTTCATCGGGCGCCAGGCGAGGTTGTAGTCGAGCCGGTTGTAGGCGGCCAGCTTGCACTGGTCCGCGGACAGATTCTTGTTGGTCGTGCAGTCCTCGACGCTCCAGCTGGTGTCGTAGTAGTCGCGCGTCAGCGTGGTGCTGGACGACCAGAAATAGGACAGGGTGTGCGTCCAGGCGCCCCACTCCTGGCTGGCGCGCAGCTTGAAGTTGAAGCGTGCATAGCCCCAGCGCCCGGCCAGGTTGTCACCATAGCGCAGGTCGGAGGTGCTGTACTGCTTGTAGCTCAGCAGATAGGTCGAGTCGAAGCTCAGGCCCAGCCGGCCCAGCGGGTTGCTGAACTGGCCGTTCATGCTCCAGTCGATGCCGCTGGTCTGGGTCTTGGCGAGGTTCTCGAACTGTCCGCTGACCAGGCTCAACCGGCCCGCCAGCGGCTTGTACTTGGCCACCTCGGCCGCATTGACAAAGGTCGGGTCGTTGTTGAAGTTGGGGGCGCGCACGATGGTGCCGGCGGGCTGCTGGGCCTCGGCGCCGAGCAGATCGGCCGTGCCCTTGGTGCCGATCTCGTTGGTGCGGGTCACGGCGTAGTAGTCCAGCGTCGTGCTGAAGGCCTTGAAGGGCTGGAAGGCCAGGCCCAGGTTGACGATGCGCGAGGTCTCGGGTTTGAGGCCGGGGTTGTTGCGCACCACGCTGGCCACGCCGCGGCGGCATTCGTCGATGTTGTCGGCGCGGGCCTGCAGCAGGGTCTTGTTGGGGTCGCTGTCGGGCAAGGCATTGGCCTGGGCGATCAGGTCGCGGATCAGCGCGCTGGCGGCGTCGCAGCGCTTGGGGTCGCTGACGCCGTTGTCGAAGGCCGATTTGCTCGACGTGGCGCTTTCGGTCAGGTTGGGCGCGCGAAATCCCCCTTCCACCGAACCACGCAGCATGAACTCGGGCATCAACTGGGCACGCAGCGCCAGCTTGGGCGAGAAGTGGGCGGCAAAGCCCGGGAACTTGTCGAGGCGGCCGGCGAGCTGGGCGTTCAGCTGCCGGGTGACGGGCAGGTCAGCCTCGACGAACAGGGCGCTGAAGCTGCGGCCGGCATCGGCGCGAACGGTGCCCAGGCCGACGATGTCGCCCGAGCCGGACAGGGCGTCCGGCGCGATCTTCATGCGCTCGTGGCGCAGCTCGAAGCCGGCCGCGAGATTGATCGCCCCGCCGGGCAGGCGGCCATATTCGCCCGACACCTTGCCATCGAGGAAGGTCTGGGTGACCTTGGCGTCATAGCCGATGGAGGGGAAGAGCTTGTCCAGCACGGCGGCGCTGTTGGCCTGGCCGATCTTGTAGCCGTTGGGCTTGTTGAAGAAGTCGGCGTCCAGCACGTCCTTGTTGTAGTCGCCGATGACTTCCTTGAAGCCGCTGTCGCTGATCAGGCCACGCTGGCGCTGGACGGTCCTGCCGCCCATCACGCCGGCGGCGGTCTCCCAGTCCCAGCCGTTCCAGTCGCCCTTCACGCCGGCCAGCAGGCGGTACTGGTCGGTCTGGACATGGTTGGCCTGGCCGTCATCCATGAAGCGGTAGCGGAACTCGACCTCCTCGCCGGTGTGGTTCAGCGGATGCTGGGCCGGCAGGCCGCGGTAGTAGAAGTTGCGGGCCGCGTTGGTGTTGGGGTCGCCCCAGACGACGCTGCCCAGGCCCCAGCCGTAGTAGTTGTGCGCCGCCTGGTAGGTGTTCTTGGTGTTCGAATAAAGCAGCTCGGAGAAGCCCTGCAAATGCTCGGACAGCTTCAGCTTGGCCGAGACGATGCCGCTGACGCGATCGGCCGACGGCTGCACCGAGAAGCGGTCGTAGCGGTCGTACATGCACAGGGTGTTGGACGCATTGAACAGCTTGCAGCCGGCTATCGGGCCCTGGCCGATGATGTTGCCGGGGTAGCTGTAGCTGGACGGCGTGTCGAAGCCCGGCGAGAACTCCTTGTAGGCGGGGTTGCTGTGTTGCAGCACGTCGCGCCAGAAGAAGTCGCCCCGGTGGTAGTAGTCGACGTTGGCGAGGATGTTGTAGCCGTCGCGATCGAAGTTGCCCACGCCGGCCGTGATGGCAGCGGCCTGATCCTTGAACTGCTTGGCCTTCAGCGAGCGCTGGGTGTTGGCGCTGACGGTCAGCCCCTGGAAGCTGCTGCGCGTGACGATGTTGATGACGCCGGCCACGGCGTCGGAGCCGTACAGCGCCGAGCCGCCGCTCTTGAGCACCTCGATGCGCTCGATGGCATCCACCGGCAGCGAGTCGAGGTTGGAGAACACCTCGTTGTAGTCGGCCAGCGGATAGGCGGCGATGCGGCGCGAGTTCAGCAGCACCAGCGTGGACTGCTTGCCCAGGTTGCGCATGCTGGCGCCCGAACCGCCATTGCCGAAGGAGTTGCCGCCGTTGAGGTCGGACAGCGAGTTGTTGTTGAAGCCCGGCAGCGTTTCCAGTAGATCGCGCGTGGTGGCCACGCCGGAACGCTGGATCTCGTCGCGAGTGAGCAGCGTGATCGGCGACGCCGTCTCGTCGTCGATGTTGATGCGCTTGATGCGGCTGCCGATGACTTCGACGCGCTCGATCTGTTCGGTGGGCCGGGGCGCCTGGGCGCTCGCGCTCAGGGGGATGAGGCCGGCCAGGGCGAGGGCGGCGGCCAGCGGCTTCAGGGCATTGGGTTGCATGCGAACTCCTGCAGGAAAAAAGGGCGAACGACTCCACGACGCGGCCGCGAATGCAGCGCCGGATGGCAAAAAAGGGGGGATGGCCGGGCGCGACGGCGCGCTCAGCCCGTGGCAACAGCGATCAGCAAAGGGGGTGCAATGCCTTGCGGCAGCACGACATGGCAGGCTCTCCGGCGCAGTGGTTGAACGACCACGAAACGGCGAGGGGTGGCTGCCCCTTCACTGTTTCGCGCCGCTCCCGCTGTCCCTGGTACCTGAGAGATTCACGCCCCCGGGATGGCCCCGCGGCGCTTGCTCCTTCGGTGGGGGCGTGCGTGGCCTTGTCAGCTCACGCCGCCCCGCTCTCCAGCGTCGGCTCCTGTGACAAACCAGTGTTGGGCCTGAGCGTGCATGGGAGGTTGCGCCTTCGGCGGCGATCAGCAAAGACCGCGCTCTCCTGGGATGTCGGCGTGCACGATAGGCAGCGCCATCCCCTGCCGCCGCCCTGGTTTACGCGAATCGGGTAGGCCCTAGCTTTGCAACAAGGCCTTCACCTGGGCCAAGGCACTGGGGTCGTCCAGCGTCGTCAGGTCGCCCGGGTCGCGCCCTTCCGCCACCGCCTGCAGCGCGCGGCGCAGCAGCTTGCCCGAGCGCGTCTTGGGCAGCAGGGTCACGAAGTGCACGCGCGCCGGCCGCGCCACCGCACCCAGCTGGCTGTCGACATGCTTCATGACCTCGCCTTCCAGCGCGGGCGAGGCCTGGCCCGCGTCGCGCAGCACGGCAAAGGCGATGGCGACCTGGCCCTTGAGCTGATCCGCCACGCCGACAACGGCGACCTCGGCGATGGCCTTGTGGCCCGAGATGCATTCCTCTATTTCTCGAGTGCCCAGCCTGTGGCCGGCCACGTTGATGACGTCGTCGGTGCGGCCGAGGATGAAGGTGTAGCCGTCGGCGTCGCGCGTGGCCCAGTCGAAGGTCGAATAGACCTGACGTCCGGGCACGCTGCCCCAGTAGGTGTTGATGAAGCGCTGGTCATCGCCCCAGACCGTCTGCAGCGCGCCGGGCGGCAGGGGATGCTCGATGACGAGCACGCCCTTCTGGTCCGCGCCTTCCAGCGTCGCACCGGTGTTCTCGTCCAGCAGCTTCACGTCATAGCCATACATCGGCACGCCGGGCGAACCGAAGCGCGTCGGCACGGCCTCGACGCCGGGGATGTGATGGGCCACCGTCAGCAGCGGCCAGCCGGTCTCGGTCTGCCAGTAGTTGTCGATGATGGGCACGCCCAGGCCCTCGGCGATCCAGCGCGCCGTCGGCTCATCCAGCGGCTCGCCGGCGAGAAAGAGCGCGCGCAGGGACGACAGGTCATGGCGCTTCAACAGAGCCGCGTCATGCTTCTTCAACACGCGCACGGCGGTCGGCGCGCTGAACATCACCGTGACCCGGTACTTCTCGACCAGGCTCCACAGCACTGCCGCGTCGGGGTTGACCGGCGTGCCCTCGTACATCAGCGTCGCCATGCCGGCGATCAGCGGGCCGTAGACGATATAGCTGTGGCCGACGACCCAGCCGATGTCGCTGGTGGAGAAATAGGTCTCACCGGCCTTGCCGCCAAAGATCCAGTCCATGCTGGCCGCGAGCGCCACCGCATAGCCGCCGACATCGCGCTGCACGCCCTTCGGCTTCCCCGTCGTGCCGCTGGTGTACAGCGTGTAGCTCGGCGTGTTGGACTCCAGCCAGGCGCAGGGCACGCGGGCACCGGCATGGCGGCGGCGCAGTTCGGCATAGTCCAGGTCGCGCCCGGCGACACGCTCGAAGGGCACGAGGCCGCGGTCCACCATCAGCACGCTGGCGGGCTTGTGCGTGGACAGCGTGAGGGCTTCGTCCAGCAGCGGCTTGTAGGCGATGCGCTTGCCGGCGCGGCTGCCGGCGTCGGCGCTGACGATGAGCTTTGGGCTGGCGTCCTCGATGCGGCTGGCCAGGCTGACCGATGCAAAGCCGCCGAACACCACCGAATGGATGGCCCCGATGCGCGCACAGGCCAACATGGCGAAGGCGGCCTCCGGAATCATCGGCATATAGATCAGCACTCGGTCACCGGGGCCTACGCCCTGGGCCACGAACATGGCGGCCATGGCTTCGACCTCGACCTGCAGGGTGGCAAAGCTGTAGACCTTCTCCTGGCCGACTTCGGTGGACACCCAGATCAGCGCACGGTCGCCGGGCCGCGTGGCCGCATGGCGGTCCACGGCGTTGTGGCAGAGATTGGTCGTGCCGCCGACAAACCAGCGCGCGAACGGCGGCTGGCTGGCATCGCAGATCTGCTGCGGCGGCGTCTGCCAGTCAATGCGCCTGGCCTGCTCGGCCCAGAAGGCATCGCGCGCCGTCAGCGACTGGCTGTGGAATTCGGCATAGGACTTGGTCATGCGGCGAGTGTGAAGCGCGGGCACTGACGTCAGTCTGACCTTTCGCAACAAGTTGGCGTGATGAATTTCAGGGTTTTTACGAAGTTCGCCGTTGGGCGAGCCGGGGTTTGCCCTGAAAATCGCGCGCTTTACGTCCGCATCGATTGACGGTGCCGGGGTGCCCTCATAACCTCCGCGCCGCTGTCCCTCTCCGCTATCGCGACCGCCTGCGGTCCGCCCCTGGTTCCCGGTTTCTTCTCCCGAATGCCCCTGGTGTCTTCTGCCCTGCTGAATCGCATTGCTGCCGCTGGCCTGCTGGCCCTCGGTTGCGCTGCCGCGCAGGCGCAGGGTGTGGCCCAGGCCGCGACGGTGACGCCGCCACCGGGCACGATGGCCGGGGCCTATGGCCAGAGCCTGCAGCAACAGCAGGCGGCCTCCGAGAAGGTCGCGGCCCAGCCCGCTGCAGCCCCCAAAGCCGCCACGGCCCAGGATGCCGTCAGCCGCTTCCTCAGCGAGCGCGGCCTGATGGCCAGCGCCGAGCAAGGCGGGTCATCTCGCCTGCTGGCCAGCGTGCGCGACACGGCCTCCGACCTCGTGCTGTCGGCCATGAACTTCCTCGGCGTGCGCTACACGCGCGGGGGCAACTCGGTCGAGAACGGTTTCGACTGCAGCGGCTTCACCCGCCACATCTTCGAGATGAGCGTGGGCCTGGTGCTGCCGCGCCGCGCCGACGAACAGGCCAAGGACGGCGCCCTGCTTTCCATCCGCCGCGACGAACTCAAGCCCGGTGACCTGGTGTTCTTCAACACCATGAAGCGCACCTTCAGCCATGTCGGCATCTATGTCGGCGAAGGCAAGTTCATCCATGCCCCGCGCACCGGTAGCGCCGTGCGCGTCGAGGACATGCGCGACTCCTACTGGTCCAAGCGCTTCACGGGCGCGCGCCGCGCCGACCTGAAGACCGCGGCAGAGATCCCGGCCGCGCGTTAATTCACGGCGCCGTTCTCGCGCCAGGACTGCGCGAGCAACTCCCCGACCCAGGCCGGCCTGGCCTTCGCCAGCAGCAGCTTCACGCCGCAGCGCCTGGCGCCCCAGAACAGCGGCTCGACCACACCGGTCTCGCGAGCGATCCACGCGTCGCGAGCCGCCTCATCCTTGATGAAGACACGCAGCTCGGCGCCGTCGGGCGTCATCGTCGCGAAGATCCTGCCCTTGGCACCGGGCAGGCGGAAGGACGTCAGCTCGTGGTGCGGCTTCTCGACGGCGCCCGCCAAGGCCAGCGCGAGTTCGCGGGCCTTGGCGGCGTCCATCAGCCGGCGATTCTTTTGGCCACCAGCGTCAGGATCTCGTAGCTCGCGCAGAGTTCGCCGCGCTGGTTGGTGACGGCCACGTCCCAGCCGATGACGCCTTGTGCCGGCTGGTCGTCGCGCGGCGGGCGGTCGATCTTGCGCTTGGCGGTCAGGCGCGCCTGGATGGTGTCGCCGATGGCGACCGGCGTCACGAAGCGCAGGTTCTCCAGGCCGTAGTTCGCCAGCACCGGGCCCGGCGCGGGGCTGACAAACAACCCAGCCGCCGCGGACAGCACGAAATAGCCGTGGGCGATGCGCTGACCGAACGGCGATTCCTTGGCCGCCACTTCGTCGAAGTGCATATAGAAATAGTCGCCCGACAGGCCACCGAAGGCGACGATGTCGGCCTCGCCCACCGTGCGGCGGTGCGTCAGCAGGCTCATGCCCACTTCCACGTCCTCGAAGTAGCGGCGGAAGGGATGGATGTCGCTTTCGGTGACGGTGCCGCCGCGCTGGTACTCGCCGGTGACGGCCGAGATCATCGTCGGCGAACCCTGCACGGCGCAGCGCTGCAGATAGTGCTTCACCGCGCGCAGGCCGCCCAGTTCCTCGCCACCACCGGCGCGGCCGGGGCCGCCGTGCTTGAGCTTCGGGAGCGGCGAGCCATGGCCGGTGTTCTCCAGCGCGGCCTCGCGGTCCAGGATCAGCATGCGCCCATGCCAGGCCGCAAACGTCGGCACGGCTTGCGCGGCCAGGGCCGGCGTCTTGGTGCAGACGGTGCCGACGAGGCTGCCGCGGCCCAGCGTCGCCAGGTGCAGGGCCTCCTCATAGTCGCCATAGGGCAGCAGCGTCGTCACCGGGCCGAAGGCTTCGAGGTGATGGGCGTCACTGGCCGCCGAATCGCGCGCCAGCAGCAGCGTCGGTGCGAAGAAGGCACCGTCGGACACGCCCTCGCCCTTGGGCGCGAAGCCGTCGCGTTCAGACAGCAGCAGCTCGCAGTTCTTGGCCAGCTGGGCCACGCGCTCAGCCACGTCGGACTGCTGGGCCTTGCTGGCCAGGGCGCCCATGCGCACGCCTTCGACGGCGGGGTCGCCCACCACCGTCTTGCTCAGCCGCGCCTTCAATGCCGTTGCAACGGCATCGACGAGCTTGGCCGGCACGATGGTGCGGCGGATGGCCGTGCACTTCTGGCCGGCCTTGGCCGTCGTCTCGCGGGCCACTTCCTTGATGAAGAGGTCGAACTCCGGGTCGTCCGGCGTCACGTCCGGCGCGAGGATGGCGCAGTTCAGGCTGTCGGCCTCGGCGTTGAAGGGAATGCTCTTCTTCAGCAGATTCGGGTGGGCCTTCAGCATCAGCGCGGTGTCGGCGCTGCCGGTGAAGGTGACCACGTCGGCTTCATCGAGGCGCTCGAAGAGGTCGCCCGTGCCGCCGATGATGAGTTGCAGCGCACCGGCCGGCACCAAGCCGGAATCGACGATGAGGCGCACGCAGGCTTCGGCAACATAGCTGGTGGCCGTGGCCGGCTTGACCAGGCAAGGCATGCCGGCCAGGAAGCTGGGCGCGAACTTCTCCAACATGCCCCACATCGGGAAGTTGAAGGCGTTGATGTGCAGCGCCACGCCCCGCTTGGGCACCATCACATGGCTGCCGATGAAGTGGTTGTTGGCGCCCAGGCGCATGGTCGGGCCTTCATGCAGCACATTGCTGCTGGGCAGGTCCTTGCCGCCGATGGAGGCATAGGCGAACAAGGTGCCGATGCCACCCTCGATGTCGATCCAGGAGTCGCTGCGCGTCGCACCCGTGTGGGCGCTGATCGCATACAGCTCTTCCTTGCGCTCCATCAGATAGGCGGCCAGCGCCTTCAGCACGCGGGCGCGGTCCTGGAAGTGGGTGCGCAGCAGGCCCGGCAGCGCCGTGCCGCGCGCATAGGCCAGGCTCTCGGCGAAATCCAGCCCTTCCTCGTGGGTGTGGGCGATGACGCGGCCGTTGATGGCGCTCGTCAGCGGCTTGGCGGCCTTGGCGCCGACCCAGCGGCCAGCGATGTAACTCTGCAACGTGCTCACTTGAGAAGCTTCCAGGTGCCGTTGTCGATCTGGATCATCACGCGGGCGCGCTGGTCCAGGCCCAGGTGGTCGCCGGCCGACATATTGAACACGCCATGCGCGCCGGCCACGTTCTTGACGCTCTCCAGCGCATCGCGCAGGGCGGCGCGGAAGGCGGGCGTGCCAGGCTGGGCCTTCTTCAGCGCCTCGGGCGCCGCAGCGGCCAGCAGCAGGCCGGCGTCCCAGGCATGGCCGCCAAAGGCCGACACGCTGCCCTTGCCGTGGGCGGCTTCGTACTTGGCGATGTAGTCCAGGGCGCTCTTCTTCACCGGGTGGTCGGCCGGCAGCTGGGCCGCGACCAGCACCGGGCCGGCCGGCAACAGCGTGCCTTCCACGTCCTTGCCGCCGACGCGCAGGAAGTCGTTGTTGGCGATGCCGTGGGTCTGGTAGATCTTGCCGGCGTAGCCACGCTCCTTCAGCGCCTTCTGCGGCAGCGCGGCGGGCGTGCCCGAACCGGCGATGAGGATGGCGTCGGGCTTGGCGGCGACGAGCTTGAGCACCTGGCCGGTGACGGAGGTGTCCGTGCGGTTGTAGCGTTCGGTCGCGACGATGTTGAGCTTCTTGGCCGCGGCGATCTTGTTGAACTCGCCCCACCAGCCTTCACCGTAGGCATCGGCAAAGCCGATGAAGCCGGCCGTCTTGATGCCGTTGTCGACCATGTGGGTCACGATGGCCAGGGCCATCATGATGTCGTTCTGCGGCGTCTTGAAGACCCACTTCTTCTTGGCGTCGATGGGCTCGACGATGCGGGCCGAGGCGGCCATGGAGATCATCGGCGTGCCGGCTTCGGAGACGGCATCGATCATGGCCAGGGAGTTGGGCGAGGTCGTCGAGCCGATGACGATGTCGACCTTGCTGTCGGTGATGAGCTTGCGCGCATTGGCGACGGCCGTCGTCGTGTCGGAGGCGTCGTCCAGCACGATGTAGTTGACTTTCTGGCCGGCGATGGTCGTCGGCATCAGCGCGAAGGTGTTCTTCTCCGGAATCCCGAGCGAGGCGGCGGGGCCGGTGGCCGACAGCGTGACGCCGACATTGATGTCCGCATGGGCGGCCAGGCTGAGCGTGGCGGCCAGGGCCAGGGCGAGTTGCTTGAATTGCTTCATGGGTCGTCTCCTCGGGGGTTATTGAATGAGGGCGGGCTGGCGCAGCTGCACTGCGCCGAGACCACCAAAGAACAGATCGCTGACCAGGGCCGCGAGCGCCTCGTGCGAGAGCTCGCCGTCGGGTCGCAGCCAGGTGAAAGTCCAGTTGATCATGCCAAAAAGCAGCATGGTCAGCGGCTTGTGCAGATTGGCGTCACGCAACTCGGGCCGCACCAGGCTGACGGCCGCCGCGAACTCGCCGACGACGCGGCGCTCCACGTCCAGCAGGCGCTCGCGCTCGGCATCGGCCAGGAACTTGATCTCGCTGGTCAGCACGCGGTGCTGGGCCTGGGCATCGGCATAGGAGCGCGTGAAACGCTCGATCAGGGAGCGCAGCTGGGCGTCGGGCGGCAGCTGCTGTGCCTTCACTTCCTCAACCAGAGCCAGCAGCGCATGCACATGGCTGTCGCAGATCTGGGCCAGCAGCTCCTGCTTGTCCTGGAAGTAGTGATACAGCGTGGGCTTGGCGACGCCGCAGGCCTCGGCGACCTGGTTCATCGACGTGGCACTGAAGCCCTGCTCGGCGAACAGGCGGGCGGCGGCGGCGAGGATGTCCTCGCGCTGCGCTTCAAAACCAGGGGCTCTTTTTCTGGCCATCAGCGTTCGTCGAAGGAAATAACAACGCGCTCGGTGAGCGGGTGCGCCTGGCAGCTGAGGATGAAACCCGCGGCGACCTCGGCCTTGTCCAGCGCGAAGTTCTTGTCCATGCGCACCTCGCCCTCGACGAGCTTGCAGCGGCAGGTGGAGCAGACGCCGCTCTTGCAGGAGAAGGGCACGTCCATGCCCTCGCGGGCCGCCGCGTCGAGCAGGCTGGGGTCGCTGGAGTGGAACTCTATTTCTCGAGACAGGCCATCGCGGATGACGGTCACGCGGGCCTCGGGCGCGTCGCCCGGCTTGACCTCGTGAGGCACGGGCTTGCCCGACAGCGTCTCCGGCGTGCCGAAGCGCTCGATGTGGATGCGCTCGGCCGGCACGCCCGAACCCAGCAGGGCCGCCTCGGCCTGGTCGTTCATCTCGAACGGCCCGCAGATGAACACCTGATCGATGCTGGCCGCCGGCACCGGGCCGGACAGGAAGGCGCTGAGCTTGCCGGCATCCAGGCGCCCGCCATACAGCGGCGCGTCGACGGCCTCGCGGCTGAAGATCAGGTGCAGCGACAACCGCGTCATGAAGCGGTTCTTCAGGTCTTCGAGTTCTTCCTTGAACATCGTCGACGCGGTGCGGCGGTTGGCGTAGATCAGCGTCGCGCGCGACTGCGGCTCGCGCTCCAGCAGGGCCGTCAGCAGGGCCAGGATGGGCGTGATGCCCGAACCGCCGGCGATGAAGAGCACATGGCGGCCTTCGGCATGTGCTGGCAGCACGAAGCGACCTTGCGGCGGATAGGACTCGATGACATCGCCGGCCTTGAGCTGCTCATGCACCCAGGTCGAGAAGGCACCACCGTCGACACGGCGGATGCCCACGCGCAGGCGGCGGTCGGAGCAGATGGAGTAGCTGCGGCGCAGCTCCTGGCCGCCGACGCTGGCGCGCAGGGTGAGGTACTGGCCAGGCTCGAAGCCGAAGCCGTCGGGCGACTCGAAGCCGACGACCATGGCGTCGTCGGTGTCGCGCTCGACGGAGGTGACGCGCAGGGGGTGGAAGTGCAAGGCCATCTCAGATCGGCTTGAAGTATTCGAAGGGTTCCAGGCACTCGATGCAGCGCCACGTGGACTTGCACGCAGTGGAACCGAAGCGGGACAACTGCTGTGTCGAGCCGCTGTCGCAGCGCGGGCAGCGCAGGCGCGGCACCACGCGGATGGCCTGCTCGGCGCTGCACTGCGGCGGCACGATGCCGTATTGCTGCAGCTTCTCGCGGCCCTCGGGGGTGATCCAGTCAGTGCTCCAGGCCGGTGCCCGCTGCATCGTGACCGTCACGTCGCCGAATTCAGCCAGGGCCGCACGCACATCGTCCGTGATCAGCTCGGTGGCCGGGCAGCCGCTGTAGGTCGGTGTCAGCACGACCTCGACGCCCGACGCCGTCTCGCGCAGGTCGCGCACGATACCCAGCTCCACCAGGCTGACCGCCGGGATCTCGGGGTCGGGCACGGCGTTGAGCTTGGCGCGCGCGGCTGTGAGGTTCATCACCAGGTCCCGCCCGGGTAGGTGCGCTGCAGATGCTGCATGGTGCCCAGCATGTGGCCCATGTGCTCGCTGTGGATGCCGTCGATGCCGCGCGGCTGCATGGCGCTCTCGCGCGGCAGGCTCAAGCTGGCTTCCTGCATCAGCGTGGCCCAGCGGGCGCGCCACTCGGGCTCCAGCTCGTTCCACGCGGGGCCGAAGCCGTCCACGCCATCGGCGGCGAACAGCTCGTTGAAGTAAGGCCACAGCACATTCAGCGCGGCCTGCATGCGGGCCTGCGATTCCGCCGTGCCGTCGCCCAGGCGCACGACCCAGTCGCTGCTGTGCTGGCGGTGGTAGCGCACTTCCTTCAAGGACTTGGCGGCGATGCCGGCGATCTCGGTGTCGAGACTGGTCTGCAGGCGATCGAACAGCAGCTCCAGCCAGATGGCCATGGCCGCATTGCGGACCGTCGTCAGCGCAAAGTCGCGCCCGCCGCCGCCATCGCTGGGACTGGACGCAGCATTCGGCAGCTCGACGAGGATGATGTTGCGGTAGTCGCGCTCCTCGCGCAGGAAGGCCAATTGGTCTTCATCGCGGCCGGCGCCTTCGAGCTGGCCGGCATGGGTCAGCAGCGCACGCGCCTGGCCCAGCAGGTCCAGCGCGATGTTGGACAGGGCCAGGTCTTCCTCCAGCACCGGCGCATGGCCGGCCCATTCGGACAGGCGCTGGCTGTGGATGAGGCAGGTGTCTGCGAGGCGCAGGACGTAGGTGGTCTTGGCGTCCATCACATGTGGTTGAGCTCGTCGGGGAGCTCATAGAAAGTGGGATGGCGGTAGACCTTATCGTCGGCCGGGTCGAACAGGCTGCCCTTCTCGGTCGGGTCGCTGGCGACGATCTGCTCGGAGCGCACCACCCAGATGCTGGTGCCTTCCTGGCGGCGCGTGTAGACGTCGCGGGCCATCTGGATGGCCATCGCCGAGTCGGGCGCGTGCAGGCTGCCGCAGTGCTTGTGGTCCAGGCCCGCCTTGTTGCGGACAAAGACTTCCCACAGCGGCCATTCGTTCTTCGGATTGCTCATCTCTTCTCTTCCTCAGGCCGCTTCGGCCTTGGTGGCTTGCTTGCGGGCGTGGGCCAGCGCGGCGTCGCGCACCCAGGCGCCGTCATCCCAAGCCTTGTTGCGGGCGGCCAGGCGCTCGCGGTTGCAGGGGCCTTCGCCGCCGACCACGCGCCAGAACTCGGCCCAGTCGATCTCGCCGAAGTCGTAGGAATCACGCTCGGCATTCCACTTCAGCGCCGGGTCCGGCACGGTCACGCCGAGGATGTCGGCCTGGGGAATCGTCGCGTCGACGAACTTCTGGCGCAGCTGGTCGTTGGTGACGCGCTTGATGCCCCAGCGCATGCTCTGCTCGGAGTTGGGCGAATCCTTGTCGGCCGGGCCGAACATCATCAGCGACGGCCACCACCAGCGGTTCACGGCGTCCTGCACCATGGCCTTCTGGGCCGGCGTACCGTGGGTCATCATGGTCAGCAGGCTTTCATAGCCCTGGCGCTGGTGGAAGCTTTCCTCGCGACAGACGCGGATCATGGCCCGCGCATAGGGCGCATAGGAGCAGCGGCACAGCGGCACCTGGTTCATGATGGCCGCGCCGTCCACCAGCCAGCCGATGACGCCGATGTCGGCCCAGGTCAGCGTGGGGTAGTTGAAGATGGAGCTGTACTTGGCCTTGCCACTCAACAGCGCCTCGGTCATCTCGTCGCGGCTGGTGCCCAGGGTCTCGGCGGCGGCGTAGAGGTAGAGGCCGTGGCCGCCCTCGTCCTGCACCTTGGCCAAGAGGATGGCCTTGCGCTTGAGCGTGGGGGCGCGCGTGATCCAGTTGCCCTCGGGCAGCATGCCGACGATCTCGCTGTGGGCATGCTGGCTGATCTGGCGCACCAGCGTCTTGCGGTAGTGCTCGGGCATCCAGTCCTTGGCTTCGATGAAGTCACCGGCATCGATGCGGGCTTCAAAGGCTTCCTCGCGCTGCAGGTCTTCAGCGGACTTCACGACCTTGGGCTTGGCCTCGCGGGCCATCAGGTCCATCGCTTGCGTGTACATCGCTCGCTCCTTACTTCTTGCGTTGATCCACGACGCGACGGGCTTTTCCGACCAGCGTGCGTTCGATGGAATTGTTCGGCTCGACCTGGATGGTCGCCGTGACGCCGATCAGGTTCTTGATGCGCTCCGACAGCCTACGCGCTATCCCGTCGTCGGTGGCGCCGAGTGCCAGTTCGCAGCGGATCAGCAACTCATCCAGATGCCCGTCGCGCGTGACGACGAGCTGGTACTGGCCGCCCAGGCCCTTCTCCTGCAGCACCAGCTCCTCGACCTGGGTCGGGAAGAGGTTGACGCCACGGATGATGAGCATGTCGTCGCTGCGGCCGACGATCTTGCCCATGCGGCGCATGCTGCGCGAGGTGGGCGGCAGCAGGCGCGTCAAGTCGCGGGTGCGGTAACGGATGACCGGCATCGCTTCCTTGGACAGCGACGTGAAGACCAGCTCGCCCTCGCTGCCGTCCGGCAGCACCTCGCCAGTGTCGGGATTGATGATCTCCGGGTAGAAATGGTCTTCCCAGATGACCGGGCCATCCTTGCTCTCGATGCACTCGCTGGCGACCCCCGGGCCCATCACTTCGGACAGGCCGTAGATGTCGACCGCGTCGATGCCGGCGCCGGCTTCGATCTCCTTGCGCATGGCCTCGGTCCAGGGTTCGGCCCCGAAGATGCCGACTTTCAGCGACGAGGCCTTGGCGTCCAGGCCCTGGCGGGTGAACTCCTCGATCAGCACCTGCATATAGCTCGGCGTCACCATGATGATGTCGGGCTTGAAGTCGGTGATCAGCTGCACCTGCTTCTCGGTCTGGCCGCCGCTCATCGGGATGACGGTGCAGCCCAGGCGCTCCGCACCGTAGTGGGCGCCCAGGCCGCCGGTGAAGAGGCCATAGCCGTAGGCCACATGCACCAGGTCGCCCGCGCGGCCGCCGGCGGCGCGGATGGAGCGCGCGACGAGGTTGGCCCAGTTGTCGATGTCCTTCAGCGTGTAGCCCACCACCGTCGGCTTGCCCGTGGTGCCGGACGAAGCATGGATGCGCGCCAGCTTCTCGCGCGGCATGGCGAACAGGCCGAAGGGGTACTGGGCGCGCAGATCGTGCTTGGTGGTGAAGGGGAACCTGGCCAGGTCCGCCAGCGTCTTCAGGTCGGACGGGTGCACACCTGCTTCGGTGAACTTGGCCTTGTAGTGCGGCACGTTGTCATAGGCGTGCTGCAGGCTCCAGCGCAGGCGCTCGAGCTGCAGGGCCTGCAGTTCGTCGCGGCCGGCGGTTTCGATGGGCTCGAGGTCGCCGGGGCGTGGGCTTTTGACGGTCATGCTTCAAACACCTTTCTCTCACCCAGGCGGTAGGAACGACCACGGAAGGCAGCGATCAGGTCGCCGTTCTGGTTCTTCACCGTGATGTCGTAGAGCCCGGTACGGCCAGCCAGCGATGTCTCCTCGGCCGTCGCCGTCAAAACGTCATTCAATTTGGCGCTCTTCAGGATGTCGATGCCAAAGCCCGAAGCCACGGTCAGCGCATTGCGGCTGTTGCAGGCAAAGGCGAAAGCCGAGTCCGCCAGCGTCGCAATGAGGCCACCATGGCAGATGGCAAAGCCATTCAGCATGTCGGCTCGGACGGTCATCGTCGCGACGGCGCGGCCTTCCGACACTTCAACGATCTGCATGCCCAGCATGCGGCTGGCCGCATCGTCAGCCAGCATCACGTCCCGGACCTTCTCTGCAACGGCTTGCGGTTCCATCAACGATCCTTGAACTCGGGCTTGCGCTTGTCCATGAAGGCGGCCACGCCCTCCTGGTAGTCGTAGGCGAAGCCGGCCTGGCTCTGCAGCGCGGCCTCGCGCTTCAGGGCCGATTCAAAGTCCAGCTTCAGCGCCTCGTCCAGTGCACGGCGCGTCTCGGCCAGGGCCCGGGTCGGCATGCCGGCCAGCTTCTGGGCGATGGCCATGGCCTGGTCCTGCAGCTCGGCATCCGGCACCACGCGCGAGATCAGGCCGATGCGTTCAGCCTCCGCCGCCTTCATCTTGTCGCCCAGCAAGGCCATTTCCAGCGCCTTGGCGCGGCCGACGAGGCGCGGCAGCAGCCAGGTGCCGCCGCAGTCTGGGATCAGGCCGATCTTGGAAAAGGCCTGCAGGAAGCTGGCGCTCTCTCCCGCCAGCACCAGGTCGCAGCCGAAAGCCATGTTGGCGCCAGCGCCTGCCGCCACGCCATTGACGGCGGCCACCACCGGCACCGGCATGCTGCGCAGGCGCAGGGCCACCGGGATGTAGTAGTGGTCCAGCATGTGGCCGATGTCCTTGGGCGAAGACCCGGCCTCGCGGCTGGGCGCCACATGCGGGTCGGCCAGGTCCTGGCCGGCACTGAAGGCCCGGCCGGCCCCGGTGATCAGCACGCAGCGCGTCGCGCCATCGCCGGCCGCCGCCTCCAGCGCCTGGCGCAGCTGGACCAGCATGGCCGCCGTGAATGCGTTCAGCGCCTCGGGGCGGTTCAGGCGCAACAGGCGCACCGCGCCGTGCTGTTCGATCTGGATCAGTTGTTCAGACATGGAATTTCTCTACCGACCGGTCGGTTAATCGTAGGAGCGAGCGGGATCGGGATCAAGTGATGCGCGGGAAAACCCTAGTCTTTGAGGATTTCGACGGCGTCGACCAGGGCCGCCACATGACCTGCCCGCGGCGGCGCAAAGCCCGGCGCCGTGCAGGCCGCGGCGCCGGCGGCCAGTGCCCAGCGCAGGTGGGCTTCAGCCGGCGCGCCGGCGTCGCGCATCAGGCTGTCCAGCAGTCCGGCCATGGCCGAGTCGCCGGCGCCAATCGTGTCGACGACATCCACCGGCGGCGGCCGGCCGGTGGCCTCCTCCACCCCGTGGTACAGCGTCGCGCCCGCCTCGCCGCGCGTCAGCAGCAGCCAGGCGCCGGGGTTCCAGGCGGCGATCTGGGCCAGGCCCGAACGGTGGTCGGGCAGGCGGAACAGGCCGCGCAGGTCTTCATCGGAGACCTTGATGACATCGGCCATGCGGCACATCTGCTCCAGCGTGTCGTCGTAGCTGGCGTCCATGGGCGGGGCGCGGAAATTGGGGTCGTAGCTGATCAGCCGGCCTTCGCTTTTCAGCGCCTGGGCCAGGGCCAGCAGCCGCGCGGCCAGGGGCTCGCGCACCAGGCCCAGGCTGCCGAAATGCGCCCAGCGCAGGCCGCGGGTCCAGCCCATGGGCAGGCCCTCGGGGCGGAAATGCAGATCGGCGCTGTTGTCGCCGATGAAGAAATAGCGCGGCGGGTCCACCTCGTGCACCACGGCCAGCAACGGCGGCCGCGGCAATTGCTGGATGAAGCGCATGTCCAGGTTGGCCTCCTGGCTGCACTGCCAGATCTCGGCGCCGAAGGGGTCCTGGCTGATGGCGCCGGCAAAGGCGCTCAGCTGGCCCAGCGTCGACATGGCGACCGCCACATTCCAGGGAGAACCGCCGCAGCTGCTGCGCCAGCGGTCGGGCCCGGTGCGGACCAGGTCGGTCAGGGCCTCGCCGAAGGCAACAAACTGCGGCAGATCGGGATGCATAACGGCGCTCATGCGTTGATTCAACCGGGCCGCGAGGACACTGGCAAGCCCCAGGGGCAAGGCGCATCACAACTGCTTAGGATGAGTCAGATCTTCGAGGAGGCTCCATGAAGCTGCGTACCCGCATGATGCTGCTCTGCGCCGTCACCCTGCTGGGCATGGCCATCCTGGCCGGCGTTGCCCTGACAACCCTGCGCGGCACGATGATGGAGAGCCGGGTGGCGCAGTTGTCCACGCTGGTGAAACTGGCCCACGCGGCTGCCGAGAAGGGGCATGCGCTGGAGCAGGAAGGCAAGCTCACACGCGAGCAGGCCCAGGCCGAGGTCAAGCGGGCCATCGGCAGCTTCCATCGCGACGATCTCTACTTCTTCGTGCGCGGCTACAGCGACGACGTGAACCTCGTGCACCCCAACCCCAAGCGCGTCGGCATCGTCGACGCCAAGGGCGGCAAGGAAGCCGGCGAACGCTACCGGGCCGCCTTGCAGGGCACGACCATCGGCACCGTCATCGCCAAGGGCACGCGCCCGGGCAGCAAGGAGGAGGTCGAGAAGCTCTACGCCGTCATCAAGTTCGTGCCCTGGGACTGGACCATCGGCTTCGGCGACTACATCGACGACATCGACCAGGCCTTCTGGCGCAACACCGCCATCCTGCTCGCCATCGGCGCCGTGCTGATGCTGGTGGTGACCGGCCTGGTGTGGGCCGCGGTGCGCCAGCTGATGGGCCAGCTCGGCGGCGAGCCGCAGTACGCGGCCGAAGTCGTCGGCCGCATCGCCGAGGGAGACCTGGGCACCGAGGTCAAGCTGCAGGCGGGCGACCAGGGCAGCGTGCTGCACGCCATCCGCGCCATGCGCGACAACCTCGCCGCCCTGGTCGGCCAGGTGCGCCAGGCCAGCGACTCCATCAGCACCGCCTCGGCCCAGATCGCAGCCGGCAACGGCGACCTGTCGAGCCGCACCGAGGCCCAGGCCAGCTCGCTGCAGCAGACCGCGGCGTCGATGGAGGAGCTGACCTCCACCGTGCAGCAGAACGCGCAGAACGCCTCGCAGGCCGACGAGCTGGCCCGCCAAGCCTCCGAGGTGGTGCGCAAGGGTGGCGCCATGGTCGACCAGGTGGTCGGCACCATGGGCTCCATCGAAACCTCGTCGCGCAAGATCGTCGACATCATCGGCGTCATCGATGGCATCGCCTTCCAGACCAACATCCTGGCGCTGAACGCCGCCGTCGAGGCCGCTCGCGCCGGCGAGCAGGGCCGCGGCTTCGCGGTCGTGGCCGCCGAGGTGCGTTCGCTGGCCCAGCGCAGCGCCGCGGCGGCGCGCGAGATCAAGGGCTTGATCGACGACTCGGTGGCCAAGGTCAGCACCGGCTCCAGCCAGGTTGAACAGGCCGGCACGACCATCCGCGAGGTCGTCGGCAGCGTGCAGCGCGTCAGCACCGTCATTGGCGAGATCAGCACGGCCAGCCGCGAGCAAGGCGCCGGCATCGCCCAGATCAACACCAGCGTGGCCGAGATGGACCGCAGCACGCAGCAGAACTCGGCCCTGGTGGAAGAGGCCCTGGCCGCCGCCGAATCGCTGCGCCAGCAGGCGGAGGCGCTCTCCCTCACGGTCAGTCGCTTCCGGCTCTGACCCCACGGGGCGGCGGGTTGGCGCCGAGCGGTGAAAATGGCCGCATGAGCGCCCCCACGGCCCCTCTCGTCTTCCACCCGCCACCGCCCCGCAGGGTGGCGCTGCCGCCGTTGGCCTCCGGCCCGCTGGCGGACCGCCTGGGCCGGCCGCTGCGCGATCTGCGCATCTCGGTGACCGACCGCTGCAATTTCCGCTGCGGCTACTGCATGCCCAAGCAGGTCTTCGACAAGCACCACGAATTCCTGCCCCACGCCGATCTCCTCAGCTTCGAGGAGATCACGCGGCTGGCCCGGGTCTTCGTCGGCCTGGGCGTCGAAAAACTGCGCATCACCGGCGGCGAGCCGACGCTGCGCCGCGGCCTGGACACGCTGATCGGCATGCTGGCCGGCCTGCGCACGCCCGACGGCCGCGAGCTGGACCTGACGCTGACGACCAATGGCTCCACCCTGGTCAAGAAGGCCGCCGGCCTGAAAGCCGCCGGCCTGAATCGCCTGACCGTCAGTCTGGACGGACTGGACGACGCCGTCTTCCAGCGCATGAACGACGTCGGCTTCCCGGTGGCGGAAGTGCTGGACGGCATCCTTGCGGCCCAGGCTGCCGGCCTCGGGCCGATCAAGGTCAATATGGTGGTGCAGCGCGGCGTCAACGACGACCAGATCCTGGCCATGGCCCGCCATTTCAGGCACAGCGGCGTGGTGCTGCGCTTCATCGAATACATGGACGTCGGCGCCACCAACGGCTGGCGCATGGACCAGGTGCTGCCGAGCGCCGAGGTGCAGCGCCGCATCGCCGCCGAGTTCCCGCTGACGCCGCTGTCGCACAGCGCGCCCGGCGAGACCGCCGAGCGCTGGGCCTATCCCGATGGCGGCGGCGAGGTCGGCTTCATCTCCTCGGTCACGCAGGCCTTCTGCGGCGACTGCAACCGCGCCCGGCTGTCGACCGAGGGGCGGCTCTACACCTGTCTGTTCGCTCACCGCGGGCATGATCTGCGCGGGCTGCTGCGTGGTGAGGAGGCCGTGGACGACGGCCAGCTGGCCAGCGCCATCGCTGGCGTCTGGGGCGCTCGCGAAGACCGCTATTCCCAGCTGCGCGGCACGGCCGCCGCAACGGCCGAACCGCGCGTCGAGATGCACTACATCGGTGGTTGAACTCCACGCCCTGATCCTCGCCGGCGGCCGCGGCAGCCGCATGGGGGGCGTGGACAAGGGCTTGCAACTGCTGGAGGGCCGGCCGCTGGCAGTCCACGTCATCGAGCGCCTGGCTCCACAGGCCCGGCACCTCCTCATCAGCGCCAACCGCAATCTCGACAGCTACGCCGCCCTCGGCCACCCCGTGCTGGCCGACCCGCCCGGCCTCGAGTTCGCCGGTCCGCTGGCCGGCATGCTGGCCGGCCTGGAAGCCATTCCCGACGACGCCTGGCTGCTGACGGCCCCCTGCGACTGCCCTCGCCTGCCTCTCGATCTTGCCCAGCGCCTGCTTGCCGCCGCCGAGCCACATGGCCTGGCCTTTGCCCAAGCCGCGCGCGAGCACCCCACCCATGCCCTGCTGCACACCCGCCTGCGTGAACCGCTCAGGGCCCATCTGGCCACCGCTGGTCGGGCCGTGCTCGGCTGGATGCGCAGCCGGCCGCATGGCGTCGCACACTTCGACGACGAAGCCCAGTTTGCCAACCTGAACCTTCTCGCCGACCTGTGATCGAAGCCCAGATCCGCCCCATGCTCGAGCCCGACCTGCTCGCCTACAAGGCGCTGCGGGACGCGATGCTGGCCGGCCATCCCGAGGCCTTCACGTCGGACGCCGAGACCGAGGGCCAGCGCGACCTGTCCAGCTACCGCAACCGCCTGGCCGGTGGCAGCAACGGCGCCACGCTGTTCACGCTGGTGGCCCTGGACGACGCCCGCCTCGTCGGCGCCATCACCTGCGAGCGCGAGCCTCGTCTGAAGGTCCAGCACATCGCCCACCTGATCGGCATGATGGTGTCGGACACCCATCGCGGCCGCGGCATCGGCAAGGCCCTGCTCATCGCCGCCATCGCCAAGCTCAAGGCCACGCCCGGCCTGGCCCAGGTGACGCTGAGCGTCACGTCCACCAACCGCTCGGCCATCGGCCTGTACGAGAGCCAAGGCTTTGTGCGCTACGGCTGCCTGCCGGACGCGATCCGGCTCAAGGATGGCCGCAGCCTGTCCAAGGACTTGATGCGGCTAAGGCTGGACTAGCTCGAACTGCACGACGAGGGTGTCCTGCACGGCCAGCAGCCCGCCGAGTACGGTGAAGGGCTGGATGCCGAAATCGCTCTGCCGCACCACGACCTCGCCGCGCGCCCGCTGGCCCTCCACCTCGACGACCAACCACTGGCGCCGCGACACGCCGTGCAGCGTGATCTCGGCCTCGACGGCACGCCGACTGCCCTCGCCCAGCTGCTGCAGCGTGCGCACGACGACCTCGGGATGGGCGGCGGCGTCCAACGCCTTCAGCAGATTGGCTCGCGTGCCGGCACGCGCCTCGTCGTCCACGGCGCTGGCAAATGCCGGCCCGAGGCGCTCGCGCAGCACGGGCGGGTCGATGTCCAGGGCATCCAGCCGAAACCGCAGCGTCGGCCCGGCTGCGGCCCAGTCGACGCTCAGCTTCCCGGCGCGCAGCACATGGTTGTGTCCCAGGCGCGCCGCCGTGCCGCCGCGAAAAACGAGGACGCGCAACTCGTTGCCCGCTGCCAGGGTGGGTGCCGTGACGGGTGGCGAGCTGGCGCAGCCGGCCAAGGTGGCCAGGGTCGCCAGCAGTAAAAGACGTCGCTTTGCTGTCGTATGCACGCTCAAGTCGGGGGTTTTCCGCGGGGTTTTGTAAGCCGGTGCACAACGCTGCCGCGTTGCGCTGGACTAGCATAGCCACCATCCTCCTCAACGGAGCCCACCATGGCCAGCCTGTTCCGCCCCGCCCTCGACCTGATGGCGCAATACGCGGCGTACCACCGCGACCGTCGCAACATCGCGACCCACTTCGTCGGCATTCCCCTCATCGTCTTCGCCATCAGCGTGCTGCTGGCGCGCGCCGAGTTCTCGGTGGGCGACGCGCCCATGAACGCGGCCATCATCCTGTGGGGCCTCAGCGCGCTCTGGTATCTGACACGCGGCAATCTCGTGCTCGGCGCCGCCACGGCCATCGTCAATGGCCTGCTGACCGCCCTGGCCATGATCGCGGCCCAGGGCTCGATGACGAGCTGGCTGGTCATCGGCGTCGGCAGCTTCGTCGTCGGCTGGGTCTTCCAGTTCATCGGCCATTACTACGAAGGCAAGAAGCCCGCCTTTGTCGACGACCTCGTCGGCCTGCTGGTCGGCCCGATGTTCGTCGTCGGCGAGGCCATGTTCATGTTGGGCTGGGGCCGCCCCTTGCTGGCCGAGATCGAGAAGCGCGTGGGACCCACCCACCTGCGCGACCTGGCCCACCCCGTCTGATCCTCTGACACGATGACCGGCGTTCTTGTCATGGGCGCCGGCTCCGTCGGCTGCTTTGTCGGCGGCCTGACCCAACTGGCGGGCGTGCCCGTCCACTTTGTCGGCCGCCCGCGCGTGCTGGCCGCCTTGCGCAAGCAGGGCCTGCGCCTGACCGACCAGGATGGCCTGGACCGCCACGTCCCGCCGCTGGACCTGCGCCTGCACGAGGAGCCGCCGGTCGGCCTCAAGCCCGACCTGGTGCTGCTGTGCGTGAAGTCCGGCGCCACCGTCGAGGCCGCCACGGCCCTGGGCCTGACCCTGCCGCTGGGCACGCCCGTCGTCAGCCTGCAGAACGGCATCGCCAATGCCGACACCGCCCGCCAGGCGGCGCCGCAGCTGCACTGGCATGCGGGCATGGTGCCCTACAACGTCGCCGAGGTCGGCCCCGGCCACTACCACCGCGGCACCGCCGGCGCGCTGGCGGCCGAAGGCAATCCCGACGACCTCGCCCTGGCCGCCTGGCAGACGGCCCTGGCCCGCATCGGCATGGGGCTGGAGCTGCATGCCGACCTGGCCCCCGTGCAATGGGGCAAGCTGCTGCTCAACCTCAACAACCCGGTCAACGCCCTGTCTGGCCGCCCGCTGCGCGACGAACTGCTGCAGCGCGGCTATCGGCGCGCCCTGGCGGCCCTGCAGGAAGAGGCCCTGGACCTGCTGGACGCCGCACTGACGCCCGTGGCCCAGCTGACGCCGTTGCCGCCGCGCCGGCTCATCACGCTGCTGCGCATGCCCAACTTCGTCTTCCAGCTGGCGGCCGCCCGCATGCTGCGCATCGACGCCAAGGCCCGCTCCAGCATGGCCGACGACCTGGCCCAGGGCCGCACGACCGAGATCGACGCCCTGTGCGGCGAGGTCGTCCGCCTGGGTCGCAGCGTGGGCCGCGGCGCGCCGCTGAACCTGCGCATGCAGGGCCTGGTGCGCGACTGGTCCAAGCGCCGCCTGCCTTATTCTCCGGACGAGCTGCTGCTCGCCCTGGGACTGTCCTGATTTGATCCATCTCCGTCTGCCAGCGCGTGGCGACGGATGCCTGAAGGCGAAACACTGGAGGCCTCAACAACGCCACGAGGCCCGCCATGACCACCGCCCTCATCGTCATCGACGTCCAGCACTCCTTCACCCAGCGCCCCAGCTTCGAGACCGACGGCCTGCCCGCCTATCTGGCCGCCCAGAACCGCCTCATCGAGGGCTTCGAGGCCGCCGGCCTGCCCATCGTCCGTGTCTTCCATGTGCAGCCCGACGCAACCGGCGCCGACCCCTTCAGCCTGGAAAGCGGCCATGTGCGCCCGCTCGAAGGCCTGCGCGACTTCAAGGCTGAGCTGACCGTGCACAAGACGCGCCACAGCGCCCTGGTCGGCAGCGGCCTGGATGTCTGGCTCACGCAAAACGGCATCCGCCAACTCGTCATCAGCGGCATCCGCACCGAACAATGCTGCGAGACGACGACCCGCCACGCCAGCGACCTCGGCTGGGAAGTCATCTACGTGCCCGAGGCGACACTCACCTTCACCATGCAACACCCCGACGGCTCGCCGCTGACACCCGCCCAGCTCCGCGCCCGCACCGCCGCCGTGCTGGACGGCCGCTTCGCCCGCGTGATGGGCGCCGAGGCCGCGCTGCAGGCCGTCACTGACAAGGAAGCCGCTCTTGCCTGAACCCCTACAGGTTGTCTTCGTCCTGCAGGACGACAGCCTCGTCCTCGACTGGGCCGGGCCGGCCGAGGCCCTGCGCCTGGCCAGCCTGGAGATCGCCGAACTGAAGCTGGACGCGGTCCCCTTTGCCTTGCGCTTCGTCGGCACGCGCAGCGAGTCCACGGGCTCGGTCGGCATCCGGCTGCAGGCCCTCGAACCGCTGCCGGACGCGCTGCCCGATGGAAGCTGGATCGTGCTGGTGGGCCGCACCTCGGCGGCCGAGGCGAAGTCGCAGGCGTCCCGGCGCGAGCTGATCGCCTGGCTGTCTCGCCTCGCGCCCGGCCGGCCGGGCCTGCGCCTGGTGACGGTCTGCTCGGGCACCCTGCTGGCGGCCCAGGCCGGCCTGCTGGCCGGCCGCCGCGCCACCACCCACCACCATCATCTGGACGACCTCGCCCGGCTAGAGCCGCGCTGCACGGTGCTGCAGGACCGCGTCTTCGTGCAGGACGGCGAGGTCTTCACCAGCGCCGGCGTGACGGCCGGCATCGACCTGGCCCTGCACCTGATCGCCGCTCATGCCGGCGAGCTGGTGGCCGCCCGTGTCGCCGAGCAGATGGCCGTGGCGCTGCGTCGCGGCCCGGCCGATCCCCAGCTGTCGCCACTGCTGGCCCACCGCCAGCATCTCAATGCCCGCCTGCACCGCCTGCAGGATGCCCTCAGCGTCGCCCCGGCCGATGACTGGCCGCTGGAGCGCATGGCCGAGCTGGCCGCGACGACGCCACGCACGCTGAGCCGGATGTTCGCCCAGCACGCCGGCACCTCTCCCCAGGCGTATCTGCGCGGCGTGCGCCTGGCCGTAGCCAAGCGCTCCCTGGAGGCCGGCGCCAGCGTCGCGGCTGCCAGCGAGGCCGGCGGCTTCAGCTCCGAGCTGCAGCTGCGCCGCGCCTGGGCGGCGGTGGGCTGGCCCGGCACGCCGTCCAGCGCGCGCCGCTGACGGCGGTTCGCTGCGGCTCCCGCTTCGTCCGGCGGAATTGCAGTTCATCCGGCCGCGCCGGCAATTCATCGCCTGCCACTCGCGGCGCCCGGGGTCAGTGACGAAACTGCAATCACTGACACAGCAAACCACCCGGAGCCCACCATGAACACCGCCGCCAAGACCTTCATCGCCGCCATCGCTTCCGTCTCCGCCGCTGCCGCCATCGGCGTCGGCCTGGCAGACCGCACGAGCGCCCCGGCCACCGAGATCGTCAAGCTGGAGCGCGTGGTCATCGTCGGCAAGCGTGCGGACGCCACCACCGTCGCGCATCTGCCGCGCGTCGTCATCGAAGGCCGCCGCGACACCACGACGCTGGCCGCCGCGCAGTCGCCGGTCTGGCTCGTCTGAGCCCCGCGCTGCCGTCAGTCAACGCACCCGCCGCTGGCGGGTTTTCTTTTGCCCTCAACGCCCCGAGATCACCGAATGCGTCAACTGAAGAAGACATGGATGTGGAGCCTGGCCCTGGCCCTGCCGCTGGCGGCCCAGGCCCAGGTCAACCTGAAGCTGGATCGCGGCATGACCGGACCGCGGGCCCAGGTGCTGGTGCTGGGCACCGTGCACCTGAGCGAACTGCCCGAGGGCTTCGACCCGGCCCGGCTGCAGGGCGTCCTCGACAAGCTCGCGGCCTTCAGGCCCGACGTCATCACCATCGAGGCGATGACGGGCGAGGAATGCGACCTCGCCGCCCGCCACCCGACGCGCCATGGCAGCGACTACTGCCCCAGCACCGAGGTGGCCCGCAAGTCCACCGGGCTGGAGGTGCCGGCCGCCATCGCCGAAGCCGAGAAGCTGCTGGCGGACTGGCCCGCGGCGCCGACGGCCGCGCAACGCCGCCACCTGGCCTCGCGACTGCTGGCGGCCAACGACCGCGCCTCGGCCTATGTCCAATGGCTGCAGTTGCCCGAGGCAGAGCGCAAGGCCGGCGATGGCCTGGACGCGCCCCTGGTGCAGCTGCTGGGCAAGATTGCCACGCACCGCAACGAGAACTACATGATCGCCGCCCGCCTGGCCGCGCGGCTGGGCCTGCAGCGGGTCTACGCCACCGACAACCACACGGGTGACAACGTGCGGGTCAAGGACGAAGCCAGCTTCGGCCGCGAGGTGCAGGCCGCATGGGCGGCCGGCCGCGCCGGGCTGGATGAGCTGGAGAAGAAGACGGCCGCGCTCAAGCAGACCGCCGACCTGCTGCCCCTGTACCGCTATGTGAACGAGCCCGGCTACCAGCAGGTGACGGCCGACGTGAACGTCAAGGCGACGTTGGGCGCCAAGTCCAGGGACGGCTATCCGCAGATGTGGGTGGCAGGCTGGGAGATCCGCAACCTGCGCATGGTGGCCAACATCCTCGAGACCTTCCGCGAACGGCCCGGTGCGCGCGTGCTGTCCGTCGTGGGCGCCTCCCACAAGCCCTGGTTCGACCACTGGCTGGGGCAGATGCAGGGCGTGGACATGGCTGATGCCCTGCAGGTCCTGAAGCCCTAGCAGCCGTAAAGGGCCTGCACCAGCACCGCCGCATTCGGCCCGCCGACGACGCCGGGCGCCATGCGGTTCATCATGTAGGCGAGGCAGATGCGCCTCTCCACGTCCACCAGCACCAGCGAGCCGCCCCAGCCGCCCCAGAAGCAGATGCGCTGCTCGGGGATGAAGGGCAGCGTGGCCGGCTCGGGCAGGCCATAGCCCATGCCCATGCACAGGGGCACGCCGAGCACGAGGTCGATGCCGCGCGCCTGCACGTCGAAGATGCGATCCACCGTCTGCGGCTTGAGCCAGCGCCGGCCCGCCAGCAGGCCCTCGCAGGCGACGATGGACTGCAGCTGGGCCACCGAGCGCGCATTGCCATGGCCGTTGGCCGCACCGATGTCGGCCCGGCACCAGTCTTCGCGATGGCTGTAGGCCGCATCGGGCGCGGGGTTGGCCAGCGTCCTCACCATGGGGCTGGCCGGATCCAGGCCGGCCAGGTCGACGATCTCGGGCGGCGGCGGCACGACGCGGGCGACGCGGCCGTCGTGCTCGGGCGGCAGGCCGATGTGGAAATCGATGCCCAGCGGACCCGTCAGCTCGCTGGCCAGGAACGCGCCGGTCTTCTGCCCGGTGATGCGACGGATCAGCTCGCCGACCAGATGGCCGTAGTTCAGCGCGTGATAACCCGAGGCGCTGCCCGGCGTCCACCACGGCGACTGGGCCGCCAGCAGGGCCGTGCTGCGCTCCCAGTCACAGAGGTCGCCCATGCCCATGGGCTGCTCCCAGCCGCTGACGCCCGAGGTGTGGCCCAGCACATCGCGCACCAGGATGCCGCTCTTGCCGTTGGCCGCGAACTCGGGCCAGTAGGCAGCCACCGGCGCGTCCAGGTCCAGTTCGCCCTGGTCGGCCAGCAGCAGGGCGCACAGCGAGGTCATGGTCTTGGTCGTGGACCAGACGTGGGTCAGCGTGTTGCGGTCCCAGGGCCGGGTGCGCGCCTCGTCGCACCAGCCGCCCCAGTGGTCGAGCACCAGCTCGCCCTCGACGGTCAGGGCCAGCGAGGCGCCCAGGTCGTCGCCGCGCTCGAACAGCGCGTCAAAGGCATGGGCGAGCGGCTCCCAGCGGGCCTGGTGGTGGCCCAGCAGATGTTTCATGGGGATCTCCTGGCGAAGGAATCAGAAGTCGTAGCTGGCGCCGACGGCGAACTGGCGCGGCGGCGTCCAGGTGACCTGGCGGGCCGCGCCGAGCAAGGGCGAAGCGATGCTCATGCTGGTCAGGGCCGTCGTGTCGCCGGCGTTGCGCACATGGGCCCAGAGCTTCCAGGGCCCGGCCGCAGGGCGCAGCGTGGCGCTCAGGTTGAGCAGGCCGTAGGCGCCCTGCATGGCGTCCGGCGTGTTGAACTCGGTGAAATAGAAGCGGCTGCGCCAGCTGTAGTCGGCCCGCAGCGTGGCGCGCAGATCGCCGACGCTGCCGGCCCATTCGGCGCCCAGCGTCACTTGCTGCTTGGACGCCTGCGCCAGCTGGCGGCCGCGCACATTCACCGGCGTCGTCGGCGCATTGCGCAGGTCGACGTTGGTGAAGTCGGTGTACTTGGGGTCCATCAGGCCGAGGCCGATGGACAGCGTCAGCGGCGCGACGGGCTTGACCGCCGCCTCGATCTCGGCGCCGGCGATGCGGGCCGCTGAGGCATTGGCCAGCAGCGTCGTGGCCTGGCCGACCTGGGAGACCTGCATGTCCTTGTAGCGGCTGCTGAAGACGGCCGCGCTGAACACGCCGCGGCGCTGCAGGAACTCGGTCTTGAAGCCCAGCTCGATGCTGCTGACCTTCTCCGGCTTGACCAGATCGGGCTGCAGGGCGCCGAGGTTGACGCCCCCCGACTTGAAGCCATGCGCCCAGCGCGCATAGGCGAGCGTCCCGGCGGCCGGCTTGTATTCGATGCCGATGCTGCCCGGCGTGCTGGTCCAGCCGTCGCTGGGGTGGCCGGTGCCGGCCAGGCCGAAGGCGGCGATGTTCTGGTATTCGTCGGCACTCTTCTTGTCGCGGTTGACGCGCAGGCCGGCCAGCAGCGACCACCGCGGGTTCAGCGTGTAGCGCAGGTCGGCATAGGCGGCGCTGGAGCGGGTGTGCACGGTGCCGCCGAGCAGGAAGCCGACACCGCCCGGGAAGGGCACGGTCATGGGCGCGCCGGGCACGATGAAGCCCAGCGGCACCTGGGTCAGGATGCTGATGTCCTGGCTCTGGTCGAACTGCAGGGCCGTGACGCCGACCAGCCATTGCAGCGGGCTGGCCTCGTCCGAGGCGAGATGGACGTCGACGCTCTTGTCGGTGCTGCCGGTCACGAAACCCGAGGTCGTGACGGCCGCCTCGGTGGTGTCGCTGTCCCAGAGGCGGTCGACCTTGCTGCGCCGCCAGCTGGCAGACGCACTCAGCGTGTTGCTGCCGACTGGCATCTCCAGCAGGGCCTGGGCCGTGTTGACATCGACGCGGTTGCTCGAGTCCTGGCTCTTGACGACGCGCGGGTCGCTGCTCTGCGTGACGCCGTACAGCAGCACCGGGATGGACACCGGATCGGGCAGCACCGGCACGCTCATGCCGGCGTTGTGCTCGCGGTAGTGGCCGGCGACAAAGCGCAGCGTACCGTTGCCACCGAGGCTGGATTGCAGCTGGGCGCGCAAGGCGCGGCTGGACTGGTCGTCCAGGCGCCGCGGCCCCTCGGCCAGCGGGTTGCGGGTGTAGCCGTTGGCCTCCTTGACCTGGTAGGACAGCCGCCCTTCCAGCCCCTGCGCCAGCGGGCCCGAGACGAAGCCTTCGCTTTCGCGCCGCCTGTCGCTGCCCAGCAGCAGGCCCAGCCGGGACTGGAAGCTGCTGGTCGGCAGGGCCGAGATGATGTTGACCGCGCCGCCGGTGGCATTGCGCCCGTAGAGAGCGCCTTGCGGGCCGCGCAGGATCTCGACGCGCTGGGTGTCGAAGAGTGCGGTGTTGGAGCTGGTCTGGTCGGACACATAGGCGCCGTCGCTGTACAGCGCCACGCCGGGGTCGCCACCGGCCAGGATGAAGACATTGCCGATGCCGCGGATGAAGAGCTGGGTGGCGCCCTGCCCGTTGGTCACCGCGGTGTTGGGGCTGAGCATGACGAGGTCGGCCAGGCCCGTGTCGCCGCGCTCGGCCAGGCGGGCGCCATTCAGGGCCGTGATGGCGGCGGGCGTGGTGTCCAGCACGGTCACGCGGCGCTCGGCCGTGATGACGACGCGCTCGATCTGCTGGGTGGTCTCGGGGGCGGACTGGGCGGCGGCCAGCGTGGATGCGACGGCCAGCGCGATGGGGCTGAGTCTTGTCTTCATGCTCTGTCTCCGGTCGCCGCGTCTAGGTGGCGGCGTGCAGGCATGGTCGCGAGCGGCGCATTGGCCGGCTATGGCGAATCGGCAGCGCGATGTGCCGAATCGGAACTTCGGCGCGAGCTCAGCGCCGGCTGAGGGTCTGGCTGGGCGATTCGCCGAAGCGCTCGCGGTAGCGGGCCGCGAAGCTGCCGAGCTGCCAGAAGCCCCATTGCGCGGCCACGGAGGTCACCGTGACGCCGGGTGCCGCCGTGCGCAGATCCTCGCGCGCGCGATCCAGCCGGTACTGCTGCAGATAGCGCTGCGGCGACACGCCGAAGTGGCGCTCGAAGCCGCGCGCCAGGGCCCGCACACCGACGCCGGCGGCCTCGGCGATGTCGGCCACCGAAGGCGCCTCGGCCGCATGGGCGTGGATGTAGTCGCGCGCTCGCCGCGTCGACAGCGGCAGGGCGGCCGGCGCATCCAGGCCACGGGTGTAGCTGTTGGGCCAGGCCAGCAGCAACTCGAACAGGGCGGCGTCGCGCAGGCTGGTCTCCAGGCGCTGGGCCGCCGCATGCGGATAGGCCGGCGTGGCCGCCAGATGGCCCAGCACCCGCAGCAGGGCCGCCACCGGCGCGCCGCCGGCGCCGCAGTGGTCGGCAAAGCGCAGCGGGTGGGCCAGGTCGGAGCCGAGCAGGCTGCGGCAGGCGCTGCCCATGTCGGCGTCGTCGACGCGCAGGTTCAGCAATTCCATGTCGCCGGACATCTCCAGCCCATGGATCTCGTCCGGCGCGATGACGCCGGCGTCGCCCGCGCCATAGAGCTCGCGGTCACCGCTGCGCCAGACCTCGCCCTGGCGCAGATAGGAGAACACCCAGTGCCCGTGGGCGCGCGGCATGGCCATGCGGGTGGAGGTGCCATAGCGCACCTCGCCCAGGTGCAGCCGGGCGAACTCGGCGCCGCGCAGCTTCAGCGCCAGCGTGGTCTCGTCCTGCACGCGCAGCGCATGTGGGCCATAGACACCGCAGAGCACGGCCTGGGCTTCGTCGGGGTTGCTCGTCTCGCAGACCGACACCAGGCGCGAATTGCTCAGGGCCGCATCGACCTCGGCGCCCTGCAGAGGGTGTTCGGCGCTGACTGCGGCGATGGGCTGCATGGCCGGGTTGTAGGTCAATTCCCGGGCCGCCGCCATCCGGGCGCTTGCGGGCGCGCCACAGTCACCCCCGGGACAGGGGCCGGGCCGCGCCCCGGCTAGCGGCGCCCATACCGCAAGTAAAACCGAACTGTCGCTCAGGCCGCGGCTGGCTTTGGCCGCCGGGCTGAACTGGCGACAATGCCGGGTTTTCAGAACAAAGCGCCGCCCGCCATGATCGAACTGCTCTCCAACCCGCAGACCTGGATCGCTCTCGCCACGCTGACCGCGCTGGAGCTGGTGCTGGGCATCGACAACATCATCTTCATCAGCATCCTGGTGGACAAGCTGCCCAAGGCGCAGCAGGAGAAGGCGCGTCGCCTGGGCCTCTTCATGGCCATGTTCATGCGCATCGGCCTGTTGATGACGCTGGCCTGGATCGTCGGCATGACGGAGCCGCTGTTCCACATCTTCAGCATGGGCTTCTCGGGCCGGGACATCATCCTCATCGGCGGCGGCCTCTTCCTGATCTGGAAGAGCACCGTCGAGATCCACGGCTCGCTGGAAGGCGAGGACGAGGCAGCCCCGAGCACCGGCAAGGCGGCCTCCGCTGCCTTCAGCGCGGCCATCATTCAGATCATGATCATCGACCTGGTGTTCTCGCTGGACTCCATCATCACCGCCGTCGGCATGGTGGATGACGTGCGCATCATGATCGCCGCCGTCATTGCCTCGGTCGGTCTGATGATGCTGTTCGCCGGCCCCATCGGCCGCTTCGTGTCCAACCACCCGACCATCAAGATGCTGGCCCTGAGCTTCCTCGTCGTCGTCGGCGTGGTGCTCGTCGCGGAAGGCTTCGGCCACCATGTGCCCAAGGGCTATATCTACTTCGCGATGGCCTTCTCGCTGGGCGTCGAGATGATCAACATCAAGATGCGCAAGAACTCCGACACCAAGGTCAAGCTGCGCCAGCAGATCCCCGGCGACTGAGCGCCGACAATCCGCGGTCATGGAAAAGCTGATGCGTTTCCCGACCGCGGTGCCGCATGAGCCAGGCATCGAAGCTTGGCTGGCGGCCCGACCGGCCGAGCTGGGCGACATCGCCCGGCACTGGTTTGACGCCATGCGCCGCTGCGGCGCCGATGTGCGCGAGCTTCTGCACGACGGCCACCCGACCGCCTGCATCGCCGACAAGGCCTTCGGCTACGTCAACGCCTTCACGGCCCACGTCAACGTGGGCTTTTTCAAGGGTGCGGACCTGGCCGACCCCGCCGGCCTGTTGCAGGGCACCGGCAAGTCCATGCGCCACGTCAAGCTCAGGCCCGGCGAGCCCGTCGACGAGGCCGCGCTGCGGGCCCTGATCGAGGCGGCCAGCATCGACATGCGCGGGCGGCTTTGATGGCGCTGCGCCTGCAGCCCTTCACCGCCTTTGGCGACATGGATTTCGGCCTGACGGCCGAGGACCTGGTGGCCCGTCTGGGCCCGCCCAACCGCTGTTCGCGCAACAACGTGGCCCTGAACGCCTACGACTACGGCCACAGCGTGCTGCGCTTCCAGGACAACGGCCGCCTGGAAGAGATCACGAGGCGTGCACCGGTGCTGCAGCTGGACACGGTGGCCATTCCCTTCGCCGCGCTGGCCGGCTTTGTGCTCGCCCAGGATGCCGAGGCCTTTGAACGCGCGGGCTTTCTCGTCAGCCCGGCCTTCGGCATCGCCTTCGTGCCGGGCGAGCCTGACTGGGTCACCGCCCTGGCTCGCCATAGCATTCCGACATGGCGGGCGCTGTGATCCGCTGAGCGCGGATTCAGGTCGCCCAGATCCTGGGATCACTCGCCCCCAGGCCCCATAGCTGCTGGCGCCACAGCGCCCTCACCCGCCGCAGCGCCAGCGTCACGGTCTCGACCTCGTCGCCGATGACGCGGGCCAGCAGCACGCTGCCGCGCGGACCGGCCAGGTGGGTGATGCCGCTGCGCGGCTCGCCTTCCAGCAAGGCGCGGCTGTGGGTCAGCAGCGCCTCCACGTCGGGCAGCGCACTGCCCTGCGCATAGACCAGCGTGCCCAGCACGCGATGGCCTGCCAGGCCGCAGGGGCCGTCGAGCAGGGCCTTGTCGCCGGCGTCCAGCCAGCCGCGGTCCAGCCAGCGGCCGCCGATCTCCAGGTGCTGCAGCAGCCGGCCGCTGTCGAAAGCCTGGCCGGCGGCGGGCAGGCCCAGGCCCAGCACCTCGCTGGCGAACAGGCTGGCCCCCGGCGCCAGCTCCAGCCTGACCTCGTTGCGGGCGATGCAGCCGGGGTAGGCCAGCGTTTCTTGCGGCAGCCACTCCAGGCGCGCGCCCTCGCCCACCGTGGCCTGCACCACCTGCGCCGCCTCTCCCGCATTGGAGCGATAGAAGCGCGTCGCCGCCGGCGTCGTCACCAGCAGATGGCCGCCGGCCTGCACGTCGATATGGATGTCCAGGCGGTCGCCACCGACCAGACCACCGGGTGGGTGCACGAGCACCGCGTGCGCGACGCCGGGCCCCTCGGGGTAGAGGGTCTTCAGCAGGCGCAGCGGGCCGTCGTGGCGGGCGTGGACGCGGGTGGCGTTGGCGCCGTCGCGCGCAGCGCTCAACGTCAGCCGCGCCGGCCAGCGGATGGGGTCAGCCGACAAGCAGGCCCTTCTTCTCGATGAAGGCGACGACCTCGGCCAGGCCATCGCGGGTCTTGAGATTGGTCATGACCCAGGGCTTGACCGGCCGCATGCGCGCCGTGTCGCTGCGCATGATGTCCAGGTCGGCGCCCACATGCGGCGCCAGGTCGGTCTTGTTGATGACGAAGAGGTCGCTCTTGGTGATGCCGGGGCCGCCCTTGCGCGGGATCTTCTCGCCGGCGGCCACGTCGATGACGTAGATGGTCAGGTCGGACAGCTCGGGGCTGAAGGTGGCCGCGAGGTTGTCGCCACCGCTTTCGACGAAGACGATATCGGCATCGGGGAACTTCTCCAGCATGCGGTCCACGGCCTCGAGGTTGATGGAGCAGTCCTCGCGGATGGCGGTGTGCGGGCAGCCGCCGGTCTCCACGCCCATGATGCGCTCGGGCGCCAGCGCGCCGGCCACGGTCAGCAGGCGCTGGTCTTCCTTGGTGTAGATGTCGTTGGTGACGACGACCAGGTCCCAGCGCTCGCGCATGGTCTTGCACAGCATCTCGACGAGGGTGGTCTTGCCGGAGCCGACCGGGCCACCGACGCCGACGCGCAGCGGCGGGAGCTTCTTGGTGCGGTTGGGAATGGCGTGCAGCGGTGCAGTCATGATCTGAACAGGCGTGAGTACTGGGTTTCGTGGCGGGCGCCGAAGACGCCGAGCAGAGGCGCGAAGGCCAGGGGCTCGGGCGCGGCCCGGGCGGTCGCAACAGCTTCAGGAATGGCTCGCACGAGGCGTGCCAGCAGGCGTTGGCCCGAGCTCTGGCCCAGGGGCACGCAGCGCACGGCCGCCTGCACCAGGTTCTCGGCCCAGCCGAAGGCGATGGCCTGCAGGGCCGGCTCCAGCTCCGCCCCGCGCGAGGCGGCGGCAGCGCCCATGACAACGGGCCAGGTCGGTGCGGGCTTCAAGGCCTTCAGCAGCGGCAGCACCGGCGCCTCGGGCATCAGCCCCTGCATCCAGGCCAGCAGGCTGCGCCCCATCTGGCTGGCCTGCTGCAGGCTCTCGCTGGTCTCGCGGGTCTGCAGCACCCAGACATTGAGTTCCGTCAGCCGGGCAGCGTCCAGGGCCAGTGTGGCGGCATGCGCGGCGGCGGCCACCGGCAGCTCGGCCCGCGCCTGCACGAGTTCGAGCTGGTTCAGCAGCCAGTCGCCGGCGCTGGCCTCGTCATGCACGAGGCCGGCATCGACGGCCGCCTCCAGGCCCTCGGAATAGCTGAAGCCACCCACCGGCAGGGCCGGCGAGGCCAGCCAGAGCAGATGCAGCAGCGAGGCGGGAGCGACAGGCGTGGACATGGGGCGATTCTGGCCCCGCCGGCCCGCGCCCCGCCTTCGTCGTCAGAAGTGGAAGGCGACGCCGGCGCCGTAGAAGCGCACCGAGACCGTCTGGTCGGGGTTGTTGCTGCCCCCGACGCGCAGGTCAGCCCGGCTCCAGTCGGCGTCGACATGCGCGCTCCAGCGACGCGCGAACTGCCACGATGCCGCCACCCCCACATAGGGCTTCAGCGAGCTCTTGGACACCGAGGACGGCGTGACATCACCCGGGGAGTGCGGCGGCTGGAACCTCAGCCGGTGCGAGGCCGCACCCGCGCGCAGCTGCGCGCTGACCGTGTCCGACAGGGGCAGGCTGAAGGCCGCGCCCAGGCTGGTGCTCTTGACCGCGGCCGAGTAGCGCTGCACAAAGCCGAAGTCGGCCGAGATGTCGGTATAGCCCAGCTCCACGGCCCAGGCCGAATCGAAACGGTGGCCCAGCCGCACGGACAGCGCCGTCTCCACGGGGCTGCAGCTGGTGTTGGGCGGGCAATGCAGGCCCACCTTGCCAGCGCCCAGGGTCGGGCTGATGTAGTTGGCCAAGGCCGCATCGGAGGCGGCTTGGGCCCAGGCGGCCATCGGCAGGCTGATGGCCAGGCCGGCGAGAACAGGACGAAGGTACTTCAAAGCCACTCCCTAGCTCGTTTGGATGTCGAAACGCCGCGCGGCGCCGCTCATGGCGGCTTCGCGGCGGGCGGCATGCTAACTGCGAGACACGTCGCATCCGCACCGATGACGACACCTAGGATGCGAGGGGAAAAGTGCCGGCGACATGCCGGCTTCGCGCTTCAGTGGTCGTGGCCGCAACCGGGCCCGTGCACATGGCCGTCGTCATGCGCCTTGACGGGAATCGCCAGCGGCTTGCGGGCCGGCGCGGGCGCTGCCGCGTGGTCGTGCGCATGGCCGTGGTCGTGGTGCTCATGCCCATGGTGGTGGCCGTGCCCGGCGCCCTCGCCATAGGCCCCGCCCTCAGGCTCGAAGGCGGCCTGGGTCTCGGTCACGATCAAGTGCTGGCGGCGCAGCATGTCAGCCAGCACGGCATCGGGTTCGAACTGCAGCAGGTCCGCCTGCAGTTCCAGCGGCACATGGCGGTTGCCCAGGTGGTAGGCGGCGCGCAGGAGGTCAAAAGGCGAGCCGTGTTCGGCGCAGTGGCGCACCTGCAGCACGGGCTGGGCGGCCGCGATGACGCGCAGCAGCGAACCGTCCTCGGCCACCAGCACGTCGCCGCCACGCAGCGAGGTGCCGCGCGGCAGCACGACGCCGATCTCGCGGCCGCTGGAGTCGGTGGCCGAGAAGCGGCTCTTGCTGCGGGCGTCCCAATCGAGTTCGAGCGTGGGGGCGCGCTTGACGAGCACGGCGGCGAGGCCGGCGCCGCCGGCAATGCGTTTGGTGGCGTGGATCATGGGCTCAAGTATCGGTGCTGGCCCGGTGGCGACAGGTCCGCAGGGGTTTGGCGGGCATGATGGGGGTTTCGCCCGCGCACCCCAGCCGACCATGCAACTCGAAACCCTCACCGTCACCATCCAGGACCACATCGCCACCGCCCGCCTGAACCGGCCCGACAAGGCCAATGCGATGAACGCCGCGATGTGGCAGGACATCCGCCGCGCCTTCGACTGGATCGACGACCAGGCCGAGGCCCGCGTGGCCGTGCTGGAGGGCGAAGGCAAGCATTTCACCGCTGGTATCGACCTGCAGATGATGATGGGCATCGCGCCGCAGATCCAGGACCCCTGCGACGGCCGCACCCGCGAGAGCCTGCGCCGCGTCATCCTGGACATGCAGGACACCCTGACCAGCCTGGAGCGCTGCCGCAAGCCCGTGCTCGCGGCCATCCACGGCGCCTGCGTGGGCGGCGGCATCGACCTGATCTGCTGCGCCGACATGCGCTATTGCAGCGCCGACGCCTATTTCTCCATCAAGGAGATCGACATCGGCATGGTGGCCGACGTGGGCACGCTGCAGCGCCTGCCCAAGATCGTCGGCTCCCAGGGCCTGGTGCGCGAACTGGCCTTCACGGGCCGGCGCGTGGAGGCCGCCGAGGCGCGCGAGATCGGCCTGGTCAACCGCGTGTTCGACAGCCGCGAGGCCCTGCAGGCCGGTGTGCGCGAGATCGCCGCCGCCATCGCCTCCAAGTCGCCGCTGTCCGTCCGCGGCACCAAGGAGATGCTGAACTACGCCCGCGACCATTCCGTCGCCGACGGCCTGAACTACATCGCCACCTGGAACGCGGCCATGCTGATGAGCGAGGACCTCACCCAGGCCATGATGGCGGGCAAGGGCACGCCGACGTTCCGGGATTGAGGCCGGGGGCGGCCTCACGCGGGCGGCCGATGTGCCGTTCCCGCAACGCGATGGGCCCCGCCGTTCAACAGCAGTGATGAATTCGCGGCCCCGGTCCGTCTGGCCCTCGGCGCCGGCTTCTAGAGTGGGCGCCACAAGGGAGGACATCGATGAAATGCATCTGGCTGCCGGTGCTGGGGATCTTGCTCGCGGGCTGCGCCAGCACGGTGAAGGATCCCGTCAGCGACAAAAAGCTGGACTCCTGGGACTCGACCGCCGCCAGGCCCATCACCCGGAAGATCGGCCTGATCTCGGACACCCAGTTCCATGAAAGCCGCGGCTATCCCAGCCCCGTGCTGCAAGGCAGCGGCGACGAGTTCACCGAGGTGACCATCCGCAGCGCCCAGCAGGTCATCGGCGCCGACGATGTGCTGCAGCGGGCCATTGCCATCGCCCATTCAAAAGAAGGGCAGCTCTCGCTGCTGCTGCATGCCGGCGACGCCCTCGACCTTTCCTGCAGCACCGAATGGCAGCGATTCGCGCGCGTCATGAGTCGCATGGGTGCGCCGGGCCCGACGACCTGGGTCTACACGCCGGGCAACCATGACGGCTACCTCGCCGGCAATCTCTACCCACCCGAGTACGGTCGTGTGGTCACCGATGAAGACTGGGTCAAGCTCTGCAATGCGGGGATGAGAACGCCGGCGCTGCACACGCCCTTCCGCAAGAACGATGTCATCGAGGCCTATCTCCGGCTGTTGGGTCCAGGCGTCGATGCCGGCCAGGGGGTGCAATGCAAGGCGGACGGCATGCATTGCTGGGTGGCCCGGATTTCCCGCGATGAACCCTGGGAATCCTTCATCGTCCAGCTGGTCCGGCTACCCGCCGCCGACCAGGCCGGCACGGCCATTTATGCCTTGCTGCTGGACTCGTCCAACTACAGGGACCTGCTGGACAACGGTCGCATCTCGACCGCCGGCGTCTCCGGCGGCTTGCTGAAGGAACAGCTCACGGCCGCCCGTTCGCTCACGGGCCGGCTGGGCGTGAATGACAGGTATTTCTTCGTCACCCACTACCCGATCGAAAGCTGGCACCTGAGTTTGCGGCAGGAGATCGCCTGGCAGAAGCTGGTGAACGACCGGCGCTCCCTGAACTTCCTCATCACGTCGCACACCCACGACGGCGAGTTCGCCCATCACGGCGAGAGGTACAAGGGGATGGTGGAGTTGAATACCGGCAGCCTGGCCGATCCGCCCGTCTATTTGCGGACCCTGCAGTTCGAACAGGCAGCCAATGGCGACATCGGCTTCAGGTCGACCGCCGTCCCTCTCGAGCCCACGCCCTACGACTGCAAGGTCCATGTGCCCGAGCAGGTCCCGGGGCCGCTGGACTACAGCGTGGACAGCCAGAGGACGGAACTCTCCAGCCTGGCCAACTGGACCTGGCCGGAGCGGTTCTGGCGCCGGCTGCGCAGCGCCGCCAAAGGGGTTCAGGAGAAGGACGAAGAGAAGCACGAGGAGCTGCGGTCCCAGCTGTTGATGCATGCCGACATCGTGAGCCGGACCTTCCCTGCGGCCGTGGCGCTGTCCTATCAATGGCCGGTCGCCAAGGACAGCGAACAGCTGGCGGAGCCGGAACGCCTGACCGGTCCTGACGAGATCTCCAAGAGACTCCGCCACCTCGCACGGTGCCGGGAGAAGGAAGACCGGGCGTGCTCGATCCCGAGGAAGGAGAACCTCCTCCTTGAACTGGAGAGGGCGTACCGGGAAACGGAAATGATCCCTGAGAAGGGCAGAGAGATCGCCCACCAGATGCGGCTGTGCATGGCCCTGGCGGCGGCCAAGGAGTCGCCGTCCAGGAAACGTGGCAAGGAGATCGACGAGATGTGGCTGCGGATCGAGAAGCCCTGGTCCATGCGGCTGAGCCCGCGTGCCGCCCTCCCCTAGCGCCGAGGGCGGGTCGCCACGGCCGCCCTTAGCATGCCGCCATGCTGACCCTCGCCCAAACCCTCGCCTTCCTTGCCACCGCCCTGGTGCTGACCGCCACGCCCGGTCCCGACAACCTGATGGTGCTGAGCATGGGCATGTCGCGCGGGCGGCGGGCAGGCATCGCCTTCGGCCTGGGCTGCGCGCTGGGCTGCCTGAGCCACACCCTGCTGGCCGTCATCGGCGTCAGCGCCCTGGTGGCGGCGTCGCCGCTGGCCTTCACGCTCTTGAAGGTGGCGGGCGGCGTCTATCTGGTGTGGATGGGCGTTCAGGCCTGGCGGCATGCCGGCAAGGTGCAGCTGAGCAGCGACACGGGTGACGGCGCATCCCTGCAGCGCGTGTTCGTGAAGGGGCTGATCGCCAATGCCATCAACCCCAAGGTCGTGCTGTTCTTCCTGTCCTTCCTGCCGCAGTTCGTCGTCGCGTCCCAGGGGCAGGTGGAGTGGCAGCTGGGGCTGCTCGGGCTGCTGTTCACGGCCCAGGCCGTCGTGCTGTTCGGCCTGCTGGGCTATTTCTCGGGCAGCGTTGGCGCCTGGCTGAACCGCCGGCCCAGCGTGGGTCCCTGGCTCGATCGGCTGGCGGGAACGATCTTCGTCGGCCTGGGGCTGCGGATGATCGTGTCGCGCTGAGGCGGCCCGCACTGCCGCCATGAAAAACGCCCCGCAGTGCGGGGCGTTCTCGGCGAGCGCGGGAAGCGCTCAGCGCGTCTTGCGGGCGACGGCGCCAGCCACGAGGCCAATGCCGACCAGGGCCAGCGTGAAAGGCTCGGGAACGTGGTTAGTGTTGCCGCTGGAGAAGACCGACTCGTGGCCGCGGCCGCTGTTGACGTACTGGCGATTGCCATTGACGTTGACGGCAAAGACCGACTCGCTGGCGTAGCCGGCGCAGCCGTTGTTCACGCCTTCCAGGCACCAGAAGCCGACCAGATTGTTTTCGTAGACCAGGAAGTAGTTGCCGAAGGAGTGGTCGAAGGTCAGGTCGCTGGCCGTCGCGGAGAAGCGGAAGTTGCTCGAGTAGAGGGTCGCGTTGCCGCTGTTCAGGGTGGACGAACCGTTGGCGTTGCTGAGCGTGAGGTTCCAGTCGAGGATCTGGGCCTTGTTGCTGATGAAGCCCAGGCTGCCATCGGTGGTCAGGGTGCCGGTGATGGTGCCGCCGCCAAAGGACTCGCTGACGTTGTAGACGATGTCGGCGTTGGCCTGCTGGGCCATCGAGAGTGCCAGGGCCAGGCCCAGGGAGGCGATCTTGAAGTTCTTGTTCATCGTGATTCTCGGTTGGCAGCGCTGGAAATCAGGCCTTGCAACAACAAAGCAATTGACGGGCCAACTCAGAAATCAAGAAGAAGATCAATAACTTACACCTATTACGCCGTTCGGTAAGCAGGGGATTGTCAAGAAGCCCGACAGGGTGTTGCACCCTCAAACGAGGTGTGCAGCAGCCTCAGCCCAGAGCGGCCCGCTGCTGGCTCGCATGTGCTGCGCGAAGGTCCGCGGCGATGGCCTGCAGTTCGTTGCCGAACTGATGGCCGCCGCGCGCGAACGCGACGGCGACCGCCTGCGGCAGCTTGGCCGCGTGGCGGGCCAGGTGGGCGAAGGGCACCACCTCGTCATCGCGGCAGTGGTAGAGGATCACCCGCGGGATGAAGGCGAGCCTGTCGGCCAGGTCGTCCGGCAGCACGAGTTCGTCGAAGGCCCAGGCTTCGCCATCCCAGGCCGGCGCGGCCAGCAGCACCAGCGCGTCGATGGCGAGCGGTGGCGTCCGCTCCGCCAGATAGTCCAGCAGCATGGCCCCGCCCAGGGAATGCCCCACCAGCGTCACCGCATCGCGCAGGCGCGCCAGCTCGGCGCCGATCTGCTGCTTCCAGGGCTCCAGGCTGGGATCGTCCTCGCCGCGCATGCGCGGGAAGTGCAGGTCGTAGCCGGCGCCGAGGGCCTGCTGCAGCGAAGCGGCCAGCGGCGCATCGGAGGCGTGGGCGCCCTCACCGCCTCCCTGGATGAAGAGAACTTGCTTGCGAGTCATGGCACTGGCCTGGGCTGGGTGAAGCCCCGACCGGCAAGGGCCATGCCCGTGCGTGGTCCACGGCGCCCAGCACGGCCACCGCCACCAGCAGCGCCTTGACGACCATGCTGGCGGCCATCGCCCGGCGCGCCCATTTGTTGCGCAGCAACTGCTTCAGGCGCGCACCGTTCATGCGGCACCTCGGCCGAAGTTGTCGTTCATTCGCCCGAGGGCGTCGGTGATCCGGCTGGGGCCGGTGGGCTGGCTGAGGTTCATGGGGGATGCATTCGCGTTGCGGCGGGTCGATGCGGGAAATAATATGAGCACAGCTCATGTTTAGCGACTCGCGTTCGCGCCCCCGGCCATGCAGAGAAAAGACGCTCCAGATCAAGCACTTAGGCGCCGCTCACCGCGCCAGGAGCGCTCCCAGCAAAAGGTCGAACTCATGTTCGAAGCCGCCACCCGGCTGCTCGAACAGCAGGAACCCGCGCAGCTCAGCACCAACGCCATCGCCAGGCTGGCCGGCGTCAGCATCGGCACCCTCTACCAGTACTTCCCGGACAAGGACGCGCTGTTCCAGGCCCTGCTGACGCGCGAGCTCAGCGGCCTGTCGGAACGCGTGCTGGAGGTGATGCAGACGCCGCCAACCCGGCTTGGCGGACGCATCGGCGCCATGCTGGGCGCGGTGCTGGATGCCTACGGCGGCAGGAAGCTGGCGCACCAGCGCCTGATGCGCTATTCACTGGAGCGCGGCGGCGCGGGCCTGCTGCAGCCCTTGCTCGAGCGGCTGATGACGTCCTTCTCCACGGACGGCGTGACCGGCGCCGGCGTGGTCATGCCGCCGCTGTCACGCAGCGACGCCTTCGTGCTCACGCATGCAGTGGCGGGTGTGATGCGCGCCGCCATCACGGCCCATGCGGCCGGTGGGCTGGACCGCGAAGCGCTGGAGCAGTCGCTGATGCGGCTGGTGCTGGGCTTTGCGATGCCGGTGGAGCAGGCTTAGCGGCGCCGACGCAGCGCCAGCGCGAGCAGGCCACCGGCCAGCAGCAGCGCCACGGAAGGCTCGGGCACCGGCGCATAGGGCACGGTCCAGTCCACACCGCTCTCGCTGCTGAGCGTGTAGCCGATGGCGTTGCCGGCCACGCTGACGCCACTGATGCCTTGCCAGGTCAGCGTGCTGGCGAAGTCGCTCGTGGCCTCGCTGAACCAGTTCGGCCCGGCGCCCGCCGTGCCCGCGGAAGCGCGCGAGAAGACGCCCAGTTCGAAAGGCGTGCCGAGCTTAACCGTGACGCTGAAGCTGACGTCCTGGTCGATCACCAGGTGGAAGGGAAAGCCGCCCTGGCCCTGGCCCTGGCGGCGGAAGCTCTGCCCGGCCACCGCCGCGTTGTTGAGCCAGACCTGGCTGCCGATGCGCGTGTAGCTGTTGCCGATGGGCAGCCCGTCGAGGACGCCATCGAGATGGATGCTGAAGCTCAGCACGGCGTTCTGGCCGATCAGGGCCGGGTTGGCCGGCGTCAGCGTCCAGGTGTCGGTCCACCCGGCCGTGCTCTCGGCCGCCGCGAAGCCGGCGCTGGCATTGGCACGGAAATGGGCATGCATGCCGACCGAGCCGTAGGTGGCGTTGCCTTGTGCGTCCGTCTGGACGGAGGGCGACGCCTGGTTGTAGGCGCCGCTGGTCGCCAACTGCTGCCCCACCGTGGTGGTTGAAGCGGCATTGCAGTTGGACTTGCCCGCCTGCCAGTCGAACAGGTTGCCTTCGGTCGGGAAGGCGCCGGTGGCCATGCCGCCACAGCTCGACACGAGAACGCCCGTGGAGCCGAGGTTCTGTTGGCTCAGCTCGGCAGCGAAGGCGGGCAGGCAGGCCAGGACGAGAGGCAGCAGGGCGAGGCTATGGCGCATGACGGGCTCCTTGTCGGTGGCCCGACGCTACGCGCCGGCCCGGCGCTCGTCAGTCCCTAATGGCCATTGATCCTTGGCAGGCTGGAAATACGTCTGTACGACGAAGGCGTCGTTCCCGGGGCTCCGGCCAATCTCGCCGCTTGCCTCGCGGGGTTTGCAGCTCACCCTCCGGGTCCGGTGATGCGGGTCAAGCAGAATCCGCCGCATGAGAACTGCCGTCGTTGCGCTGCTGCTCCTTGCATGGGTGCCGGCCTGGTCGCTGGACCTGCGCGATGGCGATGTGGTGCTCTACCGGCACGCGCTCGCGCCCGGCGGCGGCGACCCGCCGGGCATGACGCCGGGCGACTGCAGCACCCAGCGCAACCTCAGCGACGCAGGCCGCGCACAGGCCCGCCGCATGGGCGAGGCGCTGCGCCAGCGCCTCGGCGCCCTGCCCGTCGCGGCCGTCTGGGCTTCGCCCTGGTGCCGCACGCTGGAGACGGCGCGGCTGGCCTTCGACGGCGTGCCGGTGCAGGCGCAGCCGGCCTTCGCTTCCTTCTTCGGCGAGCCCGGCCGCGAAGCCGAACTGCTCCGGCAGGCCCGCACGCTGCTCGCGGGCTGGCGCGGACCGGGTGTGCTGGTGGTCGTCACCCACCAGGTGACGGTGACGGGGCTGAGCGGCGTCTACCCGGCCTCGGGCGAAGGCGTGGCGATGCGGTGGAGCGCGGCCGACCCGCAGATGCTGGGCCGGCTGCCCGCACCGTGAGGCCCGCGGATACGGCGGGCTGGGGCTTTCGCGGGGCCCGAGCTTCTGCGCTTCCACGAGGCAGGCGACTTCCCGCTGGCAGGGCGCCGGGGCGCCGCTGGCCAGGGGGTCGAGCGGGGCCTGAGCGGCTGCCCGCAGATTGCCCGCCTGGCGCGATCCGTTCGCGGGGTTGTGACGTTGGGGGCTGCAGCTTGGGATGAACGCAGCACCCAGCGGATTCAGCCGGCCGAGCCGTGGGGTCCGCCGGCTCACCTCCACCCGCTGGTCGTTCCGCGCTAGCGCATCGAGATGGCGGTCACTTTGCCGTTGGCGCCGGTGACCACGAGGAGCCCGCTATTGGCCAGCGCGAGCTGGCCCGTGGCCGCATAGGTCCAAGACACCTTGCGATCGCTCAACTGGATCGCATACACCTTGGCTTCTGTCGCGACCAACAAGTGACTCCGAGTGACGATGATGTCGCTGACGATACGCTCCGGGCTCACCCATAGCCAACGCGCTGTGCCCGTTGCTGGGTCGAGTGCACTGATCTGGGTGGAATTGTTGGCCTTCAGGTAGAGCTCCCCTGCCGCGTAGGAAGGTTGGCCCTGATAGCCGCCCGTCTTCTCCCAACTCACCGCGCGCCCGGTCAGGTCAAACGCCAAGGCCCTGCCAGCCTGCGTCACGAACACGCGGGTGGCGTCTTCGTTCAGGACAGGCGAGGCGTCCATGGTCCAGCCCATCCAGTTGAAGTTGCGATCGGCAATCTCGAACACAACGGCACCGGTCATCCGGTCGAGAACGCTCAACTTGGGCTGGTACTCGCCCGTGTACGCATACGCGTACTTGGCATCCACCGCAGGCGTCCAGCCGTCGTACTGGTTCAATGAAGTGAACCACAGGGACTCTGCCCCTGCACGCTGATAGGCCGCAACCCCACCGTAGTAGCCCGCCTGAGCGTAGACCTGCTGATCGAAGACCACGGGTGCCAGATAGTCGGACCATTGGTTGCCAAACGCCGTGCGGGCCTGCAGCGCGCCGGTGCGGGCGTGCACCTTCCAAAGGTAGGTGTTCGAGTGCCCGCTGGAAGCGAGGTAGACCTCATCGCCGTCAATGGCCGGGGCGTAAACACCATCCAGCGCTCCCATGTCATAGATCCATTGAGTCGCACCGTCCTTGGTCGCCAGCGCCGTGACGAACGACTTTCCGTCCATGCGCCGACCAGCGACATAAACACGGTCGGCATCTCCGGCACTTGCTGTCACCCGTGCCGCAGACGGATCGGCAAACCGTTCCCAAGCCAGCTTGAAGCGATCCGGCACCAGCGTGATCGGCACATAGCCGGTATGCGAAGCATTGCCCTGATAGGTTGCCCATGGCTTCACCGAAGTCCAGGTGGATTCGGTCAGCACAAATGGCAGGCTCAACTGCTGTTGAAGCGCCTTGCCGTCCTGCGCGAACAGGATGTCGAACTTCTGCGTTCCTTGAACGGCCGACTTCGCTGACAAGGCGTAGGTCAACTCGCAGTCCTTGCCAACCGCCAAGACGATGGCCTGGCATGCATTTGTCTTCAGTTGGAGGGAGGCAGCCTCGCTCGACGGATTGATGGTGATGTTCGTGACCGCCACTTCACCGGTGTTGCTGATCTTGACGGTGAACGACTGCGGAACGTCGTAGTCCCCACGAACTTCCGCAACGCTGGCACTCGCAGACAGCTGCACCTTCGGGGCCGGCGCGACTGGCGCACTCGCGCCACCACCACCACCACCACCACACGCCGCCAACATCACGCAAGCACCCATGCTTGCCCATACGCTCACACGCATTGTTCTTCCCTCCCCATAGTCTTGTCAGATTCCTGCTGCGCAGGCGGGCGACACTCTATCCGCCTCAGCAACGCGGCCACCCCTCAAATCGGGTGAATATTGGGAAAGGCCATCGCCTCATCGTCAGCCCGCAGATACCGCTTCGGGCGTCAGGCAGAAGCGCTTCATTCCAAGGGTCACCTGCGCCGCGTGCCGCTGGACGACAGCCGCCGGCTGTTGCGCAAGCACTTCCTGCTCCTAGGAGCATGGGCGTACATCACCCGCGCCGAGGCGATCTGCGACCTCCTGGCCGAACTCTCGGGCGGCCAGCCGAGCTGGCGGGTGCTGTACGACGCGCCGGGGCTCGACCGCCGGGATGGGGAGCATGCGGTGTTGGGGGATCTGTTGCAGCACGGTTGAGGGCACCGCGGCTTACTGAACGATGCCCTGCGCCCGCAACTGCCCGATCTGCTTGTCGCTCAGCCCCAGCTCTCTCAGCACCGCGTCCGAGTCCTGGCCCAGGGCCGGCGCATTGCGGCGCTGACCGCCCGGCGTGGCCGACAGCTTGGGGCAGATGCCGGGCACGTCGAGGGCCCGGCCCTCAGGCAGTCCGGGCAGCTGCACCTGCTGCAGCATGCCGCGCGCGTGGTAGTGCGGATCTGCGGCGATGTCGGCCACCGTGTAGATGCGCCCGGCCGGCACGTCGGCGCCTTCGAGCGCCTGCAGCACCTCGTCCACGGTCCGCCGCGCGGCCCAGACGCCTAATGCCGCGTCGATCTCTGACACGCGGGCCACACGGCCGGCGTTGTCAGCCAGCGCGGGGTCCTGCCCCAGGTCGTCGCGTTGGATCAGGGTCATCAGCCGGCAGAAGATGCTGTCGCCATTGCCGGCGATCAGCACATAGCCGCCGTCGGCGCAGCGATAGGCATTGCTGGGTGCGATGCCCGGCATGGCGCTGCCGGCCGGTTCGCGCACCACGCCGAAGGCGCTGTATTCGGGCAGCAGGCTTTCCATGCAGTTGAAGACGGCCTCGTACAGCGCCACGTCGATGACCTGGCCCTGGCCGGTGGCATGGCGGTGCTGCAGCGCCAGCAGGATGCCGATGACGCCGTGCAGCGCGGCCAGCGTGTCGCCGATGCTGACGCCCGTACGCACCGGCACGCGACCCGGCTCGGCGGTCAGGTGGCGCAGCCCGGCCATCGCCTCGGCCACGGCGGCAAAGCCTGGCCGGTCGCGGTAGGGGCCGGTCTGCCCATAGCCGCTGACGCGCAGCACGATCAGCCGCGGGTTGGCGGCCAGCAGGTCTTCAGGCGCCAGGCCCCAGCCCTCCATCGCACCCGGGCGGAAGTTCTCGATCAGCACATCGGCCTCGGCCGCCAGCCGACGCACGATGTCCTGGCCCTCGGGCGTGCGCAGGTCCAGCGCCAGCGAGCGCTTGTTGCGGGACTGCACCTGCCACCACACCGAGGTGCCATCCAGCAGCAGCAGCCATTTGCGCAGCGGGTCGCCGGCGCCGGGTTGCTCGATCTTGATGACTTCGGCGCCGAAGTCAGCCAGGGTCTTGGCGGCGAAGGGGCCGGCGATCAGCTGGCCGAGTTCGATGACTTTGAGGCCGGATAGGGCGGAGGGGGTGGTCGGGAAAGGGAAGGCGGCGGCAGGCATGCCAGCAGTTTCCGACTGCTAGCCAATGGGAGCGTCTGGATATGACGCGCGGAGCCTTAGCTGTGGGCGAAGACCAAATCGGTCAAGCTGGGTGAGCAGTGAGTCCAACCTAGAAGCCAGCTCATGTCAGAACCGCCATTTGCGACTCAATCTCCTAGCACAAGTGGCTAACCCTCGAAGGCCAGCGTGCGCGCTAGTCGGCCAATGCGGGTTTACTCTGGGCTTCAACGCAAGCGTTCGAAGAGCAAGAATTCCCCACAAAACTAGGGGGATGCATATGTCTGATGGTGGTCTTGTCGTAGCGCTACAAGCGCTTCAAGCAGCGTTACGAGCACAAGGATTTGCGGCCGTACCTACCGCGAACTGGGGTTGGCAAGCGCCAGCAGTCGATAGAGAGGATCTGATAGAGCTCGCTGAAAACGTAATAGAAACGATTGAGTTGATTGATTGGAGCAATGCCTCGCCTGCTGTACAGGCTAAATTTTCAAATTTCGCGAGCAAGGTAAATCTAGCAACCACCCACAATGCCCCAAATTTAGCAGGCGGCAAAGATGCCACAGAAGCTATTGCAACTTTGCTGACAACCTTGATGCAGAGGGTACCAGCACTTGCAACTCTTAATCAATTTCGAGCTGCGTCTGGCATACCGCTTGCAACGCGCCGCACCCTAAATGCAACCATGGCGCGGTTAGAAAATGCCACCAACCGAATAACCGAGGTTGAAGAAAAGGCGTCAAAAATCGAACGCGCGTATGACGCCGCCGAGTCTCTCGACCTCACAATGCAAGAAATGGACAAAGGGCAGAAATTTGTCCAGAACTTTTCCGAAAGCATTGAAAGCGAGCGTGAGAGAGCTGATGCAGCAGTGGCTGAAATATATAAATTGCAGCAACATCTGCAAGCACAAGGCGACAAAGCAGACGAGGCGATGAAGCGCATTGACGCAGCATTTCGGAGCTCAACCTCCTACAGTTTAGCCAAATCATTCAAAGAACGAGCTACGGCACTCGAAAATTCTGTGGGCGTTTGGCTGCTTGCTCTCTTAGCAAGCTTGTTTGTCGCAGGATTAATCGGCCACGACCGATTCATGGCTATTCACAGTGCTATTGGAAAAAATCCCGATTGGGGCGTTGTTGTGATTAATGCCTTGCTAGCTGCACTTGCGATCACACCGGCGGTTTGGATGGGCTGGGTGGCGACCAAGCAGATAGGTCAAAGATTTCGCCTGTCGGAGGACTACGCATACAAAGCATCTCTTTCAGCAGCCTACGAAGGATATAGAAATGAAGCCGTCCAACTGGACAAACGTTTTCAGGCACAGCTGTTTGGCACAGCCCTAAGCCGACTTGACGAGCTGCCTATTCGGCTAGTCAACGGAGAGGTTCACGGTAGCCCATTCCAGGAAATGATTGAGCGCGCGGGCGTCAAGATGCCTCAAATAGACAATGCACCAGGTTTGCTAGATCGAATACTGGCAATGATTGGTCTTCAACGAAAGAGACCCGCAACAGTGTCAGCTGATACCAAGGTGGAAACAGAGCCTGCATCTGATAGCGCCTAGACCTCTCGTGCAACGCCTCGGTGAACTGGGCCCCACAGGAAAGCTCCGCAGTTTCCTCCTCTAGATGACCTCGAGCAAAATGTACTGACGGCGCACGATGCGCCATTGAATACCGCCAGGGAGAAGTCAATGAAAGTAGAGTTCCCAGCAGCGACATAACTGAGGAGCATCGCCAAAGAATCCTCAGAAGGCTTGAGCGCTTGAAGCCGAGATACATAAGAAGATCTCAGATTTGGAACGACTCTGGGAACTTATTGGCGACGCTGGCGTGGCGCTTGGAAAATTCGGGAAGGAAGCAAAACCCTTCGTAGATCCCATTCGGGAACTGACCCAAATAGCTTGGCGTAGCCAAAGTCGCGCGGAAGAACTTCCTTCAAGCACCGAGCCACCTCAGATCGGTTGGGATTAGCGCGCTGAGAGCTAGGGCGGCCCTATTTAGAACAAGAAATACCTCTGCGCCATCGGCAACTCCTTCGCCGGCTCGCAGGTCAGCAGCACGCCGTCCGCCCTCACCTCGTAGGTCTGCGCGTCGATCTCCATCGTCGGCAGGTAGTTGTTGAGCAGCATGTCGGCCTTCTTGACCGAGCGGCAGCCCTTCACCGGCACCAGGGTCTTGGCCAGTCCCAGCTTCTCGACAGCGCCCTGCCCTGCCTGGCTCACGAAGGTCAATGAGCCCTGCTGAAGCGCCGCACCGAACGAGCCGAACATCGGCCGGTAGTGCACCGGCTGCGGCGTCGGGATGGAGGCGTTGGCGTCGCCCATCGCGGCGGCGGCGATGAAGCCGCCCTTCAGGATCAGCGACGGCTTGACGCCAAAGAAGGCGGGCTTCCACAAGACCAGGTCGGCCCACTTGCCCACCTCGATGGAACCGACCTCGTGGCTGATGCCATGCGCCAGCGCCGGGTTGATGGCGAGCTTGGCGAGGTAGCGCTTGACGCGGGCGTTGTCGTTGCCGGCGCCGTCCCCCGGCAGGGCGCCGCGCTGCACCTTCATCTTGTGTGCGGTCTGCCAGCAGCGCAGGCTCACCTCGCCGACGCGGCCCATGGCCTGGGAGTCGGACGAGAACATGCTGATGGCGCCGAGGTCGTGCAGGATGTCCTCGGCGGCGATGGTCTCGCGGCGGATGCGGCTCTCGGCAAAGGCGAGGTCTTCGGCGATGCCCGCGTCCAGGTGATGGCAGACCATCAGCATGTCGAGGTGCTCGTCCAGCGTGTTGACGGTGAACGGCCGCGTCGGGTTGGTGGAGCTGGGCAGCACGTTGGCCTCGCCCACCACCTTCATGATGTCCGGCGCGTGGCCGCCGCCAGCGCCTTCGGTGTGGAAGCTGTGGATGGTGCGGCCCTTGAAGGCGGCGATGGTGTCCTCGACAAAGCCGCTTTCGTTCAGCGTGTCGGTATGGATGGCGACCTGTGTGTCGGTCAGCTCGGCCACGTTCAGGCAGTTGTCGATGGCGGCGGGCGTCGTGCCCCAGTCCTCGTGCAGCTTCAGGCCGATGGCCCCGGCCTCGATCTGCTGCATCAGGCCTTCGGGGCGCGAGGCATTGCCCTTGCCCAGGAAGCCCAGGTTCATCGGGAAGGCCTCGGCGGCCTTCAGCATGGTGGCGATGTGGTGGGGGCCGGGCGTGCAGGTGGTGGCCAGCGTGCCGGTGGCGGGGCCGGTGCCGCCACCGATCATGGTGGTGACGCCGCTCATCAGCGCCTCTTCGATCTGCTGCGGGCAGATGAAGTGGATGTGGGTGTCGATGGCGCCGGGCGTCACGATGAAGCCCTCGCCCGCGATGATCTCGGTGCCGGGGCCGATGACGATGTCCACGCCGGGCTGCACGTCGGGGTTGCCGGCCTTGCCGATGGCGGCGATGCGGCAGCCGCGCAGGCCGATGTCGGCCTTGACGATGCCCCAGTGGTCGACGATGACGACATTGGTGATGACGGTGTCCACGGCATCGCCCGGGCCTGGCCCGTTGGGCCGCTGGGACTGGCCCATGCCGTCGCGCACGGTCTTGCCGCCACCGAACTTGACCTCCTCGCCATAGCCGCCCGAGCGCAGCGTCAGGTCTTGCTCGATCTCGATGATGAGGGTGGTGTCGGCCAGGCGCAGCCTGTCGCCAACGGTGGGGCCGAGCATCTCGGCATAGGCACGGCGGGAAATCTTCATAGCTTGCCCTGCACCAGGCCGCGGAAGCCCCAGACGGCGCGGTCGCCGCCGAGGTCGACGAGCTCCACGGTGCGCGTTTGCCCCGGCTCGAAGCGCACGGCCGTGCCGCTGCAGATGTTGAGGCGCATGCCGCGTGCGGCTTCGCGGTCGAAGCCGAGGGCCGCGTTGGTCTCGGCGAAGTGGTAGTGCGAGCCGACCTGGATGGGGCGGGTGCCGGTGTTGGCGACCTTCAGCGTCAGCGTGCGGCGGCCCGGGTTGAGTTCATGCTCGCCCTCGGCGGTGATCAGCTCGCCGGGGATCATCACTTGCGGCCCTTGGTGAACCACCAGATCGCGACACCGGCAGCCGCGACCAGGGCCAGCGTGCCCAGGCCGTCCCAGCCGTGCATGTGCGGGCCGGAGGGACCGTGGCCCTCGTGGGCGAAGGCCGGAGCGGCGATCAGGAGCAAGGTCAGTGCGCGCATGGGTTCAGACAATGGGTTGATGGACCGTGACGAGCTTGGTGCCGTCCGGGAAGGTCGCTTCGACCTGGATCTCGGGAATCATCTCGGCGATGCCGTCCATGACGTCGTCGCGGGTCAGCACGGTGCGGCCTTCGCTCATCAGCTCGGCCACGGTCTTGCCGTCGCGGGCGCCTTCGAGGATGGCGGCACTGATCAGCGCGACGGCTTCGGGGTAGTTGAGCTTCAGGCCACGGGCCTTGCGGCGCTCGGCCAGCAGGGCGGCGGTGAACAGAAGGAGCTTGTCCTTCTCTCTGGGAGTAAGTTCCATAGTCGGACTGTCACTTGCAAGCCGGGTGCCAGTCGATCAGCACCTGCCCGGGGTCGGGCTTGCGCGAAGGGCCGGCCGGCTTGCGAGCCGGCGTGCCCAGCGCTATCCAACCCAGCAGCGTCTCGCCAGGCTCGCAGAAGGCGGCTGCAATGGCCGGGTTGCGCACCTTGGCGCCGCTGAGCATCTTGCCGCCAAAGCCCAGCGCATGGGCCGCCGTCAGGAAGCTGGCGATGGCGCCGCCCACGGCAGCCCACTGCTCATGGGCCGGCACCAGCGGGTGGCCGAGGTCGATGCGGGCGACGACGGCGACCGTCATCGGCGGCTTCAGCGCGCGCTCGGCATCCAGGGCGGCGCCCTCCTCGCCCTTGCCGGCCGCACGCGCCGCGTCGGCGAACAGGGCGGCCATGCCCTGTTTTGACTCGCCGCGCACCAGCTTGAATCGATAAGGCACCAACTCGGCGTGGTCGGGTGCACGCAGTGCGGCTTCCACCATCTGCGCCAGCTGCTCGTCGCTGGGCCCGGGCTCAACCAGATGCTTGGGGCCGACCGAATAGCGGGTCAGCAGCGCTTGCAGGGCAGTGTCGGCGGTCATCGCGTCAGCATTCTGCGCGCCCCCCAGGACAGCGCATCCACCAGGCCGACGAGGGCGATCATCGCGATCAGCACCGTGCAGGTCTCGTGCATCTGGAACAGGCCCAGGTGATAGCTCAGCATCTGCCCCAGGCCGCCGGCGCCGACGACGCCCAGCACGCTGGCCGCACGGATGTTGTTCTCCCAGCGGTAGAGGGTGTAGCTGACGAGCTGGGGCAGGGTCTGGGGCAGCGTGGCGAACAGCCACACGCGCCCGGCGCCGACGCCGCGCTGGCGCAGCGCCAGGGCGGCCTCGGGCGGCGCGTTCTCGAAGCTCTCGGCAAACAGCCGGCCCAGCACGCCGCTGGTATGCAGGGCCAGCGCGAGCGTGCCCGGCAGCGGTCCCAGGCCGGCGAGGATGAGCAGCAGCGCGGCCCAGACCAGCTCGGGCACGCTGCGCAGCGCGTTCAGCACCAGCCGCGCCGCCGCGCGCGACGCACCCGAGCCGGCCGCGGGCAGGGCCAGCAGCAGGCCGCCGATGACGGCCAGGGCCGTGCCGAGGGCCGACATGGCCAGTGTCTCCAGCAAGGCCCAGCCGGTCTTGGCGAGGAAGGCCGGTGCCGTCTCGGGCGGGAAAAAGCTCAGGCCGAAGCGGCCCATGCTGGCCAGGGCCTCGGGACCGAGGAAGGCCGCCCATTGCAGGTCCAGCGACCAGAAGCTGGCGAAGACGAGTGCCAGCAGGCCGGCCAGCACGGCGGCGGTGGACAGCCTCATGCCAGCCTCCCGCGCAGCCAGCGGCTGAAGGCATCGCTGGCCATGACCAGCGCAATGAAGACCACCAGGATGGCACTGACCTCGTTGCCGGCAAACATCTTGGAGGCGTTGTCCAGCTGCTGGCCCAGGCCGCCCGCGCCGACAAAGCCGAGCACGACGGAGGAGCGCACCGCGCATTCCCAGCGATAGACGGTGTAGCTCAGCAGTTCGGGAAGGCAGCTCGGCAGCGCGCCAAACAGCAGGGCCTGCAGACGACCGCTGCCCGAACGCAGCAGGGCCTGGGTGGGCGCGGCATCGGCGCTCTCCAGGATTTCCGCATAGACCTTGCCCAGCATGCCGCCATAGGCAATCGCGATGGCCAGCACGCCCGCCGTCGGCCCCAGGCCGACGACACGCACAAAGACCAGGGCCCAGACGAGCTCGGGAATGGAGCGCAGCAGCACCAGCAGGGCCCGCACCGCGCGGCGCAGCCAACGCGCCGGGCCGGGTAGCCCTTCCAGGGTGCTGGCCGACAGCCGCGATGTCGACACCAGGGCCAGGGGCACGGCCAGCAGCAGCGCCAGGCTCATGCCCGCAGTCGCGATGGCCACCGTGCGCCAGGTGTCACGGGCCAGCAGGGCCAGGAACTCGCCGTCAGCCCGCGGCGTGATGAACTGGGCCAGGAAACGGCCCGTCGCGCGCAGGCTGCGCTCATCGAACAGGGCCCAGGGCTTGAACTCGGCCAGCACCAGCAGCGGCCAGGCCAGCACCAGGGCGATCAGCAGCGTGGCCCAGCGCTGGCCGACAGCGGGATCTCGCAGCGTCATCGGCACATGGCCTGGGGCAAGGGGATGGGTTGCGGCAGCGGCGCGATCTCGGGCGGTGCCTCGTTCTGGCTGCGGTAGAGCTCGTCCAGCAGTTCCTCGTCGAGGCCACCCGGCGCGCCGTCGTACACGACCCGGCCGGCGCGCAGCGCCACGACGCGCGGGAAGTGCTTCAGCGCCAGATCGACCTGATGCAGGCTGCAGACCAGGGCCGCACCGCGCTCGCCGGCGTTGCGGCGCAGCGCGGCCAGGGCCAGTTCGGCGCGGGTCGGGTCCAGCGCGGCGAGGGGCTCGTCGGCCAGCCACAGGCGGGCGTCGGACACCAGCAGCCGCGCCAGGCCGACGCGCTGGCGCTCGCCGCCCGAGAGCCTGTCCACGCGCAGCCAGAGCTTGTCGGCCAGCTCCAGCTGGGCCAGTGCGGCCTGGGCCAGCGGCGCGTCCGGCGGGCTCCACAGCATGCGCAGGCTGCGCGCCAGCGACATGCGCGGCAGGCGCGCGGCCAGCACGGCCACGGCCACGCGTTGGCGCGGCGGCAGCGGCGGCTGCTGGGGGGCCAGCGCGATGTCCGCGCGCAGGCGCTGGCGTTCGCGGCGGCTCAGCGCCCAAGGGTCGGTCGCATCCAGCGTGAAGCGCCCGTTCAGCGGGCATTGCATCAGCGCCAGCAGATTGAGCAGCGTTGTCTTGCCCGCGCCCGAGGCGCCGATGACGGCGATCTGCTCGCCTGCCGCCAGCGCCAGGCTGACGCCGCGCAGCACTGGGGCGACGCCACCGAGTGCAGCGGCGTCGATGCCGCTGAGTGCGATCACTTCAGCAGACCTGCGTTTTCAGCGGCGGCCTTGATGCCGGTGTAGTTCTCGGGCTTGGTGGCGACGAACTTCGTCGCGCGCTGCAGGCCCAGGATCTCCTTGCCCTGCGGCGTGTTCGGGTCCAGGGCCAGGAAGGCGGCCTTGATCTTGTCCTGCAGGGCTTGGGGCATGTCCGCATGCACCGACCAGTTGTAGTCGTAGTACGGCGGCGTCGTGTAGAAGACCTTGACCGCAGCCGGGTCCACCTTCTTCTCGGTGACGAACTTCTCCCAGACCGAGATGTTCAGCGCGCCGGCGTCGACCTTGCCGCTGGCCACCGCCGCGATGGTCGCATCGTGCGCGCCGCTGAAGGCCACGCGCTTGAGGTCCACGTCCGGGTTGATCTTGGCGGCCAGCAGATAGCTGCGCGGCATCAGGTGGCCGGAGGTGCTGCTCTGCGAGCCGAAGCTCAGCGTCTTGCCCTTGAGGTCTTCCAGCCTGGCGATGCCGCTGGCCTTGTCGGTGATGAAGACCGAGCGGAACTTCTCATCCTCCTCGCGCTGCACCAGCGGCACGATCTTGCCGCCCGAGCGCACGTTGGCCTGCACGAAGGTGAAGCCGCCGAACCAGGCCAGGTCGATCTTCTTGTTGACGACGGTCTCGACGGCCGCGGCGTAGTCGGTCACCGGCGTCCACTCGACCTTCATGCCGAGCTTGCTCTCCAGGTACTGGCCCAGCGGCGCGAACTTGCGCGCCAGCTCGGTGGGCGACTCGTCGGGGATGGCGGTCACGCGCAGCACCTGCTGGGCCTGGGCCGCCCCGCCGGCCAGGGCCAGCGACAACACCACACCGCGCGCCAGACTGGCGACGACACGAGAGAGGACCATGAGATTTCTCCTGAAGGTTGAGAGGTCAGAACACGAGGGTGGCCCACGCCGAGTGGGCGGCGCGGGAGGCGTATTGGACAGCACCGCCGTGGCGCCGTGCGGCAGGGATCAGGTCTTCATGCGTCAGGCCCTGGGCGGCCAGCGCATCCGAGCAGGCGAAGAAGCGCGCGCCATGCTCCAGCGCGTCCTGCATCCAGTCGGCAATGGTCTTGTCGAAACGCTCAGACGCACGCAGCTGCCCGGCCACGCCCGGCTTGAGCAGCAGCACCGAACGGGCGGTGAAATAGACCTCCACCTGCATCTCCAGCGCCGCCGCCGCCGCGGCCTGGGCGAAGGGCGTGGCCAGGCGCACCGGGTCGTCGGGGTCCGTGGCCCACAGCAGGATGGCGAGGCCGGCGCGCTTCATGAAGCCTCGTCCAGCTTGTTGAGCCAGGCCCAGCGGGCCATGGCCTCGCGGATGGCAACCTCGCCGGTGGCGAGCCGGGCCTTTTCGGCCTCCAGCTGCGAAGGTGCCAGCTCGGCCAGCCAGCCCGCCTCGTAAGGCGACAAATGGACCAGCTCGGGTCGGGCGTCCAACGCCTCGTTGACCCGTGTGACGACGCCCGACAGCGGCGACTTCACCGACACGACGGACTTGGCCAGCTCGACGACGCCGATGGAGCGGCCCTGCTCCACCGCGCTGCCGACGGCCTTGGGGCGGCACATATAGATCTCGCCCGAGGCCTTCAGCCCCAGGGCCGTGATGCCGATGCGCACCTGCCCGCCGGCCAGCGGCTGGGCCCAGGTCTGGTCGTCGGGCCAGAGCCAGAAGCCGGCGGGCAGCTCAGCCATGCGCGGCTCCGCGGCGATTGGCGGAAGGGGGTGGGAGTCGAACCCACCCAGCGGCGCGTGGCGCCACCCACCGGGTTTGAAGCCCGGCCGACACACCGGTGTCGTTCCCCTTCCTCATGTCTGCATGCTTTCTGAAAACAAGGCGCTGTCTGCCCGCAGCCGGTGCTCATCGCCGACGCGGCGCAGCAGGCCGACGCGGTCGAAGTGCTCCAGGTGCTGGATGGCGCGCTTGCGACCGAGCTGCGTCGCGTCGCGGAAGCTGGCCGCCGTGACCTTGCCCTGGGCAGCGCCGATGCCGCGCGCGATGGCCGCAAGGCGCGCCATCGTCGGCGTGTCGCAATAGAGATCCTTGACGACCTGGTGCAGCTCGCCCTGCTGGGCCAGCCGCGCCAGCGTGGCGCGCAGCAGCGGTTCGGACTCGGCACAGTCGCGCGCCAGGTCGCGCGCCCAGGCGCCCTCGGCACCGGCTGCGGCCAGCCGTGGCGCGACCTTCTGCGCGATGCGCTGCTCCACGGCCGACAGCTGCACGCCGTGTGCGGGCAGGTGCACGAAGGCGCCACGCAGCGCGATGCGGCCGGCGGCGCGCAGGCCGGCGAGCAGCTCGCGCCACAGCGCCTCGGCGATGCGCGGCGCCACCAACCGGCGCAGGCGGGCGGCGTCAGGGCCGAGTTCGTCGGGTGCCTTGGCATGGAAGTCGGCCAGCGCGGCCAGCAGCTTGTCGGTCAGCGCCGCGCTGGCCGCCTCGCCCAGCGCCCAGCCCTGCTGGGGCTCGGCCAGCCCCTCGGCCTGGGCGAAGCGGGCCAGGTCCAGGCCCAGCGTCGACAGCGTCAGCAGCCGCTCGCGGCGGCGCGCGGCGCTGGGCAGCTCGCAGGCGGCCAGCTCCGCCAGGCGCTCGGGCGTGCGGCGGTAGCGCGTGGGTGCGAAGGGGTCGAGCACGACACCGCCCGCCACGGTGCGCGTGGCGCCGGCATCGCGCAGCACGAGGCGGTCGCCGCGCCAGGCGCCGACGGGGGCATGGCAGACGAGCTGCACGCGGGCCGAGGCGCCCGGCTCGATGGCCTCGCCGTCCAGCACGGCGACGCCGACCATCGCGCTTTGCGCGCCGAGGTGCAGGTGAAAGCGCGCGCCGGAGCGCAGCGGTCGGGCTTCGCCGGGCCAGAGGTGGATGCGGGCGTCCAGCCGCTCAGTGGTCAGCGCGACATGCGGCGCCGTCAGCCAAGCGCCGCGCGGCGCCTGCTCGCGCGCCAGGCCGGCCAGCGCGACGGCGCAACGCTGGCCGGCGCGGGCGCGCTCGACGGCCTGGTTCTGGGCATGCAGGCTGCGCACCCTCGCGCGGTGGCCCTGGATGGTCAGCTCGTCGCCGATGGCGATCTCGCCCGCGTGCAGGGTGCCGGTGACGACGGTGCCGACGCCGTCAAGGCTGAAGGCGCGGTCCACCGCGAGCCGCGCGGCCAGACCCTGGGTCGAGCGCGGCGGCGTGTGGCGGGCGGCGTCGAACAGCAGCTCGCGCAGCTCGGCCAGGCCCTGACCGGTGTGGGCCGAGACGGTGAGGATGGGCGCGGTGTCCAGCCCGGTGCCGGCCAGCAAAGCGCGGATCTCGCCCCGCAGCGCGTCGAGGCGCGCCGGCTCGGCGCGGTCGGCCTTGGTGATGGCGACGGCGCCGCGCGTCAGCCCGAGCAGGCTCAGCACGGCCAGGTGCTCGCGCGTCTGCGGCATGACGCCGTCGTCGGCGGCAACGAGCAGCAGCGCGAAGGCGATGCCACTGGCGCCGGCCAGCATGGTGTGGACGAGCTTCTCGTGGCCGGGCACGTCGATGAAGCCAATTCGTTCGCTGTGCTCCGGAACGTCGAGGTAGGCATAGCCCAGCTCGATGCTGATGCCGCGCGCCTTCTCCTCGGGCAGTCTGTCGGTGTCGACGCCGGTCAACGCGCGCACCAACGTCGTCTTGCCGTGGTCGATGTGGCCGGCCGTCCCGACGATCACGCCAGCTGCTCCTTCAGCGCGCCGAGTTGCGAGGTCAGCAGCGCGGGCTCCTCGAGGCAGCGCAGGTCCAGCAGCAGGCGGTCGTCCTTGATGCGGCCGATGACGGGGCGGGGCAACGCGCGCAGCGCCGTGACCAGGGCGTCCAGGGTGCGGCCGCGGCCGTCGGCTGCGGTCAGGGCCAGGCCGGCCGACGGCAGGCGCTCGACGGGCAGCGAGCCCGAGCCGATCTGGCTTTGCAGCACGACCACCTCGACGCTGAAGCGCGGCGCGACGGCTGCGGCGACGTCGGGCAGCAGTTGGCGCGCCAGCGCGGTGATCCGCTCCTGGGGGCGGGTCAGCAGGCGCAGCGTCGGCAGGTCCTGCACGAGGCGCTCGGGCCGCAGATACAGGCGCAGCGTCGCCTCCAGCGCGGCGAAGGGCAGCTTGGACAGGCGCAGGGCCCGCTTCATCGGGAACTTGCGGATGCGCTGGACGGCGGCCCTGCTGCCGACGATGAGGCCGGCCTGCGGGCCGCCCAGCAGCTTGTCGCCGCTGAAGGTCACGACATCGCAGCCCGCGGCCAGCATGGCTTGCGGCAGCGGCTCGGCGGGCAAACCCCATTTGGAGAGATCGACCAGCGCGCCGCTGCCGAGATCGGTCATCAGCGGCAGGCCGGCCGCGTGGGCGATGGGCGCCAGCGTGGCCTCGTCGACCGCCGCCGTGAAGCCCTGCACCTGGTAGTTGCTGGTGTGGACCTTGACGATGAGCCCGGTGCGCGGCGTGATGGCCTGCTGGTAGTCGCGCGGATGGGTGCGGTTGGTGGTGCCCACTTCCACCAGCGTGGCGCCGGCCGCGCTCATCACGTCGGGCATGCGGAAGGCTCCGCCGATCTCGACCAGCTCGCCGCGCGACACGATGGCCTCCTTGCCGCCGGCCAGCGCCGCGATGCCGAGCAGCACGGCGGCAGCATTGTTGTTGACGACGGTGGCCGCCTCGGCGCCGGTCAGCTCGCAGAGCAGGCCTTCGATGAGGTCGTCACGGTCGCCACGCGCGCCGGCGGCAAGGTCGAACTCCAGGTTGTTGGGCTCGCCCATCAGCGCCAGCACCTGCTGCAGCGCCGCGTCGGCCAGCAGGGAACGGCCGAGGTTGGTGTGGATGACGGTGCCGGTCAGGTTGATGACGGCCTGCATGCGCGGGCGCAGCCGCTGCTGCACGCGCGCGGTCAGTTGCGCCTGCAGCGCGGCCAGGCTCACGGCCTGCGGCGCCAGCTCGCCGGCCAGCGCGCGGATGCGCAGCGCGTCCAGCAGCGCCCTCGCCTCGCCGGCCACCAGCGTGTGGCCGTGCTCGGCCAGCAGCGCCTCGCAGTGGCGCAGCAGCTTGTCGGTCGAGGGCAGGTCCTTGGGGGCTGCCTTCGAGCCGTGAACCACGGACTCGGGAGGCGGGGCCATCAGGGACTCCCGGGCGGGTCGGGCGGCGGGCCGTCGGGGTCGCCGAACAGCAGCAGCAGGTTGACGCCGTGGCGGCGCAGCCCGGTCTCGGACACCAGCAGGTCCAGCGTGACGCTGGCGAGGTCGTCGGCCAGCGGCTCGACGAAGGGGTCGCGCTCGGTGTGCACGATCTTGAGGTAATGGCCGCAGTCGCCGCAGGTCTCGGCCTGCACGGCGGCGGCGTTGGCGGGCGCGTCGCCGTCCAGCGCCTGCAGCGATTCATAGGCCAGCTTCAGCCCCGACAGGCAGTGCGGGCACTGGATGCGCACCATATGCCATTCGCTGGCACACAGCGAGCAGTGCAGATAGCGCTGGCCGGCCACGTCCGCCACCTGGCGGGTGATGCTGGCGATGGGCCGGCTGGCGCAGCAGGGGCACAGGGTCTCGTCCTCGGTCAGCGCGAAGGCCGGCTGGCCGGGCTGGTCGAAGCGAGCCGCGGTGCGCTGCACCAGGGCAGTCCAGTAGACCTGCAGGGCCGCGGCGACCAGTGGGGCGGCGGCCAGGTCCAGGCCGCGCATGACGCCGGTCAGCAGGCAGTCGGCCTGGGTCTCCAGCGTGTCGGCATCGGCCGCGCGCAGGGCCCGCAGCGTTGGCTGCACCGCGGCCGGCGCGCGTGGGCCCAGCGTGTCGACCAGATCGCGCAGCAGGGCATGCCAGGCCGGGTCGCGCTCCCAGTCGGCGGCCGACAGCGGCGGACGCCCCACGGCGCGAGCGGCGGCGATGCTGGAGGCGCTGGGCAGCGGCAGCTCGCCGACGCGGGCCAGCACCTGCTGCTGGGCCTGGGCCAGGTCGGCCATGAAGATCAGGAAGTCGCGCATCGCATGGCCGGCGGCCAGCTGGCGCAGGCGCAGCGCGCGTTCGGCGAACAGCGTCGCGCCCGCGGGCAGGCGCAGGGGCGGCGGGGCGGCGCCACCGGCCCGGGCCGAGATCTCCTCGGGCGACATCAGCTTGATGGTGGCCTGCGTACCTCCCGTCATTCGCTCTCCTCTCCCGCCTGCTGCGTCACTTGCCGTCGCGCGTCACTTCCGCGTGCCACAGCGGATGGTTCTTGCGGGCCCAGGCCTCGCTGACCGTGCCGCGCGTCATCGCGCGTATGGTGCCCTTGACCCAGATGGCCGCATAGATGTGGATGATGACCGCAAGGATCAGCAGCGTGGCCGCCACCGCATGCAGCAGCGCGCCGAGGCGCACGCCGTCAATCGGCAGCAGGTGGGCGAACCACGGGCGCCAGAACATGAAGCCGGTGATCAGCAGCACGGCCAGGCTCCACACCAGCATCCAGAACACCAGCTTCTGGCCGTAGTTGTAGCGGCCCACCGGCGGCAGGCCCTCCTTGCGGCCCTGCAGCATGTCGCCCATGCGGGCTTTCCAGGCCTGGTCGGCGTCGGTGATGCGGTTGTGGCGGGCCAGCTTCAGCATCATGGGCACGAAGCACAGCACCATGGCCAGGCCGATGAAGGGGTGCAGGATGCGCGCCCACGCGCCACCGCCGAACAGGTTGGACAGGAAGAACAGGGCCGGGTGGTAGAAGGCCAGGCCCGACAGGCCGGCGAGGAAGAACAGCAGCGCGACCAGCCAGTGGTTCATGCGCTCGCCGTCTTCATAGCGCTTGAGCAGCTTCATGAGGCCTCCTTCTCGTCGGATTTCTCATCTGACTTCTCGTCCGACTCGACCGGGCCCACCTTCATGTAGTGGAAGAAGCCGGCCACCACCGCGCCGATCATGCCGGCCACCGCCAGCGGCTTGGCCACGCCCTTCCACAGCGACACCATGGGGCTGATGCTGGGGTTGGCGGGCAGGCCTTCCAGGCCCGGCTGGTCAGCATGCTTGAGCACATACATCACATGGGTGCCGCCGACGCCCTGCGGGTTGTAGAGCCCGGCGTTCTGGAAGCCGCGCTCCTTCAGCTCGCCGGCGCGCTTGTCGCCGTAGGCCACCATGTCGTCCTTGGTGCCGAAGCTGATGGCGCCGGTCGGACAGGTCTTCACGCAGGCCGGCTCCAGGCCCACGCCGACGCGGTCGGAGCACAGCGTGCACTTGTAGGCCTTGTTGTCCTTCTTGCTGATGCGCGGCACGTCGAAGGGGCAGCCGGACACGCAGTAGCCGCAGCCTATGCAGTTCTCGGAGATGAAGTCGACGATGCCGTTGGCGTACTTGACGATGGCGCCCGGTGCCGGGCAGGCCTTCAGGCAGCCCGGGTCCTCGCAGTGCATGCAGCCGTCCTTGCGGATCAGCCACTCGAGGTTGCCCTCCTTGGGTTCGACCTCGAAGAAGCGCATCAGCGTCCACGAGGTCGGGCTGAGGTCGGCCGGGTTGTCGTAGACGCCGATGTTGTCGCCGACCTCGTCGCGCAGGTCGTTCCAGTTCATGCAGGCGACCTGGCAGGCCTTGCAGCCTATGCACTTGCTTTCGTCGATGAGCTTGGCGACCTGGGGCGTGGAACGCACCGAGGGGCTGGGGGTCGTCGTGGCCGATCGGGCGACCACGTCCTGGCTTTGCAGACTAGACATGGTTCACCTCAGACTTTCTCGATGTTGACGAGGAAGGCCTTGAACTCCGGCGTCTGCGAGTTCGCGTCGCCCACATAGGGGGTCAGCGCATTCGCGAGATAGCCGTTGTTCGTCACGCCCTTGAAGCCCCAGTGGATGGGGATGCCGACGTGGTGCACCTTCTTGCCGTTGACGTCCAGCGCCCGCATGCGCTTGGTCACCACGCAGGCCGCGACGACCTCGCCGCGGTTGCTGCGCACCTTGACCTTGTCGCCCTGCTTGATGCCCTTCTCCCTGGCCAGCTCCTCGCCGATCTCGACGAAGGCCGAGGGCTGCACGATGGCATTGCTGCGCGCATGCTTGGTCCAGAAGTGCTGGTGCTCGGTGAGGCGGTAGGTGGTGGCCGCGTAAGGGAACTCCTCCTTCTTGCCAAAGGCCTCCAGGTCGCCCTTGAACACACGGGCCGCCGGGTTGGAGACGGCCTTGGGGTTGGTGGGGCACATCAGGTTGACGCCCACCGGCGTCTCGAAGGGCTCGTAGTGCTCGGGGAAGGGCCCCTCGTTCATGCCGACCGCGTGCAAGCGGGCCACGCCCTCGGGGTTCATGATGAAGGCGCCCACGCCCAGCTCGGGCGCCGCGTCGGGCCGCATGTCGGGCACGTCGGCGCCGCCCGCCCAGCTCGTGCCGTTCCAGGCCAGGTATTTGCGGCTCGGGTCCCAGGGCTTGCCGTCCTTGTCGGCGCTGGCGCGGTTGTAGAGGATGCGCCGATTGGCCGGCCACGCAAAGCCCCAGTTGGGGAAGACGCCCAGGCCGGTCGGGTCGGCCGTGTCGCGCCGCGCGGTCAGGTTGCCGGCCTGGCTCCAGCAGCCGGCGTAGATCCAGTTGCCGCAGCTGGTCGTGCCGTCGTCGCGCAGCATCGCGAAGGCGGGCAACTGCTCGCCGGCCTTCAGGATGGGTTGCGGCGGCGCAGCGCCAGGAGCCGGTGCAGGCGCGGGGATGGGCTTGCCCTTGGCGTCGAGCTGCGGCGCCGGCACCGGCGGCATCAGGTCGGCCAGCGCCTTGCCGTTGATCTCGCGCAGCACCTCGGACGGGTTGGGCACGTTGGCATTGATATACGGCCAGGCCAGCGCCGCGATGGGCTCGGGCAGCGTGCCGCCGTCCTTGGCGTACATGGCGCGCAGCTTGACAAAGAGGCGGGCCATGATTTCCGAGTCGGTCTTGGCCTCGCCCGGCGGGTCGACGGCCTTCTCCTTCCAGCTGATGACGCGGCTGGAGTTGGTGAAGGAGCCGGTCTCCTCGGCGAAGCAACTGGTCGGGAAGCGGAACACCTCGGTCGCGATCTTGGCCGGATCGACGTCGTTCAGCGGGCCGTAGTTCTTCCAGAACTCGCTGGTCTCGGTCTCCAGCGGGTCCATGATGACCAGGTACTTCAGCTTGGCAAACGCCACCGACAGCTTCTTCTTGTTGGGCACGGCCGCCAGCGGGTTGAAGCCCTGGCAGATGAAGCCGTTGACCTTGCCCTGGTGCATGCGCTCGAAGAGGGCCAGCACGTCGTAGCCGGTGTCGCGCTTGGGCAGCCAGTCGTAGGCGAAGTCGTTTTCCTTGGTGGCCGCCGCGCCGTAGTAGGCCTTCATCAGGCTGGTGTGCCACTTCGGGAAGTTCTGCGTGAACGCCATCTGGTTGGGGCGCAGCGCCTTGCCGGTGCGCGTCTTCAGATAGGTCTCGCGGTCGACGTCGGCGTCGGTGGGTGAGCTCAGATAGCCCGACAGCACCTCGGAGTAGGCGCACATGTCGGTGATGCCCTGCACATTGGCATGCCCGCGCAGCGCGTTGATGCCGCCGCCCGGCCGGCCCATATTGCCCAGCAGCAGCTGGATCATGGCCATGGTGCGGATGTTCTGCGAGCCCACCGAGTGCTGGGTCCAGCCGAGGGCGTAGCAGATGGTCATGACCTTGTCCGCCGTGGCCGTGCCGGCGATCAGCTCGGCGACCTTGAGGAACTGGTCCTGGGGCGTGCCGGTGATCTTGCTGACCAGCTCGGGCGTGTAGCGGGCGTAGTGCTTCTTCATCTGCTGGAAGACGCACTGCGGGTCCTGCAGCGTGTCGTCCACCTTCACATAGCCGTCCTCGCCCAGCTGGTAGCCCCAGCTGGCCTTGTCGTAGCTGCGCTTGTCGGCGTTGTAGCCGCTGAAGAAGCCGTCCTCGAACTTGAAGTCGGGTTTGGTCAGGAAGCTCGCGTCGGTGTTGAGCTTGACGTAGTCCAGATGGACCTTGCCCTGGCCCAGCATGTAGTTGATGACGCCGCCCAGGAAGGCGATGTCGGTGCCGACACGGATGGGCGCGTAGTAGTCGGCCACGGCGGCCGAGCGCGTGAAGCGCGGGTCGACGACGACCAGCTTGGCCTTGCGCTGCTGCATGGCCTCCACCACCCACTTGAAGCCGCAGGGGTGGGCTTCGGCGGCATTGCCGCCCATGATGAGGACGAGATCAGCGTTCTTGATATCCGTCCACGAGTTGGTCATCGCTCCGCGACCGAAAGTCGGGCCCAGACTGGACACCGTCGGTGCGTGTCAGATGCGCGCCTGCGTGTCCAGGGAGACCATCCCCAGACCGCGAGCGATCTTGACGCTCAGATAACCGGATTCGTTGGAGGAAGCGGAAGAGATCAGGAAGCCCGTCGAGTTCCAGCGGTTGACGGTGACGCCCTTGTCATTGGTCTTGACGAGGTTGGCATCGCGGTCGGCCTTCATGTGCTTGGCCACGCGGGTCAGCGCCTCGTCCCAGGAGATGCGCTTCCAGTCGTTGCTGCCGGCCTCGCGCACCGCCGGGTATTTGACACGGTTGGGGCTCTGGATCATGTCCAGCACGCCGGCGCCCTTGGGGCAGAGCGTGCCGCGATTGACCGGGTGGTCCGGGTCGCCCTCGACGTGCAGGATGGTCGACTTGACGTTCTTCGCCTTGTCGCCCAGCGTGTACATGATCAATCCGCAGCTGACCGAGCAATACGGGCAGGTGCTGCGGGTCTCGGTGGTCCGGGCGAGTTTGAAGTGACGCGTCTCGGCCAGGGCGGCCGTGGGCGAGAAACCCAGCGCGACGAGACTGGACGCTGCCAGCCCCGCACCACTCACCCGGAAGAACTGCCTCCGGTGCATGTCCATGCGGCTGTCTCCTGCGGGCCCCGCCCGCTTGTTGTGCAGGAACGAATCCAACCGGCGCCCGTCATTGGCCGCCGTGGTCCGATTTCTTCACAAGGGGAGGCGCTTGTCCAATCAGGACATACCAGGGGACGCCCGTCAGGTGGACTTGGAGATGGAGATGCTCGGGAACTTGGCCGAATAGTCCTTGCCCTGGGCGGCGATCTTGGCGGCGACCTTGCGGGCCAGGGCCTTGTAAAGATTCGCGATCTCACCGTCAGGCTCCGCGGCGACGGTGGGCGTGCCGGAGTCGGCCTGGGCGCGGATGCTCATGGCCAGCGGCAGCGAGGCCAGCAGCTCGGTGCCGTACTGGGCCGCCATCTTCTGGCCGCCCTCGGCGCCGAAGATGTGCTCGGCATGGCCGCAGTGGCTGCAGATGTGCACCGCCATGTTCTCGACGATGCCGAGGATGGGGATGCCCACCTTCTCGAACATCTTCAGGCCCTTCTTGGCATCGATGAGGGCGATGTCCTGGGGCGTGGTCACGATGACGGCCCCGGTCACGGGCACGCGCTGCGAGAGGGTCAGCTGGATGTCGCCGGTGCCGGGCGGCATGTCGACGATGAGGTAGTCGAGCTCGCGCCAGTTGGTCTGGCGCAGCAGCTGCTCCAGAGCCTGGGTGGCCATGGGGCCGCGCCAGATCATGGCCTGGTCGTCCTCGACGAGGAAGCCGATGGAGTTGACCTGCAGGCCATGGGCGATGTGGGGCTCCATGGTCTGGCCGTCGTGCGAGTCGGGGCGGCCGCTGGCGCCCAGCATCAGCGGCTGGCCACCGCCGCGATGGTGGCGTCATGCGCGCCGCTGAAGGCGACGCGCTTGAGGTCGGCGTCGGGGTTGACCTTGGCGGCCAGCAGGAAGCTGCGCGGCATCAGATGACCCGAGGTGCTGCTCTGCGAGCCGAAGGACAGGGTCTTGCCCTTCAGGTCCTCGAGCTTGTTGATGCCGCTCTTGGCGTCGGTGATGAAGACCGAGCGGAACTTCTCGTCCTCCTCGCGCTGCACCAGGGGCACGACCCTGCCGCCCGAGCGCACGTTGGCCTGCACGAAGGTGAAGCCACCGAACCAGGCCAGGTCGACCTTCTTGTTGACCAGGATCTCCACGGCCGCGGCGTAGTCGGTCACCGGCGTCCACTCGACCTTCATGCCGAGCTTGCTCTCCAGGTACTGGCCCAGCGGCGCGAACTTGCGCGCCAGCTCGGTGGGCGACTCGTCGGGAATGGCCGTCACGCGCAGCACCTGCTGGGCCTGGGCGGCAGCGGCAAGCAATGCAAAGCCGGCGCAGAGCGCAAGCCGTCACAACAATTTCATATCTGGATCTCCAGAAGATACTGGCTACGAGCGGGTTCGGATCACTGCAAGGATTGCTGCAGGATTGGCGTAACGTTCAGCTTGAGCAGTTGATTGCTTCGCCGGACTTGCAACAGCATCGGCTGCCCGGGCTTGGCGTCGAGGATTTGGAGCATGACGTCGGAGAGTCTCGGCGTGAGCTGACCGCCGACCGACTCGATCACGTCTCCAATCGCCAGCCCCGCAGTCTCGGCCGACGACGATGGAAAGATCTGGAGGATGCGAACTCCATCGTCAAACGCCAGACGAACGCCGATGCTGTTACGCGGGCCTTCACCGATCAGCAGCAAGCGGGAGGTCAGCGCATCGTCCTGGCCGGTGGCGTCGCCCCTCTCGGGCATGCCCACGACGCGCCGCAAACTGACCGACGCCAGCGACTCCAGCATCCCCTGGCACAGCGGCCGCAATTCTTCGGCTGGCCCTTGAGCCAACCTGTCGGCGAATGGATTGCTGACATCAAGACGGAATGAGAGCCCGCGCGGCCAGATGTCCTGGTTCCTGTCGACCAGGCTGCGAACCGCCCGTTCGAAGTCCACCTTGGTTGCCGGCATCGCTCGGACACATGCGCTCGCCATGCTCTCCATCATCGTCAACCCACCTCCTTGCGCACAAGCGTGGCCAGCAGCCAGTGCCAATGACGCCGATGCAGTCCAGCGCGCAAGTGTTATGGCCCCTTTCTTGCGAGCCGTCTGAGTGAGTTGCCTCTCGACACCTGAGAGCAGGTCGCGTGTCATCAGCTGTTCTTGGAGATGGAAATGGTCGGGAACTTGGACGAATAGTCCTTGCCCTGGGCGGCGATCTTGGCGGCCACCTTGCGAGCCAGGGCCTTGTACAGCGCAGCGACGTCGCCATCAGGCTCGGCAGCGACCGTCGGCGTGCCGGAGTCGGCCTGGGCGCGGATGCTCATGGCCAGCGGCAGCGAGGCCAGCAGCTCGGTGCCGTACTGGGCCGCCATCTTCTGGCCGCCCTCGGCGCCGAAGATGTGCTCGGCATGGCCGCAGTGGCTGCAGATGTGCACCGCCATGTTCTCGACGATGCCGAGGATGGGGATGCCCACCTTCTCGAACATCTTCAGGCCCTTCTTGGCATCGATGAGGGCGATGTCCTGGGGCGTGGTCACGATGACGGCCCCGGTCACGGGCACGCGCTGCGAGAGGGTCAGCTGGATGTCGCCGGTGCCGGGCGGCATGTCGACGATGAGGTAGTCCAGCTCCTGCCAGCGGGTCTGGCGCAGCAGCTGCTCCAGGGCCTGGGTGGCCATGGGGCCGCGCCAGATCATGGCCTGGTCGTCCTCGACGAGGAAACCGATGGAGTTCACCTGCAGGCCATGGGCGACATGCGGCTCCATGGTCTGGCCGTCGTGAGACTCGGGGCGGCCGCTGGCGCCCAGCATCAGCGGCTGGCTGGGGCCGTAGACGTCGGCATCCAGCACGCCCACGCGGGCACCCTCGGCCGCCAGGGCCAGGGCCAGGTTGGCGGCCGTGGTGCTCTTGCCCACGCCACCCTTGCCCGAGGCGACGGCGATGATGTTCTTGACACCCGCCAGCAGCTGCACGCCGCGCTGCACGGCATGGGCGACGATCTGGGTCGTGATGGTCACGTTGACCTGGCCAACGCCGGGCAGGCTCTGGGCCGCGGCCGAGAGGGCCGCGCGCAAGGCGGCATGCTGGCTGGCAGCCGGATAGCCCAGTTCGACCGCGATGGCGACGTCGGCGCCTTCGACCTTGACCGACTTGATGGCCTTGGCCTCGCCCAGGGAACGGCCGCAGCCGGGGTCGACGACGGCTTGCAGCAGGGGTTGAAGCTGGGCTTCGGAGATCGCGGTCATGGCAGGGAACAGTTCACGGAATACAGGGTGAGCAGTCTAGCCCCGGGGCGTTTGCATCCAGTTGCGGGGCTTTCTGCGTAGAGTGGGGCGGCCCTGCCTTGCCGCCGGAGAATCCATGCGCCGTTTCGCCCCCTTGCTCGTCCTTTCCCTGCTCAGCGCCCCTGCCCTGGCCCAGTCTGGCGGCAAGCTGCTGCTGACCGGCGGCGTGTCCAGCATCGACGGCGCGGCCGGCGGCGGCCTGACACCCTGGGCCGTGACGGGCAGCTACGCCACGGCCGGCGAGGTCGGCGCCACTGCCTTCATCACCCGCGCCAAGACCGACAACTACGGCCTGCTGACCTATGGCGCCACCGTCGGCATCCACGACCGCGTCGAGGTCTCGCTGGCCAAGCAGGACTTCGACACCGAGAGCAATCTCGCGCCCCTGGGCCTGGACGGCCTGCACCTGAAGCAGCGCATCCTTGGCGTCAAGGTCCGCCTGGCCGGCGACGCCGTGCTGGACAGCGACACGCTGATGCCGCAGATCGCCATCGGCCTGGAGCACAAGAAGACCCAGGCCGGCAACCTCGGCCCCACCCTCTTCGGCCCGCTGGGTGCCAAGGACTCGGGCACCGACTTCTATGCCAGCGCCACCAAGCTCTTCCTGGCCGACGGCGTCCTCGTCAACCTGACGCTGCGCGCCACCAAGGCCAACCAGAACGGCCTGCTGGGCTTTGGCGGCGCCCAGGGCAAGGGCTATCGCCTGCAGCCCGAGTTCTCGGTGGCCAAGCTGCTGGCCAAGAACCTGGCCATCGGCTTCGAGTTCCGCGCCAAGCCCGACAACCTGAACAGCTCCGTCCTCGGCGCCGGCGCGCTGAAGGAGGACGACTGGAAGGACGTCTTCATCGCCTGGGCGCCCAGCAAGCATGTCTCGCTGACGGCCGCCTGGGTGGACCTCGGCCGCATCGCCCCGGCCGTGCAGCCCAGGCGCCAGACGGGCAGCTATCTGTCCGCACAGTTCGCGCTCTGAAGGAAACGCCATGCGCCTGATCACCCTCACCGCCCTGCTGCTGGCCAGCGCCTGCGCCCTGGCGCAGACATCGCCGGCCAACGACAGCGTCTACCAGGCCTGGGGCGGCAAGGCCGGCATCCGCGCCGTCATGGACGACTTCGTGCCGCGCCTGTTCGCCGACCCGCGCACGGCGCCCTTCTTCAGCAAGACCAACCGCGAGAACCTGACCGCCCAGCTGACCGAGCAGCTCTGCCAGGAGGCCGGCGGCCCCTGCGTCTACCAGGGCGTGCCGATGAAGCTGGTGCACCAGGACCTGGAAATCCGCCGCCGCGACTTCAATGCGCTGGTGGAGATCCTGCAGCAGTCCATGGACGCCAAGGGCATCCCCTTCGCCGCCCAGAACGGCATGCTGGCGCGCCTGGCCCCCATGCACCGGGACATCGTCACGGCGGCGAGCCCTTAGTTCTGTTGGCAGGTCAGCAGCCTCGGTAAAGAAAGCTTTCGTTCACCGCGCCGCCACAAGCGCGCGCGCCAGCCATGGCAAGCTGGCGGGTTATGCATTCCTTCCGACTCACGGCGGTGACTGCGCTGCTGGCCTGCGGCCTGCCCGCAGCCTTCGCCCAGACCAGCCCCCAGCCGCCCGAGGCTGCGGCCTCCGCGCCGGTGGCTCGCCCTGCGCCCAAGCCGACCGATGCCCGCTCCGAGCAGCTCAAGCGCGTCGAGATCAGCGGCACGGCCAGCGATGAATCCATCCGCCGCGCCTCCACCGCCAGCAAGATCGTCATCACCCGCGAGGAGATCGAGAAGTTCGGCGATGCCACCGTCGGCGAGGTGCTCAAGCGCCTTCCCGGCGTGACCACCGGCGGCCGCCCGGGCCGTGGCGGCGACGTGCGCATGCGCGGCATGGGCGGCGGCTACACCCAGATCCTCGTCAACGGCGAGCGCATGCCGCCCGGCTTCTCGCTGGACCAGCTGCCGCCCGAGCAGGTCGAGCGCATCGAGGTGCTGCGCGCGCCGACCGCCGAGTACGGCACCCGCGCCATGGCCGGCACCATCAATGTCGTGCTGCGCGAGGCGCTGAAGAAGCGCCTCAACGAGTTCCGCGCCGGCTTCGGCACGGAGCGCGGCAAGCTCAGCCCCGGCATCAGCTGGAGCCGCAACGACGGCTTCGGCGACGGCCATGCCTACAACCTCAGCCTGAACGCGATGCGCGGCGAACGCATCGACGACATCACCAGCGACACGCTGACCCGCACGCTGGCCACCGGCAACGAGCTGCTGCAGACCTCGCGCGGCCGCAACGACGAAACCCGCCAGGGCATCAACCTCACCGGCCGCGTCCAGCTCAAGCTGAGCGCCACCGACAGCCTGGCCATCCAGCCCTTCATCGTCGCGAACAAGTCCGAGACGAATGCCAGCATCCTGCGCACCAACGACAGCTACGACCGCGCCGACACGCAGAGCGACAACCGCTTCTCGATGGCACGGCTGAATGCGCAATGGCAGACCCGCCCGAGCAGCGCCACCCGGATCGAGCTGCGCGGCGGTGCGGGCCGGGTCTCGGGCAACAGCCACAGCCTGCGCCAGGAGACCGGCGCCATCAATCGCACGCAGCAGGACAGCACGGACAGCAGCGGCCGCAACTGGAACCTCGTCGGCAAGCTGTCGCGCAGCCTGGAGAACGACCACAGCCTGGTGTTCGGCCTCGAGGGTGAAGGCAACACCCAGCATCAGAACCGCGTCACGCTGGTGAACGGCGCGCCGCAGGTCGGCCTGGGCGACTTCGGCGACGACCTCGACGCCTCCGCCACGCGCTTCTCCGCCTACGCCCAGGATGAATGGAATGTCGGCAAGCAGTGGGACTTCTACGCCGGCCTGCGCTGGGAGGGCATCAAGACCGAGAGCAGCGCGGCCAACTATGCAGTCAGCAACAACTCCAGCGTGTTCACGCCGCTGGCGCACGCCCGCTACAAGCTCGACCCGACCGGCAAGCAGTCCATCCGCGCCAGCCTGACGCGCAGCTACCGCAGCCCGCAGGTCCAGGACCTGATCGCCCGCCCCAGCATCAACGCCCAGGTTCCTCACCAGGCCAACACGCCCGACCGCGCCGGCAATCCCGACCTCAAGCCCGAACTGGCCACCGGTTTCGAGATCGGCTATGAGAAATACCTCAGCAAGGGCGGGCTGCTCAGCGCCAACTTCTTCGCGCGCCGCATCACCAACCTGATGCGCAACGTGACCGACCTGGAGACGGTGCCCTGGAGCCCCACGCCGCGCTGGGTCTCGCGGCCCCGCAACATCGGCAAGGCCAGCACGGCCGGCCTGGAGCTGGAAGCCAAGTTCCGCCTGGACGAATACTTCGACGAGGCCCTGCCCATCAGCATCCGCAGCAACCTCAGCGTCTTCCGGTCCAAGGTCGAGGACATCCCCGGCCCCAACAACCGCCTGGACGCCCAGCCCAAGGCCACGGCCAACCTGGGCTTTGACTACCGGCTGCGCTCTGTGCCGCTGTCCATCGGCGCCTCGCTGAACTGGACACCGTCCTCGGTCATCCAGCAGTCGGTGCTGACCGAGGTGACGACCAGCCGCAAGCTGGTCACCGACGCCTTCGCGCTGTGGAACTTCACGCCCGAGCAGTCGCTGCGCCTGTCGGCCAGCAACATGACGCCGCTGGACTACTCCACGGGCAGCGTCATCACGACCAATGAGCAGATCATCACCAGCAACAGCGGGGGGCCGAGCTATACGCAGTGGCAGTTGAGGTGGGAGATCAAGATTTGAGCGTGTCTGGTGGGTTGCTTTCTCGTGGAGCGTGTCTGATCGCTGCATTGCCGGGAGTCCGTCCCGGCGGCCGGGTAACTTTCTTCTGCAGGGCCAGAAGAAAGTCACCAAAGAAGAGGCCCTGAACCGCACGCGAGCATCACGCCACCATCAGCGGCGCGCGAGAACGCCCACCGTCACTTCAGGCAGATGCGAACCGCTGCGCTCTCGCGTCTGACTTGGCAGCGGCAGCGCGCATCGCCGCATCGCACCTGTTAACGCGCGGCTGCACGCCGTGCTCACGAGTTGAAAGCCAAATGCAGCGTCGCTCGGGCGACGCGGCTGTTCGGTATTCCTTGATGAGCCCGGCGTGCAGCCGGCGTTAAGCGACGTGAAGGGGCGATGGATGGCGCTCGGCACAAGTGGTAGGCGAGAGCGCAGCGGCTCGCATCGGGGTGCGGCCCGCTTCGAGCAAAGCGAGCGCCTGATCCCGCTCGAGTGCGGATTGCATTAGCGCTCCTCTTTTGGTGACTTTTCTCTGGCGCGTCAGAGAAAAGTTACCCGCCCTGCCGGGGCGGACTCCCGGCTCACTGCAGCGAGTCTCTGAAGGTCTCGGCAAAAGCAACCCAGACCGAACCCACCCATCAGCGCAAGCTCTCCGTCACCCACGGCCCCGTCAGCCCATCCAGCTCGCAGTCCCACAGCGCCTGGGCATCCATCTCATCGACGACACCCTCGCCATAAACTTTCAACGCGAGACTGCGAAGCATGATCACCATGCCCCTCACAAACGCCGCACGCCCCGCCTCGCCAGCGACACCCAACAAAACCGAAGCGTCCAGCTTCACATAGTCCAGCCCCGCCTGGTAGAGCTTCTCGACCTGCGCCAACCCCGCACCGGCGTGCTCGATGCCCAGCTTGACCCCCAGCGGCCGCAGCTGACGCCCAAATTCCAGCAGCCGCTCGAAATGCTCGGTCGCCGCCGCCTCGGCCAGATCCAGCAGCACCGAGCGCGATGCCTGCGGCCATTGCGCCAGCAGCTCGCGCAGCTGCGGCAGGAAGGCCGGGTCGGCCAGTGACACCGGCGCCACATTGATGCAGCGCGGCTGCCCGTCGGCCGCGATGGCCTTGAGCGCCAGCCCCACGGCCAGCAGGTCGACCTGGGCCGTCATGCGCGCCCGCACCGCCAGCGGCAACCAGGCCGTGGCCGACTCGAATTCGGCATCCAGCTGCAATTGCAGCGGGCACTCCAGATGCAGCACGCGGCCACCGCGGTCGCGCACGGGGAACTCGATGAGGCGGCCGCGCTGCTGGCTGACCGCCTGTTGCAGCTGCGCCCGCCACACGCCCTCGCCCTGCTCGCGGCCGATGCCGGGGTCCGCCACGATCTCGACGACGAAGCCGCCGCGCGCCTCGCTCTGGTGTTCGGCGCGCGCCAGGGCCGCATCAGCCTCGCCCAGCCAGACGCTGCTGGGCCGCTCGCGCGGCAGCTCGATGGCGCCGAGGGCCACCTGCACGCCAGGCCCGAAGGCCGGCAGGCTGGCGCGCAGCGCGTCCGCCAGCGCGTGGGCCGTCTCGGCGGCCACGCCCTCGGCGGGCAGCCACAGCGCGAAGTCGCCGCCATTGAGCCGGCCGACGCGGCAGCCGGCCACCGACTCCGGATAGGCCTGCAGGGCCGTGACCAGGGTCAGCAGCACGTCGTCGACGGCCCCACGGCCCAGGCGGGAGTTCAGCCCGGACAGGTCGCGCAGTCGCACCAGCACGAGGCCGGCGACGGCCGGGCCGTCGTCGCGGCGCAGCGCCGCGTCGAGTTCGGCCAGGAAATGCTTGCGCGTCGACACGCCGGTCAGCGGGTCGTGGTGGACCTGCTCGCGCAGCACCAGCAGCTGGCCGGTCTGGGCCTCGAAGAGGTCGCGCACGCGCTGCACCATCGCGTTCATGGCGCGCGTCAGGCGCTGCAGTTCCGGCACGCGCGGCTCTACGACCTGGCCATAGCTGCCGGCCAGCACGCCCTCGGCCTGGGCCACGGCGGCGTCCAGCGGACGGCGGATGCGCCGCAGGCCCGCCCAGGCCAGCACGGCCGCGGCAATGCCGACCACGAGCAGCCAGGCCAGCAGGCGGCGCGAGGTCGCCCACAGCGTGTCATGGGCATAGCTGGAATGGCTCTTCAGCTCGACGGCGCCGATGGCGTTCCAGCCACTGGACAGCTGGGCCACGCCCGGCGCGGCCTGGATGGGCAGCAGCGCGCGGAACCACTCCGGCGCCTGGCCGGGGCGCGGGGCTTCGGCGCGCTCAAACAAGGTCTCGCCATTGGCCGAGCGCCAGCGCACGAATTCATAGGCGCCGGTATCGAACTGAGCCGACACCAGCAGCTTGATCAGCTCGCGGTCGCCGCCCTGCTGCGACAGGGCCAGCGCCAGGGCCTGGGCGTTGTCGGCGTTCTTCAGCTCCAGCTGGGTGCGCATCAGCTGGCGCGCCGAGACCGTGGACAGGCCAACCGCCCCCACCAGCGCGGCCAGGACCACGCCGAGCACCAGCCAGGCGATCTGCCGCATCAACGACATGGTTCACTCCACATCACAAGAACCCTTCCGCTCTGACTTTGGCCACCAATTCGCGCCACAGCGACAACCGCGCCAGCGGATCGCCCGCAGTCACCTGGCCTACGCCCTGCCAGAGGCCTTCGGTATTGAAGCTGAACACTGGTGTCAGGTCGGTTCGCTGCGAGGCCGGCAGCACCTCGGGCCGCAGGTTGTCCAGGATCAGCGGCTCGGCACCCGGCTGGGCATAGTAGGCCAGCACCATATGCGCCAGCGCCTGGCCCTGCATCCTGGCCCTGACATAGACCATGCGCAGCTTGGCCGTGGGCACGCCGGCGGCGGCCAGGCTGAAGTATTTGGCGATGGCGTAGTCCTCGCAATCGCCGGCCCGCTTCTCCAGGCTCTCCAGCGGCGAGGCCCAGTAGTCCGCCAGGTTCCAGGTGACGGCGTCGTCACGGAAGGCCAGGCGGCGGTTGAAGAAATCGTTGATTTCCTTGAGGCGCTGCAATTCCTCGTTCGTGCCGCTGCGCTCGATCTGCTGCACCAGGGCCTGGGCCTGCTCGGCGACGCGGGGGCCGCGCGCGGCGGCGGCTTCCAGCACCCGGGAAGCGTCGTAGGCGGCCAAAGCCAGCACCGGGCCCAGCACCAGGACGGCCAGCCACCACCGGCGCGGGCGGAAGGCAAAAGCGACGCGGGGCAAAGAAGTGGGCAAGATTGACGGCAGGCTGCGGTTGAATTCACTGTACCCGGCCGGCAGGCGCCCCAAAGCGCCTCTAAGATTTTTGATCTATGCAGAACCCGGCACCTTCCCACGCCTCCCGCAGTCCCGGCGCGAGAACCCAGCAAATCCGCGACGACATCGACCAGTCGCGCCGCCGCGGCCCCCTGCAGCAGATCCAGATCCCGCCCTGCCCCGAATTGCTGGCCCAGCTGCAGCAGGCCATGAGCCAGCCCGAGCCCGACCTGAATCTGGTCTCCCGCATCGCTTCCAGCGACGTGGCCATGGCCGCCACGCTGCTGCGCATCGCCAACGGCCCGCTGTTCAAGCCCGTGGGCCTGCCCTGCACCACCGTCGGCCAGGCCATGACGCGCATCGGCCTGCGCGAGAGCGTGGCCGTCATGACGGGCTTCCTGGCCCAGCACGCCGTCCCCGTCAACGCGCCGCAGCTGGCGCGCTTCTGGGAACGCAGCACCAAGCGCGCCATCGCCATGGCCGTCATCGCCCAGCAGCTGCCCGGCCTGTCGCCCGACCTGGCGCACAGCTTCGGCCTCTTCCTGCATGTCGGCATGCCGGTGCTGATGCAGAGCGTGCGCGGCTATGCGGCCACCATGGTGGAGGCCGGCGCGCGCATCGACCGGCCCTATATCGCCACCGAGAACGCCAACCACAAGACCGACCATGCCGTCGTCGGCGCCCTCGTCGTGCGGGTCTGGAACCTGCCGCCGCCCCTGATGGCCGCCATTCGCCTGCACCACGACTTCACGTCCCTGGGCCATGACGGCATCGAGCCCGAGATCCACACCCTCATCGCCGCCGGCCTCATCGCCGAACACCTGATGCGCCGCCACGAAGGCCTGCCCGAGGACGCCGACTGGTCCGGCCACCATCAAGCCGCGATGGACTGGCTGCACATCGGCTGGGACGAACTGGACCAGTGGGAAGAGGCGATCACCGCGCAGTTCGACGCGGCCTGAGCCTTGATGCGGCTGCCCCGCCTGCGCGCCGTCGTCCTCGCCATCATGGTGGTGGGCACGCTGATCGCGCTCGGCTGGAAGTTCCTCGGACCGTCCGGCGTCGCCGTGGAGCTGACCCGGCGCAGCTGGCGCATGGAGATCACCATCGAGCGCCTGCGCTCCGAGGGCGGCTCCGACTGGTGCGACGAGCTGCCCGAAGGCGCCTTCGACATCAGCCGCCGCACCATGGCCGACCCGAGCGGCAAACGTGCCGAGCCCGCCGAGCACTGCCGCTACAACCTGCTGGCCTGGCGGCGCAGCTGGATCGCCAAGGCCGAGGGCGGCCCCGGCGACCGCCCCGACTGGCCGCGCCCGCCCCTGCGCATGGCCGAGCCCGGCCAGGCCGGCGCCGAGCGCCTGGGCAAGCGCGAAGCCTATTTCGAGGTCGAACTGCGTGACGGCGAGGACCACGCCTGGGTCTGCCGTCTCACGCCGGAGCGCTGGCAGCAGCTGCGCGTGGGCATGCGCTTTCGCATGCCCGTGGACCGCTTCGGCACGGCCAACTGCCCGGCCATGTACGAATCCAGGCTCTGACAGCCCGCTACCATTCCCAGCCTAGGCCGATGGACTGCAGCCCACGGACCGAGTTTCAAGGAGGAAGAATGACATCCGCACTGCGACCCGCCCTGACCCTGGCACTGGCCCTGGCCGCCGGCACCGCCCCCGCGGCCGAACTGCCGCCGCCGCCCAATGTGGAGCTGAAGCAGGCTGTCAGTGCCCAGGGTGCCGACCTCAAGGTCACGCTGTCGGTGGACAGGATCAAGGTGTCCATCCTGCAGGGCGATGACATCGGCGGCAACGCGCTGGGCTGGTTCTGCAGCAACCGCAGGCCCCTGGTAGCCAACGAGAGCCTGCTCAAATCCGTCGGCGGATTCCTGTCCACCATCACCATCCAGGAGCTCAAGCGCCTGGGCTATCCCCTCGCCGGCAAGGGCAAGGCCACGGCCTTCGACACCGACGTCAGCGCCGCGCCGGACTTCCGCATCGGCGGCATCCTGACCGAGCTGAAGCAGGAGATGTGCTCCGAAGCGGGCAAGGCCGAAGGCTGGGTCCACTACAAGATCGACTGGGCGCTGTTCTCCGAGAAGAAGCAGAAGGTGGTCTACCAGGCCACCGGCGAGGGCCTGGCCTTCAGCAAGGAGAAGCGCCCCATCGACGAGCTGCACAAGCGCGCCGTCACCTCGTCGCTGTCCAATTTCCTCGCGTCGCCGGCCATCCTCGAGGCGCTCAAGGCCAACGACGCCGAGGCCGTCGCGACCGCCGCCTCCGCGGCCGCGCCGGCCGCAGCCGCAGCGGGCACCGAGGCCAGCGCCGGCACGCTGACGCTCAAGGGCAGCCCGGTCGCCGGCGGCGGCGCACAGAAGAACCAGGCCCAGCTGCGCAACGCCGTCGTCACGCTGGAAACGGCGACCGGCACGGGCAGCGGCTTCTTCATCGACAAGAACGGCCATCTGCTGACCAATGCCCATGTCGTGCGCGGTTCCAAGTACGCGCGCATCAAGCTGCAGAACGGCGACAAGGCGGTGGCCGAGGTCATCAAGGTCAACGAGCAGACCGACGTGGCCCTGCTGAAGACGGCCCTGACCGATGGCGACTCGCTGGCCCTGCGCAACGGCGCCGCGCCAGAGGTGGGCTCGGATGTCTTCGCGATCGGCTCGCCGCTCGGCGTGCTGAACAACTCCATGACCCGCGGCGTGCTCAGCGCCGACCGCGTGCTGCAGGGCAAGCGCCTGCTGCAGAGCGATGCCGCGGTGACCTTCGGCAGCAGTGGCGGCCCGCTGCTGGACGTCGACGGCCGCGTCATCGCCATCACGCGCGGCGGCGTCGACAAGGGCTTCAGCTTCTTCATCCCCATCGACGAGGCGCTGAAGGCGCTGCAGCTCAGCGTCACGCCCTGACCCGACCTCCATGACAAAGGCCCCTGCCGCATGCGTGGCAGGGGCCTTTGCGCTTGAGGCGCTCAACCGGCCTTGGCCGCCTTCCAGCGCTTCAGCATCTCGGCCTCCTGCTCGGGCGTGAAAGCCATGCGGGTGCGGCCCTTCTCTTCCTTCAGCTGGCCCTGGTACCAGGCCAGCGTGTCGGTCACCGTCTGCTCCACGGGCCGGAAGCGCAGGCCGGCCTTCACCGCGCGGCCGTTCTGCCAGGTGTGGAAGCCCTTGGTGTCGCCGACATAGGGCGCCCAGATCGGGAAGTCGATGCCCTCCTGCTTGGCGACGAACTCGCCGGGGATCCAGGTGACGGTGCTGGCATTGGGCGTGGCCTTCTGGCAGGCCGTGACGACACGGCCCCAGGCCAGCGGCTTGTCGGGGCCGAGGGCGTTGAACTTGCCGATGGTGCGGTTCTCCACCAGCAGCACCAGCCACTCGGCCAGGTCGCGCACGTCGATGAGCTGCAGCGGGTCGGTCGGTGCGCCCGGCACGGCCACTTCGCCGCCCTTGTCGAAGCGGGCCGGCCAGTAGGTGAAGCGACCGCTCGGGTCGTCGGGGCCGACGATATAGCCAGGGCGGACGATGGTGGCGCGGCCCGGCACGGCAGCCTCGGCAGCGGCTTCGCAGGCCGCCTTCAGGCCGCCGTAGTTCTCGAAGTTCTTGCCCATCTCCTCGACTGATGCGTCGGCGAGCACGGCCAGCGGCGTGTCCTCGTCGCCGCCTACCGGGCTGGGTTCCTTGTAGCAGCTGATGCTGGAGATGTAGATGTAGTGCTTGACCCGCGGCGCCAGCAGCTGGGCCGACGCACCGACCATGCGCGGATAGAAGCCGGAGTCGTCGATGACGGCATCCCATTCGCCCGTTTCCAGCGACTTCAGGCCCTCGCCCTTCAGCGGATCGCGGTCGCCCTGGCGCTTCTCGATGTGGGGAAAGAGGCCGGGCCGCGTGCGGCCGCGGTTGAAGAGCGTCAGCGTGTGGCCGCGCTTCTCCGCGGCCTCGACGATGGCCGGGCCGAGGAAGCCCGTGCCGCCGAGGATGAGGATGCGCCTGGGCGCGGGCGCGGGCGCTGCGAAGGCGGCGCCGGGAAGCAGTGCGGTGCTCATCTGCAGGACCTGTCGGCGTGAAACGGGGATCTTCATGTGAGCGTCTCCTTGTGGCTGAACTTCGGGGTGGCGGTGTGTTCACGGTGGCGGCGGTTCACCAGGCGGCCCAGCCAGCCGGCGATGGCAACCCAGGCCCCGGCGCAGCCCAGGGCCGCGAGCGAGACGGGGATCAGCAGCGCGCTGAAGACCGTCGGCGCCCAGACGCCGAGGAAGTCGCCGCCGCGAAAGACGAAGGTGTCGATGAAGGCCTTGGACTTGTAGCGCTCCTCCGGCCCCAGCGGGATGTAGAGGATCTCGCGGGCCGGGCGGTCCACGGCGTAGTGGATGCCGCGGCGCAGCACCTGCACCAGCGCCAGCACCAGGAAGCTCGGCCACAGCGCCAGCGCGCCGAAGCCCAGCGTCGTCAGCAGCGGCAGCACCAGCAGCACGCCCGACACGCCGATGCCGCGCAGCAGCCGGCTGGTCAGCAGCAGCTGCACGGTCAGCGTCAGCACATTGGTCCAGAAGTCCAGCTTGGCGAAGGCCGCCGTGCGCTCGGCCGGGCCGGTGAAGGTGCGGGCCACGATGTCACCCTGCATCAGGTAGAGGAAGGTGGACGCGATGGTGAACAGCAGCATGTAGGCGCAGATCAGCTGCAGATAGCGCGAGCCGGCGATGGCCTTCAGGCCGGCCTTGAAGTCCGGCCCCGGCTCGCGGGCCTGCTGGCCCTCGCCGGCCGACAGCTTGAAGTGCACGGCCAGGCGCAGCATGAAGAACACGGCCGCCTCCAGGCCCAGCACCGCCAGCAGCATCAGGCCGGCGGGCGGCAGCTTGAAGCCCCAGCTGCCGCTGCTCAGGCTCTCGGTGGCCGCCGCGCCCACGACGGCGCCCAGCGTGCCGCCCATGGAGATCATGCCGAACAGGCGCTTGCCCTGGTCCTCGGTGAAGACGTCGGCCATCAGGCTCCAGAACACCGACACGACGAAGAGGTTGAAGACGCTCAGCCACACATAGAAGGCATAGCCCAGCAGCGTGCCGCCATGCCCCGGCAGCAGCTGGAAGAGGGCCGCGAACACCAGCAGATTGGCGGCGAAGAAATGCGCCACCAGCGGGATGAAGCGCCGGCGCGGCAGGCGCGACACCAGGGCCGCGTAGACCGGGTTGACGATGAGCATGGCGACCAGCGTCGTCGTCATCAGCCAGGGCAGCCAGTCGGCGCCGCGCGCAATGCCCATGGCTTCGCGCACCGGGCGCAGCAGGTAGAGGCTGAGCAGCAGGAAGAAGAAATAGGCCGCCGCGCAGAGCAGCGCCCGGCCCTCTCCGGAGCGCAGCAGCACCAGTCGTTGCAGTCGGGAGGTCAGGGCCGTCATGCCGCCATTGGCGCACCGGCTGGTTCCCGCGGCGATTCGTCACGGCGGGAAAACCCATGCGGGCAAAAACCCGGCCGTGACGCATGGCACGGGTCAGCGCCGGGCGGGTTGCGGGCTGCGCCCTTCGATCAGCGGCAGCAGCGCCCGCGTGCCCTCGTAGAGATGCTCGAACAGCCGCTTGACGCGCGGCACCTGGCGCAGCTCCACGCGGGTCAGCAGCCACAGCTCGCTGCGCCATTCGCGCGGCGGCTCGAAGACGCGCCGCAGCGTGGGGTCGGCATCGCCCAGATAGCAGGGCAAGGCGCCCAGGCCCATGCCGGCGCGCACGAGCTGGCGCACCTGGGCCAGGCTGTTGGTGCGCACCGCCACCTGGCGGCCCAGGCCCTGGGCCTCCAGCCAGCGCGCCGAGGCGAGATGGGCCAGGTCCTCGTCCACGCCCACCCAGGGCTGCAGGTCCAGGGTCTCGGCGCTGACGCCGCCCAGCTTGCGGGACGCATAGACCGTGGCCTCGACCTTGGCCAGGCGGCGCCCGACCAGGGGCTCGGGCGGCGGGCCGCCGGAGCGCAGGGCCACGTCGGTCTCGCCCTGCTGCACATCCAGCAGCGCGTTGCCGCTGCGCACCTGCAATTGCACCTGGGTGCTGGCCTGGTAGCTGGCCAGCAGCGGCGGCAGCAGCTCCTGCATCCAGGTGTCGGCGGCACTCAGCCTCAAGAGGCCGCCGGGCCAGGCTTCGCGCCCGCGCAGGCCCTCGGTGACGGCCTGCAGCTCGCGCCCCACGCGGCGCGACAGCTCGACCAGCTCGGCCCCGGCACGCGTCGGCACATAGCCGCCGCGCAGGCGCTCGAACAGGCGCAGGTCCAGCCGCTGCTCCAGCGCCCGCAGGCGCCGGAACAGCGTTGCATGGCTGAGGCCGCCGGCATCGGCCGCCTTGGCCAGGCCGCCATGGCCGGCGATCAGCTGCAGCAGGCGCAGGTCGTCCCAGTTCAGGTCGTTGTGGGTGGGCGTTGTCATGACCAGCAATTTTGCAATGCCTGATTGCAATTTCGTCCACGAATGCGCGACGGCCGGTGCCTAGACTGAGGCCTCCTCAGCAGAACTCGAAGACAAGCCATGTCGATGTATCAACAGCTGCCCTTCCAGCCCGCCAACCCGGGTGAGGTCGACCGCCTGGTGGCCGACTTCCCGCTGGCCACCCTGGTCAGCGCCGACGCGGGCCGCATGCTGGCCACGCCCTTGCCGCTGATCCTGCAGCGCGACGCCGCCAGCGGCGAAGCGCATCTGATCGGACATCTGTCACGCCACAACCCGCAGTTCGCCATGCTGCAGCGCCAGCCGCGCGCGCTGGCCAGCTTCACCGGCGCCCAGGGCTATATCGCCAGCAGCTGGATGAGCAACCGCCGCTATGCGCCGACGTGGAACTACGAGTTCCTGCAGTTCGAGCTGGATGTGGCGATCGAGGACAGCCCCGAGCAGTTGCTCAGCGCGCTGGAGCTGTTGAGCGCCCATGTCGAAGCGCCCTACCCCCAGCCCTGGCGGCCGGCCGAGATGGGACCGCGGCTGGAGCAACTGGCCCGCTACATCGTGCCATTTCGCGCCCGCATCCTCGAGACCCGCGCCCAGTTCAAGCTCGGCCAGGGCGACCCGGCCGACGCGCGCGCCGACGCCTATGCCGGCCTGGCCCGCTACGGCAACCACCAGCTGGCCGTGGCGATGCGGCGGCACGAGGAACTGGTCGGCGCGGCTGCATGCCGGGACGCGGGCGACCGGCCGCCTGATCAAGCAGGCGCTGCCCAGCCGGTTCTTCAGTCGTCGGCCGCGCTGGCGTCAGTGGAGAGTGCCATGTCGGTGTGATGCGGGAGCACCCGACCGGCGGCATGGTCTTCGTGGGCGGTTGTGCGGATCCACGGCGCCCATGAGGTGACGGTGCCGAAGATGGTGGCGAAAGCGACGTCGGCTGCGTCGCGGCCGGTACCGAAGCGCACAAAGCCCATCGGGATCGCGGTGCCTGAAGGGTCAAAGATGTACCAGCGGCCACCGAGGTACACCTCGGCATAGGCATGGAAATCGGGAGGGCCCAGCACCGGGTCGGCACCGTAGTCCGTGCCGGTTGCAAACCGTGCAGGGATGTTCAGCGCTCGGCACAGCGCGACCATGAGGTGAGTGAAGTCTCGACAGACACCGGTGCGTTCGATCAAGGTGTCGACCGCCGACGTGGTCGAGGTCGACGTGTTCGAAGCGAATGACACCCGGCTCTGTATCCACTCCGAGATGGCCTGGACGCGGCTGTGTCCTGGCGCAAGCTCGCCGAACTCGGCCGTCGCGAGCTTGATCAGGCGATCGGACTGACAGTAGCGGCTCGGATAGATGTACTGCAGCACGTCGAGCGGCAACTGGTGGACCGCGACTTCAGGCAGATCCGCCGGGTGATCGCGGCGATGTGCCAGGTCCACGGTGGCCTCATAGCGAATCTCAAGGTCCCCGGGGGCCGCCTGCAGGCGCAGGTGGCGGTTGCCCGTGCTGGGATCGGTTTGAATTCGCCAATCGACGTCCTGGCTCACTTGCAGGCTCTCGGCGAAGACCTTTTGGCAGGGCGTATAGGCCGGGTGGATGTTGAAGATGAAGTCAGCACCGTGCTCGCTGACCTCGTACTTCAGCTGAATTTCAAGTTCGATGCGAATCATGCGGTTCAGGTCTTGCCTCCTTTGAGAGGCTTGGCAGTGGCCATGCAGTCGGCGCGTGCGTCGGCGGCCAACGCGCTGCATTTCTGTGCGGCTGCATCGGTCAGGCGGCGTTCGCCAACCGGGGCGCCGGTCACGTGCGGGTTCCCCTTCAGGTCGGCCTGGCCTTTGGTGCGCATGGCCTGGGCTTGCTTGGTGCAGGCGCGCTTGGCATCGCCAGTCTTGTCGTTGCATTGCGTGCGAGCGACGTCGTAGGCGGTATCCAGCTTGACGGCAGCCAGGTAGTCCTGCGACTTCTGGGTGCCGGTGCTGGCAACCACGAGCTCTGCACGGGTCACCCTTTCCTTGGCGAGCGCCTGCTCGCGGCAGACGTCGCGTGGGTTGCCGACACGCTGATCGCAGGCCGCCCTGTCGGCAACGAGTTCGGTGGCGGCGCGTGCAAAGCCTGCGTGCAGGTCGGCAAGGCTGATCAGTTCCGCGTGGACAGGGGCAGCGCAGAGCGCGGTGAACAGGCAGGCCGCGACGAGCCGGCCCCTGTTGCGCGCGCGCGCCGGCGAGCCGTTCATCAAAGAGGGCTTCATGGTGGGTCCTTTGCATCACCAGCTTGACCGCCTTGCGCCGCCGTGTCGGTTCGATAGCGCACAGACTTTGCATCGCGGCAGCAGTGGCGCACCGGTGGTGCGCCACAATCCCGAGGGCGCCCCCAGCCGCCCCTGGCAGCTGCTGGGCGTGCACGCGTCGCGCATGGACATGAAGACGCGCGACGCCGCTGCAGACGCGTCTGCAGCGGCTCAACCTGGCCTGGTATGCCGATGTTCTGCTGGCGCTGACACAGTGACAAGCGGTTCTGGCCGGGCGGCTTATGTGCGCCAGCGAACACACGGACTGGCTGGCTCTGGCTAGAGTCAGGGTTTTTCCTCAACCAGCACAAGGGATCGATGCCCGCACCGCCAGACGCCCTCTCACCGCGCAGCAATCGGCTGCTGGCGGCCCTGCCCGCAGAGGAATGGGCACGCTGGTCCGGCCAGCTCGAGTGCGTGCCGCTGGAACTCGGCCAGGTGCTGTACGAGTCCGGCCGGCCGCAAAGCCATGTGTATTTCCCCACCACGGCCATCGTGTCGCTGCTCTATGTACTGGAGGACGGCGGCTCGGCCGAGATCGCGGTGGTGGGCTACGAGGGCGTCGTCGGCGTGTCGCTCTTCATGGGCGGTGAAACCACGCCCAGCCGCGCCGTCGTGCAAAGTGCGGGTGGCTGCTTCCGGCTCAGTGCCGCGACCATCAAGACCGAGTTCAACCGCTATGGCGTGGGCATGCACCTGCTGCTGCGCTACACCCAGGCGCTGCTGACGCAGATGGCGCAGACGGCCGTCTGCAACCGCCACCACCTGCTGGAGCAGCAACTGTGCCGCTGGCTGCTGCTGAGCCTGGACCGCATCGCGGGCGACGAACTGGTGATGACGCAGGAGCTGATCGCCAACATGCTGGGCGTGCGCCGCGAAGGCGTCACCGAGGCGGCGCTGAAGCTGCAGAAGCTCGGGCTGATCGAATATGCCCGCGGGCGCATCACGGTGGTCGACCGCGCAGGCCTTGAGAAGCGCAGCTGCGAATGCTATGGCGTCGTCAAGGATGAGTACGACCGGTTGCTGAACCGACCGCTGCCGGTTCATTAGCCAGCGTGCGTTGGCGCACAGCGCCGCCGGCGTGCCGTGCCCAGACTCGCGCATGGCCACCAACCTGTTGCTCGACCACCTGCCCGCCGCCGAACAAAAACGGCTGCTGAAGCTGAGCATCCAGGTAGCTTTGCGCGGCGGCCAGCAGTTGGCCGTCCAGGACATGCCGGTGCAGTCGCTGCTGTTCCCGGTGCAAGGCTGCCTGTCCCTGGTCACGCCGCTGGACGGCCATCGCTTGTTGCAGGTTGGAATGGTGGGCAGCGAAGGTGTGCTGGGCGCTCAACTGTTGCTGGGTGTGGCCGCCAGCCCGGTGACGGTGCTGGTGCAGCAGGACGGCCAGGCCTGGGGCATGCCCGCCGCGGTCCTGCGCCACGAGCTGCCCGTCAGCCCGGGTCTGCGTCGGCTGCTGATGTGCTATCTGCAGGTGCAATTGCGGCAGTCAGCGACGGCGTCCGCCTGCCTGCACTCCCATGCGCTGCAGGCGCGCTTGGCGCGTTGGTTGCTGATGGGGCAAGACCGGTCCCGGGACGACGGTTTCGCGGCCACGCACGAAGGCATGGCCCACCTGCTGGGCGCGCGCCGAGTCGGCGTCACCGTGGCGGCTGGCCGTCTGCAGGCAGCCGGCTTGATCCGCTACCACCGGGGCTGGATCACGGTCAGCGACCGCGCCGGCCTGGAAAGCGCCGCCTGCGCCTGCTATGGGCAGGACTGCATGAGCTACCGCCTGAGCATGAAGTTCGCGCCGGACGCCGCCCTGGGTGGTGTGGCGCACTGACTTTGCGGCGGCACTCAGCCCGCGGCGGGCATCAGCACCGTATCGATCACATGGATCACGCCGTTGGACGCCTCCAGATCGCGCTCGACGATGCGGGCGTCATTCACCCTCAGCCCCTGCGCCGTGTTCATGGCGAGTTCGTCGCCCTGCAGCGACTTCATCGGCGCGGGCGCGTCGCCGCAGGCGCTCGCCTGCACGCGGCGGGGGACGAGATGCAGCCTCAGGATGGCGGTCAGCCGGGCCTTGCTTTCGGGCCTGAACAGGTCGGCCAGCACTTCCTTGGCCAGCTTGCCGAAGGCGTAGTCGTTGGGTGCAAACACGGTATGAGGACCCGATGCATGGAAGGGGCTGGTCAGGCCGGTGGCCTTGATGGCAGCGATCAGATGCTTGAAGTGTCCGGTCCTGTGCAAGGTGTCCATCAGGTTCTCCAGCGGTGCGGGCGCAGGGGCTGCACCGGGGCTGGCCGCAGCGAAGCCCGGATTGACTGAGGCGGTGGCGGTGCTCGTGGCGGAGGTCATGGCATCTTTCGTAGACGGATCGCGCCAATGCTGCATCTGAATCCCATCGAGGTCTGTGCGGTGGCTGTGTTCGCCAACGCACAGACAGCGGCCCGTGCGCCGGCGAGCCTGCGCGACCTCTCACTCTATGAAACCGGCCACCCGCATGCCCTGGCTGCTCGCTGCTTTGCTTCTTGTGGCGGTCCTGGCGGCCGCGATCACCTTGCTGCGCGCGCGCGGCCACCGACTCTGGTGTGCACGGTCCAGCGCGTTGACAGCCAAGCTCGGCGCCGAACCCGGGCCAGCAGGCGTGACGCATTTCGACCCGGCCGAGCTGAACGACCTGCCGGCGCCCGTCCAGCGCTATCTGCGCGCTGCGTTGACCGCCGGTCAGCCCATGGTGAGCCGCGTGCATCTGACGCAGAGCGGCTTCCTCAGCCTGTCGCCCGCGAGCGGGCGCTCCCAGCCCTTCACTGCGGAGCAGCACGTCGCGACACGCGGGCCGGGCTTCCTGTGGAATGCCCGCGTGGGTGTGTTCGCGGGGCTGAGCGTGCGCCTGCACGACGGCTACCTCGCCGGTGCGGGCCTGTTGCATGCGGTGCTGCTGGATTTCATCGACATGGCCCGCCGGCAAGGCGATGGCGAGCTGGCGCGCGCGGAGCTGATGCATTTCCTGGCCGAGGCGCCCTGGTACCCCACGGCGCTGCTGCCCAGCCAGGGCGTGCGGTGGGTGGCGGTGGATGCGCGGCGCGCCGATGCCACGCTGACGGATGGCACGGTGTCGGTGACGTTGCGCTTCAGCTTCGGCGATGCAGGCCTGGTGGAGGCCGTGCGGTCCGAAGCGCGGGGGCGCAGGGTGGGGCGGGCCCTGGTGATGACGCGCTGGGAGGGGCGCTGGAAGGACTGGGCAATACGCGACGGCATGCGCGTGCCGCTGGCCGGCGAGAAGGCCTGGCTGCTGCTGGACGGGCGCCGGACCTACTGGCACGGCCGCCTGAGCAAGCTGCGCTACCGCTTCAGCGGTTGAGAGCGCTCATCGTCCGCCCTTGTGGCCCCGGCGGCCGGACGGCTTGTGACGCTCCGGCATGGGAGCCGACACCTTGGGCCCCTCCGGCCTGATGTCCAGCACGGGCGGGTGGCCCGCGGGTTCGGCGGGTTTGCTCTTGGGCTTCATCGACTTCTTCATGGGATCTCCTGGATCAACGTCCGGCCATCGAAGGATTCCTGGCCGAGACCGTGCCGACCTTAGAGCGGCGTGGAAGTCCTGACGGTGCGGCAGCGCACGTTTGCGTCGCGCGTGCGGTGTGATGCCGCACAGACGGGGGCCGTGCCGGCGCGCACTATCGGCAGGTGTCTTTCACTTGAGCCCCCATGAACGCCATCGCACACCTCCCGCCCGCATTGCCCGCGTTCAGCGACGCGGAACTTGCCTATCTGGCGCAGAGCTCCCTGGCCTGGAACTGGGAGCTGCTCCCGGGCGGCATCAGCGCGAGCGCCAAGGCCGGCTGGTTGACCTTGTCGGGCGAGGTGCTGTGGAACTATCAACGCCAGGACGCCGCTGAGTGCGTGCGCTGTCTGCCCGGGCTGGCCGGCGTCAGCAACGACATCACGCTTCGCCCCGCCCACCGCCCTGCGGGCCGCTGCCTCAAAGCCGCGTCTTGAAATCGTGGAAGGCGTGGATGTAGGCATCGCGCGTGCGGTCCATGTCGGACACCCATTGGTGCCACGAAGCCTCGCTGGACGTCTGCAACGCCTCCCACTTCAACAGCGCATCCCGTGAATGACCGCGCAGCTTGGCCAGCTCGGCGGCGTAGCGTTCACGCGCGTCCTGCCTGGCATGGATCACCTTGGTTTCAAAGGAGATGAGCTGATCGTTCAGCCCATCGAGCTCGAGCTTGATGTTCTCGACATAGGTTTCGCGTGCGGTCATGGTCATCCCTTTCGATGGCGCTGAGGCTCAGGCCCAATAGCCCGGGCGTTCATAGTTCGCATGCAGCAGGATCTCGTAGTCGCGATGGATGGAGGCGACATCCTGGTAGACCGGACTGCACTTGACCTGCTCGCGCGTCAGCGACACGTGGATCTGCTGCCTGGCCCAGTCGATGCGGTCCACCCAGGGCCGGGCGATCAGCACCTTGCGTCCGCCAGGCCACCAGCTCTGGGTGTCGACGACCAGGTAGCGGATCTGCCAGCTTTCGTCGTCGAAGACAAAGTCCTGGACCTGGCCGATGCCGTGGTCGCTGGCCTGCATCTCGTAGCCGCACACCTGCTCGGTACTGCGCAGCTGCATGTCTGCCGGGTAGGCGCTGGCAGCCTCCTGATCGGCGTTCGCGCGCGGCGCGACCGACGGATAGGGCACGGCGCCCAGCGCCCAGAGTCCACCACCGTCCCAGTACGCTGGGTAGTGGTAGTGGCGCTCGAACGCCTGCTCCTGCTGGCGCGAAACGGGTCGTTCGATGTCCAGTGGTGGGCTGCTGCGTATCAGCCGGCGCGTCAATGCGACATCGATCACCCCGTCGCGGCCTACCGGCTGCTTGATGGAATAGGGCGAGATCAGCACATCGCGCTCGGCCAGCCAGCTGCCTGCGTCCACGACGAGATAGCGGATGACCCAGTTGCGGTCGTCGAACAGCAGGTCCTCGACCGGACCGATGTCGCCATCCGCGGCCTTCACTTGAGCCATGGTGACGTGGCTGACGCTGTTGAACATGCCGACTCCTTGGGACGGTGCGATCGTGGCAAGGAATCGCGCGCCCGTCCGTTCGCTTGCGCACGCGCGCCGTTACCTGCGCACTTCACCGGGAACCGGCTTTTGAGCCCAGAATAGGCCCCCGATCTCGTTGGACAAGGATGCGCCGATGCAGGCCGTTGAGCATGTGGCACTCGGCGCATACCTGAAGCGGCGGCGCGGCGTCATCCTGCAGGCGTGGCGCACCGCCGTGACGTCCGATCCGACGCTCACCACGGGCGCCGCGCTGCCCCGCGCGCAGCTGCACGACCACATTCCGGCGCTGCTGGTCGACTTTGAGCGCAGGCTCGGCGGCGGCGGCCTGGCGGCCGCCGACCAGGAGCGCCACCAGGGAGATGCCGCGGCCCACGGCCTGCATCGCTGGCAGCAGGGTTTCGACCTGGCCGAAGTGACGCGCGAACTCGGGCGCTTGAACGAATGTGTCGTGGTGGAGCTGGAGGCGTACGCGGTCGCGAACCCTGGCCTCAGCCCGTCGACCATGGCCGAGGCGCGCAGGATCTGGGCGCAGCAATGCGGGGACGCCGTCAGTGCCAGCGTGTCGCAGTATTTCCAGCTGCAGCAGATCGAGGCGACCAGCCATATCCGTGACCTCGAGCAGGCCCTGCAAGCCCTGCGCGAGCTGGAGCAGGAGCGCGCGCGCTTGTGGCAGCAAGCGGCGCATGATCTGCGTGGCAACCTCGGCGTGGTGGCCACGGCGACCGCGGGCCTGGCCTCGCCGAAGGCTTCCGAGTTCATGCGCGATGGATTCCTGCGCCTGCTGGATCGCAACGTCGGATCGCTGAGCCATCTGCTGAATGACGTGACCAGCCTTGCGCGTCTGCAAGGCGGCCTGGAGCACCTTCAGCTGGAAGTGATCGATGTCGTCACGCTGCTGGGCGCGCTGTGTGAGGACCTGCAGCCCCATGCGCAGCAACGTGGTCTCTACCTTTGCTTCGAGGGCCCGGCCTCCCTGCCCGTCGAAGGCGACGCGGTCAAGACCAGGCGCATCGCGCAGAACCTGGTCATCAATGCGATCAAGTACACCCGCACGGGAGGCGTCACGATCAGGTGCGGCGACGGTGCCTCCAGCGACCTGGACCGCTGGTTCTTCGAGGTGCGGGACACGGGGCCGGGCTTTCACGCCGGCCCGGGTTCGCAGCTGGCGGGTGCGATCGAGGAGGCCACCGATCAGGCGCGGCAGGTGGCGACCGACCACGCGACGGGCGTGGTGACGCATGTGAAGGTGGACCTCACCGAGACCTATCCGTCTTCCGAGGACCCCCGTCCCGTGAGCCAGCAGGCTGGCGAGGGCATCGGGCTGTCCATCGTCAAGCGCCTGTGCGACCTGCTGAATGCCACCACCGAGCTCGAATCGGAGATCGGTGTCGGGACGGTGTTTCGCATCCTGCTGCCGCGCAGCTATGGCGACACTCGCGCGGCAGCGGCGGGCGGCCAGCGCTGAAGCCCGTCCGGCGTGCCCTACTCGGCGCTCGCCAGTTCGTCCAGCAGCTCGTTCCTGCGCTCTGCCATGTCCTTCCCGAGGGCCTGGACGTCGAGGCCGCTCTTGCGGATCTTGGGGAACATCTCCTCTTCCTCTTCCTTGACATGGTGGTCGATGTGCTCGCCCAGCACCTTGACCTGGGCGTCGTACAGCGGGTCTGCGGGCGTCGAATGGACGATCTGCAGGATCAGCGCCTTGGCGCAGGCGTGTTCGACATCGGCCTCGTCGACGAGTTCCACGCTGCCCGCCAGCGTTGCACGCGCGGCGGGGTAGAAGAGTTCTTCCTCGATCGTGGCATGCACGGTCAACTTGGTGCAGATCTCCTGCGCCAGCAGCTGCTTCTCGTCATCGCCACCTTCGGCGTGGAGGAGCTGCTGGTAGGCCTTGAACAGCGCCTTGACCTCCTTGTGGTCGGCAATCAGCAGGCGGAGGGCGTCGGTGGTCGTCGTGGTGGTGCGGGTAGCTGACATGGGGGTTTCCTTGGCGAGGCTTCTCGCGGGGACTGGGGAGTGCGAAAGGTGCCGGCGCTGCCGCGCGCCGGCATCAGCGGTGTTCAGTAGCGGCTCGGCGATCCCTCGCCGACGCTTCAATTGGGCCGGGTGTCGCCTTCGTCGTCCGCGTTCTCATCGAATGACCGGTTCCATGCGCCGCCGCCCTGCTGGCGTTGCGGCGGCCGGCCCGGCGCGGGTTGCTGCTGCTGGCGGGACGAGCGGTTGCTGTCGCCGCGGTCCTTCGCGATGTCTTCGCTGCCATCGGCGGGCACTGCCGGATCGTCGTCTCGCCCCGGCGGTTGCTGTGGGCTCTGTCCTTGCGACTGACTGCTGTTCATTTCAGGCTTTCTCTTGCCGGGACATCCGGTGCAGCCGAAGCGGCAACCTCAGAGCCTGCCTTCCCTTCCCCGCGTGTAAAGGCGCCTGCGCCGGGCGTAGAGGACAGATTCGCGACAGGTAGGGGCTTCGACACCGGGCGTCCAAGCCAGGCTGCATTCGGTAAGCGAGACCGACGCAACGCGCCGTTGCCCTGGCTTACCGATGATCGGCAAACGCGGTCAGCAGCCGGCGGGGCCGGGACCGCAAGCCGAGAAGAAGCTGTAACAGCCGCCGCCGGCGCGTTTGCTGCGGTACATCGCCTGATCGGCGCAGTTGACCAGCTCCTCGATATCCTCGGCGTCATCGGGGTAGACGCTGATCCCGATGCTGGCGGACACCCGGACGGGGACGCCACGCGCCTGCACCACGGACGCCAGTGAATCCATCAGCTTCTGCGCCACCAGTCCGGGGTCCGCCGCGTCGGTGATCTCCGGCAGCAGCACGATGAACTCGTCGCCACCCAGGCGGCAGACCGTGTCGATCTGCCGCACGCAGCCGACGAGGCACAGGCTGACGGCGCGCAGCACGTCGTCGCCGACCTTGTGGCCCAGCTTGTCGTTGATCTGCTTGAAACCATCGAGGTCCAGGAAGAGCAGGGCCAGCCGCCCGTCATGGCGCCGGGCATGGGTCAGCCCCTGCGAGAAACGGTCGACCAGCAGCAGGCGGTTGGGCAGCTGGGTCAGCGAGTCGAGTTCGCTGCAGCGTGTCAGCTCGGCCATCAGCAATGCCGTGGATTCGGCCATGTCGCGCGAACGCAGGGCGTCGATCACCAATTGCTCATTGGCCTCCAGCAACTGATGCATGGTGTCTCCGCCCAGCTGCGCCTGGGCCTGGGTGAGGTCGGCCTGGACGCGGGCAAGTTCAGCCCGCGCATCCAAGGTCTGCGCCCGCAGTGCAGCAAGCTCCGCCTGCAGCGCGTCCGCGCTCAGGGTGTCGGGTATCTTGGCCATGCCGCTTCCCCCGGAAGTCGCGCTGCCCCAGGGCAGCGCGGTAGCTAGGCCTCGCCGGCGGCGAGGCCGCGGGGCCGGGTCGCTGGGCGACCGCCCAGCAGGCCCTCTTGACCAGCAAGCATCGTGCCGATCTCGATGCCGCCGTCGCCGATGCTGTATTCGCGCAGCTGGTCCGAATGGCTGCTGTCGCGCACTTTCACGACCGCCAGCACGCGGCGCAGCCGGCTTTCGACCTCGATGTAGCGCTGCACGATGATGGCGTCGGTCATGAAGGCCGTGCCGTAGGGGCTGAAGCGCAGGTCGGTGTAGCGGTCCTCCAGTTCCGACGTCATCAGCACGGTGACGCCCAGACCGGTCAGCGACGTGACCAGGCGCAGCAGCGACTCGCGGAAGTCCTCCTTGAACGACGGCCCCAGCGCCAGCTCGAACCCCGACAGCGAGTCGATGACGACGCGGCTCGCCCCCCGCCGGCGGATCTCGGTGGCCAGCATCTGCATGACTTCCTCGATGGAGATGTCGGTCGCGTGGCTCTCGACCAGGCCGATGCGGCCGTCCTCGATGTACCGCGCCAGCGCCTTGTTGTGCACGCGGTTGGGGCGCCGCTCGAAGGCCGCGATGACGCCGGTCTCGCCGTTGCGAACGCCGGCGTCCAGGAAGGACGCGGCCAGGATGCTCTTGCCCGACCCGGACGGCCCGGCCAGCAGCAGCGAGTAGCCGCGCGGCAGGCCGCCATCCATCATCTCGTCGAGCCCGGGGACGCCCATGGAGGCTCGCGGGGCGGTGCCAACGCTCGCCGCAGGTTGCGTCCCGGCAGATGCCGGCACGAAGACGCGCACGCCGTCGCCGCTGATGCGAAACGAGTGCAGGCCGGGCAGCGAGGGCTGGCCGCGCATCTTCATGATCTCCATCTTGCGCACCATGGCGTTGCGCTGCACGCTCTGGCGCATCCAGATCAGCCCGTCCGCCACGGTGAAGACCGGGTTGGCGTCGGTATCGGTGAAGTACTCGCCGATCAGGAAGGTGGTGGCCTGCCAGCTCGTCATCAGCATGCCGAGCTGCTGCATGAAGCGCTGCAGGTGGTTGTGCGCGTTGCCACCCGCATCGGTGGCCAGCACGACGGAGCGGAAGGAATCGACGAAGACGAGGGCCGGTTCGTGCGCGGCGACTTCCTCGGTGATGCGTGCCAGCACCTGGTCCAGGTCACCGGCCATCGCTTCCTCGCAGAGGTTGACGAAGCGCACGCTGCGGTTGATGGCCGCGGGGTCGAAGAAGCTGAATTGCTGCTGGTAGCGCAGCATCTTCAGCGGCGGCTCGCCCAGCACGGTGAAGTACAGCGCCGGCCGCGCCTCGGTGGCCAGCGCGAACATGATCTGGTGCGCCAGCGTCGTCTTGCCGCAGCCGGGCTGGCCGGCGATGAGATTGAACGAGAACTCGGGCAAGCCACCGCCGAGCAGGTCGTCCAGCCCGGGCACCCCCGTCGACAGGCTGTTGATCGTCACTTTGGATGTCATGGCTTGGGGTCCTGCGCCGGGGCAGCGCTCGAAGGGGTCGACCAGGTGGCTTGCAGCAGCCGCTCGGTCAGCGGAGCGCCGATCAAGGTCGTCAACAGCTCGCGGAAGTTCATGAACAGGGCACTGCCCGTCTCCATGGCGACCGCCGGCTGCTGTGCAGCCAGGAGCGTGGTCAGTTCGACCAATTCGGTCGCTGCGTCGATGCTGCCCGGCCTGAGCGGCGCAAGACAGGGGTGACGTGTGGCCGTGAGATGCAAGGTGCGCGAGAACAGCGCGGCGACACCGCGCTGCCCGAGCACAGGCCGCAGGGCGGACTGGATGTCCGTCCACATCGCGCCGAACGCTTCGGCAATCTGATGGGCGTCAGCGTCCTCTGCCACGCGTTGGGCCAGAGGAGCCGTAAACCGGCTGCTCTCTCGGCTGTCCATGGGCGAAGGGTTCAGAGCTGATGTGCGGCGGAGTGTAGGCCTCCGAGGCGACTGCGCGTCATGGGTCTGCTTCAGCAAGCGCTGAGCGATGCGGCGCGCGCGCCTGCCAGTGCTGCTTGCTCTGGTGGCACCGAGTGCGTCACGCCGGCCCTGATTCGGCGGAAACCGAGCTTTTCGAGGCCCAACTCGCCGATGCGCAGCAGGATCGCCCCGATCCTGAGGACGATCCATACGAGAGCATGCGTGGGACGCTGTGGGCTGAGCCACAGCGACGGGCGTAGTCGGCAAGGCTGCACGCGCCTCCCTGACTACACCTATCAACCGTCCTTAGCGCTTGCGAACCGGCGGCACGTCCGTGCAGGAGCCGTGCGCCACTTCCGCGGCCATGCCCAGGCTTTCGCCCAGCGTGGGGTGCGGATGGATGGTCTTGCCGATGTCCACCGCGTCCGCGCCCATCTCGATGGCCAGGGCGATCTCGCCGATCATGTCGCCGGCATGCGTGCCGACGATGCCGCCGCCGATGATGCGATGGCTCTCGTCGTCGAAGATCAGCTTGGTGAAGCCCTCGTCGCGGCCGTTGGCGATGGCGCGGCCGGAGGCCGTCCACGGGAACAGGCCCTTGGTGAACTTGATGCCCTTGGCCTTGGCTTCGTCCTCGGTGATGCCCACCCAGGCCACCTCGGGGTCGGTGTAGGCCACGCTGGGGATGACGCGGGCGTCGAACTGGCTCTTCTTGAGCTTGTCGTCACCCAGGATCTCGCCGGCGCAGACTTCGGCCGCCACATGGCCCTCGTGCACCGCCTTGTGGGCCAGCATGGGCTGGCCGACGATGTCGCCGATGGCGAAGACGCTGGCGACATTGGTGCGCATCTGCACGTCCACCGGGATGAAGCCGCGGTCACCGACGATGACGCCGGCGTTCTCGGCGCCGATCTTCTTGCCATTGGGCGTGCGGCCCACGGCCTGCAGCACCAGGTCGTAGCGCTGAGCCTCCTTGGGGGCGCCCTCGCCTTCGAAGGTCACCCAGATGCCGTCAGGCTTGGCCTCGGCGCCGACCGTCTTCGTGTTCAACATGATGTTGTCGAAGCGGCCCTGGTTGAACTTCTGCCAGACCTTGACGAGGTCGCGGTCGGCGCCCGTCATCAGCGTGGGCAGCATTTCGACGACGTCCAGGCGCGCGCCCAGCGTCGAGTACACCGTGCCCATTTCCAGGCCGATGATGCCGCCGCCGACGATGAGCATCTTCTCGGCCTTGACGCCCATTTCCAGCGCGCCGGTCGAGTCGACGATGCGCGGGTCATTCGGCAGGAAGGGCAGGCGCACGGCCTGCGAGCCGGCCGCGATGATGAGGCGCTTGAAGGCCACGGTCTGCACCGCACCGGTCTTGGCCTGGCCGACAGCACCTTCGGTCGCCTCGACCTTCAGGTGTTGCGCGTCCAGCAGCGAGCCGACGCCGCGCAGCACGGTGACCTTGCGCATCTTGGCCATGGCCGTCAGGCCATTGGTCAGCTTGCCGGTGACCTTGTTCTTGTGGGCGCGCAGCTTGTCGATGTCGACCGTGGGCGCACCGAAGGCCACGCCCAGGTCGGCCATGTGGCTGACCTCGTCCATGACGGCGGCGACGTGCAGCAGCGCCTTGGACGGGATGCAGCCCACGTTCAGGCAGACGCCGCCCAGCGTCGCGTAACGCTCCACGAGGGCGACCTTGAGGCCCAGGTCGGCCGCGCGGAAGGCGGCCGAATAGCCGCCGGGGCCGCCGCCGAGGACGACGACGTCGAAGGCCTGGTCGGCGCTGCCGCTGTAGGTGGCGGCAGCGGGTGCCTGCACGGGGGCAGCAGCGGCCACGGGCGCAGGTGCCGCAGCAGCGGGAGCCGGCGCGGGCGCGGCCGCGTCACTGCTTTCCAGGGACAGGATGACCGAGCCCTTGGCGACCTTGTCGCCGACCTTGACCTTGAGTTCCTTCACGACGCCGGCGGCGCTGGAAGGAATCTCCATCGAGGCCTTGTCGCTCTCGACGGTGATCAGGCTCTGCTCGACCTTGACGGTGTCGCCGGCCTTGACCAGCACCTCGATGACGCCGACTTCGTCGAAATCGCCGATGTCCGGAACTTGAACTTCAATGGTTGCCATGAGTTCAGCCCCCCCGATCACAGCGCGATCCGACGGAAGTCGGACAGCAGGCTGGCGAAGTAGACATTGAAGCGCGCAGCCGCAGCGCCGTCGATGACGCGGTGGTCCCAGCTCAAGCTGAGCGGCAGGATCAGGCGCGGCACAAAGGCCTTGCCGTCCCACACGGGCTCGGTGCTGCTCTTGCAGACGCCCATGATGGCCACTTCGGGCGCGTTGATGATGGGCGTGAAGTACTTGCCGCCGATGCCGCCCAGGGACGAGATCGAGAAGCAGCCGCCGCTCATGTCGGCCGGGCCCAGCTTGCCATCTCTCGCCTTCTTGGCCAGTTCCGACATCTCGGCGCTGATCTGGAAGATGCCCTTCTTGTCGGCGTCCTTGATGACGGGCACGACGAGGCCGTTGGGCGTGTCGGCCGCGAAGCCGATGTGGAAGTAGTTCTTCAGGACGAGGGTGTCGCCGTCCAGCGAGCTGTTGAACTCGGGGAACTTCTTCAGCGCCGCGACGGCAGCCTTGATCATGAAGGCGAGCATGGTGACCTTGATGCCGGCCTTCTCGTTCTCCTTGTTCAGCTGGACGCGGAAGGCTTCCAGCTCGGTGATGTCGGCATCGTCGTGATTGGTGACGTGCGGGATGACGACCCAGTTGCGATGCAGGTTGGCGCCCGAGATCTTCTTGATGCGCGACAGTTCCTTGCGCTCGACGGCACCGAACTTCTCGAAGTCGACCTTGGGCCAGGCCAGCAGGTTCAGGCCCGCGCCACCGCCGCCAGCGGCAGCAGCCGGGGCGGAGGCCTTTTGCGCTGCGGTCTGCACGGCGCCCGACATGACGGCCTTGACGAAGCCCTGCACGTCGCTCTCGACGATGCGGCCCTTGGCGCCGCTGCCCTTCACTTCGGCCAGCGGCACGCCGAGCTCGCGGGCGAGCTTGCGGATGCTGGGCGAAGCGTGGGGCAGTTGGCCCGTGGGGGCAGTCGGCTGGTGGGCCGGCAGCGCTGCGGCAGCGGGCGCGGCAACCGGAGCAGCCACAGGCGCGGCGGCGGCAGGCGCCGGGGCTTGAGCGGGCGCAGCGGCGGCAGGCGCGGGAGCTGCACCCCCGGTGGCGGCCACGCGGGCCAGCGGCGAGCCCTTGGCGACCTTGTCGCCGACCTTGACCAGCAGTTCCTCGACGACGCCGGCATGCGAGGACGGGATCTCCATCGAGGCCTTGTCGCTCTCCACCGTCACCAGGCTCTGCTCGACCTTGACGGTGTCGCCGACCTTGACGAGCAGCTCGATGACGGCCACTTCGTCGAAGTCGCCGATGTCCGGCACTTCGATGGTGACGGGGCCGCTGCTTTGGGCAGCAGGCGCTGCGACCGGCGCGGCTTGCGCGGGTGCGGGCGCCGCAGCCACCGGAGCGGGTGCGGCGGCGGCCGGCGCGGCAGCCGCGGCGGCGCCCTCGCCTTCCACGATGACCAGCACGCTGCCTTGCTTGACCTTGTCGCCGACGACGACCTTGATCTCCTTGACGACGCCGGCCTGCGACGACGGAATCTCCATCGAGGCCTTGTCGCTCTCCACCGTCACGAGGCTTTGCTCGACCTTGACGGTGTCGCCGACCTTGACCAGCACCTCGATGACGCCGACCTCGTCGAAATCGCCGATGTCGGGAACCTTGACTTCAACCAATGCCATGTCTTGTCTCCCTCGGCTTTACGCGTACAAAGGATTGATCTTGTTGACGTCGATGCCGTACTTGGCGATGGCTTCAGCCACCTTTTCGACAGGAATCGCGCCGTCATCGGCCAGCGCGCGCAGCGCGGCGACGACGATGTAGTGGCGGTTGATCTCGAAGTGCTCGCGCAGCTTGGAGCGGAAGTCGCTGCGGCCGAAGCCGTCGGTGCCCAGCACCTTGTAGGAACGTCCCTTGGGGATGAAGGCGCGGATCTGCTCGGCGTAGTTCTTCATGTAGTCGGTGGACGCGATGACCGGGCCCTTGGTGTGGCCGAGCTGCTGCGTGACGAAAGGCACGCAGGCCAGCTCCGTCGGGTGCAGCAGGTTCCAGCGCTCGGCGTTCTGGCCGTCGCGGGCCAGTTCGTTGAAGCTCGGGCAGCTCCAGACGTTGGCGCCAATGCCCCATTCCTCTTCCAGCAGCAGCTTGGCAACCTGGCTCTCGCGCAGGATGGTGCCCGAACCCAGCAGGTTGACGCTGGTGGGCTTGCTCGCATCGGCCTCTTCCAGCAGATACATGCCCTTGAGGATCTGCTCCTCGGTGCCGGCCTTCAGGCCCGGCATGGGGTAGTTCTCGTTCAGCAGGGTGATGTAGTAGAAGACGTTCTCCTGGTCTTCCACCATGCGCTTCAAGCCGCGCTGCATGATGACGGCGACTTCGTGCGCGAAGGTCGGGTCATAGGAGATGCAGTTCGGAATCGTGCCGGCCAGGATGTGGCTGTGGCCGTCCTCGTGCTGCAGGCCTTCGCCGTTCAGCGTGGTGCGGCCGGACGTGCCGCCCAGCAGGAAGCCGCGCGCCTGCATGTCGCCGGCGGCCCAGGCCAGGTCGCCGATGCGCTGGAAGCCGAACATCGAGTAGTAGACGTAGAAGGGGATCATCACGCGGTTGTTCGTCGAGTACGACGTCGCCGCGGCGATCCAGCTGGCCATGCCGCCCGCTTCGTTGATGCCTTCCTGCAGGATCTGGCCGGCCTTGTCCTCGCGGTAGTACATCACCTGGTCCTTGTCGACCGGCGTGTAGAGCTGACCCTTGGGGTTGTAGATGCCGATCTGGCGGAACAGGCCTTCCATGCCGAAGGTGCGGGCCTCGTCGACCAGGATGGGCACGACGCGCGGGCCGATGTCCTTGTCGCGCAGCAGCTGCGTCAGGAAGCGCACATAGGCCTGGGTCGTCGAGATCTCGCGGCCTTCGGCGGTCGGGTCCAGCACGGCCTGGAAGTGGGACAGGTCCGGCGCCTTGAACTGCTCATCGGCCTTGGCGCGGCGGCTGGGCAGATAGCCGCCCAGGGCCGCACGGCGCTCGTGCAGATAGCGCATTTCCGGCGTGTCCTCGGCCGGCTTGTAGTAAGGGATCTTGGGCAGTTCGCTGTCCGGCACCGGGATGTTGAAGCGGTCGCGGATGTACTTGATGTCCTCGTCGGTCAGCTTCTTGGTCTGGTGGACAGTGTTCTTGCCTTCACCGGCCTTGCCCATGCCATAGCCCTTGACGGTCTTGACCAGCAGCACGGTGGGCTGGCCCGTCTTGTTGTTGTGGGCCTTCTCAAACGCGGCGTAGACCTTCTCAGGCTCATGGCCGCCACGGCGCAGCTCGAAGATCTCTTCGTCGCTCATGTGGGCGACGAGCTTGGCGGTCTCGGGATACTTGCCGAAGAAGTTCTTGCGGACGAAGGCGCCGTCGTTGGCCTTCATGGCCTGGTAGTCGCCGTCCAGCGTTTCCATCATCAGCTGCTTCAGCTTGCCGCTCTTGTCGCGGGCCAGCAGCTCGTCCCAGCCCTTGCCCCAGATCAGCTTGATGACGTTCCAGCCGGCGCCGCGGAACTCGCCTTCCAGCTCCTGGATGATCTTGCCGTTGCCGCGCACCGGGCCGTCCAGGCGCTGCAGATTGCAGTTGACGACGAAGACCAGGTTGTCGAGGTTCTCGCGCACGGCCAGGCCGATGGCGCCCAGGCTCTCCGGCTCGTCCATCTCGCCGTCGCCCATGAAGGCCCAGACCTTGCGGTTCTCGGTGTTGGCGATGCCGCGGGCGTGCAGGTATTTGAGGAAGCGCGCCTGGTAGATGGCCATCAAGGGGCCCAGGCCCATGCTGACGGTCGGGAACTGCCAGAAGTTGGGCATCAGCTTCGGGTGCGGGTAGCTGGACAGGCCCTTGCCGTCGACTTCCTGGCGGAAGTTGTCGAGCTGCTCCTCGGTCAGCCGGCCTTCCAGGTAGGCGCGGGCATAGATGCCGGGCGCGCTGTGGCCCTGGATGTAGAGGCAGTCGCCGCCGTGGTCTTCGCTGGCGGCATGCCAGAAATGGTTGAAGCCGGCGCCGAACATGCTGGCCACCGAGGCGAAGGAGCCGATGTGGCCGCCCAGGTCGCCGCCGTCAGCGGGGTGCAGGCGGTTGGCGCGCACGACCATGGCCATGGCGTTCCAGCGCATATAGGCGCGCAGGCGCTTCTCGATCTGGATGTTGCCGGGGCAGCGGGCTTCCTGGTCGGCTTCAATCGTGTTCACGTAGCCGGTGGTGGCCGAGAACGGCAGGTCGATGCTGTGCTGGCGCGCGTGCTCGAGGATCTCCTCGATCAGGAAGTGGGCACGCTCGGCACCTTCCCTGTCGATGACGGCCGAGAGGGCGTCCAGCCACTCCTTGGTTTCCTGCGGGTCCTGGTCGTTCGCGGCGGCGCCGAGAAACTCTTGCGGCTGGGCTGACATGGCCTGTCTCCTGAAGATTTCCACCTCTTTGGGCGGACGGGGGGCTGTTCTGACGGGTGCAAGACGCGGGACCTTAGCCCGCGAGCGGCCGCAGTGTCTCACAAGCCTCGCCAACTCCCAAATGGTGCGAAACGATTTCGTAATATGAAATTTCAGTGCCTGAGCAGGCCCCGGATAATTTGATGATGTCCGTCGACTCCCCCGCTCCCGAGACCCGCACCCGCGGCCAACGCTGGATCGCGCCGCTGCGCCGCCTGGTCACCACCTGGTGGTTCCGGCAGTCGCCGTCGCGCCAGGACCGGCTGGCCACGCTGGGCCCGCTGATTTCGGTGCTGCTCTTCCTGGCGGCCATCATTTCGGCCTTCTGGTACCTGCGGAACGAGGAAATCGAGCGCGAGACCGAGTCGGTCAAGCGCGACACCGAGATCGCCCAGCAGCAGATCCGCCTGCGCCTCATCGAGAACCAGGAACAGCTGGTGCGCATCGCCCGCGAGGTCGTCACGCGGCAGATCGACGCCCACGAGTTCTCCGCCCAGGCCCAGGCCTTCGCCCGTGAGCGGCCCGAGCTGACCCATGTGACCTGGCTGACCAACAAGCGCGAGCGCCGCAGCAGCGTCGGCGCGGCCGGCTTCCAGGCCGATGGGCTGATGTCGGCGGACGGGGGCGACCCGTCCATGCCCATGCCCAACCAGTCCAATGCCGCGGCCATCGCCTTCGAGGCGGCCAAGGACCGCCGCCAGCCCGTCTACTCGCCGCCCTTTGCCGATGCCAATGGCGTCACCGTCTTCCAGCTGCACATCCCGCTGATCGACCGCGGCGGCTTTGCCGGCGTGCTGATCGCCGAATACACCGTCGAGGCCCTGCTGCGCTACTACGTGCCCAGCGAGGTCGCCACCCGCCACAGCATCGCCGTGCTGGATGCGCGCGACCAGATCGTCAGCAGCACCGTCACGCCCATGCCCGGCCAGGTGCAGCGCCGCGCCTCCCTGCTGCACGACGTGCCGCTGGCCCCGGCGCTGAACGGCCTGGTGCTGCGCGGCCAGGGCTGGCGCACCTCCATCGGCCTGATCAGCAACGCGCTGTTCTGGCTGGTGCTGGCCCTGGCCGGCCTGACGGTCTGGATGCTGCTGGGCACCTGGCGCCACATGCGCCGCCGCACCCAGATCCAGAACGCGCTGACGCTGGAGACCAACTTCCGCCGCGCCATGGAGAACTCCATGCTGACCGGCATGCGCGCCATGGACATGGACACGCGCATCACCTATGTGAACCCGGCCTTCTGCGCGATGACGGGCTTCTCCGAGGCCGACCTGGTGGGCCGCACGCCGCCCTACCCCTTCTGGCCCAACGACAGGCGCGAAGAGAACGCCCGCCTGCTGCAGCAGGAGCTGCAGGGCCGCAGCCCCTCGGGCGGCGTGGAGGTCAAGATCCAGCGCAAGGATGGCTCGGCCTTCGACGCCCGCGTCTATGTGTCCCCGCTGGTCGACACCAAGGGCAAGCAGACCGGCTGGATGACCTCGATGACCAACATCACGGAGGCCAAGCGCGTGCGCGACCAGCTCTCCGCCTCGCACGAGCGCTTCACGACCGTGCTGGAAGGCCTGGACGCCGCCGTGTCGGTGCTGTCCGTGCAGCCGCCCGAGCTGCTGTTCGCCAACCGCAGCTACCGCCTGTGGTTCGGCGCCGACCCGGCCGGCCACGCGCTGTTGGCCGGCGGCCACCTGATGGGCACGACCAGCCGCCGCGGCGGCCTGGGCGACGGCGAAGACGAGGTCGACGACTACTCCGGCCTGCCCGCCGAGGCCCTGACCGACGTCGGCTCGGATCCGCGCGAGGTCTACGTCGAGTCCCTGGCCATGTGGTTCGACGTGCGCGCCCGCTATCTGCAGTGGACCGACGGGCGCCTGGCCCAGATGCTGATCGCCACCGACATCACCATGCGCCGCCATGCCGAGGCGCAGGCCGCCCTGCAGGCCGAGAAGGCCCAGGTGACCAGCCGCCTGATGACCATGGGCGAGATGGCCTCCAGCGTCGCCCACGAGCTGAACCAGCCGCTGACCGCCATCACCAACTACTGCAACGGCATGGTCAGCCGCGTGCGCAACGACAGCATCGACAAGGATGCACTGATGGCCGCGCTGGAGAAGACGGCCAAGCAGGCCCAGCGCGCCGGCCAGATCATTCATCGCATCCGCAACTTCGTGAAGCGCAGCGAGCCGCAGCGCCAGCCGGCCCACGCGGCCGACATCGTCGAGGACGCCGTGGAGCTGGCCGGCATCGAGCTGCGCCGGCGCACCGTCGCCATCCACACCTATGTGGCCCAGCGCCTGCCGCAGCTGATGGTGGACCCCATCCTCATCGAGCAGGTGCTGATGAACCTGCTCAAGAACGCGGCCGAAGCCATCGACAACGCCTCCCTGCCGACCTCGCGCCGCCACATCGAATTGAGGGTCGTGCCCAAGCACAGCGCCGAGCTCGGCGGCCAGATCGAGTTCTCGGTCACCGACATGGGTCCGGGTTTGCCCGATGAAGTGCTGGCCCGCATGTATGAGGCGTTTTTCTCGACAAAAGCCGACGGATTGGGCATCGGATTAGGGTTATGCCGGTCTATCGTCGAGTCCCACCAGGGTCGGATAAAAGCCGAGAACCTCTACAATGGCTCCTTGGTCGTCGGCTGCCGATTTGCATTCACGATACCGGTCACCATCACCTCAGAACAACTGCGTCAGGAAGCCTCCCAAGGCCTACTCGGCAGCGCTCAGAGAACAGAACCCACAGCACCATGAGCTTGATCCCCAAGAAGGGCAACGTCTACGTTGTCGATGACGACGAAGCGGTCCGCGACTCCCTGCAGTGGCTTCTCGAAGGCAAGGATTACCGAGTCAAGTGCTTTGACTCTGCCGAATCCTTCCTGGCCCGCTACGACCCCCGCGAGGTCGCCTGCCTGATTGCCGACATCCGCATGGATGGCATGACCGGCCTGGAACTGCAAGACCGCCTCATCGAGCGCAAGAGCCCCCTGCCCATCGTCTTCATCACCGGCCACGGCGACGTGCCCATGGCGGTGCAGACCATGAAGAAGGGCGCGATGGACTTCATCGAGAAGCCCTTCAAGGAAGAAGAGCTGCTGGCGCTGGTGGAGCGCATGCTCGACCAGGCCCGCGACGCCTTCTCCAGCCACCAGGAAGCCGCCAGCCGCGACGCCCTGCTGGCCCGCCTGACGACGCGCGAGGCCCAGGTGCTGGAGCGCATCGTCGCCGGCCGCCTGAACAAGCAGATCGCCGACGACCTCGGCATCAGCATCAAGACGGTCGAGGCGCATCGCGCCAACATCATGGAAAAGCTCAACGCCAACACGGTGGCCGATCTTCTGAAGATTGCGCTCGGCGCCACCGCCAAGGCTTGATCACCTGACTTCTCCAAAGGCCGCTGCTTCCCCAGCGGCCTTTTGCATTTCCGAAAGAGCATTCACATGACCGCCCAACTGATCGACGGCCTCGCCCTCTCCAAGTCCATCCGCGCCGAAGTCGCCACGCGCGCAGCCGCGCTGACCGCCCAGGGCGTGCAGCCGGGCCTCGCCGTCGTCATCGTCGGCGACGACCCGGCCAGCCATGTCTATGTGCGCAACAAGGTCAAGGCCTGCGCCGACGCCGGCCTGCATTCGGTGCTCGAGAAATACGAGGCCACGTTCAGCGAAGCCGACCTGCTCGCCCGCATCGAAGCGCTGAACAACGACCCCAGCATCCACGGCATCCTGGTGCAGATGCCCCTGCCCAAGCACATCGATACGCACAAGGTCATCGAGGCCATCGCGACGAGCAAGGACGTCGACGGCTATTCCACGCTGAGCGCGGGTGAGCTGATGACCCAGCTGCCGGGCTTTCGTCCCTGCACGCCCTATGGCTGCATGAAGCTCATCGAGAGCACGGGCTTTGACCTGCGCGGCAAGCATGCCGTCGTCATCGGCCGCAGCAACACTGTCGGCAAGCCCATGGCCCTGCTGCTGCTGCAGGCCAATGCCACCGTCACCGTCTGCCACAGCGCCACGGCCGACATCGGCCACCACACCCGCCAGGCCGATGTCGTCGTCGCCGCCGTCGGCCGCCGCAATGTGCTGACGGCCGACATGGTCAAGCCCGGCGCCGTCGTCATCGACGTCGGCATCAACCGCAACGACGAGGGCAAGCTCTGCGGCGACGTCGACTTCGACGCCGTCAAGGACGTGGCCGGCTGGATCACGCCGGTGCCCGGCGGCGTCGGCCCGATGACGATCGCGATGCTGCTGGTCAACACGCTGGAGTCCGCGGAGCGCGCCGCCAAGTCCTCGCGCGCATGATCCTGCCGCGCCGACCTCGGCCGCTGCGCGAGGGTGATCTGGTGGCTCTCTGCGCACCGTCTTCCGGCGTCGAACCAGCCCTCTTCCCTCGCCTGGAGCGCGCGATCGCCGCGCTGCAGCGCCGCGGCCTGCGGGTGCGCGAAGGCGCCACGCTACGGCGCGAGCGCAAGCAGTGCAGCGCCCCGGCAGCCGAGCGTGCCGCCGAACTGCAGGCCCTGCTGCAGGACCCCGAGGTCGCCGCGGTGATGCCACCCTGGGGCGGCGAGCGCGCGATCGAACTGCTGCCGCTGCTGGACTTCGACGCCCTGGCCGCAACCGAACCGAAATGGTTCAGCGGCTTCTCCGACCTCAGCACCCTGCAGCTGCCGCTGGCGCTGCGCGCCGGCTGGATGAGCCTGCACGGCCCCAACCTGATGGAGCTGGGCGCCGACACGCTGGACACAACCACGGCCGCGCTCTGGCCGACGCTGTTCGAGGCCGATGCGCCCGTGCAGCACGCTTCGGCGCTCTGGCAGGCCCAGGGCCCCGACTGGCGTGCCGAGCCCGGCGCTGGCCGCAACCTGACCGAGCCGACCCGCTGGCGCCGCCTGGACGGCGGCAGCGAGCCACTGCGCCTGCGCGGCCGCCTGATCGGCGGCTGCCTGGACACCATCAGCCGCCTTGCCGGCACTGCCTACGGTGACCTGCCCGGCTGGGCGCGGGCGCCCGGCATCGGCCCCCACCTCTTGTTCCTGGAGAACTGCGAAATGGCGCCCTGCGAGCTGCTGCGCGCGCTGTGCTCGCTGCGCCTGCACGGCTGGCTCGAGGGCGCTGCCGGCATGCTGATCGGCCGGCATGCGCCCGCGGCGGTCACGGATCCCGAACGGCTCAACCACGAGGAAGCGGTGCGCGAGGCGCTGGCCGGCCTGGGCCTGCCGGTGCTGATCGACGTGGACATCGGCCATATGCCGCCCCAGCTCGCGCTGATCCAAGGAGAATCGGCCGAACTGCGCTGGTCGCCCGACATGGGCGGCGTTGAATTGCGCCAAGGCCCCACCATCTGACCCTGATGTCACTCTGCTCAAGACGATGAACGCGAATCCCCTGCTCTCCACCGCCGCCCTGCCCGAGTTCGCCGCCATCACGCCCGAGCATGTGCAGCCCGCCATCCAGCAATTGCTGGCCGACGCGCAGGCCGCGCTGGACGAGGCGGTCAAGGCCGACACGCCCGCCGACTACGACGCGCTGTCGCGCATCCTGGACAGCGCCACCGAGCGCCTGGGCACCGCCTGGGGCGCCGTCGGCCACCTGAACGCCGTGGCGGACACGCCGGCCCTGCGCGAGGCCTACAACGCCATGCTGCCGGCCGTGACCGAGTTCAGCACCGCCATGGGCGCCAACGAGGCCCTGTTCGCCAAATACAAGGCCGTGGTGGCCGCCCAGGGCGCCAGCTTGAGCGCCCCGCGCCAGCAGGTCCTCAAACACGCCATCCGCAACTTCGTGCTGTCCGGCGCCGAGCTGCAAGGCGCTGCACGCGAGCGTTATGCCGCCATCCAGGAGCGCAGCGCCGAGCTGCAGCAGCAGTTCAGCGAGCATGTGCTGGACGCCACCGATGGCTGGAGCTACATCGCCAATGCCGGGGAACTGGCCGGCGTGCCCCAGGACGTGCTGGACGCCACCCGGCTGGATGATGGCGGCCACAAGCTGACCCTGCATTTCCCGGTCTATCTGCCGGTCATGCAATATGCGGAGAACCGTGAGCTGCGCGAGAAGCTCTACCGCGCCTATGTGACCCGCGCCAGCGAGGACGGCAAGCCGGAATGGGACAACACCGCCGCCATGCGCGAGATCGTCGCCCTGCGCCAGGAAGAAGCCCAGCTGCTGGGCTATGCCAGCTTCGCCGAGGTGTCGCTGGCCCCCAAGATGGCCTCCAGCACGGCCGAGGTGACCAGCTTCCTGCGCGACCTCGCCAAGCGCGCCCGCCCCTTTGCCGAGAAGGATCTCGCCGAGCTGCGCGAGTTCAGCAAGGGCCAGCCGCTGGAGTCCTGGGACGTGTCCTACTGGAGCGAGAAGCTCAAGGAAGCCCGCTACGCCTTCAGCGACCAGACGGTGAAGCAGTACTTCACGGCCACCCAGGTCGTGCCGGGCCTGTTCTCCATCATCGAGCGCCTCTTCGACGTGGCCATCACGGAGGCCAAGGCCTCGGTCTGGCATGAGAGCGTCAAGTTCTACGAAATGCGCCGCGGCGGCCATCTGATCGCCCAGTTCTATCTCGACCTCTACGCCCGCACCGGCAAGCGGCCCGGCGCCTGGATGGACGAGGTGCGCGCCCGCTGGCTCAAGCCCACGGGTGAGCAACAGACGCCCGTGGCCCAGCTGGTCTGCAACTTCGCGAGCCCCGTCGGCGACAAGCCGGCCCTGCTGACCCACGACGACGTCATCACCCTCTTCCACGAGTTCGGCCACGGCCTGCATCACATGCTGACGCAGGTGAACGACCTCGGCGTGTCCGGCATCTCGGGCGTCGAATGGGACGCCGTCGAACTGCCCAGCCAGTTCATGGAGAACTTCTGCTGGGAATGGGATGTGCTGCAGCAGTTGAGCGGCCATGTCGACAGCGGCGAGCCGCTGCCGCGCGATCTGTTCGACAAGATGACGGCAGCCAAGAACTTCCAGAGCGGGCTGATGACGCTGCGCCAGATCGAGTTCGCGCTGTTCGACATGCGCCTGCATGGCGAGCCGGGCGCTGAAAACGACGTGCAGAAGGTGCTGGACGAGGTGCGCGGCGAGGTCGCCGTGCTGATCCCGCCGGCCTTCAACCGCTTCCAGCACAGCTTCTCCCACATCTTCGCGGGCGGCTATGCGGCGGGCTACTACAGCTACAAGTGGGCCGAGCTGCTCAGCGCCGATGCCTGGAGCGCGTTCGAAGAGGAAGGCGTGTTCAACGCCGCCACCGGCAAGCGCTTCCTGACCGAGGTGCTGGAGCGCGGCGGTGCCCGCGACGCCATCGACAACTTCAAGGCCTTCCGCGGCCGCGAACCGAAGATCGACGCCCTGCTGCGCCACCAGGGCATGGCTTGACGTTTTCTTCACATCCCGGCGTCTAGGCTGTCGGCCGAGGAGGCCTAGCCGTGAACCGCATCCTGGTCGTCGAGGACCACGCGCCGCTGCGCGCCCAGATCGTGGCCCTGCTGCAGGGCGCGGGCTGGGCCGTCGAGGAGGCCAGCGACGGCCGCCTGGGCCTGCAGATGGCCCTGGAGCAGCCGCCCGATGTGCTGCTGCTGGACCTGGGCCTGCCGGGGCTGGACGGCGTCGAGCTGTGCCGCCGCCTGCGCGAACGGGCCGACCGCCATGTGCCGGTGCTGATGCTGACGGCCCGCGACGGCCTGGACGACAAGCGCCAGGGCTTTGGCGCGGGCGCCGACGACTATCTGCTCAAGCCCTTCGCCGGCGAGGAGCTGCAGTGGCGCTGCCAGGCGCTGGCGCGGCGCGGCGAACTGGGCCGCAGCCCGCTTCTGCAACGCGGCCCGCTGAGCATCGACCGCCGCAGCCAGGAGGTCCGCGACCGCGAGGGCCAGGTCTTGCTCCTGCCGCGCCAGGTCTACCGCCTGCTCGTGGCCCTGGCCGAGGCCTGGCCGCGCACCGTCACGCGCAGCGAACTGCAGCAGCAGCTCTGGGCCGACGAGCCGCCGGAGTCCGACGCGCTGCGCAGCCACCTCTACACGCTGCGCCAGGCCCTCGGCGCCGACCAGGCCCTGGTCAAGACGGTGCACGGCGTCGGCCTGCGCCTGGACCTGCCGGCATGAGCGCCGCGCCGGGCCGCCCCAAGCAAGCTCGCTCCCGCCTGGCGGGACAGCGCGAAGCGCGAAGGGTGCAGTGACGCCGCCGCCCTATCGCCCCCGGCTGCGGCGCCGCCTGATGCTGGCCTTCACCGGCTATGCGCTGGCGGTCAGCGCGCTGTTCGGGCTGTTCGCGATGCTGTTCGTCTATGCCGTCGAGGACGAGTTCTTCACCGCGGCGCTGAAGCAGGAGCTGCAGCGCCAGCAGGCTCACCGCGGCACCCATGGCGACTGGGCCGTGCCGGCGCAGGACTTCATGCGCGTCTACCGCGACAGCGCCGCCCTGCCCGGCGATCTGGCGCAGGCCTTGGCCGAACGCCCACGGGACCGCGAACATGCCGGCGATGCCGGCCGCCACTACCACCTGCAGCCGCTGGGCAGCGAGGGCGCCTGGCTGGTGGCCGAGGTGGGCGGCCAGCTGGTGGTGCGCCCCATGCGCGAGCGGCTGCTGCTGTGGCTGGGCCTGTGGGGCGGCGGCGTGACGCTGCTGGCCCTGGCCCTGGGCGCCTGGCTGGCCTGGCGCAGCAGCGCACCGCTGGCCCGGCTGGCCGCGCGCGTCGCGCAGAGCCGGCCCGAGCAACTGCCGCTGGACCTGGCCGAACCGGCCGCGCCGCATGAAGACGAAGTCGGCCGGCTGGCCCGCCATCTCGCCGAGCTGAACCAGCGCACCCGCGACTTCATCGACCGCGAGCAGGCCTTCACGCGCGACGCCAGCCACGAGCTGCGCACGCCGCTCACGGTGCTCGGCATGGCCTGCGAGACGCTGCAGCGCAGCGCCGCCCCCGAGCAGCAGGCTGCGCTGGCGACGATGGACGCGGCCATCCGGCAGCTGCAGCAGACCGTGGCGCTGCTGCTGGCGCTGGCTCGCGAGGACGCCGCCTCTCCGGCGCCCGAGCTGGCGCTGCTGCCGCTGATCGAGGAGGTGGTGCTGGCCCATGCCCCGCTGCTGGACCGGCAGGGCATCGACTTGCAGATCGACGTGCCCGCCGCGCTGACCCGCCCCTGGCCGCCGGCGCTGACGCGGCGGCTGCTGGCCCACCTGCTCACCAATGCCATCACCCATGGCGACTCGCCACGGATCCGAATCGAGGCCGACGCGCGGCGCCTGAGCTTCAGCAACACCAGCCCGCCACCGCCCCCGGCCCTGCTGCGGGCGGGCGCGGCCGGCCGCGACGCTGGCCTGAAGGGCGAGGCCAGCGCCGGGCTCGGCCTGGGCCTGTCCATCGTGCGCCGCCTGGCCGAGCGCCATGGCCTGAGGCTGGAGCTCGCGCACGAGGCGGGGCTGACCCGCGTCAGCCTGCTGCACTGAACGCCCTCACGTTTTCTTCACGCCCTCTCTCACAGACTGGCGGCCTCCTCATGAGGTCACACGATGTTGAAGAAAGCAGGCAAGTTCATGGCAGGTCTTCTGGGTGTCGCAGCCATCGCAGGCGCGCTGTGGTGGGCCGTCTTCGCCCTCAAGCCCTACACACCGTCAGCGGCCGAACTGCAGGCCCGCCACGCGCATGCACCGGTGGCGGTACTGCAGATGCAGCTCGGTCCGCTGGAAGCAATCGACGGCGGCCACCAGGCGCGGACGCTGCGCTTCAAGAGCTTTGACGGCGCCGAGGCCATGGGCCGCATCGTCTACCCCGCGAACGCCAGCGGCCCCGTGCCCCTGCTCATCGGCCTGCACGGTATGGGCCGCAGCCATCAGCGCTGGTGGCAGGCCCAGCACAAGGACCGCCCCACGCTCGAGCAGACCCAGCACATCACGGCCCTGGCCCTGGCCCGCGGCTACGCCGTGCTGGCCCTCGACGCCCGCGAACATGGCGAGCGCAAGAACCCCGACCAAAGTCTCAAGGACATCATGACCGGCCTGCACCTGTGGGGCCGGCGCGAGCCCTATGAGCGCATGATCATCGACACGGTGAAGGACTACCGCGTGCTGCTCGACTGGGCGGTCACGCAGCCGGGCATCGACGCCCGCCGCATCCGCGCCGCCGGCTACAGCATGGGCGGGCAGATGGCCCTGCTGCTGGGTGGGCTGGATGCGCGCGTCCAGGCGGTGGCGGCCATCGTGCCGCCCCATCTGGATGACAAGGTGGCCGCCGTTTCGCCGCGGCGCCTGCTCGCCGGCCTGGCCGGCAAGACGGTCTGGCTGCTCAGCGCGGATGACGACGAGCACGCCAGCCTCGCCCAGAACCAGGCCCTGTTCGACGCCCTGCCCGGCCCCGACAAGCAGCATCTGCGCTTCCCGGGCGGCCACCTGCTGCCGCAGGGCTATACCGAGAGGGTGCGCGCCTGGTTCTGAAGCCACCGTCGCCGTGAAACGGAGGCTCGGAATGTGTCAACTTTGTCTCGCTGACGGGAGCCGTCCTGGGGAATTCCACCCGCTTGAGGGTGGCTGTGGCCGCGCGCCGGCCGAGACAATCCGGGGTTCAGGAACCCTCACTGAACCATGAGCTTTCGAATCCTGCCGGCGCTGCTCGCCCTCCTCTGTCTCTCCCCCGCAGCCTTCGCGGCGACCTATCGCTGTGAAGTCAGCGGCAGCGTCGTGCTGACCGACAAGCCCTGCGCCGGAACCCCGCCGCCGCCCATGGGTTCCATCGGACCGGCCCGCACCACGACGACGTCCTACCAGCCCCGCCTGCCCTCGATGGAACAGGCGCCGGAACATCACCGCTACCTGAGCCAGCGCTGCGCCGAGCTCAGCGAAGCCATCCGCACGGCACCGGCCCGTGGCGTCAGCTCCGCCACCATCAGCGAGCTGCGCCGCGAGTACTCGCGCGACTGCTCCGATGATGAACAGTACGCGCGCCGCCAGGCCAGCGACGCCCGGCGCAAGGAGCGCGAAGGCATGCTGACCGCGCGCAACGAGGCCGAACGCGCGCGCCAGGAAGCCGCGCGCCTGAACGAGAAATGCGTGGCCCTGCGCGATTCCCTGCGCAACCGCCGCGTTGAGAACGAGACCGAGAGACTCAACAAGCGCGCGGCCGAAGAGGCCTACAACGCCAGTTGCCTCGGCAAGTGATGGCCCCGGCTCCGGGCATGAACTGATGCCCGGCTGGCTCCAGTCGCCGAGACTGCGGGCATGCGACTCCAACGACTTTTCGCCGCCGCCCTGCTGATGCTTGGCGGCGGTGCTGCTTCCGCCCAGGCCTTCCTTGTCCACAACGCCCGCGGCCTGACCCTCGATGAGCAGGGCCGCGTGCTGCGTTTCGACGCCATGCAGGTGGGCGCCGACGGCCGCGTGCAGGCCATTGGCCGGCTGAAGGAAATGCCGGCCGCCGACTTGCAGCGCGTCGACGCCGGCGGCCGCGTGCTGATGCCCGGCCTCATCGACGCCCATGGCCATGTGCTGTCCCTGGGCGCCGCGCGGCGCAGCCTGCAGTTGCGCGACACGGCCGACCTCGCCGCCGCGCTGGCCGCCGTCAAGGCCCAGGCGCAAGCCCGTCCGCAAGCCGCGTGGATCACCGGCGGCGGCTGGAACCAGGCCGTCTGGAAGCTCGGCCGCTTTCCCACCGCCGCCGAACTCGATACCGCCGAGAGCCAGCGCCCCGTTTTCCTCAGCCGCGTCGACGGCCATGCCGGCTGGGCCAACAGCCGCGCGCTGCAGCTGGCCGGCATCACGCGCGACACCCCCGACCCCAGCGGCGGCCGGATCGAACGCGACGCCAACGGCGAAGCCACCGGCATCCTCATCGACGCCGCCATGGGCCTGGTCGGGCGGCACGTGCCCGGCGAGGACGCCGCCGAACTCGCGGCCCAGCTCGACACGGCCGAGCGCGAGCTGCTGGCGCTGGGCATCACCAGCGCCCACGACGCCGGCGTCTCGGCGGCCGCCGATCAATTGCTGCGTCAGCGCGCCGCTGCCGGCCAGCTGAAGATGCGCATCTACGGCATGGCGCGCGGCAGCGACGAGGCCTTCATGGCGCGGCTGCGCACGGCTGGCCCGCTGCTGGACAGCGGCGACGGCCACTACGCGCTGCGCGCCGTCAAGCTGTTTGCCGACGGCGCCCTGGGCAGCCGCGGCGCCGCCCTGCTCGCCCCCTACAGCGATGCGCCGGCCACGCGCGGCCTGCTGTTCCGCGCCGATGCCGAGCTGCTGGCCCAGATGCGGGCCGCCGCCAAGGCCGGTTTCCAGGTCAATGTGCATGCCATCGGCGACGCGGCCAACCGCCAGGTGCTGGCCGGCTTCGAGGCCCTGCAAAAGGAGATGGGCGCGCGCAGCACCCAGCTGCGCCATCGCATCGAGCATGCCCAGGTCATCGCGCTGGCCGACATCCCCCGCCTGGCCCGTGGCCAGGTCATCGCCTCCGTGCAGCCCACCCATGCCACCTCGGACATGAACATGGCCGAGGACCGGGTCGGTGCCCAGCGCATCCAGGGCGCCTATGCCTGGCAGCGCCTGCTCAAGGGCGGGGCCCGCCTGGCCTGCGGCTCGGACTTCCCCGTCGAGGAACCCAGCCCCTGGGCCGGCCTGTACGCCGCCGTCACCCGCGAGGACGCCGCCGGCAAGCCGGTGGGCGGCTGGTACCGCCAGCAGGCCTTGAACCCGGTGCAGGCCCTGGACTGCTTCACCCGCGGCGCGGCCTTCGCGGCCCATGCGGAGAAGGATCTCGGCTCGCTGACGCCCGGCCACCGCGCCGACTTCATCCTCGTCGACCGCGACCCGCTGACCTCCTCGCCCGCCGCCCTTTTGAAGACGCGCGTGCTGCAGACCTGGGTGGGCGGCAAGCTGGTGCATCAGGCGGACAACAACTGATGCGCTACATCGCCCTCTGGCGCGGCATCAATGTCGGCAAGGCCAAGCGCCTGGCCATGGCCGATCTCAAGGCCTTGCTCGCTGAAATGGGCGCCACGAATGTCTCGACGCTGCTGAACAGCGGCAATGCCGTCTTCGACACGAAGAAGAAGATCGGCGCCGACAAGATCCGCGCGGCGGTCCTCGAGAAGCTGGGCGTCGATGCCGCCGTCATCCTGAAGACGGCCGCCGAATGGGCCGCCATCGCAGTCGAGCAGGGCATCCCAGGCGCCGACGACCCGAGCCGCCTGCTCGTCGCCATCACCGCGGACGCCGCCTCGCTGCAGACCGTGGCCGGCATCGCTGCCGACAGCGGCGAGCAGTTCGTCGTGACGGCCGACGCGGCCTATCTCTGGTGCGGCAACGGCATCCTGGAAAGCAAGGCGGCCGTCTTGCTGTTGAAGAAGCTCGGCGAGCGCGGCACGACGCGCAACTGGGCGACGGTGCAGAAGCTGAGCGCGCTGGCTGGAGGTTAGGCGTCGTCCAGGGTGTGCACCCGCATGCCGACTCGCTCGCGTGCCGGCGCCTTCCACGGCGCGCGCTCCAGCATGAGGCGGCCGTCCTTCAGGCCGGCACCCCAGCGTGCGCGCAACCTCGAATCGCTGAAGTCGATGTCGCGCCAGGAGTCCTCGCCCGGCAGGGCCTGCATGACGAGGTGGACGACATCGATGCGCGAATCACAGCCCAGGGCCAGCAGCTCCTTGATGGCGGGATCGGCGGCCGTCTTGGCGTCGAGCTTCCTGCCGACCAGGCGCAGCGCGCGGCGCAGGTTCTGCAGGCGTTCGTGGTCGTCCAGGTGCTCGAGGATGCGGCTGGCGTACTGGATGTCCTTGTAGCGCGTCAACGCGCCGGCCATCGTGCTGGGCGCGGCCTCGCTGGCGTCCCAGAGGTCGACCATGAAGCACAGGGTGTCGCGGCGCTCGCTGTCGTCCAGCACGACGTCCAGCGGCGTGTTGGAGTAGATGCCGCCATCCCAGTAGGCCTCCTCGCCGATCTGCACCGGCGCAAAGCCCGGCGGCAGCGCGCCGCTGGCCATCACATGCTCGGGGCCGATGCGCGTCTTGCCGTCGCGGTTGTCGAACAGGGCCAGGCCGCCGGTGCGCACATTGACGGCGCACAGCGTCAGCCTGACTTCGGCGGCAGCGATGCGATCGAAGTCCACCAGCTCGCGCAGCGTCGCGGCCAGCGGCGCGGTGTCGTAGAAGCCCAGCTCGGCCAGCGGCGCGCGCCGGTTCATGTCCCAGGCCTGGGGGCCGCGCGGGCGAAAGAAGCCGGGGATGCCGGTGGTCAGCGTCTGCCAGGTCTGCCAGGCCGCGGTGAAGGGGCTGGCCGGCAGATGCGGCGCCACGCCGGGCCGCGTCACGCCGTCCCAGAACTTGCGCAGGGCCTTGAGACGATCGGCCGGCGCATTGCCGGCGATCAGGGCCGCATTGATGGCGCCGATGGAGGTGCCGACCAGCCAGTGCGGCGGCAGATCGGCATCTTCCAGCGCCTCGACGAAGCCGGCCTGATAGGCGCCCAGGGCGCCGCCGCCCTGGAAGACATAGACGGTCTGCGAGGGGCGCTTGGCCATCAGCCGAGCTCGACGGCGTCGTCGCAGGGAATGGCCTTGAACACCGGCAAGGCCTCGGTCGCCGCCGCATGCGCGACGAGCTGCGGGAAGCCGTCCGCCGGCACGACCTCGGGCAGCAGGAATTGCGTGAAGGTCCAGGCCACGCCGACGGTGATGCCAACCTGGCGGATACCGGTCTCGCTGGTGTCCAGGGCTTGGCGAGCCAGTTCACTCTCCAGCTCGGCATAGGCGGCATTCAGCTGACCCGTGACGCGCTCTATCCAGGGTTCGTGCCGCTTCTCGGCCGGACGCAGGCCCCGCTCGTAGATGATCTGGGCCGTCTTCTCGCAGGCGGCCAGGGCCAGGCCCGTCAGGCGCAGCTCGCGCAGCAGCAGCGCGGGCTCGCGCGACTGCAGGCTGCGCCCGGCCAGGGCCTCGACGTACTCCAGCATCAGTGTCGAATCCATCAGCCGCGTGCCGTCGTCGCAGATCAGCGTGGGTGCCTTGACGACGGGGTTGATCTTCTGGAAGGCGTCGAAGCCGCGGAACACCGAAATGGCCGCATGCTCGAAGGGCAGGCCCAGCAGCCGCATCGAGATGGCGACGCGGCGCACATAGGGGGAATCCAGCATGCCGATGAGCTTCATGAGGCCTCCTTGGCGGCGTCCTGCTTCGGCGTATCGAAAGCAAGCTCGCGCTGCACCTGCTCGAGCGCTTCCCGGCCCAGCTTGCGCTCGATCTCAGCCTGCATGACGCGGTTGTAGGCATCGGCATGGGCCTGCGTCAGCGGCGTGGCCGCCTTGCCCTTGCTGACCCAGGTGAGGCCGTAGCGCTGCTTCAGGCGCTGCGCCTTGGCGGTCGGCAGGGCCGGGCCGAAGCCGATCCATTGCAGCAGGCCGGCCTCGATGTCGGCACGCGCCTTGGCCTCGCCGCGCTCGGCCGCGCCGGCCGGGTTGCCGACGCGAAGGTCGACCGCCGCGATCGTCGTCCGCTGCGGCTTGGTGTCGGCCGGGGGAACGCGGAAGCGCTCGAAAAGCAGATAGACGATGCCGGCAGCCAGCAGGCTGCAAAGCACGGCCGCGATGCGGATGCGGGTGCGAGACCGTTGCCATCCCGCGCCCAGGCGCTCATCGGCCAGGGCGACTGCCAGGGGATTGGGTTTCGCTGATTCCATGGGTCCTGTCAGTTCCTTGTCGTTGGGGTCACGGCCAGCGGCGCGAGCGCAGCACGCACGCGGGCCTGCCAGGCGCCCTGCTCGGCCGGCGTCCAGTCCGGCCAGAACGGTGCCTCGGCTTCGAGCTCGGCCGCCAATTTTCGCAAGTCGTCCAGACCGGTCACGGCGGCGGCCAGACTGAGCCGGGCCAGCCATTCCTGGACCTGGCGCATGCGCGGGTAGGCCGCGAACAGCCAGCGCGCGACCTCGGGCCGCGCGCGCCAGTCGGCGCTGCCAAAGCGCTCGACGGCCAGGGCCGTCAGCCGCTGGCCCGCACCCAGGCAGTCGAAAGCCACGCAGCCTTCAAACCCGCTGGGAATCAGCGCCTCATGGATGCCGCAGCGATGATCGGCGCAGAGATGGTGGCAGGGGGTCTCGGCCGCCTTGTCGAAACCGAAGCCCTGTTCGGCGTCGAAGGGCGGGATCACGCAGCACAGCGCGACGCAGGCCGAGCAATCGGCCTTCAGGTGGGCGGGGAGCTGTGCTGGCGGGAAAGTCACCCCGCATTGTCGGACACGCCGACCATCCACCCCACGCCGAAGCGGTCATTGACCATACCGAACAGCGGCGCCCAGAAGGTCTTGCCCAGCGGCATGGTCACCTGGCCCCCTTCGGCCAGGGCCGCAAAGGCCTCGCGGGCGGCGTCGGCATCGGGGCAGTCCAGCGACAGCGAGAAGCCCCGGAAGGCCGCATTGCCGTCGCACATGCCGTCGGACATCATGACCAGGGCCCCGCCGATATGGACCGAGGCATGCATGATCATGTTCTCCGAGCCCGGCGGCAGCATGCCGTCCGGCGGCGGCTCGGGGCTCTCGGAATTGCGCATCATGAATTCCACCTTGGCCCCGAGGGCCTTCTTGTAGAACTCGATGGCCTCTTCGCAGCGGCCATTGAAGAACAGATAGGGATCGATCTTCATGCGGTCTCCTTGACTTCGGAAGCGATGCGAAGACTCTAGCCTCGCCGGCCGCCAGCATGCCGCCGGCTTGTGTCAGGGCGTTTTGAAATCACCGGCTGTCGAAACGACGAAGTTGTCGGCCTTGATGTGCTTGCGCCAGGCCGTGTTGGCCTGCTCGACGCTCACGGCGGCCAGCGCTTCGTCGCGCTTTTGCGCAGCCGCCCAGGTCTCGCCACGCTCGGCCAGGCTGCTCAGGCCGCCGGCCAGGGAACCGGGGTCGGCGCGGCCCTGCTTGCGGCCTTCCAGGATGTCCTTCTTGGCCCGCTCCAGTTCGGCCGGCGTGACACCCTGGGCGGCCATGCGGGCCACCTCCTCCTGCACGGCGGCGATGACGCGCTCGCGCTTGTCGGGCGCATAGCTGGCCTGGATGGCAAAGCTGCCCGCATTGCCCCAGTAGCCGGCGCTCAGGGAAGCGCCGATGCCATAGGTCAGGCCCTCCTTCTGGCGCACGCGCTCCGACAGCCGGCTCTCCAGCCCGCCGCCGCCAAAGATGTGCACGGCCAGCTCCAGGGCCGGGTAGTCGGCGTCCTCGGCGTTCAGCGGCAGGGTCTCGTGCAGGCGCACGATGGCATTGGCCTTGTCGCGGGCGATGGCGTCAAAGCGCGCCGCCGGCACGGCCAGGTGCTGGGGGATGTGGCGCACGAACTTCGCAGCCGCTGGCTTCTTCCAGTCGCCGAAGAGCTGGTCGATCTCGGTGGCGAGGCCGTCCGGCAGCGCACCGACGGCGCTGACCTGGGCCTCGTTGAAGCTCCAGTAGTCGGCATAGAAGCGCTTCACCTCGTCCAGCGTCGTCGCCTTCAGGTTGGCGATGCGCTCGTCCACGCCCATGATGTAGTCGGGGTGGCCGAGGCTGACGCCGCGCACCTTGTTGTAGTGGCCGCGCGTGGCCTCCTGGCGCAGCACGCCGGGTTCCTGGCGCGAGGCCTCGATGCCGGCGATGCCGGCCTTGATGTCGCGCTCGAAGGCGTCCTGGGGGAAGAGCGGCTTGCGCAGCGCATCGGCCGCCACGCGCAGGGCGGGCAGCAGGGTGTCGCGCTCGGCGCTGATGAAGATGCTGGCGCCCTGGTCATAGCTGGTCACGTTGAGGTTGGCGCGCAGCTTGATCAGCGCATCCTGCAGCTGCTGCTTGGAGTAGCCGGCGCTGCCCTCGTCCATCAGCGCGCCGACCATGCCGGTGCCGTTGCGCGCAAAGGTCGCGTCGCGCTCGCCCCAGCGCAGCTGCATCTGCAGCACCACGGTATTGCCGCGGGTCTGCTTCTGCAGCGTGTGCAGGGCGATGCCGCTGGGCAAGGTGGCGCGCTTCATGCGCGTCTCCAGCACCGCGGGCACGGGCTCGAGCTGCTCGCCCTCCTCCACCTTGGGCGGGCCCTTGAGCTCGGCCAGGCGTGCGCTGAGCGCCGGCGCGGCGGGGATCTCGATGCGCTCGACCTTGTCGGCCGGCAGATAGCGCCCCAGCGTGCGGTTGGCCGGCCGGAAATAGGCGGCGCGCACGCGCTCGACGTCGGCCAGCGTGACCTTGGGGATGTCCTCCATCAGCTGGAACAGCAGCCGCCAGTCGCCGGCCGCGATGAGGCCGGAGATCTGCTGGATCAGCGCCTCGGGGTTCTTCATCTGCTGGCGGTAGCTGTTGACGGCGATGTCGCGCACCCGCGCCAGCTCGCTCTCCTCGAAGGGCTTGGCCGTGCGGCCTTCGGCGAGGTCCAGCAGCAGGGTCTCGACCTTGTCGACCTCGGCCCCCGGCGGCAGGGCCGCGTAAGCGCTGATGGTGCCCGGATCCACGCCACCCGCGCCGCCGATGCCGGCCGCGACCGCCAGCCGGGTCTCGACCAGCTGCTTGTAGAGCTGGCCGCTGGGCTGCAGGCTCATCAACAGGCCATAGACGATCAGGGCCGGCGTGTCCGCATGGGTGATGGCCGGGACGTGATAGGCCGCCAGCAGGATGGGCTGGCCGCCGACGCGGCGCACGACGACGGTGCGCTCGCCGTCCTGGGCCGGCTCCACCGTGTAGGGCTGGGGAACGGGCGCGGCCGGCCGGGCGACGGCGCCGAAATGGCGGGCGATCAGCGCCAGCGTGGCGGTCCTGTCGAACTGGCCGGCGATCAGCAGCGTCGCGTTGTCGGGGCGGTAATAGCGCTTGTAGAAGCCCTGCAGCTTCTCGATGGGCACGTTCTCGATGTCGCTCTTGGGCCCGATGGTGGCGTGGCCATAGGGGTGCCAGGCAAAGGCGGCCGCGCTGACGCGCTGGTTCAGCACCGCGAAGGGCTGGTTCTCGCCGCGCTCGAATTCGTTGCGCACCACCGTCATCTCGGTGTCGAGATCGGCCTTGGCGATGCGGCTGCCCACCATGCGGTCGGCCTCCAGGTCGAGCAGGAAGGCCAGCGTGTCGGCATTCGCGTTGAATGACGCAAAGTAGTTGGTGCGGTCCACCGTCGTCGTGCCGTTGAAGCGCACGCCGCGCTGGGCCATGGCGCCGGGGATGTCCTTCTGCCGCTCGGTGCCCTTGAACACCATGTGCTCCAGCAGATGGGCCATGCCGTATTCGCCCGGCGCCTCGTGGCGGCTGCCGACGCGGTAGGTGATGTTGACGGTGGTCGTCGTCTGCGTCGCATCCGGGAAGAGCAGGATCTGCAGGCCGTTGGGCAGGCGGTATTCCTCGATGCCGCCCAGCTCGCGCACCCTTTCGGGCGGCGCCACGATGGCGGCGGGCGCCATCGCCACGGCACGCGGCACGGGCGTCTTGGGCTTGACCGTGGCGGCCGGCTGGGCCTGGGCCGCACCCAGCACCAGGCTCAAAAGGGCAGCGCCCCACAGTTTCTTCATCTGTCTCTCTCCAGTCGGCCGCATCTTCGGCCTGGCGGCGATTCTGCGTGGTTTTGCGGGGCCAGCCTTTCGTCAGTCCCCAACCCCACAATCGATGCGATTGCCGGCGCCGGGCGGCCGGTTCACACTGGCCCGCCGGTGGTTTCCGCCCGGCAGGAGCACCTCATGGGACATCGCTTCTCCCTGCGCCGCACCGCTCTGGCCGCCGCATTGGCCTTGGGCAGCCTGCTTGCCGCCGCACCGCCGGCGTCGGCCCAGGTCCCGGCTGTCTGGATAGGCGGCAGCGGCTCCTGGCTGGCCAAGAAGCCGGGCGACTGGGCCTTCATCGATTTCACCAGCCCCTGGCAGTTCTTCCCCGACAACAACGGCAGCAAATACTTCTTCGGTGGCGCCGACCTGCGCATCGGCCCCGGCAATGCAAGCTGATGCATTTCGAGGCCGCACCCGTGCCCGAGCCGGCCGCGCTGCTGCTCTTCATCGCGGGCCTGGCGCTGCTGGCGGCCCGCAGGCCGTTCAACAAGGAAAGCTGATGGACACCTCGCCCTACCACGACGGCATGCGCGGCCTGCAGGACGCGCGCGACACCCGCGCCATCGCCGACCGCCTCGCCCAGGTCACGCTGCGCCAGGCCTTCACGGACGACGACCGCGCCTTCATCCAGGCCTGCACGATGTTCTTCGTCGCCAGCGCCGACGCGCAAGGCCGGCCCGACTGCTCCTACAAGGGCGGCCTGCCCGGCTTCGTGCGCGTGCTGGACGGCAACACCCTGGCCTTCCCCGACTACGACGGCAACGGCATGTACCGTTCCTGGGGCAATGTGGCCGTCAACCCGCAGGTCGGCCTGCTCTTCATCGATTTCGAGAAGCCGCGCCGCCTGCGCGTCAACGGCAGCGCCAGCATCAGCGCCGACGACGATCTGATGAGCGAGTTCCCCGGCGCCGTCTTCATCGTGCGCGTGAAGGCCGACGCCATCTTCCCCAACTGCCCGCGCTATATCCACAAGCTGGCGCTGGTCGAGGCCTCCGTCTACGCGCCATGCGAGGGCCACACGCCGCCGGTGCCGGCCTGGAAAGGCTTCGACGTGTTCCGCGACGCGCTGCCGGCGCGGGATCGCCAAGGCTGAACCCGGCTAGAGCCGCGCCAGCAGGAGCTCCACCGCATCCACGCTGGCCGGCTTGGTCAGGTGTTCGTCGAAGCCGGCGGCGCGCGAGCGCTTGCGGTCCTCTTCCGAGCCCCAGCCGGTCAGGGCCACCAGCAGCGTGGACGCGAAGCGCGGGTCCTGGCGCAGCCGGGTCGCGAACTCGTGGCCACCCATGCCCGGCATGCCGAGGTCGCAGAAGACGGCCTGGGGCAGGAAGCTGTCCGCCTTGTCCAGCGCGGCCTGGCCGCTGTTCTCGACTTCGACCTCGTGGCCGGACAGCGACAGCAGCATGGCCAGCGAGGTGGCCGCATCGTCGTTGTCGTCGACCACCAGGATGCGCGCCGGGCGCGTCGCCTCGGGCTCGTCCACGGCCTGCAGCGGCGCCGGCGCGGAATCCCCGCTCGCCAGCGGCAGCTCGATGGTGAAGCTGCTGCCCTTGCCCAGCCCGGCGCTGGCCGCGCTGACCCGGCCGCCATGCAGGGTCACCAGGCTCCTGACCAAAGCCAGGCCTATGCCCAGGCCGCCCTGAGCGCGGTCCAGGGAGCGGTTGACCTGGGCGAACATGTCGAAGACGCGGGCGATCATGTCCTGCGGCAGGCCGACGCCGGTATCGCGCACGGTCAGCACCGCATCGCTGCCCACGCGCGCCAGGCCGAGCTCGATCTGCCCGCCGTCGGGCGTGTACTTGGCCGCGTTGTTCAGCAGATTGCTCAGGGACTGCGCCAGCCGCGTGAGGTCGCCGTCCACGCGGAGCTCCTCGTCGGGCACGCTGACGCTGAGGCGGTGGCCGCCGCGCTCGATCAGCGGCCTGCAGGCCTCCAGCGCCATCTCGACGACGCGCCGCATGTCCAGCGGCTCGCGCTGCAGGATCAGCTTGCCGGTCGAGATGCGCGACACCTCCAGCAGGTCGTCGATGAGACGCAGCAGCTGCTTCATCTGCCGGTCCATCATCTCCGTGACGCCGCGGTACTGGGTCACGTCGGACGGCGGGCTGCTGCCCAGCAGCTGCAGGCCGGTGCGGATGGGCGCGAGTGGATTGCGCAGCTCGTGGGCCAGCGTGGCGAGGAACTCGTCCTTGCGCTGGTCGGCCTGGCGCAGCGAGCGGTCGGCGCGCAGCAGCGAATCGATCTGGTCGCGGATCTGGTACTGCCAGCGCCGCCCGCGCAGGGCAGTGCGCACCGCGCTGACCATCACGCGCGTCGACGTCGGCCGGTCCAGCACCGTCAGGTTGCGCAGCCTGGCCTCGCGCAGGCCAGGCGCCTCCAGGCCATGGCGGCACAGGGCCAGCACCGGCAGGTTGGACCAGGGCGGCTGGCGTTCCAGCACGTTCAGCAGCACGGCGAAGCCCGCGTCGCCGAAGGTGGCATCGGTGACCATCAGCGCGCCGGCGCCTTCGCGCATCAACTCCTCGGCATGCCGCCAGCCCTTGCAGGCGATGGCCTCGATGCGTGCGCCTGCCAGCAGGCGCCGGGTGACATCGCCGTCACGCGCCGTCGGCGCCAGCACGATGACGCGCTCGCTGTAGGAGCGGTCAGCCTCGTCCGGTTCGATCATCGCCAGACTCGCCCTCGCGTGACACCGGCACTTCGACAGGGACGCCTGTCAGCACGCCACGCAAATGCGTCAGCGGCGGGCCCAGGTGCACGCCCTTCTCGTCGAACCAGAGCTGGCGGATGGTTTCTTCATGCCGGCCACTGCGCTTCTTGAGGACGGAGATGGCCTTGCGCACCGCCCCGTGGTGTTCATACATGCGGAACATCATGACGGCGTCGGCCAGGTAGCTGGCATCCACCGGGTTGCGCATATTCGCGCCCATCATGCCGGACTGGGTCGCCACGACGAAGGTGGCGACCCCGTGGTTGTTCAGGTAGGTCAGCAGTTCGTGCAACTGGGTGATCAGGGCACGCTCCTCCGGCATGGCGTTCAGGTAGCCGTTCAGGCTGTCGATGACGACGACGCTGGCGCCATCGTCCTCGACCGAGCGGCGCACGATGTTGGCAAACTGGCTGGGCAGCACCTCGGCGGCATCGATCTGCCGCACGTTCAGCTTGCCCGGGCCTATCCCGTCTTCGGCCCTCATGCCCAGGCTCGCCAGCCGATCCAGCAGCAGCTTGCGCCCCTCTTCGAAGGTGTAGATGGCGGCATGGCCGCCGCGCTTGGCCGCCATGACGGCGTACTGGGCGGCGATCGTCGACTTGCCGGAACCCGCCGGGCCGATCAGCAGGGTGGCGGTGCCGCGATTCGTGCCGCCGCCCAGCAGCTCGTCCAGCGCGGCGATGCCGCTGGGCACGATGTCGCGCTCGAAGTGCACGCCATGATGGCTGGGCGTCAGCCGCGGGAACACCTCCAGGCCGCCATGCCGGATGACCATGTCCTGCTGGCCGCTGATGAAGTCGCTGCCGCGGAACTTGGCGACGCGCAGCTGGCGCTGCGCCGGTCCGTAGGCGGGCACATGGCGCTCCAGCGCGATGACGCCGTGCGCGATGCTGTGCAACTGGGTGTCGACGCCGTCGCTGGAGCGGTCGTCCAGGAAAAGCACGGTGCAGCCGCGGCCGACAAAGAACTGCTTCAGTGCCAGGATCTGGCGGCGGTAGCGCAGCGAGGACTGGGCCAGCAGGCGCAGTTCGGACAGCGAGTCCAGCACCATGCGCCGCGGCTTGCAGCGCTGCACGGCCTCCAGCACCTGCTTGGTGGTCTCGCCGAGCTCCACTTCCGACGGGTGATACATCGTCAGCTCTGAATCTCCGAGCAGGTCGTTCTCATCGGCGAGAAGCTCGACGATCTCGATGCCGTCCAGCGACCAGCCGTGCGAGGCCGCGCCGGCGCGCAGCTCGGCGGCCGTCTCGCCCAGCGTCACATAGAGGCAGGGTTCGCCATCGCGCACGCCCTGCATCAGGTACTGCAGCGCCAGTGTCGTCTTGCCGGCACCGGGCTCACCATCGATGAGATAGAGCTGACCGCCGATCAGGCCGCCATGCAGAACCTCGTCCAGTCCCGGTACGCCAGTTGCGGACCGCAGGGTTTGCGTCGTCATTGCCGTCCTCCAGTCCAGCCTTGGGCCACCTCATCGGATGGCCCGGAAGAATGCCGAGGAGTTTATGGGTGAGAAAGGGGCGGGCTTGTCAGCCAACGCCGCAAGTCAACGCCGCCACGGCACGCTCTTGATCGCTTCCGTGGCCTGCGCCGCCGGCAGGGCCTTGGCAAACAGCCAGCCCTGGCCAACCTGCACGCCCAGCTGCTCCAGCAGCGCGGCCTGCTTCTCGTCCTCGACACCCTCGGCCAGGGTCTGCTTGCCCAGGGCCAGGGCCAGGCCGACGATGGTGCGGACGATCTCCTGGGCCTCGCGGCCGGCGGCCAGGCGGATGACGAAGCTGCGGTCGACCTTCAGCGTGTCGAAGGGGAAACGGTGCAGATAGGCCAGCGACGAATAGCCGGTGCCGAAGTCGTCGATGGAGAGCTTGAAGCCCATGCGTGCCAGCTCCTGCAGCACCTCGGCGCTGCGCTGCGGGTTGGCCATGGCCATGCTCTCGGTGACCTCGAGCTTGAGGCGGTGCGTGGGCACGTCGCCCAGGGCTGCCAGCGTGGCGCGGGCGTCGGCCAGCAGCTCGATGTCGCGCTCCAGCTGCACGCCGGACAGGTTGACGGCCACCTCGCCCGTGAAGCCCGTGCCCTGCCAGCGCCGCAGCTGGGCCGCGGCCTCCAGCAGGGCCCAGCGGCCGATGGCGCAGATCTGGCCGCTGGCCTCGGCGACGGGGATGAAGTCGCCCGGCATGATGAGGCCGCGCTCGGGGTGGCGCCAGCGGATCAGCGCCTCGAAACCCAGCAGGGCGCGGTCCTGCAGGCGGACGAAGGGCTGGTAGTGCAGCTCGAACTGGCTGCCGCTGGCCAGGGCCGCGTCGATGGCGTCGCGCAGCCAGCGGCGCGACTGCTCGACGAGCTGCTCGGCCGGGTCGAATTCGTGCATCTGCCCCGGGCCGCCCGACTTGGCGCGCGCCAGCGCCCCCTCGGCCGCCGCCATCAGCTCGTCGGCCGTGGCCGGGCCGTGGCGGCGCTGGGCCCAGGCCAGGCCGGCCGTCAGCTGCAGCATGGGCGTGGCGACGTTGAAGGGCGACTGCAGCAGGCCCTGCACGCCGCGCGCGAGGTCGGCCGCGTTGTCGCCACCGGCCAGCAGCAGCGCGAACTGGTCGGGGCCGATGCGGGCGACCAGATGGCGCGCGCCGAAAGCGCCCTTGAGCCGGGCACCCAGCTCGCTGAGCACGCCATCGCCGACGACCGGGCCATGGGCCTCGTTCAACGCGCGGAAGCCATCCAGGCCCAGCAGCAGCAGGCCGGTCTCGGCTGCCGGCACGCCGCCCAGCAGCTGGGCCAGCTGCTCGCGGAAGAGCACGCGGTTGGCCAGGCCGGTCAGGCGGTCGTGCAGGGCATCGAAGCTGATCTGCTGCTGCAGGCGCTGGCCTTCGGAGATGTCGGTGAGGGACCCCGCCATGCGCACCGGCCTGGCGTCCTCGCGCACCGCCAGGCCGCGCGCCAGCAGCCAGCGCTCCTGGCCGCCCTGGTGGAAGTGCAGCATGTGGTGGAACTGCAGGCTCTGGCCGTCCAGATGGGCTTGCAGCTCGGCGCGGAAGGCCTGCGCGTCGCCGGCATCCAGCGGGCGCGTCCAGGCCTCGATGGCCTGGCCGGCCTCGGCCGCGGACAGGCCCATCAGCGCCAGCCAGCGCGGCGAGAAATAGACCTCGCCCGTCGCCAGGTCCCAATCCCACAGCCCGTCGTTGGCGCCTTGAGCCGCCAGCGCATAACGCTGCTCGCTGGCGGCCAGCTGGCGGGCGGCGACACGGCGCTCGCCCTGCTCGATGCCGGCGCGCAGCGCGCTGGCGCCCAGGGTGGCCAAGGCCAGCGCAAACAGCGGCGGCGCCAGCGAGAAGACCAGGTAGCGGCTCTCGAAGGCCCACTGCGCGGCGCCAAGCAACAGCAGCACGCCCACGCCGATCACCACCAGTGCCACGCCCAGCGACCGGCGCGCCAGCAGCAGCACGGCAGCCAGCGGCAGCAGCAGCACGGCCGCCAGTTCCGCCGCGCCGCCCCAGGCCGGGCGCAAGAGGCTGCGGCCGGTCAGCAGGTTGTCGGTGACGGTGGCGAGCCGCTCCATGCCGGGCAGGCGGGCATCGAAAGGCGACGGCAGATGGTCGCCCGCCGCCAGCGCGGACACGCCGACGATGGCGATACGGTCTTTCAGCAGCGCCGGGTCCACGCGGCCGGCCAGCAGGTCGGAGAAGCCGACGTTGTCGAAGCTGCCGATGCGGCCGTAGTAGTTCACGCCGATACGCGACAGCTCATCCAGCGGCAGCCGCAGCGCCTTGCCGACTTCGACCTCGCTGCCGAAACGCACGCGCGCCTGGCGCCAATCGGCACCGCGCGCGAACGCGGCCAGGCGCAGCGGCAGGGAGGGATAGACCTCGCCATTCAGGCGCAGCACCGGCAGATCGCGGCGCAGCCCGCCGTCGGTCTCGGTGCGCGCGCTGACGTGGCCCAGTGCCGCGGCGGCCTCAGCCAGGCCGGGCTCGGGTGCGACCAGGCGCTGCGGCCGGTAGTAGGCCTCGCTGCGCTGCAGCGCGGCCTCGTCCTCATAGCGCAGCAGGGCCTGCGCCAGCACCGGTGCCGGCGCCGCCACGACGCCAGCCTCGGGCTTGCCTTCGTCGGGCATCACAAAGGGCAGCAGCGTGCAGGCGCAGTCTTTCATCACGCCGGCCAGCGCCGCGCTGCCTTCGGCCGTGCCGCCGCCGGGCAGCAGCAGGAAGTCCAGTGCCACGGCACGCGCGCCGCCGGCTCGCAGGGTCTGCACGACACGCGCGATCTCGGCGCGGTCGGGCACGCGGCCGCCCAGGGCTTCCAGCGCGACGTCATCGACGCGCACCAGCAGCAGCGGCAGCTCCTTGCCCGGCGCAATCGGGCCGCGCCACAGCATCTGGCGGTCCAGCATCCAGTGATCCAGCCGCTCGACGGCCGGCACGTCCGCCCGCCAGGCAGCCATGACGAACCCCAGCAGCGCCGCTGCCAGCGCGACCAGCGCATAGCCGAGGCGGGCCCTCAATCCAGAGACCCCAGCCGCTGCTCGACGCGCTTGACCTTGTCGGCCGTCCAGGCCATGGCCGCCACGCACTGGCTGCCGTCGCAATGCGTGCCGTTGAGCTTCTTCTCAAGGCGCACCGGGTAGCGGGGCTTGATGCCGCGTGTCTGCGGGCCCGCGGGCTCAACGTCGACCTCGCCCGTCTTCACATGCACGGCGGTGGCGTTGTCGCTGCCGACCTCGACGCTGAACTCGGTGCCGCGCACGGCGGTCACGGCGGTGGGCGTGCGCACCTTCCAGCTGCCGCCGGCGGACGGCGTGACGCGCTGGCCGATCAGTCCGGTCTCCAGCAGGAAATCGGCCGTGCGCGACTGCCCCGCAGGCGCGTTGAAGGCTTCGATGCGCAGCTGGCTCTTGTCGGCCAGCACAAGCACGGAGCCGTCAATGAACTTCAGCCTCACGCGGCCGGCGGCGCCGGTGCGCAGCGTGGTGCCGACGTCCAGCTTGTCGCCTACCACCAGAGCCTTGCCATCCACACGTTGGGCCTCGCCGCTGACGGCCATGACTTCGCAGGCCTGCTGGGCGAGGGCAGCGGAACTCAGCAGGGACAGGCACAGGACCAGCGAACGCATATGTTTCAGATTCCTATCTAGATGGGTCGCCAAAAAGAGCGTAACCGGCCCAGTAGAACGGATGCGCCCAGCGCCCGCCACCGAGTTTTCCTTCGATCATCCCCACTTGCGCCATGCGCAGGGCCTCGGCACGCGGCGCGCTGGCGGAGAAGGTGGCGGAAGTCAGCGCGGCGGCCGACGAGGTCTCGACGGCCCAGTGCGTGGCCAGCACGGAGCGGCTGCCGGCAAAGAAGAAACCGCGCACCAGGCCCGACATGCCCGCCCCGCCCTGCTCGCCGGCGGCCGTGTTGCAGGCCGACAGCAGCACGGCCTGGGCGTTCAGCCGCAGCGTCAGCACATCGTCGAGCTCCAGCAGCGGCGAGGCCGCGGCATCCGGGCCGGGCGCCAGCGCCAGCGCCGGCTTGGACACGCCGGGCAGCTCCCCGGGCATCAGCCCATGCGTAGCGAAGGCGACGACGCGGCGGTCCTGCAGGGGCGCGGCCAGCACGGCCTCGCGCGTGGCGGCGGCACCGAGCAGCAGATCGGCCTGCGCATTGGCGCCCAGGGCCTTGGCCAGGGCATTCAGTTCGGTGCGGGTTTCGGGCAGGGGCGGAATGTCGCCGTAGCTGAAGCCCCAGGCGGCGTCGTACTTCGTGGTCGCCTGACCCAGGGTCGCGCGTCCCGCCTTGGCGGTGGATTTGAACAAGGGATCGCCGACACCGAACAGCGCCTTGGCCGCCAGCGGCGGCGCGGCCACGCGGCGCAGCGCGAACAGGGCGCCGGCCGACGGCAGCTGGGTGACGGCCATGCGGCGCGCGACGAAGGCGCCGGGCTCGGGCGACGTCAGCGCCGCGGCGAAGGGCATGGCGGCTAGAGCGCCGTCGGCCGCGACCAGCAGGCTTTTCACGTCGGCGCCGGGCTGCAGCGGTGCCGCCAGCTCGCGCCAGACTTCATGCAGGACGTCAACGGGCAGCCTGGCCGGCTTGCCTGTGCCCAGGTCCAGCGCGGTGCGGATGTGCGCGACCTTGTCGGCCCAGCCCGCCGCGCCGATGCCGGATGCCGCCAGCCGCGTCGGCGCACCGGGCGTGACCAGCCAGCTCAGCGTGGCGCCCTCCATCGGATGCGCGATGAGGAGGGCTTCGCCCGGCCCCAGCAGCTTCTGCAGGGCGGCGGGCGGCGGCAGCGTCGGCGTGACGAGATCGGCATAGGCCGGATAGGCCTTGGCGACGCGCTCGCGGTGCTGGGTCAGGGCCTCGCGCGCGGCCTGGGCCTCCTCGCGCTGCTGGCGGCCCTGCTCGCGCACGGCGGCGAGTTCGTCGGCTTGCGCCTTCTGCCGCTTCTTGCGTTCGGCATCGGGCAGGGCCTTGAGCTGGGCCTTGTTCTCGTCGCTGGCATTGCGGCGGCGCAGCTTGTCTTCCTCGCCCAGCGTCGTGTTCAGCGTGGCGTGCCTGGCGGCCGCTGCCGCGCGCAGGGCCTGCTCTTCTTCCAGCAGGGCGCGCAGGGCCGGCGTGCTGGCCAGCAGGCGGGCGCTGGCGTCGACGAGGGCGCGGTGGGTGCTGCCGGTCTGCAGGCGGTCGGCGACCTGCATGGCGCGGTCGATCCAGGCCTGCTCCAGCCCGGAATTTCCAGTTTGACCCTTCTGTGCCCGCGCCGCGATCTCGCGCAGGAACTCGTCGAAAGCCAGGCCCAGCACGAAGCCGCGCGCGCCGGCCAGGTCCAGGTCCTGCCAGCCACCGGGCGAGTCCAGCATGGCGGCGAACAGCGGCTGGTAGTCGCCCCAGGCACCGGCCATATCGCCCTTGAGCAAGCGCACCAGCGCCCGCACGCCGGCGGCCTCCTGGGTCTGCGGATGCACCTCACCGTAGAGCCGCAGGCGGTAGCGGTGGATGCGCTCGACGGTGTCCAGCGCCTCGTCGAAGCGGCCGTTCTTGGCGGCGAGCAAGGCGCGCAGCCGCCAGTCATTGGCGCGGTCGCGGGCCAGGCTGTCGGCGGGCAGGCTGCCGAGGAACTCGGCGTAGAAGGCATCGGCCTCGGGCCAGCGGCGCAGGCCGATCAGCGAGCGCACCTGCTCCTGGCGGGCCAGCCAGCGCGCATGGCTGGCGGGGTTGGCGCCGGCGCGCTGCAGCATGTCGTCGGAGCGCTGGGCGTTCTCCAGCGCCGCGGCGTACTGGCGCGAGGCGACCTGGGCCTGGGCCAGCCGGTAGCTCCAGCGCGCGCCGAGGGCGTCGGTCAGCTGGCCGGCGCGCCACAGCGCGAGGTTGGTCTGGCCAATCTGCACCGCCTCGGGCGCGCGGCCCTGGCGCACCAGGGCATAGGTCAGCATGCCTTGAGAGCCGTCGTACCAGCCGTAGGCATCCAGGGCCGCCGGGTCGCGCAAGGCCTTCAGGCCGCCGGGCGTGTTGCGCGCGCCTTCCGCGCCCTTGGCCGACAGACGCACGGCCTCGCGCAGCGTGGCGGCGGCATCGGCCAGGCGGCCGTCCCAGCGCTCGATCTCGGAACGCACCTGCAGATGGTCGACCTGCAGGCGCAGCGAACCGGCCGGGTCGCTGGCGGCCAGCAACTCCTGGGCCTGCTTGGTGAGGCCCTGGGCGCGCGACCACATGCGGTCGAGCTGGGCGCGGTCGCGGGCCTGGGACAGCGCATAGACCTGGCGCAGCGCCGCCGCGGCACGCACCGGCAGCGAGAGCCTGGCGTCGCTGGCATAGGCATCGGCCGCGCTCAGGCCCTTGCCCGAGCTGCCCCAGACGAACTCGGCGCTGAGGTATTGGCGCATCCACAGCTCGCCGCCGGGCTGGGTGCTGGTCTGCCGGGCGACCTCGGCCAGCAGCTCCACCCAGCGGGCGCGGTTCTCCAGCGACTGCGCCGCCCTCACCTGCTGCTGCAGCAGCGCCAGGCGGGCGGCCGGCTCGGCCGGCAGCGGCTGGGCCAGCAGCTTCTCGGCCTCGGCCGCGGGCATCAGCACGGCGGCCGCATCGCCGCTGTCCTCGTCGTCGACCTGGGCCAGCGCGCTCACCGCCACGAGCAGGCCGGCGACCAGCCACATTCCTCTGCGCATGGGTCCCCTCCTCGGGACCCGATGCTAGAGCTTGCGGGCCGGGAATTGGGCCAGAAGCAAGGCTCCGGCCATCACCCACATGGGGGCTGCCAGGGCCGTCGTCGCGGCCAGCATGCCGAAACCGACCGGCATGCCCACCGTGGCGCCGTTCAGCGTCAGCATGCGCAGGCCCAGGGCCTGGCCATGGCGCTCGGGCGGCGTGGCGCGGTGCAGCATGGCCAGCACCATGGGCTGCACCGAGCCCAGGGCCACGCCCAGCAGGGCCGAGCCGCAAATCAGGCCCAGGGTGCCGGGCAGCCAGGCGTAGGCGATGAAGGTCAGCATGGCGACCACCATCGCGGTGCGCAGGGCCTTGGCCTCGTCGATGTCGTCGGCAAAGCGGACGATGGCCAGGCGCACGACCGTCGCCGCGATCGCGAAGCTGCCCAGCACGAGGCCGATGCTGGAGGCTGACAGCCCGCGCGCATGGCCGACGACAGGCACGACGAAGCTGTGCGCGTCCCAACCCGCCGACAGCGCCAGGTTGACGAGCAGCAGACGGCGGTAGGCCGGCAGGCGGAACAGGTCCCAGGCCGCCGGCTCGCGGAAGCTCTTGGTGTAGACCTTGGGCGGGTTGCGCGGCACCTTGCGCGCCAGCGCCCAGGCCAGCACGGGCAGCACGGTCGCGAAGGCAAAGGCGGCCGTCATGCCGACGTGGTCGATCAGCAGGCCGGCAATGATGGGCGACAGCGCATTGGACAGGGCCGGGCCCAGGGCCATCCAGCTGAAGATTTTCTTCAGCTCGCCGGGCTCCTCGGCCATCAATCCGGCCTCGCGCTGCAGGGCCACGGCCGCCACGGCGACGGCGCCGCCGCACAGCAGGCAGCCGGTGGCGATGGCCCAGAGCTTGGGGATGACCAGGGCCAGCAGCGCGCCGACGAAGGCCAGGGCCACGCCAACGCCGACCGGGCGGTGGAAGCCATGCCGATCGGCCAGCCGGCCTGCCCACAGCGACAGCGCGATGGGCGCGACGGCGAACAGGCTGAGCAGCATGCCGACCGAGGCCTCGCCGTAGCCCTGCTTCAGCACCCACAGGCTGGCCGTGACACGCGTGGTGGCCATGCAGGCATGCACGCAGATCATGGTGGCGATCAGCCACCAGAACGCATCACGCAGATTCTTCTTGGCGGCTGGGGCGGTGTCGCTCACTCGGCGTCCTCACCGAGGCTGAGCTGCAGCAGCTGCTGGGCCGCGTCATCGGGCAGGGCCTCCACGCCCTTGAGCTTGCGCGTCATGGCCCGCGTGCGCACCTCGGCGTCGTTCAGCGTGTTGCCCGCCTCATCGAGCTTCTTCTTCACCTTGGACAGCACGTCGCCGAACTTGCCGAACTCGGTCTTGACGGCGCCCAGCACTTCCCAGACCTCGGCCGAACGCTTTTCCAGCGCCAGCGTGCGGAAACCCATCTGCAGGCTGGTCAGCGTGGCCAGCAGGGTGGTGGGGCCGCAGAGCATGACCTTGTGCTCGCGCTGCAGGCTTTCCATCAGGCCGGGACGGCGCAGCGCCTCGGCGTAGAGGCCCTCGGTCGGCACGAACAGGATGGCGAAGTCGGTGGTGTGCGGCGGGCCGATGTATTTCTCGCGGATGGTCCTGGCCTCCAGCCGCAGCCGGCCCTCGATGGCCTTGCCGGCGGCCTCGGCGGCCGGCGCGTCGGCGCGCTCCTGGGCATCGAGCAGGCGTTCGTAGTCCTCGCGCGGGAACTTGGCGTCGATGGGCAGCCACAGCGGCTGGCCATCGTCGCGCTGACCCGGCAGCTTGACCGCGAACTCGACCCGCGCGCTGGAGCCCGGCAGCACCGCCACATTGGCTGCGTACTGCTCGGCGGTGAAGACCTGGTCGAGCAGGCCCGCCAGCTGCACCTCGCCGAAGACGCCGCGCGTCTTCACATTGGTCAGCACGCGGTTCAGCGAGCCGACGTCGCGGGCCAGGTTCTGCATCTCGCCCAGGCCCTTGTGGACCTGCTCCAGGCGCTCGGCCACCTGCTTGAAGCTCTCGCCCAGGCGCTGCTCCAGCGTGGCGTGCAGCTTCTCGTCCACCGTGGCGCGCATCTGCTCGAGCTTCTTCTCGTTGTCCTGCTGGATGGCGGTGAGGCGCTGCTCCACCGTCAGGCGCAGTTCGGCCAGGCGCTGGTCATTGGTCTTGGACAGGGCCTGCAGCTGCTCGCGCATCGCGTCGTTCAGCTTCTGCATGGATTCGGCCTGGGCCTGGGCACTGCGCAGGGCGGCGGCGTCTTGAGCCTCGCGGGCCGCCAGGGCCTGTGCGCTGAGCGACTGGTTGCTGCCCTGCAGGCCTTGGGTGAGGACTTGCTGGAACTGGGCCAGGCCCTGCACCAGCTGCTGGCTCGTGCCGCTGGCGCTGCGGCCGAGCTCGTCGCGCAGCTCGCGCTCCAGCCTTTCATTGCTTTGCAGCAGCTCCGGCGCCACGCCGGTGGATTGCGGTTTCTGACGAGCCCAGATCAACACCAGCAGGATCAAAACCAGGGCCATCAGGCCCAGCAGCAACACATCGAACAGGCTCATGCGGGCCATTGTCGCCCGACGCGCAATCGCTTTCATTGGTATCTTATTGGTATCGCATACAGTCGCCCATCTGGTCCTTTACTGGCATTGGAGCGACAGCGATGGAGAGACGACAGTTCCTGGCGCTGGGCGGCGCGACGCTGCTGGCCGGCTGCGGTGGCGGCGGCGACAGCCCGGCGCCCGCGCCCTCGCCTGCACCCGCGCCGGCCCCCACTCCGGCACCAGCGCCGGGGCCCGATTGGGGCAGCCTGTCGCGCCAGATGCAGGGCCAGCTGCTGCTGCCCGCCGATGCGGACTTCGAGCGGGTGCGCCGCGGCGCCAATGCGCGCTACGACAGCCAGCTGCCGCTGGCCGTAGCCCGCTGCACCAGCGCGGCCGACGTGGCCGCGGCGCTGGCCTTTGCGCGCCAGCAGAAGCTGAGCTTCGCCGGCCGCAGCGGCGGCCACAGCTATCTGGGCGCCAGCACGGCCGCCCAGGGCCTGATGATCGATATCGGCGCCATGGACGGCGTGCAGCTGGACGGCACGATCGCCACCGTCGGCGCCGGCGCCAAGCTGGCCGACGTCTATGACACGCTGATCAGCGCCGGCCGCTGCATTCCCTCGGGCAGCTGCGTCAGCGTCGGCATCGCCGGCATCACGCTGGGCGGCGGCATCGGCGTCATCGACCGCGCCCATGGCCTGAGCTGCGACGTGCTGCTGTCGGCCCGCGTCGTCACGGCCGACGGCCAGCAGCTGGAATGCAGCGAAACGCTGCGGCCCGACCTCTTCTGGGCCCTGCGCGGCGGTGGCGGCGGCCAGGTGGCCCTGGTCACGTCCTTGACCTTCCAGACCCATGCCGTCACGCCGCTGGTGCAGTTCGGCGCCAGCTTCGCCCTCAGCGAATTGCCCACCGTGCTGGCCGCGTGGCAGGCATGGCCGCAGACCCTGCCAGACACCGTCTGGGGCCAGCTCGCGCTGTCCGGCCAGGGCCTCTTCCTCGGCGGCATCGCCATCGGCGAGACGGCAGCCGTGCAACCGCATTGGAACGGCCTGCTGGCCCGCATCGGCCGCACGCCGGGCGATGCCTTCCTGCTGGCGCGCACCTATCGCGACGTGATGCTGGGCAGCTGCATGGCGCTGAGCCGCGCCCAGTGCCATCTGCCCAGCCAGAACGCCAGCGGCCAGTTGGGCCGCGTGGCCATGGCGGCAAGTTCGGACTATTTCGACGCGCCGCTGGACGCCGCCGGCATCACCGCCCTCGCCACGGCCCTGCAGCAGCGCCGCGACAGCGGGCGCACTGGCGCCGTGCTGCTGAATCTGATGGGCGGAGCCATCGCCCGCGTGGCCCCCGACGCGACGGCCTTTGTGCATCGCCGCGCGCTGTTCAGCGCCCAGTACCTGGCCGAGTTCCAGCCGGGCACCAGCGCGGCCACGCTGGAAGAGGCGGCCAGCTGGACCCACGGCATGCGCACCACCATGCAGGCCTGGAGCAGCGGCGGCGCCTATGTGAACTACCTGGACGGCCTGCTGACCCGGCCGGCCGAGGCCTATTACGGGGCCAATCTCGCGCGGCTGCGCCAGGCCAAGCAGGCCTGGGACCCGAGCGGCGTGTTCAAGGCCCTGCCGGACCTAGCGTGAAACCAGCGAGGCCACCGCGCGCGGCAGCTCGGCCTCGATGAGGGCCTCCAGCGCCTTCACGCGCTGCTCGGCCGTCGTCGCCGCCCAGGGATTGGCGGCCGCCTCGGCCACCACCGGCAGGCGGGCGGCCACGGCCAGCGACTGTTCGCGCTTGAGCTTGAGGTCGCTGAGGTCGATGAGGGCGACGCGGATGGACACATAGGGCGCCAGCAGGGGCAGGCCGGGCTGGCCGTCGAAGCCGATCTGGGCGCTGGGGCGCTGGTCCAGCACGAAGCCCGGGCCTTCCAGCGTCGCAAGGATGCGCCCCGGCAGGGCGGCGGCCAGGGCCGGCTCCTGGCGGCTGCGCGTGACGAGCAGCAGCTGGGCCGCGCCGCTCTGGCGCACGGCGTCGCCGAGCTTGCCCGGCAGGCTGAGCTTGCCGTCGACGAAGAGATGGGCCGGATCGCCGAACAGGCTGCGCGTGGTCGAGGTGTAGAGCTTGACTTCCCTGTCCTTGCCACCCGCCAGCACGGCGCCGTTCAGGGCCTGCAGCACCGCGTTGTCCAGGCCGCCGGCGGGGCCGGACGTCCATTCGCCGGTCTGCACCGTGTCGCCGCGCGCCGGCGTCAGGTTGAGGAGCTGCACGTTGTCGCCCAGCAGGGACAGGACCGCGAACTTGTTGGGGTCGCGCGGCGTCTTGTCCTCGACGGCGGCCTGGGGTGGCGGGGGCGGCAGCTTGTTCTTCAGCGACTGGGCGAAGGAGAGCGCGGGCAGCAGTGCAAGCAGGCAGATCAGGCGGCGGTTCATGCGGGAAGGACTTGGGGGTTCAGCGGCGTGGGCGGCACGGCACCGGTCAACGCGGCGATCAGATTGTCGGCGGCAAGCTGGGCCATCGCGATGCGCGTGGGCATGGTCGCGCTGCCGATATGCGGCGTCAGGACGATATTGGGCAGACCGAGCAACACGGGGTTCACACGCGGCTCGCCCTCGAAGACATCCAGGCCCGCCGCGGCGATGCGGTTCTCGCGCAGCGCGGCGGCGAGCGCCTCCTCATCGACGATGCCGCCGCGCGCGATGTTGACGAGGGTGGCCGTGGGCTTCATCAGCGCCAGCTCGGCAGCGGCGATGCAGTGGTGGGATTCGGCCGAATAGGGCAGCACGAGGACGAGGTGGTCGGCCTGGCGCAGCAACTCATCTTTACCCAGATAGCGCGCGCCGAGTTCGGCCTCGGCCTCGGCCGGCAGCCGCGAACGGTTGTGATAGGCCACCTGCATGCCGAAGCCGAAGCGGCCGCGGCGCGCGATGGCCTGGCCGATGCGGCCCATGCCGAGGATGCCCAGCGTGCTGCCGAAGACCTCCTGGCCCGCCAGGAAATCCCAGGACCAGCTCTTCCAGCCGCCATCGCGCAGCAGGCGCTCGCCCTCGCTCATGCGCCGGGCCGTGGCCATCAGCAGCGCAAAGCCGAGGTCGGCCGTCGTCTCGGTCAGCACGTCGGGCGTGTTGGTGACCAGCACGCCGCGCGCCGTGCAGGCGGCCAGGTCGATGTGGTTGTAGCCCACGCTCATGGTGCAGACGGCCTTGAGCTGCGGGCAGGCGTCCAGCAGCTCGGCCGTGATGCGCTCGGTGCCGGTGATGTAGGCGCCGGCCTTGCCTGCCAAGCGGGCGCGCAACTCGTCGGGGCTGAGCGGCGCCTCGCCGGGGTGGTAGTCCGCCTCGAAATGGGCATTCAGCTTGCCGAGCACTTCGGCCGGCGCCCGGCGGGCAATCAGAACCTTGGGCTTCGTCAGCGCATCCATATCCAGGCCATCACGAAAAGTAGCGGCAGCAGCACCGCGCAGGACCACAGCAGAAAGCCGCCAAAGCTCGGCATCTTGACACCCCGCTCCTCGGCGATGGCTTTCACCATGAAATTGGGCGCGTTGCCGATGTAGGTCATGGCACCCATGAAGACGGCGCCGCCCGAGATGGCGGCCAGCACCGGCGCGCCCTCCCCCATCAGCCGGACCGCGTCGCCGCCGGCGAGATTGAAGAAGGCGAGATAGGTGGGCGCGTTGTCCAGCACCGAGGACAGGCCGCCGGTCAGCCAGAAATAGGCCATGGGCGAATCCAGCAGGGCCGCCAGCGGCGCGAACACGCCGGCCGGCCCGGCCTTGAGCATGGCGATGACGGGCACCATGGTCAGGAAGATGGCGATGAAGAGCTTGGCCACCTCCTGCATGGGCGCCCAGGAGAACTGGTTCTTCTCGCGCACGCCGGCCGGCGTCAGCCACAGCGAGGCCACCGTCACGGCGATGAGACCCAGGTCGCGCACCAGGGCCTGCAGCGGCAGCGGCGTGCCCCAGAGGTCGAAGACGATGCCGGGCTTCCAGGTGCCGCTCATCAGCACCAGGCCGACGGCCACGGCCAGCGGCAGCAGGTTGATGGCGCCTTCCAGGCCCAGGCGAGGCGCGTCGGGCGTGGGGTCGGCCGGCGTGATGCCCTCCTTGCGATAGAGCCAGCCGTCCAGCACCCAGAACACCGCGAGCAGGCCGATGAGGAGAAACAGGGTCTCGGCCCACAGATGGCCGGCCGTCCAGAAGAAGCTGACGCCCTGCAGAAAGCCGAGGAAGAGCGGCGGGTCGCCCAGCGGCGTCAGCGAACCGCCGACATTGCTGACGATGAAGATGAAGAAGATGACGACATGGGCGTTGTGGCGGCGGTTGTCGTTGGCGCGGATCAGCGGCCGGATCAGCAGCATGGACGCGCCCGTCGTGCCCATGAAGCTGGCCAGCACGGCGCCCAGGGCCATCAGCCCCGAATTGAGCGCCGGGCTGCCGTGCAGATTGCCGCGGATGAAGATGCCGCCGGCCGTCGTGTAAAGCGCGCCCAGCAGGATGGTGAAGGGCAGGTATTCCTCCACCAGCGTGTGCACCAGCACGCCGCCCGTCTGCGCCAGCCCGAAGCTCAAGGCAAAGGGAATCAACAGCGCCAGCGTCCAGCCCGCGGCGATCTTGCCGAAGTGGTGGTGCCAGAAGGCCGGCGCGGCCAGCGGCATGACGGCGATGGACAGCAGCAGGCCCGCGAAGGGCGTGGCCCAGGCGATACCGAGTTCGGAGCCAGCGAGCGCCATCAGTTGTCGATGAAGCGGGTGAACTCGGCCACTGGCGCGCGTTCGGTGACGAGGCTGTTCTCGACGGCGGCCGGGTCGGCGAAGCCCATGGACATGCCGCAGACCAGCATCTGCTCCTCGCCCAGCTGCAGCTCCTCGGCGATCAGCCGGTGGAACTGCGTGAAGGCCGCCTGCGGGCAGGTGTGCAGGCCGCGCGCGCGGGCCGCCACCATGATGTTCTGCAGGAACATGCCGTAGTCCAGCCAGGAGCCCTGCTGCATGACGCGGTCGATGGTGAAGAAGAGCCCGACCGGTGCATCGAAGAAGATGAAGTTGCGGCCATGCTGGTGCTGCATGCGCGGCTTGTCGGTCTTGGCGATGCCCAGCAGCCCGTAGAGGTCCCAGCCCACCTTGCGGCGGCGGTCGATATAGGGGCTGCGCCACTCGTTGGGGTAGTAGGCGTACTCCTCCTTGTGGGCCGCGTTCTGCTCGGCGTCGAGGTAGGCGGCCTGGATGCGGCCCGACACCCGTGCCAGGGCCGCGCCCGTCAGCACATGGACCTGCCAGGGCTGGGTGTTGGTGCCCGACGGCGCCCAGGAGGCGACTTCGAGGATGTCCTCGACGGTCTGGCGCGGCACCGCCGTGGGCAGGAAGGCGCGCAGCGAGTGCCGGGTCTTGATGGCGGCATCGACCGCGGCGGTCTGCTCGGGCGTGGGGATGATGAAACGTGACTCGAGGCGGCTCATGGCGTCTTCAGGGTTTGGAGGATCTGCTGATAGGCGGCGGGAAGCTCGGCCACCGGCCGGCGGCTGTCGCGATCGACATAGACATGCACGAAATGACCACGCGCGGCGCACAGCGGCGCGCCTTCGGCGAACAGGCCGATCTCGTAGCGCACGCTGGAACGGCCCAGGTTGGCCACGCGCACGCCGGCCTCGATGCGCTGCGGGAAGGCCAGCGACTCGAAGAAATTGCAATGCGTCTCGACGACCAGGCCGATGACCTCGCCGCCATGGATGTCCAGGGCGCCGGCCTCGATGAGCAGGCTGTTCACGGCGGTGTCGAACAGGCTGTAGTAGACGACGTTGTTCAGATGGCCATAGACGTCGTTGTCCATCCACCGTGTCGTCAGCGCCACAAGGCGGGGGTAGGCCTCGCGGCCGTCGGGCTGGGGGCGGGTCGTCGTCATGGGGCCATTCTTCCATGCGGCCGCCGCGGCCATGTTTTGCGCGGCAATCGCGGCATACTGCGCTTGCATGATCCGTTTTCGCGGAGCGACACTGGGCCGCAGACGACGATTCCACAACGGCTGACAAGGAGCTCGCATGAATCGGTTCAACGTGGCAGGTCTTGCCTTCGCACTGACCGCTGCCTTCGGCAGCACCGCCGCCCTGGCCCAGAACGCGACCAAGGACGACGCGGTCGCCATGGTCAAGAAGGGCGTCGCCTTCATCAAGGCCAATGGCAAGGACAAGGCCTACGCCACCATCACGGCCAAGGACGCGCAGTTCGTCAAGAGCGACCTCTACCTCGTCGTCTACGGCATGGATGGCAAGTGCCTGGCCCATGGCGCCAACGAGAAGCAGGTCGGGCGCGACCTGATCGACCTCAAGGACATCGACGGCAAGGCCTTCATCAAGGAGCGCGTCGAGCTCGGCAAGTCCAGCCCCAAGGGTTTCTGGCAGGACTACAAGTTCACCAACCCGACCAGCAAGAAGATCGAGCCCAAGCAGATGTACTGCGAGCGGCTGGACGAGACCATCGTCTGCGGCGGCATCTACAAGTAGCACGCCGATGAAGCTTGCCGCCAAGATGCTGGTGCCGCCGATGGCGGCGCTGGCGGTGGTGCTGGCTGTCAGCCTGGGCAACACGCTGCTGGCCTTGCGCGAGGTTGTCGCCGCCAGCGAGGCCGGCCAGCAGCGCAACGAGGTCTTCATGACCACGGTGGCCGTGCAGACCCAGGTGGGCGAGATGCACGGCGGCATCTATCGCACCATCGCGCTGATGGCGTCCCTGGACGATGCCAAGGTCAAGGTGCTGCGCGGCCAGCTGAAAACCCAGGTCGACGGCGTGGCGCGCACCCTCACCACGCTGGCCGACATGGAGGCCACACCGGCCGAGGCCGATGCCCACATCCGCGCCTCGCTGCCGCTGCTGCAGGCCTATCTGGCCAAGGCCGATGGCGCCATCGACCTGGCCTCGGTCGACCCCAACACCGGCGTGGCCGCGATGCAGGACGCCGAGGCCCGCTACAAGGAGGTGGCGGCGCTGATCGCCAAGCTCGTGCAGAGCATGGGCGAGGACCAGCAGAAGGCTTCGGAAGCCCAGCAGGCCAACGCCAAGCGGCGCGCCTGGATCTTCGGCCTCGTCTCGCTGCTGGCGGCCGGCGTCGGCATGGGCCTGCTGCTGGCCAACCAGCGCAAGATCGCCAAGGACGTGAACGCCTCGCTGTCCCTGGCCGAATCCGTGGCCGCCGGCGACCTGACCCAGCGCGCCGACCCGCAGGGCCAGGACGAGCTGGCCGGCCTGATGCGCGCACTGAACCGGATGTGCGAGCAGCTCGGCAGCTCGGTCGGCGAGGTCATGCTGGTGGCCGATTCCATCCGCACCGCGTCGGCCGAGATAGCCTCCGGCAACCAGGACCTGAACATGCGCACCGAGCAGACGGCTTCCAGCCTGGAGGTCACCAGCTCGTCCATGGCCCAGCTGACCGGCACCGTGCGCCAGAGCGCCGACAACGCGCAGACGGCCAACCAGCTCGCCACCTCGGCCGCCGACGTGGCCCATCGCGGCGGCAGCGTCGTGCAGCAGGTGGTGGACACGATGAACGACATCACGGCGTCCAGCAAACGCATCGGCGACATCATCGGCGTCATCGACGACATCGCCTTCCAGACCAATATCCTGGCGCTGAATGCCGCCGTCGAAGCCGCGCGCGCGGGCGAGCAGGGCCGTGGCTTTGCCGTCGTGGCCGGCGAGGTGCGCAGCCTGGCGGGCCGCAGCGCCGCGGCGGCCAAGGAGATCAAGACCCTGATCGGGGCCAGCGTCGAGCGCGTCGAATCCGGGGCCCGCCTGGTGCAGGACGCCGGCACGACGATGACCGACATCGTCGGCGCCGTGCAGCGCGTGACCGACATCATGGGCGAGATCAGCGCCAGCGCCGCCGCCCAGAGCCAGGGCATCGACGACGTCAATCAGGCCGTCAACCAGGTCGACGACATGACGCAGCAGAACGCCGCCCTCGTCGAGGAAAGCGCCGCGGCCGCCGAGTCGCTGCGCGAGCAGGCCCAGCGGCTGGCCCAGGTCGTCAGCCAGTTCCGCGTCCGGTAGCCGCCCAGGCAGCCCAGGACTGGGCGGCCAGGTTCAATGTGCTGACCTGCACAGCGACCGTCGTGGCCAGGTCATGGCCATAGCCGCCGGCCATGCTCAGCGCCACCGGAATGCGGCGTTCGGCCAGCGCATCGAGCACGCGCAGATCGCGCCGGGCCAGGCCTTCATAGCTGAGCTTCAAGCGGCCCAGGCGATCACCTTCATGCGGATCGGCACCGGCCAGGTAGAAGGCCAGCCCGGGTTCGCAGCGCCGCCAGACCTCGGCCAGCGCGCGGTCCAGCGCGTCCAGGTAGTCGGCATCGCCGCAGCCGTCGGGCAGATCCACGTCGAGGTCGCTGGCCTCCTTGCGGAAGGGGAAGTTGCGCGCCCCATGCATGGAGAAGGTGAACACCGTGTCGTCGTCTCGAAAGATGGACGCCGTGCCATTGCCCTGGTGGACGTCCAGGTCGATGACCAGCACGCGCAGCAGCGCGTTGTGACGGCGCGCCCATTCGGCCTGCATCAGCCGCGCGGCCACGGCCACGTCGTTGAAGACGCAATAGCCCGAGCCCTTGTCGGCATAGGCATGGTGGGTGCCGCCGGCCATGTTGGCGGCCACGCCCTCCTCCAGCGCCGCCCGCGCCGCCGCGATGCTGGCGCCCACGGAGCGCCGCGAACGCTCAGCCATGGACTCCGACCAGGGGAAACCGATCTCACGCTGCTCGGCGGCACTCAGATGGCCGCGCAGCACCGCATCCACGTAGTCCGGCGTGTGCACCAGCGACAGCTCGCCCTCGGTGGCCGCCGGTGCCGGCTGCATCCTCAGCAGCCCCGGCTGGCGCTCGAAGTGCTCGCGCAGCAGGCGGTACTTGGATTGCGGAAAGCGGTGCCCGGGCGGCAGCGCCAGGCTGTGGGCGTCGGAATGGAAAGCCAGCATGGGCTGGCAACGATAGCGCCAGCCGCAGCCCCTTTGATAGGCTGCACCGCATGCAACCCCAACGCCCGCCTCTCGCCCGGATCGCCGCGGCCCTGCTTTGCTGCGGCATGGCCGCCTCCTCGGCCCCGGCCGCCGACCACGGGGTCCGCGCGCTGCGCGGCGTCAAGGTCTATCCCGCGCCCGACGCGTCGCCCATCGATGACGGCGTGGTGCTGGTGCGCGGCGGCCGCATCGTCGGCGTCGCCAGCAACGACGCGGCCCACGCCGGCATCCCGCCCCTGGCTCCGGGCTGCGACGGTGGCGTGCTGATGGCGGGTTTCCAGAACAGCCACGTCCACCTCAACGGCCCCGCGTTTGCGAAGGCCAGGACCGCCAAGGCGGCCACGCTGGAAGACGGCCTCACGGCCTTGCTGACGCGCTACGGCTTCACCACCGCCTTCGACATCGCCTCCGACCGCGACAACACCCTGGCCCTGCGTCAGCGCGTGAACCGGGGCGAGCTGAAAGGACCGCGCCTGCTGACGGCGGGCCTGCCGCTGTTCCCGCATCAGGGCCTGCCGGTCTACATCGCCCACTTCGACCCCACCTTCCTGGCCAAGCTGCCCCAGCCCGACACGGTGGCCGCGGCGCTTGCGACGGTGAAGCAGAACCTTGACGCCGGCGCCGAGGCAACCAAGCTCTTCCTCGTGACGCCGCAGGCCGGCCGACCGCCCAAGCGCATGGCGGCCGACCTTGCGGCGGCGGCCGCTGGGGAAACGCACCGCCGCGGTCACCTCGTCTTCGCGCATCCGACCGACCTGGACGGCCTGCGGGCGGCCTTGCAGGCCAGGGTGGACATCCTGGCCCACCCGCCGCTCGGCACACCCGGCCCCTGGCCCACGGAGCTGATGGACGCGCTGCGCGCCGCGGGTGTCCACATGGTGCCCACCCTCAAGCTGCTCCGCTACGAGCTCGCCAAGGAGAAGGTGCCACCCCAGCCCGCCGAGGCCGTGCTGCAGGACAGCGTGCGCGAGTTCGGCCGCTTTGCGGCGGCCGGCGGCAAGGTGCTGTTCGGCACCGACGTCGACTACATGGAAGACAGCGACCCCACCGACGAGTACGAACTGATGGCGCAGGCGGGCATGAGCGCGATGCAGACCCTCGCCTCGTTGACGACGACGCCCGCGGAGCGCTGGAAGGAAGCCTCGCGCCGCGGGCGGCTGGCGCCGGGCATGGACGCGGACATCGTGGTGCTGGGCGGCGACCCGGCGCAGTCGGCGAAGCAGTTCGCCAATGTGAAATGCACGCTGCGCGGCGGCCGGGTCATCTTCAGTCGCTGACCACCGCGCCGGATGCGGCCGGGAACGCAGCGCGCAGGCGCGCGAGCAACTCCTCGAGCGCAAGCGGCTTGTGCAGCACATCGAGTCCGGCATCGAGCGCGGTCTGCACATTCTCGGCAAAGCCCGTGATGACCGTCGTGGGCAGCCCGGGCCGCTCCGCGCGCACCTTCAGCGCCAGGGCCACGCCGTCCATCGCACCCGGCATGACCACGTCGGTGAGCACAAAGCCGATGTCATCCCCGAGCCCGGCGGTCTGCAGCAGCTTCCAGGCCTCCGCGGCGTTGCTGGCGCGGGTGACGCGCAGGCCCAGGCTGGCGATCAGCGCCGTCGTGACAGCCGCGACATCGTCGTTGTCCTCCGCCACGAGCACATGCCCCGACAACCTGTCGACGGATGCCGCCGGAGTTGAAACCCCGGCGGCGTCGGCCGCAGGCTCGGCCTCGACCGCCGGCAGGATGAGCTTGACCGTGGTGCCACGGCCCACCTCGCTGTCGATGCGCAGGCTGCCGCCGGCAGCTTCGACGAAACCGCGCACCTGATAGAGGCCGAGGCCCGAACCCGAGCCCGGCCCCTTGGTCGTGAAGAAGGGCTCGGTCACCTGCGGGAGCACTGCGGCGGGAATGCCGTCGCCATTGTCGGCGGCACGGATCACGACCTGCCGGGCGCCCGCTGCTGCATCGACGTCCGCGGCCAGCTCGAAGTTGCCGCCGCTGCGCAGCGCATGCTTGGAATTCACCGCCAGATTGACCAGCGCGAGCTCCAGCTCTGCCGCGTCCACCAGCACCGGCGGAACATTGGCGGCCACCGTGACGCCGAGCTGGATGCGGGACCCCAGCGTCGTGCGCAGCAGCTCTTCCAGCTCGGGCAGCCAGGTCTGCAGGTCAATGACCTCGGGCCTCAGCGCCTGCTTCCTGGTGAAGGACAGCAGCTGGCGGGTCAGCCGCGTCCCGCTCTGAACGGCGCGCCGCATCGCCGCGTTCTGCGGCTCCGATGCCAGCGCCGGGTGCCTGACATTCTGGACGTGCAGGCTGTTGCTGACGATGGCCAACAGGTTGTTGAAGTCATGCGCCACACCCGCCGTCAGCGCGGCGAGGGTCTCGCGCCGGTGCGCCTCGAGGGCGCTCTTCTCGGTCGCGGCGCGCAGCCGGATCTGCTCATGCAGCTCCAGCTGCGCCCGTTGCTCGGACAGCACCCGGCGGCGCGCAATCGTCGTCACCGCGATGAGCATCAGCGTGATGGGCAGCGCCATCGCGCCGACGATCCCCATGGTGCGCACCCAGCCTGCCAGCATGGCCGCTTCGCTGAAGCTGACGACGAGATAGACGGGCAGCCCTTCGAGCCGGCGGAACGCGCCGATACGCGGCTCGCCGGTGGCGGGCATCCGACCGAAGACCACGCCCGACGCCTGACCTTGCTGGATGGCCAGCAGCGACGGGGCATTGGAAGGCAGGCTTGTCACGCCGTCCAGGAGGCGCGGCCAGCGCGCCAGCACCACGCCATCCGTGCGGACCAGGCTGATCGACTCCATCTCCGCGTTCTGCGCCACGATGGCGCGGTAGAAGTCGCGGAAATAGTCCGGGCTCATCGATACGGCAACGATGCCCCTGAAGACACCGTCCGGCGACGGCCGGCGGTGTGTCACGTTGAACAGCTCCCGGCCTGTCTGGCGTCCCGTGATGACCGCGCTGACATCGAAACCGCGGTCCTGCGCCGCCTGCTGGCGAAAGTAGTCGCGGTCGATCACGGTCACCGCCGGATTGACGGCACGATCGCTGCGCACCAGCGGCACCGCCTGCTCGTTCCACACATTGAGGTTCACCACGGACGGCAGGCTGAGCACCATGTCGCTCAATCGTTGCCGCGAGTCGCTCTCATGGGCGCGGATCTGCTCGTCCGGGCCATCGGTCAGCGCCGCCGCCTCGGTGGTCAGCCTCTGGGCCACGTCGAAGGTACGCCGGGCGTGTTCATGGACCAGGTCGGCCCGCCGCACCGCCGTCTCACGCGACGCATGCAATGCCCGGTCATAGGTCCACCAACCCACCACGACGAAGGCGGTGGCCGGCATCAGCACCGCGCCGATCAACGCCGCATTCAGCCAGCGCACCAATGGCGTGGCGGCCCCGGGGGCCTGCGGTTCGGCCCGGCGCCGCAGCGCATCGACGCGTGCAATGAGGATGCACGCCACGGTCATGCCCAGCGCGAACGCCAGCGCCTTGGCGCCGCTGTCGGCGTTCAGTACATCCGGCGGGATGCCGGGCAGCAGCGCCCCGCCGAGGCAGATCAGCGTCGCAAGCGCGCCGGGACCCGCTCCCCACATGAGCGCGCAGAAGAGCGCAACAGGGGCGGCGATGACGAAGGGAAGCCCGTCGCCCAGCACGGGTTGCAGCAAGGCCCGCAGCGCCACCGCAACCAGCGCGGTCAATACCGCTGCCAGCCACTGCGCCTTGGGCGTGGTCGAGAGGCGCGAAGGCAGGGAAATGGGCATCAGGCGGCTGACAAGAGCAGCCGCGACTGTAGAGCCGGCCGCAGCCGGGTCGCCGCAACGCGTTTGTCACACGCTGTCACCCCTAGTTTGCTGCACCGCACAAAAAGTTCTTGCAATCCGGCAAATGACCTCTATCATTGGCTTCATGTTGCAGTGCAGCAAAAGAAGCACAGCAAACGGTTCAACCACCTGAAATCGGAGTCCCCTATGCTGACCGCTGAACAAGTCCTCGCCGCCCACAAGGCCAATGTCGAAACCCTCTTCGGCCTGACCAACAAGGCTTTCGAAGGCGTCGAAAAGCTCGTCGAGCTGAACCTGCAAGTCGCCCGCACCGCCATCAGCGAAGCCGCCGACACCACCGCTGCCGCCCTGTCCGTCAAGGACGCGCAAGAGCTGCTGTCCCTGCAAGCCTCGCTGCTGCAGCCGACCGCTGAAAAGGCCGCCTCCTACAGCCGTCACCTCTACGACATCGCTTCCAGCACCGGCGCCGAAGTCGCCAAGGCCGCTGAAGCCCAGTTCGCCGACGTGCAGCAGAAGTTCGCCGCCGTCGTCGACAACGCCGCCAAGAACGCCCCGGCCGGCACCGAGAACGCCGTCGCCCTGGTGAAGTCGGCTGTCGCCGCCGCCAACAACGCTTTCGAATCGGTCCAGAAGGCCACCAAGCAAGCCGTTGAAGTCGCCGAATCCAACTTCCAGGCCGCCACCAGCCAAGCCGTCAAGGCCACGCAGACCGCGACCCGCGCCAGCAAGCGCGCCGCCTGATCGTTCTGATCTCCTCGGAAAGCCCGGTGCACTGCACCGGGCTTTTTTCATTGCAGGCCGGGAATCAGCGAGCGATGCGTCGCCGCGCCTGTCATGGCCCCGTCGCCGACCGAGATGGCCACATTGGCAAACGCCATCGCCGCATCTCCGCAGGCGAACACGCCTGGCACCGACGTCTCCATCATCGTGCGGCGCAGATAAGGACCCGCCGGCCCCTGTTCGAACTCGCATCCCAGCTGCTCCGCCAGCGGGCTGGCCATGCGGGTGCGCGTCGCCGTGAACAGGCCGGCCAGCGGCAGCAGGCGGCCGTCCGCCAGCTCCACCGTCATGGCCTCACGGATGCGGGCGATGGGCGTTGCCTCGACCGTGACGCCGCGCGCCGCCAATGCCTGAAGTTGGGCGGCATCGGGCACGAAGGCGTCGTTCAGGAAAAAGGTCGTCGGCCCCCAGTCCGGCAGCATCAGCGCGTGATGCATGGACAGCGGGCTGCAGGCCAGCACGCCGATGGCGCCCTGATCCAACTCATAGCCGTGGCAATAGGGGCAGTGGAAAACGGTGCTGCCCCAGCGCTCGGCCAGGCCTTCGACGGGCGGCAGCTCGTCGGCCACGCCGGTCGCCAGCACCAGGCGACGCGCAAGCAGAGTTGCCGCGCCGACACCCACCTCGAAACCCTCGCCCTGCCGGCGCGCAGACGTCGCCAGCCCCGCATGCCAGCTCACGTTCGGATAGGCCAGCAGCTGCGCTTTCGCATCGGCCACGATGTCGGCCGGCGCTCGCCCATCCTGGCCCAGAAAGCCATGCGAGGCAGCGACGAACCGGTTGCGCCGCTGGCCGGCATCGACGACGGCGATGCGCCGACGCGCCCGGGCGAGTTGCAGCGCTGCAGAAAGGCCGGCAAAGCTGCCGCCGACGATGAGGGCGTCAAGCATCATGATGAAGAAAGTCCTGGGGTGACAGGCCACGGGCCTGCATGCGGTGGTGGAAGTCTTCGGCCAGCACGGACAGCTTCACGCCATGCAGGCGGGCAACGAGCAGCGCTTCGGCCTCGGCATAGGCCGTGCCGAGGGCCGTGTTGACGGCCTGCTCGACCAGGCAGGTCGACTTTTCATCGCGCAGCCCGGCGGCCAGGAACGGCGGCGCGCCAAGAGCGGCATGCACATCGCCCAGCGTCATGTCCGACAGCGGGCAGCTCAGCACCCAGCCGCCGCCATGGCCTTTGGCCGAAGCGACGAAGCCAGCCTTGCGCAGGCCCGCCATCAGCCGCCGCACGACGACGGGGTTGGTGTTCATCGCCCGTGCCAGCACCTCGGAAGTCGCGGGTTCCCGGGTCTCGGCCATGTGCAGCAGCATGTGCAGCACGCCGGACAGCTTGCCGTCTCTTTTCATGTAACTATCTTAGTTTCATGAACTGGCGGTGCGCAAGCCGCGGCTGACATGCCCCCGGCCGGCGCAGGGCTGATGGCCGCTCCGCTGGCGCTGCCACCTGTCGATTCGTCGGCGATTGGCGGCGATTCGCCGGATCGCGCGCCGCCAGGCCGCGGCGCGCGTGTCTACTTGCGCCATCGCAACCCGAGCCGCCCCATGAAGCCCCATCGCACCCAACACCACGCCGGCCGCCGCATCGCCTTCGGCCTGGGCGTCATCGGCATCGGCACGCTGGCCCTGCTGGACAACCTGCATCTCTTCGGCATGCCGCTCCTGCGGACCTTCTGGCCCCTGGTGCTGGTGCTGTTCGGCCTGAGCCACCTCGTCTCGCCGCGCCACAGCGGCAGCTGGCTGGTGGGTGTCGTGCTGGTCACCGTCGGCGGCGTGATGACGGCGCACAACCTCGACCTGCTGCACTTCCGGCCACGCGACTGGTGGCCGGTGCTCGTCATCCTGGCTGGCGTGTCCATCCTGATGCGCGGCATGTTCCCGCACCGCCACCGCGAACGCGGTGAAGACACGCCCTCGACGCTGGAGCATGGCGACCGCGTCAACATCGACGCCAGCTTCGCCGCCATCAACCAGCAGAACGATTCGCGCAATTTCAGGGGCGGTCGCATCGACGTGAGCTTCGGCGGCGTCGAGCTGGACCTGCGCCAGGCGGTCATGGACGGCCCCGAAGCCGTGCTCGAGGTCTCGGCCCGCTTCAGCGGCGTCGAGCTGCGTGTCCCGCGTGAATGGCAGGTCGTCGTCGACATCGCACCCACGCTGGGTGGCGTGGACGACAAGACGGTGCCGCCGATGAACCCGACCCAGCGCCTGGTGCTGCGTGGCGACGCGGTGTTCGGCGGCGTCGAGATCAAGAACTGAAGACGCCGCCGCGTGCACCCGCTGCTGACGCACTGGCGCCGCCTGGCCCTCTATCTGGGCGCGGCGCTGTTGGCCGGCCTGGCCCTGGCCGGCCTGCTCGCCGCGCAAGGCCTCGCATCGCTGGGCTGGGCCCTGGTCTGGGCCGCGCCCCTGGCACTGGTGTTCGCCTTTGCGGCCCTGTCGGTCTACTACCTGTGCCGCTCCCGTCCCTTCGGCCCGGGACGCTGGCCCACCGCCCTCGCCTCGCGCGCGGCCGCCGTGCTGCTGCTGTCCGGCATCGCCCTGGCCGTGGCCGCCGCCTGGAACGCCGCTGGATTGCTGTTGGGCCGCGAGGCCGGCTTCATTGCCTTGACGCCGCCCGGCTGGATGCTGGCCTTTGCTGCCTGCCTGGGCTTCTTCCTGCTGGCGACCCTCGCCCATGACGTGCTGATCGCCGCCGAGGTGGCCCAGGGCGCGACCCTGCGCGAGGCCGAGGCCCGGCTGCTGGCGCGCGACATGGAGCTGCAGCTGCTGCGCCTGCAGATCGACCCGCACTTCCTCTTCAACAGCCTGAACTCCATCAGCGCCCTGACCAGCTTCGATCCCGCCGGCGCCCGCCAGATGAGCATCGACCTGGCCCAGTTCTTCCGCCAGACCCTGGCCCTGGGCGGGCGCGAGCGCATCCGCCTGGAGGAGGAGCTGGAGCTCATCGGCCACTACCTCGCCATCGAGCGCCAACGCCTGGGCAACAAGCTGCGCAGCGCCATAGACGCGCCGCCCGAGGCCCTGGCCGCACTGCTGCCGCCGCTGACGCTGCAACCCCTGGTCGAGAACGCGCTCAAGCACGGGCTGCGCGCGCTGGACGAGGGCGGCGTGGTGGAGGTCCAGGCCCTGATTCGCGACGGCTGGCTGCACCTGGCCGTGCGCAACCCCGTTCCCGCCGCACCGACGCGTGAGCCAGGCCTGGGCCAGGGCCTGCGCCATCTGCGCGAACGCCTCGCCGCACAGTACCGCGATCGCGCCCACGTCAGCTGGGGCGCCACCCCCGAAGGCTTCGCGGTCGAGATCAACCTGCCGCTGGAAACCGCATGACGCTGCAAGCCCTGATTGCCGACGACGAACCGCTCGCCCGCCGCCTCGTGCGCGAGTTCCTGAAGCCCCACGCCGACATCGCCATCTGCGCCGAGGCCGAGAACGGCATGGATGCGGCCAAGGCCGTCACCGAACTCAAGCCCGACCTGGTCTTCCTCGACATCCAGATGCCGCGCCTGACCGGTCTGGAGGTGCTGGAGCTGACCGGCCGGCGCGACGGCGTCATCTTCACGACGGCCCACGACCAGCATGCGATGCGGGCCTTCGAGCTGCACGCCGTGGACTATCTGCTCAAGCCCTTCAACCAGGCCCGCTTCGACGCGGCCCTGGAGCGCGCCCGCCGGCTGCGCGGCCAGCCCCAGCCGGGGCTGGAATCCCTGGTGGCGCCCCAGCCGCTGGCGCGCGTGCTGGTGCGCGACAGCGAGCGCGAAGGCGGCTTGCAGGTGCTGGCTGTCGAGGCCATCGACTACATCGAGGCCCAGGCCGACAACGTCGCCTTCCACAGCGCCGGCCGTGACCACCTGAAGGCCCAGCGCATCTCCGAGCTGGAGGAGAGGCTGGACCCGACGCGCTTCGTGCGCGTGCACCGCAGCTTCATCATCAACCTCGCGGCCCTGCAGGGGCTGGAGAAGACCGACAGCGACGCCCATGTCGCGCGCATGAAGAACGGCAAGCGCATCCCGGTGAGCCGCAGCGGCTACGACAAGCTGCGCGCCGTGCTCTGACGCGCCGCGCGAAGGCTGCGGCGGGAAAACACGGAGCCGCGACGGCCTCCCTCCGAGTAGGATAGCGCTATCCAATACATCCAAACCCGGCTCCCGCTCGCGTCCCCATGACTCCATTTGCGCCCGAATCCCTGGTCTTCATGGGCGTCGCCGGGAGTGGCAAATCCACGCTGGGCGCCGCCGTCGCCGCGCAGTTGGGGCGGGTCTGGCTGGAGGGCGATGATTTCCACGGCGAGGCCAACCGCCGCAAGATGGCCGAAGGCCAGCCCCTGACCGACGCCGACCGCGCCGCCTGGCTGGCGGCCCTGTGCGAGCAGTTGCGCCGTCAGCCCCCGGGCGCCATGGCGGCCTGCTCGGCGCTGAAACGCGCCTATCGCGACCAGCTCCGCCAGGCATCACCGGGCCTGCGCTTCGTCTTCCTGGACATTGACAAGGCCGAAGCCCGCCGCCGGGTGATGGTGCGCGGCGGCCACTTCTTTGCGGCCAGCTTGATGGACAGCCAGTTCGAGACGCTGGAGCCTCCCGTCGGCGAGCCCGGCGTGCTGCGCCTGGATACGCTGGCGCCCCTGAGCGAACTGCAGGCCCAGGTCTGCGACTGGTTGAGGACATGAGCCCGAAACCGCTGACCCGCCGCGAGATCGTCGGCTATGGCCTGGGCGACATGGGGTTCAACTTCTACTGGACCAATATCTCGACCTTCCTGCTGATCTTCTACACCGACACCTTCGGCATCACCGCGGCGGCCGCGGCCACCATGCTCTTCGTCGTGAAGATCTTCAACGCCTTCACCGACCCCATGATCGGCGCCCTCGCCGACCGCACGCAGACGCGCTGGGGCAAGTTCCGCCCCTTCCTGCTCTTCATGCCGCTGCCGCTGGCCGTGGTCGGCGTGCTGGCCTATTCCACGCCCGACCTCGGCCCGACGGGCAAGCTGGTCTGGGCCTATGTGACCTATCTGCTGCTGATGACGCTCTACACCAGCGTCAACCTGCCCTACAGCGCCCTGTCCGGCGTGCTGTCGGGCGACGCGCGCGAGCGCAACGCCATCAACGCCTCGCGCTTCGTGGCCGGCTTTGCGGGCGGCACCCTGGTCACGGCCGTGTCGCCACGCCTGGTCGACTGGCTGGGCGGCGGCGACCCCGCCCTGGGCTGGACGCTGACCATGGTTTTCTGGGGCATCGCCGCGGCCGTCATCTTCGCCATCACCTTTGCCACGACGACCGAGCGCGTCCAGCCGACGCAGGCCCAGCCGTCCAGCGTCAGGCAAGACCTGGCCGACCTGCGCAGCAACCGGCCCTGGATCCTGCTGTTCTTCCTGGCGCTGATCATCATGGGCGGCATCACGCTGCGCATGACGAGCGCGGCCTACTACTTCAAATACGTGGTCAACCGGCCCGAGCTGCTGGCCACCTTCGTGCCGGCCTATCTGCTGGCCGCCGCCGCGGGCACGGCGCTGACGCCGCTGCTCACACGCTTCATCGACAAGCGCAAGCTGATGATCGGCCTGATGCTGGCCTCCACGGTGCTGTCGGCCGCCTTCTTGTTCGTCGACGCAGACCAGATCGTGCTGATGTATGTGCTGCAGATCGCGCTCGGCCTGGTGCTGGGCCCGAAGTCGCCGCTGTCCTTCTCGATGCTGGCCGACAGCGCCGACTACAACGAATGGCGCAACGGCCGCCGTGCCACCGGCATGACCTTCGCGGCCAGTTCCTTCGCGCAGAAGCTCGGCACGGCCGTCGCGGTCGCCGTCATCGGTGCGCTGTTCTCGGCCCTGGGCTATGTGCCCAATGCGGTGCAATCCGCCGAGTCCCAGGCCGGCATCGTCTGGCTGATGTCCGTCATCCCGGCCAGCTTCACGCTGCTGGCCGCCGTCCTCATGATGTTCTACACCCTGGACAACCCGACCATGGCACGCATCCAGGCCGACCTGGCCGCGCGCAAACCCACGACTGCCTGACCCATGCTTGGCCCCATCGACGACGGCGAGCGCTACGAGCTCACCAGCCCCATCGCCCTGCCCCAGGCCGGCGGCTTCCTGTGGAACCGCCGCATGATGATCCAGATGACCTGCCGCGGCTATGCCACCGCCCAGTTCATGCAGCCCGAGCCGGCCAAGTACGCGCATGCGCCCAACCTGGAGGCCAAGACCTTCATGCAGCCGGAGCAGGCCTATTACGCCCACCACCCCGGCCGCTTCGTCTACGTGAAGGACGAGGGCAGCGGCGAGCTGTTCTCGGCGCCCTACGAGCCGGTGCGAGCGCCGGTCGAGTCCTTCCAGTTCCGCGTAGGTCGGCACGACCTGGGCTGGACGGTGGAGCACCTGGGCCTGCGTGTGGAGATGGTGCTGGGGCTGCCGACGGACGATGTCGCCGAGCTGTGGGAGCTGCGCGTCACCAATCTGTCGGGCCGCACGCGCCGCATCAGTGTCCTGCCCTATTTCCCCATCGGCTATATGTCGTGGATGAACCAGTCGGCCGAGTGGCGGGCCGACCTGGGCGGCATCGTCGCCAGCAGCGTGACGCCTTATCAAAAGGTCGACGACTACTTCAAGAACCTGCACCTCAAGGACAAGACCTATTTCCTCTGCGAGCGCCAGCCCGACGCCTGGGAGGCCAGCCAGGCGGCCTTCGAAGGCGAAGGCGGGCTGCACAAGCCGAGCGCGCTGCAGGCAGAGCAACTCGCGTGCGGCGATGCGCGCTACGAGACACCGGCGGCCTGCGTGCAATACCGGCTCTCGCTGCAGCCGGACGGCACCGAAACCCTCCGCTTCCTGTTCGGCCCGGCGCTGGACGACGCCGAGATCGCAAACATGCGAGCGGCCTATCTGAGCGAAGCCGGTTTCGCTCGCACCCGCGAGGCTTATGCCCGCTACATCGACGGCGGCCGCGGCTGCCTGCGCATCCAGTCGCCCGACGCCGAGTTCGACAACTTCGTCAACCACTGGCTGCCGCGCCAGGTCTTCTATCACGGCGACGTCAACCGCCTGAGCACCGACCCGCAGACGCGCAACTATCTGCAGGACAACCTCGGCATGGCCTATATCGCGCCGGCCGTCACGCGTGGCGCCCTGCTGCATGCGCTGAGCCAGCAGCATGCCGACGGCTCCATGCCCGACGGCATCCTGCTCGTCGAAGGCGCCGAGCTGAAGTACATCAACCAGGTGCCCCACACCGACCATTGCGTGTGGCTGCCGGTCTGCCTGCAGGCCTATCTGGACGAGACGGCCGACTTCGCGCTGCTGGACGTCGTGGTGAAAGGCCTCAGCGTGGCCGAGCGCCTCGATGCCGCCATGGCCTGGCTGCAGCAGGACCGCGACGCCCGCGGCCTGAGCTTCATCGCCCAGGGTGACTGGTGCGATCCGATGAACATGGTGGGCTACAAGGGCCGTGGCGTGTCGGGCTGGCTGACGGTGGCGGCCGCCTATGCGATGCGGCTGTGGAGCGGCCTCTGCGCCGATGCGGATCGGACCGAACAGGCCACGCGCTGGCAAGCGTCAGCCGACGAACTCAACGCCGCCGCCAACCGCCATCTCTGGGACGGCGACTGGTTTGCCCGCGGCATCACCGACGATGGCGTCGTCTTCGGCGTCAGCAAGGACGCCGAAGGCCGCATCTATCTGAACCCGCAGTCCTGGGCAATGCTCAGCGGCGCGGCGAGCGCCGAACAGCGCCAGAAGATGCTCGCCGCCATCGAGGCCCAGCTCGACACGCCCCATGGCGTGGCCATGTTCGCTCCGCCCTACTCGCGCATGCGCGACGACGTCGGCCGCGTGACGCAGAAGCACCCCGGCTCGGCCGAGAACGGCGCCGTCTACAACCATGCGGCCAGCTTCTACGTGCATGCGCTCTACGGCGCCGGCGAAGCCGACCGCGCTTTCAGCGCGCTGCGCCGCATGATCCCGGGGCCCGATGCCGCCGACTACCTGCAGCGCGGCCAGTTGCCCGTCTTCATCCCCAACTACTATCGCGGCGCCCACAAGCAATACCCGCGTACCGCCGGCCGCTCCAGCCAGCTATTCAACACCGGCACGGCGGCCTGGGCCTATCGCAGCATCATCGAAGGCCTTTGCGGCCTGCGCGGCGAGCGCCAAGGTTTGCGGGTCCAGCCACAGCTGCCCTCGGGCTGGAACGAATTCAGCGCCGAGCGCGAGTTCCGCGGCGCCCGCTTCCTGCTGAATGTGCGCCGCACCGGCAACAACCGCGTGCTGCTGGACGGCCAGCCGCTGCCCGGCGGCCTGGTGCGCGGCATCGAGGCCGGCCGGGAGTACCGCCTGGAGGTCGAGCTAGGCTGAGGCCCGCTTGACGATCTGGAAGCCCAGGTCAAGCTGGGGCTGCTCCACCGGCTGGCCGCGCATCAGCGTCATCAGCATCTGCGCGGCCTGCACGCCGATCTCCACGCGCGGCGTGGCCACGGTGGTCAGCGGCGGCAGCATCTGGTCGCTGCCGGGCAGGTTGTTGAACCCGGCCACGGCCACGCGCTCGGGGACGGCGACGCCCAGGCGCAGCGCGGCCAGCAGAGCGCCCTGCGCCAGGTCGTCGTTGCAGAAGAAGATGGCGTCGGTATCCGGCGCCTCCTTCAGCACCTGCTCCAGCAGCACGCCACCCAGGGCCATGGACGAGGGCTCGGGGCTCAGCACCTTGCTCACATTCGCGGCAAGCCCGGCCTGCTGCATCGCCAGCTCATAGCCCTCGCCGCGCTGCAGGGTGCGCGGGTCCAACTGGGCCGCCACATAGGCGACGCGGCGCCGGCCGCTGTCCAGCATATGCTGGGTGATGGCACGGCCCGCGTCGCGCTGCGAGAAGCCGACGCTGTAGCTGTCCGCCTCGCTGGCCAGTTCCATCACATGCACGCAGGGCACGCCGCTGCCGTGGATGAGAGCCGCCGCAGCCGGGCTGCGGTCCAGGCCGGTGACGATGAGGCCGGCCGGGCGGTGCGCCAGGAAGCTGCGCAGCACGGCCTCCTCCTCGGCGGGGTCGTAGTGGGTGACGCCGATCAGCGTCTGGTAGCCGGCCAACATCAGCTGGCGCTGCAAGGCGTCCAGCAGCTCCACGAACAGCGTATTGCTGAGCTTGGGGATGAGGACGGCCACATGCGAACTGCGGGCCGAGGCCAGGGCGCGCGCTGCCGGGTCGGGCACATAGCCCAGGGCCGCCGCGGCGGCCTGCACGCGTTCGCACAACTCGGCCGCCACGGCCCGCTCGCCACGCAGGGCGCGCGACACCGTGATGGGGCTGACACCCGCCTCGCGGGCCACATCGGCCAGCGTCACGCGGCCGGTGGCGCGGGAGCGTCGGGGAGGCTCTTCGGGCAGGGTCTTGCGGCTGGGCATGGGCTACATGGTATCCCCCATATCGCAGCGCCAGAACGACGCCTAGGATAGCGCAATCCACCCATGAAACGCCGGCGTCATCCGGGGCGTTCTCGGCGGCTGGATGGCCGTCCTCGGGCGGCGCTTGAGGGAGCTGTCGGCCCTCTTTTTTTCAACCAACGGGATAGCGCTATCCAAATCCCGCGCTGTTCCAGGCCACGGCCCGATCGGGGCCAGCGTTCCAAACCACAAGCAGCGGCACAGGCTGCAAGAACCAGGAGACCTCTCATGCCCAGCCCCGGTCGCCAGACCCTGATCCACCTCGCCACCCTCGGCGCCTGCGCTACCTTCGCCCTGCAGGCCCAGGCCCAGACCGCCGAGACGCCTGCTGAAGACGCGGCCAGCGGCAACATCCTCAGCCCCGTCGTCGTGACCGGCTCGCGCATCAACGCCAAGGGCTTCACCCAGCCCACGCCGACGACGCGCATGGATGCCGCCGACCTGGAGAAGGCCGCCAAGCCCAATCTCTTCAACGCCCTGGCCGAGTTGCCGGCCCTGCAGGGCAGCACCGGCCGCACCACCAGCACCAACAGCACCAGCAGCGGCATCCAGGGGCTGAGCTCGCTGAGCCTGCGCGGCCTGACGCCCATCCGAACGCTGACGCTGATTGACGGCCAGCGCGTCATCGGCGCCAACGTGACGGGCGTGACCGACGTCAGCCAGTTCCCGCAGCTGCTGATCAAGCAGGTCGACGTGGTGACCGGCGGCGCCTCGGCCTCCTATGGCTCGGACGCCGTCGGCGGCGTGGTGAACTTCGTCACCGACAAGCGCTTCAGCGGCTTCAAGGCCAATGTCGAAGCCGGCCAGACCAACTACGGCGACGACAAGAACCGCACCCTGCAGGCCGCCTGGGGTCGTGGCTTCCTGGGCGACCGCGCCCACCTGATCGCCAGCGCCGAGTACCACCGCGAGGACGGCGTGCCCTCGCCGCGCTTCGGCGGCGCCGGCGCCAATGGCCGGACCTGGTTCAAGAACCCGGCCTTCCAGGTGCGCCCGATTGGCCAGACCAACGACGGCAAGCCCCAGTACACCTTCATCGAGAACGCCCAGCAGTTCCAGTACGCCAAGTACGGCCTCATCACCAACGGCCCGCTGCAAGGCACGGCCTTCGGCAAGGACGGCGTGCCCTTCAAGTTCAACTACGGCTCGAACGGCGTGCCCACCGGCACCGGCGCCGTGACGGGCTGCGTGACGCCCTTCTGCGTCGGCGGCGATCTGGCCGGCACCGTCGGCGGTGGCACGACCCTGGGCATGAACATGACCCGCCAGGTGGCCTACACGCGCGGCAGCTACGAGCTCAATGACGACCACGAGGTCTTCTTCACCTTCAACTACGGCAAGGTGGACTCGCGCTTCACGCCCAACCCCGGCGCGGCCAAGAACGCCAACCTCACCATCCAGTGCGACAACCCCTTCGTGCCGGCCTCCATCCAGGCCCTGTGCGCGACGAACAACATCACCAGCTTCCAGTACGGCACGTCCAACGCCGTCTTCCCCAAGGACATCGAGGTCAACCCGGTGCGCACCCAGCTGCGCGCGGTGGTGGGCGCCAACGGCAAGTTCGACGCCTTCGGCACGCCCTGGACCTATGACGCCTACGCCCAGCACGGCCAGAACACCATCGACATCCGCGTCGCCAACATGTCGCTGAACGCGCGCTACAACGCCGCCATCGACGCCATCCGCGGCCCCAACGGCAGCATCATCTGCCGCAACCCGGTCGCCGTCGCCTCGGGCTGCAAGCCGCTGAACATCATCGGCGACGTGCCCGCCGACCCGGCCGCCATGGCCTACATCGAGCCCGCCAACGGCCCGCACCAGCATTCGCGGCAGCGCCAGACCGTGGCCAGCTTCGCCGTCAACGGCGAGCCCTTCTCGCTGTGGGCCGGTCCGGTGGCCCTGGCCTTGGGCGCCGAGGCGCGCAAGGAGGCCTACTACGTCACCGGCGACCCCTACGGCAACGGCGTCTCCGCCGGCAGCCCCAACACGCCCGACTACCCGGCCGACCCGCTGCTGAACACCAACATCGGCAACAACTGGTATGCCGGCAACTATCACAACGCCGAGGGCAGCTACACGGTCAAGGAGGGCTTCATCGAGCTCAATGTGCCGCTGTTCAAGTCCCGCGAGATGGGCGAAGCCAACTTCAACATCGCAGGCCGCCACACCCGCTACAGCACCTCGGGCGGCGTCAATGCCTGGAAGGCCGGCTCGACGTGGAAGACCGGCATCGACGGCCTGCGCCTGCGCGCCGTCACCTCGCAGGACGTGCGCGCGCCCAACCTCAGCGAGCTCTTCGCCGCTCCCCTGGTCGTCAACAACACCGTCAACTACCAGGGCACGACGCTGACCGTGCAGCAGCGCACCATCGGCAACACCAATCTGCGCCCCGAGATCGCGCGCAACACCACCTTCGGCATCGTGCTCGCGCAGCCCAAATGGGCGCCGGGCTTCAGCGCCTCCGTCGACTACTTCGACATCAAGGTCAAGGACGTCATCTCCTCGCTGAACGCCCAGCAGGAGGTGGACCTCTGCGTGGCCGGCAACCAGGAGATCTGCGCCGCGATGGACCTCGTCAGCGCGACCAAGTTCGTCACGCTGCAAGCCTTCAACCTCGCCTCCATGCGCAACAAGGGCTTCGACCTCGAAGGCGTCTACCGCTTCGATCTCGGCATGGGCCTGCCGGGCAGGATCACGCTGCGCGCCCTGGCCACGCACACGCGCAGCTTCGTCACCAACTCGGGTGTCGTCGGCACCATCCCGACCGAGGCAGCGGGCGTCAACCTCGGCAACACGCCGAAGTGGAAGGGCCAGTTCTCGCAGGCCTGGGACAGCGACACCGCCAACTTCACCGTCTCGCAGCGCTGGATCAGCAAGGGCGTCTACAACAACGAATACATCGAGTGCCAGGCCAGTTGCCCGGTCTCGACCGTCGTGCATCCGACCATCCTGAACAACCAGATGAAGGGCGCCTTCTACTGGGACATCGGCGGCTCCTACAAGCTGTCGAAGCAGCTGAGCGTCTACTTCAAGATCGACAACCTGACCGATGTCGACCCGGTCGCCGCGCCGCAGACGGGCACGGGCTATGGCATCAACCCCTTCCTCTACGACGTGCTGGGCCGCCAGTACCGCGTGGGGGCCCGCATGGCGTTTTAGGGCCTGCTGACACTACGGCAATGGGTCGCGTTGTGGCCAGAAAGGCCGCAGGCCCGACAGCAGACCGCAAGCTGGGTGTCGACCCAGCGAGGATCTGCAACACAGCATGCGGCCTTTCTGGCCACAACCCTTCGGGCAGGCCCGCCGCTAGGGGCCACTCGTTGTTACAGCCCTAGCCCGCACATGAGTGCGGGCGGCGCGCTGCGTCTAGATTGGCCCCTAGCGGCGGGCCTGCGCGACCCGTTGCCGTAGCGTTAACAGGCCCTACTCCTACAGCGCCGGCCAGCGCCTGACGCCAGACTCGGCGCATGCGCTGGCTTGATCCGATCCGCCCGCTGGGCCGCGTGCTGCTGCTGACCTTCGACGGCTTCCTGGCCGACCGCGGCCCCCGCATGGGCGCCGCCCTGGCCTACTACACGCTGTTCTCGCTGGCGCCGCTGCTGCTCATCGTCGTGTCGGTGGCCGGCCTGGTCTGGGGTGGCGAGGCGGTGCGCGGCGAGCTCTTCGACCAGCTCTCCGCGCTGCTCGGCCCCACCGCGGGCTCGACGGTGGAGAGCATGCTCAAGTCGGTCTCCTGGCCGGCCGGCGGCTGGCTCAGCACCGTCATCGGCCTGGGCCTGATGCTGGTCGGCGCGACGACGATGTTCGCCGAGCTGCAGGACGCGCTGGACACCATCTGGCGCGTGCCGGCCAAGCCCGTGCAGGGCTGGCTGAACTGGCTGCGCGCCCGGCTGCTGAGCTTCGGCCTCATCTTCGGGCTGAGCTTTCTGCTGCTGGTGTCGCTGCTGCTGGACGCGACGATGGCGGCCGCCCAGACCTGGTGGCAGCCCTGGTTCGGCGACTGGCTGCGCATCGCGGCCGTCGTCAACACCGTCTTCAGCCAGGGCCTGGTGGTGGCGGTGTTCGCGCTGATCTTCAAGCTGATGCCCCGCGTGCACGTGGCCTGGCGCGATGTGCTGCTGGGCGCCTTCGTCACGGCCGGCCTCTTTGCTCTGGGCCGGTATGGCATCGGCAGCTATCTGCAGCGCAGCGGCGTCGCCTCCGGCTTCGGTGCGGCGGCCTCGGTGGTGGCCCTGCTGGTCTGGGTGTATTTCTCGGCCCAGATCCTGCTGATCGGCGCCGAATTCACCTGGGCCTACGCAAGAGTGTTGGGTTCGCGGCAGGGTTCTGAGGCGGGAGGCGAAGCGGCTGGGGCAAACTTGCGCCCCGACGCCACGCCGCCACCCCCCTCGACGCGATGACCACCACCACCGACGACGGCCTCAAGCTCCACCTGCGCCACTGGCCCACCCCGGCCGCCGAGCGCGGCCAGGTCCTGATCTGCCATGGCCTGGGCGAGCACATCGAGCGCTATGCCCATGTCGCCGCGGCCCTGAACGCCCCCGGCTGGGATGTGCATGGCTGGGACCATCGCGGCCACGGCCACAGCGAGGGCCGCAAGGGCGACATCCCCGACCACGACGCGCTGCTGCGCGACACGGCCAAGGTCATCGATGCCGTGCGCAAGCCGGGCAAGCGCTTCGTGCTGCTGGGACACAGCATGGGCGGCCTGATCGCCGCGCGCTTCGCCGCCGAAGCGCTCACGGGCAAGCCCGCCGCCTGGAGCCGGCCTCTGGACGGCCTGGTGCTGTCCTCGCCCGCGCTGGACCCCGGACTGTCCGGCTTCCAGAAGGCGCTGCTGGCCGTGGCCGGTTCGCTCTTCCCCGGCCTGGCCGTCAGCAACGGCCTCAAGCCTGAGTGGATCAGCCGCGACACCGCCGTCGTCAAGGCCTATGCCAGCGACCCGCTGGTGCACGACCGCATCACCGCGCGCCTGACCCGCTTCATCGTTGACGCCGGCGCCCGCGCCATCGGCGACGCGCCGCGCTGGACGCTGCCGACGCTGCTGATGTGGGCCGGCGCCGACCGCTGCGTGACGCCGCGCGGCAGCGAGGCCTTCGCCGCGGGAGCTCCCGCCCATGTCGTCGCCACCCAGCCCTGGCCGGGCTTCTTCCACGAGATCTTCAACGAGCCCGAAAAGGCCGACGTGCTGAAGACGCTGACGGACTGGCTGAACCGCTGAGCACGGACCGAGCACCGCAGCTGCGTGCTGTGCGACGCCTTGCGAAGGGCGGCGCGCCTACGAGCGCGACGCCATGATCGCGTCCAGCCGGTCCACCACCAGCTCCAGCCTCAGCAATGGGTTGTCCATGGCCATCAGGCGCTGACGCGCTTCGACCGGCATGGGCAGCAGCTCGGCCCAGCGGTTGGCCAGCCAGCCGGCGTCCTCCCATTGATGGGGCGGCTGCACGGGCAGGTCTTCGGCCGCCGCGCGCGCCGCCCAGCCCGCCAGCAGGTCCTGCAACTGCCGGGCCGCCTTGCGAAGGTCGTCGGGCACCGGCACGGCCTGATCGTCCGGCAAGGCTTGCAGCTGCCCCACCCAAAGGCCGTGGCTGAGACAGCGCGACCCCAGCACCCGAAAGCGCTGCATGCCACGCGTGCGGATCTGGATGAGGCCTGCCTGGGCATGCTCGAAATGCTCGATGCGCGCCAAGGTGCCGATGTCGTGGAAGGCCTCAGCCTGGAAGCCTTCGCCCTCGCGCCGGCGCACCTCGTCACCCGAGGTCAGCGCCACGATGCCGAAAGGCTCGCCGCGCGCATGGCAGCGCTGCACCATGTCCAGATAGCGCGGCTCGAAGATGCGCAGGGCCAGATGCCCGTCGGGAAAGAACACCGAGCGCAGCGGGAAGAGCGGCGTCTCGGCATCCATGGCTTCAACGGGTCTTTTCTGCGATGCGCTGGCGCAGGACCGGCAAGATGGCCAGGGCCGCCTCGCGGCCAGCCTGCACCGCGCGGCGGCGGGCCGTGAAGTCAGCGCTGCCGACGCCATCGAGCTTGGGCCGGATGACGACGTCGGCATCCCTCAGCTCGAACATATTGATGCTGCGGCCCATGATGGAGAAGGTCTGCATCAGCATGCGGAAGGCGTCGCCCGGCGGGTCCTTCTCGGGCGGCGAGGTGATGTCCACCGCGACGACGAGGGTAGCGCCCATCTCCTTGGCGAAGCGCACCGGCACCGGCGACACCAGGCCGCCGTCGACGAACTCGCGCTGGCCGATGCGCACCGGCTGGAACACGGCCGGCACGGCACTCGATGCACGCACGGCCGTGCCGGTGTCGCCGCTGCGGAACAGGATGGAGGAGCCGTCGGACAGGTCGGTGGCGACGATGCCCAGCGGCACCACCATCTGCTCGATGTTCTTGCCGCCAGTCTTGTCGCGGATGAAGCGCGCCAGCGCCTCGCCGCGGATCAGGCCTCGCAGCGGAAAGGACCAGTCCGTGATGGCGCCCTCGTCCATGCTGTCGGACAGGGTCTGCATCTCCTTGCCGTTCTTGCCCGAGGCGTAGAGGGCCGCCACCAAGCTGCCCGCCGAGGTGCCGGCGACGAGATCCACCTTGATGCCGTTCTCCTCGAACACCTGGATGACGCCGATATGGGCAAAGCCGCGCGCGGCACCGCCGCCCAGGGCCAGGCCGATGCGCGGTGGCTTGGGAGGCGGCTTGACGAGGGGCGGTGGATCGGGCGGCGCCGGTGTCGGCGTGACGACGACGGGCGGCTGCGGTGGCTGGCTGGGCAGCACCGAGCAGCCGGCCAGCGCCAGCAGGGAGGCCGCGAGCCAGGCACGACGGATCAGGACAGGATTCATTTCAAGGCAGGGGAAGCGGGCGCACGATAACCGAGCCGGCTAGCCCAGCTTGTAGCTTTGCAAGTGAATGGAGGTCTCGGTGCCGGCAATGCCCTTGATGAGGCGCACCCGCTCCAGCACATCGGCCAGCTCCTGCAGGCTGGAGCTGCGGATCTCGGCCAGCAGGTCCCAGCGGCCATTGGTGTCGAACAGGCCGGTGATGCCCGGCTCGCCGAGCAGGATGGAGACGACCTCGCGGGTGCGGTTCCCCTCCACCGTGATGCTCATCCAGGCGGTGATCTCGTCGGGCACCGAATCGGGCCGCAGGCGCACCGTGTAGCCGGTGATGACGCCGCTGTCCTCCAGACGCGCGATGCGGTTGGTGACGGTGCCGCGTGACACCTTGAGCTTGGCGGCGAGGGTGGCAACGCTCGCCCGGGCATCAGTGCGCAGCAGAGCGAGGAGTTGCTGGTCTAGAGCGTCCATTTTGTTCAATATGGCAATTTCCAGTGCCATTTTGCCAAATTGCCATGCATTACTGAGCAGGACTTGCGCTTCTGTTTGGCATGCCGCCTCGGAAGAATCGCCTCAACACATTCCGGAGACCTTCATGACCACCGTCCTCACCACCCAAGACGTCGCCCGAATCGTGCAGCGCGTCGGACTTCCCGATTTACTGCGCCGCCTCGTCGCCAACCTCGAATCCGACTACCTTCGCTGGGCCGAGTTCGACAAGACGCCCCGTGTCGCCGCCCACTCTGACGACGGCGTCATCGAGCTGATGCCCATCGCCGACGCTTCCCACTACAGCTTCAAATACGTCAACGGCCACCCCAAAAACCATCGCTTCGGTCTGCCGACCGTGATGGCTTTCGGCGTGCTCGCCGACGTGGCGACCGGCTCGCCCGCGCTGCTGTCCGAGCTGACCCTGACCACCGCCATGCGCACCGCCGCCACCTCCGTCATGGTGGCCAAGCGCCTGGCCCGCCCCGACAGCCGCGTGATGGCCCTGATCGGCAACGGCGCCCAGAGCGAATTCCAGGCCCTGGCTTTCCACCACCTGCTTGGCATCCGCGAGCTGCGCCTCTACGACATCGACCCGGCCGCCACCGCCAAGCTGGTGCGCCATCTGCAGGGCACGCCGGGCCTGACGCTGACCGTCTGTGCCTCCATCGCGGAAGCCGTCCGGGGCGCCGACATCGTCACCACGGTCACCGCCGACAAGACCAACGCCACCATCCTGACGCCCGACATGATCGAGCCCGGCATGCACATCAACGGCGTCGGCGGCGACTGCCCCGGCAAGACCGAGCTGCACCGCGGCGTGCTGGAGATGGCCCGCGTCATCTGCGAGTTCGAGCCGCAATCGCGCATCGAGGGCGACATGCAGCAGATGCCGGCCGACTTCCCCGTCACCGAGTTCTGGCGCGTGCTGGCCGGCGAGGCCGCGGGCCGCGAGAGCGATGCCCAAGTCACGGTGTTTGACTCCGTCGGCTTCGCGCTGGAAGACTTCTCGGCCCTGCGCCTGCTGAACGACCTGGCCCAGCAGCTGGGCCTGGGCGCCCCGCTGGACCTGATCCCCAGCATGGCCGACCCCAAGGATCTGTTCGGCGAGCTGCACCTGACCCACCAGCTTCAGGCGGCCTGAGCATCCGCAACTTTCACGACGCTCTTCGCCGGCCCAGGCCACCAGAATCGGTGGCATACGCCGACGGAGGGCTCGCATGGAATCTGCCACTCGACTGACCCTGGGGTTGCTGGTTCTGCTGCCGGCCCTGGCTGCCTCCGAGCCGCTGCCGGCCGACCCGCTGGAACGCCAATGCTGGCTGGCCCACACGGTGCAGCGCACGGCCGTCGACCTGCGCGAGCCGGTCTCGGTGCACTTCGGCAACCTGAAGACCGGCTACCGGGTGCGCACCCCCTTCTGGGTGGAATTCGGCATCCGTGGCATGGGCGTCATCCCGGCTGGCAACCCCAATGACAAGGCCGGCCACCACCACATCCTCATCGACACGCCCCTGCCCAAGGATCACACGGCGCCCATACCCTTCTCCAACACGCACAAGCATTTCGGCAAGGCCCAGACCGGCACCGAGCTGGACCTGCCGCCCGGCAAGCACACCCTGCGCCTGCTGTTCGCCGACCATGCCCACAAGCCCTATTTCGTCTTCAGCAACGAGATCGCCATCGAAGTGGTGGGCAAGCGGGCCAGCGACCCGGCGCCCAAGGTCGTCGCCGGCGACCGCGACAGCTGCGAGGCCTGGTACCAGGACCAGCGCGCCGCGCCGCGCGCCACCAATGGCCGCGAGGTCTATGTGAAGAACCTGCGCGACGACGAGGCCGTGTCCAGCCCCTTCGCGCTGTCGCTCGGCGTGCTGGGCGGCCTGGGCGTGGCGCCGGCCGGCACTGCCATCAAGGACACCGGCCACTTCCGCCTCGCCTTCACGCCCAAGGGCGGCGGCAACGTGGTGCGCCAGAACCTCACCGATGGCCGCAGCGAGGCCGTCGTCGACCTGCCCCTGGGCGACTACGAGGCCGTCGTCAGCCTGCACGATGGCGCCGGCGAACAGCTGTTGAAGGGCGCGCCCCTCAGGTTCAGCGTCAGCCGTCAGGACAGATAGGCGCCGACGTCCTTCACGTCGACCAGCTCGGCCGCCATGAAGCGCCGCGCGTAGTCCAGGCAGACGCCGGAGCGCAGGAAGAGCTCGAACAGTTCGGGGTCGAGATGGCCCTCGCCCACCATGCGCCGCATGATGGCCAGCGCCTCGGACAGGCGCTTGCCGGGCTTGTAGGGCCGGTCGTCGGCCGTCAGCGCCTCGAAGACATCGGCCACCGCCATCATGCGGGCCTGCGGGCTCATCTGCTCGCCGGTCAGGCCGCGCGGATAGCCCTTGCCGTCCATGCGCTCGTGGTGGCCGCCGGCGATCTCGGGCACGTCGCGCAGATGCTTGGGGAAGGGCAGCTCGTGCAGCATCTTGAGCGTCTGCACGATGTGGTCGTTGATCTTGTAGCGCTCCTCCTCGGTCAGCGTGCCGCGCGAGATCGTGAGGTTGTGCAGCTCGCCGCGGTGATACAGGTGCTCGGGCTGCCTGAGCTTGAAGCCCCAGCGGTTGTCGCCGGGCAGCTGCTCGGTGGCGGGGCGCGACAGGATGTGCTCGGGCCGGTCCTGCAGCAGCCGTTCGGCGGCCGGCAGCGGCGGACGCGTCCTGGGCTGGCGGCGCAGCTCCTCGATGGACAGGCCCAGGCTGTCATCCAGCGTGCGCGACCAGCGCTGCTCGCCGATGCGGCGAAGCCGCGCCACCGCTTCGGGGTCCAGGGCCTCGCCACCCACATTGCTGGCTGCGACGAAGGCGTAGTCGGCATCCAGCGCAGCCTGGGGCGCGGCGGCGGCGGCACGGGCGCGCTGCGTGCCCGCCTCGCCCAGCTCGGCCTCCAGCTTCTCGATCAGCACGTCGCGCTTGAGCACCTCGAAGCGCGTGCGGATCTCGTGCACGCGGTTGTAGAGAGTCTCGAGCTTGGTGGCCTTGTCGACGACATATTCCGGCGTCGTGACCTTGCCGCAGTCGTGCAGCCAGGCCGCGATGTGCAGGGCCTCCCACTGGTCGGCGTCCATCGTGAATCCGGCATAGGGGCCATCGGTGGCCTCGCAGGCGGCCTGGGCCAGCATCTTGGTCAATTCGGGCACGCGCTGGCAGTGGCCGCCGGTGTAGGGGCTCTTGGCATCGATGGCGCCGGCGACGAGCTGGATGAAGCTCTCCAGCAGCTCCTTGCGGGCGCGCAGCAGCAGCTGGTTGTCGATGGCCACGGCGGCAGTCCCCGACAGCGCACTGACAAAGGCCACGCGGGCCGCGCCCAAGGGTTCGAGCGGCCGCTCGGCCGAACGCGGGAAGGTCAGTGTCAGCGTGCCGATGGTCTCGTGCTGGCTGTTCTTCAGCGGCATGGACAGCAGCCGCATGCGCGAGGCGCCCAGGCCGGCGAACAAGCGCTCGTAGGCCGCGAGGTGGGCCGGGTCGTCCCAGCTGAGGTCGACCTCCACCGGCCCGTTGGCGCGCAGCGCATGCACCGGCGCCGCCACGCTGTCGGCGGCATCCACCTGCCAGGTCAGGCCGCGGCGCGACGAGGTCTCGCCGCCGATGCGCGAGGCCGCCGGCTCCAGCGTCTGGCCATCGGACGACAGCAGGTGGACGGAGCCGCCGCTGGCGCCGGCCACGGCGATGGTCTCGCGCAGGATGAGGTCCAGCAGGGTGTCGAAATCACGCTCGGCGCTCAGCGCATCGCTGATGTCCAGGAAGCGCCGCAGCGAATGCTTCATGGCCGTCATCGCGATGGCCAGGCGGTCGACCTCGCGGATCAGGCTGCGCTTGGGGTCGGGGCCGTCGAACTCGAAACGCTCGATGGCCTCGGCCTGGCGGGCCAGGTTGCGCAGCGGCCGCGACACGCGGTCGGCCAGCAGATGCACGAGCGGCAGCAGCAGGAACATCAGGGCCAGCGAGATGTAGAAGCTGTGGCGGCGGCTCTCGAGCTGGAAAGCCTGCAGTTCCTCGCGCGGCGCCGCCATCAGCAGCACCAGGGGCGCTCCGGCGTCGACGGCTCCCTGCAGCGGCAGCGCATGGCTGACCCATTCCTGGCCAGCGATGGTCTGCACCGGCGCGAGATGACCCTCGGCATCACGCCGGCCCCACAGCTCGCGCATCAGCGGCGACCCGGCCTCCCCCACGCGTGGCAGGCCCTGGCCGTCCTTCAGCACGGCGCTCTTTTCACGCCGGGCCTCGGCCAGCATCTCGCCGCCCTGGGTCGCGATCAGCAACTCGGCCGAGCGGCTGATCTGGGGCTTGCTCAGCATGTCGCCCAGGGCCTTCAGACTGACGTCGGCGCCGACGATGGCGCCGCCATGGGCCTGGGCCAGGGTCACGCCAGGCTCGCCCGTCGTGAAGAAACGGTAGGGCGCCGACTGCACCAGTTTGCCCTCGCCGGCCTGTTGGGCCAGCGTGAACCAGGGCCGGGTGCGCGGGTCGAAGTCGTACTCGGGGCGGTCGCGCTGCAGCAGCTCGCGCAGATCGGCGTCGTAGAAGCGATAGCTGCCGCGCGGCGGCGCGCCGCCGTCGCGGTTCACGCTCTGCAGCCCGAAGGCGGCCCCGGGCGGAGCCTCCATGCGCTTGCGCGTCGCGACATCGCTGAGGCGGCGCAGCAGCACGAAGGAGCCGCCCGAGTTGCCGGCATAGACCGCCGATACCGAGGCATTGACACGCAGGGCCGCCGCCATCTGCGGCAGGGCGGCCAGGCGCTCGGCCTCGCTGCCGGCCCGGCCCAGGGCGCCCGTGGCCAGCAGGGCCACGCTGACCCGTGCCGGCCTCAGCTCGGTCTCGACGGCCGCGGCCGCCTCGCGGCCGATCCGCTTCGCGGCAGCACCCGCCTGCTGCAGCATCAAGGCGTCGCTGCGCGAGCGTTCGTGCAGCAACAGCACGCCGTACACCAGGGCCACCAGGCCCACCATCAGAAAGCTCAGCGTGATGTAAAGCGTCTTGGGCTTGATGGGCGGCATGGGTCCTGAAAGGCAGCAGCGTTGCACCAGTATCCCCGTCCCGCGAGCAACTTGCCTGTCGTTACGACATGGGCCGGCACCGGGCGGCAGTCCGTCGCCCATGGGGGTCCAAGTCCTACAAGTGGGGCTATTTGAGGCCTTGAGGATGCCCCAGCGACGACAGCGTCGCGTATCGCCGCAGCCTCCGACCCGGTGTCTGCGCTCCGATGGATGAAGTTAGGAAGAAAGAAGTACCCATGAGAAAGATTGCACTCAGTCTTGCCGCCCTCGCCCTGGCCGCCGGCGCCCAGGCCCAAACCTCACGATCGAGCGGCAGCATCACCGCCCCTCACAGCTATGGCCTGGTGTCCCTCGGCCAAAGCCATCTGAATACCGATTGCACGGGCGGGCACGACTGCGACCGCAATGCCCTTGGCGGCAAGGCGGTGTTCGGCTATGGCTTCGGCAACGGCCTGTCGCTGGAAGGCGGCTACACCAACTTCGGCAAGTTCCACGCCTCGCGGGGCCCGCTGGGCCTGAACGCCAGGCCCGACGCCCTGCACGTCGGCGGCGCCTACACCGCCAACCTGACTCCGGACTGGGGTGTCGTCGGCCGCCTGGGCGTGGCACGCGTGCGCACCAAGCTCAATGCCGAGGTCGGCACGCTGGGCGGCGCCTCGGACAGCCAGAGCAAGACCCAGCCCATCGTCGGCGTCGGCGTCAACTACGCGCTGACGCCAACGACCCGCATGGAACTCGGCGTGGACACGACCCGGGCCCATTACCTGGGCGAGCGCCACAACGTGCGCATGGTGTCATTGGGCGCCCGCATGGCGTTCTGACCGACATTCACACCGAGGGCCGCACACCGCGGCCCTTTTTTCTGCCGCTGTGCCCTTTCTACACTGGGCGGCATGGAGTACGCACCACTGATCAAGGAAATGGGCCGCGGCGCCCGCGGCGCGCGCGACCTGACGCGCCAGCAGGCCGAACAACTCTTCGGCGAGATGCTGGACGGCCAGGTGCCCGACATGGAGCTGGGCGCCATGCTGATCGCCCTGCGCGTGAAGGGCGAGAGCGCCGACGAGGTGGCCGGTTTCCTCGCCGCCATGCAGGCCCGAACGGCACCCCTCGCCGCGCCCGAAGGCCCGCGCACCGTGCTGCTGCCCAGCTTCAACGGCGCCCGCAAGCAGTCCAATCTGATGCCGCTGGTGGCCCAGTTGCTGGCGCGTGAAGGCGTGCCGGTACTGATCTTCGGCCGCCACGATTTCGACAGCCGCCACAGCCCCTTCGAACTGCTGGACGCCCTGGGCCTGCCCGCCAGCCCCTCGCTCGCAGAGGCCGAGGCGCGGCTGGCGCGCGACAAATTGGCCGTCCTGCCTTTGCAGATGCTCAACCCTGGCTTGAACAACCTGATGGCCCTGCGCCCCCGCCTGGGCCTGCGCAACAGCTCGCACAGCCTGGCCAAGCTGCTCGACCCCTTCCCGGCCGGCCGGGGCGTGCGGGTGGTGGCCGTGACCCATCCGGAGTACCTGGACAGCATGGGCGCCGCCCTGCCCGGCCTGACGGCAGACGGCGGGCGGGCGATGCTGATGCGGGCCAGCGAGGGCGAGGCCTATGCCCATCTGCGCCGCAAGGCCCATCTGATTGGCTTCCAGGACGGCCAGACCGCCCCGCTGCATCCGGCTGACACCGCCGATCTGGACTGGCCCCTGTCGCCCGCCTGCACGCCGCCCGATAACGCCGCTTTGATCCGCGCCATGCTGGATGGCACCGAAATGGTGCCGATTCGCATCGCTGAACAGGTCGCTGCCCTGCGGGTTTTGGCCACAAACTGAGGTTGCTTATTCAACTTGGGCATATAGCCCCAAGAAGAATGTAGTTCTGCGGCACTGCAACATTCCCTAGAGTCGCGGCCTCAATGAAAGTCCGCGACCTCGACCTCAGCTACAGCCCCGTCAACGCCGAGCATGCCGAACTCGGCCTGCCGCCGCTGGAGAACGCCGTCACGCATGCGAGCGATCCCGGCCACCCGGTGCTGAAGACGGCGCTGTGGTCGGTGATCGCCCTGCTGATGGCGCTGTCCATCGCCCTGGCCTCGCGCCTGTTCAGCCAGCCGACCGGCAGCCTCAGCGGCTTCGAGCTGATCGCCTCGGCCCTGGCCAGCCATGAATTCTGGGCGGCGGTCGCCGTCGGCCTGCTGGCCCAGACCGTCGACGGCGCCCTGGGCATGGCCTATGGCATCACCAGCACCTCCTTCCTGATGGCCACCGGCAGCAGCCCCGCCATCGCCAGCGCCTCGGTGCACATCGCCGAGGTGTTCACGACCGGCGTGTCGGGCATCGCCCACCTGAAGCTGGGCAACGTCAACCGCAACCTCTTCCTGCGCCTGCTGGTGCCCGGCATGGCGGGCGCGGCCTCGGGCGCCTGGGTGCTGTCCAGCATCGACGGCAAGGCCATCAAGCCCTTCATCTCCGCCTATCTGCTGCTGATGGGCCTGTACGTCATCAGCAAGATCTTCCGCAAGATCAAGGCGCGCGGCGGCGAGCCCCGCCATGTGGCCAAGCTGGGCCTGTTTGGCGGCTTCGTCGACGCGGTCGGCGGCGGCGGCTGGGGCCCGGTCGTCACGACCACCCTGGTCGGCACCGGCAACGACCCGCGCACCACCATCGGCTCGGTCAACCTGGCCGAGTTCTTCCTGACTTTCATCAGCGCCGGCGTGTTCGCCGTCCTGATTGGCAACGAAAGCCCCTGGACCACCGTCGCCGGCCTGGTGCTGGGTGGCCTGTTTGCCGCACCCTTTGCCGCGCAGCTGACCCGACGACTGCACACCAAGGCCCTGCTGGCTCTGGTGGGATCGACCATCGTTCTCGTCAGCACGTTCAATATCTACCGTTCTCTCCTGGCCTGAGCCCCAGAGACCATGTACCAGTACACCGACTTCGACCGCCGCTTCGTCCACGCCCGCGCCGCGCAATACCGCGACCAGCTGGAGCGCCACTACGCCGGCCAGCTCAGCACCGACGACTTCCGTGCCCTGCGCCTGCAGAACGGCTGGTACATCCAGCGCCATGCGCCCATGCTGCGCGTCGCCGTACCTTATGGCGAGCTGTCCTCGCGCCAGCTGCGCCAGCTCGCGAAGATTGCCCGTGAGTACGACCGCCAGCCCGACGGCCCCTTCGCCGGCCAGGGCGGCTACGGCCACTTCACGACGCGCCAGAACCTGCAATACAACTGGATCCCGCTGAAGGACAGCGCAACCGTCATGGAGCTGCTGGCCGAGGTCGACATGCACGGCATCCAGACCAGCGGCAACTGCATCCGCAACATCACCAGCGACGCCTTCGTCGGCATCGCACCGGACGACATCGTCGACGCCCGCCCCTACTGCGAGATCCTGCGCCACTGGAGCACCCTGCATCCCGAGTTCGCCCACCTGCCGCGCAAGTTCAAGATCGCCGTCAGCGGCGCTGCCGAAGACCGCGCGGCCATCGGCTGGCACGACATCGGCCTGCAGCTGAAGAAGAACGCGGCCGGCGAGGTCGGCTTCCAGGTGCTGGTGGGCGGCGGCATGGGCCGCACGCCCATCCCGGGCGTCGAGATCAACGCCTTCGTGCCCTGGCAGCACATCCTCGTCTACATCGAGGCCATCGTGCGCTGCTACAACCTGGCCGGCCGCCGCGACAACCTCTACAAGGCCCGCATCAAGATCCTCGTCAAGGCCGAGGGCCAGAAGTTCTTCGACGCGGTCAACGAGGAATACCGCCGCATCCTGGCCGACGACAACGGCGGTCACGAGCACATCATTCCCCAGGCCGAGCTGGACCGCGTGGCGGCCTGCTTCGTCGACCCGGCCGGCGTCACGCCGCAAGCCGAGACTGTGCTGGACACCAGCGACCCCGCTTTCGCCCGCTGGCTGGAACGCAATGTCGACGGCCACCGCGTCGCCGGCTACCGCGCCGTGACGCTGAGCCTGAAGCGCGTCGGCATCGCGCCCGGCGACACCAACGCCGACGTGATGGACACGGCCGCTGCGCTGGCCGACCAGTTCAGCCACGGCGAGCTGCGCGTGTCGCACCGCCAGAACCTGGTCCTGCCCTGGGTCAAGGCGGCTGACCTGCCCGAGCTCTTCCAGGCCGCCCGCGCCGCGGGCTTCGCCACGCCCAATGCCCGCCTGCTGACCGACCAGATCGCCTGCCCCGGCGGCGACTTCTGCGCTCTGGCCAATGCCCGCTCGCTGCCGCTGGCGGCCGAGATCGCCGAGCGCTACCAGGATCAGGACGAGCTCGAGGACCTGGGCGAGATCGACCTGCACATCAGCGGCTGCATCAACTCCTGCGGCCACCACCACAGCGGCCACATCGGCATCCTCGGTGTCGACAAGGACGGCACCGAGTGGTACCAGCTGACGCTGGGCGGCAGCGACGGCACCGTGCTGTCGGGCAAGACGGTGGCCGGCAAGGTCATCGGCCCGAGCTTTGCGGCCGACGAGATCGCCGACGCCATCGACGCCGTCATCGACACCTTCAAGCGCGAGCGCTTGGCCGGCGAGCACTTCATCGATGCGGTGAAGCGCCTGGGCCTCGACCCTTTCAAGACCGCCGCGAATGCGATTCGCGTGTCCACCGCCAAGGCTCAAGCATGAAGTTCATCAACGCCTCCACCTGCCCCTGGCAGCATGCCGTCGGTGAAGACGGCCCCAAGCCCGATCCCGATCCGGCGGCCCATCGCCTGCTGAGCCTGGAGCAATGGCATGCGGTCAAGGTGCGCTGGCCGGCCGATCTGCCGGTGGCCATCGAGTTCCCCAACGACGCCGACATCAACCAGCTCGTGCCGGACCTGAACCGCATCGCCGTCGTCGTGCTCGAGTTCCCCAAGTGGACCGACGGCCGCGCCTACAGCCAGGCCCACATCCTGCGCAGCCGCTTCAAGTTCAAGGGCGCCATCCGTGCCCGCGGCGAAGTGCTGGTGGACATGATGCAGCTGCTGGCCCGCACCGGCTTCGACGAGGTCGTCATGCGCGGCGACCAGTCCCAGGCCTTTGCACAAAAGGCGCTGGACATCTTCGCGCCGGTCGGCTTCTATCAAGGCGACGTCAGCGAGACGCGTCCCTGGTTCCAACGCTCATCGTCAAAGGTGGCCGCGTGAGCTCGGAAGTCAGCAGCCTGCCCTGGGCCGCTGCGCCTGCGGCCGGCAATGCCGTTGGCCTGTATGCCAAATGGACACCGGCCCTGGACGCCAAGATCGAGGCCGCCCTGCAGCGCCTGCGCGACGCCAGCATCCAGCATGGCGACGGCCTGGTGCAAAGCAGCAGCCTGGGCGTGGAAGACATGGTCATCACCGACCTGATCGCCCGCACCCAGCTGCCCATCGCCATCTCGACGCTGGACACCGGCAAGCTGCACCCCGAGACGCTGGCCCTGATCCCGCGCATCCACGAGCGCTATGGCCGCGAGGTCGAGGTCTTCAAGCCGGTGGCCGACGCCGTCATCCAGTTCGTCCGCAAGGAGGGCGAGGAGGCGATGTACAAGAGCATCGAGCTGCGCAAGGCCTGCTGCGGCATCCGCAAGATGGAGCCCCTGGGCCGCATGCTGAAGGGCCGCTCGGCCTGGATCACCGGCCTGCGCCGCGAGCAATCCGGCGCGCGTGGCGACGTCGCCTTTGACGAAGACGACGGCAACAACCGCCGCAAGATCAGCCCCATCGCCGACTGGACCTGGGCCGAGGTCTGGGCCTATGTAGAAAAATACGCGGTTCCGTACAACCCGCTGCATGACCAGTTCATGCCCTCGATCGGCTGCGCGCCCTGCACGCGCGCCATCGCCGTCGGCGAGGACTTCCGCGCTGGGCGGTGGTGGTGGGAGGACAGTTCCAAAGAGTGCGGCCTGCACGCGAAATCATGAATGCTGCTGTGAAACCCGAACAACTCATTGCCGACGTCGACCACGCGCATCTGGATGCGCTGGAAGAGGAAGCCATCTTCATCCTGCGCGAGGTGGCGGCCAGCTTCGAGCGCCCCGCCCTGCTGTTCTCCGGCGGCAAGGACAGCTGCGTCGTGCTGCGCCTGGCCGAGAAGGCGTTCAAGATGAAGAACGCGGCTCACCCGAGTGGCTACTCGGGCCAGCTGCCCTTCCCGCTGGTGCATATCGACACCGGCCACAACTTCCCCGAGGTCATCACCTTCCGTGACCAGCGCGTCGCCGACATGGGCGAGCGCCTCGTCGTCGGCCACCTGGAAGACAGCATGGCCAAGGGAACCATCCGCCTGAGCCACCCGCTGGAAAGCCGCAACGGCCACCAGACGGTGACGCTGCTCGAGACCATCGAAGAGCACAAGTTCGACGCCCTCATCGGCGGCGCCCGCCGCGACGAGGAGAAGGCGCGCGCCAAGGAGCGCATCTTCAGCCACCGCGACAGCTTCGGCCAATGGCAGCCCAAGGAGCAGCGCCCCGAGCTGTGGACGCTGTTCAACACGCGCATCCGCCCGGGTGAGCATTTCCGCTGCTTCCCCATCAGCAACTGGACCGAGCTGGACGTCTGGCTCTACATCGCCCGCGAGAACATCCCGCTGCCGCAGATGTACTACGCCCACGAGCGCCAGGTCATCCGCCGCAAGGGCCTGCTGGTGCCGCTGACCGACGTGACGCCGCCGGAAGAAGGTGAGATCGTCGAGACCGCCACCGTGCGCTTCCGCACCGTGGGCGACATGACCTGCACCTGCCCGGTCGAGAGCCCCGCCGCGAACGCGAGCGAGGTCGTGGCCGAGACGCTGACCGTCACCGTCAGCGAACGCGGCGCCACCCGCATGGACGACCGCACCAGTGAAGCTTCCATGGAGAAGCGCAAGAAGGAAGGGTATTTCTGATGAAGGCGCTGCGATTCCTCACGGCGGGCTCCGTTGACGACGGCAAGTCCACGCTGATCGGCCGCCTGCTGTTCGACGGCCAGGCCATCCTGGCCGACCAGCTCGACACCCTCGAGCGCCGCGCCGCCGGCCGCCCCATCGACCTGAGCCTGCTGACCGACGGCCTCGAAGCCGAGCGCGAACAGGGCATCACCATCGACGTGGCCTACCGCTACTTCGCCACCAAGACGCGCAAGTTCATCATTGCCGACGCCCCCGGCCATGAGCAGTACACCCGCAACATGGTCACGGCCGCCGCCGGCAGCGACGCCGCAGTCGTGCTGGTGGACATCACCAAGCTGGACCTGACGCAGGACGAAGTGGTGCTGCTGCCGCAGACCCGCCGCCACTCGCTGCTGGCCCAGCTGCTGCGCGTACCCAGCATCGTCTTCGCCATCAACAAGATCGATGCGCTGGAGGATGCTGGCGCGGGCTTTGCCAAGGTCAAGATGGCGCTGGACAAATTCGCCGCCGCCGCCGGCCTGAACGTGGCCGCCACCGTGCCGGTGAGCGCCCTGCGTGGCGACAACGTCACCCAGCCGCTGGACGCCCCCTGGTGGAACGGCGAGAGCCTGCTGCAGGTGCTGGAGCGCCTGCCCACGCTGAGCGAGCGCGCCGACGCACCGCTGAGCCTGCCTGTGCAGTACGTGCAGAAGAATGCCCACCAGTCCGAAGGCACGGGCTTCCAGCCGCGCGTGCTGTGGGGCCGCATCGCCCACGGCGCCGTGAAGGCCGGCGACACCATCGAGGTGCTGCCGTCGAAGCAAACGGCTGTTGTGTCTGAAGTGCGCCTGGCCGGCGAGACCGTTGCCAGCGCCGAAGCGGGCGATTCGGCCGGCCTGGTGCTGGACCGCCAGCTGGATGTGAGCCGCGGCGACTGGATCGTCACGCCCGGCTCGGCCGCGTCGACCAAGACCTTCCCGGCCACGCTGGCCTGGCTGGACACCGAAGCCGCCAAGCCCGGTCGCAAATACTGGGTGCGCCATGGCAACCGCTGGGTACAGGCGCGCATCTCGGCCATCGACTCGGTGCTGGACATCAACACACTGCAGCCCCAGGACGCCCACGAGCTGCCCGTCAACACCATCGGCCGTGTGCAGATGGAAGTGCAGCACGAGCTGCCCGTCGAGCCCTTCGTGGACAACCGCGTCGGCGGCGCGCTGATCGTCGTCGACCCCGCCAGCCACCGCACCAGCGGCGCCCTGCTGGTGGACGTGCAAGCCGCCGCGCCGGCGGAAGAGGCCTGGTGATGAGCGCCGCGCCGGGCCGCCCCAAGCAAGCTCGCTCCCGCTTGGCGGGACAGCACGAAGTGCGAAGGGTGCACCCATGACTGCCGGAAAAGTGATCTTCGTCAGCGCCGGCCCCGGCGCCGCCGACCTGATCACGCTGCGCGGCGCCCGTGCGCTGTCGCGGGCCGACGTCGTGCTCGCTGACGCGCTGGCCGACCCGGGCCTGCGCGAGCTGGCGCCCAACGCCCGCTGGATCTCCGTCGGCAAACGCGGCTTCGAGCATTCGGCCAAGCAGACCGAGATCAATGCGCTGCTGGTCAAGGCGGCGCGAGAGCACGCGCTTGTGGTGCGGCTGAAGGGCGGCGACGCCAGCGTCTTCGGCCGCCTCGAAGAAGAGCTGCAGGCCCTGGCCGAGGCCGGCATCGCCAGCGAAGTCGTCCCCGGCGTCACCGCGGCCCTGGCCGCCGCCGCCCAGGCCCAGCGCCCGCTGAGCCGCCGTGGCCGTGGCCGCAGCGTGAGCCTGACCACGGCCATGACCGAGGCCGGCGAGCTGCGCGCGGCCCGCTCCGCCGACACCGAAGTCTTCTACATGGCCGGCCGCCAGTTGGCTGCCCTGAGCCGTCAGTTGCTGGCTGCTGGCTGGGCCGCTGACACGCCCACGCTGGTCGTCAGCCGGGCTGGATGCGTCGACGCCATCACCAGCGAACACACCCTGGCCGATCTCGGCCGCGCCTCGCTGCTGCACCGCGGCCGCCCCACCGTCGTCACCGTCGGGACAGGGGCCAGTCCCGTCCACCTGCAGGATCAAAACCGCGGCGACCTTAAAATCGTCGTTTCGCCTGAAACCTTGCCCATCTAAGGCGCCCCTTACTTCCCAGAGCTGCCCATGACCCACGTCGTCACCGAAGCCTGCATCCGCTGCAAATACACCGACTGCGTCGACGTCTGCCCGGTGGACTGCTTCCGCGAAGGCCCGAACTTCCTGACCATCGACCCCGATGAGTGCATCGATTGCGCCGTGTGCATCCCCGAATGCCCGGTCAACGCGATCCTGCCGGAGGAGGATGTGCCGGGCGATCAGATCCACATGATCAAGATCAACGCCGACCTCGCCAAGGGTTGGCCCAGCATCACCAAGCGCAAGCCGGCCCTGCCGGACGCCGACGAGTGGAAAGACAAGACGGGCAAGCTGCCCGAGCTGATCCGCTGATCGCATTTCTGTCGTATGCAGGCTGCAGAGATCAGGCCCGACGCCATCCACACTGACGCCGTCATCGTCGGTGCCGGGCCGGTCGGCCTCTTCCAGGTCTTCGAGCTGGGTCTGCTGGAGATCAAGGCCCACATCATCGACAGCCTGGCCTACCCCGGTGGCCAGTGCATCGAGCTGTATCCCGACAAGCCCATCTACGACATCCCGGCCGTGCCCGTGTGCACCGGCAAGGAGCTGACCGACAACCTGCTCAGGCAGATCGAGCCCTTCGGCGCGACCTTCCATCTGGGCCAGGAAGTCACCGTCGTCCAGAAACAGGAAGACGGCGGCTTCATCGTCGAGACCAGCAAGGGCACGCAGTTCGTCACCAAGACGGTCTTCATCGCCGGCGGCGTGGGCAGCTTCCAGCCGCGCACGCTGAAGGTCGAGGGCGTGGAGCCCTACGAGGGCACCCAGGTCCACTACCGCGTCAAGGGCCCCGACCAGTTCGCCGGCAAGCACCTGCTCATCATCGGCGGCGGCGACTCGGCCCTGGACTGGGCGCTGAACTTCTGCGCGGCCCACAAGGACGGCAACCCCCACAAGGCCGAGAGCGTCATCCTCGTGCACCGCCGCGATGGCTTCCGCGCCGCGCCGGCCAGCGTCGCCAAGATGCATGAACTCTGCGACGCCCACGAGATGCAGTTCATCGTCGGCCAGACCGTCGGCATCACGGAGGCCGACGGCCAGCTGACCGGCCTGAAGATCGCCGGCAACGACGGCATCACGCGCGTCGTGCCCTGCGACCAGGTGCTGGCCTTCTTCGGCCTCAGCCCCAAGCTCGGCCCCATCGCCGAATGGGGCCTGGCCCTGGAGCGCAAGCAGATCGTCGTCGACACCGAGAAGTTCGAGACCAGCGTGCCGGGCATCTTCGCGGTCGGCGACGTGAACACCTATCCGGGCAAGAAGAAGCTCATCCTCAGCGGCTTCCACGAGACCGCGCTGGCGGCCTTCGGCGCGGCGCCCTATGTGTTCCCGGACAAGCGCGTGCATCTGCAGTACACGACGACCAGCCCCAAGCTGCACAAGGTGCTGGGCGTGGAGTCGCCGGTGTTCGACTGAGGCCGAAGCGCCCTCGCGACGAGCCACCTGGGGGTGGCTTTTTTACGCTTTGACGAAACGGCGGCGCGCGGATCGTCGTACCGTGCGCATCTCAACCAAGGAGACCCCGATGCGTGTCATGGTGATCGTCAAAGCCACCGCCGAGTCCGAAGCCGGCCAGATGCCCTCCACCGAATTGCTGGCGGCGATGGGCGCCTACAACGAGGAACTGGTCAAGGCCGGCATCATGCAGGGCGGCGACGGCCTCAAGCCCAGCTCGGCCGGCAAGCGCGTGCACTTCTCGGGTAAGGAGCGTAGCGTCATCGACGGCCCTTTTTCAGAGACCAAGGAGCTGATCGCCGGCTACTGGCTGTGGAACGTGAAGTCCATGGACGAAGCCGTCGAATGGGTCAAGCGCTGCCCCAACCCGATGACCGGCCCGAGCGACATCGAGATCCGGCCCTTCTTCGAAGCCGAGGACTTCGGCGCCGAGTTCACGCCTGAGCTTCGTGAACAGGAGGACAAACTGCGCGCGGAGATGGAAGGCCGCAACCGCACGTAACCCGTAGAATCCGGCCTACGCGCCGCCTCGTGGGGCGCGTCTTCGCTAGGGGTGTTGCGCCTGCCACGGCAGCGCGCGACTGAGACAGTCCCTTTGAACCTGATTGAGGTAATCCTCGCGCAGGGAAGCAGCCGATCAGCCGGGCCTCTCATCTCTCTCGTCTCCAGAGCCCCGCCGCGTTTGCCGACCTGCCATCGCTTTGCATTCCGATGGCACGACTCCATTCTCTTTCCTCCATCGCGGCCGCCACGGCGCTGCTCGCCGCCAATCTCGCTTCGGCCCAATCTCTCCCCCAAGTCAGCGTGAGCGGCAAAGCCACCGAGGCCGTGCCCAGCCTGTCCGGCTTCAACGACCCACCGGCCAAGCTGCCCATGCAGGCCCTGAGCCTGTCGGCCGAACGCCTGGACGAGTTGGGCATCCACCAGCTCTCGGGCATCACCAAGCTCGACGCCTCCATCTCCGACGCCTACAACGCCGTCGGCTACTGGTCGCAGCTGAAGATCCGCGGCTTCGATCTCGACAACCGCTTCAACCTGCGCCGCGACGGCCTGCCCATCATGGGCGAGACCGCGCTGTCGCTGGTCAACAAGTCGGGCATCGAGGTGCTGAAGGGCAGCTCCGGCATGCAGGCCGGCACCAGCTCGCCGGCGGGCATCGTCAACTTCGTCGTCAAGCGCCCGCTGGCCGAGGACGGCACGGCGCTGATGTTGGAGGCCATCCAGGGCGGCTCGGTGCAGGCCAGCCTGGACCATTCCCAGCGCTTCGGCGCCGGCCGCGAGTTCGGCCTGCGCGTGAACCTCGCCGCGGCGCATCTGGAGCCTGAGCTGCGCAACAGCAAGGGCCGCTCGCACACCGCGGCCCTGGCCGCCGATTGGCGCCTGAGCCCCGACACCCTGGTCGAGGCCGAGATCGAGTTCAATCGCCAGAGCCAGCCCAGCCAGCAAGGCTTCAGCCTGCTCGGCAACCGCCTGCCCGATGCCGGCAGCATCGACCCCAAGCTCAACCTGAACAACCAGCCCTGGAGCCTGCCCGTCGTCTTCGACAACACGCATGCGTCGCTGCGCGTGCAGCAGAAGCTGGGCGGCGAATGGCGTGCCCAGGCGGCCCTCGGCATCCAGCGCCTGCGCACCGACGACCGCCTGGCCTATGCCTATGGCTGCAGCGCCGCCAATGGCGACTATTACCCGGACCGCTTCTGCCCCGACGGCAGCTACGACCTCTACGACTTCCGCAGCGAGAACGAGCACCGCGACACGACGGCGCTCGACATCTCCGCGACCGGCCCGGTGCAGCTGGCTGGCATGCGCCATGACCTCACCGTCGGTGGACTGACCAGCCAGTTCAAGAGCCGCTTCCAGCGCCAGGCCTACAACTACGCTGGCACCGGCAACATCGACGGCAGTGCCGTCACCACAGCCCAGCCCGACCTGACCGACGAGAACACCAACCGCGACGAGCGCAGCAACGAGCTCTATCTGCGCGACCGCGTGGCCCTGGGCGCCAGCACCACCGCCTGGCTGGGCCTGCGCCACACCCGCCTGCATCGCGAGAGCGTGCGCACCGATGGCTCGCGCGCCACCGACTATTCGCAAGGCGTCACCACGCCTTGGGTCGCTCTGAGCCACGCCATCGCCAGCGACTGGCTGGTCTACGCAAGCTGGGGCCAGGGCGTCGAGAGCGAGGTCGCGCCCAACCGCGCCCGCTACATCAACCGCGGCCAGGCCCTGCCGGCGCTGAAGAGCCGCCAGACCGAGATCGGCCTGAAGACGGGCAGCCAGCGTGTCGAAGGCTCGCTGACCGCCTTCGACATCCGCCGGCCGGCGTGGCGCGATATCGGCAGCTGCGACGTCGACGGCAGCTGTGAGCGCCGCGCCGACGGCTACGCGCGCCATCGCGGCATCGAGGCCAGCGCCGACCTGAAGTGGAGCGGCGGCGGGCTGTTCGGCAGCGCCATGAAGCTCAAGGCGCGCCGCGAAGGCAGCGCTGACGCGGGCCTGAACGGCCTGCGTCCGCCCAATGTGCCGGAGACGACGATCAAGGCCCATGTGCGCCAGGACCTGCTGCCCGGCCTGCAGGCCCAGCTCGGCATCCGCCATGAAGGCAGCCGCTTCGCGACGCCCGACAACAGCATCGCCGTGCCCTCCTGGACGGTGGCCGATGCCGGTGTGCGCTATCTGCGCAATGTCGGCAACCAGACCTGGATCTGGCGCGCCGCCGTGGACAACCTGAGCAACCGCCGCGCCTGGCGCGAGTCGCCCTGGCAGTTCGAGCACAGCTACCTCTACCCCCTCGCACCGCGGACTTTCCGCACGAGTCTCGAGGTGCGGCTCTGAAGCCGCTCAAAAAACTGCTATAGTCACGGGCTCTGTTCCTCGATAGCTCAGTCGGTAGAGCGCCGGACTGTTAATCCGTAGGTCCCTGGTTCGAGCCCAGGTCGGGGAGCCAACAGAATCTCGTCGAAAGACGACAAGACGCATGACGCAACCGCTTGTCATGCCGACATAGAACTTTTCCTCGATAGCTCAGTCGGTAGAGCGCCGGACTGTTAATCCGTAGGTCCCTGGTTCGAGCCCAGGTCGGGGAGCCAAATCAAAGCCTCACATGCGAAAGCGTGTGGGGCTTTTTCTTTGCCACGCTGGTCAGCACTGCCGCCTCGCTCGCAGTCGCGCACCTACCAGCCAACCGCCGCCGATCAACAACAGCGCGGCAGTGCCGGGCTCGGGAACGGCGGTGACGTTGAAAGTCAGATCGCCATCCGGCTCGCTGGTGAAAGCGTTGAACATGTGCCCGCCTGCATAGGCGTCCTGGCCAAGCACGGAGTGATAGGACACCGCGAAACGTTCGTCCAGTGCAGTGATCTGGAAGGAATACGTCTGCCCCAGCTGCAAGGTGACTGCACCGAGGTTGAAGTCCACCAGTGTTGCGCTGGTCGTTTCACCCAGGATGGCGCTCACATCCACGCTGCGGGAGGCAAGCAGCGCGCCGCCGCTGCCTTCACCGTCGTACAAGCTCAGCGTGACGAAGCGACCGGGCTGGGCTTTGTTCAAGTTGCGCAACGCGACGCCAATGCTGTCGATGCGCGGGGCCACCGCGGTGAAGGTTTGACCGGGCATGAACGGGTAGATCACGCCGAAGCCCATGGACAGCGGCTGGTCTATCAGCACCACGGCGTGCGCCACGGTCGGCGCCAGCGTGAGCGAGAGAAGCGGCGCCAGCAGAAGAGGGGCAAGGCGGCACGTTGCAGCTTTCATCGTCGGCTCCTTGAGAAATGGCGCACCGCAGGCGCATGCGCAGCGGCATCGGGGCAACCAAGCGTGACAGCCGCGCTGGTCCACGTCAACGGGCGCCAGGGCGACGTCGCTGCTGAGCGGTCCTTGTCCGGGCTTCGGAAGGTTAGGGATGGTCAAGCCAGCCTTTCTGCACTGAAGTGAGTCCCCCGCCGCCACTACCAAGAGCCCTTGATGCACCGTTCCATCCTCCCAACGCTGCTCGGCGCATTGCTAGCCTGCAGTGGCAGTGCCTCTGCAGACCTGCTCGGCAAGACCCTGCTGTTCGAGTGTCCCCAATGCACGCCCGCTACGAGCGAGCACTTCGTGGCCAAGGCAGGGCCGGCGGACTATGCGCTGAGGTTCGACGACGCCACCTGGAACACCATCGACGTCGAGGCTTCAACGATCTCCATCACGACCGTGATGGAGGGCTACACGCGGTCCCCCCTCATCTTCAGGCTGACATGGTCGCCTGCCGAGTACACCCTGCTGAATGCGACGATCGCTCCCACGTCGACCTTTGTGGCCGGCTACTCCTGGGGCCCGGGCGAGCTGGTGGTGGACATGGGGGACCAGTACTTCGCGCAGGGCAGCCAGATCACCTTCGAGCTGACCGCCGCACCCGTTCCTGAGCCCGCCCTGCCGTGGCTGATGGCGGCCGGCGCCGCAGCCCTGCTCTGGCGGCGCCGCCACGACATGCGAACCCGGGACTTCAACAGGGGACAGCAATGACGACGCCGATCCCGCGCCTCAGCGCGCTTGCATTCGCGGCACTGACGGCACCCGCATGGGCGGCAGGCCATGTCTTCATCCCGCTGCCGCCGCTGGAAGTCGATGAAAGCCATATCCAGGTCGCTGCCGTCATGCCTTTCGGCCAGACGTTCACCGCCACGACGACGACCGTTGCAACGATCTGGCTGCGGGCCATCAACATGAATCTGGGCTTCCCGCTCGATCAAGACAAGTCGCTGACCTTGAACCTGCGTGCCGGCGAAGACCTGTCGGGCCCGATCCTGGCCACGGCGACCGCCAATGTCGAGTCCGTCATCGGCTCGTCCCTGGGCAGCGCGGGGCTCATCGAGTTCAATTTCGGCACGGTCGCGGCGACCAGCGGCCAGATGTACAGCTTTGAAGTCAGGGCGAACAGCGAACGCTATGGCCTCAACTGGCAGAACGCGGCGCAGTACAGCGGCGGCAACGCGATAGCCCTGGGCGGCGCGATTCCAAACTACGACCTCTATTTCGGCGCCGCGGCCGCCGTCCCGGAACCGGCCTCCGCCCTGCTCCTGCTGCTGGGGCTGGCCGCCACGGCCGGCTTTGGCAGGGTGAAACGCAAGACTCACGGCAAGTCCATCCCCTGCTGACGGCACACCACGTTTGAACTCACCGCCCCTCGGCTTCATTGCCTAGAGTGCCGTCCGACCGCCGGGCCAGGCCCGGCAATGAACAGCCAGGAGATGGATATGCGTGGAGTCTTCAATTCAACAGTTGCGGCACTGCTGCTTTGTGGCGGGTTGCAGCTTGGCGGCGCCCCAGCGACAGCCGCAAGCTGCGACGGGTCCAGCAACCCTTGCAGCATCGACCTCGGCCGGGCGACGGCCCACTTTGCGATCGGCCAGGCCTCCTATGCCGTCGAGGCCTTCCTGGTCGATGGCTCCGACGCCTCGTTCGGCGCCTACGCGCAGCCCTTGTCGAGCTTCCAGCAGACGCAGACTGCCGGCAGTGACGGCCTGCTCCTTCAACCGCAGACCTTTGTCTACGTCGGCGGCAGCGGCATCCAGGGCTTGCACGAGGCGGCCGCGACGCTGCGCTTCACCGGGCTGTCCTTCAGCGCCGACGCCGGCTACCAGATCACGGGCGTGCAAGCCGTGCTCAAGGGCAGCTATGCCCTGGTGGGCAACGCGCACGGGCTGTTGAACGTTCCGGGCGCCATCCAGTGGAGCAACCAGAACTTCACCACCACCTTCACCCTGGACCCGACTGCCGCGGATCTTTACGTCAGCCTGGACGTGGTGGCCAGCTATGTTGAAGGCGAAGAAGGCACTGCCCTCAGCTACGGATCGGGCAGTGCCAGCTTCGACAGCCTGGAGTTCGTGGTCAGCGTGTCTCCGGTGCCGGAACCAGCCTCGGCCGCACTGCTGGCGGCCGGCGTCGCCCTGTTGCCGTGGTTGGCCAAGCGACGCCGGCGCGCCTGATAACTCACAGCGACTTCAAGAACGCCAGCATCGCCTCCCTGTCGGCCTTGCTCATCGCCTCGAAGCGCTGCCGCGACTTCTCGCCTTCGCCGCCGTGCCACAGGATGGCCTCGGTCAGGTTGCGGGCGCGGCCGTCGTGCAGATAGCCGACCTTGGCGCTGTTGCCCATGACCTTGTCGGTGTAGCCAACGCCCCAGAGCGGCGCGGTCCGCCACAGATTGCCCTTGGCCTGGCCTTCCACATAGCCGTCCGCCAGGCCCGTGCCCATGTCATGCAGCAGCAGGTCGCTGTAGGGCTTGATGGTCTGGTTGCGCAGCTCGGCGAAGAGATGGCCCGGGCCGGTCTTCAGCGTCGCCGTGTGGCAGGCCGTGCAGCGGGCCTGATCGAACAGGCGGGCGCCGTTGCTGACCTGCAGGGTGTCGACGCGGTGCTCGTCCAGCGGCGCCACGCCCTTGGGGAAGCCACTGGCCAGGCTGCGCTGGGCCGGCACGGCCAGCAGCGCCAGGTAGCGAGAGACCTGCTGCAGATCGGCCTCGGAGATCCCCGGCTGGGTCCCACCGGAGGCGCAGGCAACCGGCCCGTTGTTGCACGCACGGTTCGGGTAGACCGGCGAGGTGACAGCCATGTCCTGCAGCAGGGCCGCGGCGGTCTGGTGGCGCAGCGAGGCCTTGGACGCCTTCCAGCCGAAGCGGCCCAGACGCACGGCACCCGTCTCGGGGTCGTAGACGTAGTTGGGCACGCCCTTCACGCCATCGGCATCCGGCGTCGCGCGGGCCAGGGCCAGGATGTCGGCCTCGGGCACGGCTTCCAGCAGGCCGGTGCCGATCATGGGCTGGGCCGCGCGCAGCGAGGTCACGGCCGGCACCGGGCCGTCGAAAGCGAGCAGCGGCTTGCGCAGCTCCACCGTCGTGCCGTCGGCGAGCTTGACGCTTCGGGTCTCGAAGCCGGCCACGCGCACGCCGTTGCCCCAGTCCTGCGGCGCCCCGGTGGTGGACTGCGCATTCATCTGGACGGCGCTGCCATAGCGCGAGTGCGGAACCTGCTGGCCCGTGGCATCCAGCATGGCGGCACGCACCGACATCGCGTCCAGGCGCTGGTTCACGGCCAGCGGCGCCGGGCTGCGGCCGTTGTTGACGTGGCAGGCGATGCAGGCCGATTGGTTGAAGCGCGTGCCCTGCAGGCCCACGGCCGCGGTGTAGCGGTCGTTGCCAGCCTCGTTATGGTCCCCCGTCGTGAAATTGGTGTGGATGAGACGGCGGCCCTCGACGAAGCGCTGCATGTTCTGCATGCCCGCATGGTTGTGCGGCTGCTGGAACATGAAGAGGCCGTTGTCGGAATAGTTGTACGACACCGAGCCGTCGCCGCCCGACAGCGTCGCCACCGGCAGCGGCGCGTTCATCAGCCGTGGCTGCACCCCATAGGACGGGCGCAGGCCGACGCCGACCACATAGGTCCATTCACCCGCGTAGTAGCGGATGCCGCCGTTGTCGCCGATGGCCTGCATGGCCTGGGCCGTCGAGAAGAAGGACGGCGACACCTCGATGACGTCACCGACGACGAGGGCCCGGCCCGGCACGCTCTTGCCGTTGGGCATGCCGTCCGCGCCGATGTCGCCATGGCCGGGGTAGCCGTTCACCGTCAGGCTGCAGCCGTTGTTCAGCACCGTGGCGGCGTTGAGCAGCCTGCCGTTGGGCGGGTAGGCCACGGGCGGGCAGATGGCGATGTTCTGGTCCAGCAACTGGCCCGGGGCCATCCAGCCATAGCCGGTCACGCCGGGCCGGTCAAAGGCGCGGAACCAGGCCACGCCGCCGGGCAGCTGCGGCTGCGGGAAGTATTGGTTGACGCGCAGCGTCGGCTTGGTCACGCCGGCCACGCGGCTGTTGTCGATGATCTCGAAGCCCCAGGTGCGGTTCTTGAAGTACTGGGGCACGAAGGTCAGGAAGTTGCCCGGGCCCTTGTCGACAGGGTTGCCCAGGGCGTCCACCGTCTCGTTCGGTCCCTGGCCGATCTCGTTCCAGTCCTCGCCGCGCTCGCGGCCGTGGCGGGCCAGGCCGCGCACGCCGAAGCGTGTGACCAGGGTGCCGTCGGCCAGCGTGAACTGCAGCGACTCCAGCGGCTCGGCGCTGGTCGGCAGCGGCACCAGCCCGGAGCCGCCGGCGGGGAAGCGGATGGCCGAGGTGGCGACATCGGCCATCGTGTTGTCGCTGCCCGGCGACTTGAACTCGGCCTCGAAGAGCGAATAGCCGTAGGTCGTTGCGCGCGCGACGCCCTGCAGGCGGATGTAGCGCGCATTGGCATTCAGATTGAAGAACTCCTCGGTGCCGCCGCGGCCGTTGCCGACATTGCGCAGCTCCGTCCAGTTCTGGCCGTCGTCCGACACGCGCAGCGAATAGGCCTTGCCGTAGGCGTTCTCCCAGACCAGCTTCATGTAGCCGATGGCCGTCTTGGCGCCGAAGTCGAACTGGATCCAGGCGCCGTCCTCGAAGGTGCTGGCCCAGCGCGTGCCGGGCTTGCCGTCGATGGCCTGCAGCGCGTTGTTGCCTTGGTTCTCCACGGCCGACGACGTGGCGGTCACGGGCTTGACCGCGACGCCGGGCTGGCCCGGGTTGGGCGCCGGAGCGGGTGCAGGGCTGGGTGCGGGCGCCGGTGAAGGTGCCGGGGCTGGCGCAGGTGCCGGCGCCGGCGCAACGCCCGAGAAGGCCTGAATCTCGAAGATGGAATAGCCATAGCCCGAAGAGCGCTGGATGCCCTTCACGCGCAGATAGCGGCCCTGGCCCTTCAGGCCGGTCCAGTCCTCGCTGCCGCCCTGGCTGTTGGTGACAGCCTTGATCGTCGTCCAGTTGGCGCCGTCGCTGGACACCTGCAGCTCGTACTTCGTCGCGTGGGCGCGTTCCCAATCGATGTGCACGCGGCTGATGCTGACCGTGCGGCCGTAGTCCAGCACCAGGAACTGGTCGTCGCTGAAGCCGCTGCTCCAGCGCGAGTTGTCGTCGTGGTCGATGGCCTTGGCCGGGCCGAGGTCGGCGCGCTCAGACGAGCTCGCCGTCGCGTTGAGGGGCGTCAATGCCGCTTCCGACTCGCCCGCGCTGGCGGCCAGGGCGCGCATGGTCGGCCCGGACTCGCTGTTCTGCGCAGCGGGCTGGGCCATGTCGCTGGAACTGCCCGAGCCGCCGCCGCAGGCCGAGACCAGAAGGCTGACCGCGAACGGCAGGCCGAGGCTTGAAAGATTGCGTAAACCTTGTGGCTTCATTGATCCCTCTACATCGTGTTTGAGATGACCCGCCTAAGATGACATCGTCGTCATCCGCAGCCGAACGGCCCCGTGAATGACGTGCATGCTGCCCACCCCCCAGTCCGCGGTCGCGGGCCAATTCAGCCGTCACACACCAAACCAATTCGGGATCCGCTTGCGCCGTGCTGCTGAACATTCCCTGGCCCTGGCGCCTCGCCCCGTCGGCGTGACGCTGCAGCAATGGCTGCACGCCTCCCTTTGTGAAGCGATACGCGACGGCCGCCTGCCCCCGGGCAGCCGCCTGCCCACCAGCCGCAGCCTGGCCCGCGACCACGGCCTGTCGCGGTCCACCGTCACCGCGGTCTTTGAGCGACTTCTTGCCGACGGTTACATCTCTGCCCATGTCGGCCGCGGCAGTTTTGTCGCGCCCCATGTGCCGCCAGCGTCGCTACCTGAAGCCGCCCCGCAAACCCTGGCACCGGTCTTGTCGCGCCGCGGCCGCCAGATGAGCGAGGCCGGCGCCGGTGTGATGAGCCGCACCGGCCCGCTGCCCCGCACTTTCGAAGCCGACCGTGTCGACGCCGGCCTCTTCCCGGCGGACATCTGGACCAAGCTCGCCGCCAAGCGTGCGCGCTGGCATGAAGGCCGTATCGGCCGGGGCATCGAGTGGCTGGGATTTCCTTTGCTGCGCGAGTTGCTGGCTCAGCAGCTGGCGCTGACGCGTGGCATCCGCTGCGATGCCGACCAGGTCGTCATCGTGCCCGGCAACCGTCACGCCATGGACTTGCTGGCCCGGCTGCTGCTGAACCCGGGCGAGGAGGTCTGGGTGGAGGACCCTGGCTCCCCCGCTGCGCAGGCGCTGTTGTCGGCCGCCGGTGCGCGGGTCGTACCGGTGCCGGTGGATGAAGAGGGCCTCAACGTCGACGCCGCGCGCAGCGCCTCGCCGCGCGCCCGGCTGGCCTACACCACGGCGGCGGCGCAGATGCCGCTGGGCCACCCCATGTCGGCCTCGCGCCGCCAGGCCCTGCTCGCCTGGGCACGCTCGACAGGCGCCTATGTCATCGACGAAGACCGCGACGCCGACTTCATCTTCGACGGCAGCAGCACCCAGGCCCTCAAGGCCGAAGACGACGGCGACTGCGTCATCCACCTCGGCAGCCTGGCCTACAGCCTGGCGCCCAGCCTGCGCCTGGCTTATCTGGTGCTGCCCCGCCGCCTCGTCGAGCCGTTCAGCACGACCATGGCACTGACCCAGACGCGCCCTTCCCTGCTGGACCAGGCGGTGCTGCACGACTTCATCGCAGACGGCCACTGGGCCCGCCACCTGCGCGAGCTGCGCACGGTGTATGGCGCCCGCGCCGAAGCGCTGCGCCATGGCCTGGACAAGCACTTCGGCCGCTGGCTGCAACCCGCGCCCGCGCGCCGCGGCCTCAACCTGACGGCCTGGCTGCCCGGCACGGTGCGCGATGTCGACCTGGCCGAGCGCGCCGCGGCGGCCGGCGTCATCGTCACGCCACTGGCGGCCTATCGCCTGCAGCACCCGACACCCGCCGGCCTGCGCTTCGGCTTCGCGGCCTTCTCCGAGGCCAGCATCCGCAGCGGCGTCCACAAGCTCGCGCAAGCCCTTCCCTAGGGCCTGTTAGCGCTACGGCAACGGGTCGCGTTGTGGCCAGAAAGGCCGCAGGCACGACAGCAGACCGCAAGCTGGGTGTCGACCCAGCGAGGCTGAGCCCGGACACGAGTGCGGGCGGCGCCCTGCGTCTAGATTGGCCCCTTGCGGCGGGTCTTCGCGGCCCATTGCCGTAGCACTAACAGGCCCTCCGTTTGAACCTGCCGGGCAGACGCCGGCACCTACGTCAACTCCAACTCGAGGAGAAGGCGTGCTCTCCATCCTGGTCGGCCACAGTTTCTTCCTGCGCTTCGACGCCAAGCAGTTCGACCGCGCCAAGCCCTATCCCCCGCTCGCGACCCTGCAGGTCGCTGAAGCGCTGCGCCGCCAGGGCCATGAGGTCGCCCTCTTCGACGCCATGCTGGCCGCCGGCACCCAGGACTTCGACCGCCAGCTCGCGGCCGTCAGCCCGGCCGTCGTGCTGCTCTACGAGGACAACTACAACTACCTCAGCAAGATGTGCCTGGCCAAGATGCGCGAGGCCGCCTGCGCCATGATCGCCAGCGCCCGTCGTGCGGGTGCGCGCGTCATCGTGGCGGGGTCGGACGCCAGCGATGCGCCCGAGATCTATCTCGGTGCCGGCGCCGACGTCGCGCTGCGCGGCGAAGGCCTGGATGTGCTGCCGGCCCTGTTGCGGCGCCTGGAGGCCGAGCCCGCGCGGGCGGGCAGCGAACTGCTGGCCGGCCTGGAGCAGCCCGTCACGCTGCAGCCGCGCGGCGACCACGCCGAACTCGAAGCCCCGGCCGCCTGGGACCTCGTCGACATGCAGCGCTACCGCGCCACCTGGGTGGCGGCCCAGGGTTATTTCAGCCTCAACATGGCGGCGTCCAAGGGCTGCTCCTTCCGCTGCAACTGGTGCGCCAAGCCCATCTGGGGCCAACGCTACCAGCAGCGCAGCGCCGCGGCCGTGGCGGCCGAGATGGTGGAGCTGAAAACCCGCTTCGCGCCCGACCACATCTGGTTCGCCGACGACATCTTCGGCTTCCGGGCCGACTGGGTGCAGCGCTTCGCCGACGAGCTGCGCGCGCGCGGCGGCGGCCTGCCCTTCACCATCCAGACCCGCGCCGACCTCGTCAGCGACGCGATGGCCCAGGGGCTTGCCGAGGCCGGCTGCCGCGAGGCCTGGATAGGCGCCGAGAGTGGCAGCCAGCAGGTGCTGGACGCGATGAACAAGGGCACGACAGTGGCCGAGATCCACCAGGCTCGCGAGCGCCTGCAGGCCGCGGGCGTGCGCGTCGGCTTCTTCATCCAGCTGGGCTATCTCGGCGAAGGCCTGGCCGAGCTGCTGCAGACCCGCCGCTTGATCGAGGAGGCCCGGCCCGACGACATCGGCGTCAGCGTCTCCTACCCGCTGCCGGGCACGCGCTTCCACGAGCAGGTCAAGTCCCAGCTCGGGGCCAAGACCCATTGGGACGACAGCGGCGACCTCGCCATGATGTTCCGCGGCACCTTCAGCAGCGAGGTCTATCGCAAGGTGCGGGACCTGCTGCATGCCCAGGTCGACCTCGGCCGCCTCGACCTGCCGAGCCGCCACGCTGCGGGCGACGAGATCAAGCGCCGCTGGGCCCGGCTCATCGACGAGCTCAGCCCGGCCACCGCCGTCACGCCATGAGCAAGCCCTTCAAGGCCGCTGCGCCCGTGCGCGGGTGGCTGCCGCGGCGCAGCTCCCAGCCATGAAGCCGGCCGCAGCCGGCCACGAAGGCCGCCCATCCCGGCTGGCCCGCGGCATAGCGCTGGCTGATGTGCAGGCGCTGCAGCAGCTCGTCGGCAGGCAGCGGCAGCAGCAGCGCATCGTCGGCCGCGCTCTCGGGCGAAGCGAAGACAAGGTGTTCGAGCCGCAAGGGTTCAGCGGCCAGCGGCGCCCAGCCACCACGCAGGTCCAGCTCGTATTTCTCCACGCCACTGCGGCGGCGGATCACCGGCGAGGCCTCGATGCGCTCACACAGTGCCACATCCTCCACCCAGCCCAAGGCATCGAAACGCAGATGCAGGAAGTTGGCGACACCGGTGGCGCGCAGCGTGCCAGGCTCGACGAAGCTGGCGTCCTCGGTCAGGAAGTCCAGGCCCTGCCCCATGGCGTGCAGGGCCAGCGTCGACTTGCCCGCGCCGCTCTCGCCGACGACCAGGGCGCCAACGCCTCCCCAACCGACGCAACCCGCGTGCAGGGGCACCAGGCCCTGGGCCCGGCAGGCCAGCGTGAAGACGGCGAACTCGATGAGCTCGTAGCGCGCGTGATAGGGCCAGGCCAGCAGGGGGCGCGAGACCTGTATCAGCGCACGGCCGGCCTCGGCATCGACCACCACGAGGTTGCTGGCGTCCATGGCCAGGCCGCACAGGCCGGCACCGCCCAGCATGCGCGCGGCCGGCGGCTCGGCGTCGAAGGCCGCGCCGGCCTCCACCAACCTCAGCTCGATCTGCAGGCCCGGCCCTCCCAGCACATGCGCCGGCAGGTTCCGGTACGCCGCATCGACGAGAGCCAGCAGCTCGGCGCTGTCGCTGCGGAACTCGACGGGGCAGCCGAGCAGCGTCAAGCCGCGCCGCAGCGCCAGCGGCGCGTGTTCGCCAAACGGGTCGGCAATCTGCCGGGGATCTGCGCGCCAGGTGCTCATGAAGGGAGATGTCCTTGAAGGAATTGGGCTTGCCCAGCGCTGCGGTCCTGCGGGCCGCGCTCCGATCGACAACGGAGCGGCTGGCTGCCGAGCTGGCCAGCCCCCTGCCCGTCGCGCCGGACTGGAACGAATTCGAATGGCGCGTCGCCATGGCCGTGTCCGTCATGCACGGTGTCAGCGGCTTGCTGGCCGCGCGTCTGCTGTGGGGCGGTGCGCCGCACTGGCAGGCCTTCCTGGCCCAGCAGGCCGACCAGGGCCGCCGCCGCGAAGCCCGCGTGCGCGCGCTGCTGGCCCAGCTGAACACCTCCGCCATCGCTGGCGGTCTGCCTTTGCTGGGACTGAAGGGCTCGGCCCTGCTGGCACTTGACGTCTACGCACCGGGTGAGCGGCCCATGAGCGATGTGGACCTGCTGGCCCGCCCCGGCGACATGCAGGCCGCGGGCCGCGTCATCACCGCCGCCGGCTACACGGCCGGCGCGATCAAGCACCGCCACATCGCCTACGAGCCGCCGGCGAAGTGCGCCACGCCAGCCTTTGGCGAGCATGAGGACAACCCCATCAAGATCGAGCTGCACGCGGCCGTTCGCGAGCCCCTGCCGCTGCGCGAGATCGACGTCACCGCCGGGCTGATGCCCACCGCAGCACGGCCGGGCCTCAACGGCTACGCCAGCACGGCCGCGCTGATGCGCCATCTGCTGCTGCACACGGCCGGCAATCTGTGCAGCCGCAGCGTCAGGCTGATCCAGCTGCACGACATCGCGGCCCTGGGCGCGCGACTGGGCCAGGCCGAATGGGATGAGGCCCTGGCGCCGGCCAACGACGGCCGCGCCGCCTGGTGGGCCCTGGCTCCGCTGGCCCTGGCGCAGCGGCTCTTCCCCGGCCAGCTGCCAGCCATCCCCGAGGCCGTGCGGGCTGCCTGCCCAGCCTGGCTGAGGCGCGCCAGCGCCGGCTACCGCCTGGCCGATGTGTCGCTGTCGCACCTCGGCATTCCGCTGCTGCCCGGCCTCGAATGGTCGCGCGGGCCGGCCGATGCATGCGGCCTGGCCTGGCGACGCCTGCATCCCCAGGAAGCGGCCCTGGTCATCCAAGGCCAGGCCTCCCTCGCCGGATCGGCTTGGACCCGCCAGCCGCACTGGCGCAAGGCCCTGAGCTTCCTGCTGGGTTCGCCACCGCGGGCGCAGACGCTGTACTCCCTGCATCGCGCCCTCGCCTACCGGCCCGCCAGCTCGGCATGAAGGCGCTCGAACTGGCCATGGCTGAAATCGGCATCTTCGGCCAGCGCACGGCGATGGGCCTCGAAGGCCAGTCGCAGCCGCAGCCTCTCGTCGGCAACCAGCTGGGCGATCACGGCCGCCAGGCCCGCCGCATCGCCCGGCGGGACCACGAGCGCCGCCTCGGGCGCCCACTCGGCCAGATGGCCCACCGCCGTGCCGACGCTGGGCAGGCCCAGCACGGCCGCCTCCAGCACGGCCAGCGGGCCGGCTTCGTGACGCGAGGTGATGACGTGCAGATGGGCGCGCAGCAGCAGGGGCCGCAGCTCGGCCTGCGTCATGAAGCCGTGCAGGCGCACCCGCGCGCTGACGCCGAGTTGCGCCGCCAGGGCCTGCACGGCGCCGTCCAGCGTGTCCTCGCCGATCAGGTCCAGCTCGACATCGGGCAGCTGGGCCAGCGCCCTCAGCAGGCAGGCCTGGTCCTTGACGCGGTTGAGGCTGGCGACCTGGACGAGGCGCAGCGGCCCGCCGGCCTCGCGCCGACGCGGCGCGCGCGGCGGCCAGGCCTGCAGGTCCACGCCCAGGGGCAGGCGGCGCGCGGCGCAACCCAGGGCGGCCAACTGATCCAGCACGGGCCGGCTCGCCGCCGTCAGCGCATCCGCGCCTCGCAGCACCAGCGCCTCGCGCAGCCGGCCGCGCCAGCCCTGGCGGCCGCCGTAGCCGATGTCATGCAAGGCCACCAGTTCGCCGCCGGCCACATGGACCGCGCTGCGCAGGCCCAGCCATTTCGCCGCCGCCACGGCCACCAGGCCGCAGCCGCCCGACCAGATGGCCTGGACCAGATCGAACGGCCCGCGGTCATGTTCCCTGACGATGGCCCGCACGGCTCGCGCCAGCGTGGCGCGCCCGCCGATGTTGTGCACGCGCGCGCCGCACAGCCACCACTCGCCGGGCTCGGCCTCCTGCCTGAGCGCGAACACATGCACCTCATGCCGCGCAGCCAGGCGCTTCAGCAAGGCCAGCAGGGCCGGCACCACCCTCACCTCGCCCGAACGGTCCACGCCGCCGGGCACGACGACCGCGATCTTCAAACGACGACCTCCGCATGAACACCCAGACCACCCGACTGCTCGACACCCAGCAAGCCTTCGACAGCGTCGCCGCCGACTACGACGGCCCGCGCGGCAACAACATCGCCATCCAGGACATGCGCGACGAGATGTGGCGCTGGCTGGACACCAGCTTCGCGCCCGGCAGCCGCCTGATCGACCTCGGCTGCGGCACCGGCCTGGATGCCGTGCACCTGGCGGCGCAGGGCCACCGCGTGACGGCGACCGACTGGTCCGAGCGCATGGTGGAGCGCACGCGCGACCGCGCCCGCGACGCCGGCCTGGAAGTCGATGCGTGCGCCATCGGCGCCCATGAACTGCAGCGCCTGGAGGGCGATGCCGCCTTCGACGGCGCCTACTCCAACCTCGGCCCGCTGAACTGCGTGCCCGACCTCGCCGCCACCGCCGCCGAATGCGCCCGCCTCATCAAGCCCGGCGGCCGCCTTGTCTTCACCGTCATCGGCCGCTACTGCCCCTGGGAGCTGGTCCATTACGCGCGCCAGCGCCGCTGGGCCCGTGCCGGCATCCGCTTCGCGCGCGACACCGTCGCCGTCGGCATGAATGGCCGCACCATCTGGACGCGCTACTACACGCCCACCGAGTTCTACGCGCCCTTCGCCGGGCACTTCGAGCTGGAGGTGAAACGCGGCCTGTGCGTGTTCGTGCCGCCGCCCTATCTGACGGGGCTGGCGGAGCGCCATCCGCGCTGGCACCAGCGCCTGTGGGCCCTGGACCGGCGCGTGGCCGGCTGGCCGCTGATCAACAGCCTGGGCGATCATTTCCTGCTCGTCATGCGCCGGCGCGCCAGCTGAAGCAACTCGTCCAGCAGCGGGTGGCGGCACCAGCGCCAGGCCGCCACGCAGACGATGGGCGCCAGCGTCAGCGGCACGGCCAGCACGGCCAGCGATGTCAGCGCGCTGCCTCTGATCGCGGTCCAGAGCGCAGCGGGCGACTGGCCGAGATAGCGCGCCGCCAGCCAGAGCTGGACCGGCAAGGCCACACAGGCTGCCGCGCACAGCGCCCAGGCGAAGGAGACCAGGCTGCCGTCGAAGAGGGCGACGCCCAGCACCAGGCGCGCGGCCAGCGTCACGCCCGTCGGCCAGGCCGCCAGGCCGGGCCTGCCCACGGCCGCCAGCGCGGCGCCCAGTTGCGTGAACACGAGACCGAGAGCCGCCGTCAGCGCCAGCGGCAGCACGGCCGGTGTGCAGTCCAGCCAGGCCGGACCGTAGAGCAGGCCCACCAGCGGCTCGCGGTAGGCCACGGTCAGGGCCAGCAGCGGCCAGCCCAGGCCCGTCAACAGCGCCGTCGCCCGGCGCAACGCCGGCTCCAGGCTCTCGGCCCGCGCATGGCGCCCGGCCAGCACCGGCAGCGCGCCAAAGCTCAGCGCATGGCCGGCCAGCGCCTGCAGCAGGCCGACGGTGGCCTGGGCGCGGCCCAGCAGCCCGACGAGGTGGGCCGAGCCCAGGCGCCCCAGCCACAGGTCCGGCAGCACGCCGTTGACGCCGCTCACCAGCCCCACCAGCAAGGCACCGACACCAAAGCCCAGCACCTCGGCCCAGCCCTTCAGCGACGGCCACCAGCGGCGCCCCGTCGGCAGGCCCGCATAGGCCAGGCCGCAGGCCACGATGCCCGCCACCTGGGCCCAGGCCAAGCCGAGGGCGCCCCAGCCTTCGAGAGACAGTAGCACCGCCACGCCAGCATGCGCCAAGGTGCCGAGACGCGACACCCAGGCGATGCGCGCCGCCGCCAGCTCGCGCAGCTGCAGCGCGGCCATCACGCTGCCAGGGGCCGACAGCAGCAGGCCCAGGGCCAGCACCTGCAGCAGGGCCAGCAGGCCGGGCTGGCTGAAATGCCGGGCCAGCGGCTCGGCCAGGGCCAGCAGGGCCACGGTCGCCATCAGCGTCGTGCAGGCCAGCAGGCCCAGGCAGGCCGAGAAGCGCGCCGGCGTCAGTTCGGGCTCGCGCTGCAGATAGGCCGACACGCCGGCGTCGCGCAGCAACTGGGCGACGCTGAAGACGGCCAGGCCCAGGGCATACAGGCCCAGCTCGGCCGGCTGCAGCAGCCGGGCCAGCAGCAGGCCCAGCAGGAAGCGCGTTGCGACGCCGCCGGTGGCCGAGGCCAGGTTGACGAGGAAGGCGCGCCGGAAGTCGACGGCCGCCGGGGCGAGGACGAAGCTGTTCATGCCGCGAGCAGGTCGTCGTAGGCCGCGACGAGGCGCCGCCCCAGGGCCTGGGCCGAACAGTGCGATTCGAAATGCGCCCTGGCCAGCGCGCGGCGCCGCGCTGCAGGCAGGGCGGCCAGCGCCACGATGGCTTCGGCCAGCCTCGCCGCATCACCCGCCGGCCACAGCCGCGCAGCTTCGCAGCTCCCGGCCAGCACGCGGAAGGACGGGATGTCGGTCACCGCCAGGCCCAGGCCGCAGGCCAGGGCCTCGACGACGCTGTAGCCCGTGGCTTCGCGATGGCTGCCCTGCACCAGCAGGTCGGCGGCCGCCATCAGCGTCTCGATGCGCGCGTGCGGCTGGGCGCCCAGCAGGTGCACGCGGCCGGCCAGGGCGGGGTCGCGCAGGCGCTCGCGAACGGCGTCATAGAGCGGTGCGCGGCCATAGCAGAGCCAGAGCTGCAGGCCGGGCAGGCGTTGCGCGGCCAGCGCCACGCCGTCGAGGACGGTCAGCGGGTCCTTGTTGGCATCCAAATGCGCCACCCACAGCAGGCAGGGGTCGCCGGCCAGCCCGGTGTCCGCGCGCGCGGCGGCCGGTTCGCGCGCTGCAAACCCGCAGCTCGATCCCGGCACTTCATAGATGCGCGTGTCGGCGCCGATGAGACCGCGGCGGCGGAAAGGCAGGGCCTGCTCCTCGGCGCAGAACATCAAGCCACGTGCGGCGTGAAGCGCACGCCGCCAGGCCGGCCAATGCCAGGGCCGCGGCGGCGCATCGGCGCGGTCCTGCAGCACGATGGGCCGGGCCGGGGCGAGCGCCGCCAGCGCCCTCACCTCGCGCACGAAGCCCAGGCCCTGCACATGCAGCACCTCGGGTTGCAGCCGCGCCAGCAGTTCGGCCAGGCGTTCGGGCTGGCTGTCGCAGGGCAGGAAGTGATAGGCGATGTCGCCGCGCCTGACATGCCCGACATCGGCGCAGGCCTGCACCACGCTGACCTCGGCCCCCGCACCGGCCGCGGCCTCGGCGAGCTGGGAGACCGTGGGCCAGTCCTGCAGCAGGCGCTCGGGTGCGCGGCCTTGCGGGTCGCGGTGGAAGCTGATCTGCAGCACGCGGGCCATCACAGCGCATTCAGCTGGGGGTCCCAGAGCTTCACGGCGCGCTCCAGCCAGCGCAGCTCGCGCGGACGGTCGTAGCGCGCCATGCGATAGCGCCAGGCCGACGCGGCGCGCAGGGCGGCCTTCTGCCAGCCCGGCGCGCGGATGTCGGTCAGCGTCGGGAAGCGGCAGCCGAGCACGGTGCGGAAGTCGCGGATGCGTTCGCGCAGGGCCGGGCTGAGCCAGGGCGCGTCCTTGTGGCACCAGTAGTCCACCCATTCCTTCTGCGCCCAGGCATCGGCGCTGTCGGGGAAGACAAAGCCCTTGGGCAGGGCCGGGTCGCGCGGCGTCCAGCGGCCTTCGCCCATGCGCCGCGGCGGCAGCGGCGTGTGGATGTGCAGCATGATCTCGGCGCCCGGGTGCAGGCGCTTGACCTGGCGGATGAAGTCGAAGGTCCTCTCGGTCTCGCCTTCCGGGTCCTGCGGCGGGGCCAGCATGAAGGACAGCTCGGGCACGACGCCATGGGCGCGGCAGAGCTCGACGGCGGCCAGGGTCTGGTCGGACTTGGTGCCCTTGCGCATGTCGCGCAGCAGGCTGTCATTGGGCGATTCGGCACCGATATAGGCCATGCGCAGCCGGCTGCGCCGCACCAGGGCCCAGGAGGCTTCGGACATGCCCAGCAGCGCGTCGGCACGCGCGTAGCACCACCAGGGCATCTGCAGCCGCGCCAGCACCTGCAGCAGGGGCTGCATGTCGATCTCGCGGTCGAAGAAGTTGTGGTCGTAGAACTGCACCGAGTCGGCGCCGAAGCGGGTCCGCAAGCCGCTCAGGTCGCGCTCCAGGCGCTCGCCCTCGGGCAGGGCCGTCTTGCCGCGGAACATGGCCGCCACGCCGCAGAAGCTGCAGCGATAGCGGCAGCCCAGGGCCGCCTGGTAGCCGGTGGTGCGGCGGCCGAGAAAGCTCGGGCCGAGATAGCGCTGCGGATCGTCGACCTCGTCATAGCTGACGTCCGTCTGCAGCGGCGCCGTCGAGAACGCGCGGTCGGCGTTGTGCACGATCTCGTCGCCACGGCGCCAGGACAGGCCACCCACGTCGTCCAGCGGCCGACCGTCGGCCAGCGCATCCAGCAGCTCCAACAAGCCCTGCTCGCCCTGGCCGCGCAGCGCGTAGTCGACGCAGTCGCTGTTCAGCGCCGCATCCGTGCACAGCGTGGCGAAATAGCCGCCCCAGATGATGGGCAGCTCCGGCGCCACCGCGCGGAGGGCTCTCGACACGGCCAAGGCCGCGGGCAGCTGCGGCCCGCCCATGACGGACAGGCCCACGGCCACATAGCCGCCTTCGCGCACCACGGCCGCCGCCGTCTCGGGCAGATGGCGATCGAGATTGCCGTCGAGGATGCGCGTCGCATAGCGCTCCCTCAGCGCCGCAGCCAGGTGCATGACGGCCAGCGGGAAACGCGCGTTGGAAGTGACGCGCGGATTGATCAGCAGCAGGCGCTTCATGCCAGGGCCTCCTCGGCCAGCGGTTCCATGCCGGGTTCGGCGACGAGCAGATGGGACGCGATGGCCTTGAGCCGGCCATCGATGCGCACCGGCACCAGGCCGAGAGCCTGGCCCAGCTCAGCATCGGCATAGAGCGGCCGGCCGCCCACGACGACCAGGCACAGATCGGCCCGCGTGGCGCGCGACAGTGGCAGGCCGGGCGGCAAGGCGATGAAGTCGGCGCGCAGGCCGGGCTCCAGCCGGCCACGGTCGTGCAGGCCCAGCAGCCGCGCGGCGTCCGCGCTGACCCAGCGCTCGAGGCGCTCGTCGCTCCAGCCCGTCAGTTCGCGCACCAGGCCCAGTTCGGCCAGCAGGTCGCGGCAGCCGCTGATGCGGGAATCGCTCCCCAGCACGAGACGGCCTTGGGTGAACAGCCAATCGGGAGCCAGCGTGCGGCCAAAGAGATGCAGGTTGGAGCCCGGGCACCAGACTACGGCGGCGCCCGCATCGGCGGCACGGCGCTGTTGCGCGGCACTCAAGCCCAGCCCATGCACAAGCAAGGTCCCTGGTGCGATGCAGCCCAGGGCCTCAAGGCGGTCGAACTCCTGCGCCGCCGCCTCGTCCGTGCCTTCGGCGGCGTGAATGATCCAAGGCTGGCCGGCCGGCGCTGCCCGGCGCGAAGTGCGAACGGCCTCCTCGCCATCCAGGGCCAGCGAATGGGACCAGCCGCCGGGCGCTGGCGCGTCGACCGGGAAGTCCGGTTCGTCCAGCACCGCATGGCGCGGGTCGTGATGCAGCACGGTTGTCGCGCCGCACAGCAGATTCTTCAGCCCGCCCGCCAGCAGGCGCTCGGCGCGCGGCCGGGACCGGTGCGCGAGCAATTGCGCATTGGCCGACAGCCGCGGCGTGATGTCGGCAATCCATTCGCTGGCATTGCGGTAGCGCTCGCGGTATTTCAACCGCGGCAGCGCGCCGTTCAGATGCAGGTGGTCGTGGGCATTGATGAGGCCCGGCAGCAGGCGGGCACCGGCCAGGTCGACGCGCCGCGCGCCGCTTGCCGCGCTGATGCGCTCACCCGCGGTGCTCAGGCTCATGCCGTTCGCCGCATTGACGAAATGAAGGCTCATGGCTTGACCAGCTTCAAGGCCAGGACGACAGCCAGCCCGTCCCAGTGGGCATAGAAGGCCTCGGAGCCGGTGAAGACTTCGCGCAGCTCCTGGCCGACGCGCACCTCCCGCCGTGCCTCCAGCACCAGGCCGGCCCGCCAGGCCGCGGCCAGGTGAGCCTCTGCGTCGTGCACGGCATGCAGCAGCTCATGGCGCTGGCCGCTGGCGTCGTTGAAGCTGCGCGTCATGCCGGCCCGCGCGGCATCGGGATGGAAATCGGAATAGACCAGGGCCCCGCCCGGCGCCAGCACCCGCGCCGCCTCGGCCATCCAGGCATCGAGGCAGGGCGCATGGCCGACGGCCAGGCCGCTGACGATGAGGTCGAAGCTGGCCGGCGCGAAGGGCAGCTTCACCATGTCGGCCCGCACGCGATGGGCCAGCGACGCGCGCGCCAGCATGCCGGCGGACAGGTCGCTGCCGACGACGAAGCGTGCGCCCTGCTGCTGCAACAGCAGACCATAGCGCCCGCTGCCGCAGGCCAGGTCCAGCACGCGCCGGCCCGCCGCATCGGGCAGCAGGCCGAGCACGGCCGTCTGCTCGGCCCGCATCAACGGGTTGTGCGGCAGCGGCGGATAGCTTTCGGCCCAGAGGTCGTAGGCGGCAACGTTGGCGAACGTGCTCATGAAGCGAACCACTTGGAGCAGACGCAATGCGCGCATTCCGGCCGCTCGCCGGAACGGATGGTGGCGCGCAGGCGGCGCTGTGACGTCGAGTTCAGCGCATCGGCCAGGCCCAAGGCGCCGAGGCGCCCGGTGCCGGCGATGAAGAAGCAGGGCCGCAGGCTGCCATCGGCCTCGACGACGGCCGAATGCTCGGGCGCGTTGCAGCGCACCGGCGGCGGCTCGCACAGGCCGAGACGGGCGCGGTAATGGGCCTCGATGCGGCGCAGCTTGGCCGGCGTCTCGGCGATGAAGCCGCTGTCGAAGTCGGCCGCATCGAGCGCATCGAGGCTGGCGGCCAGAACGGCGAGGTCCTCGGCCCGCAGCGCCACGCCATCGGCCGGCCCGCCATGGCGGCCGAAGGCCTCGGCATGGCTGACATCGGCGGCCAGAAAGGAAATCCCCGACACACCCAGCTCATGCGCCAGGGCCACCAGCGCGGCCAGCTCGCCGGCGTTGCCGCGCTGCACCGTCACGCGCAGGCTGACGTTGATGCCTTCGCGCACCACCGCCCGGATGCCGGCGCACACGACCTCGAAGGCATCGAGGCCGCGGATGGCCGCATAGCTGGCCGCCGTGCTGCCGTCCAGGGACACCGTGACCTGCTCGAACCAGCGCGCCACCTCCGCCGCCTGCTTGGCCAGGGCCAGGCCGGCCGTCAGCAGCCAGAGCCGCTGGCCCTGGCCGCGCAGCAGGGCCGCGATGTCGGCCCATTGCGGGTGCAGCAGCGGCTCGCCGCCGGAGATCAGCACCGTCTGGGTGTCCAGTTCGCGCAGGTCAGGCAGCAACTGCCTCACCGTCTCGACGTCGATGTCACGCCGGCCATGCCGCCAGTAGTCGCAGCTGACGCAGCGCGAATTGCAGCGCTCCGTCAGATACAGCGTCGCCAGCGGCAGCCGCGTGATCGGCGGCGCCAGTGCGCGGGGACGTTCGACGATGACGCTAGAACAGTCCATGCAGCTCGACAAAGCTCTGCCGCCGGTTGTCGATGGCGTTCTGCGGAATGCCGCCGAACTTGCGATAGCCGGCGCGCAGCTGCGCGAAGGCGATGGGCGTGTACTCGTAGACCAGGCTGTAGCGCACTTTGTTGTCATGGGCCACGCGGCGGTCGGGGTCGAGGACCTCGCTCGTGAACTTCAGGTTGTGGCCCTGCTGCACCAGCCAGTTGGCCTCCAGCAGCGTCGCGACCTGCTTGCGCTTGCCCTCGGGGTAGCCGGCGTCGCTGACCAGGTCGACCTCGGCCAGCCAGGCCACCGGCCCCGTCGTCGTGCCTGCGAAGAGGCCCCAGGCCTGGCGCTTGCCCGCCGCCGATTTGACCTGGGCCGCCGCCGCGCCGATGCGGCCCCAGGGCTGCATCCAGATGGCCTGGGCCGTCGTCTGCTTGCCCGACGAGCCCTCGGGGCCGTTGCTGCGCACCAGCTGGAGCGACCATTCATCGCTCTCGCGGCCCAGCTCCAGGCCCTTGTCGGGCACCGTCATGCTGACACCGCTCAACTGGCGCACCAGGGCCAGGTTGTCCTGCAGCCGCCAGCCGAAGGGCAGATAGAACTGGCCGGCCTTGGCATACCAGGCCAGGCCCGGCGTCGACAGCCTCACATAGGCCTCCTGGCGCTCGGACTTGCCGGGCGCCACCTGCTGGTCGAGGTAGGCACCGAGATAGTCCTTGATGATCTGCACATCGGCATAGAGCCGCGTCTGCTCGGTGCCGCCGACACTGGTGGTGGGCTGGCCCGAGACCGAGGTGCGCGTCGTCGCGGTGCGGAAGTCGCCGCCCAGGCGCAGTCGATCGTCCAGCAGCGAGCCCGTCCAGCCCTGCAGGGCATCGGGCAGGGCATTGGCCGGGATGACGTTCTGCGCAAAGGTGTTGCCCACCGCATTGCGCAGGCCACCGCCCGTGGGGTTCACATGGCAGCCCACGCATTTGAGGCCGCTGCGGATGGCGAGATAGGGTTCTGCGTTGGCGCTGGAGAACAGCAGAGCGACGACAAGGCCGAAGAACAGTCGTGCGGCCCTCATTGCTGTGCTCCGTTGTTGATCCACTGGCGGATCAGATTGATCGTTTGCGCATCGAGATAGGGGCCGCCGAGCGGCATGCGCGCGCCGACCGCCTGGTGGCCTTCGAGCTTGTGGATGAGATAGCTGTTCTCGGCATCGCCCGGCGCCACCCGCTTCAGCGTGGGCACGCCGCCGCTGTTGACGTTGACCAGCATGGCGTAGCTGTTGCCGGCATCCAGCCGCAGGCCGCGCGGCGCGGCGCCGCCGGCATGGCAGGCCGTGCAGACGGGCGTGAAGACATGGGACTGGATGGAGCGGAAGCTGGCCGTCATCGGCCCGCTCGGATCGTCCCCCTCGCCCAGCGGCCGGCCATTGCCGTCCAGGCCTTCGCCACTGCCGCCACCGCAGCCCGCGGCCAGCGCGATGGTGGCCGCCACGGCCACCCCCAGCATTTTTGACATCCTCATCTTCAAGCTCTCCTGCAACTCACTGCGCCGTGAGTGCCGACCCGCGCGACACGGGTTCAAGAGAAGCTAGGGATCAGAACGCGAACGTGAGGCCCAGCACCACCGTGCGGCGGCGCGAGGCGTCGGTCCAGGTGTAGGGGCCGCCGCGGCCAGCCGCGATCCAGACCAGCTGCAGCTCGCTGCTGGCGCCCAGCTGCCAGGAGCAGCCCAGGCGCAGGTCCAGCCGCGTCTCGCCGCGCGAGTCGGCATAGGGCGAGACCTGACCCCCAGCGCCATGCAGCAGGCCGACATGGCCGAGCGCCGCCACGCCCGCCGCCAGCGGCCAGCGCAGATTGAACTCGGCGTAGACACTGCGCTGGCCTATGCCGTAGTAGTCGGGCGAGAAATAGGCGCGCAGGTTCCAGCGCTCGCCCAGCAGGCCGGCATAGACCTCCTGGTAGTCGTAGTGCGACACGTTCTCGTAGGCATGGGCAATGACGCCCGCCTCGCCGTCCAGGCCGGGCGCCAGTTCGAGGACGCGGCCGCCGTAGAGCTGCAGCGCGGCGCCGCGCTTCTGCGAGAAGCGGGCATGGCCGAGCTGGGCGCCGCCGTACCAGCCCGACGGACCGTCCCAGGCCAGCCCGAGCTGGGCGCTGGGCCGGTTGTCGCTGTAGGACATGCCGCGCTCGCGCGCATCCGTCTGCAGCGACAGCGTGCCGCCGACATCGGCGAAAGCTCCGCCCGCGCAGGCCAGCAGCGTGGCGACCAGCGTCGTCAGTCGGGCCAGGTGCGCAGGGGGCATCAGTCCGGAGTTTGCCCTCGCGTCGTGCAGCCGGGGCCGCGCGTGCCGGCATGGCGGGCCAGCGTCGCGCAGCTGTCGATGCGGCCCTGGGCGGCCGTGACGAGGGCCGTCTTCAGCGCCAGGCTGCCACGCGTGCCGTCGAGCTCGCGCACCAGGGCCAGCAGGCCGGCGGCATGCGCGGCGGCGAAGGACGAGCCCGACACCAGCGACCAGCCGCCGCCGATGGCCGTGCTGGGCACGTCACGCCCCGGCGCAATGACCACACCGGGCGGCAGCGGCGGCGCGCTGCCGACGACGAGCACGCCCGGATGATTGGCTGGAAAGGGCCCGTTCTCGCCCGGCATGGCCGCGACGACGGTGGCGCCGCGCGCCTGAGCCTGGTCGATCAGCAGGGCCAGCAGGCGGTCGTCAGGCCCACCCAGGCTCATGTTGATGATGTGGGCGCCCTGCTGGATGGCCGCGTACAGGGCCTTGGCCAGGCCGAGGCTGGTGCACAGGGTCTGGGGGCCAGCCGCCTGCCAGCAGGCGCGCAGCGCCAGCAATTTGGCCTGGGGCGCGATGCCGGCAATGCCGGCACCGTTGTCGGCCCGCGCCGCGATGATGCCGGCCACGGCCGTGCCATGGCCCTCGGCCGGCACGGCCTTGTCGTCCACGAAGTTGCCGTTGAAGGCGATCTGGCCGGCCAGGTCCGGGTGGCCGGCCTCCACGCCGCTGTCGACGATGGCCACGCGCACGCCCTTGCCGGTGGCCAGCTGATGCAGTTCGGCCAGATGCCATTGGCGGGCCGCCGGCTGGGCGGCGTAGAGCGGTTCCTGCTGGCTGCCCTGGGCGCGGTAGAGGCTGACGGGCTGGGCCCAGGCCACGCGCCTGTCTTCGGCCACCGCCTCGGCGACCTTGGCCGGGCTGCGCGTGTCGCCCTCGGGCAGGCGCATGACGAAGCAGTCCACCCCCGCCAGCGGCATGGCCCATTCGCTGCGCATCTCCAGCCTGTGGGCCTGGGCCAGGGCCTGGGCGACCTGCTGGCGCGACTGCCGGCCCACGCCCTCGCCATAGGTGCCGGCATAGCTGCCGTCGGGCCGGTAATGGGCCTTGGGCAGCTGCAGCATGACCAGGACCTGGCGCTGGGCCTCCTCGGCCTGGGCGCGTGCCGGGCTGACCCAGCAGCCCAGCAGCAGGGCCAGCAGGCTCAGCCAGAATTTCATCGCGCCGGCCCCGGCTGCAGGGACTCAGCCACCGCGACGATGGGCGCCGTGCGCAGTGCGGCCAGCCCGCGGGCGTCGATGCGCAGCAGCCAGGCGCCGGTCTCCGTCGGCCCGGCGACGATGCCGGCGCCCTGGGCCTGCAGCAGCTCGCGCACCGCCTGCTCGCTGGTGCCGGGCTTGAACATGACCAGGGCATCCGCCGCCACCGGCACGCTGCCGGCGGCCGACAGGCCCTGGTAGGCCGCCTGGTCGTCGGGGCGCGGCATCAGCACCAGGACCAGCAGCAGGGCGACAGCCGCCCCCTGCAGGCCCAGGGCCCAGGACATCCAGCGCGGCGCGCGGACCACCGGGGCCTTGTCTTCCATCAGCGCATGCATGCGGGCCAGGCCGGCTTCGACGTCGCCGCCCCTGGCCGGCGCCCCGGCCACGCCCAGCAGGGTCTGCATGGGCTGCTCGGCGGCCAGCTCGTTGCGGCAGGCGGTGCAATGCAGCAGATGGCGCTGCACCTGGCCAGTCTCGTCCTCGCCGAGCTGGCCGCGCGCATACCAGGGCAGCAGGGCCTGCACGGCGGCATGCTCGTCATGTTCCATCGGGATCACCACACTCATCATTCTTCTCCTTGCCCCAGCCCGGCCAGGTCGTCGAGCAGCAGCCTCAATCGGCGCCGCGCATAGAACATCCGGGTCTTGACGGTCTCGGCCGGGCAACCCACCACCTCGGCGATTTCCGCGTAGGCCATGTCATGGAAATAGCACAGCTCGACGACGGCGCGGTGCTCGGGCGACAGCTCGGCCATGGCTTGTCGAAGCCGCCCCCGCAACTGGGCCAGCCCCAGTTGCTGCTCCGGCCCCGGCCCCGGGTCGGATGCTTCTTCCACCAGGTCACCGTCCACCGGCAGGTCCTGGCGGCTCAGGGCCTTCAGCGCCTTGCGGTAGCCGATGCCGAAGATCCAGGTGGACAGCTTGCTGCGCCCGTCGAAGCTGTCGGCGCGCTGCCAGACGACCATCAGGCTGTCGTTCAGCACCTCCTCGATGGCATCGGCCTGGCGCATCAGATGCGACAGGAAACGCCACAACCGGGGGTGGTAGAGGCGGTAGAGGGCGTCGAAATCGGCCCGGCGGCCTTGCTTGATGCCCTCCAGCAGGGCCAGCTCCAGCGCCTCGGCGGCCGGCCCGCGGGCAGGCGGGGCCGGCGCGTCATCACGCTTTTGCTTCCTGATGCTGGGCCACTTCAACATGCTCGCCTGCGGGTTTCCATTGCGCATGAGTCCCGGCTCGGTGCCCGGAGGTTCAAAGCGATGGTAGCGAGCGCCCCCTCACTCGGGGGCACCCCCCTCAACGGAGACTGTCTAGCGTCATCTCATGCAGCCAGCGGGACTCGGCAAAACCCTTGGTGTCATAGAGCTTTTTCAGCCGGGCGGTGGGCACCGGCACCCGGCAGGTGGCCAGCGTGAAGTTCTGCTCCCCCTTGCCTTCCCGCCAGGCCGATTGCCAGACCGTGGCCAGCGTGAGGGCGCCGTCGGCCATGCGGTCCAGGGTGCGCTCGCCCAGCACGGCCCACATGGCCGCCGCCTGGCCCCGGCCGTGCACGCGCTCGTAGACCTCCAGCACCTCCTCGGGCGGCAGTTCCTCGATGGTGCGGCGCATCAGCTGCACAACGGCGTTGGCGGCGCCCATGGGCCCCTTGAACAGCGTGGCGGTCGGCGCGTCGGCCACGCGCTGCTTGACGCCGGCCACCACCTCCTCGGCGGCCTGGTCCAGCATGTCGTTCTCGTAGACGGCATGCACCTTGTCGTCGTCCGGGTCGTCGGCCTGGCCGTGGTGGAGGTGGGAGACATGCAGGGGCTGGCAGGCATCGCCGATGTAATGGGCCAGCACGCCGGCGGCGCAGACATAGGCATCCAGCTGCCTGGCGGCCACCGCCTGCACCATGACCTTGTAGAGCTCGGCGACGCGAAAAGGCAGCGCGCCCCGGTGCGCCGCCTTGCGATCGGGGTCGATGCTGCTGTAGAACTGGTCCCAGACCTGGGGGTCGCGCGTGGCCGGCACCTGCTGCCAGAGCTGCATCAGCGTCCTGCCGGCGAAGGGGCCGCTGCCGGCCTCGTCCATGTCGGCGAAGTGGTTGGCCTTGTCCTTGCCCCGGGTGCGGCGCCACACCAGGTCGGGCACGTCGGCCAGGGCGATGAACTGGCTGGTCTGCGTCGCCATGGGCAGGTTGCCGGCGACGATGTCCGCGTCGCTGACGCCGATGGCCGTTGCATTGGCCTTGAAGACGGCCTTGGCCTTGCTGGTCTGCAGCGCGAAGCAGGCAGCAAAGCCGATGTTGTAGTGGCCGACCTTGCCCCAATAGCGGCTCTGGCCGCTGCGCCAGTCCTCGACGAGGCCGACGTTCAGCGCCTTGCACAGGGAACTGAAGCCGGTGGCCAGCGCGAACTCGGTGGCGCGGCTGGAGTTGAGGGTGCCGAAGCCGTGGCCGCCCCATTGCACGGCCAGCGGGCGGAAATGCGTGGGCGGCGGCAGGTCCTTGTCCTTGGGCTTGCGGTCGGCGATCTCGTCCCAGAACCAGGTCACGCCGGAATCGCCCGGCCGGGTCTGCACGGTGTCGCCCACGCGGCGCGGGCCGATGAGGAACTCCGCCAGCGAGTCGACGCCGCCCATGCTGGCATGGCGGTAGAACAGCCCGTGCACGCAGGCTTCGGTGCGGATGCCGCCAGGCAGCACCGTGAACAGCGGGCAGCCGATGAGGTTGAGGCTCATCTTGTCGGAGCTCAGGTCGATGACGGGGCCGAAGCCGCCGACGCCGAGGTACTGGGAGTTGGTCGAGACGACGCTGTCCAGCTTGACCAGGGCGGCGTCCAGCGTCAGCCGCGCATCGCGGCCGGCAAAGCCGGGGTAGATGTCAGCCAGCGGCAGCGAATCGACGCCATGGGCCGTGATGTGGCCGATGCCGACCTTCCTGCCGCGCGGCAGCGCGAACACCGGCGCGCCCGGCTCGGTGCCCGAGGTGAGGTGGCGGCTGACCAGGGCGAAGGCACAGGCGCCGTCCTCGACGATGGCCGAGGCCACGCCCATGCGGGTGGCGCCCTGGTCGGCCACATGAACCTGGAAATTGGGGCCGAACTTGTCGGCCGCGTAGAGGGCGGTGTCGGCCGGCGGCAGGTTGGAGGCGCGGCGCTGCACGAGGACGGGACAGGTGCGCACCTGGCGGCCGTCGGGCAGGTAGAGCACCGGCGGCACCGCCAGCTCGGGGTGGCGGGACAGCGTGGTGCGGTCCAGCCATTCGCTGACGAAGACCAGCACGCAGGGCCAGGACCAGGGCCGGAAGTCGCTGTTGGCCAGCGTGCGGGCGCCGAGCTCCTTGCCGGTCTGCTCGGCATGCTCGTCGGCGTAGTTGGGATCGTTGAGCCGGATGCGGTAGCGCCCCATGGCCGTGCCGATGACGGTGGGCAGGTTGGCGATGTGGACGTGGTACTGGTCGCGCGCCTCCATCAGGTCGCGCACGCTCAGGGTGCGCGGGTCGGCACGGCGGATGAAACGGTCCATGGGGTCTCCGAAAAGCAATGGCGCGAGCGCCAGGACGCTATCAAGCCCCAGAACACATCGCTTCATCAAGCCTGAGTAAGCGCTATCGTTGCGCCATGAGCGAAGCCGGCGCCCTGCCCCTGGATCCCTCGGCCGAGGCCGAGGCCCACGAGCCGTCCGACGCCGAACCGCAGCTGCAGTCCGGCGGCGGCGCGGTCGGCCTGTCCCGCGAATGGCGGGTCAGCGGCGACTGGACGGTGCTGGCCCTGCGCGAGCGCTACGAGGAATTCCGCCAGCGCGTGGCCACCGCCGTCAAGGAAACGCCCGACGCGCTGTGGGACCTGCGGGCCCTGGGCCGGCTGGACACGGCCGGCGCGCTGACGCTGTGGCAGGGCTGGGGCCTGAAGCCGCCGCGGCGGCTGCTGTGGCTGCCCGAGCATGTGACGCTGTTCTCCCAGTTCATGCAGCCCGGCGCCCTGCCCCGGCGCAAGCGCAGCCTCAAGCCCGGCCTGGAGCTGGCGAATCTCCGGCTGCTGAACTTTGCCCACCACGGCGTCGACCTGGTCGCCCTGGTCGGCCGCCTGCTGCTGGACTTCGCGCAGATGCTGCGCCAGCCCTCGCTGATCGGCTGGCGCGAGATCTCGGCCAATGTCTACCGCACGGGCGCCCAGGCCCTGCCCATCACGGCCCTGGTGGGCTTTCTGGTCGGGCTGACGCTGTCCTATCTGATCTCCAAGCAGCTCAAGAGCTACGGCGCCGACATCTTCGTCATCAACATCCTCGGCCTGGCCGTGCTGCGCGAGCTGGGGCCGCTGCTGGCGGCCATCATCGTGGCGGGCCGCTCGGGCTCGGCGATGACGGCCCAGATCGGCGTCATGCGTGTCACGCAGGAGCTGGACGCGCTGTCGGTCATGGGCATCTCGCACACGGTGCGCCTGGTGGCACCCAAGGTCGTTGCCCTGGCCATCTCGCTGCCGCTGGTGGCGCTGTGGACCAGCGCCATGATGCTGCTGGGCGGCATGGCGGCGGCCAGCGCCGAGCTGAAGCTGGACCCCATGCAGTTCGTGCACACCCTGCCCAGCGTCGTCGAGCCGGTCAACCTGTGGCTGGGCTGGGCCAAGTCGGTGCTGTTTGGCGGCCTCATCGCGCTGCTGGCCTGCCATTTCGGCCTGGGCGTGAAACCCAATACCGAGAGCCTGGGCCAGAGCGTCACGCAGTCGGTGGTCACGGCGATCACGCTGGTCATCGTGGTGGACGCCATCTTCGCCGTGCTCTTTTCGAATGTTGGAGTCTGAGTGGCCGACACCGAAGCCATCATCGAAGTCGACAACGTGACGACGGCCTTCGGTGGCCACGTCATCCACCGCAACCTCAACCTGACCGTGCATCGCGGCGAGGTGGTCGCGCTGATCGGCGGCTCGGGCTCGGGCAAGACGACGCTGCTGCGCCTGCTGCTCGGCCTGGAGGTGCCCAAGGCCGGCACGGTGAAGATCTTCGGCCACCCGCTGGGCGCCTGCGCGGTGCGCGACCTGGAGCGGGTGCGCTACCGCTGGGGCGTGCTCTTCCAGGCCGGCGCGCTGTTCTCGGCGCTGAGCGTCTACGACAACGTCGCCCTGCCGCTGCGCGAGCTCAAGAGCGTGCCTCCCGACCTCGTCAAGCCCCTGGTCATGCTGAAGCTGGCCCAGGTGGGGCTCAAGCCCGAGGATGCGCTGAAGCGGCCGGCCGAGCTGTCGGGCGGCATGGTCAAGCGCGTGTCGCTGGCGCGGGCCCTCATCCTCGACCCGCAGCTGCTCTTCCTGGACGAGCCCACCGCCGGCCTGGACCCCGACAGCGCCAAGCAGTTCGTCAGGCTGCTGCGCCGCCTGCGCCAGGAACTGGGCCTGACCGTCGTCATGGTCACCCACGATGTCGACACCCTGTTCGCCGTCGTCGACCGCGTCGCCGTGCTGGCCGACCAGCACATCATCGCCAGCGGCCCGCTGTCCGAGGTGGCGCGCCTGCCCCACCACTTCGTGCGCAACTTCTTCCTCGGCCATCTCGAACGCTGCGCCGAGGATGATGTGAGGCGCTTCCGCCTGAGCCTGGACGACACCAGTGACGAAGGCGGCGTGCCCGCCGTGCTCCGCGAGGAAACTGTCTGAACATGGAAAACAAAGCCCACGCCCTCGCCGCCGGCCTCTTTCTGCTGCTGCTCGGCCTGGCCGTCGCGGCCAGCGTCGCCTGGTTCCAGGGCGACCGCACCGAGCGCGTGCGCTACACCGTCGTCGCCAAGACCGGCGTGCCAGGTCTGAACCTGAAGGCACCGGTCAAGCTGCGCGGCGTCGAGGTCGGCTGGGTCGAGACCATCGGCTTCGATCCCACCGACCCGCGCCAGATCCTCGTCGGCATCGCCGTCGACGCGGCAGCGCCGGTCTCGGCCACCACCTACGCCCAGCTCGGCCTGCAGGGCGTCACCGGCCTGTCCTTCGTCGGCCTGGAAGAGGCCGACGCCCAGGCGCCGCTGCAGCGCGCCCAGCCCGGCGCCCGCCTGGCGCTGCGCCCCACCCTGCTGGACCGCCTGGCTGAGAGCGGCCCCGGCCTGGTGGCCGGCTTTGCGGAGACGGCCGCGCGCCTGAACGCCCTGCTCAGCGACGACAACCGCGTCCAGCTCGCCAAGACCCTGGCCGGCCTGCAGCAAGCCGCCGACGACACCAGCAAGCTGATGGCGACCCTGCAGCCCGGCGCTCGCGAGCTGCCGGTGCTGCTCAAGGATGCCGATGTCGCCGCCAAGCGCGCTCAAGCTGCGCTGACACGCATCGAGACCCTCGCCGCCGAGGGCCAGCTGCTGGCCCAGGACCTCAAGACCCGGGCCAAGGCCTTGGACGACTTGCAGGCCGCCGCCTTGCAGGTCCAAGCCACCAGCCGCAACCTCGAACTGGCCCTCGTCGGCGAGACCTCGCCGCGCACCCGTCCCGTGCTGGCAGACGTCGCGGCCGCCAGCCGCAGCATCGAACGCGCCGCCGACACCCTGGGCGAGCAACCGCAAAGCCTGCTGTTCGGCCGCGGCGCCCAGCCGCCCGGTCCCGGCGAGACTGGCTTCGCCGATCGCCTGAAAAAATGAAGAACCCATTCATCCTGCTTGCTGCCGCCCTCGTGTTGAGCGCCTGTTCGCTGGCGCCGACCGTGGCACCCAAGGCCGTCTACGACCTCGGCCCCGCGCCCGCGACAACAGCCACCGGCGGCGCCCTGGCCTGGCGCATCGCCGACGTGACCGCCCCGCCCCAACTGTCGGGCGAAGGCATCGCCTACCGCCTGGCCTTCCAGCAGGTCCAGCGCCTCGAGCACTACCGGGACAGCCTCTGGGCTGCACCGCCGGCAGCGCTGCTGACGCAAAGACTGCGCGAACGTCTGGCTGCTGCGCCCGGTTGCGCCGGCAAGCCGGCCGGGCTGTTGACCGTCAACCTGGATGAGTTCGAACAGGTCTTCGCCAGCCCGGCGAGCAGCCAGGTCGTGCTGCGCGTGCACGCCACCTTGTGGCAGTCTGGAACGCCGCTGCAGCAGCACTGGCGCCTCGAGCGCGCCGCCGCGCCCGATGCCCCCGGTGCCGTGCGCGCCATGGCCCAGACGGTGGACGAGTGGCTGCTGCAACTGAACGCCTGGCTGGCCGCGAGCTGCCGTTGAAGCGCTGGATGCGCCTCGCACTGGCCCTGGTGCTGCTGCCCGCCCTGGCCTGGTCGGCCTTGACGCTGCTGCTGTGGTTCAAGCAGGAGAGCCTGCTCTTCCATCCCACGCCGCTGCCGGCGGATGCACGCCTGGCTACCGAGCCCGACGTGCACGAAAGCTTCGTCGACGTGCCCGGCGCGCGCCTGTCGGTGCTGGAGCTGCGCCTGGCCGAGCCGCGTGGCGTGGTGTTCTTCCTGCACGGCAATGCCGGCAATCTGCAAAGCTGGTTCACCGACACGGACTTCTTCCGCCGCGCCGGCTTCGACCTCGTCATGCCCGACTACCGCGGCTATGGCAAGAGCACGGGCCGCATCGAGAGCGAGACCCAGCTGCACGCCGACGTGATGGCCGTCTGGCGCAGCATCGCACCGCGCTACGCGGGCAAGCGCATCGTCCTCTACGGCCGCTCGCTCGGCACCGGCCTGGCCGCCGAACTGGCCACGACGATGCAGCCCGACCTGACCGTGCTGGTGTCGCCCTATGCCAGCATCGCCGGGCTGGCGCGCCAGCACTACCCCTGGGTACCGCCGCAGGCGCTGCGCTATCCCTTGCGCACCGACCGCACGGTCGGTCGCATCAACGCCCAGGTCTTGCTTGTGCATGGCGATCGCGACGAAGTCATTCCGTTCGCCGAGAGCGGCAAATTGCAGGCCCTGCAGCCGCGCGCCCGCCTCATCCGCATCGCCGGCGGCGGGCACAACGACCTGCAGCAATGGCCGGCCTACCAGCAGGCCATGAGCGAGGCCCTCGCCGCGCTGCGCTGACCGCGCCAACGCAACGCTGCCCCCTCGCGACGCGAAGGCAAAAAGGGGGGCTCTCATGACCAAAGGCAGAGGCGATCCGCGAGCCCATGATCGCGCTCCATGGAAGTTCTCACAGGCCCCCGCCCCGCCGTGCGCACCCTCGTCGTCGCTCCGGCGGACAGCCCGGCCGCCGCGCTGGCCCAGCGCCTGATCGACGGCGCCGTGCTGAACGTGCTGGACCATGCCCACACGGCCACCGAGGCGCTGGCCATGGCCCTGGCCATGCAGCCCGAGCTGATGCTGCTCGACCCCGGCCTCAAGCCCATCGGCGCGGCCGAGCTGGCCGCCTCCCTGCACGACCCCGCGCCCCAGCTCGTCTGGCTCACGCATGACATCGTGCGCCGCTGCCTGGCGGCCCAGGATTCCCAGCGAATCAAGGCCACGCTGAGGCGGCTGCCGCGGCGCCGGCTGGGCGTCGAAGTGCGCCAGCTCATCGTGCTGGAGCATGGCCGCTTCACGATGCTGGACCTGGCCGAGATCCGCTGGCTGGAACTGCCCGACTCGCGCCATCCGGCCCTGCTGCTGCATGGCTTCGGCGAGCAGCATGTGCTGCACCGCCGCCTCGGCGCGCTGCTGGACGACCTGCCCCCCGGCAGCATGCTGCGCTGCCAGAACCGCGTCGCGGTGGCGCCGGCCCATGTGCTCGAGGCCCTGCCCAATGACAAGGGCGGGGCGACGCTGCTGCTGGACAACGGCACGCGCCTGGCCTGTGGCCCGCAGTTCTGGCCGGCGCTGGAAGCCGCGCTGCGCGAGCAGGACACCGCGGTGGCCTCGGCCGACCAGCCGGCCACGCCCAGCCGCTGGAGCGCCCCCTGGACGCTGGATGCGCCGCTCAGTGCGGACGGCGGCGGCGCTGCAGCCAGCCCAGGCACAGCAGGCCCGCACCGGCCATGACCCAGGTCGATGGCTCGGGCACGGCACTCAGCACATCGCCATCGCGCAGCACCAGGGCCTGGGACAGCACCCCCTTCTCGGCCAGGCTCTGGTAGCCCAGGCCGAAGTGATAGGACCAGGCGTAGTTGTTGTTGCCCACCACGCCGCTGCCGCTCCAGTAGGCCACGGACTGCAGGCCTTCAAAGCCGCCGGTGTTGGCCAGGCCCCAGCTCGTACCCTGGCCCGGGAAGCCACGGAACTGGCCCGCCGTCGTGTAGGCCGCCGCGTTGCCGAGCGTGACCTGGAAGAGATGGGCCAGCTCGCTGTAGCTCGCACTGGCACCGCTACCGACCTGCGTGGGCACGTTGTAGCCGCAATCGCCACCCGTATAGGTGACCCGGGCGCAGCCTGGCAGGCCGGTGTCCAGCGTCGTCGGCAGACGCCAGTCATCGTGGCCGCCGACCGACAGCTGGGCGGCCCAGTCGCGCGCCTGGACCCAGCTCTGCAGCTGCGGCGTGCTGGCCTGGCGCAGCCAGGTCACGTCCAGCACGCTGTCGTAGAAGAAGGCGGCCCGAGCGCTGTCCAGTGCGACGGCATGGCCCTGCAGGTCGCGGGCCTGCAGCGTCGTCTGCCAGCTGCCTTGAGCCGGGATGCCGGCGGCCTGGGCCGTGAGCGCCAGGGTGGTCAGAGCCAAAGAGATCAAGGTTTTCATCATCGTTCCTCAAGGGGTCAGGCGTTGACGGAGCGGCGGCGCAGCCACAGCCCGCCCAGGCCGCAGGCGAACAGCAGCGCACTGGTGGGTTCGGGCACGGCCGAGGTCATGAACTGGCCCGAGGCCGAGCTCGTCGTCACGCCTTCGGGCAGCACCCAGTTGAAGTGCAGGGTGTTGCCGAAGTCGGCGCTCGTGGATTGGCCGGGCATGCGCCAGGACGCCCAGGCATCGGTGTAGAGCTCCGCAAAGATGAAGACCTTGACGTCGCCCAGAGGGATGGCCAGCTCATCGCCCAACACCGTGGTGCCCGACTTGAGCGCCACGGACGGCGCATAGACGTCCAGGCGGTCGAAGAAGTCGGCATGCGCATAGCCCACATAGAAGCGCGCCGATGCCTGAGCAAAGCCGCCGGGCGTCAGCGTCCCGTCGATGCTGACGCTGAGCTCGGCCAGGCCGAGGTTTTGGCCGTTGTGGAAGGTCACTGTGTCCCAGAAGCGGGCCACTGATTGGGCTCCACTGTTGCTGCGGCAGGGCGGGCACGAGATGGCGCTGGAAGCCGCATGCAGGGTGCCGTCGCCCAGCCCGCCCTGGGCCCAGGCGTAGGAGTATTTGTAGGAGGACGGCGTGTTGGCCATGGCCGAGAAGCTGCCCTCCCCGCCACTGCGGCTACCGCCGCTGGTGCCGGCATAGCTGCCGAAATTGGGCATCGCGGCTTGCGCGCCGCTGGCCAGCAGGGCCAGGCTGAAAGCGATCAATGTCTTCATGGGGTTTCTTTCGTTGGAAGGATGGAGATCAGGCGGTGATGCGGCGGCGGCGCTGGAAGGCGCCCAGCAGACCCAGACCGCTGCCCAGCAACGCCAGGCTGGCCGGCTCGGGCACGGTGGCCGCCGTGTTCATGAACTGGCCGGAGGCCGAGCTCGCCGTCATGCCTTCGGGCAGGATCCAGCTGAAGCGCAGGCCGTTGCTGAAGTCAGCCATCGAAGCCTGGTTGGCTTCGGGAAGGGCCATGGCGTCGACCAGCAGTTCGGCGTAGATGAAGACCGTGGTGTCGCCGGCCAGCAGGGACAGGTCTTGACTCCGCTGCGAGGTGCCCGAGCTCAGCGCGACGGAGGTGGCAAGGCTGGATCGACGCTCCCAGAAGTCTTGCTGCACGGCCCCGGCGTAGAAGCGCGTGGTGCCGAAGGCCCTGCCCGTCAGCGTGCCTTCGATGTCGAGCACCAGCTGGGCCATGCTGGGCCCTGCGCCGTTGTGAAAGGTCACGGTGTCGTAGAAATAGGCGAAGGCGCCGCCGAACACGCGGTCATTGCAGGACGCGCAAGGGGTCGCGAAACCGGTCGCGCCGACCTTGCCGTCGCGCAGCGACACCGCGGCCGAGGCATCGACATTGGGGTAGCCGGGCAAGGTGTCGGACGTGGCCGCCACGCGGCCTTCGCCACCGTTGTGGGGGCCGTACTGTGCGGCGGCATAGACGCCGTAGACGGGCGCGGCCTGGGCCGGCGCCGAGGCCAGCAGGGTCGCGCTGGCCAGCGCCAGCGCCAGGGTCATCGTCGAGATTTTTTTCATCGTTAATTCCTCCGTTCAAGCAATCAGGGTGTGGGTGTTCATCAGCGCCCGTGCGCGGGCGGCGATCTGTTCGGGTTGGGGGACGGCGGCCTGCTCCAGCGGCCAGCTGGCCAGGGCCGGCGCGTCGGGGCCGGTCAGACGCAGGGGAGCGGCCTTCAGGTCGGCGAAGGCCTGTTCGGCGGTGGCGGCACAGAGCTCGGCAGCCAGGCCGCACAGGCCGCTCGCTTCGGTCACGCACAGGAGGCGGCCGGTCTTGCGCACCGAGGCGAGCACCGTGGCGGTGTCCAGCGGCTTGAGGCTGCGCAGGTCGATCACCTCGGCCTCCACGCCTTCGGTTTGCAGCGTCTGCGCGGCGCTCAGGCAGTGGTGCACGGTCTTGCCATAGCCCACCAGCGTGATGGCATCGCCACGGCGGCGCACGGCGGCGCGGCCGGGCAGCAGCAGTTCGTCGCCGGCCACCTCGCCGGGCGCGTGGGCCAGGCCGATGTCGCTGAACAGCAGCGTGGGCCGCGGCTGCTGAAGCGCACCGGCCAGCAGGCCGGCGGTGTCAGCGGGTGTGGACGGCATCAGCACCTGCAGGCCCGGCGTGTGCACGAACATCGCCTCCAGGTTGTGGTTGTGCTGGCCGCCGATGGACCAGCCGGCGCCGGTCTGGGCCAGCAGCACGAGCGGGAACTCGAACTGGCCGCCGCTCAAGGGCCCGAGCTTGCCGGCGCTGTTGACGAGGGCGTCCATGGCCAGCATCAGGAAGGGCGAGAACAGCAGGTCCACGACCGGACGCAGGCCCATCGCCGCCGCACCCACCGCGCAGCCGACGATGCTGGCCTCGGCCAGCGGCGTGTTGCGCACGCGCTCGGCGCCGAAGGCCGCCAGCAGCTCGGGGTTCTTGGTGGCCACGCCCTCGCCGAGGAAGATGACGCGTTCGTCCGCCGCCATCGCGCGGTGCAGCGCGGCGATCAGGGCCTGTTGGGATGTCTGTTGCATGGTGGGGCTCCTTCAGGCGATCTGCGGCCAGGGCGCCGCGAGCGCGGCTGCGTAGGCCTGGGCAATGCGCCGGCAGGCCGCGTCCTTGCGGCCGGCGAGTTGCTCCGCGCCCAGGCGCAGCCGCTCCGCCTGGCGCTTGATGGGGTCGCGCGCCAGCCAGTGCGCGTGCTCGGTGGCGCAGACATAGGCCTGGTCGTCGGGCTCGAAATGGCCGCGCTGGCGGTAGGTGGTCAGCTCCAGCAGGCGCGGCCGGCCGTCGTCGCGGATGGCGGCCACGGCCTGGGTGGCAGCGGCATGCACGGCCTCGACATCGTTGCCGTCGATGACGTCGACGGCCGCCAGGCCATGGCCGCGCACCCAGTCGGCGACCTGCTCGCCAGGCATGGTCTCGCGGCGGTGCACATAGGCCTGCCACTGGTTGTTCTCGCAGACGAAGAGCAGCGGCAGGCGCCAGGTGGCCGCGAGGTTGACGGCCTCGTGGAAGATGCCCTGACAGGCCGCGCCGTCGCCGAAGAACACGGCGGTGATGCCGTCCGGCTGGGCACCCATCTTCTGGGCGAGTGCCACGCCGGGCGCCAGGCTCAGCCCGCCGCCGACGATGGTGGAGGTCAGCACCACGCCCAGCTCGCGGGCCGAGATGTGCAGCGAGCCGGCATGGCCGCCGCAGTAGCCGCTGGCGCGGCCCAGCACCTCGGCGAGCAGGCGCTGGGGATCGGCGCCGCGGGCCAGCAGATGGCCTGCGCTGCGGTGGTTGCTCAGGATGCGGTCGTTGGGCCCCAGGGCGCCGACAACACCGACGGCGCAGGCCTCCTGGCCGACAGAGGTGCAGGTGCCGGGCTGCTGGGCGGACGTGGTGGCGGCGAGTTGTTCCTCATAGGCGCGGATCAGCAGCATGGCGTCCAGGCGGGTGAGTGCATCGGAAGTCGTCATCGCGATCTCTTTTCAGTTCAGTAGCGCGGCGAAGCGCTGCAGGTCCAGCGCGGCGACGGCGTCGCGCATGGGCTGGGCATAGGCGGGGTTGTTGGGATGGCTGCTGGCGCAGACGGTCAGCAGCTGGATGCGGGTGCGGTTGCGGCCATCCCAGGGGTAGGCCGGGTCCAGCTTGACGAGGCGCTTCAGCGGCCGTGCGGCTTCGGCAGGCGTGGGCAGGCGATGGCGGCCCGTGCCCAGGCGGTAGGGCTCGGCCAGTTGCTCGGCGCCCATGCCGGCGCGGGTGCGACGCAGGTCCTCGAGCTCGTCGGCCTGCATCTGGCGGGCCTTGGCGATCTGCGCGTGGTGGGCCGCCTCGCCGGCCTTGCGCTGGCGGGCCACCATCAGGAGCGCCTCGGCGGCCTTGGCGTTCTGCGGCCGGATCTGCTCGGCCTGGCGCTCGGCGGCGGCCAGGTCGAAAGGCTGCAGGACACGCTCGTTGCGGCGATCCTCCTCAGCGAGCTTGCGCTGCTGCTCGCGTTCGAAATAGGCCAGCATCTCTCCGACCGTGACGGGCACCCAGGGGATGCGGCGCTCGGGGGCGATGACGGCGCAGCCGCGGTAGACCGGCCAGCCCTGCATGGGCTCGCCGCGCTCGCCCTCGAGGTAGGCACTGAGCTGTTCGTCATGCGCCCAGCGGTTCATCGTCGCCAGCGGCGAGTTGATGAAGACGCTGAATCCGGCACGCGGGCCGATGCGCTGGGCGGCCTCGGCGTGGATGTCGCAGTCCCTGCCGATCCAGGTCTTGGGGCCGAAGCCCTGGGCGTGGATGACGGCCTCGCGCGGGCGGCGCGTGGGCTCGTCCGAGTCCAGCACGGCGCGCGTGATGCGCAGGCGCACGTCGGGCAGGGCCAGCAGGCCCGGGTTGGGCCTGGCCTGTTCCTCGAAGGCATCCATGGCCGCATGCAGGGGCTTGAACGAGGCGTGGCGGACCGGCAGGCCATCGTTGCTGATGGGCTCGGCGGCATCGGCGGCCCAGCAATGGGCCTGGGCGGCGCCGGCGGCGAGCAGCAGCGCCAGGAACGGAACGTGCTTCATGGCGGGGCCCTTCATTGCGGGGACAGCGTCCAGCGCAGCCGGGCGGCGCCCGACACGCCGTCGAACTCGCGGTGGCTGTCCGGGTCGACGAACTCGGTGTTGACGCGCCGGCCCAGCTCGGCGGGCAGCAGGCGCTCCTCGCCGAACTGGCGGCGCCCGGCCAGTGCATAGCCGGCGATGCGGAAGGACAGGCCGCTGACATTGGCTTCCATGTCGTTGGAGCCGTCCTTGCCGGTGTGCACATGGCGGGCGCGCACCGGCACATAGCCGACGTAGTCCAGCTTGCAGGTCGCCAGGTCGACGAAGGCGCGCAGCGTCGGCACGGCCTCATGGGTCAGCGGCGCGCCCTGGGCGGTCACCTGGATCGTGCTGAAGACGATGGCGCTGCTGTAGAACTGGTCGACGCTGACCACGCCGGTGTCGGCGGCGCCCGTGAACCAGACCTGGCCGACCGGCGAGATGGCCTCGCGCAACAGCTTGCCGCCGACGCGGGCAAGGTGGGCATAGCGGGCGCTGCCCTGGTTGTCGGCACCGGACCAGTGGTAGTCCAGCTCCAGCCCGACATTGAGCTGGCTGACGCCTTGGAGCCAGTCGCAGCCGGCCTGGGGATCGATGACGGTCAGGTGGGCGACGAGGTCGACCGGCCCGTCGATGTTGTCGAAGGGATCCTGGTAGCGCACCGACACGGCCACCGGGTTCTGCGCCGGCAGCGCGGCGGGCGCACGGTAGGTCCGCTTCGCCGTCGCCAGGTTGCCGCTGTCGGTCAGCGTGCCGACGCTGGCATTGCCGCCCGCCACGCCATTGGCAGCCCAGCCGTCCGTGCCCAGGACCGCGCCGGCATCGGTGTCGCAGGCGAAGTGTTCTTCCTGGCCGGGCATGGATGCCTGGCCGGCGCGGCCGCAGATCATGACCGTCACGTCCCGGGTCTGCTGCAGGCCGACGTCGGCAGCGCCCGGCCGCAGCTGCACCCCGGCCACCAGCGACCAGTCGCTGAAGTGGGTGGTCGTCGTGCGCACGATGCCTTCGCGGTCCGTGCCCGACTTCGCGCTGCGCCAGATGCCGTCGGCGCCCTGGGTGGCAATGCGCAGGTGCTTGGCGCCGCTGCGTTCAGCGGCGGTCGGCAGCCATTCAAGCGTGATGGGCTGCTTGGCCTGCAGGCCTTCGGGCTGGATGCGCCAGGCCGCCCCCCGCGCGCCGGGTGCCTTGTTCTCGATGGGTTGCAGCGTGACCAGCTGTTCGCTGGCGAAGGCGCCGGCCGGGACGATGACGGCGAGGCCGTAGTCGGGTGCGTCCAGCCGGCCGCCGGCGGCGCCGATGCGGGAGCTGGCGGCGATCGGGCCCAAGGGCACGCCGACCGCGGTGGCGGCAGGAGTCGGGGCTGGAGCGGGTGCAGGCGCCGGGGCTGGGGTCGGCGCGGGCGCCGGGGCTGGGGTCGGCGCGGGCGCCGGGGCTGGGGCTGGAGTCGGGGCTGGGGCTGGGGCTGGGGCGGGGGCCGGTGCCGGGGTCGGCGCGGGCAAGGAAGTCGGCGAGCCCGCGTCGCCGCCACCGCCGCAGGCCTGCAGCAGGGCGACGGCGAGCAAGGCGCTCAACAGGGGGGCGGGACAGCGGTTCATGGGAAGGCTTTCGGTTTCGGTCAAGGCTCCGCCCTGCCGAGGTCCAAAAGGCCTCGGCCGGTCGGGGACTGGGGGAATGGGTCAGTGGCGCCGGTCTCTGTCCGGCATGGGCTCTACTGTGGTCGGGGCGCGTCAGGCGCGCTGCTAGTTCTCGGCTAAGCGCTTGTTAAGTCTTTGCTAACTGCCACCCTGCCTATCATTCGGGCTCTCTCATGACGAGACCCACCTTGCCCCGCCTTTCTCCCGACTGGGCCGCCCACCTCGAAAGCGGCGTCTCCCACCGCCTCGGCGGCGCCCACGCCGACGGCCAGCCCGAGATCTGCCGCGCCCTGGCCGCCCAGGCCCTGCCCGACGGCCGCATCGAGGTGCTGCTGGCCGCGAACGTCGGCGACCGCCTGCTGGATGCCGTACGCGCCAGCAGCCGCATTGCCTATGTGGCGGCCCAGCCGGGCAGCCATGTCACCTTGCACGTCAAGGGTGTCGACGCCGAAGCCTTTCACGCCACGCCGGCCCATGCCGCGCTTTTCGAGCGCAACCGTGAGCGCTTCATCGCACGCATCGAGCCCTATGGCTTCACCCGCGAGGCCATCATGTCGGTCTGGTACGACCTCGCGGTGAGCCAGCTCGCCGGTGTGCGCTTCACCCCCTGCGGCGCCTGGGATCAGACGCCCGGCCCCGGCGCCGGCACCCCCGTGGAGCTGCTGCCCTGATGGCCCGCCTGCCGCAAGCCTGGATCGATCACCTCGCGCAGGGGCCGGCGCTGCGCGTGGGCAGCACCACGCCCGAGGGCCAGCCCGAGCTGGCCTTCGCCCATGCCGCCTGGGTGCTGGAAGACGGCCGCGTCGAGCTGCTGGTGCTGAAGCGCCATGGCAGCGAACTGCTCGCCGCCATTGCCGCCACTCACCGCATCGCCGTTTCCGCCGGCCTGCCCAGCAACAACCGCGTGCTGCACGTCAAGGGCGTGGACGCCGAGGTGCTGGCGCCGCGCGAGGAGCATGGGCCGATGTTCGCCAACTACTTCGAGACCTGGCTGCGGCAGATCGAGGCCTTCGGCGCCGACCGCCGCCGCATCCATGCCACGCTGGGCGAGTTGTCGCTCGCCCACCTCGATTGCGTGCGCTTCACACCGCTGGCCGCCTGGGACCAGACCCCCGGCCCCGGCGCCGGCCAGCCCGTGGACCTCATCCCATGAACGACACCCCACAACCCGAACGCCGCGCGCTGAAGCTGCGCGATGTGCGCCGCCTGCTCGAAGGCGTGATCCCGCCGGCCATGTGCTCGGTGGGCACCGACGGCATGCCCCACGTCAACTACCTGTCGCACGCCGAGTACATCGACGACGATCATGTGGCGCTGACCTACCAGTTCCTCAACCGCGCCCGCGCCAACATCCTCGCCACCGGACGCGTGGCCCTCAGCGTCGAGGACCCCATCACCGGCGTCTCCGTGCTGCTGCAACTGCGCTACGAGCGCACCGACACCGAAGGACCGGTGTTCGAGCGCCTGCGCGCCAAGCTCGCCGGCATTGCCGCCCAGACCGGCATGGAGAAGGTCTTCCACCTGCGCGGCGCCGACGTCTACTTTGTGGAGTCGCTGCGCAAGCTGGACCCCGTGCACCCCCTGCCCGCGATGGCGCCGCGCTGCGACCTGGCGGCCGGCGTTCGCAAGCTGAGCGAACAGCTCGCCGAGGCGCCCGACCTGCGCAGCCTGGTGCAGGCCTTCACCGAGGGCCTGCAGCGCGACCTGCGCATCAGCCATGCCATCCTCTGGCTGCTGGACGAGCAGCGCCAGGGCCTCTACACCCTGGCCAGCATCGGCTACGAGCTGGCCGGCAGCGGCGCCGAGCTGCCCCTGGCCGAGGCGGGCCTGGCCGGCGTGGCCCTGCGCGAGAACATCCCCATCCGCATCGGCCACATGAGCCAGATGTGCAGCTACGGCATGTCCTGGCGCAACAAGGCCGAGCAGCTGGGCCTGCAGGCCGCCATGGCCGACACCATCCCCCTGCCCGGCCTGGCCGCGCCACGCAGCCAGCTGGCCGTGCCGCTGCGCGCCCGTGGCCGCACGGTGGGCGCGCTGCTGGTGGAGAGCGAGCACGACCAGTTCTTCAGTTATGACGACGAGGACGCGCTGACGGCCGTCGGCGCCCAGCTCGCCCAGGGCCTGGCGGCGCTGCGCACGGCGGAACTTGTCGAAGAGGCCGTGGCCGCCGCGCCGGCCGCGCCGCATGCCGGGGGCAAGGCCCTGCGCATCCGCCACTACCCGCGCGACCACAGCGTCTTCGTCAACGACGAGTACCTCATCAAGGGCGTGGCCGGCGCCATCGTCGCCAAGCTGGTGCGCGACCAGATCGACAGCGGCCGCGAGGCCTTCAGCACCCGCGAGCTGCGCCTGTCCGGCGGCGACCTGCGCCTGCCCGAGGTCCAGGACAACCTCGGCGTGCGCCTGCTGCTGCTGGAGCGCCGCCTGGCCGAGCGCGACTTCGGCCTGCGCATCGAGCGCGCCGGCCGCGGCCAGTACCGCCTCATCGCCAGCGGCCCGCTCAGCCTGGTGACCGAGGGCTGAAGCACTGCTAACACCCGGTTGCGCGGACCGCGCCGGATGAGCTACCTTTGCAGTAGAGCGCAAGATGCGCCGCAAGGTGAGGCATGGACGCAGGCAGTCCCGAATCCGCCGGCAGACGCCGGTTGCTCGCCGCAACGCTGGCGGGCCTGGCCCTGCCGCAGGCGCGGGCGGCCGAGACCCTGGTGGTCACGGCCGTCAACAAGACCGGGGCCAGCGCGGTGGCCGCCCGGCTGTTGACCGAGATCTACCGCCGCACCGGCCTGGGCCTGCAGATCGATGTGCAGCCGGCGCCGCGCGCCAGCCTGACGGCCCTGTCCGACAAGGCCGATGGCGAGCTGATCCGCATCGCCAGCTATGGCCAGACCTACCCCCAGCTGCTGCGCGTGGACCCGAGCTTCTACCGTGTCAGCGTGCGCGCCTATGCCCTGCCCGCCCGCGCCGTCAGCGTGCAGTCGCGCGACGATCTCAAGCACTACTCGCTCGGCTCCATCCGCGGCATGGTCTATGTGCAGGAGATGACCGAGCACCATCCAGCGCTGACGCTGACGCAGAACCCGCTGCAGCTGTTCCGCATGCTGGCCGCCGGCCGCATCGACGTGGCCCTGTGCACGACGCAGGCGGCCCAGTCCTCGCTGGCCGAGCTCGGCCTCAAGGACCTGGACAGCTCGCCCGACCTGGCCCGCTTCGACCTGCACCACTATCTGCACATCCGCCGCAAGGACATCGCAGCGCGCGTGGCCGAGGTCATCCGGCGCCTGCGCGACAGCGGCGAGCTGGAGCAGCTCACCGCGCAGTACGAGGCCGCGCTGCGCGAATCAGGCTGAATCGGCGGCGATGCACTCGATCTCGACGCGCGCCCCCAGGGCCAGGCCGTTGCAGCCCAGGGCGCTGCGCGCCGGCAGCGGCGTGTCGCCGAAGAACTCGCGGTAGACCTCGTTGAAGGCCGGCCAGTCGGCCATGTCGGCCAGCATCACGGTGCAGCGCACCAGGTGCTGCAGATCCAGGCCCTGGCCGCGCAGCACGCTGCGGATGTTCTCCAGCGTCTGCCGCGCCTCGGCTCGCAGGCCGCCTTCGACGAGCATCAGCTGGCCCGGCACATTGCCGAGCTGGCCCGAGAGATAAAGCATGGGGCCGACGCGCACGCCTTCGGGGAAAGGCACGCTGGCCGGCACGACCTGGCCGCTGTTGAATCGTTCGATCTTGTTCATCGGGGCCTCATTCCCATGGCTTGTTCCAGAGCCGCCGGGTCATAGACCTGGCCGCCCTTGATGGTGCGATACACGCGGCGGATGTCGCTCATGTCCTTGAGCGGGTCGCCGTCGACCAGGATCATGTCGGCCAGCTTGCCCGGCGCGATCGTGCCGCGATCCTTCTCGACGCCGAGCACGCGGGCCGGCGTCAGCGTGGCGATGCGCAGCACCTCCGCGTTGGGGATGCCGGCCCGCGCATACAGCTCCAGCTCGCGGTGCAGGCTGTAGCCGGCAAAGCCGTCGCTGCCCGGCATCAGGGTGACGCCGCCATCATGCAGCTGCTTGAGCATGCGCAGCAGGCCCGGCAGGGCCTGGGCGTAGACGGCCTCCTTGCCGGCCGGCACGGCGACGGCACCGGACAGCTGGCGGCGCTTCACCACCGTCGGGAAACGCTGCACCACCGGCCGCAGCGCCGGCGCGGCGCGCGCGGGCTCGCCCGAGAACAGGCCTTCGAGCACGACCATGGTCGGGTCCAGCACGGTCTGGTGGCGGCGCAGGAAGGCGACGAAATCCTGGAAGCGGCCATCATTGAAATCGAACTGCGCGAGGCGATCGGCCAGCACCGTGTAGCGGTCGCGGGTGCGCGTGTCCTTCACGTCGGGGAAGAAGTTCAACAGGACGAAGTTCAGGTGCTGGATCTCGTCCGCCCCGGCCTCCACGAAGGCCTGGGCATGCGTGAAGGCGGGCACATGGCCACTGACGCGCAGGCCGCGCTCGTGAGCGCGGTCGGCCACGGCCGCAACCAGGGCCGGGCTGAAGGACGAGTAGATCTTGACCTGGGCATAGCCGTGGTCGGCATACCAGTCCACCGCGGCACGGGCCTTGTCGGCCGTGTCGACCTTGACGTCGGTCGGGCCGGCCAGCGGGCCCATGCCTTCGATGATGCCCGCCAAGGTCACCCGCGGGCCGAGTTCCGTGCCGGCGTCAAAGCGCTTCACCCGCGCCAGCATCGGCAGGTTGTCGTTGGCCATGTCGCGCGCGCTGGTCACGCCGGCGATCAGGTCGAAGACGCCGTCGACATTGCTGAAATGCTGGTGCACGTCCCACAGGCCCGGCATCAGCAGCCGGCCGTTGGCGGCGATGACCTCGGCGCCGGCCGGCACCTCGAGATCGGCGTCGGGCTCGACACGCACGATGCGCTCACCGCGCACCAGCACGCTCATGCCGGCGCGCACGCTCAAGGAGACGGGGTCGAAAAGCCGTGCGTTGCGGATCACCAGCCCGCCCTTGGGCTTGTGGGTGTGCTGTTGGGCGAGGCGGGCATGCCAGGCTTGGTCGGCCGCCTGCTGGGCGCGCTGCAGTTCCGCCAACGCCGGCAGCAGCGGCGCTTCCAGCACCTCGAACCAGTCGTCGACGACGGCGGCCGTATCGCCCTTGTCGTCCAGCCAGACTGGCACCGGCGTGAACTCGATGCCGCTGATGCGGTAGAGGGTCAGCTTGCGGCCCGCCGCGTCGACATCGGCCCCGCCCTCCAGCCAGGCTTCGCCGGCCGGCAGCAACTTCAGCCGCCGCCCCGGCGCCTTCAGCAGGGCCCGCGTCAGCACGCCCATGAACTCGGGCGGCGGATTGGCGGGCAGGTAGAAGCCGCTCGAGCGCGTCTCGCCCGTCTCGATGCGGTTGCGCCAGCGGGCCAGGCCGCCGGCGTCGCGCTCGAAGCGCTCGCTGAACTCGACCTTCCAGTAGTCGTTGCCCTGGGCTTCGTAGCGGGTCGGCAAGCCGTTCGCATCCAGCCGCCAGCGCGCCTGGATGACATCGCCGCGGCCGCGGTCGTTGAAGCGGTAGTCGGCGGCCGTGACGCCAGGCTCCGGGCTGGACAGGGTCTGGGTACCGGCGGCATTGCCGTGGATCTGGACGCGGTCCTCGCGCGCGCAGGCGGCGCTGGCGACGAGGGCCAGCGCAACGAAGAGCAGCTTCATTGCCAGGCCTCGGCCATGACGCGGCGGAAGTTGCCGCCCAGGATCTTGTCGATGCGGGCCGCGCCATGCCCTCGCGCGGCCAGCAGCTCGGCCAGCTCGATGAATTGCATCGGGCCACAGAGGTCGGGCAGGAAGAGGCTGACATCGGGCGTCTCGCCCGGGGCGCCTATGCCCATGCTGCGGCGCAGCTCGGTCTCGGCGGCCAGCATCGCGCGGTAGGCGGCCATGTCGTCGATGGCCGTGGTGCCGCCATCGGTGCCCAGGCCGACATGGTCCTCGCCGCAGACGTCGATGGCGTGCTCGAGGTGGTTGATGAGGTCCGACGCCAGCGGCTGGCCGGCCAGGCGCAGATAGGGCATGAAGTAGAGGCCGACGACGCCGCCCTTGTCGGCCAGCAGGCGCAGCTCGGCATCGCTCTTGTTGCGCGGATGGTCGGCCACGGCGCGGCAGCCGGTGTGGGTGATGGCCAGCGGCCGGCGCGCCAGGCGCAGCGCGTCCAGGCAGGTCCGCTCGCTGCTGTGGCTGAGGTCCACCAGCACGCCCTCGGCCTGCAGGCGCTCGACCACCTGGGCACCGAAGGCGCTCAGGCCGGTGTCGTCAGCCACCGTCGCACCGCAGCCGACGGCGTTGCGGCCGTTGTAGGTCAGCTGGATGACGCGCACGCCCAGGCTGGCGAAGTGGGCCACGCAGTCGACGCTGCTGCCCAGCATCTCGGTGTTCTGGAAGCCGTAGATGACGCCGATCTGGCCGGCCGCGCGGGCCGCGTCGATGTCGGCGGCGGTGTGCACCTTGCGCAGCAGCGTCGGCCGGGCCCGGATGAAGGCGTCCCAGCCGGCGATGTCGGCCAGTGTCGCCTCGAAGGGTTCGGCGCTGCCAGCCACATGGCCCAGCGTGATGTTGACGGCCGTCAGGCCGGCAGCGCGGGCATCGCACAGGGAGCGGTCGTCGACATGCTGGCCCGTGCTGGTGTAGGCCATGGCGCTGCGGTCGCCGGCGCTGGGCTGGATGCGGATATTGGGGTTGTCGAGGACACCCAGGGCGTTGATGACGAGGTTCATGGGGACTTGGGTTTCAGCAGGGGCAGCAGGATCAGGCAGGCCAGGCCGGTCAGGGCATCCAGGCCCAGCGTCGCGGCATAACCCCATTGCTTGACGGCATAGCCCTGCCAGACGACGCTATAGGTGATGGAAAGATTGGTCAGCGCCATGTAGGCGGAGAACTGGGTGGCGGCGACGGCGGGCCGCGTGATGCCCATGAAGAGGGCCACGCGGGCGCCATAGATGAAGCCGAACAGCAGCTGGTGGATGACGACGGCGGCCATGAAGGCCGTGACCAGGGCCGCCGGCGCCGCCTGCCCGGGCGCCCAGCCGTGGCGCTGCAGCTCCAGCATCAGGTAGAGCCCCGGCAGGCTCAGCATCAGCACATAGACCGCCATCGCATGGCGCAGGTTGACGCGATCGGACAGCCAGCCGCCGGCGATGCAGGTCAGGGCCGTCGCGGCCTGCGAGGCCGTGGCCAGCCAGGCGATCTGGTCGTTGGACAGGCCCAGGTCGACGGCCAGGTTGGACTGCAGCCCGCGCTGCAGGGCCATGGCCGCGATGGGCAACAGAGCGAACAGCAGGCCGGCAAAGGCCAGGCGCGAACCCAGCAGGGCCGTCAAGGCCTGGCGCAGGAAGCCGGCCACCTCGCCGGCCACGGCGGCCATGCCAGCGGAACGCGGCGCCTGGGCGCTGGCCTCCTCCCGCATCGGCAGGACCACCAGCACCATGACGGCCAGGATGGTCAGCGCCAGCACGACGATGCCCGCCTCGAAGCCGATGCGGCCCATCATCAGCAAGGCCCCGCCGCCGCCCACCAGCACGCCCAGGGACTGGCCGCCGAACATCATGCCGCTGGCGAAGGCGCGCTCGTCCTCGCGCAGCGTGGTCACGGCCAGCGCGTCAACGGCCACGTCCTGCACGGCGCCAAAGAGGTTGTGGACGACGAGCAGAGCCGTGAACAGGCCGAGCTGGGTTGCCAGGTCGAGGCGGGTCAGGCCCAGCAGCGACAGCACCATCATCAGCTGGGCGCCAAGGATCCAGCCGCGGCGCGGGCCGAAACGCCTGGAGGCGATCAGGTCGACGAAGGGGCCATAGACCCATTTGAAAGCCCAGGGCAGCAGCACCATGCCGAGGAAGGCGCCGATCTCGGCCGTGCCCATGCCCTGGCGGCGCAGCTGGGTCGCCACGGCCGTCATCGCGAAGCCTATGGGCAGGCCTTCGGTCAGATACATCAGGAAGAACGCCGCAATGCGCCCCTTGCGGGATGCCAGCAGATTGGGCAGTCGCATCGATCCTCCGTGTCTCGGCTCGAAAACGATTCTAGAATTTCGTTCTAATGAGCCGACCCCGTGCTTCTACTGCCCCGAAAGCCGCGTTGAACGCCGCGCTGGAGCGCGCCTGCCCCGGCCCGCGCGGCGCGAGCCGGCGCGCGGTGCTCAAGCATGCGCTGGCCAGCTTCAACGCCAGCGGCATCGAGGCCGCCACCATCGAGGACCTGCGCGCCGGCAGTGGCCAGAGCGTGGGCACGATCTACCACCACTTCGGCAACAAGGAGGGCGTGGCGGCCGCCCTCTTCCTCGCCGGCTTCGACGACCAGAGCCGCGCCATCGCCGAGCGCACGGCCGGCGCGCCGGACGCCCATGCCGTCGTGGCCGAGCTGGTGGCCGCCTATGTCGGCTGGGTCACGGCCCTGCCCGAGCTGGCCGCCTTCCTCTTCATGGCCCGCGAGACTGTCGCCCAGGGGCCGCATGGCGAGGAACTGCGCGAGCGGCTGGAGGTGCGCTACGCCCCCATCGACGCCCGTCTGGCCGAAGGGGTACGCGAAGGCCTGATCACCGAGCTGCCCACGGAGCTGATCCCGGCCCTGGTGCTGGGCGGCGCCGAGTCCTATTGCCGGGGCTGGCTGGCCGGCCGGCGCCGGGCCAGGCCGACGGCCTATGCGGGCCTGCTGGCCGAAGCCGCCTGGCGCAGCATCGCCGTCTGACGCGACGCTCGGAGCCAAGGCCGGGCAGGCCTGGCTTGATGCCCCACGGCGGGAGGGAACGCCGGTGTCGGCCCGGGCGCGCAGTGCCCCCATCCAATCAAGTCCTTGAGCAGGCGGGGTAAACCATGTGATCAAAATGGACCGGGTCAGATATCTTTATTGAACCGTTGTTTCATTTTTTGATTCGTGAACACTTCTTCCGCGCCCGCCGCCCGGCCGGTGTCCATTGCCGCCTTGGGCGAGTGCATGCTGGAACTGCAGGGCCAGGCCTTCGGCCAGCTGCGTCAGAGCTTTGGTGGCGACACCCTGAACACCGCCGTCTACCTGGCCCGCTGCGGTGGCGACCATCTGCGCGTGCACTACGCGACGGCCCTGGGTGATGACTCCCTGAGCAGCGGCCTGCTGGAGCGTTGGAGTGCCGAGGGCGTGCAGACCGGCCTGGTGCAGCGCCTGCCCGGCCGCGTGCCCGGCCTCTACCTGATCGAGCTGGACGAGGGCGGCGAGCGGCGCTTCCACTACTGGCGCGGCCAGGCGGCGGCAAGGGCCTATTTCGACACCGCGACCACAGCCCTGGAAGAGCAGGCCGATGCGCTGGACGCCCTCTATCTGTCCGGCATCAGCCTGGCCATCCTGCCCCAGGCCGGACGCGAGCGCGTGCTGGCGCTGATGGCGCGCATGCGGGCCAGCGGCAAGCTGGTGGCCTTCGACAACAACTACCGCCCCAGGCTGTGGGACTCGGTGGCCGATGCGCGCTACTGGTACCAGCGCGCCTTCGCCGCGGCCGGCGTCGCCCTCATCACGGCCGACGACCACCAGGCCCTGCATGGCTTCGCCGATCTCGACACCGCCGTCACCGCGGCCCAGGCCCTGCCGGTGGCCGAGATCGCCATCAAGCGCGGCGCCCTGCCCACGCGCGTCGGCCTCAACCATGTCTGGCAGGACGTGGCCACCGAGACGGTGGCCCGCGTCGTCGACACGACGGCGGCCGGCGATTCCTTCGCGGCCGGCTATCTGGGCCAGCGCCTGCGCGGCGCGGCGCCGGCGGAGAGCGCCGCCTTCGGCAACCGGCTGGCGGCCCGCGTCATCCAGCACCCCGGCGCGCTGATCCCGCGCGAGGCCATGCAAGACCTGATGGGCTGAACCCGCCATGCGAATCCTCTGCACGCTGGCCCTGGCGGCCGGCCTCTGCCACGCGCAGACGACAACCGCGCCCCTGCATCCCGCCACCTATGTGCACGCCGGCTGGGCGCAGACGACGGGCGGCCAGGGCGGCCGGATCATCCGCGTGACGACGCTGGCGGCCGAAGGCCCGGGCAGCCTGAAGGCGGCCCTGGACACGCCGGGCCCGCGCATCGTCGTCTTCGAGGTCGGCGGCGTCATCGACATGGGCGGCAAGAGCTGGAAGCTGCGCGAAGGCAAGCTGACCGTCGCCGGCCAGACCGCGCCCGACCCCGGCATCACCCTGATCAAGGGCGAGCTGGAGGTGTTCGCCAAGGACGTCATCGTCCAGCACATCAGCCTCCGCCCCGGTGCCTATGGCCGCGCCAAGCGCAGCGGCGGCGACCATGACGGCCTGTCCACCGGCGACGGCGCCGAGCGCGTCATCGTCGACCACTGCAGCTTCTCCTGGGCCACCGACGAGAACCTGTCCGCCGGCGGCCGGCGCTTCGAGGGCGCCACGCCCGACGACTGGCGCGCCCACACCTCGCATGCCCTCACCTTCAGCCACAACCTCATCTACGAGGGCCTGGGCGAGGCCGTCCACCTCAAGGGCGAGCACAGCAAGGGCTCGCTGATCCACGACAACGCCACGCAGATCCTGCTGCTGGGCAATGTCTATGCGTCCAACCGCGAGCGCAACGCGCTGTTCAAGGGCGGTGTCTGGGGCGCGATGGTCAACAACCTCATCTACAACCCCGGCGCCCGCGCCGTCCACTACAACCTCATCGCCCACGAGTGGGTGGGCCGGCCCTACCAGGTCGGCAAGCTCACGCTGGCCGGCAATGTCTACCGCGCCGGGCCCGGCACCGAGCGCAACCTGCCCTTGTTCACGCTGGGCGGCGTCGGCGATGTGCAGCTCTACGAGCAGGACAACATCGCCGTCGACCGCCAGGGCCAGCCCCTGCCGATGACGGGCAAGTACACGACCAGCGCCGACATCATCGCCGTGCGCCAGCCCTATCTGCCGCCGGGCCTGAACTGGCTGCCGCCGCGCGAGCTGGAGAAGCTGCTGCCGCTGTATGTCGGCTCGCGACCCTGGGCGCGCGACCCGCTGGATTTCAAGCAGCTCAGCGACATCGCCGAAGACCGCGGCCAGCTCATCGACGACGAGACCCAGAACAACCCGGATGGCCTGCCCCGACGCAAGCCGACGCAGCGCACCTTCGTCGAGGCCGACTGGAATCTCGCTGACATGGCGCCGAAGGCGGGCTGGCAATCGCTGTTCACGCAGGTCTCCCGATGAGGCTGTTGCGCCGCGAGCTGCTGGCCTTGCTTGCGGCGCCTCCCGCCTTTGCCGCCGACTGCGCCGACGCGCCGGGCCAGCCCTATCTGCCGCCCTGCCGCCCCTGGCCGAAAGGCATCGAGGGCCAGCGCAAGGCCGATCTTGGCGACGGCCGCTTCATGAACCCGGTGCTGGCCGGCGACCGCCCCGATCCGTCCGTGCTGAAGGACGGCGACGACTACTACCTGACCCACTCCAGCTTCGAGGCCGTGCCGGGGCTGCTGATCTGGCATTCGCGCGACCTCGTCAACTGGCGGCCGCTGGCCAACGCGCTGCATGAAGCCGTCGGCAGCGTCTGGGCGCCCGACCTGTGCAAGCACAACGGTCGCTACTACCTCTATCTGCCGGTCAAGGCCCAGCCCAACGACATCCTCGTCATGTGGGCGGATCGCATCGAGGGCCCCTGGTCCAAGCCCGTCGCACTGGGCCTGCCGCGCCACATCGATCCCACCCATGTCGCCGACGAGAACGGCCAGCGCTGGCTCTTCCTGTCGGGCGGCGATCAGGTGCGCCTCAGCGACGACGGCCTGAAGCTCGCCGGCCCCATCGAGCATGTCTACGACCCCTGGCGCTACCCGGAAGACTGGGACGTCGAGAGCTTCTCGCCCGAGGGACCCAAGATGCTGCGCCATGGCGGCTGGTGGCATATGTTGCTGGCCGTCGGCGGCACGGCGGGGCCGCCGACCGGCCATATGGTCATCGCCGCGCGCAGCCGCACTCTTGAAGGCCCCTGGGAGCAGGCGCCGCACAACCCGCTGATGCGCACGCGATCGCCGCGCGAGCGCTGGTGGTCGCGCGGCCATGGCAGCCTGGTGCAGGGGCCCGACGGCGGCTGGTGGATGCTGTACCACGGCTACGAGAACAGCTTCCATACCCTGGGCCGGCAGATGCTGCTGGCGCCGGCTCGCTTCAGCGCCGACGGCTGGTTCCATGTCGATGCCGATGACGGCGCGCCCCTGCCCAAGCTCAAGGGCGGCCAGGCACTGCCCCATGGCCAGGCCCTGTCGGACGACTTCGGCGGCACGACGCTCAAGCCCCATTGGCAATTCCTCAGCGGCAGCGGCCAAGCGCCGCGCGCCCGCGTGGCGGAAGGCAAGCTGCATCTGCGCGCGGCCGGCAGCAAGGGCCCCGGCGACAGCCCGCCGCTGGGCTTCATCCAGGGCGATCCGGCCTTCGAGATGGAGTTCGACCTGGACATCGACGAAGGCGTGCAGGCCGGCTTGGTCATGTTCTACAGCCCACGCCTGTACGCCGGCATGGGCGCCAATGCCAAGAGCTTCCAGCTGCACCGCTACGGCCAGGACATCCGCGCCGTGCCCAAGCCCGCCGGCATCGCGCGCCGCATGCAGCTCAAGCTGAAGTGCGTGCGCCACGTCCTGACCCTCTACAGCCGTGCCGACGCCGCCCAGCCCTGGAGCAAGTTCCCGGTGCAGATGGACGTCAGCGGCTACCACCACAACACCGCGGGCGGCTTCGCCAGCCTGCGCCCCGCGCTCTACGCCGCCGGCAGCGGCGAGGCGCGCTTCTCGAACCTGCGCTACCGCGCTCTCGACTAGGAGACAAGCCATGAAGAAGTTCATCCCCCTCATCGCCGCCCTGCTGGCAACTTCAGCCAGCGCGCTGGAGCTCAAGTCCGCCGACGTGCACAACAGCGACGACTACCCCACCGTCGTCGCCGTCAAGCACCTGGGCCAGCTGCTGGCCAAAAGCAGCGGCGGCGCGCTGACGGTCAAGGTCTTCAACAAGGGGGCCCTGGGCAGCGAGAAGGAGACCATCGACCAGGTCAAGCTCGGCGCCCTGGCGATGACGCGCGTCAACCTCGCGCCGCTGGCGGCCATGTGCCCCAAGACCCTGGTGCCCTCCCTGCCCTTCCTGTTCCGCGACACGGCCCATATGCGCAAGGCCTTCGACGGTCCGGCCGGCGAGGAGATCCTCAAGGCCTGCGAGCACCAGGGCATGGTGGGCCTGGCCCTGTACGACTCCGGCGCCCGTTCCGTCTATGCGCGCAAGCCCATCAAGACCCTGGCCGACATGAAGGGGCTGAAGATCCGCGTGCAGCAGACCGACCTGTGGGTGGCCGCCATGACGGCCCTGGGCGCCAATCCCTCGCCCATGCCCATCGGCGAGGTCTACACCGGCCTCAAGACCAGCCTCATCGACGCGGCCGAGAACAATGTGCCGAGCTATGACGGCTTCCGCCACTTCGAGGCGGCCAAGTTCTACAGCCGCACCGAGCATTCGATGACGCCCGAGGGGCTGTTCATCAGCAAGCGCATCTGGGACAAGCTGACGCCCGACCAGCAGAAGCAGCTGCGCGAGGCCGCCAAGGCCTCGGTCACGGTCGAGCGCGAGAAATGGGACGCGCAGGAAGCCAAGGCCCTGGCCGCCGTGAAGGCCGCCGGCGCCGAGATCGTGCAGCCCGACCGCGAGCCCTTCCGCCAGGCCGTGCAGCCGGTCATCGCCAAGTTCGTCAATACGCCGGAGCTGCAGGCCCTGGTCAAGGCCATCAACGAAGTCAAATGAGCGCCTACACCAAGCTCTGCGCGGCGCTGTCGCGCTGGTCGCTGCGCGCGGCCGTGCTCGGCCTCGTCATCCTGGTCGTCTGCGTGCAGTGGCAGGTCATCGGCCGCTATCTGCTGAACGACTCGCCGACGTGGACCGAGCCCGTCGCCCTGCTGCTGGTGCTCTACATCACCGCCCTGGCCGTGGCCGTGGGCGTGCGCGACGCCGGCCACCTCGGCATGGAGTCCCTCGTCGCCCTGCTGCCCAAGGCGGCACAGCGCGTGGCCGAAGGGCTGATCCACGTCTGCGTCATTGCCTTCGCCCTGCTGATGGCCGCCGCCGGCTGGGAATGGCTGACGCTGAAATGGGCCGAGCCCAAGCCCTTGCTGGGCGTGCCCGAGGGGCTGGACTTCCTGCCCCTGGTCATCTCCGGCGTCCTCATCGTGCTGTTCTGCATCGAGCACCTGATCGCCCTCTTCCGCGGCCAAGCCATCGAAGAGGCGGGGGTCTGACATGGAAGGCATGGAACTCTGGATCATGTGCGGCAGCTTCGTGCTGCTGTTGCTGCTGGGCGTGCCGGTGGCCTTCGCCATCGGCCTGTCCTCCGTCGCCACGGCCTTCGCGGCTGACCTGCCCATGGCCATCGTCTTCCAGAAGATGGTGGGCGGCATGCAGGTCTTCTCCTTCCTGGCGATTCCCTTCTTCATCTTTGCCGGCGAGCTGATGCTGCATGGCGGCATCGCCGAGCGCATCGTCAACTTCGCCAACCGCCTGGTGGGCCATGTGCGCGGCGGCCTGGGGATGAGCAATGTGCTGGGCTGCACGCTGTTCGGCGGCGTGGCCGGCTCGCCGCTGGCCGATGTGTCGGCCATGGGCTCGGTGATGATCCCGCTGATGAAGCGCGAGGGCTATGACGCCGACTACGCGGTCAACGTGACGACGCACGCGGCCCTGGTCGGTGCGCTGATGCCGACCTCGCACAACCTCATCATCTATGTGCTGGCCACGGCCGGCATCGCGGCGGTCAGCGTCTTCAACCTCATCCTGGCCTGCCTGATCCCGGCGGCGCTGCTGACGCTGTCCAACCTCGTCGCCGCCTATGCGGTGGCGCGCAAGCGCGGCTACCCCACGCATGGCGCCTTCCCCGGCTGGTCGGCGGTGTTCTCGGCCTTTGTCGCGGCCCTGCCCGGCCTGCTGGTCATTGCCATCATCCTGGGCGGCATCCTGAGCGGCGTGTTCACGGCCACCGAGTCGGCCGCCACGGCCGTCTGCTGGGCGCTGATCGTGACCGGCATCGCCTACCGCTCCTTGTCCTGGCACGGCTTCCTGGCCGCCTGCGCCAAGGCCTGCAAGACGACCGGCGTCGTGCTGCTGCTGATCGGCATCTCGGCCGCCTTCGGCTACTTCATGGCTCTCTATGAAGTGCCGCAGAAGACCGGCGAATGGCTGGAACAGATGAGCGGCAACCAGGCCTGGCTGATCTTCCTGTGGGTCAACGTGCTGCTCTTCGTGCTCGGCACCTTCCTGGACATGGCGGCCACCATCCTGATCTGCACGCCCATCTTCCTGCCCATCTGCATGAAGGCCGGCATGGACCCGACGCAGTTCGGCGTCGTCATGCTGCTGAACTGCGCCCTCGGCCTGAACACGCCGCCTGTGGGCAGCACCCAGTTCGTCGGCTGCGCGATCGGCGGCGTCAGCGTCGGCCAGGTCATGCGCTCCATCGCGCCCTTCTACGGCGCCCTGCTGGTGACGCTGCTGGCCGCCACCTACATCCCGGCGCTGTCGATGGCGCTGCCGAAATGGGTGGGCGGCTAGAGCCCCGGATAACGGGCCATGACCTGGCCCCATTCCGGCAGTTGCCGCGCCCGCTGCAGGCCGTGGTTGAGCCGCGCGAGCAGGTCGGGCCTGAGCTCGATGGCCCGCCGGGCGACCAGCAGGTGCACGGGGCTGACGACCAGCTCCAGCACCACCTCCAAGGCCTCGCCCGGCTCGCGCGCGGCGCGCAGCAGCAGCGTCGCCGGATCGTCGATGACGTAGTCGACCCGGCGGCCGCGCAGGGCCGACAGCGTCAGGTCGTTGGCATACAGGGGCTGCAGCAGGCGCTGCAGCTCCGGGTCCTCCAGCTCGCGCCGCACCGCCACCGGGAAGGCCACGCCGCGGATGTAGCCGATCCTGGCCGGCCGGCCCTTGAGCTCGGCCAGCCGGTGCAGCGGCGCCGTGCCGGCCAGGCCCAGCAGGGCCACGCGTTCGTTGCGATAGGACTGGGTGAACTCGGCGAAGCCCATGCGCTCCGGCGTCGGGGTGGCGGAGGGGATGAGGTCCAGTTCCCCCTGGGCCGCATCGGCCATCTGCCGCGCCCAGGGCCGGCGCAGCCATTGCAGGCGCTCGCCCGCGGCTGCGGCCAGCAGCTCCAACAGCTCGATGTCCAGGCCCTGGGGTCCGCCGTTGGGGCCGGGGCGCTGGAAAGGCGGGTAGTCGCTCCAGCCGATGCGCAGCACGGCCTTGCCGTCGTCGCCCCAGGCCCACGCTCCCGGCAGGGCCAGGGGCAGGAGACAGGCTTGGCGGCGGCGCAGCATCACGGTTTCTGGGACGGGGAACGCCTCCCGACTCTGGCACAGCGCCAAGGGCTTGAGGCTCCAGTCAGACCATGAGCAGCACCGTCCGTCGCCGCCTGCTCGCCGGCATGGCCCTGTCAACGCTATCGCCGCTGCTCGGCCGCGCCGCGGGGCTGGACGACAGCCTGTCCCGCCTGCAGCAGGCCTGGCGCCCGCGCCTGGCCTGGCGGCCCGATGCGGGCTGGCGCCGCGAGGCCCTGGCCACGGCGCGACGACTCGTCCTGCAGCCCGGCGACGATGGCAGCGGCTTCGCGACCGGAATCCTCGCCGAGCAGGATCGCGGCAGCCATGTCGCCCAGTCGCTGAGCTTTCGCGGCGCGCTGGGCGAGCGTCTCCCCGCCCTCTTCCTGCGCCCGGCCGGCTCGGGCCCGCATCCGGCCGTGCTGCTGCTGCACGACCACGGCGCGCGTTTCGACATCGGCAAGGAAAAGCTGATCCGCCCGCTGTCCCCCAGCCCGGCCGCCGAGGCCTGGACGCAGCGCTATTTCGGCGGCCGCTTCGTCGGCGACAGGCTGGTGGAGGCCGGCTTTGCGGTGCTGGCCGTCGACGCCCTCGGCTGGGGCGAGCGCAGCCGGCCCGGCTTTGCCCGCGACGACCAGCAGGCCCTGGCCAACCACCTGCTGCAGCTCGGCCACAGCTGGGCCGGCCTCATCGCCAGCGACGACCTGCGCTCGCATCGCTGGCTGCGCGAACAGCCTGGCGTCGACCCGAAGCGCGTGGCCGTGCTGGGCTTCTCCATGGGCGCCTTCCGTGCCTGGCAGCTGGCCGCCGTCTGCGAGGAGGTCTCGGCCTGCGTCGCCGCGCACTGGATGTGCACGCGCGAAGGCCTGCTGCGGCCGGGCGAGCACACCCTGGTGGGGCAATCGGCTTTCAGCATGGCGCACCCGGGATTGGCGGCCGAGCTGGACCACCCGGATGTGGCCGCGCTGATCGCGCCGCGGCCACTGCTGCTGTTCGGGTCGCCGCAAGACAAGCTGTTCCCCTGGGATGCCACGCAGGCGGCCTGGCGGCAGCTCGAACGGGCCTGGCCCGAGGCAGGCGGATTCACGGCGCGTGCCGCCCCAGGCGGGCACCACTTCGACGCGGCGCAACAGGTCGCCTCCACAGCCTGGATGAAAGCCCGGGGCTGAGGGTCGTCCTTCTGTTGGCATAGTTGCCTGCGGCCCGGCCACGCGCCAGGTCCCAAAACACGACGCCCAGCAGGGCGCCCACTCCAGGAGGAAGCCGATGACCACCGTCGAACCCGAGTCGCCCCGCTTCGTGGTCGATGCAACGCCGCAAGGGCTGCGGGCCACACTGCCCGCCGGGCGCAGCATTCCCACCATGCTGTTCCTCTGCGTATGGCTGGTGGGCTGGGCCTTCGGCGAGGTGCAGGTCACGCAGCAGTTGCTGTCGCCGTCGGAGAAGACACCTCAAGCCTTCCTGCTCGTCTGGCTGGTTGGTTGGACGCTGGGGGGCGCCGCCACGCTGGCCACCCTGGCCTGGCAACTGGCAGGCCGCGAAGTCATCACCCTGGGCGGCGGCGTGCTGGCCTATCGCGTCGAGGCCTTGGGCATCGGTTTCACCAAGCACTACCGACTGGCCGACGTCAAGCGCCTGCGCCCGTCCGGTGCACCCGCTCAACCCTTCGGCTCGCAGGGCGCCTGGGTCCCGCCATTCTTCGGCGCGGGCAGCGGCGCCATTGCGTTTGACTATGGCGCTCGCACCATCCGCTTCGGCGGCGCGCTGGAGGAGGCAGAAGCAGGGATGCTTGTCAGGCAACTGGGCGCAAGCACGCCACAGGTTCATGATGCGCTGACATCCTGAATCAGCAGCCGCCAAGCCAAGGACGCCCCATGAACGAACTGCTCGCCGCCTACCGCTACACGACCAACAACTACGCCCAGATCGAGAAGAGCAAGCGCTGCGGCTGCTGCAACTGCCTGCAGATCTTCAGGCCCGATGCCATCGTCGGCTGGACCGGCCTGACGGTGCAGAACATGGAAGACCCCAAGGCCATCGCCGAGCAGACCGCCATGTGCCCGCACTGCGGCAGCGAAGCCGTGATCGGGGACGGCTGCGGCTTCCTGGTCACGCCCGACTTCCTGACGCGCATGAACGAGGCCTGGTACCAGAGGACCATGATCCACCGGCCCAAGCCCAAGGCAGCGCCCTGAGGCGATGGATCTGCTCGCCGTCTTCACCACCGTCGCCACCCAGGCCCAGGCCGACACCCTCGCCAGCGCCGCCGTCGAGCGGCGCCTGGCGGCCTGCGTGCAGACCGAGGCCATCCGCAGCACCTACCGCTGGCAGGGCGAGGTCGCCTGCGAGGACGAGGTGAGGCTGATGTTCAAGACCGACAGGGCCCACTACCCGGCCCTCGACGTCCTGCTGCGCGAACAGCACCCCTACGAGCTGCCGGCCATCTATGCGCTGCCCGTCATCGCCGGTACGGACGAATACGCGGCCTGGGTGCGGGAATCCCTCGCGGACGCCGGAGCGCCGTGACTCGGAACTGGCTGCTGATCGCCGCCTTGCTCGCCGCCGGGCCCGTGGGTGCCAGCGAATGCTTTGGCACGGTCAGCAAGGGCCGCCTCCAGGACGGTGCCGCGCTGCCCGGCAGCGGCCCCAACTTCTCGCCCTACAGCCGCCTCGGCGTCACGCTGGGCCGCACCCATGTGCATGCCAAGGTCGCCGACATCGTCACGGACGCCTATGCCGCACTGGCCTCGCATACGCCCGAGGTCCGCTATGTCTACGGTGAGACGGGCTGGCCGTCGGGCGGGCGCTTCAGGCCGCATCGATCCCATCAGAACGGCCTGTCGGTCGACTTCTTCGTGCCCGTGCGCGACGCGGCCGGCCGCTCGGTGCCGCTGCCAACCAGCGTGGGCGACAAATGGGGTTATGACATCGAGTTCGATGCCCAGGGCCGCTGGGGCGACTACCGCATCGACTTCCCGGCCCTGGCCGAGCATCTGTATGAACTGCATCGCGCCGCTGCCGCTCGCGGCCTGGGCCTGACCCAGGTCATCCTCGACCCGCCCTTCCTGCCGCGGCTGTTCGCGACACCGCGCGGGGCCTGGCTGCAGCAGCATCTGAAGTTCATGAAGGCCAGGGCCTGGGTGAGGCACGACGAGCACTATCACGTCGATTTTGCGGTGCCTTGCAAACCGATGTCCTGATTCACTGCCTTTCAAGCCATTTGCCAACCAAGAAACCGATGGCTCCGAGCGTGACAAAGAAACCCACGATGGCGTTGCGGTAGAACTTCTGTCGCTTGCGCTCGCGAGAAAGCCAATCCGCGCCAGCCACTTGCGCTTCGGCCTTCAACAGCGCATCGTCGGGGTGCAGGTAGATTTTCCCGCACTCATAGGTTTCCCATTCGTCGCCGCGCACTCGCGCATCCAGGCGGCCAGCGAATACCAGCATCGCAGCGATCCACCATTCGTCCGGATTCCGCGTCCAGAGCTCGCCGTCCTGGTACCAGAGATTGAAGTGGCCATCGGCACCCGCATAGGCAAAGGTCGGCGGCGCGTCGCTGTAGCTCCAACCCTCCAACCCAGCCGCCGCGGCCTTCGCTTCCTCCAGGGAGATTGGAAGCTGCTTGCCTTCTTTCGAGCGCAGGACGCTGATGTGATACCCCATCGGGGCATCGTATGTCAGCGGGTCACGGCGGCCGTCAAGACCCTAGCGTCTTCGCGCTCGCCAGTTCCGGCTTCAGCTTGATCAGCCCTTCCATCACCTGCCCCGAGAAAAGCTCCGCCCCCTTGGGCCCCAGATGCGTTCGATCAAAACGCGGCGGTGCCTCGGCCAGGGTATCGGCCGCGGCCTGGCCCATGGCAGCAACCGCCGCGTGGCTGATGGCATTCAGATCCAACACCGGCACTTCCTGCTCCGCACCCACCTTGAGGATGGCTTCAGCCCAGGGCCGCAGGTCGTTGGGCAGCTCGCCCTCCTTGAAGGTCCGGCGCGTCAGCGGCGTGATCAGCAGCACCTCGGCGCCCGCGGCCTTCACTTCCTTCACATAGCCCGCCATGTTGGGGCCGAACTCGGTCGCCAGGTCGGTGGAGCGGCCGGGCTTGCCGGGCTGGTCGTTGTGGCCGAACTGGATCAGCACCAGCGTCTTCTGCTTGCTCGTTCCTTCATTGAGCAAGGCCATGACGGTGGCCCAAAGACCCTCGGCGCGAAAGCTCATGCTGGAGCGGCCACCGCGTGCGAGGTTGATGCAGGCGACCTGCTGAAAGCGGGCGCACAGCGCATTGCCATAGCCGCTGCGCGGCGCCATCGTCGAGTCGCCGACGAGGATGAGGCGCGGTCCGGTGGCGACGTTGGCGGTGGTCTCGCCGCGCGGCGCGGAGGCGGCGGGCGCGGTCTGAGCGGCAGCCGTCGCGCAAAGGCCGGCGGCAATCAATGGCAGAAGTCGCTTCATCTTCATGTCGGTGGTGTTCCGTATTTCGGGCCGAGCGCTGGGCCGCTCCCGAGCCGGCCCGCGTTGGCGATGTGCTTGCGGCTCAATGCCGCAAGCATCGCCGTCCCCTCGGGGGACCGACCAGGCTTGCCCGCGTGCAGCGGCGCAGGACTGGACGAGGGACTCACAGTTTCGGCCAACCGGCCTTGGGACTCATGTCGTCGAGGTTCCAGTCCTCGGGCTTGAAGGCGCGGCGCGTGGGCGCGTGGCGCGGATAGCCCAGCGCATTCTCAACCTCGGAGTCGATCAGCTTGCCTTGGCCCTGCGCCATGTCAGCCAGCAGCTTCGCATCCAGCGCATCTCGCGACCAGGGACGTGCGCCGACCCGAGCGGGCAGTTCGCGCGCCAGATCGGCCGCGGGGCGAATGGCCAGGCCGGCCGGCAACTCGGGTCTGGCCATGACGATGATCTTCCCCGTCGTCTGCGCGTTGTTGCCCAGCGGCGGCACCGGCCGGCCTTGCGTGTCGTGCGCGAGGTTGTCGTTCATGTGCAGTTCCAGGTCGCCCTGGCCCAGCATCGTGAACAAGGCCGTGCCGGCCACGGTGCTCGGGCCGTGGCGCATCGCGTTGCCCACCAGCGTGAGGCGCCCGACCTGCCAGGGCTGGCCCGCCCACTCGTTGGCGAGCAGGTTGTAGTGAACACCGCGGTCACCGGGGTTGAAGATGAGGTTGTTGACCATGGCCCCCTGCGCGCCGCCCTTGAAGAGGGCATTGCGCTGGCGGTTGGACGCATAGACATTGGCGTAGATCAGCACGCCGCTGGTGTTGTCGTGGATCAGCGAGCCCTTGCTGTGCTCGCCCTTCTCGTGCACCGAGTTGCCCAGGCCCTCGTAGATGAGGTTGTGGCTGTAGGTGATGCGGTGGGACGTGCCCTTGCGCCAGTCTTCAGGCGTCTTGCCCTCGAAGCGCGGGCCGCTGGCCGACAGGTTCTCGTCGGTGGCCCAGGAGAAGCTGCAGTGGTCGACGATGACGTCGTGGGCACCGCCCAGGGTCGAGATGCCGTCCTGGTCGCCACCGCCCTTCTTGGGCCGGCCGAACTCGCCGGGCCGAAAGCTCAGGTGCTGGATGACGACGTCATGGGTCGCGATGGTCGTCTCGGCCTTGATGACGCTGATGCCCGGCTCGGGCGCGGTCTGCCCGGCAATCGTCAGGAAGGGCTGGGCAATCTTCAGCGGCTGGCCGGCCATGTCGATGACGCCGCCCACCTCGAAGACGACGATGCGCGGCCCACTGGCCTCGACAGCCTCCTTCAGGCTGCCGGGGCCTGAAGCCGCCAGCGTCGTGACCTTGAGGATGCGGCCACCACGGCCGCCCTCGGTCTGGGTCCAGCCCTTGTGGGCGATGCCGCTGGACTGAGCCGGGCCGGCAGCCAGCAAGGCCCCGAGCATCAACAAGCGAAGGCTGCGCATGCTCAGAAGCTGTAGTCGGCCGTGACCTTCCAGGCCCGGCCCAACACATCCGCCAGGCTGGTGATATAGCCTGTGTAGAGGGTGTTGGACGTGACCGGCGGGTTGGCGTTGGTGAAGTTGTTGACCGCCAGGCTCAGCTTGAGCCCCTTGAAGCCCGAATAGGCCAGGCTGGCGCCGTACTGGCTGTAGGCGCTGACGCGGTTCACCGTGGAGCCGGCACGCGGCGTGATGTCGGTGAGCGCGGTGTTGTAGCGCACCGAGACCAGGCCCGACCACGGACCGTTGCGCAGGCCGATGGAGGCGGTGTGCTTCCAGCGTGGGTTGATCTGCGGCATGCCGGCCAGGCCGGAGTTGACTCCGGCACCGCCGTAGCGCGCATCGTTGGTGATGATGCCGACGTTGCTCAGCACCTCGCCGCCCTTCTCGGCCGTGAAGCGGTAGCTCTCGTAGTAGGTGCCGTCCAGCAGGAAGGTCCACTGGCCGACCGCCGACGCCATGCGGTACATCAGCGACAGGTCCAGGCCGCGGATGCTGGTGTCGCCACGGTTGGCCTGGCTGGCGATGATGTAGTCGATGGTGCCGTCGGCCTTGCGGATGATGTTGGTCGCGTACTTGGCGGGCTGCTGCTGCACCTCGGCGATGGCCACGGCACCCAGCATGTCGGTCAGCTTGATGCCCCAGTAGTCGGCCGTCAGCAGCAGGCCCTTGGTGGGCTCCAGGGCCAGGCCCAGGGTCCAGCCCTTGGATTTCTCGGGCTTGAGGAAGCTGTTGTCGGGCGACTTGGTCCAGTAGCTGATGGTCTGGTTGCAGACCTGGTCACGTGTGAAGCCGTTGACGGGGTTGCCGGTGTTGGTGACGGTGGGCGTGGTGCTGGGGCACAGCACCGGGTCGTCCATCATCTGCGTGCGAACCTCGGGCGTGGGGTTCTGGATGTCCATGATGGAGGGCGCGCGAAAGCCCGTGTTGGCCGAGGCGCGCAGCACCAGTTCGTCCAGGGCCTGGTAGCGGGCCGACAGCTTGGGGTTGACCGTCGTCGTGTCGAGGTCGCTGTAGCTGTCGGCGCGCACGGCAGCGTTCAGGCTCAGGCGTTTGGTGATGGGAGCGTCCACTTCGACGACGGCCGACTTGATGTCGCGGCTCAGCTTGCGGGCCACGCCGGTGGGCGTCTCGCCGACGAGGTCGTGCTTGGTGACATTGCCGAAGGCGTCGATGGCATAGCTGCCGTTGGCGTTCTTGGCGACATAGTCCAGCGGCGCGGCCTCGACCTTGGCCGAGTCGCGGCGCACTTCGCCCGACACCGCCAGCATCAGCGGGCCACCGGACAGGTCCATCAGTGAGCGCGTGATGGTCGCGTCCACGCTCTGGTTGTAGGCGCGGTTGACGCGGTAGCTGTAGTCGCTGGCCTCGATGCTCCTGAGGTACTCCAGGCCCTCGGCGTCCTGCAGCCCGAAGGGATTCAGGATGCCCTTGGCGAAGCCCTCCTGGGCCTTGGAATAGAGGATGTAGCCAGCGCCGGCGCGGGTGTCGCGGAGGGACCGGCCGTAGTTCAGGCCGACCCGGTAGTCGAAGCCGGCCACCGTGCCTTCGGCACTCAGCACCAGGCGGTCGCTGGTCTGCTCGTCGTTGCGGTAGGCCGAACCCAGCTCCGCCGGGCCCCAGACGAAATAGATCGTCCGGTTGTTCATGTTCAGGTCGGTGACGGTGCCGGGCGTCTTGCTCGCGTCGATGAACATGGCCGGCGAGTTGGCGCCGGTGTTGCTGCCCACCACCTTGATCGCCGGCGTGATGCCCTTGCCGGGATAGAACCGGCTGGTGGCGGGCATGCTGTAGGTGGTGGCCGGCGCCGTCGCACCCGGCACCTGCATGCCGCGGTACTTCTGGACGTTGAACTTGCTGTGCAGGCCTTCCAGCGTCAGCGAGTGATCGTTGCTGATCTTCCAGCTCAGCTTGCCGAAGACATTGGTGATCTCGCTGCCGTCGGTGACGGCGTCGTAGTAGTTGGGGTTGCGGTAGCAGCCGGCGTTGGAATAGGTGGCCGGCGTGGCGACGCTGCCGGCGCCCAGGGTCGGCAGCGAGTAAGGCGCCGCACAGCCGGTCGCGAAGGCCGGGTTGTAGTTGGAGTTGGCGCCGGTCGCGAAGCCGAAGTTGGCCGTCGGGCTGGGGTTCTTGTTGTCGGGCGTCAGGCCCAGGCCCATGGCCGACAGCACCGCATAGTCGTATAGCTCGGGCCGGTCGATCTTGAACAGGGCCGACTTGCGCTGATGGTCCAGCGAGATGTAGGCGTTCCAGCCATTGGCGTTCAGGTCGCCGACGCCGAGGATGGCGCCGATGGCCTTGGTCTCGCCGCCACCGGAATGCTCGGGCTGGTTCCACTCGGCCTTGACGCGCGCGCCCTTGAAGCTGTTGTAGGTCCAGAAGTTCTGCACGCCGCCGATGGCGTCGGAGCCGTAGATGGACGAGGCGCCGTCGCGCAGGGTCTCGGCACGCTCCAGCGCCATGCGCGGGATGACGTTGACGGAGACGTATTGGTCCTGCAGCGGCTCGTTGGCCATCCGCCGGCCATTGAGCAGGGTCAGCGTGCGCATGGGGCCGAGGCCGCGCAGATTGAGCATCGGGCCGGCCGCGCCGCTGTTGGTGCCCAGGGACAGGGACTGCGGCATCTCCAGCACCAGGTCCTTCAGCTCGGTATGGCCGCGCGCCTCCAGCTCCTCGGACTTGATGACCGACACCGGCAGTGCCGTCTCGCCGGCCAGGCGCTTGATGGAGGAGCCGGTGATCTGGATGCGCTCCAGCGTCGCGGGCGTTTCGGCGGTCTGGGCCTGCACCGAGGCCATCAGGCTCAGCACGGCGGTGGCGCACAGGGTCAGGCGGGGGGCGTTTTTCATTCGTGTCTCCGTGGTTCTAGTTCTGATCAGGGCGCGGGTGCCCAGCCGCCGGGCGCGCCGGTGGCGATCGTCGAGTTCTGGAAGATCTCGGCGCGGGTCGTCAGGCCGGCGGGCGAGCCGAGCTGCTTGGCCAGCGGCAGGTTGGTCGCGACGTTGTTGACCTTGACCGAGGCCACGCCCAGCCGCGCGCTGACGTCCAGCGGCGCGCCGTTCAGGTCCAGGCTGCCGAACTCGCGCCAGCCCGCCGTGTCGGTCGTGCCGCCGTCGGCCGTGCCGGCCCAGGACGGCGGGTTGCTGCTGCAGCTGCCCGTGCCCACGCCGGTCTTGCTGGTGCCCGTGCCCACGCACCAGCCCACCGGCAGGATGTGCGGGCCGATGCGGGTGTTGATGAAGGCGATGTTGTCGACGTAGGTCGTTGACGTCGTGCCGCCGCTGCGGGCGAGATAGGCCTGGCTCACGCCGGCGTCGGCCGTGAGGCGGCTGTTCAGGAAGACAAAGCCCTTGTCGCCGGCCGTGGCGCGCGACTGCAGGATGTAGCCTGGCGAACTGCTGGCCGTGTCGGGCACCGAGCGGATTTCGCTCTCCTCGAACAGGCTGGCCATCACGCTGCCCCAGATGAAGTCGACGTTGCCGGCGACCAGGGACTGGTAGATCCAGTTGTAGCCCTTGAGCTGCAGGGTGTCCTGCTGGCTCAGGAAGTTCATCTGCTTCGCGACGAAGCGGGCCGCGGCGGCCGTCGTGCTGGTGTTGAAGTAGACCGCCTCGGCCTGGTTGTCCCAGCTGGTGCTGCGCACATGGGGGTTCTGCAGCGTGAAGTTCTGCAGCGACAGCAGGTCGGAGGTCTCGACGAGCCAGGCCGCGCGGCCGCCGCCGAGCACCCGATGGCCGACCGTCTTGCCCGAGGTGCTGAGCGCCGTGCCGGCGGACGCGCTGCTGGCGCCGCTGCCCGAGTTCAGCGACTCGAAGTTGACATCGCCCACCACCACGCCGTCGCGGCTCTCGCCGACCACCGTCAGGTTGGACACCTTGCGCAGGATGTTGAGCTCGGGGTAGCTGCCGTTGGCCAGATGGATGGTCTTGGCCGTGGCGACGGTGTTGCAACCATTGGCGGCCGGGCTGTTGGTCGAGCAGTGCTTCATGACCCAGTTCAGCGCGCCCTGCAGCGTGCGGAAGTCGGCCGTCGTGCCGCCGTCATCGACGTTGATGCTGGTGAAGCTGGCCGGCGCGGCGCGGGTCGTGAACTTCCAGCCGTCGGCCTTGGCTATCCCGGCAAAGGCGGCGCCCCTGATCGTGCCGCTCAGCACCGTGGCATCCACCGTCACGTAATAGGCCGTGCCGAAGTCCAGCTTGTTGCTGTGCAGCTTGATGGCGGCCTTGGCGCCGTTGACGCTCACCGGGCGATACCAGACATAGCGCGCAAACGTCGCGCCATCGGGCATGGCGCCCTGGCCCAGCGCATCGATCTCGAGGTTGCTGCGGGCCAGCACGGTCTGGGTGTCGCTGGCCGAGGGCGCGCTGCTGACATCGATGCTGTCCACCAGCACGTCATCACTGACGCGGTAGACATTGACCTTGCCCGCCGTGCCGACCGTGGGCGGCGCGTCAAAGCTCAGGGCCAGCCGCGTGTCGGTGTGGACATTGGTCTCATTGGCGGCCGGAGACTTGGTGCCGCCGACCTCGCTGACATTGCCGCTGCCGCTGATCTGCGTGCTGATCTTTCCGGCGCCCGCGAGCGCCAGGTTGTTGGCCTTCACCAGAGCCGCCGGCCGCGGCTTGTAGGCATAGCCTGGCGTGAAGGCCGCGCCGGACGCGACACCGCAGGCGCCGAGGGCCGCGCCGTTGACGGTGGAGCCGCTGTCCTGAAAGACGCCGCTGTGGTCGGAGCTGGCGTAGACGACGACGCTGTCGCAACCCGCCGCGCCGTCGACGGCGAAGACGTTGGCGTGGGACAGGATGTTGCTCGCCTTGCCCACGCCGACGCTGTAGCTGTGGGCGTAGGGGCTCGCCACCTTGCTGCCGGTGAAGTAGTTGTTGAAGACGTGGACCTGGCCAAAGCGCACGCGCGGCACGCGCTGGGTCACGCCGTTGAAGACGTTGTTGGCGATGGTGACGCGCAGCTTGCCGGCGTCGCTGGTCAGGCTGTCGGAGCCACCGATCAGCATGCTCTTGTCATGCCGGGTGATCAGGTTGTAGGAGACGGTGATGAGGTCGGCACCCTTGGTGACGTCGATGGCGCCGTCGTGGCATTGCTTCACCTTGCCGTTCTCGACGGGCAGGGTGTCGTCGGTGACCGGCGCGTCGGTGATGGTGTTGCGGTCGATCCAGACCTGGGTGGCCGTGACGATGCCGATGGCGTCATAGGCCGAGTTCCAGTTGCCCAGCGCCCCATCCGTCGGGTCCCAGATGGGGCCGACGTCGCAGGGCGCGACGATGTGCAGGTTGCGCACGATGACCTGGCTGACGCTGGTGATGTCCAGCCAGGCGTTGATGAAACCGGCGCCGGGGCCTTCGCCGATCAGCGTGGTGTTGCTGGTCAGGCGCACGCGCGCCCTCACCTTCTGGTCAGCCGTGTTCGCGAAGGGCGTGCCCTCGGTCATGTCGATGGTGCCGGCCACCTTGATGATCTTGGCCGCGTTGCCGCCGTTGGCCAGCGCATTCAGCAGCTCGGCGCGGTTGTGCACCGTGTAGATGTGATCGGGCGTGGCGGCGCTGCCGCCGACGGTGCCGGCGCCCCAGCCATCGGCGGGGGCCGTCTGCAAGGCCGCATCAAGCGCATGGGCCGGCAGGCTGAATGCCAGCAGGGCAGCAAGGCAGAGCCGCTTCATGCCGACCTCCTGCGCAGGGCCAGCAGGCCCAGGCCGGCGCCCAGCAGGGCCAGGCTGGCCGGCTCGGGCACGGCGCTGACAGCCACCTGCGTCGTGAAGCTGCCGAACTCGGTGGTGAAACCGACGTTGCTCAGCGTCAGGCTGACGGTCTGGGTGTCGACCAGCTGCAGGCTGACGCTGCCGCCGGCCACGCCACTCATGTCCAGCGTCGTGAAGCCGCTGAGGGGCGCACCGAGTCCGGTGAAGCTGAAGCTCAGCGTGTAGCTGCCCGCCAGGTTGGCAAAGCCGGTGTTGTTCCAGAACTGGATGCGGCCGTCGCTGAAGAAGTCGATGCCGATGGCGGCATCACCCGTCAGGAACTCGAGGTCGTTGGCGGCCAGAGCCGTGACGTTGCTGCCCGCCTCAGGGGCGAAGCCATGGTCCAGGCCCAGCAGCGTCGTGCTGGCGCCGCCGGCCTGTCCAGTGATCACGGTGCCGGCAGGCAGGGTGTTCGCCGCCTGGGAGGGGATCGCGAGCAGGCATGCGGCAGCTGCGACCGCAAGGGTCCTGAAGGTCTTCATGAATGTCTCCGGGGTGAGGCCGGGCTCGCCAAAGGGCGGCCAGCTCTTCTTCGGGATCAGGAGACCTGCAGGGTCCCGCAAGCAAGGAAGGGCACGAACAGCAGGTCCGTGCCCTTTGCTTCTCTAGGCCGTCATGGGCTCAGAACTTGTAGCGGCCACCGATGATGAACTCGCGGCCGGTGTAGTTGTTGGTCACCACGTTGTCCATCGCGCGAGAGATGAACTGGTCGTTGGGCTGGTTGGTCAGGTTGCTCGCCTCAAACGTCAGCTGCAGCTGCTTGTTGACCTGGTAGCCCATCGACAGGTCGACGTTGAAGGTCTTGTTCTTGCCCGCCACGTCCTGGTTGTTGCCGGCCGGGATGGTGGTCAGGAAGGCCGAGCGCGCCGAGGTGGACACGCGGCCGCTGAAGGTGCCGTCGTCGTAGTAGACGGACAGGTTCCAGGAGCGCGGCGACAGATTGACCAGGTCTTCGGTGACGGTGGGCGAGTTGACAGCGGTCGTCAACACGTACTCCATCTTGGACTTGACCTGCGTGAAGTTGGCCAGCAGGCCGAAGTTCTTGCCCCAGCCCGGCAGGAAGGTGAAGGGCTGCTGGACATTGACCTCGAAACCGGTGAGCTTGCCCCCCGGGGTGTTGACCGGCGCGCTGACCAGGAAGACCTCATCGCCGGTGTAATTGGGCGGCAGCAGCGACAAGGGCAGACCGGTCTGGTTGAAGGGCACGTTCTGGCCCCGCGTCAGCACATAGCTCGCAATCTTCTTCTGGAACAGTCCCAGGCCAATGAAGGCATTCTTGGAGTGGTACCACTCGGCGCTCAGGTCCAGCGTGGTCGCGCGGAAGGGGTCCAGTGCCGGATTGCCGCCGGTGTAGGTGGCTGCCGGGATGTTCAGCGTGCCGCCGGGGCTCAGGTTCTGCATCGGCGGGCGCGACATGACCTTGGCCGCCGCGGCGCGCACGATCAGGTCCTTGCTCAGGTTGACGGCCACGTTGGCGGAGGGCAGCCAGTCCTTGTAGACGCGGTCGGCCGTCACCGCGCTGTTGTTGGCGAGGTAGCCGGTGGCCGACACCGCCGTCTTGACATGGCGGGCGCCGAGATTGCCGCGCACCGCCATACCGCCCAAGCGGGTCTCGAAGTCCGCCATCAGCCAGGCCCCGGTGTCGGTCTCGGTGATGGCACGGTTGCCGCCCCGGCCGGCGCCGTTGGTGATGGAGGTCAGCGTGAAGTCGCCCGGGCCGTTGGCCGTACCGGTCTTCAGGCAGTTGCAATAGATGTCGTAGGCGGCAGCGATGGCGTCCAGGTTGGGGATGACCCAGGACGTGACCGAGCCGTTCGGCAGGTTCTGGCCCTTGCCGAAGCCCGTCAGCGATGTCACCAGACTGGCCGCGGTCACGCCGGCCGGCAGCGTGTTCATCGCCTCGGTCGAGCGGCGGAAGTCGTAGCTGGTGAACTTGAACTGCTTGTAGCTGACGCCGCCCTTCAGGGTCAGCGCGTCGGGGATGATTTCCCAGGCGACGTCGGCCGTCAGCACGTCCTGGCGGTTGGTCACGCCATTGGGGCGGATGCGGATCTCGCTGGGCGTGAAGTTGGCGATGCTGGTGGCACCCACCGGCACGCCATAGATCTTCAGCGCGCCGCTGGGATCATTGGGGTTGAGATTGCCATAGCCCAGCAGCGGCGCGCGGTCATCGCCGCGGGCGTCGAACACATAGCCATCGACGTTGGGGGCATCCAGCGTCGTCGTGGTCTGGATGGGGTTCCTGAACCTGGACGTGGCGCGGCCACCGCGCAGGGTCAGCTTGATGGACTCGCCGATGTCCTGTTCCACCGTGATCGAGGGCTGGCTGAACTCGGTGCTGAGCTTGTCGAAACGCGACTCGGAGCGGATGTCCACGCCGTTGAACTTGCCGTAAAGCAACTGGCCGCTGGGCGCGAACTGGGCCTCGACGACGCTGGTCTGCTGCTTGCCGCCGGCCGTCAGCGCGCGGCTGAAGGAGATGGCTTCCAGGAAGTCTTCCTGGCGCGTCGCTTCGAGCTTGCTGTAGAGCATGTCGAAGGTCAGCAGCATGGTGTCCGACGGGCGCACCTGGATGGCGCCGGTCATGCCCAGTCGCTCCTGGTCATGCGTCAGGCGGCCATAGCGCGGCAGGCGCGGGTGGAAGTTGGTGGCCTTGCTGGCCTCGTTGTAGGCGGCCAGGTTCTCCGGCGTGTTGGGCAGGCGCGGCACGCCCTGGGCGGCCGGGCCGCAGGTGGTAGCGGTGGAGCCGGTGGGCAGGTTGGTCAGCACGCCCTGCGGCGGGCACCAGCCACTGAAGGCGTTGCCGCTGGACGGGCCGTTGTCCCAGCGCACGGTGCTGAAACCCTCTTCAAAGGTCTTGCGCTTGGAATAGGCGCCCGACAGCAGCGCGCCGATCTTGCCGTCGGCAAAGGTGTTGGAGATCAGGAACGAGGCCTTGGGCGTGGTCTTGCCCGACAGGTCGTTGTAGGTGCCCTTGACCGACACGGCAGCCGCAAACTTCTTCATGTCGAAGGGGCGGGCCGTCTGCAGGTCGATGGTGGCGCCAAGTGACCCTTCGTCGACGTCGGCCGAGCTGCTCTTGCGCACGGTCAGCGAGTTGAAGAGGTCGGCGGCGAAGACGTTGAAGTCGAAGGCGCGGGTGCGGTTGGCGCCGCCGGAGCTGTCGGTGCCGCCGGTGGTGGCCAGGGCCTCGATGCCATTGATGCGGGTGCGGGCGAAGTCGCCGCCCAGGCCGCGCACGGTGATGTTGCGGCCTTCGCCGGCGTCGCGGTCAATCACCACGCCGGGGATGCGCTGCAGGGACTCGGCCAGGTTGGTGTCCGGGAACTTGCCCATGTCCTCGGCCTTGATGACATCGACGATGCCCTTGTCCTGGCGCTTGGCGTTCAGGGCGCTTTCCAGCGAGGCGCGGATGCCGGTGACGGTGACGGTCTCGAGCGATGCGGACGCGGCCGGTGCGGTCTGGGCCCACGCGGGGGCGGCCATGAAGGCGACGGCCAGGGCCACAGGGCTCAGGGTCAGGCGCTGGGAAGGACGGAATGCGGGCATGGATGTCTCCTGGTGCAAGGCCACCTCGGCGCCGCAGCGCCGGGGGCTCTCGGGTTATTCAAAGCTTGTGAACCCGGGCGCACGCAGGGCACCCGTCGATTTCTGGCCGGCAACGCTGCAGTGCGTGCGCCGGTTCTGTCCCCGTGACGAAGGTCGTCGCGGCGAGGGAAAAGCTGGTCAAGCAACGTTTCTTCGGTGAAGAACAACCGCTCAAACTTGTGCGTTCTTGTCTCGCTTGTAGACGATGATAGGGGGAAGATGCAAAAATCGGAACATCGGTTCACTAATTAGAAACCATGATTCCGCAACACTTGCGCCCTGCCTAAAGTCGTGGCATTCGCAAAAAGTGGAACCGCGTTTCAACAACATGAACCGCCTCGCCACGACCTTCCCCGCGCTGATCGGACGCAACGACTTATGGTGCTCAACAACTTCAACCTGGCCGGCAAGACGGCCATCGTCACCGGCTGCAACACCGGCCTGGGCCAGGGCATGGCGCTGGCGCTCGCGCAGGCGGGGGCCGACGTCGTCGGCGTCAACGTCTCCGAACCGGACGAGACCAAGGCCGGCGTCGAGGCCCTGGGCCGACGCTTCCTGGACCTGCGCGCCAACCTGGGCGACATCAGCTGCATCCCCGACCTGGTGGCCCAGGCCAAGGCGCTGAACGGCGCCGTGCACATCCTGGTCAACAACGCCGGCATCATTCGCCGCGAGGACGCCATCAAGTTCTCCGAGGCCGACTGGGACGACGTGATGGACCTGAACCTGAAGTCGGTGTTCTTCCTGTCCCAGGCCGTGGCCAAGGCCTTCATGGCCCAGGGCACCGGCGGCAAGATCATCAACATCGCGTCGATGCTGAGCTTCCAGGGCGGCATCCGCGTGCCCTCCTACACCGCCAGCAAGAGCGGCGTCATGGGCATCACCCGCCTGATGGCCAACGAATGGGCCTCGCATGGCATCAATGTGAATGCCATCGCCCCGGGCTATATGGCCACCAACAACACTGCCCAGCTGCGCGCCGACGAGCAGCGCAACAGCGCCATCCTGGATCGCATCCCGGCCGGCCGCTGGGGCAAGCCCGAGGACTTGGCGGGGCCGGTTGTGTTCCTGGCCTCACCGGCTTCCGATTACGTCAATGGCTACACGATCGCGGTCGACGGCGGCTGGCTGGCCCGATAACGTCCCTCGCCATGAAGTCCACCGAACGCAAGTTTGAATTCCTCACCCGCGAGGATCCCGACACCGGGGCGCGCGTCACGCGGCTGACGCCGCCCGATGTCACCTGCCATCGCAACTACTTCTATCAGAAGTGCTTCACCAACGATGGCCGCAAACTGATCTTCGGTGGCGAGTTCGGCCCCCATCCCAGCCCGAACTGGAACTACCACCTGCTCGACCTGGACACGCAGACGGCCATCCAGCTCACCGAGGGCGCGGGCGAGAACACCTTCGGCGGCTTCCTGAGCCCCGACGACCGCCACCTCTACTTCGTGCGCGACAAGCGCCAGTTCATCCGCCTGGAGCTCGCCACGCTGCGCGAGGAAGTCCTCTACATCGTGCCCGAGGACTGGGTGGGCTATGGCACCTGGGTCAGCAACAGCGCCTGCACAAAAATAGTGGGCATCGAGATCGCGGCCGCCGACTGGTTCCCGCTGAACACCTGGCAGAAGTTCAACGAGATGTTCCACAAGAAGCCGCTGTGCCGGCTCTTCAGCGTGGACCTGACCACCGGCAAGCGCAGCGTCATCCTGGAGCAGCGCGGCTGGCTGGGCCACCCGCAGTACCGGCCCTTCGACGACAACACCGTCGCCTACTGCCATGAAGGCCCGCACGATCTCATCGACGCGCGCATGTGGTTCATCAACGAGGACGGCACCAACCGCCGCTGCGGCAAGGCCCATCTCGACGGCGAGAGCTGCACCCATGAGTTCTGGGTGCCAGACGGCAGCGCCATGATCTATGTGTCATACAACGAGAAGTCGCCCGAGCGCTGGATCTACAGCCTGGACCCCGTCACGCTGGAGAACAAGCTGCTGACCGCCATGCCGCAGTGCTCGCACCTGATGAGCAACTACGACGGCACGCTGATCGTCGGCGATGGCGTGGGCAAGGTCAGCCACGACAGCACCGCCAGCAACGCGATGCTGGTCGGCGACCCCTATCTGCATCTCTTCGACCTGAAGGCCGGCACGACACGCCCCATCGCCCGCCACGACAGCGGATGGGACGTCTACAAGGACGATCGCCAGGTCACGCATCCGCATCCCAGCTTCACGCCGGACAACAAGCAGGTGCTGTTCAGCTGCGACAAGGAGAGCGCCAGCGGCGTCGAGCCGGCCCTCTACCTGGCCGATCTGTGAAGCTCGCGCTGGCCGCCCTGCTGCTGGTCGCCGGCCTCAGTCAGGCCCAGGAGCGCCCCCAGCTCACGCCACAGCAGGCGGCGCAGCACACGACGGCGGCCTATCTCGGCGACTGGAAGCCTGCAGCGCTGGCCGATCTGAGCGCGGCCGCGCCCGATTTCATCGTGAAGCCGGGAGAGTCCGTTCAGGCCGCCATCGACAAAGTGCCCGCTGAAGGCAAGGACGGCAGCAAGCGCTGGGTCATCCACATCCAGGCCGGCACCTACCGCGGGCCGCTCTGCATCCAGGACAAGGCCTCCCTCGCCCTCGTCGGTTCGCCGCTGGACGCCGCGGCCGTCGTGCTGGTCGACAACCGCTTCTCCGGCAAGCCCAAGGCTGAGCAAGAGGCCGCCCACCCCTGTTGGCCGGAGCTCGGCAAGACCACCATCGGCACCAGCGGCAGCACCAGCGTGCTCGTGCAGAGCAACGACGTGCAGCTCATCTCGCTGACCATCGCCAACGACGCGATGGATGGCGTGCGCCGTGGCGAGGCCTACCCGAGCGGCGTCGGCGAAAGCGGCGGTGCCCAGGCCGTGGCGCTGACGCTCACCGGCGACCGCATCCAGCTCGGCAACGTGCGCCTGCTCGGCCACCAGGACACCCTCTACGTCAAGCGTGCAGCGCCCGACAAGCCGGCCCGCCAGCTGATCCGCCACAGCCTCATCGCCGGCGACGTCGACTTCATCTTCGGCAATGCGACGCTGGTCATCGAGCACTCGACCATCCTGACCCGAGCCAACCGCCGCACGCCCGGCCACGGCGGCATCGTCCTGGCGCCCAGCACGGCGCCTGATGTGGCCCAGGGTTTCCTCGTCACGCACAGCCGCCTCGTCGGCGAGCCCGGCATTGCGCCCGGCGCCACATCTCTGGGCCGCGCCTGGGACGCCGGCGTGAAGGCCGGCACCTGGCAAGCCGGCAGCAGCCCCAACGGCATGGCCATCGTGCGCGACAGCGAGATCGGCGCCCATGTCGGCCCCTGGAACGCCAGCACCTCGCGCCGGCCTTTCAACGCGGCCACCCACCGCCTCAGCGAATTCAACAACCGACCATGACCCTGCACCGTCGCCATGTCCTCGCGCTCGCCGGCCTTCCTGTGCTCGGCGGCTGCGCCACCACTTCGCCTGCAGCGATCGAATCGCCCCTGGGCTGGGCCAGCGTCGGCAAGACCACCGGCGGCGCCGGCGCCAGGCCGGAGCATGTCTTCGATGTGCGTGACCGCGCCGGCCTGGATGCCGCACTGCGCCTGGGCGATAGCCCCAAGATCATCCGCATCCACGCCTTCATCGACCTCTGCCCCGGCGGCGTCGAGGCCTTCCGCGACCCCGAGTTCAGCTTCGACGCCTTCGACCGCGCGTTTGATCCCGCCACCTGGGGCCGCGACGACCCCAAGGGCCCATTGGAGGACGCGCGCAAGCGCTCAGAGCAGCGCCAGGCGGCCGTGTCCATCCTGCGCCTGCCGTCCAACACGACGCTGCTGGGCGCGGCGCCCGGCGCGGGCTTCCAGCACGGCATGGTGCTGCTGGACGGTGTCAGCAACATCATCATCCGCGACCTGCGCTTTTCCGACGCCTACGACCACTTCCCCGCCTGGGAACCGCGCGACAACGTGCATGGCGAGTGGAACTCCGAGTACGACGCCCTGTCGCTGCGCGGCGCCGAGCGCGTCTGGGTGGACCACTGCCTGTTCGACGACGGCCAGCATCCCGACAAGCTGGAGCCCATCCGCCTGGGCCAGCGCGTGCAGCATCACGACGGCCTGCTTGACATCACCAACGGCAGCGACCTGGTCACCGTGTCCTGGTGCCGCTTCCAGGCTCACGACAAGACCATGCTGATCGGCAACAGCGACACCCGCACGACCGACGAGGGCAAGCTGCGCGTAACCCTGCATCACAACCATTTCCACGCCTGCAAGGAGCGCACGCCGCGCGTGCGGTTCGGCCGCGTGCATGTGGCCAGCAACCTCTTCAGCGCCGACCAGGCCGAGGATGTCGGCTACTCCCTGGGCGTGGGCCTGCGCTCGCGCCTGTTCAGCGAGCACAACCGCTGGGAGCTGCCCGCGGGCGTCGCGCCGGGCCAGCTGATCCGCCGTCTCAAGGGCACGGCCATCACCGAGCGCGACAGCCGGCTCAACGGCCGGCCCGTCAATCTGCTGCAGGCCTGGCAGGCCGCCCACCCCGGCGAAACCCTGTCCGCCGACGTCGGCTGGCGCCCCGACGAGTCCTATGACGCAGGGGCACTGCGCCCCGCCCAACCCGATCGTCTTGCTGAGCAAATCCGCGCCGGCGCCGGGCCGCGGCGCGGCTGAGTCAGAATCCACCCTTGAAACACGCACCCGAAAGAATCGAAACGATGGATGAAGACATTGGTGATTCAAAGCAGCCGGAGTCGGTTGCCGCGGTGCTCAAGGTGTTCGCCATCCTGAATGCCCTGGGCGAGCGCAGTGACATCGGTATCACCGACCTCTCGGTGCGCCTGGCCATGCCCAAGGCCACGGTCTACCGCTTCCTGCAGACGATGAAGGGCCTGGGCTATGTGCGCCAGGAGGCCGACAGCGAGCGCTACGGCCTGGCCATGCGCATGTTCGAGATCGGCGCCAAGGCCCTGCCCTCGCCCGAGCTCGTCGACCTGGCCAAGCACCACATGCAGATGCTGGCCGACGCCACCGGCGAGACCGTCCACCTGGGCAGCCTCATCGACAGCGAGATCATCTACATCCACAAGGTCGACTCGCGCCACATGCTGGGCATGTACTCGCGCATCGGCCGCCGCGCGCCGCTGCACTGCACGGCCATCGGCAAGGTGCTGATGGCCTGGGAGCATCCCGAGCGCCGCGACCGCATCCTGGACGGCGCCGAGTTCAAGCGCTTCCGCGACAAGACCATCGTCACCCGCCCGGCCTTCCTGGCCGAGCTGGAGCAGGTCAAGAAGCAGGGCTTCGGCGAGGACCGCGAGGAATTCGACGACCACATCCGCTGCCTGGGCGTGCCCATCTTCGACCGCCTGGGCCAGCCCATCGCCGGCATGAGCGTGTCCTTCCCCACCTTCCGCTTCGATGTCGAGAAGGCGCCCGAGGTGGTCAAGATGCTGCAGAACGCCAGCCGCGACATCTCCGAGAAGCTGGGCTGCACCAGCTATCCGATCGCCTGAGTCGGCACCCCTAGAAGGCTGTCGCCCCAGGGACGCAGGGGCTGGGGGCTCAATGCTTCAATGAAGGCTGTTCGTGTCAACCGACAGCCCCCATGAGCCAAGTCAATCGCCAGATCGTCCTCGCCTCCCGCCCCAAGGGCGAGGTCACGCCCGACAACTTCCGCCTCGTCGAGGCCGCCCTGGCGCCTCTGGCCGACGGCCAGGTGCGCGTGCGCAACCACTACCTGAGCCTGGACCCGTACATGCGCGGCCGCATGAACGACAGCAAGAGCTATGCGGCCTCGCAGGCGATCGACGAGGTCATGATCGGCGGCACCGTCGGTGAAGTGGTCGAGTCGAAGAACGCCAACTTCGCCGTCGGCGACAAGGTCGTCGGCATGGGCGGCTGGCAGGAATACCAGACCGTGGACGCCACCCAGCGCGGCGTGCTGAGCAAGGTCGACACCACCCACATCCCCCTCTCCGCCTACCTCGGCTCGGTCGGCATGCCCGGCGTGACGGCCTGGTATGGGCTGATGAAGATCATCCACGTGAAGGCTGGCGAGACCGTCGTCGTCAGCGCCGCCAGCGGTGCGGTCGGCTCGGTGGTCGGCCAGCTCGCCAAGGCGCGCGGCGCCCGCGCGGTCGGCCTCGCGGGTGGCGCCGACAAATGCCGTTATGTCGTCGAGGAACTGGGCTTTGACGCCTGCATCGACTACAAGCAGCACGCCGATGTGAAGTCGCTCTCCGCCGCGCTGAAGGCCGAGTGCCCGAGCGGCATCGACGGCTATTTCGAGAACGTCGGCGGCATGATCCTGGACGCCGTGCTGCTGCGCGCCAATGCCTTCAGCCGCATCGCCATGTGCGGCATGATTTCCGGCTACAACGGCGAGCCCATCCCGCTGACCTACCCCCAGCTCATCCTGACCAACCGCATGAAAGTCGAGGGCTTCATCGTGTCGGAGCACATGGAAGTCTGGCCCGAGGCGCTGAAGGAACTGGGCGGCATGGTCGCCGCCGGCAAGCTCAAGTTCCGCGAATCGGTGTCTGAGGGCATCGCCAGCGCCCCCGAGGCCTTCATGGGCCTGCTCAAGGGCCGCAATTTCGGCAAGCAGCTCGTCAAGCTCGTCTGATGCGCTGGACTTGTGTCCCGTTCAAGGAGCTGACGACCGATCAGCTCTACGACCTGCTGGCCCTGCGCTCCGAGGTCTTCGTCGTCGAGCAGAACTGCGTCTTCCTCGACATCGACGGCCTGGACCGCCAGACCTGGCATCTGCTGGGCCGTGGCGATGATGGCCGGCTGCAGGCCTATCTGCGCCTGATCCCGCCGGGCCTGAAGGCGGCCGACGCCCTCATCGGCCGCGTCGTCACCGCGCCCGCCGCGCGCGGCGGTGGAACCGGCCGACTTTTGATGGCCGAGGCCTTGGCGCAATGCGAGCGCCTGTGGCCGCGTCACCCGATCACGCTGCACGCCCAGGCCCACCTGGAACGCTTCTACGCCGGTTTCGGCTTCGCTCCCGTCGGCGAGCAATACATGGAAGACGGCATCGCCCACCAAGAGATGCGCAAGGAGACAACCCAATGAGCACCAAGAAACAAACCGCTGTCATCACCGGCGCCGGCTCCGGCTTCGGCCTGGAAACCGCACGCCTCGCCGCGCAGCGCGGCATGAACCTCGTTCTCGTCGACGTGCAGGCCGATGCGCTGGACAAGGCAGCCTCGGAATTCAAGGACGTCGAGGTGCTGGCCCGCGTCGTCGACGTGGCCAAGGCCGATCAGATGGAAGCACTGGCCGCTGCCGTGCAGGAGCGCTTCGGCGCGCCCCACTTCGTCTTCAACAACGCCGGCGTCGGCTCGGGCGGCCTGATCTGGGAGAACGCCCTCAGCGACTGGGAGTGGGTCATGGGCGTCAACGTGATGGGCGTGGTGCACGGCGTTCGCCTGTTCACGCCGATGATGCTGGCCGCCGCCAAGGCCGACCCGGCCTACTCGGGCCATATCGTCAACACCGCCTCCATGGCCGGGATGCTGAACCCGCCCAATATGGGCGTCTACAACGTGTCCAAGCATGCGGTGGTTTCGCTGTCCGAGACGCTCTATCAGGACCTGTCGCTCGTGACCGACCAGGTCCACGCCTCGGTGCTCTGCCCCTTCTTCGTGCCCACCGGCATCAGCCAGAGCCACCGCAACCGCCCGGGCGAGTTCGTCGCGGCCAAGCCCACCAAGAGCCAGCTGATCTCCCAGGCCCAGACCGACAAGGCCGTGTCTTCGGGCAAGCTGACCGCCGCCGATGTGGCCGCCATGGTGTTCGACGCCATCGATCACAACAAGTTCTACATCTTCAGCCACCCGCAGGCCTTGGCCGGCGTGCAGACGCGGCTGGAGGACGTCATGCTGCTGCGCAACCCGACCGATCCCTTCGCCGACCGGCCCGAGATCGGCGCTGCACTGAAGGCCAAGCTGCGCGCGGACTGAACCCGCGCCGCGGGGCCTGACCCACGCGTCAGCCCCGCCGGCCGCGCGCACGGGAGTGCGCCGGCCCAACATCCTGCTCGCCTCCCAGCGCCGCCGTGACAACGAGCAGGCCGCCCAGGGTTCCCACGGAACAACAGGCCGCAAAAAATGGAACACAATTCCATTTATTAAAGAAGCGGGGCACCATGGGCAGACCGATCACGATGAAGCACACGCTGGCCTACGGCAGTGCCAACCTGCTGGGCAGCGGCGCCCTGGCCATCGCATCGGCCTGGCTGCTCTATTTCTACACGACGTTCTGCGGCCTCACGGTGGTCGAGGCGGCCACGATCTTCGCCGTGGCCAACATCATCGACGCCATCAGCAATCCCGTCATCGGCTATATCAGCGACAACTTCTACAACACGCGCCTGGGCCGCAGATTCGGGCGCCGGCGGTTTTTCATCCTGGTCGGCATTCCCGCGGTGCTGCTGTATCCGCTGATGTGGGTGGAGGGTTTCGGGTTCTGGTATTACCTGGGCATGTACATCCTGTTCGAGCTGGTGTACACGATGATCATGGTGCCGTATGAAACCCTGGCTACGGAGATGACCGACGATTTCGCGGTGCGCTCCAAGCTGACGGGTTCCAAGGCCATGTTCGGCAAGGCGGCCAACTTCCTGGCGGCCTTCATCCCGGCCCAGCTCTTCCTGATCTACAGCAAGGAATCGGCCACGCCCTTCCTGCTGACCGGCGTCATCTATGCCGGCATCATGTGCGCGGCCATGGCCGCGCTGTACTTCACCTCCTGGGAGCGGCCCGCTCACGAAGTGGTGCAGGAGCGCGCCGGCAGCCTGTTCCAGGCGCTGAAGAAACTCTGCCTGGACATGCTGTCCACCTTCCACCTGAAGATTTTCCGCAAGCACCTGGGCATGTATCTGCTGGGTTTCGGCGCGGAATGGCTGTTCGCGTCGATATTCACCTACTTCATCATTTTCTGCATCGGGCAGGACAAAGCCACGGTGGGTTATCTGAACAGTTTCAGCTCGGTGATGCAGCTGATATCGACGATGGCCTTCATCGGCCTGTGCATCAAGTTCGGTTTCGCGCGGCCCTATCGCATCGCGCTGCTCGTCGTCTGCGGCAGCGTGCTGGCCTATGCCGGGCTGTTCTATCTGGGCTGGTCCAAGGAGACGACCGTCATCGCCCTCTTCGCCATCACGGCCGTGTTCGGCCTGGGCACCGGCGGCGTCTACTACATCCCCTGGACGGTCTACACCTTCCTGGCCGATGTCGACGAGGTGCTGACCGGCCGGCGGCGCGAAGGCATCTATGCCGGCGCCATGACCTTCGCCGGCAAGATCACCCGCTCGGCCATCGTCTTCGCGATGGGTTGGCTGCTCGGCCAGTTCGGCTTCCTGTCCGGCCAGGCCACCCAGCCGGACACGGCCGTCAACGCCATCATCGGCATCTTCACGCTGGGCGTGATCGGTCTGGGCCTGGGCGGCGTCTACTACACCTACCAGATGAAGCTGGACCGCAAGAACCACGCCGTGCTGCTGGCCGAAATCGCCCGCATCAAGGCCGGCGGCCGTATCGCCGACGCCCCGGCCGAAGCCCGCGCCGTGGCGGAGGAACTGACCGGCTGGAAGTACGAGCAGTGCTGGGGCAACAACGCCCTGGCACAGGGCGAGGCGAAGCCGGCGGCAGCCTGATCCTTCGCCGCAGGCACCGGTTCCTAGAATCGGGCATGCAACCCAAAGAAGTTCTCACGGCCGAGATCGCCATCGTCGGCGGCGGCCCCGCCGGCCTGATGGCGGCTGAAGTGCTGGCCCAGGCCGGCCACAGCGTCACCGTCTTCGATGCCAAGCCCAGCGTCGGCCGCAAATTCCTGCTGGCCGGCAAGGGCGGCCTCAACCTGACCCACTCCGAGCCCTTCGAGCCCTTTGTCGGCCGCTTCGGCCAGCGCGCTGCCCAGATCGAGCCGCTGCTGCGCGGCTTTGATGCCGATGCCCTGCGCACCTGGGCCGCGGGACTCGGCGTGCAGACCTTCGTCGGCACCTCGGGCCGCGTCTTCCCCACCGACCTGAAGGCCGCGCCGCTGCTGCGCGCCTGGCTGCAGCGCCTGCGCGCCGCCGGCGTCAGGTTCGCGATGCGCCATCGCTGGACGGGGTGGAGCGCGGATGGCGCGCTGCGCTTCGAGACGCCGGAGGGCGAGCGCCTCGCAACCCCCAAGGCCACGCTGCTGGCCCTCGGTGGCGCCTCCTGGCCCCAACTCGGCTCCGACGGCGCCTGGGCGCCCTGGCTGGCCGATCGCGGCGTGGACATCGCGCCGCTGCAGCCGGCCAATTGCGGCTTCGACGTCGGCGCGACCGCCGCACATGCGAGCGGCCCCGGCTGGAGCGAACGCTTCGCCAGCGAGTTCGCCGGCCAGCCAGTCAAGCCCGTGGCACTGGCCACCTCAGGCTTTGCCAGCCGCCCCGGCGAATTCGTCATCACGGCCACCGGCATCGAGGGCTCGCTGGTCTACGCGGCCAGCAGCGCGCTGCGAGACCAGATCGCCAGCGGCGGCAGCGCCAGCCTGCATCTGGACCTGCTGCCCCAGCTGACGCCCGAACGCGTGCTTGCCGAAGTGAAGCACCCGCGCGGCAGCCGTTCGCTGTCGTCGCATCTGAAGAGCCGCCTGCACCTCAGCCCCTTGAAGATGGGCCTGCTGCACGAGCTGCTGACCCGCGAGCAGATGCTGGACTCCGCCACGCTGGCGGCGGCGCTGAAGCATCTGCCGCTGAGCCTGCACGCCGCGCGGCCGGTGGCCGAGGCCATCAGCACCGCCGGCGGTGTGCGCTTCGAGGCGCTGACCGAGGGCCTGATGCTGAAAGCCCTGCCCGGTGTCTTCTGTGCCGGCGAGATGCTGGACTGGGAAGCCCCGACCGGCGGCTATCTGCTGACCGCCAGCATGGCCAGCGGCCGCGCGGCCGCCCAGGGCCTGCTAGATCGCCTGGCCGCCTGAGACCTCGATGCGCTGGGCGTTGACCCAGCGGTTGTCGGCCCCCAGCAGGCTGGCCACCATGGGGCCGATGTCATCCGGGACGCCAGCGCGACCCAGGGCCGTCATGCCAGCGAAGAGTTCATTGACCTCGGGCTTGTCGCGCACCGCGCCGCCGCCGAAATCGGTCTCGATGGCGCCCGGCGCCACCGTGTTGACGGCAATGCCGCGAGCGCCCAGCTCCTTGGCGAGATAGACGGTCAGCACCTCGACCGCGCCCTTGACGGCCGCATAGGCGGCATAGCCGGCGAAGGACATGCGCGTCAGGCCGGAAGACAGGTTGACGATGCGGCCACCATCCTCAATCAGCGGCAGCAGGGCCTGGGTCAGGAAGAACACGCCCTTGAAATGCACATTGACGAGGCCGTCGAACTGGGCCTCGGTCGTGTCGGCGATCAAGGCGTAGTCGCCATGGCCGGCGTTGTTGACGAGGTGGTCGAAGCGCTCGCGGCCCCAGGTGTCGCGCAGCGCGGCGCGCAGCCGCTCGGCGAAGGCTGCGAAGCTGCCAACCTGGCCGACATCCAGCGGCAAGGCGACGGCCTTGCGGCCCAGCGCGCGAATCTCGGCGACGAGGCTCTCCGCCGCGTCGGCCCGGCTCTGGTAGGTGACGATGACATCGCCGCCGCGGCGGGCGATGGCGAGGGCGGTGTTGCGGCCGAGGCCGCGGCTGGCGCCGGTGATGAGGCTGATGGTGGTGGTCATGGAAGGCTCCGGTTGAAACAGGCCTCCATGCTCGAATCCGGCGCCTCGGCCTGGTTGCCGGAAGCTTCCTGTTCCTTGCCTGATCCTGCCGCCACTGGCATCAGCCGCATGCAAGGCGCTAGGCTTGCCGCCATGAACGACTTGCTCGATGCTGTCCGGCGCCACGCCGACGCCCATGCCGACGTCCACGGCATCGCCCGTACATCCATCCCCGGCCTGACCACGGTGCGGGCCACCGCGCCCAGCGACATCGTCCATGCCATCTCGCGGCCGTTGGTGGCCATCACGCTGCAAGGCCGCAAACAGGTCACGATGGGATCGCAGGTGCTCGACCTGTCGGCCGGCCAGTCGCTGCTGATCACCGCCGACGTACCAACCATCAGCCAGGTCATGCGGGCCACGCTGGCGGCACCCTATTACTCGCTGGCGCTGGAACTGGACGCGGCCGTCATCGCCGAGCTGGCGCCGCAGATGCGGGCCGCCCGCGCCGAACACATCCTGCCGCTGCGCATGCTGCCCACCGATGCCGAGGTGGCCGATGCCGCGCTGCGGCTGCTGCGCCTGCTGCAGCGGCCCGAGGCCCTGCCGGTGCTGCAGGCCTCGCTGCTGCGCGAGCTGCATTACTGGCTGCTGGCCGGCCGCCATGGCGCGGCCATCCGCCAGCTCGGCTGGCCGGGAGGCCACGCCGAGCGCATCGCCCGCACCGTGGCCCGGCTGCGCGCGGAGTTCTCGCGCGCCTGGGCCGTGGAAGAGCTGGCCGAGGTGGCCGGCATGAGCGCTTCGGCCTTCCACCGCCATTTCCGCGCGACGACCTCGCTGTCGCCGCTGCAGTTCCTGAAGAATCTGCGCCTCATCGAGGCGCGCCGGCTGATGCTGGCCGAAGGCGCCAACGCCAGCAGTGCGGCCTATGCCGTGGGCTACGAGAGCGTGCCGCAGTTCACCCGCGAATACGGCCGGCTGTTCGGCCGGCCGCCGGTGCGCGATGTGGCCGCCGCGCGACTCAAGGCCGCTTAGGGCCGACTTGCGCCTCCAGCTGGCTGACGTCCTTGCCCAGCTCGGCCAGGTAGCGGTCGCGCTCCTCGCTCGTCCATTCGGCGTCCGAGAAGGACTTCAAGGCATAGCTGGCGCTCTTGTGGACGACGCCCTCGCGCCGCGCCAGCATGGCGCGATCCGGGAAACGATCCTCCATCAGCAGAAAGCCCTGCATGTCACGCAGCCTCAGCGGCATGGCCGGAGCGCCGTCGCGCAGCAGCTTGCCGAAGACGCGCAGCCGCGCCGTCTGCGCACCCGGGCCCAGCTCCTCGTTGAAGCTGACCAGAGCGAAGGGCTGGCCCTTGGCATCGTCGACCCGCGCGTTGACGACATAGCGGCCGGCCAGCTTGACGTTGAGGCCGACGAGAAAGTCCAGCGAGCCTTCGGCCAAGCGCTCGGTGATGCCGCCCCACTCCGCTGGCACCCCCGGCTGGTAGACGACATCGAAGTTGACGACGCCCTGGCGGCCGTCCTGGCTCAGCGTCAGCTGCAGGCGCAGCGTGCCAGCAAAGTCCGCGAAGGCCGTGCGCGAGGGCTGCAATTCGCCGCTGTAGACGCCCTCGCTGCCCGTGAAGGCCAGGGCCAGCTGGGGGCGGCCGGCGGCCTGGCGCGGGTCGGGCAGGTCGAAGGCGACGGCGCGCGTGATCAGCAAAGGCAGGGTCTTGCCGGCATCGTCCTGGGCCGTCACGCTGACCTTGACGACCTCGTCACCGCTCATGAAGACGCGGTCCTGCGTCGTCAGGATGCGCACGCCCGCGATGGCGCCCTTGCTGCCGGGAAAGCGCAGCGGCAGGCTTTCCTGGATGGGCGCGAAGGGGTGGACCTGGTCGGGATGCTGGTCAATAGGCCGCGACTCGTGCGGGTAGCGGGTCTGCTCGCGGTAGGTGGCCAGCGTCAGCCTGGCGCGCTCCAGGCGTTGCAGCAGCTGGTCGCGCTGCGCCGAACGCTCGCGCAGGGCCGCCTCGGTGAAGGGCGAACCCTGCGGACGCGAGGCAGCGCCCGGCGCCGCAGCAGGCAGCGCCAGATGGCTGCGCGCCGGCACCGCGGCCTGGACCTCGGGCAGGGCCGCGGCACGCGGCCAGGCCCACCAGGCGATCAGGCCGGCCAGCGCGGCGCCGGCCAGCCAGAACCCGCGCTTCACTTGGCGTAGGTGACCATGTCGGAGCGCGCCAGCCCCACCGTGCCCTGCCAGTTGCCATTGGTGTAGTGGTTGTAGGCCTCGGCGTCGTCACGGAAGACGACCGTGTGGTTGGTCCACTTGGCCTTGCCGCCCTCGGCCGCCGCCGTGCCCAGGGTCAGGTCGTTGCAGAGCCAGTCGCTGGGGTTGCAATAGCTGCCGCCACCGCTGCCTGAGATGCCGCCCGACGAGTGGTAGGCAATGGCCTCGTCGTCCTGGCCCGGCAGCACACCGGAATACAGCGTGCCCTTGGCGCCGGCCCACAGGTAGAAGATCTTGCCGCGCGTGTTGTTGTGGTCGTACATGGCACGGGCCGTGGCCGTCTTCAGGTCGGCCACCAGCGGCTCGGAGAGCGCCCAGTCCCCTGCGTTGGCCAGTTCGCTGCCGCCCGCCGCGCCGGCGGCCACGTCCACCCATTTGATGTTCCAGCCGGTCTGGGTCGTGCCGTCGCTGTTGGCGCAGGAGCCGTCGCCGCCGGGCGTCGCGTTCTTCTTGTAGCGCGAGCTGCCGCCATACATGGCCAGCGTGTAGCCGATCTGCAGATTGCCGGCACTGTGCACGGCGATGTAGCACCAGTTGGTGCCGGTGCAGTAGCAGTCCAGCGCGTTGCGCACCAGGTAGTTCTTGTCCGAGACATGGCTGTAGCCGTCCCAGTTGACCGCCTTCTTGTTGACGCCGGCGGCCGTGCCGGCCGGGCCCCAGTAGGTGAAGTCGGCGTAGTTGCCCGCCACGCCGCCGCCGGTGCGGCCATTGATCCACAGCGAATAGTTGGTCGCCAACGCAGTCCCGGCCGCGAAGGCGATACCGAGAACCATCAGAAACCGGCGAGAAAAAATCTTCCGCATCCTTGTCTCCTGTCATGTGTGATCTGTCGGTACTGCGCGGCGGACTGTATTGAGGCCCCCGCCCTGGCAAACCCTCGGTAACCCGCAGAAATCACGAAACCCGGCAACCTTGCCAGGGGCGGCCGCGCGCCCGCCCCTAGACTGAAATTCCTGCCTGTCCCCGCACCTCCCGAGACCCGCCATGCGCCGGCGCGACCTGTTGCTTCTCCCCGGCCTCAGCCTGCTGTGCCAAGCCGCGTCGGCCCAGGGCCCCGCCCGGCTGACGCGCGTCGTCATCGGCGCCGAGAACGACTGGTATCCCTACTCCGGCGAACGCGGCGGCCGTGCCCAGGGCATGACGGTGGACCTGGTCATGGCGGCCTACGCGGCCGTGGGCATCGTGGCCGAGTTCGACCTGCTGCCCTATGCCCGCTGCATGGCGCAGACGCGCAGCGGCGCCCTGGTGGCCTGCTTCAACACCACGCGCACCGCCCTGATCGAGGCCGACTACCTGTGGCCGGCGCGGCCCATGTTCAACGAGCGCTTCCTGATCTATGCCCGCGCCGATGACCCGCACAGCGGCCGGCCCCTGCATGTGCGCGACCTCGAGGGCCAGCAGGTCGCCGTGACGCGCGGCTATGAATACGGCAGCGAGTTCGACGCCAATCCGCGCATCCAGCGCGTCACCACCAGCCGCGACGAGGCCAACTTCCAGCTGCTGCTGCGCGGCCGCGCCCGCTACACGCTGGCGCCTGACGCCAACACGCGGCTGATGCTGCAACAGCACCCCGAACTGGCCGGCGGGCTCAAGGTCGTCGGCGCGCTGAGCTATTTCGGCATCTACACGACCTTCTCGCGTCACCATCCCGAGGGCCGCCAGGCACTGGCGGCCTTCGACGAGGGCATGAAGATCATCCAGGCCAACGGCTTGGCACGCTCCATCCAGGAGCGCTGGCGCCAGGGCCCGACCGGTCGCTGAGCCCTGGCAAAATCGAGGGCTTTTCGCCGTATTCCCAGAGCCCGTGTTGGACAACAAGCTGATCGTTTCCCAGATTGCCGCCGAACTGAAGGTCAGGCCCGCCCAGGTGCTGGCCGCCGTCGAGCTGCTGGATGGCGGGGCCACCGTGCCCTTCATCGCCCGCTACCGCAAGGAGGCCACCGACGGCCTCGACGACATCCAGCTGCGCGAGCTGGACGCCCGCCTGGCCTATCTGCGCGAACTGGCCGAGCGCCGCGAGGCGGTGCTCAAGAGCATTGCCGAGCAGGGCAAGCTGACGCCCGAATTGGCAGCCGCCATCCACGCCGCGCCGACCAAGCAGGAGCTGGAAGACCTCTACCTGCCCTACAAGGTCAAGCGCCGCACCAAGGGCCTGATCGCCCGCGAAGCCGGCCTGGAGCCGCTGGCCGATCAGCTCTTCGCCAACCCGGCCCTGGTACCCATGGACGAGGCGGCGAAGTTCATCAATGCCGAGGGCGGCTTTGCCGATGCCTTCGCCGTGCTCGACGGCGTGCGCGACCTGCTGTCCGAGCGCTGGGCCGAGGACGCCGTGCTGGTGGGCAAGCTGCGCGAGTGGCTGTGGGAAGAAGCCCTGTTCCAGTCCAAGCTGATGGACGGCAAGAGCCCCGACACGCCAGACAACGCCAAGTTCCGCGACTACTTCGACTACGCCGAGTCCATCAAGACCGTGCCCTCGCACCGCGCCCTGGCCGTCTTTCGCGGCCGCACCCAGGAGCTGCTGGACGCCAAGCTGGTGCTGGACGAGGAACCCGTGGCCGGCAAGCCCGGCCTCGCCGAGGGCCGCATCGCCTCCCACCTGGGCTGGCGCCATGCCAACCGCCCGGCCGACGAACTGATCCGCAAGACGGTGGCCTGGACCTGGAAGGTCAAGCTGTCGCTGAGCCTGGAGCGCGATCTGTTTGCGCGTCTTCGGGAGTCTGCCGAAGCCACCGCCATCAAGGTCTTTGCCGAGAACCTGCGCGACCTGCTGCTGGCCGCGCCCGCCGGCAAGCGCGTCGTCATGGGGCTGGACCCGGGCATCCGCACCGGCGTGAAGGTGGCCGTGGTGTCCGACACCGGCCGCGTGCTGGATACGTCCACCGTCTACCCCCACGAGCCTAAGCGCGACTGGGACGGCTCGCTGCACACGCTGGCCAAGCTCTGCGCCACGCATGGCGTCAACCTGATCGCCATCGGCAACGGCACCGCCAGCCGCGAGACCGACAAGCTGGCCGGCGAGCTCATCAAGAAGCTGCAGGCCCTGGACGCCAACGTGAAGATCGAGCGCGTCGTCGTCAGCGAGGCCGGCGCCTCGGTGTACTCAGCCTCGGAGTTCGCCTCCAAGGAGCTGCCCGACCTCGACGTCAGCCTGCGCGGCGCCGTGTCCATCGCCCGCCGCCTGCAGGACCCGCTGGCCGAGCTGGTCAAGATCGATCCCAAGAGCATCGGCGTCGGCCAGTACCAGCACGACGTCAACCAGAGCGAGATGGCCCGCGCGCTGGATGCCGTCGTCGAGGACTGCGTGAACAAGGTGGGCGTGGACCTGAACACCGCCTCCCAGGCCCTGCTGGCCCGCGTGTCGGGCCTGTCGGCCTCGGTCGCCAGCAGCATCGTGCGCTGGCGCGATGCCAACGGCGCCTTCAAGAACCGCCAGCAGCTGCTGGACGTGAGCGGCCTGGGCCCCAAGACCTTCGAGCAGTCGGCCGGCTTCCTGCGCATCCGCGGTGGCGACAACCCGCTGGATTTCAGCGGCGTCCACCCCGAGACCTATCCGCTGGTGGAGAAGGCCCTGGCCCAGCTCAAGCGCACCGCCGACGAGATCGTCGGCCGCAGCGAAGTGCTGCGCACGCTGAAGCCTGAACTGCTCGCCGATGAGAAGTTCGGCCTCATCACCGTCAAGGACGTGCTGGCAGAACTGGAGAAGCCCGGCCGCGACCCGCGCCCGGACTTCAAGGTGGCCCGCTTCAACGACGGCGTCGAGGACGTCAAGGACCTGCAGCCCGGCATGCTGCTGGAAGGCACGGTGAGCAACGTCGCCCAGTTCGGCGCCTTTGTCGACCTCGGCGTGCACCAGGATGGGCTGATCCACGTCAGCCAGCTGAGCAACAAGTTCGTCAACGACGCCCGCGAGGTGGTCAAGACGGGCGACATCGTCAAGGTCAAGGTGCTGGAGGTCGACCTGGCCCGCCAGCGCATTTCCCTGACGATGAAGCTGGATGCCCAGGCCTCACACGGAGGCAAAGGCGGCCCGAAGCCGGACAACGCCTTCCGCCCGGCGGCCCGCAACGAGCGCCAGGGCGGCGCTTCGCGCGATGCCCAGCCCAGCGGTGGCAATGCCATGGCCGCGGCTTTCGCCAAGCTCAAGCGCTGACCCGGGCTGACCTTCGTCATCGACACATCGGGCTGCCAACATCGCGGCCCGCACCGGCCGGCGTCGATTGGTGCCCCGGAAATTGCAACTGGTCGCAACACGGGTGCATTCCCCAGGCGCCGCCGATATGGTGCGCGCCGCTGTCTTCCCCTCGGAGTTCTCCTTGAAAACCCACGCCCTCGCCTCGCTGCTTCTGCTCAGCCCTGCACTGGCCCTCGCCCAGCAGGAGGTCGACCGCGCCTCGAACAATTCGCCCACGCCCCAGGGCAACCAGCTCGAGCGGGTGTCCGTCTCGCGCCAGAACACGGACACCGACATGCGCCGCCGCGAACCCGTGGCCAAGCAGCTGTATGGCCGCGAGGAGCTGGACAAGTACGGCGACACCCAGCTGTCGGACGTGCTCAAGCGCCTGCCGGGCATCAACGTCTCCGGCGGCCAGCTGCGCATGCGCGGCCTGGGCGGCGCCTACACCCAGATCCTCGTCAACGGCGAGCCGGCGCCCCCGGGCTTCAGCCTGGACAACCTCAATCCGGCCCAGGTCGAGCGCCTGGAGGTCACCAAGGCCCCGACGGCCGACCAGAGCGCCCAGGCCATCGCCGGCACGCTGAACATCATCCTGAAGGACGCCCCCCGCGTCGTGCAGAAGGACCTGCGCCTGGGCGTGGCCTATGCCAGCGAGAAGCCCGTCATCAACGCCGGCTTCACCTATGGCGACCGGGCTCTCGGCGGCATGGGCTTCGTCATCCCCGTCTCGGTCTACCAGTGGAACTTCAGGAACGAGCTGAACGGCGAGCGCCTGACCAATGCCACGCCGGCGCCGCCGCTGCAGTTGCGCCAGCACGTCAGCAACGAGGGCTGGGATCGCGCCCATGGCCGCGGCTTCAATCTGTCGCCGCGCCTGAACTGGAAGCTGGGCGATGACGAGACGCTGACCCTGCAGGGCTTCTTCGTCAACAACCAGTTCCGCAACGAGGGCGCCAACACCGTCACCAGGCTGCCGGACAACGATCCGCTCTACACGCCGCGCACCATCAACGAGACGACGCGCAACAAGGGCACCTTCTCGGCCAACCGCCTCAACCTGCAATACAACAACCGCTTCACCGAGGACCGCCGCATCGAGCTGCGCGCAGGCACCGGCTCGGGCGGCGCGGATTTCGACTTCAACTTCGACGGCCGCAACGGCGCCACGCCCATCGTGCGCAACACGACCGGCAAGAACCGCAACCGTCAGACGACGCTGGCCGGCAAGTACAGCCAGTACGCCGGCGAGGCCCATACCGTCACCGTGGGCTCCGAGATCGAGCGCCGCGTGCGCGACGAGAACCGCCGCACGGTGGAGAACGGTGTCGAGCTGCTGCCCGGCATCGAAGGCCAGCCCTTCAACGCCACGCTGACGCGCACGGCCATCTACGGCCAGGACGAGTGGGAGATCAACAAGCAGTGGTCGGCCTATTTCGGCGTGCGCCACGAGCAGATCAAGACCGAGAGCGAAGGCAGCGGCAGCGTCGGCAGCAGCGACTTCCAGAGCACCAGCAAGGTCACGACGCCGCTGCTGCACCTGAACTTCAAGCCCGACCCCAAGGGCCGCGACCTGGTGCGCGCCAGCCTGACGCGCAGCTACAAGGCGCCCGATGTGCAGCAGCTCATCAACCGCCCCTCCATCAACACGACCGAGCCGCTGGCCGTGGGCAACACCCGCACCACGCCCGACCGCACCGGCAACCCGAGCCTGAAGCCTGAACTGGCGACCGGCCTGGACGTGGCCTATGAAAGCTATCTGCCGGCCGGCGGCATGGTGTCGGTGGGTGTCTTCCACCGCCGCATCACCAACCTGATCCGCACCGACCAGCCGCGCCTGCAGACGGTGGCCTGGGCGCCGACCCAGCGCTGGGTCATCACCCAGATCAACCTCAGCAAGGCGACGACGCAGGGCCTGGAGCTGGAGATCAAGGGCCGCGCCGGCGAGCTCTTCCCCAGCCTGTTCGAGCCGACGACGGCGCTGTCCCTGCGCGCCTCGCTGAACCTCTACCGCTCCAAGGTCAGCGACATTCCCGGCCCCGACAACCGCCTGGAAGGCCAGCAGCCCTGGCAGTTCAACTTCGGCGCCGACTACCGCATGAAGAGCCTGCCCATCAACATGGGCTTCAGCGCCCAGATCGCGCCCAAGTTCAATGTGCAGCAGAGCGCGCTGCAGGCCCAGGAAAGCATGCCCTCGCGCTCGCTGGACGCTTTCGCGGCCATGCAGGTCAGCAAGCAGGACAGCGTGCGCCTCAGCGTCAACGGCCTGTTCCAGCCCAAGCAGGGCACGCGCGTGACCTACACCAATCTGCAGGACTTCGTGCTCAACGAGCGCAAGCCCGTGGCGTGGTATGCGCTGAATTGGGAACACAAGTTCTGAACTTGCCCGCCGTCCCGGTCGTGTCAGCCGGCACGGCCGGTCTCGGCTATCTTGTCGGGCAATGAGTTCCTCTCCTGCCCTCCAAATCTTTGCCGGCCCGGCCGCCCGCGCGCGCCTGGCCGAGCGCGGCCTGCGTGCCGAGGACGTCGGCCTGATGCCGGCCGCCGCCGGTGGCCCCAAAGGGCTCATCCTCAACGGCCTGGACCGCTACGTCTTCGGCGACTGGCTGCCGCAGAGCCGCCAGACCGTCCACCTCGTCGGCGCCAGCATCGGCGCCTGGCGCATGGCCACGGCCGCGCTGGCCCATCGCGATGTCGGCCCCGCCTTCGACACCATGGCCGAGGCCTATGTCACCCAGGAGTACGACGTGCTGCCGGGCGAGAAGCGCCCGCGGCCCGAGGGCGTCAGCAAGCGCTTCGGCGAGATCCTGGGCGAGATCTTCCAGGGCCGCGAATCGGAAGTGCTGGCCCATCCACGGCTGCGCCTGCACGTTGTCACGTCACGTGGCCGCGCCAGGCTGCTGGCGCGCGAGGGCAAGCTGAGGACGCCGCTGGGCTATCTCGGCGCCTTCGCGGCGAATGCCGTGTCGCGGCCGCTGCTCGGGCGCTTCCTGGAACGCGTCGTCTTCTCCGACCCGCGCGACCGCCTGCCGCTGAAGCTGAACGACTTCACCAGCCGCGAAGTGCATCTGTCGCGCGCCAACCTGCGCGGCGCCCTGCTGGCCAGCTGCTCCATCCCCTTCTGGCTGCAAGCCCAGCACGACCTGCCCGGCGCGCCGCGCGGCGCCTACTGGGACGGCGGCATCACAGACTACCACCTGCACCTGGACTACCGCGCGCTGCAGCATTCAGGCGCGCCGCTGGTGCTCTATCCGCACTTCCAGCGCCAGGTCGTTCCCGGCTGGCTGGACAAGGCCCTCAAGCACCGCCACCGCAGCACCAGCTTCCTCGACAACGTCGTGCTGCTCTGCCCTTCGCCCGAGTTCATCGCCCGGTTGCCCGGCGCCAAGCTGCCCGACCGCAATGACTTCATGGCCCTGGATGCCGACGAGCGCCGCCGCTGCTGGCGCATCGCCGTGAAGGAAAGCCAGCGCCTGGCCGACGAATTCGCGGCGTTGACGCAGCGAGACACCGTTCAGGCGCTGAGCCTTTAGAATCGCGGCTCCCTCCCCTCAAAAGAGCGAGAAAGGCACCCTGGTTATGACACCGCGAACTACGACCACCTTCACCGGCACCACCGGTAACTAGTCGGCCGCGGCACGTCTCGCCTGCCTTTTGGGCACACATCAAGCGCGGCAAGTGGCCGCGCTTTTTGTTTTCTGCCCCCTATGGAGCACCCATGATTTCGATTCAACTCCCCGACGGCTCGCGCCGTGAATTCCCCGCCGCGCTGACGGTCGGCGACGTCGCCGCCAGCATCGGCGCCGGCCTGGCCAAGGCCGCCCTCGGCGGCAAGGTCGACGGCAAGGTCGTCGACCTGTCCCACGTCATCGACCACGACGTCCAGCTCGCCATCGTGACGGACAAGGACGAAGACGGCCTGGACATGATCCGCCACTCGACGGCCCACCTGCTGGCCTATGCCGTCAAGGAGCTCTACCCCGACGCCCAGGTCACCATCGGCCCGGTCATCGAGAACGGCTTCTATTACGACTTCTCCTACAAGCGCCCCTTCACGCCCGAAGACCTGGCCGCCATCGAAGCCAAGATGACGGAGCTGGCCAGGAAGGACGAGAAGGTCGTGCGCCGCGTGCTGCCGCGCGACGCGGCCGTCGAGCATTTCAAGGCCATGGGCGAGGCCTACAAGGCCGAGATCATCGGCAGTATCCCGGCCGACCAGGACGTGTCGCTCTACGCCGAGGGCAAGTTCGAAGACCTCTGCCGCGGCCCCCACGTGCCGTCCACGGGCAAGCTCAAGCACTTCAAGCTGATGAAGGTGGCCGGTGCCTACTGGCGCGGCGACCACCGCAACGAGATGCTGCAACGCGTCTACGGCACGGCCTGGGCCACGAAGGACGACCTGCAGAAGTACCTGACGATGCTGGAGGAGGCCGAGAAGCGCGACCACCGCAAGCTCGGCAAGGAACTGGACCTCTTCCACATCGACGAGCACGCCCCCGGCGTCGTCTTCTGGCACCCCAAGGGCTGGACGGTGTGGCAGGAGGTGGAGCAGTACATGCGCCGCGTTTACCGCGACAACGGCTACCAGGAGGTCAAGGGCCCGCAGCTGCTGGACAAGACACTGTGGGAAGCTTCCGGCCACTGGGAGAAGTACAAGGACAACATGTTCACGACGGAATCGGAAAAGCGCGACTACGCGCTCAAGCCGATGAACTGCCCTGGACACATCCTGATCTTCAAGCACGGCGTCAAGAGCTACCGCGACCTGCCGCTGCGCTTCGGCGAGTTCGGCCAATGCCACCGCAACGAGCCCACGGGCGGTCTGCACGGCATCATGCGCGTGCGCGGCTTCACGCAGGACGACGGCCACATCTTCTGCACGGAAGACCAGATCCTGCCCGAGTGCGTCGCCTACACGGCCCTGCTGCAGAAGGTCTACAAGGACTTCGGCTTCACGGACATCATCTACAAGGTCGCGACGCGCCCCGACGCCCGCATCGGCTCCGACGAGGTCTGGGACAAGGCCGAGCACGCGCTGATGGAGTCGCTGCGCGCCTCCGGCGTCGAATTCATCATCGCCCCGGGCGACGGCGCCTTCTACGGTCCCAAGATCGAATACACGCTGAAGGACGCCCTGGGCCGCCAGTGGCAGTGCGGCACGATGCAGGTCGACTTCTCCATGCCCGGCCGCCTGGGCGCCGAGTTCGTCGACGAGGACGGCCTGCATAAGAACCCAGTCATGCTGCACCGCGCCATCGTCGGCAGCCTGGAGCGATTCATCGGCATCCTGATCGAGCAGCACGCCGGCGCCCTGCCCGTCTGGCTGGCCCCGACGCAGGTCGTGGTGGCCAACATCACGGATTCCCAGGCCGATTACGTGTCTGAAATTGTGAAATCGCTGCAAAAACAAGGGCTTAGGGCCTCGGCGGATTTGCGCAATGAGAAGATCACCTATAAAATCCGCCAGCATTCCATGCAAAAGCTGCCGTACATCCTCGTCGTAGGCGACAAGGAAAAGGCGAATGGCAGCGTTGCGGTACGCGCCCGTGGCAACCAGGACCTCGGCGTGATGCCCCTGCAGGACTTCCTCTCTCGGATCTCCGCAGACATCACCAACAAGGTCTAAAGAGCCTATCGGGCGCTATTTGTTTTGTTTGGGCCCCTCGCCTTGGGGCCTGTTGAAAGGTCCACACCATCGCTACGTTTGCTGACCGTCGTGCGATTCCGGAGCGCAAGCACCGGTTGAACCGCGAAATCATGGCTCCCGAAGTCCGCCTGAACGGCCCCGAGAATGAACCCATCGGCGTCGTCAGCATCCAGGAAGCCCTGCGTATGGCGGGCGACATGGATGTGGACCTGGTCGAGATCTCTGCCACCGCCAATCCGCCGGTCTGCCGGCTGATGGACTACGGCAAGTTCAAGTACCAGGAGCAGAAGCGCGCCGCCGAAGCCAAGTCCAAGCAGAAGATCATCGAAATCAAGGAAGTCAAGTTCCGTCCGGGCACGGACGAAGGCGACTACCAGATCAAGATGCGCAATCTGCGCCGCTTCATTGCCGAAGACGGTGACAAGGGCAAGGTCACGCTGCGCTACCGGGGCCGTGAAATCACCCACCAGGACATCGGCATGCGCCTGCTGGAGCGGATCCGCGACGAACTGGCCGACGTGGCGATCGTCGAGAACATGCCGAAGCTCGAAGGTCGGCAGATGATCATGGTCCTGGCGCCCAAAAAGCGTTGATTTGACCAGGGGATAGACCGCGAAGCGCTCTGTCCCCTCTGATTGAAGAGTTCAACCGGTCGGTTTGGTCGCTGGCCGGTTCACAAGTCTCCTGAGGCCAACAAGTGTGTCGGACTCTCCGGCACCGCCCCAGGGACATACTTAAAAGGAGCATTCACATGCCCAAGATGAAGACCAAGAGCAGCGCGAAAAAGCGTTTTCGCGTTCGTCCGGGTGGCACCGTCAAGCGCGGTCAGGCGTTCAAGCGCCACATCCTGACCAAGAAGACCACGAAGAACAAGCGTCAGCTGCGCGGCGCTGTGAACGTGCACGAAACCAACATGGGTCACATCGCTCAGATGCTGCCCTTTGCTGGTCTGTAATCCACTAACGACTCAAGGAGAAACACATGCCTCGCGTCAAACGTGGTGTTACCGCTCGCGCCCGTCACAAGAAGGTCCTGGCCCTGGCCAAGGGCTTCCGCGGTCGTCGTAAGAACGTCTTCCGCATCGCCAAGCAGGCGGTGATGAAGGCGGGCCAATACGCCTACCGTGACCGCCGCACCAAGAAGCGCGTCTTCCGTCAGCTCTGGATTGCCCGTATCAACGCTGCATCGCGTGGTCTGGGTCTGTCCTACAGCAAGTTCGTGGCGGGTCTGAAGAAGGCCCAGATCGAGATCGACCGCAAGGTCCTCGCCGATCTGGCCGTGAACGACCCGGCTGGTTTTGCCAGCATCTTCGCCAAGGTGAAGGCCGCGCTCGCCTGATTGCGAATTGCTCCGGCCCGGCCGGAGCCCGCAAACTTTTGAGGGGCCGGTCACCCAGTGACCGGCCCCTTTTTATTTATTGATTCCGAATGTCTGATCTCGACGCTTTGCTGCAAGCGGCCCAAGCCGACTTCGCCGCCGCCCCGACACCCGCCGAGCTGGAAAACGCCAAGGCGCGCTTCCTCGGCAAGTCCGGCCGCGTGACCGAACTGATGAAGGGCCTGGGCGCCCTCAGCATCGAGGAAAAGAAGACCCGCGGCGCCGAGATCAACCAGACCAAAGTGGCCATCGAGGCCGCCCTGACCGCCCGCCGCGACGCGCTGGCCGCCGCCGAGCTCGAGAAGCAGCTCAAGGCCGAAGCGCTGGACGTGACCCTGCCCGGCCGCAGCCGCGGCACTGGCGGCCTGCACCCCATCACCCGCGCCATGGAGCGCATCGAGGCCATCTTCGCCTCCATGGGCTTCGACGTGGCCGACGGCCCCGAGATCGAGACCGACTGGTACAGCTTCTCGGCGCTGAACAACCCCGAGAACCATCCCGCCCGCTCGATGCAGGACACGTTCTACGTCGACATGAAGGACGAGAACGGTTCGTGGCTGAACCTGCGCCCGCACACCAGCCCGATGCAGATCCGCTATGCGCAGGCCCATGCCAAGCGCTATGCGGGGCAAGAGACGATGCCCGAGATCCGCGTCATCGCGCCGGGCCGCACCTACCGCGTGGACAGCGACGCGACCCACTCGCCCATGTTCCACCAGGTCGAAGGCCTGTGGGTGGGCGAGAACATCTCGTTCAAGGACCTGAAGGCGGTCTACCTGAACTTCATCACGGCCTTCTTCGAGACCGACCAGCTGCAGCTGCGCTTCCGGCCCAGCTACTTCCCGTTCACGGAGCCCAGCGCCGAGATCGACATCATGTTCGAGAGCGGCCCGCTGAAGGGCCGCTGGCTGGAGGTCTCCGGCTCCGGCCAGGTGCACCCGCAGGTCATCCGCAACATGGGCCTGGACCCCGAGCGCTACATCGGCTTCGCCTTCGGCTCGGGCATCGACCGGCTGGCCATGCTGCGCTATGGCGTCAACGACCTGCGCGCCTTCTTCGACGGCGACCTCCGCTTCCTCTCGCAGTTCAAGTAACTAGAACGTTATGCAATTCCCCGAGTCCTGGCTGCGCGAGTTCTGCAATCCGCCGCTGTCCACTGAAAAACTGGCCGAACTGCTGACCATGTCCGGCATGGAGGTCGAAGAGCTGCGCCCCGTCGCCCCGCCCTTCCACGGCATCGTCGTCGCCGAAATCCTCGAAGCCGAGCAACACCCCAACGCCGACAAGCTGCGCGTCTGCAAGGTCAACGCCGGTGGCGAGTCTCTGCAGATCGTCTGCGGCGCACCCAACGCCCGCGTCGGCATCAAGGTGCCGCTGGCCACCGTCGGCGCCGAACTGCCCCCGGGCGAAGACGGCAAGGCCTTCAAGATCGGCGTCGGCAAGCTGCGCGGCGTCGAGAGCTTCGGCATGCTGTGCTCGGCCCGCGAGCTGAAATTGAGCGAAGACCATGGCGGCCTGCTGGAGCTGGCAGCCGACGCCGTCATCGGCGAAGACATCCGCAAGCACCTGGCCCTGGACGACACGCTGTTCACGCTGAAGCTCACGCCCAATCTGGGCCATTGCCTGAGCGTCTACAGCGTCGCCCGCGAAGTCGCCGCGCTGACCGGCGCGCCCCTGCTCAAGCCCGAGTTCCCGGCCGTCAAGCCGACGCTGGACGACAAGCTGCCCGTGCGCGTGGAAGCCTCCGACCTCTGCGGCCGTTTCTCCGGCCGCGTCGTCAAGGGCATCGACACCAAGGCACAGACGCCGGCCTGGATGGTCCAGCGCCTGGAGCGCTGCGGCCAGCGCTCGGTGACGGCCCTGGTCGACATCTCGAACTACGTGATGTTCGAGTACGGCCGCCCGTCGCACATCTTCGACCTCGACAAGATCAGCGGCGAGCTGGTGGTGCGCTGGGGCAAGGCGGGCGAACAGCTCAAGCTGCTGAACGGCAACACCATCACCGTCGACGAGAAGGTCGGCGTCATCAGCGATGCGCGCGAGGTCGAGTCCCTCGCCGGCATCATGGGCGGCGACCACACCGCCGTGTCCGACGACACGCGCAATGTCTATGTCGAAGCCGCCTTCTGGTGGCCCGAGGCCGTCATGGGGCGCGGGCGCCGCTACAACTTCTCGACCGATGCCGGCCACCGCTTCGAGCGCGGTGTGGACCCGTCGCTGACCGTCGAGCACATCGAGCGCATCACCCAGCTCATCATCGACATCTGCGGCACGCCCGACACCAAGGTCGGCCCGATGGACGACCAGTCGCCCAATGTGCCGACAGCCAAGCCCGTGACGCTGCGCGTCGCCCGCGCCGCCAAGGTCATCGGCATGCCGCTCACGCAGGCGCAGTGCGAAGGCGTGTTCACGCGCCTGGGCCTGCCCTTCACTTCGACTGACGGCAGCATCACGGTGACGCCGCCAAGCTGGCGCTTCGACATCCAGATCGAGGAAGACCTCATCGAGGAAGTCATCCGCGTGCTGGGCTATCCGACGCTGCCCTCCACCGCGCCGCTGGCCCCCATCGTCGGCCGCACGCGCTCGGAATCGCGCCAGGCCACGCACGCGCTGCGCCGCTCGGTGGCCGCGCGCGACTACTTCGAAACCATCAACTTCAGCTTCGTCGAGGAACGCTGGGAGCGCGAGCTGGCCGGCGTCACCGACCCGATCAAGCTGCTCAACCCCATCGCCGCGCCGCTGTCGGTGATGCGCACCAGCCTGATCGGCAGCCTCGTCCAGGTGCTGCGCCACAACCAGGCCCGCCGTGCGACGCGTGTGCGCGTGTTCGAGCTGGGCCGCGTGTTCAAGCGCGACGCCTCCGTGGCCAACGGCCCGCTGAGCGTGGCCGGTATCGAGCAGCCGCTGCGCCTCGGTGGCCTGGCCTGGGGCCCGGCCGACCAGCAGCAATGGAGCCAGCGCGACCGCGCCGTCGATTTCTTCGACGTCAAGGGCGACCTTGAAGCCCTGTTCGCACCACAGACGCTGACGTTTGAAGCGGCAGAGCACCCCGCCCTGCACCCGGGCCGCAGCGCCCGCGTGAAGCTGAACGGCGCCGTCATCGGTGCTGAAATTGGGTGGATTGGCGAACTGCACCCGCGCTGGCGCCAGGGCTACGAGATCGCGGGCAGCGCGCCCGTCGTCTTCGAGCTGGACCTCGATGCCGCGCTGCTGCGCACCCTGCCGCAAGGCCAGGCCCTGCCGCGCCAGCAGGCCGTGCAGCGCGACCTGGCCCTGGTGGTCAAGGACAGCACGCCTCACGACGCGCTGATGGCCGCCATCACGACGGCCGGCGGCGCCCTGCTGCGCTCGGCCAGGCTCTTCGACGTCTTCAAGCCCGCGGCCGGTTCGACGACCGACCTGCAGGCCGACGAACGCTCCCTCGCCGTGCGCCTGGAGCTGCTCGACGACGAAGCCACGCTGACCGACGAACGCATCGACGCCGCCGTGGCTGCCATCGTGGCGGCCACCGCCAGCCAACTCGGCGCCCGCCTGCGCGGCTGACCCCAGGAACAGGAACACGACGAATGGACGCGAACGACGCCAAGAAATCCGAAGCCGCTGCGGTCGTCATCGGCAGCCTGGAGACGCCCACGCTGACCAAGGCCGAGCTCGCCGAGCTGCTATTCGACAAGCTGGGCCTGAACAAGCGCGAGTCCAAGGACATGGTCGAGGCCTTCTTCGACATCCTGCACGACAGCCTCGTCAAGGGCCAGGACGTGAAGCTCTCCGGCTTCGGGAACTTCAACATCCGCCGCAAGGCGCCGCGCCCGGGCCGCAACCCGCGTACCGGCGAATCCATCCCGATCAAGGCGCGCAACGTCGTGACTTTTCACGCCTCCCACAAGCTCAAGGGGTTGGTGCAAGGCGAGGCGCCCAGCGGCGAAGACTTCGAGTAGAGTCTGACGCTCTGCCTCAGCTTTCGCTCCGAAGCCCTTGATTTCAATGGACAAAGCGCTGCCTTCCATCCCCGCCAAACGCTACTTCACCATCGGTGAGGTCAGCGAACTGTGCGGCGTGAAGCCGTATGTGCTGCGCTATTGGGAGCAGGAGTTCACGCAGCTCAAGCCCATGAAGCGGCGCGGCAACCGGCGCTATTACCAGCACCACGAAGTGCTGCTGATCCGCCGCATCCGCGACCTGCTCTATGACCAGGGCTTCACCATCAGCGGCGCGCGCAACCAGCTCAGCGAAGGCCTGCCGCCCGGCGCCGCGCAGAACTTCCGCGACGAGGCCGAGGCCGCCCAGGCCCTCGATGTTCTGGACGATGAACTGGACGGCGACGACCTCGAGGTTCCGGCCGAACTGGTCCATGCACCGGCCGTGCGCCATGCTGCATCGCATGCACAGCCCTTGAAGGCGGCCGAGGCATCGCTCAGCCTGCCGGTGCTGGCGGCGACCAGCATCACCTCGCTGGAACAGGTCCGTGCCGAACTGCTGGCGATCAGAGCCAGCCTTCTTGGTTGAAATTGCCCGAAGGCCCCGATTTCTCGGCTATACTGCTTGGCTCAGTCGGGGCGTAGCGCAGCCTGGTAGCGCACTTGCATGGGGTGCAAGGGGTCGCGAGTTCGAATCCCGCCGTCCCGACCAAAAACAAGAAGAGAAATCAACGGGTCACGCCGCAAGGCGTGACCCGTTTTTCCTTTCTGCCGTGTTTCACGGCGCCCCTCAATGCCGCCGAGCGATGGCAACGGCCTCATGGCGATCGCTGGCGCCGAGCTTGGTGATGACCTCGGACACATGCCGCTCGGCGGTACGCGGCGTGACACCGAGCTGGGCGGCGATCTCGGCATTGCGCCGGCCGTCGACCAACAGGGCCAGCACCTGCTGCTCGCGCGCGGTCAGCTGGTGCGGATGCTGGCGCGCCACGCCATAGGGCCCGCGCCGCGCCGCCGGCAGCGCGATGCCATGGCGGCGCGCCAGTGCCCGGCAACAGGCCAGTGCCGGCGTCGCGCCCAGGTCCTCGAGGATCTGCAACGCCTCGCGCCAGGCCCCTGCCACCACGTCCTCCTGCCCCGCCACCGGTGCTGCCTGCAGCAAGGCCAGTGCCGCCTCATAGGACGCCCCCAGGGCCCGCCAGGCATCGGCGGCCTGCCGCCAGCAGCCGTCGAGCTCGTCCACCCAAGGCGAAGCCGCCTGCCGCGGCCTGGCCATGGGCAGGCCGGCGCGGGCATGCCAGGCGGCAATCTCGCCAGCCTCCCAGGGGTTGTCGCAGGCGCCGGCCGTTGGCGGCAGGATCTGCAGCGCGCGCTGGCAGGCCTCGATGTCGGAACGCAGCCAGGCGCCCTCGGCCAGGGCCAGCGCCAGCGGGACGATGCGCTGCGCCTCGCCGGTGGACTGGGCCAGGGCCAGCGTCTCGGCCAGCAGGCGCTCGCCCTCCAAAGCACCGCGCCGCATCTGCACACGGGCCAGCACGGTCTGGGCCGGCAGGCGCATGACCAGCGTCAGATGGGGCAGCGCCAGCACCTCACCGGCAATGCGCCCGGCCTCTTCGAAACGGCCCCGGGCCAGATGCAGCTCCGCCAGCCAGCCGACGAGATAGTGGGTCCAGGCATCGAGGTCATGGCGGCGATCGAAGGCGATGCCTTCATCGAGCAGGCGCTCGGCGTGCTCGAAGTCCTTGAACACGACGGCATGCTCGCTGAGGTTGGTGTAGACGCGCGCCGCCTGCTCGTGAAAACCGCCCTCCAGCGCCAGCGCCAGGCTCTGCCCGAGCTTCTCGCGGCCGCCCGGGCGGTCGGCGAACAGCAGGGCCGTGCCGACATTGTTCAGCGCGTGGCAACGGATCTCCTTCTCGCCCAGGCTTTCGGCCAGCGCGATGGCCCGCTCCCCCCAGTCGATGGCGAGGTCGGTCCTGTCCTGCAGCATGAACTGCTGCGAACGCATGCTCAGCGCCCAGGCCAGCTCGGGTCCCGGCGGCAGCGGCTGCAGCACGGTGACGGCCTCGTCAGCGAAACGCTCGGCCAGGGCCTGGTCGCCGCGATACCAGTGCAGGCGTGACAGCCAGCGCAGGTTGTGCCCCACTTTGTCGGCCCGCCCGGCCTCGCGCCACAGCGCGATCGCCTGATGGCGCGCCGCGATGACGCTGGCATCGATGTGCAGGGCCAGGCCCGCCTCGTAAGACCAGCTCTCGTTCAGCTGCGCGCGCTGCTCGGCTGGCGCCTGGCCGGCAAAGCGCAGCGCCACGCCATAGAGCAGGGCCGCCTCCCGATGCGCGCCCTGTGCCGCCGCCTCGGCGCCCGCCAGCGGCGCCAGCGCCAGCACCTGGGCGGCATCGCCGGCCTCGGCGGCATGGTGGACGCGGGGCGGCAGGGCCACCGCCACGCCGGCGGGGGGCGCCGACAGGGCTGCAAACGCGCACGCATGCAGCTCGCGCCGGCGCAGCGGCGGCAGCGCATCGGCCACCGCGCGCCGCGCCAGCTCGTGCCGGAAGGCCAGGCCGGCATCGCCCAGCACGAGCACGCCCCGGCTCAGGCAGGCGTCCAGCGCGGCCGCGCCGGCCTGCGGCGTCAGGGCCTGGGCCAGCCACAGCGGCAGCCAGCCGGGCACGACGCTGAGGCGGTCCAGCAACTCCCGCTCGGCCGCCGGCAAGCGGGCCAGCCGCGCCAGCACGGCCAGGCGCACGCTGGTGGGCAGGCCGCGGTCGAGCTCGGCCACGCCCGAGGCCAGGAGTTCGGTGACATAGAAAGGGTTGCCGGCCGTGGCCGCATGCAGGCCCTGGGCCGGGCGGCCGGCACGCGCCGCCAGCTCGGCCACGCCGGCAGCGGACAGCGGCGCCAGCGGCAGGCGCGTCGTCGAATCCGGCGGCAGTTCGCCCAGCACCTGGCCGAGGGCGCCGTCCGTTGCCAGCGCATCATCGCGCAGGCTCATCAGCAGCACCAGCGGCAGCCCGCCGATGCGGCGGCCCATGAACTTGACGAAGTCCAGCGTCGCCTGGTCGGCCCAGTGCAGGTCCTCGATGACCATCAGCGCCGGCCGCAGCGGCGTGTCGAACTCGCTCAGCAGACGCGCGAACCGCGCGGCGGCCGGGGCGGCCTCGTCGAGGGCGGCGCGGGCCGCGTCGCCCAGCGAGGCGGCCATGTCGTGCAGGGGCCCCAGCACGCGCGGCGCGTAGAGGTCCTCGCAATGGCCGCGCAGCACGCGAAAGGCCGGCTGGGCCTGCTGCGACAGCTCGCCCACCAGGGCCGATTTGCCGATGCCGGCCTCGCCGCTGACCAGCACGACACCGCCACGCCCCGCACTGGCGCGCTCCAGCACTGCAACCGCGGCTTGCAGTGCGTCCTGGCGCTCCAACAGGTCCATCGCCGAATGATGAGGCAAGCGCATCGCGCTGCGATAGCGGGCCTGCCGCCATTAATACCCCACGACCTAGGTGCTCCAGCCGCCCGCATGGCGCCGAAATCCGTCGGTGCACCGGCATGTGGCCGCGCCGGCCGGATTGCACATTGGGCTCACTCATCGCTGTCATCGAAGGAGCTCCCCATGACCACCGCCACCGTTGCCATGTCCGGCACCCAGAACATCGACGCCCTGCTCAGCGGCGTGCGCTGGGGCGACGGCCGCATCACCTTCGGCTTCCCGACCACGGGCGCGTCCTATGGCAGCTATGCCTGGAATCTCGACCACGACAACAACCCCAACACGCCGGCCATCAGCGTCAACGAGACGGTGGGCTTCTCGGCGCTGAACGCCATGCAGCAGCAGGCGGCGCGTGACGCCTTCCATCAGGTGAGCCTGATCACGAACTACACGACGGCCGAGTGGACGCCGGCCGAGAACGGCGACGTGAGGCTGGCGATGTCGTCGACGCGCTCCCCCGGCAATACGACGGCCTATGCCGCCTATCCCGACGACACCAACACGGCGGGCGCCGAGCCGCAGGACGGCGACGCCTGGTTCAACCCGACGGACTACAACACGCCGCGCCTGGGCACCTATGCCTACCAGACCTTCTTCCACGAGATCGGCCACGCCATCGGCCTGAAGCACGGCCACGAGGCCGACAACGGCAACACCAATGTGCTGAGCAGCGACCGCGACTCGCTGGAGTTCAGCACCATGACCTACCGCGCCTACGTCAACCATCCCGGCAGCGGCGGCTATGGCGTGGCCGACGGCCACTACCCGCAGAGCTACATGATGTGGGACATCCAGGCCCTGCAGCATATGTACGGGCCGAGCTACCGCACCTACGCCGGCGACAACACCTACCGCTTCGACGCCGCCAACGGCCGGATGACCACCGACGTCGAGGGCTTCGCCGTGCCCATGGACAACGCCGGCAATCCGGTCAATGTGCTGTTCCGCACCATCTGGGACGGCGGCGGCATCGACACCTACGACTTCTCCGGCTACGGCAGCGACCGCCAGATGCGCATCGACCTGGCGCCCGGCAGCTGGACCGATGTCGACGCCGACAGCGACTATCAGGCCGCCGACCTCAACAACCCCGACGGCAGCTTCGCCCGCGGCCAGGTCTTCAACGCGCTGCTGTTCAACAACGACACGCGCAGCCTGATCGAGAACGCCATCGGCGGCGCCGGTGATGACTGGATCAAGGGCAACCAGGCCAACAACCGCCTCGAGGGCCGCGCCGGCAACGACACGCTGGAAGGCTTCGACGGCCACGACGTGCTGGACCAGGGCGGCGGTGGCGGCGGGCTCTATGGCGGCAACGGCAACGACACCCTCATCGCCGGCGACGGCGGCGAGGTGGTGGACGGCGGCAACGGCTTCGACACCGTCGACTACTCGCGCTCGACCAGCGAGATCCAGATCGACACCACCATCGGCAAGATCCTCGGCGGCAATGCCTGGAACGACACCCTGGTCAGCATCGAGTCCATCGTCGGCACGGCCTACGACGACCAGATCCGCATGGGCGCCGGCAACAACCAGCTCTGGGGCGGGGGCGGCAACGACGTGCTGGCCGGCGGCGCGGGCGCCGACTACCTGGACGGCGGCGCCGGCCACGACAGCGCCAAGTTCGACACCGCCGTCAACCTGAACTTCGCCACCGGCGTGCACACCGGCGAGGCGGCCGGCGACGGCTTCGGCTCCATCGAGCGCTATGTCGGCAGCGACCAGGTCGACACCATGGTGGCCCACCCGTCCATCGCGGTCGAGTTCGCCGGCGGCGATGGCGCCGACACGCTGGTGGGCGGCAACCTCAACGACTGGCTGCAGGGCGGCCGCGGCGAGGACGTGCTGAGCGGCGGCGGCGGCGTCGACATCGTTTCCTATGCCGATGCGCCCAACGCCATCATTGCCGAGCTCTACATGAAGGACGCCACCCACGACGGCAAGATCACGGCCGGCGAATGGGGCTATGACACGCTGATCGACATCGAGGGCGTGGAGGGCAGTTCCTTCGCCGACACGCTGCTGGGCGACAGCGACGCCAACCGCCTCATCGGCGGGGCTGGCGACGACCGCATCGAAGGCCGCGAGGGCGCCGACACGCTGGAAGGCGGCATCGGCAACGACAGCCTGGACGGCGGCACCGGCGGCGACGCGCTCTATGGTGGCGCCGGCAACGACCTGCTGGACGGCGGCACGGGCAGCAACGTGCTGCGCGGCGAAGGCGGTGACGATGTCTTCGTCGTCGGCGCCGGCGCCGACGTGCTGGACGGCGGCGAGGGCCGCGACACCATGCTGTTCACGCACGCCACGGTCGCCGACTGGCAGGCCGGCGTGCTGGATGCCGACGTCGGCTTCGACTCCTGGCTGGCCTGGGAGGTCATCCAGGGCTCGGCCGGTGCCGACCGCATCCGCACCAACAGCTGGGGCTACGACATCGAGCTGCGCGGCGGCGGTGGCAGCGACGTGCTGGCCTGCGGCAACGGCAGCGACACCCTGCGCGGCGAGGCCGGCGCCGATTGGATCACCGGCGGCCTGGGCAGCGACCTGCTCGCCGGCGGCGACGGCGACGACCACTTCGCCGACAGCGCCGCCGGCCTGAACGGCGACCAGCTCATCGACTTCGCCGTCGGCGACTGCATCGACGTGCGCGGTGCCTCCTTCAGTGCTCTCAGCTACGACGCCGCCAGCGGCCTGCTGGCCCTGGACTCGGCCGCCGACGGCAGCTATGCCACGCAGCTGGCGCTGGCGCCGGGCCTGGTCGGCGAGTTCATGAGCTTCCTGCGCAGCGATGCGGGCGGCAACTACACCGAGGTCAGGCTGATGGCGGACAGCGACGGCGACGGCGTCGGCGACTTCCACGACAACGCCATCGACATCCCCAATGCCGACCAGCGCGACACCGACGGCGACGGCTACGGCAATGTCGGCGACGCCGACCTGAACCAGGACCTCGTCATCGACCTGCTGGACCTGTCCCTGCTCGAGGCCGTGTTCGGCGGCGCCGACGCGAATGCCGACTTCAACGGCGACGGCGCCGTCGACCTGGTCGACCTGTCCATCCTCGACGGCCTGTTCGGCGGCCCGCCCGGCCGCTCCTACATCGACCAGCCCGCCCTGGCCCAGCCGACGCTGGTCGAGGAACCCACCATGCAGGTCGCCCTGCCCCTGCATGACGACATGACACCCGACACCCTGCTTGCCTGAAGGAAACACCATGAAGACCTCATTCAAGATCCTCAAGACCCTCACTGCAGCGGCCCTGGCCACCTGGAGCCTGAGCGCAGCCGCCGTGCCGACGCTGCAGTTCGTGCCCGCCACGACCTCGACCACGGTCGGCGCCAGCTTCACGCTGCTGCTGCAGGGCGTCGGCTTTGACGCCACCGCCGGCGCCAGCCTCATCGACAACATCAGCGGCGGCCAGAAGCTCGACCTCGGCTTTGGCGGCGGCATGCTGGAACTGCTGTCCGTCACCATCGATCCGCGCTGGACCTTCGCCGCGGCCAACAAGACCGGCACCATCGACAACGCCGCCGGCACGGTGAAGGGCATCAGCTTCGGCAGCTTCCCGGCCACGACGGACGACGCCTTCGACATCGCCAGCTTCAATTTCCGCGCCATCGGCCCGGGCAATGCCCAGATCCAGGTGCTGCAGGCCGAACTGGTGGGCCGCGTCGCCGGTGTCGCCGGCCAGGTCGTGGCCAGCAGCCTGCCCAGCGTCGATGTGAACGTCAGCGCCGTGCCCGAGGCCTCGACCTGGGCGATGTTTGCCCTGGGCCTCGCCGGCATCGCCGCCTTCTCGCGCCGGCGCCAGGATTGACGGCCATGCTGCAACTGTTGTCGCCGCTGCGGCGGCACCTCGCCGGCGTTGCCGCCTTCAGCGTGCTGATCAACCTGCTGATGCTGGCGCCGGCCCTCTACATGCTGCAGGTCTTCGACCGGGTGCTGGCCAGCCGCCATGTCGAGACCCTGCTGCTGCTCAGCGCGATGACGCTCGCGGCCCTGCTCGCCATGGCGGTGCTGGAGGTGCTGCGCTCGCGCCTGCTCGGCGCCGCCGCTGCGGCCCTGGAGCGCGGCCTCGGCCCGCGCGTGCTGCTCGCGGCCCTGCAGCGGCCCGATGACGCCACCAGCCCCAAGAGCGACCTGGCCGCCCTGCGCGGCTGGCTGGCCAGCCCCGGCCTGGTGGCCCTGTGCGACCTGCCGTGGCTGCCGCTCTACCTGCTGCTGATCGCCCTCTTCCATCCCCTGCTCGCCGTGGTGGCCGCCGCGGGTGCGGCCCTGATGCTGGCCCTCGCCGTGCTTGGCGAGCGTGCCGCACGCACGCCGCAACAGGCCAGCGCCGCGCTGCGACTGGCCGCCGAGCGCGAGGCCGGGCAGGCGGCCGCCCAGGCCGAGCTGCTGCAGGTGCTGGGCATGGGCGGCCACTGGGCCCAGGCGCAGCAGGAGCGCCTGCAGCGGGCCAACCTGCTGCAGGCCCGCGCGGCGCGTCGCAGCGCCGTCTTCTCGGGCCTGACCAAGGGCCTGCGCCAGGCCCTGCAGGTGGCCATGATGGGCTGCGGCGCCTGGCTGGTCATCGCCGCCGGCGCGACGCCGGGCGTGCTGGTCGCCACCACGCTGCTGCTGGGCCGTGCCCTGGCCCCGGTGGAAGGCGCCATCGCCGGCTGGCGCGGGTATGTCGATGCGAGCGCGGCGGGCCGGCGGCTGCAGGTCCTGCTGGACCGCCCGCCCCTGCCCGCCGGCGTCAATGTGCCGGCGGCCGGTGCGCTGCAGGTCGACCGCGTCAGCGTCGCGCCGCCCGCCTCGCCGCGCCTGCTGCTGCAGCAGCTGTCCTTCGCGCTGGAGCCCGGCCAGTCGCTGGCCGTGCTCGGGCCCACCGGTGCCGGCAAGTCGACGCTGCTGCGCCTGCTGGCCGGCGCGCTGCGGCCCTCGGCAGGCAGCGCACGCCTGGACGGTGCCGAGCTGTTCGGCAGCCCGGCGGCCATCGGCTATCTGCCCCAGGACGGCGCGCTGCTGGGCGGCAGCGTGCGGGACAACATCGCGCGCTGGAACCCGGCTGCCGACGACGCTGCCGTGGCCGAGGCCGCCCAGCTCGCCCAGGCCCATGCCGCCATCGCGCAGCTCCCCCAGGGCTATGCCACCCGCGTCGGCCCCGGCGGCTCGCCGCTGGCGGCCGGGCAACGCCAGCGCATCGCCCTGGCCCGCGCCCTGTTCGGCACGCCCGCCCTCGTCATCCTCGACGAACCGACGACGGGCCTCGACGCCGACGGCGAGGCCGCCCTGGTGCAGCTGCTGCAGCAGCTCAAGGCGCGCGGTACGACGGTGGTCGTCGCCACGCAGCGGCCGGCGCTGATCGCTGCCGTCGACGAAGTCATGGTGCTGCGCGGCGGCCGCATGGAACTGCGCCTGCCCAAGGCGCGCTTCCTGGCCCAGGTCGGCCGGCTGGCGCGGGCCGCGGCGCCTGGGCAGACCGCAACCCCGGGAGCCGCCCATGGCTGATGCCTTCGCCCTGAACCCGCCAGCGGGCGACGACGCCCTGGAGCTGAACCGACTGCTGCGCGCCGGCGCCGGCGTGACGCTGCTGCTGGTGGCCGTGCTGGCGGCCTGGACCGCATGGGCGCCGCTGGCCGGCGCCGTCACGGCCGCCGGTGTCGTGCGCGTGGACCGCCAGCGCCAGCCCGTCCAGCATGCGGAAGGCGGCACCGTCAACGAACTGCATGTGCGCAACGGCGACCGCGTGCAGGCCGGCCAGCTGCTCGCGCTGCTGCACGACGTGCCCGCCGACGCGGCCCAGGCCCAGATGCGCGCCGAGTTCGACGCCGAGCTCGCCCGCCAGGCCCGGCTGCGCGCCGAGCGCTCCCTGGCCACGGGCCTCGCCTTCGACACCGAGTTGCTGGAGCGCGGCGGCGAGGCACAGCCGGCGGAGCTGATGGCGCGCGAGCAGGCGCTGTTCACGCTGCGCCGCCAGGCACTGGACGGCCAGTTGGCCCTGCTGGCGCGCCAGGCCGCCGAGACCGAGCACGAGGTGGCCCTGCGCCGCGGCCAGGCCCAGGCCGACGACGAGGCCGTGCGACTGCAGCGCGAGGAGGCCGCGGCCCAGCAGCAGCTTGTGGCCGAGGGCTTTCTGTCCCAGACCCGGCTGCGCAGCCTGCAGCGCGAGACCGCCGAGGCCGATGCGCGCCGCGGCAGCAACCGCGCCGAGCTGGCGCGGGCCGAGCAGCGCGTCTCCGAGCTGCGCCTGCGCGCACTGGCGCTGAAGAACGACTTCAGCCAGCAGGGCGAACGCGAGCTCAAGGACAGCACCGCCAAGAGCTATGAGCTGCGCCAGCGGCTGCGGCCGCTGCAGGATGCAGCGCGGCGCCTGCGCATCGTCGCGCCGATCGCCGGCGAGGTGGTCAACCTGCAGGTCAGCCGAGCGGGCGCCGCGCTGGCGCCGCGCGAACGGCTGATGGAGATCGTGCCCGCCGATGCGGCCCTGGTCGTCGAGCTGCAGCTGTCGCCCCAGGACATCGCCCATGTGCAGGCCGGCCAGGCCGCCGACGTGCGACTGAGCGCCTTCGCGCGCCGCTTCAGCCCCAGCATCGAGGGCCGGGTCAGCTATGTGTCGGCCGACCGCCTCACCGACCCGGCCGGCAACGGCTACTACGCCGTGCAGGTTGAGGTGGCGGCCGCGGCGCTGCAGCGGGCCGGCCTGCACCTGCAGGCCGGCATGCCCGCCGAGGTGCATCTGCTCACCGAGGCCCGCACGCCGCTGTATCTGCTGCTGGATCCACTGCTCGGCCATCTGGGCCGGGCCTTCAGGGAGCCCTGACATGAGCCCGCGCATCGCCACACTCGCCCCCACCCAGCAAGCCCTGGGGGCGGCCCTGCACTATGTCGGCCACCGCCAGCCCTTCGCGGGCTTTCGCGCCCAGGACCTGATCCACACCGTCGCTGGCGAGATCGAACGCGGCCACTACCGCTTCGCCCTCGACGGACCGCGCGTCGTCGGCTATGTCGGCTGGGCCCTCTACGACGCCGACGTCGCCGAGCGCTGCGCCGCCGGCGGCCATGCGCCGCCCGCGCCCTCCGCAGCCCACGGGCGGGACGTGGTGTGGATACTCACGGCGGCCTCCTCATCGCCCGCCGCCTTCGTAGCCCTGGTGAAGGCGGTGCGTGCCCTCCACCCCACGCTGCAGATGATGGGGATACGGCACAAGGCCGACCGGCGCGTACTCTTCGACCGGCGGCCGCGCGACGAGGTCGCGCTACTGGAGCCCGCCTGAGGCCAGCGGCAGCCGCACGCGGGCATCCAGGCCCGACACGCGCTCGCCGTCCATGCGGTTGACCAGCTCGATCTGCCCGCCCAGCGAGTGCACCAGGGCCTGGCAGATCACCAGGCCCAGGCCCGAGCCCTTGCCGGCATCGCCCACGGCAAACGGCAGGAAGAGGCGGGCCTGCTGCTGCGGCGTCAGGCCCGGCCCGCCATCGGCGATCAGCAGCCGCGCCGTGCCGGCCTCGACCGACAGCGCGATGGCCAGCCGCCCGCCCGCCGGCGTGTGCTGGATGGCGTTGTGCAGCAGATTGCGGGTCAGCTCGCGCAGGGCCCATTCATGGCTGGCGACGGCGGCGGGTTCGGTGTGGATGTCGAAGTCCAGGCCCTGCTTGGCAATCAGCGGCGCCAGGTCCAGGGCCACGGCACGCGTGATCTCGGCCCAATCCTGCGTCGGCATGGCCTCGCCGGGCTGCCGCATCTGCTCGGCACGGGCCAGGGCCAGCATCTGGTTGGCCAGCTGGGTGGCGCGGTTCACCGTCGTGTCGATCTCGGCCAGGGCCTGCAGCGGCTCCACATCGCCCTGGCGGGCCGACTGCACCTGCACCTTGAGCACGGCCAGCGGCGTGCGCAGCTGATGCGAAGCGTCGCGCACAAAGCGCTTCTGATGCTCCAGCAGCCGGGCCTGGCGGGCCAGGGCCTCGTTGGTGGCGGCTATCAGCGGGGTCAGCTCGACGGGCAGGTCAGGCGCCTGCAGCGGGCTGAGGTCGTCGGCATCGCGGGCACGCAGGGCGGCGCTGAGCTCGCGCACCGGCCGCGTCGCGCGCTGCACCACGGTCCAGACGACGATGGCAATGACGGCCAGCAGGGCCGCCTGGCGCCACAGCGTGTGCAGCAGCACCTGGCGGGCCAGGCTGCGGCGCAGGTCCAGGGTCTCGGCGACCTGGATGGTGGCCAGGCCCATGCCGGTCTGGCCGGACACCGGCTGCAGCAGCACGGCCATGCGCACCGGCTCGCCGCGATAGACGTCGTCGTAGAAATCGACGAGGGCCGGATAGGCGCTCTGGTCGGGCAGCTTGCCGGTCCAGCTGGGCAGGTCGTCATAGCCCGACACCATCTCGCCCTGGAAGCCTCTCACCTTGAAGTAGAGACGGCTGCGGCCGTCGGTCTCGAAGGCCTCCAGAGCCGCATAGGGAACCGGCGCCACCAGCCGCGCCTGCTCGCCCTGCCCGTCCACGCCGAGCAGCTCGCCGATGGCCTTGGCCGAAGCCAGCAGCGTGCGGTCATAGGCCGTGTCGACGGCGGCCAGCGCGTCGCGATACAGGCTCACCGTGTTGATGGCCACGATGAGGCCGACCGGCAGCAGGATGCCCCACAGCAGCCGGGCGCGCATGGACAGGCGGGTTAGACGACGCATGACTTCAGTTGTCCGTTCCCGCATTCGGGCCGAGCGCCGGGCCGCTCCCTAGCCGGCCCGTCCTGGCGATGTGCTTGCCGGTCGATCCGGCAAGCATCGCCGCCCCCTCGGGGGCTGAGGCCGGACACATTGCGTCCAGTGGACGCGATGTGCCTGCGGAAGGGCTGCGACTCATGTCGCAGCGCGGCCTGCAAGGCCGGCCAAGGTACTCCTTGGACGAGGGGCTTCAGGTCAGTCATCGGGTTGCAGCAGATAGCCCAGGCCGCGCAGCGTCACCAGCTTGGCGCTGGACGGTGGCAGGCGCTTGCGCAGGCGATAGGCCACCACCTCGATGGCATCGGGCTGGGCGTCGGCCGCGTCGGCGAAGACCAGCTCGAACAGCTTGTCCTTGGCCACCGCCTGGCCCGGGCGCACCAGCAGGGCGCGCAGCAGCGCGGCCTCGCGGGGCGCCAGGTCCAGCGGCTGGCCCTGGTGGTAGACGGCGCCGCTCTCGACATCGGCGCGCAGGCCGCAGAAGCTCGGCGCATCGATGCTCCTGACCTCGCTCGCCTGGCCCTGGCGCCGCACCAGGGCGCGGATGCGGGCCTCCAGCTCGTCGAGGTCGAAGGGCTTGGGCAGGTAGTCGTCGGCGCCGGTGTTGAGGCCCAGGATGCGGTCGCCCAGGGTGCCACGCGCCGTGATGATGATGACGGGCGTCGTCAGCCCCTCGGCGCGCGCCTGGGCCAGCACGTCCAGGCCGTCCTGGCCGGGCATGGACAGGTCCAGCAGCACGACGTCGGGCACGCTGGCGCGCCAGCGGCTCAGCGCCTTGGCCCCGTCGTCGCAGATGACGACGCGAAAGCCGCGCCGCTCGAAGGACCTCTGCAGCGAGGTCTGCATCGCGGCGTTGTCCTCGATCACCAGCAGCTTCATGGGCCGGCAGGCTAGCACCGGGGGGGCCCTGCGCAGGGGCTGAGGTTTACCCCGACGCGCCGGACAGCGGATTGACAGCCTCGCTTTCCAGCATGGAGGCCCCAATAAGTACACAGGAGACAAAGGATGAAAGTCCCCATGAAGGCGCTCGCCTGCGCCGCCCTCGCCTGCAGCGCGAGCCTGGCCTCGGCCCAGCAGTCCAGCGTGACCATCTTCGGCGTGCTGGACGTCGGCGTGCAGCGCCTGAAGAACGGCAGCAAGACGCTGAACCTGGAGAGCATCGACGGCCTGCAGACCAGCCGCATCGGCTTTCGCGGCCAGGAATCCCTGGGCAACGGCCTGAGCGCCAGCTTCCACCTCGAAGGCGCCATCGGCCCCGACGTCGGCGCGGGCGGAGACTGGCGCCGCCGCGCGACCGTCAGCCTTGCCAGCAAGGAGGCCGGTGAAATCCGTTTGGGCCGCGACTACACGCCCACCTTCTGGAACATCAGCCGCTTCAATGCCTTCGGCACCAACGGCGTCGGCGCGGCCAGCAACCTGGTCTATGGCTTCGACGGCGTCTCGGGCACTTCCAAGACCGTCATCCGGTCGGACAACTCCGTCGGCTACTTCCTGCCCGAGGGCCTGGGCGGCGTCTATGGCCAGGCCATGGTGGCGGCCGGCGAAGGCACGACGGGCCGCTATGTCGGCGCGCGCATCGGCTGGGCCGGCAACGGCCTGGACGTCGCCCTGGGCGTGTCGGAGACGGACAACACGTTGGCCAAGGACAAGTTCAAGGTCACCAACCTCGGCGGCAGCTACACCGTCGGTCCCGTGAAGCTGCTGGGCCTGTACCACGTCAGCAAGCTGATGACGCGCGAGCAGAAGAACTACGTCATCGGCGCCCACTACTCGGTGGGCTCCGGAATCATCCGCGCCAGCTATGTGAACGCCCATTCGCGTAACAGCGCCAACGGTGAGGACTACACCGGTAAGCTCTTCGCCGTGGGCTATGTGCACAACCTGTCCAAGCGGACGTCGCTCTACACGACCTTCTCCAAGGTCGACAACAGCAAGACCGGCCGCTTCCTGATTCCCGGCGGCTCGGCCATCATCGCGGGACAGGATTCGACCGGCCTCGAGGCCGGCATCTACCACTCGTTCTGAAACAGAGCCCCTCGTCCAAGGAGTACCTTGGCCGGTCCCCCGAGGGGACGACGATGCTTGCAGCATTGAGCTGCAAGCACATCGCCCAAGGCGGGCCGGCTAGGGAGCGGCCCGGCGCTCGGCCCGCAAGTGCAATGATCTGAAAAACGGAGACAACCATGCGTCGCGACACCTTCCTCAAGTCCCTGGCGGCCCTGGCCGCCGCCGGCGCATGGCCCCTGTCGGCCAGCGCGGCCGGCGTGCCCATGAAGATGATGATTCCGGCCAACCCCGGCGGCGGCTGGGACACCACCGGCCGCGCCTTCGGCAAGGCCCTGCAGGACGCGGGACTCGCGTCTTCGGTTCAGTTCGAAAACAAGGGCGGCGCGGCCGGCGCCCTGGGCCTGGCCCAGTTCGTCAATGCCAGCAAGGGCGACCCGCATGCCCTGCTCGTCATGGGCGCCGTCATGCTGGGCGGCATCATCACCGGCAAGCCGCCGGTCAATCTGTCACAGGCCACGCCGATCGCGCGCCTGATCAGCGAATACAACGTCTTCGTCGTCCATGCGGCCTCGCCGCTGAAGTCGATGAAGGACGTCATCGAGCAGCTGAAGAAGGACCCCGGCAGCGTCAAGTGGGGCGGCGGCTCGCGCGGCGCCACCGAGCACATCGCGGCGGCCATGATCGCCCGCGATGTCGGCGTCGACGCGGCCAAGATCAACTACGTGCCCTTCCGTGGCGGCGGTGAAGCGGTAGCCGCCATCCTGGGCGGCAACGTGACCATCGGTGGCAGCGGCTTCAGCGAGTTCCAGCCCTATCTGGAGAGCGGCAAGATGCGCGCCATCGCCGTCACGGCGCCGCAGCGCATCAAGGGCGTGGACGCGCCGACGCTGAAAGAGCTCGGCATCAATGTCGAGATCGGCAACTGGCGCGGCCTGTACGCGCCGCCTGGCATCAGCGCCGATCAGCGCAAGGCCCTGACCGACATGGTCGTGCAGGCCACCAAGAGCAAGAGCTGGGCGGAGTCCATCGACAAGAACGCCTGGACGCCGGCGCTGATGGCCGGACCGGAGTTCGACGCTTTTGTCGACCGCGAGTTCGCGACGCTGCGCGCCATCATGGTCAAGTCCGGAATGATTTGAGGCCCTCCTCATGAGCAGCAGTCCTTCCGTGACCGGCCAGACCCTGGTCGGCGTCGGCGCCGTCCTCATCGGCGCCGTGATGGCCTATGGCGCCACCTTCATCTCGTCGGAAGCCGGCTATGCCGGCGTCGGCCCCAACGCCCTGCCCTGGCTGGTGTCGGTGGTGCTGATGGTTTGCGGCGCCTGGCTGGTCTGGGAGGCGCGCAGCGGCGGCTATCGCGAGATGGAGGCGCCCTCGGGCGCCGAACGCGCCGACTGGCATGCGGTGGCCTGGGTGGTCGCCGGCGTCGTCGCCAACGCCAGCCTCATCACGACGCTGGGCTTCATCCTGGCCTGCGCCCTGTGCTTCGCGCTGGCCGTGCGCGGCCTGCGCATCGCCGAGGGCAAGCCGGGCGGCGCAATGAAGGCCAGCCTGATCGACCTCGCCACCGGCATCTGCATCTCGGCGCCGGTGTTCTGGCTCTTCACCAAGCTGCTGGCCATCAACCTGCCCGGCCTGACCACCAGCGGCTGGCTGTGAGGAGGCCCACCCCATGACTGATCTCTGGACCCAACTGCTCGGCGGCTTCGCCACCGCCGGCACGCCCGTCAACCTGATGTGGGCCTTCCTCGGCTGCGTCATCGGCACGGCCATCGGCGTGCTGCCCGGCCTCGGCCCGGCGGTGACGGTGGCCATGCTGCTGCCCATCACGACCCAGGTCGAGCCCACCGCCTCGATGATCTTCTTCGCCGGCATCTACTACGGTGCGATGTACGGCGGCTCCACCACCTCCATCCTGCTGAACACCCCCGGCGAGACCGGCACCATGGTGACGGCCATGGAGGGCTTCAAGATGGCCAGGAACGGCCGCGCCGGCGCGGCCCTGGCCACCGCGGCCATCGGCTCCTTCGTGGCCGGCACCATCGCCACCGTGCTGGTCACGCTGTTCGCACCCGTGGTGGCCGACTTCGCCGTCACCCTCGGCCCGCCCGAGTACTTCCTGCTGATGCTGCTGGCCTTCACGACGGTCAGCGCCGTGCTGGGCAAGAGCACGCTGCGCGGCATGACCTCGCTCTTCATCGGCCTGGCCCTGGGGCTGATCGGCCTGGACCAGATCACCGGCCAGGTGCGCTACACCGGCGGCGTGCCCGAATTCATGGACGGCATCGAGACCGTGCTGGTCGCCGTCGGCCTGTTCGCCGTCGGGGAGACCCTCTACCTGGCGCTGTACGAGGGGCGCAGCACCACCAACCTCAACCGCATGGGCAGCGTGCACATGACCTGGCAGGAATGGAAGCGCTCCATCCCGGCCTGGCTGCGCGGCACGGCCATCGGCTTCCCCTTCGGCACCATCCCCGCCGGCGGCTCGGAGATCCCGACCTTCCTGAGCTACGCCACCGAGCGCAAGCTCAGCAAGCACAAGGAAGAGTTCGGCACGACAGGCGCCATCGAGGGCGTGGCCGGCCCGGAAGCGGCCAACAATGCAGCCGTGACGGCGACGCTGGTGCCGCTGCTGACGCTCGGCATCCCGACCTCGGTCACCGCCGCCATCCTGCTCAGCGCGCTGCAGAACTACGGCATCCAGGCCGGCCCGCAGCTGTTCACCACCTCGTCGGCCCTGGTGTGGGCGCTGATCGCGTCCCTCTACATCGGCAACATCATGCTGCTGGTGCTGAACCTGCCGCTGGTGGGCCTGTGGGTCAAGCTGCTGAAGATCCCGCGGCCGCAGCTGTATGCCGGCATCCTGATCTTCGCCACCGTCGGCGTCTACGGCATGCGCCAGAGCGCCTTCGACCTCTTCCTGATGCTGGGCCTGGGCCTGATGGGCGTCGTCATGCGGCGCTTCGACTTCCCGACCGCGCCCGTCGTCGTCGGCATGATCCTCGGCCCGCTGGCCGAAGCGCAGGGTCGCAATGCGCTGTCCATCGGCAGCGGACACTGGAGCGTCTTCATCGAGAGGCCGCTGTCCATCGGCTTGCTGGCGGTGCTGGCCGCGGTGCTGGTGCTGCCGCGGGCCTGGAAGCTCATGCGTCGTCGCTGAATTCATCGGCGAGCGGCGCCAGCAGCAGGTTCAGCTCGGGCGCCGTGAACTTGGCGAGCATGGCGCCGTCGTCGCTGCCCAGCAGCCCGTCGGCCAGCGCCTTCTTGCGTGCCTGCAGCTCCAGCATGCGCTCCTCGATGCTGCCCTGGGCCACGAGCTGGTAGACGAAGACGGGCTGGTCCTGGCCGATGCGATGGGCCCGCGCGCTGGCCTGGGCCTGCACCGCCGGGTTCCACCAGGGGTCGACATGGATGACGGTGTCGGCCGCCGTCAGGTTGAGTCCGACACCACCGGCCTTGAGGCTGGCCAGCAGGATGGGCTCCTCGCGGGCCTGAAACCGGCGCACGACCTCGCCGCGCTGTGATGCCGGCGTCTCGCCGGTCAGGCGCAGATGGGCCAGACCCAAACGCTGCAGTTCAGCGGCGATCAGGCCCAGCATCTCGGTGAACTGCGAGAACACCAGGAGACGCCGGCCCTGGGCGACGAAGTCGGGCAGGTGCTCGCGCAGCCATTCCAGCTTGGCGCGCTCGACGAAGGCCGGCATGTCCACACCCTTGAGCAGCAGAGGGTCGCAGCAGACCTGGCGCAGCTTGAGCATCGCGTCGAGCACGCTGATGAGGCTGGTCGGCGTGAAGCCGTCGCGCTGCAGGATGCGCCGGATCATGTGGTCGGCCGCGACGCGCACGCTCTCGTAGAGCTGCTTCTGCTGGCCCACCAGCGTGACGCGCTTGACCAGCTCGGTCAGCGGCGGCAGCTCGGTCGCGACTTCGGTCTTCAGACGCCGCAGGATGAAGGGCCGCACCCGGGCCGCCAGCAAGCGGGCGCGCGGGCCGTCGCGGTTGATCTCGATGGGCTTGCGCCAGTGCCGGGCGAAGTTGCGCGAATCGCCGAGGAAGCCGGGCATCAGCAGGTCGAACAGCGACCACAGCTCGCCGAGATGGTTCTCCAGCGGCGTGCCGGTCAAGGCCAGGCGGTGGCGGGTGTTGAGCCGGCGCAGCGCGCGGGCGGCGCGGGCCTGGGCGTTCTTGACCGACTGGGCTTCATCGAGGATGAGCAGATGCCAGGGCTGGGCCGCCAGCGTGCGCAGGTCGCGCCAGACCAGGTTGTAGGTGCTGAGCACGATGTCGGCATCGGCGAGCGAGACCGCCGCGCGGTCGGCGCCATGCCAGGTCACCAGCTTGAGCCCTGGCGCGATGCGCGCCGCCTCCTGCCGCCAATTGAAGAGCAGCGAGGTGGGCACGATGACCAGGGCGGGCCTGTCCAGGCGGCCGGCCTGCTTCTCGGTCCAGATGTGGGCCAGTGCCTGCGCCGTCTTGCCCAGGCCCATGTCGTCGGCCAGGATGCCAGCGAGGCCCTGCTCACGCAGGTATTGCAGCCAGGCCAGGCCGTGCAGCTGGTAGGGGCGCAGCTGCAGGCCCAGGCCGGCGGGCTGATCCAGCGTCATCGGCTCACCGGCTGCCAGCAGGCGCCGGCCCAGGGCCTTCAGCCCGGCGTCGCCATGGATCTGCCAGCGCCCTCGCCCCTCGTCCTCGATGCAGCGGACGCGGTCGGCGTCCCACTCGTCGAGCTTGAGGGGCTTGCCCTTCTCCAGCTCCGCCGGCTTGAGCAGGTCCAGCAGGGCCAGCATGATGGCCTTCAGCGGTGCGGCGGGCGTGTGATAGCGGCGGCCGCCGGGAGCCCGCAGCGAAATGAGGGCGTCGTCCTCGATGGCGCCAATCGCGGCGGCATCCAGCCAGCGCTTGTCCTTGCGCAGCAGGTTGGCGATCAGCGGTGCCAGGTCGATGCGCTGGCCGTCGACCTCGATGCCGAGGCTGACCAGCCAGGCGCCCGTGCGGCGCTCCAGGCCCAGGCCTTCGACACGGCGGCTGGGCTTGGGCGCTGCTTCGCCGTTGTCTTCGGTCAGGCCGAGCTGCCAGCCGCTGACGAACTGGCTGTGGTGGGCAAAGCCCGGCTCGGTCGTGACCTGCCAGCCGAGCGCGAGAAGCTCCGGCAGCTTCTCGGCATGGAAGTCGCCGAAGAACTCTTCCTGGACCAGGGTCCAGAGGGATTCGCCGCCCAGAGCCGGCGGCGTGCCACGCCATTGCAGCAGGGCCGGATCCAGAGCGATCAGGCCCAGCTTCACCAATACCTGCTCGGCGTCGGCATCCCGCCGCGCCAGCGTCGCCACCGTCACCTGCTCGCCCCGGGGGCCCAGCGGACCGCGCGGGCGCAGGCCCAGCAGGCCGTCGCCGCGCGTCAGCGTGCGCAGCGTGAGGTGGGGCGGTGGAGCAGGCATCGCGACAGTCTCGCAGGCCGCGAGACCGTCGCGAGGCAGATCAAGACTTCAGGACAGACTTGATGTGCGAAGCGATCGCATCATCCTGGCAGTTCGTGAAGAACAGTTCCTGGAACTTCTCGCCCGACACGGCGGCCTTCAGCAGGTCCTGGTCGACGGCCTTCAGCGTGGTCAGCATGTCCTTGCAGGAGGCAGCCTTCAGGTCCTTCAGGATGCCGCGGTTCTTGGCCATGATGGCGGCGCGTTCCTTGGGATAGCCGGCGCCGCGCTCGTTCTCGAGCAGCTTGCGGTAGCAGTCCTGCAGGTTCAGCTCGGCCGCCCAGCCGAAGCCCTTGGCATAGGGCATGGACATGCAGTTGCCGTCGTTGATCTGGCCGAACAGGAAGGCGTCGGTCGGGTCGATGACCAGGCCGCAGAACACGCCGGGCATGCTGTTGCAGGCCAGCATGGAGCCCATGCCGGTGCCGCAGCCGGTGACGACGAAGTCGGCGGCCTTGGAGTTCAGCAGGATGCCGGCCAGCAGGCCGTTCATCACATAGGTCAGCGAGGCCTTGTCTTCCGGCGTGTACATGCCGTAGTGGTGGACGCTGTGGCCCAGCGGCTCGGCGACGGTCTTGAGGGCGTTGTGGACGATCTCGGACTTGGCGGCCTGGCTGTTCTCGATGATGAGGGCGATCTTCATGGCGGGTGGCTTTCGGGCGGAATGAGGGCGAGGCGGCTCAAGAACCGCCCGGTGCAGGGGCTTGGTCGCTCGGGCCAGAGGGGCCTCGAGCGCGGGCCGTCATGCCAGGTGATCGGGCGCGGACGGCATGGTCCGCGTCCACCTGGCCAACCGCGCACCCCGGAGCGGGGCGCAGACGCTGGCGCTATTGTGCCAAATTTTGGAACGCCGTTTCATAACGCCGCTCAAGCCCCGCATTTGATGCTGGGCTTGCCGCATCAACGGCGGTGGGGATCGTGGGGCCGGTGATCGGCACCGTTGGGCACGCCGTCACGGTCGGCATCACCGCGGGCCCAGCCGCCGCGCCGCAGTTCCCAGTGGCCGTCGCGCTCCATCCAGGCGGGCTGGTTGTACATATAGCCGCGGCGCTCCTTCACCCAGACGCCCTGCTGCCAGACGTGGCGGCGGCCGTTCCAGTTCCAGTAGCCGGGCACCCAGACATAGCCCCGGCGCGCGGCCGGCATCACTTCATGACGCAGCGGCGGCGGTGCAGTCCGGATGGACACGCTGACCTGTGCCACGGCTGCGGTCGGAAGCGCCACCGTCCCGAAGGCGCAGCTGGCGACCAGGCAGGAAGCAAGGAGGGTTCTGTTGAGCATGAAGATCTCCAAGTGACAGGAGGTCATTCAACGACTGGCCCCGGCGCGCGGTGGTCGGACAAGCGCCCGTCGCGCCGCAAAGTTCTGCAAAGCGGGCCTCAGTCGCCCTCACCGCCCAGGGGCTTCAGCTGCCGCCCTGCCGGCAATGCCCGCAGGTATTTGAAGGTGCCGGTGGCATGGGCGCAGAGCTTGTCGTCCGCGCCGAACACCGAGCCCTCGCAGAAGGCCATGGTCGTGGAGCGGTGCAGCAGCTTGCCCACCGCCCGCAGTTCGCCCTCGCCCGGGCGCATGAAGCTGGTCTTCATCTCCACCGTGACGACGCCGGGCCCGAGGTCTGGCAGATGCCGGTTCACGCTGCGGGCCGCGTGGGCCATGGCCACGTCCAGCAGCGTCATCACGACGCCACCGTGGGCCACGCGCCAGGAGTTCAGATGCTGATCGCTGATCGTCAGCCTCAGCTCGGCCTCGCCGTCGCCGACGCTGTGCAGCTGGAAGCCGAGTTGCTGGACGAAGGGGATGTGGACCGGGAACTCCATCCGCCCATCATCCTCCATGGATGGCCGACACGCCGCCATCCACCGCCAGGATCTGACCCGTGATGTGCTTGCCGGCCTTGGACGCAAACAGCAGGGCGGCGCCCTTGAGGTCGTCGTCGTCGCCGATGCGATTCAGCGGTGCGTGGGAGGCCATCTTGTCCTCGCCGATGGTGGCCAGCAGGCCCTTGGTCATCTTGCTCGGGAAGAAGCCCGGCGCCAGCGCATTGACTGTGATGCCGTACTGGCCCCACTCACCCGCCAGCGCGCGCGTGAAGTTCACGGCGGCGCCCTTGCTCGTGTTGTAGGCGATGGTCTTCATGACGGCCGAGTTGCCGCCCAGGCCGGCGATGGAGGCCACGTTGATGATGCGGCCCGATTTGCGCGGGATCATGCTGGCCTTGGCCACTGCCTGCGCGAACACGAACAGGCTGCGGATGTTCAGGTCCATGACCTTGTCCCAGGCCTCGATGGGGTGTTCCTCGGCGGGCGCGCCCCAGCTGGCGCCGGCATTGTTGACGAGGATGTCGATCTGGCCAAGGCGCTCCATGGTCTCCATGACGACGCGCTGCGCGTCCTCTTCCTTGGCGGCGTCGGCCGCGACCCAGCGCGTGTCGATGCCGCGCGCCTGCAGATGAGCCGCGGCTTCTTCCAGGTCGGCCGCCTTGCGCGACGTCAGCATGATCTTGGCGCCGGCTTCGCCCAGCGCTTCGGCGATCTGCAGGCCCAGGCCGCGCGAGCCGCCGGTGACGAGGGCCACCTGGCCGCTGAGGTCGAAGAGGTCTTGGACTTTGGTGCTCATGGAAGGTCTCCTTAGAAATACTCAGCGCGCATTTCGCGGCACAGCGGCTCGCGGCGGGCAACGACGTCGAGCCAGGCGCCGATCTTGGGCAGCTCGTAGGCAAAGAAATAGCGGGCCGCGGCGCGCTTGCCGTGGGCGAAGTCGCTGTCGCCATGCACGCTCAGCACGACGTCCAGCCAGATCCAGGCCAGCACGGTGTGGCCGAAGGCCTGCAGATACGGCGTCGCATTGGCCAGGGCTTCTTCCGGCTCGCCGGTGCTCCAGGCCTTCTTGGTGGCACCGCCGACCTGCGCGAGCGCAGCGGCCAGCTGGTTGGCCTGCGGTGCCCAGTCAGTCTGCATCGCGCGCTCGATGGTGGCCTGCACCTTCTGGGCCAAGGCCGCCAGCGAGGCCCCGCCCTGCTGCACGACCTTGCGGCCCAGCAGGTCCAGGGCCTGGATGCCGTGCGTCCCCTCGTGGATCATGTTCAGGCGCTGGTCGCGCCAGAGCTGCTCGACGGGGAAGTCACGCGTGTAGCCATAGCCGCCCAGCACCTGGATGGCCAGCGAGTTGCCCTCCAGGCACCACTCGCTGGGCCAGCTCTTGGCGATGGGGATGAGGACGTCCAGCAAGGCCTGGGCCTCGGCCTTGCGAGTTGCATCCAGGCTGGTGTTCAGCTCGTCGACCAGGCGGGCGCAGTAGAGCTCGAAGGCCAGGCCGCCCTCGACATAGCTCTTCTGCGCCAGCAGCATGCGGCGCACGTCGGCGTGTTCGATGATGGGCCGCTGCGGGCTGGCGGCATCCTTGCCGGCGGCCGTCATCGCACGGCCCTGCGGGCGCTGTTTGGCGTACTCCAGGCTGGCCTCATAGCCGGCATAGCCCAGCATCACGGCGCCGAGGCCGACGCCGATGCGCATCTCGTTCATCATGAAGAACATGCAGCGCAGGCCCTCGCCGGGCTTGCCGACGAGATAGCCGACCGCGCCGGCCTTGCCGCCGGGCTGGAACTTGCCCTCACCAAAGTTCAGCAGGCAGTTGGTGGTGCCGCGATGGCCGAGCTTGTGGTTCAAGCCTGCCAAAGCGATGTCGTTGCGCTCGCCGGTCAGTTGGCCGTCGGCACCCACCATCTGCTTGGGCACGATGAAGAGGGAGATGCCCTTGGTGCCCGGGATCAGCTTGCCGTCCGGGCCCGGCACCTTGGCCAGCACCAGATGCACGATGTTGCCGCGCAGCTCATGCTCGCCGCCCGAGATCCACATCTTGTTGCCGCGCAGGCGGTAGCGGGCGCCCAGCGGGTCGCTCTCGTCTTCCAGCTCGGCACGCGTGACCACATCGGACAGCGACGAGCCGGCCTGCGGTTCCGACAGGCACATGGTGCCGAACCACTCGCCCGCCAGCAGCGTCTTGGCGAAGACCTCGCGCTGGCGCTCGCTGCCATGCTCCATCAGCAAATTGGCATTGCAGGTCGTCAGCACGGCGTAGGAGCCGGCGTGGACATTGGCCTTGCTGACGAAGGTGTTGGCCGCCGTCTCGACGAGGCAGGGCAGCTGCATGCCGCCGACGTCGTAGTCATGCGTCGCGGACAGCATGCCGGACTCGACCAGGGCGTTGACCGCCTCCAGCGTCGCCGCCGGCAGGTGCACGCGCTCGCCATGTTCATCCACAACCACGCGCGGCTCCTCGGTATCCATCAGCCGGTAGCTGGGCGCGAACTTCTCGCGGGCGATGCGCTCGCAGGTGTCCAGCACCGCGCCGAAGGTCTCGCGGGAATGATCGGCAAAGCGCTCGCGGGCCGTCAGGTCGGCGGCGTGCAGCCAGTCGTAGAGCAGGAAGTCCAGGGTTTCGCGCATGAGGCTATTCCGCCTTGTTAGCGGCCTTGGTGAGGGCCATGGTGCCGCTGGCCTTGGCCACGAGCCTGCGCTCGCCGCCCTGCACCGCGTACACCTCGGCCTCGGTGAATGAAACCTGTCGGCCGGGCTTGATGACCCAGGCCTCGCATTCCAGCCGCTCGCCGCTGGCGCCGCGCAGCAGGCTGGTCTTGAATTCCGCCGTCAGCACCCAGTGGCCGTCCGCGGCCATCGTTTGCGCTGCCGCGCCCATCGAGTGATCGGCCAAGGCGGCGACAACGCCGGCATGGACGACGCCGGTGTGCTGGCAATGGCGCCTGGCCACCACCAGCTGCGTGCTCACCCGGCCCGGCTCGACGGCCATGGGCTCCACGCCCAGGTCGACCATGAAGGGCGCCGAGCGGAAGAAGCCGCGCAGCGTGTCGAGGTCCACTTGCATTCAAACCATCCCTGTCAGCCGGGTGTTCCGGGCCGAGCGCTGGGCCGCTCCCGAGCCGGCCCGCCTGAGGCTGCTTGCGGCTCTATGCCGTGAGCAGCCTCGTCCCCACGGGGGACCGACCAGGTTCGCGCGCGTTCAGCGTCGCGAGGATGGGCGAGGGGCATCATCACGCCAGGCGGACGATGGTGCCCTGGGCGAGCGCGCAGAGCTTTTCCACGCCGTCCTTGACGGCATAGACCTCGCAGCAGCACACCGCCTGGCTCTTGCTGGCGGACTTGGCCTCGGCGCGCGCGATCAGGCGCTCGCCCACGGCCGGACGCACATAGTTGATCTTGAACTCCGAGGTCACGACGGGCATGGCCAGCACGGTGCCGCCGGCAAAGGTCAGCGCGTTGTCGGCCAGATAGCTGACCACGCCGCCATGCGCAAAGCCGTTGTTCTGCAGATGCTCGGGCTTGAGCGCCAACTGCAGATCCGCCTTGCCTGCCGACATGGCCGCGACCTCGGCGCCCAGCAGCCGGCTGAACGGCTGCTGGCCCAGGACGTCGCGGCCCAGCTGCAGAAGGACCTCTGGAGAGACGGCCATGGTCCTCAGAGCACCTCGAACACGCCCGCGGCACCCATGCCGCCGCCGATGCACATGGTCACGCAGACGCGCTTGGCGCCGCGGCGCTTGCCTTCGATGAGGGCATGGCCGGTCAGGCGCTGGCCCGACACGCCGTAAGGGTGGCCGACGGCGATGGCACCGCCGTTGACGTTGAGCTTGTCCATCGGGATGCCCAGCGTGTCGGCGCAGTACAGCACCTGCACGGCGAAGGCCTCGTTCAGTTCCCACAGGTCGATGTCGGCGACCGTCAGGCCCAGCTTCTTCAGCACCTTGGGCACGGCGAACACGGGGCCGATGCCCATCTCGTCCGGCTCGCAGCCCGCCACCGCAAAGCCGAGGAAGCGGCCCAGCGGCTTGAGGTTGTGCGTGGACGCGTATTGCTCGCTGACCAGCGCGCAGGCGCCGGCGCCGTCGCTGAACTGGCTGGCATTGCCGGCAGTGATCAGCCCGCCGGGCACGGCCGAGCGCAGGCCCTGGATGCCTTCGTAGGTCGTGCCTTCGCGCAGGCCCTCGTCGGCGCTGACGGTCACTTCCTTGCTCATCATGCCCATGACCTTGTCGGCCACGCCCATGGTCGCGGTGACGGAGATGATCTCGTCGTTGAACAGGCCGGCGGCTTGGGCGGCGCAGGCCTTCTGCTGGCTGCCGGCGCCGTAGTGGTCCATGCGTTCGCGCGAGATGTTGTAGCGCTTGGCCACGTTCTCGGCGGTCTGCAGCATGTTCCAGTAGATCTCGGGCTTGATCTTCAGCAGGGCCGGGTCGGCCAGCATGTGATTGTTCATTTCCTGCTGCACGCAGGAGATGCTTTCCACGCCGCCGGCGATATAGACATCGCCCTCTCCCGCAATGATGCGCTGGGCGGCCATGGCGATGGTCTGCAGGCCGCTGGAGCAGAAGCGGTTGATGGTGACGCCGCTCACCGTGACCGGCAGGCCGGCCTTCAGTGCGATCTGGCGCGCGATGTTGGCGCCGGTGGCGCCCTCGGGGTTGGCGCAGCCCATCAGCACGTCTTCGATGGCGCCGCCATCGATGCCGGCGCGCTCGACGGCCGCCTTGACGGCATGGCCGCCCAGCGTCGCGCCATGGGTCATGTTGAACGCGCCCTTCCAGCTCTTGGTCAGCGGGGTGCGGGCGGTGGAGACGATCAGTGCGTTGCTCATGTCTTGAATCCTTGTTCGTTGGGCCGAAGGCTTAAGTGAAGGACTTGCCTTCAGCCACCAGTCGCGCCAGCAGTGGTGCCGGCGTCCAGAACGCGCCGTCGTCCATCGGGTTCTTGGCAAAGCGCTTCATCGCCTGCACGACGTTGAAGAGGCCCAGCGTGTCGGCATAGCACATCGGGCCACCGCGGAAGATGGGGAAGCCGTAGCCGGTCAGGTAGACCATGTCCACGTCCGACGCGCGCTGGGCGATGCCCTCTTCCAGCAGATGGGCGGCCTCGTTGACCAGGGCGAACACCAGGCGGTGCACGATCTCCTCGTCGCTGATGTCGCGCTTCTTGGCGCCGATGGCCTCGCGGTGCTTGGCCAGCATCTCTTCGACGACAGCCGACGGGATGGCATCGCGCTTGCCGGGCAGGTAGTCGTACCAGCCGGCGCCGGTCTTCTGGCCGAAGCGGCCCAGCTCGCAAAGGCGGTCGGCGCTGGCCGAATACTTCATGGTGGCGCGCTCGACGGCGCGGCGCTTGCGGATGGCCCAGCCGATGTCGTTGCCGGCCAGGTCGCCCATGCGGAAGGGGCCCATCGCGAAGCCGAACTTCTCGACGGCCTTGTCCACCTGCTGCGGCGTGCAGCCTTCATCCAGCAGGAAGCCGGCCTGGCGGCTGTACTGCTCGATCATGCGGTTGCCGATGAAGCCGTCACAGACGCCGGACACGACGGCCGTCTTCTTGATCTTCTTGCCAATGGCCATCACGGTGGCCAGCACGTCCTTGGCCGTCTCCTTGCCGCGCACCACTTCCAGCAGCTTCATCACGTTAGCCGGGCTGAAGAAGTGCATGCCCACCACGTCCTGCGGGCGCTTGGTGAAGGAGGCGATCTTGTCGACGTCCAGCGTCGAGGTGTTGGAGGCCAGGATGGCGCCGGGCTTGGCCACGGCGTCCAGTTGCTTGAAGACGGCTTCCTTGACGCCGATCTCCTCGAACACGGCCTCGATGATGAGGTCGCAGTCCTTCAGGTCGTCGTAGCTCAGCGTGGTGCTCAGCAGGGCCACGCGCTGGGCGTATTTGTCTTCCTTCAGCTTGCCCTTCTTGACCTGGGCTTCGTAGTTCTTCTTGATGGTCGCGACGCCGCGATCCAGGGCTTCCTGCTTGGTCTCCAGGATGGTGACCGGGATGCCCGCGTTCAGGAAGTTCATCGAGATGCCGCCACCCATGGTGCCGGCGCCGATGACGCCGACCTTGGCGATGGTGCGCAGCGGCGTGTCCTCGGGCACGTCGGAAATCTTGCTGGCCACGCGCTCGGCGAAGAACAGATGGCGCAGGGCCTTGGATTCGGGCGTCATCATCAGCGCCGCGAAGCCTTCGCGCTCGGCGCGCATGCCGTCGTCGAACTTCAGGTTGACCGCACCGGCCACGGCTTCCAGGCAGCGCAGCGGCGCCGGGAAGTTCTTGCTCATGCCGCCCACCATGTTGCGGGCGAACTGGAAGTAGGCCTCGGCATTCGGATGGCGGGCCTTCAGGTCGCGCACCTTGGGCAGCGGGCGCTTCTCGGAGACTTCCTCGGCGAACTTGACGGCGGCGTCGACCACATCGGCATCGACGATCTTGTCGAACAGCTTCTGGCCGGGGACCATGGCCAGCATCTGCGCTTCAACGGGCTCGCCGCTGACGATCATGTTCAACGCGGGCTCGACACCCAGGGCACGCGGCAGGCGCTGCGTGCCGCCGGCGCCGGGCAGCAGGCCCAGCTTCACTTCGGGCAGGGCGACCTTGGTGCCGGTCTGCGCGACGCGGTAGTGGCAGCCCAGGGACAGTTCCAGGCCACCGCCCATGCAGACGCTGTGGATGGCCGCGACAACCGGCTTGCTGCAGTTCTCGACGACGGCGATCAGGCTGAGCAGATTGGGCTCGGCCAGGGCCTTGGGCGAACCGAATTCCTTGATGTCGGCGCCGCCCGAGAAGGCCTTGCCGGCGCCGGTGATGACCAGGCTGGTGATGGCCGGATCGGCTTCGGCGCGCTCCACACCGGCGGCAACGGCCGAGCGGGTGGCAAAACCCAGACCGTTGACCGGCGGGTTGTCGAGCGTGATCACGGCAACGCTGCCGCGAACTTCGTAATGGGCTGTCATGGGCACGACCTCGGTTGGCGGGCCCACCGCGTCTCCCGCAGCCGGCCCAGAATAGAACGACCGTTCGATTCTAGGCAGCCGTCTTGCCGCAGTCTTGTCTCGGCAGTGACAAAGGGGCTTTCGGCATTCCGGGCCGAGCGCCGGGCCGCTCCCAAGCCGGCCCGCTTGGCGATGTGCTTGTGGCTCAATGCCGCAAGCATCGCCGTCCCCGCGGGGGCTGAGGCCGGACACATCGCGCCCGGTGGGCGGGATGTGCCTGCCGAAGAGCTGCGGCACTGCCGCAGCGCGGTCTGCAAGACCGACCAGCCTCACCCGCGTTCAGCGCGGCGAGCTGGGCGAGGGGCCTCTAGTACTGCGACTTCGGCAGGACAACCGTGTCCTTGAAGGGCTTGGGCTCCTCGGCAGGCGCCGCCGGCTGCATCTTGGCTTCCACATAGCGGCGCGTCGCCTCGGCAGCGTCGATGGGTGCAGGAGGCGGAGGCGCCTGGCGCGGCGCGGGCCGCACGGCCAGGCGCAGCTCATGGCATTCGCGCTGCAGCTGCTCGACCTGCTTACGCGCCTGCGTGACCTGTTGGGCGCCCAGTTGGCGGGCCTGCTCGACATGCATCACGCGTTCATGTTCGCGCTTGAGCTTGTTGGCTGCCCAGGCATAGACCGCCCCGCCACCGAGCGCTGCCCCCAGCGCGAGACCGCCCAGCAAGGGCAGCAGTTGACCGTTGTCCATGTTTTTGACCTTCCCTCGACACCGTTGTCCTCTTCACTGTATGCCCGCCGCCGCCTCCATGACCGCCCGGCGAGGGTTTTTCACGAGGCGCCGCCATCCCCGGCCGCCCTTGGACGCGCTCCACCCCGCAGCTAGAGTGCGGGCCATGCTGATTCCGGTCGTCTATCCGCCTCACGAACCCGCGCCGCCGCCGCAGTTCTCGCCGCCGCCGCAACCTCCTGGCCCCCAGGAAGCCGGTCCGCCCCCGCCTCCGCCGCCACCCGAGCCCCCCGCCGAGGCGCCCGCGCCGGAAGGTGACGTGCCGTGGATGCTCTATCTGCTGCGGGTGCTGGGCCTGTGCGCCTTCCCGGTCGGCATCGTCATCGCGGGCGTCGCCGTGCTGCTGGGTCTTGAGCAGGCCCGCGAGACCCTGCTGTCGCTGGAAGTCGGCAGCGTGCAGACGGCCGTCCTCGTCTTCGCCTTCGGCCTGTGGCTGCTGCTGGCCTGGTATGTGAGCCGGCTGCTGCTGGACCGCCGCTTCAAGCCCGACACGCTGGGCGAATGCATGAATCCGCGCTTCGCTCAAGCGCTGCGCCGCTGGCTGCCGCGCAGCCTGATTCTTGGCGGCGGCCTGCCCATCGCGGCCTTCTTCCTGATGCAGCAGCGCGAGCGCTTCATCGGCGTCGGCCTGCTGGCCGTCACCCTGCTGCTCTATCTCTTCGTCTGGAAGCGGCGCGCCTGGCTGCTGAAGCTCGGCGCCGGCTCGCGGCTGGCCCGCCTGCTGGCCCTGGACGGCCGCCGCGAGGCCATCGAGCTGCTGCAGCGCGAAGACCGCCTGAGCACGCCGTCGCGCGTGCTGGTCGCGCTGGTGCTGCTGCTGCAATGGGGCGTGTTCGCCGCCCTCGTCGCAATCCCCGAGGAGACGGCGCGTGCCATCGGCTCGCCGGCCCTGGTGCTGCTGGCCATGGGCAGCTGGATCGTCTTCGGCGGCATCCTGCTGACCTATGTACCCAAGGCCCTGATCCGCTTCCCGCTCACCGCCCTGCCCGTCCTGCTCTTCGTCCTTTGCGCGCCGCTGAACGACAACCACCGCGTCGCCGACCCCGAACGCAGCGCCAGGAGTGCCGTGACGGCCCGTCAGCCCGCTGATGCCTGGCTGCAGACCTGGCTGCGCACCGTGGGCGCCGACGGCAAGCGCCCCCTCGTCCTCGTCGCCGTGGCGGGCGGCGCCTCGCGGGCGGCCTACTGGGGCAGTGCCTCGCTGGCGCGGCTGCAGGATCTGGGCGAACAGCAGGGCGTCAACTTCGCCGACTCCGTCTTCGCCATCAGCGGCACCTCGGGCGGTGCCCTGGGTGCGACGAGCTTTGTCGCCGCCGTCGATGCACGCCGCCAGGCCATCGATGGCGCCCATTGCACGCCCTGGAAGCTGGTGCGCGACTTCACCGGCCTCGACCATCTCGCCACGCCGGTCGGCGACATGCTCTACCCCGACCTGGTGCAGCGTTTCCTGCCGGTGCCCATCGCCGGTGCCGACCGCTCCCTGGGGCTGGAACGCGCCTGGCGGCGCGACTGGGCGCAGAGCCTGGCTCGCCAATGCCCGCTGCGCCCGACCGCCCACGTCAACCCCTGGGGCGAGGCCATGACGGCCCTGCATGCCCGCTCCACCGACGCCGAGTGGCTGCCGCTGCTGGCCCTGAACACGACGGCCCTGTCGCGCGGCCAGCGCGTCTACCAGTCCGATTTCCTGCTGCCCGGCGGCGACGGCATCGACCTGCTCGATCCCTCGCTCGGCCTGGAGGTGGAGCAGATCACGCTGGCCCAGGCCGTGCACAACAGCGCCCGCTTCCCCTATATCAGCCCGGCCGCGGCGGTCGTCTTCAAGGAAGCGCACCGGGACGAGGAGAACGACGACGTCGGCCGCGTCTGGGACCGCCTGGGCGACGGCGGCTATGTGGAGGCCAGCGCCACGCTGACGCTGTCCGACCTGCTGCGCGACCTCGAGGCCGCCGGCCGCCTCAAGGTCTGCAAGCCGGAGGAAGACTGCGCCGGCCAGGGCATCCTGGACCGCTCGCGGCTGCGCCTGCTGCTGCTCGGCAACGCGCCCGCCCACGTCGACGACTGGCTGTGCCGCGACGCCCCCACGGCCGCCGATGCCCAGCCCCTGGACAGCCGCCGCTACCGCGCCACGCACATGGGCCTGAACGAGGTCGTCGCGCCGGCCCAGGGCATCCTGAACAGCAACAGCGCGCGTGGCCGCGACTCGACGGTCGAGCTCATCAAGCGCATCGGCGGCTGCGGCCAGGTGGCGGAGCTGCGCCTGCCGCTGGTGCCCGGCCAGCGCCAGCCCTCGATGAACTGGATGCTGAATTCCGCTTCGCGCGCCCTCATCGACGCGGCCCTGCTGGAGAAGCTCAACCCGGCCGATCCCGCCGTCGGCGCGGCCCAGGCCCAGCTGGTCGCCCACCTGCGCCAGGCCAAGACCTGGCTGCTGCAGATGAAATGAAGCCCCTCGTCCAACGAGTACGTTGGACGGTCCCCCGCGGGGACGGCGATGCTTGCCGGATTGACCGGCAAGCACATCGCCCAAGGCGGGCCGGCTAGCGAGCGGCCCGTCGCTCGGCCCGCAAATCCAAGGCCCATCGCCGCCTCGCAATCGCATGCCCAGCTTCATCCTGAACTTTTGTACCGCGCGCCGCGCCCTGTGGCGCGCGCTGCTCGCCGTCCTGTTCGTCGCTATCACCTGGCTGGCCCTGAGCCCGGCGCCGCCCAAGACCCTGAGCACCGGCTGGGACAAGAGCAACCACGTGCTCGCCTTCGCGGCGCTGGCCTTTGCCAGCGTCTGGGCCCTGTGGCAGCGGCCGCGGCAATGGATCTGGCTGGTGCTGGCCCTGGTCGGCTACGGCATCGCCATCGAGATCGCGCAGGGCCTTCTGCCGCCGCGCGAGGCCGACTGGCACGATGTGCTGGCCGACAGCATCGGCATCGCCCTCGGCCTGCTTGCGGCCTGGCCCGTCACAGCCAGCGCAGCACGCCGACACTGATGGCGGGCACGAAGAGCAGCAGCAGCATCCTCAGCACATCGCTGACGAGAAAAGGGATGACACCCTTGTAGGTCTCGTTCATGGGCACGTCGCGCGCCATGCCGTTGACGACATAGACATTGAGCCCCACCGGCGGTGCCAGCATGCCGATGCCCACCGTCATCAGCACCAGGATGCCGAACCAGATCGCCTTGGGCTCGGCCGCCAGGCCCCACAGGTCCAGGCCCATGATGGTCGGGAAGATGACGGGGATGGTCAGCAGCAGCATGGACAGCTCGTCCATCACGCAGCCCAGCACGACATAGAAAGCCAGCACGCCGGCCACGATGAGCAGCGGCGGCACCGCGAGGCCGCCGACCCATTGCGCCAGGTGCCCGGGCATCTGTGTCAGGGCCAGGGCCGAATTCATCATGTCGGCGCCGAGGAAGATCATGAAGACCATGGCTGTCGTCTCGGCCGTACCGAGCAGGGCACGCTTCAGTCCTTCGCCGCGCAGTTCGCCGGACAGCAGACCGCTGGCCAGCGTCGCCAGCGCACCGACGGAGGCACCCTCGGTCGGGCTGAACAGGCCGCCGTAGATGCCACCGAACACGACGACGAAGATCGCCAGCAGCGGCCACACGCCCAGCAGCGCCCGCCAGCGCTCGCCCCAGCCATGGCGCCGCCCCGGCACCGCCAGCTCGGGCCGCAGCCGGCAGGTGATGGCGATGACGGCGAGATAGCCCGCCGTCGCGATCAGCCCCGGGATGAAGGCCGCGGCGAAGAGCTTGGCGATGTTCTGCTCGGTCAGGATGGCATAGACGATCAGCGGCACCGACGGCGGGATCAAGATGCCCAAGGTGCCGCCCGTGGCCAGCACGGCCGTCGACAGCCGCCCGTGATAGCCGGCCTGCTTCATCTCGCCATAGGCCACCTGGGTGATGGTGGCGCAGGTGGCGACGGACGACCCGCAGACCGAGCCGAAGGCGGCAGCAGCGAGGATGGCCGCGAAGGCCAGGCCACCGCGCCAATGGCCGACCCACGCGGCTGCGGCCTTGAAGAGGGCGCGCGACAGCCCGCCCTGGGTGGCGAACTGGCCCATCAGCAGGAAGAGCGGGATGACTGACAACTCGTAGACCGTCAGCCGCGCGACGGCCGAACCCTTGATGAGATTGAGCAGGGCGGCGTCGCTGCTCATCCAGGCATAGCCCAGGGCACCGGGGATGAACATCGCCGCGGCGATGGGCACGCGCAGGGCCATCAGCAAGAGCATCAGGCCGAAGATGGTGAGGCCGGCGGTCATGTTCGCCTGCAGGTCTTGACGCTGAATTGGCGCTGTCTTGGCGCCACGGCCCAGCCGGGAGTTCGCCCCGGCGGGCGACCTACTTTCTGGGCGACCAGAAAGTAGGCAAAGAGTCGCCCCCGAACCGCCCGCCCCTCGCATCGCGAGGGGTTCCCTGCGGTGCGCCGTCCTTGAGGCCCCGCGCAAAACTCCCGCCGCGGCCCAAGGGCCGCTGTGGTCAAACAGTTGCGCGGAGTCAGTTGTTGAGGCGTGCTGACGCACGCGGCCTCAAGGCCGTGCGCTCCTCGGCGGGACTCAAAGGGGGAGTGAATGAACAGCCCGAACCAGCGGGTTGATGCGTTTGGCATCGGGCGCCCGCCCACCGGGGCGGAGCACGTCAAGCCTCACCTCGCCGAACCACCTGCCCCACCGCAATCACCGCCGTCAGCCCCAACCCCGGCGCCAGGATGGCATAAGCCCACCACATCGGCAGGCCGAGGATCATGGTCTGCTCGCCCGCTTCATCCACGGCGACCGCCCCAACGCCGGTGCGCCAGGCCAGCAGGCCCAGCATGACGGCCAGCAGCAGCGCGCCGAAACGATCCAGGGCCGCGTTCACGCGCTGCGGCGCGGCCTGGGTGAAGAAGTCCACGATGATGTTGCCGCGCCTGAGCTGGCACCAGGGCAGGCACAGCGTGATGGCCAGGGCGATGCCGATCTGGCTCAGCTCGACATCACCCCGCACCGGGGCGGCGAACCAGTTGCGGCCGACGACGCTGTACAGCGTCATGCCGGCCACGAGCAAGGCGCACAAGCCGCCCAGCAGCGCAAACGCCGCGGCCAGCTTCTCCAGCCACCTCACTTCTTGTACTTGGCCAGCAGGGCCTGCGCCTCGGCCAGCATCTGCTTGCCGGGCAGGCCGCGCTTGTCCATGTCGGCCGCCCAGTCGTCGTAGAGGGGATGGCTGGCCTTGATCCACTGGTCCACCTCGGCGGCCGGCACCGTGTAGAAGACATTGCCACGGTCCAAGGCGGGCTTGCGGCCCGGAGCCTGGCTGGCGTCCCAGGTGCGGCCGGCGGACTGCGACAGCACGGCGCCAGAATTCTTGTCGATGACGGCCTTCAGGTCGGCCGGCAGGCTGTCATATCTGGCCGGGTTCATGGCCAGCACGAAGACGGCGCTGTACAGGGCCGGGCGGCTCGGATCGGTCTCGGTGTGGAACTTCACCATCTCGTGCAGCTTGACCGAGGGAATCACTTCCCACGGCAGCGCGAAGCCGTCGATGGTGCCCTTGCTGACGGCATCGGCCACCGCTGGCAGCGGCATGCCGACCGGCGAGGCGCCGAGCGAGGAAAGCAGCTTGTTCGTCTGGCGCGTGGGTGCGCGCAGCTTGAGGCCCTTGAAGTCCGCCAGCGTCTTGATCTGCTTCTCGCGGGTGTGCAGATAGCCCTCGTCATGCGTGGCAAACATCAGCGGCTTGACGGCGGCGAATTCCTTGACGGCGTACTTGCCATAGAAGTCCCAGGCGGCGCGCGCGGCGGCCTCGGCGGAGTTGGTCATGAAGGGCAGCTCGAACACCTCCATGATGGGAAAGCGCCCGGCCGTGTAGCCCGGCAGCGTGAAGGCGATGTCGACGACACCGTCCTTGACCTGGTCGATGAGCTGGGCCGGCGTGCCGCCGAGCTGCATGGCCGGGTAGACCTGGCACTTCAGGCGGTTGCCCGAGTCGGCCGCGATCCTGTCGCACCAGGGCGCGAGGATCTGCGTCGGCGGCATGGCGCCGGGCGGCCAGAAATGATGCACCTTGAGCGTGATGGGCTCATTGGCCTGCACCGCGGTGGCGGTCAGCAGGGCGGCGATGAAGGCGAGTGCTTTCATGCCTGGTCTCCTTGTTGTGTGGCGGCGATCCTAGGGGAAGTGAAGACCCCCGGTATCGGCTTCCACCCTAGGGATGCCGTCCTACAGCCAACAACCCTTCACTGACATACCGTTGGCAGCAGTTTGCGATACGGTGCATTCCATGTTGACCGAGCTGCTCCGCGCCACCCGAGCTCATTCGCTCGCCCTGGCCGCGCCCCTGTCGGACGAAGACGCCCAGTTGCAGTCCATGCCCGATGCCAGCCCCGCCAAATGGCATCTGGCGCACACGACCTGGTTCTTCGAGACGCTGGTGCTGGCGCCCCATCTGCCGGACTACTGCGTCTTCGACGAACGCTGGCCGCGGCTCTTCAACTCCTATTACGAGAGCCTGGGCCCACGCCATGCCCGGCCGCAGCGCGGCCTGCTGAGCCGGCCTTCACTCGCCGAGGTCAAGGCCTACCGCCGCCATGTGGACGCCGCGCTTGCCGACCTGCTACCCCACGCTCTGGACGATGTGCTTCGCCTCATCGAGCTGGGCTGCCATCACGAGCAGCAGCATCAGGAGCTGTTGCTGACCGACATCCTGCATGCCTTCTCCTGCAACCCGCTGCTGCCGGCCTACGCCACCACGGCGCCGGCAAAGGCCGTCCCTGCGCAGCAGGCCTGGTTGAAGCATGCAGGCGGCATCGTCGACATCGGCCATGGCGGCAGCGGCTTCGCCTTCGACAACGAGGGCCCGCGACATCAGGCCCTCGTCACGCCCTTCGAGATCAGCAGCCGCCTCGTGAGCTGCGGCGAGTACGCCGATTTCATCGAGGCCGGTGGCTATCGCGAGCCCCTGCTGTGGCTGTCCGATGGCTGGGCCACGGTGCAGGCCCAGGGCTGGCAGCGGCCGGCCTACTGGCAGGAGGACGGCAGCGTCTTCGGCCTGCATGGCGTTCAGCCCATGGACCCGGATGCGCCCGTCCAGCAGCTCAGCTTCTACGAGGCCTGCGCCTTTGCCGAATGGGCCGGCGCGCGCCTGCCCACGGAGTTCGAGTGGGAGGCCGCGTCCAGCCTGCAAGGTTTCGAGCAGGCGGCCGACCAAGCCTGGCAATGGACACGTTCCAGCTATGCGCCCTACCCCGGCTTCAAGCCCGCGGCCGGCGCCGTCGGTGAATACAACGGCAAGTTCATGGTGGGCCAACAGGTGCTGCGCGGCGGCAGCCTGGCAACGCCCCAGGGCCACGCACGGCCCAGCTATCGCAATTTCTTCCCGCCGGCCGCGCGCTGGCAGTTCAGTGGATTGAGGCTCGCAAGATGAAACCAGGTATCGAATGGCGCCAGCCCCGGGCCAGCGCCGAGAACGAACAATTCGCGGCCGACCTGCACGCGGCGTTGAGCCGCACGCCCAAGGCGATCTCGCCCAAATACTTCTACGACGAGGCCGGCTCCCGGCTGTTCGAGCAGATCTGCGAGCTGCCGGAGTACTACCCGACGCGCACCGAGCTCGCGCTGCTGCAGGCGCACGCCGAAGACATGGCGGCCCAGATGGGCGGCCAGGTGCAGCTCGTCGAGTACGGCGCTGGCGCGCTGCGCAAGGTCCGCCTGCTGCTGGACGCCATTCCGCGCGACAGCGTGCAGTTCGTGCCGGTGGACATCTCGGGCCCTCACTTGCTGGCCGCCTGCGACGGCCTCGCGGGCGACTACCCCGGCCTGGCCATCCAGCCCCTGGTGGCCGACTTCACACGGCCGCACACCTTGCCGCCCTGTTCCGACGGCAGCCGCCGCGTCGGCTTCTTCCCCGGCTCCAGCATCGGCAACTTCACGCCCGCCGAGGCCGACGCCTTCCTGCGCCTGGCGGCTGGCGAGCTGGCCGGCGGCGGCCTGCTGATCGGCATCGACCTGGTGAAGGACCACGGCACGCTGCACGCCGCCTACAACGATGCGGCCGGCGTGACCGCGGCCTTCAACCTCAATGTGTTGATGCGCGCTCGCCAGGAGCTGGGGGCGGAATTCCCTCCGGACGGTTTCGAGCACCTGGCTTTCTACAACCCGGCGTATCGACGCATCGAGATGCATCTGCGGGCCACGCGGCCGCTGGAGCTGCGGCTGGGCGCCGAGGTCTACAACTTCCACGAAGGCGAGACGCTGCACACCGAGCACTCGCACAAATACACCGTCACCGGCTTCCAGGCCCTGGCCGAGCGCGCGGGCTTCAAGCCGGGCAAGGTGTGGACGGATGAGAACGGGTGGTTTGCGGTGCTGTGGCTGGAGGCGGCACAGGGCAGCGAACAGGGCGCCTAGCCGTTGTGGCGCAGAAACATGCACCACAGCGTCGCGCCACCCAGGCTGCCTCGGCCGGTCTGCTCAAAGCCGGCACCTTCGTAGAAACCGACATTCGTTGGATTCGCCGTCTCGAGGTAGACGCCAGCCGAAAGTGGATCCGCAGCCGAGCGTTCGCAGAAGGCCTTGAGCAATTGCTTGCCGATGCCGCGGCCCTGCAGGGCCGGGTCCAGCCCGAGCACGCCGAGGTAGTAGTGCGGCGCGGCCGGCTTGCCCTTGTCGGCGATCTCGTCATAGACCGCCATACGCTCGCTCAAGCCGGGGATGGCGCTCTCGAAACGATCCCAGTCATCCGCAAAGCGCTTCGGCCATTGGGGTCGGGCCGTGGTGTAGCCCATCGCCGCGCCATGGATGCCGTCGGCGTCTCGCGCCAGAAGCACCGGCATGCTGAGGGCGACGCGCGCGCCCATCAACAGCGAGAAGAACTGCGTCACCCGCTCGCGGTAGCCTGTCCCGGTCCGAAGCAGGAATCCCGTGATCGGGTCATCCGCGAAAGCCGTGGCCAGCCGGTCCACGGCGGGCTCGATGTCCGAGGGGGTAGCAGCGGTGATGTGCATGACGCAGCTTCCAGGCCCTCACCGAGCGCGCCAGCCGGGCACGATGTGGACGGACCAGAACGAGTGGTTTGCGGTGTCGAGGTTGGAGGCTGAGGACGGCTGAATTCCGCAGAGGCTCACAACTTCCCGGCTCAAGTACTGATGAACTTGCGGTACGCAAAGGTGCCCGCAACCCCTTGGGCGTAGTAGTAGAGAAAGACGAGGCTGATCAGCAGGCCGCTGACCTTGCCGGTCTCGACGGTGATCATGACCTTGGAGACGACAAAGTAGATGAGCATCAAGACGGCGCAGGCACGGCTCTTCTTGTAGATGCCGAAGGTGAAGCCAAAGATGAATGCGACGTCGATCAGGTTCCACGCATCCGGCCCCAGAAGGTTGCCGCTGGACATTCCAATCAGCGTGATCACCAGCGTCATGCCGCCTGAAATGATGCCTGCCACCCACGCGCCCTTGATCTTCTTGAGGATCTCCGGCGGCACCTCTTGCAAAGGCTGCTCGATGGCGACTTCAACTGTCGGAGGCGAATAGGGATTCAGCGACATGGATTGGCTTGAGATGTGCTGCGGACTGCAGCCGCCGCGGCACGGAAAACACCGTCAACGTTGCATCCAACGAATCAGCTTGCCAGCTGCCGGCCTTTGGAAAGCCAGAGCGGCTTGATCTTGTGCAGCTTCATCAGATACGGCACATGAACCAGCAACTCGAGGCGGATGGTGATGGCGTTGTGGGCCACCATTGAGTAAACCATGGTCCCCAGGCAGACGGCGACACCCCCATAGCCCGTGATCAGGCAGGCATTGACGCCCCAGGACTTGCCGAAGAGCAGGCCGTAGGCGGACACCGCCAACGACAACATGAAGGCCGAGATGAGAAGTGCCATCGGATGCAGCGGCGAGCCCCGATAGACGAGACCGAATATCTCGAAGCTCGCTGGCTGACCCAGGACCGCCGCCACGATCGTCAACACCGGGATCGCCGCGCCCATCAGCATGAAGCCCCAGCCGAAGATCTTGATCCACAGCGGCACGAGCTTCTTGCGATCGGCGACTGCATCGGCGGCCACGGGCATGTCAGCGACTGCCGCCACCGGCGGAACATAGGGATTCGATGGATTCATGCTGTGGGGGCCCGCAAAAGGCGCCGGCAAGAATAACGTCAGATCGCCAGCCTCTCCCTCACCCCATCCGCCGCCATGTCCTTGCCCCGCCCGCGCATGACGATCTCGCCGCGCTGCATCAGCAGATATTGATCCGCCAGTTCGGCGCAGAAGTCGTAGTACTGCTCCACCAGCACCACCGACAAGCCCTTGTCATGGGCCAGATGCTTGATGACGCGGCCGATGTCCTGGATGACATTGGGCTGGATGCCTTCGGTGGGCTCGTCCAGCAGCAGCACCTTCGGCCCCGGCGCCAACGCGCGGGCAATGGCGAGCTGCTGCTGCTGCCCACCGGACAGGTCGCCGCCGCGGCGGGAGCGCATCTTGGCGAGTACCGGGAAGAGCTCGAACAACTCCGGAGACAGCGGCGTGCCGGCGGGCTGGCTGGCCAGGCCCATCTGCAGGTTCTCGATGACCGACAGCCGGCCGAAGATCTCGCGGCCCTGGGGCACATAGCCCAGGCCCGCCCGCACGCGCTGGTGGGTGCGCTGCTTGTTGATGTTCTCGCCGGCCAGCGTGATCGTGCCGGAGGTGATGGGCACGACACCCATCAGGCTCTTCAGCAGCGTCGTCTTGCCGACCCCGTTGCGGCCCATGACGACGGTGATCTCGCCGGGCTTCAGCGTGAAGTCCAGGCCGCGCAGGATGTGGGAGCCGCCACCGTAGTGCTGATGGAGGCCCTCAACGCGCAGGATGTCATCGGCCAAGGTACACCTCGATCACTTTCTCATCGGCCTGCACCTGAGCCATCGTGCCTTCGGCCAAGGTCTGGCCTTCGTGCAGCACCGTCACTGTGCGGTGAGCGCCGGCCAGCGCGGCAACAAAGCTCATGTCGTGTTCGACGACCACCAGCGAATGCTTGCCTTCCAGGCTCAGGAAGAGCTCGGCCGTACGCTCGGTCTCCTCGTCCGTCATGCCGGCCACGGGCTCGTCCAGCAACAGCAGCTTGGGGTCCTGGGCCAGCAGCATGCCGATCTCCAGCCATTGCTTCTGGCCGTGGCTGAGCAGGCCGGCGACGCGCTCGCGCTCGTCGGCGAGGTGGACGGTCTTCAGCAGTTCGGCGACGCGGTCGCGCTGTTCGCCGCTGAGCCGGGCGCGCATCGCAAAGCGGGCGCGGCGGTCGCCTGCCAGGGCCAGCTCCAGGTTCTCGGCCACCGTCAAGGCGTCGAAGACGGTCGGCTTCTGGAACTTGCGGCCAATGCCGGCGCGGGCAATCTCGGTCTCGCTCATCTGGCGCAGGTCGAGGTTGCTGCCGAAGAAGACGCGGCCGCTGTCGGGCCGGGTCTTGCCGGTGATGCAGTCCATGGTCGTCGTCTTGCCGGCGCCATTGGGGCCGATGACGCAGCGCAGCTCGCCCACGCCGATGGTGAAGCTCAGGCCGCCCAGGGCCTGGAAGCCGTCGAAGGCCACCTTGAGGTCTTCGACATAGAGCGCCACGCCCTGGTTGAAGATGGGCTCGCCGGCCGTGGCGATGCGAGTCAGCGCGCGCGAGCGTGCCTCGGAGCCGGCTTCAAGAAGTTCCGGTGTCATTTCTTGAACCTCCGCGCCAGCCCCATCAAGCCTTGCGGCAGGAACAGCGTCACCGCGATGAAGAGGCCGCCCAGGATGTAGAGCCAGCCCTCGGGCCACCAGGCCGTGAAGACGGACTTGGTGCCATTGACGAAGAAGGCGCCCAGCACCGGCCCGATCAGCGTGCCGCGCCCGCCCACGGCCGCCCAGATGGCCATCTCGATGCTGGCCGCCGGGCTCATCTCGCCGGGGTTGATGATGCCGACCTGGGGCACATAGAGGATGCCGGCCAGCGCGCACATCATGGCGGAGATGACGTAGGCGCTGAGCTTGAAGGCCACCGGGTCATAGCCCAGGAAGCGCACGCGGCCCTCGGCGTCACGGATGGCCTGCAGGATGCGGCCCCAGCGGCTTTGCGTCAGCCAGCGCGCGATCAGGTAGCAGGCGATCAGCGCGACGCCACTGGCGACGCAAAGGCCGACCTTCATGCCGGGCGACGTGATGGCCAGGCCGGCGATGCGCTTGAAGTCGGTGAAGCCGTTGTTGCCGCCAAAGCCCGTCTCGTTGCGGAAGAAGAGCAGCATGGCCGCCACGGTCAGCGCCTGCGTGATGATGGAGAAATAGACGCCCTGGATGCGCGAGCGAAAGGCGAAATAGCCGAACACCGCGGCCAGCAGACCGGGCACGGCGAGCGCCAGGATGATCTGGCCCACCAGCGAGTCGCTGAGGGCCCAGTGCCAGGGCAGCTCCTTCCAGTTCAGGAAGACCATGAAGTCCGGCAGGTCCGACTGGTACTGGCCTTCGCGGCCGATCTGGCGCATCAGATACATGCCCATGCCATAGCCGCCCAGCGCGAAGAACAGGCCATGGCCCAGCGACAGGATGCCGCCGAAGCCCCAGATCAGGTCCAGGGCCAGCGCGCAGATGGCGAAGCACAGGAATTTGCCGAGCAAGCCGACATAGAACTCGCTGAGATGCAGCGCATGCCCTGGCGGGAAGGCCAGGTGCAGCAGCGGCGTGAGCAACACCACCACGGCCACGGCGATGAGGAGTGGCTTGTTCTTCATTCGACCGCCCTGCCCTTCAGTGCGAACAGGCCTTGCGGCTTCTTCTGAATGACCAGCACCAGCAGCATCAGCAGCGCGATCTTGGCCAGCACGGCGCCCTGCCAGCCCTCCAGCAGCTTGGACAGCACGCCCAGGCCCAGGCCGGCATAGACGGTGCCGGCGAGCTGGCCGACGCCACCCAACACGACGACCATGAAGGCGTCGACGATATAGCTCTGACCGAGGTCAGGCCCCACATTGCCGATCTGGCTCAAGGCGCAGCCGGCCAGGCCCGCGATGCCCGAGCCCAGCGCAAACGCCATCGTGTCCACCTTGGCCGTGTTGACGCCCACGCAGGCCGCCATGCGGCGGTTCTGCGTGACGCCGCGCACCATCAGGCCCAGGCGCGTCTTGGCCAGCAGCGTCCCCATGCCGACAAGCACCAGGGCCGCGAAGCCGAGGATGGCCAGGCGGTTGTAGGGCAGGGTCAGGTTGGGCAGCAGGGCCCAGCCGCCCGACAGCCAGGCGGGGTTCTCGACGGCCACGTTTTGCGCGCCGAACAGCGTGCGCACGGCCTGCATCAGGACGAGGGAGATGCCCCAGGTCGCCAGCAGCGTCTCCAGCGGCCGGCCGTAGAGCCAGCGAATGACGGTGCGCTCCATCGCCGCGCCGACGAGAGCTGCTGCGAGGAAGCTGGCCGGCAGCGCCACCCACAGGTAGTAGTCGAAGGCGCCGGGCGCCCAGGCGCGAAAGCCCTGCTGCACGCAGTAGGTGGCATAGGCGCCCACCATCAGCAGCTCGCCATGGGCCATGTTGATGACGCCCATCAGGCCATAGGTGATGGCCAGGCCCAGGGCCACCAGCAGCAGCACCGAGCCCAGGCTGAGGCCGGAGAACAGCAGCTGGGCGCGCTCGCCCCAGGCGAGGCGGTCGCCGATGTCGGATACGGCCTTCTGCATGGCGGATCGGGTGGCGGGATCGGACTCGGCCGCCAGCTTCTCCAACAACAGGGCCCGCGTGGCCGGGTCGGCGCTGCCGGCCAACTCCGTCGCGGCGGCCTTGCGCTGGGCCGCATCGGTGGACGACAGCTTGGCGCCGGCCACCAGGGCGCCCAGGTTGGCGCGCAGCTCTGCATCGGTCTCGGCCGCCAGCGCCTTCTCCAGCAAGGGCAGCTTGGACGCATCCGCGTCGTCGCGCAGCGTCGCCAGCGCCTTGGCCCGCGTGGCGCGGTCTTGCGACAGCAGATCCAGCCCCGCCAGCGCCGACTCGATCTCGCGGCGCATGCGGTTGTTCAGCATCGGCTCCTCGGTATCGGCCGGCGCGCTCGCGCCTTCCGCGATGACCAGGGCCTGACCACCCTTCAGGCGCACACGGCCGTCCTGCAAGGCACGCAGGAAGGGCCCCAGCGACGCATCACCCGCAGCCAGTGCCTGCTGCAATGCCGCGACGCGGTCGTCGCCCTCACCCGCTGCGATGCGCGCCGCGAGCTCGGGCGGCAGGGCCCAGGCCGAAGTTGCTCCAAAGGCGAGCAGCGCCAGCAACCAACCCAAAAGAAGTCGTTTGATCATGAAGATCCAAGCGAACGAAACCGTGATGCGCACGATGCGCACCGGTGCAGTAGCAGCCGTGGGCCTTGGCCCACGGCTGCACGCCATCCGGCCGCAGCTGTCGCTGCGGCGCGGCCGGCTTATTTCGTGGGCTCGTCCTTCTTGCCCTTGTTCTCGGGGATGAAGGGGCTCCACGGCTGGGCCTTGACCGGGCCGGGCGTCTTCCACACCACGTTGAACTGGCCGTCCGCCTTCACTTCGCCGATGAAGACCGACTTGTGCAGATGGTGGTTCTTCTCGTCCATCTTGGATGTGATGCCCGACGGCGCCGTGTAGGTCTGGCCGGCCATGGCGGCGATGACCTTGTCGGTGTCGGTGCTCTTGGCCTTGGTGACGGCCTGGGCCCACATGTTGATGCCGATGTAGGTGGCTTCCATCGGGTCGTTGGTCAGCGGCTTGTCCTTGTGGCCGGCAATGCCCTTGGCCTTGGCGTAGTCGCTCCACTTCTTGATGAAGCCGTCGTTGGCCGGGGCCTTGATGGACATGAAGTAGTTCCAGGCGGCCAGGTGGCCCTGCAGCGGCTTGGTGTCCACGCCGCGCAGCTCTTCCTCACCCACCGAGAAGGCCACCACCGGCACGTCGGTCGCCTTCAGGCCCTGGTTGCCCAGTTCCTTGTAGAAGGGCACGTTGGAGTCGCCGTTGATGGTGGACACCACGGCCGTCTTCTTGCCCTCGGCGGCGAACTTCTTGATCTTGGCGATGATGCTTTGATAGTCCGCGTGGCCGAAGGGGGTGTAGTCCTCCATGATGTCGGCGTCGGGGATGCCCTTGCTCTTCAGGAAGGCGCGCAGGATCTTGTTGGTGGTGCGGGGGTAGACGTAGTCGGTGCCCAGCAGCACGAAGCGCTTGGCGCCGCCGCCGTCCTTGCTCATCAGGTATTCGACGGCGGGGATGGCCTGCTGGTTGGGCGCGGCACCCGTGTAGAACACGTTCTTGCTCAGCTCCTCCCCCTCGTACTGCACCGGGTAGAAGAGCAGCGAGTTGGTCTGCTCGAAGACCGGCAGCACCGACTTGCGGCTGACCGACGTCCAGCAGCCGAACACGACGGCAACCTTGTCCTGCGAGATGAGCTGCTTGGCCTTCTCGGCGAACAGCGGCCAGTTGGAGGCCGGGTCGACCACCACCGGCTCCAGCTTCTTGCCGAGCAGGCCGCCCTTGGCATTGATCTCGTCGATGGCCATCAGCACCGTGTCCTTGAGCACGGTCTCCGAGATGGCCATGGTGCCCGACAGCGAATGCAGCACGCCGACCTTGATGGTGTCGGCGGCAAAGGCGGCGGGGGTAGCGAACAGGCTGGCGGCTGCGGCCAGCGCAAGGGCAGAACGGCGAAGCATCGTGAATCCTCCGGGTTGGAATGAGGGGGTCGAGGTAGCCGGAGGGCATGAGCGCAAGCCTCGTGCCAGCTTCGTGCACTTCGTCACACCCGCAAGGGCAGCGGCAGTCGCACGGTTACGGCCCATGACAGCCCTGTCGTGGTGCGAGGTGCACCGATGGCGCACTGCAGCATCGAGCAGCCGCACGAAAACGGGCCGCTTGCGCCCCGCTTTGATTCAGCCTGCCAGGCCCCGCAAGACCTGGGAGCGGCTGCGGCTGACCAACAGCGCCCGACCGTCCTTCAGCTCGGCGCTGAGCTGGCCATTGGCCAGGCGCCGGAAGCGCGCCACCGCCTCCAGGTTGACGATGCAGCCGCGGTGGATGCGCACCCAGCGCTCGGCGTCCAGTCTCTCCTCCAGCCGCGCCAGGGCCAGGTGCAACAGGTGCTCGGCGCCGGCTGCGTGCACGGCCACGTAGTCGCCCACTGCCTCGAAGTGGCTGACTTCGCTGACGGCCACCGGCACGATGGCCGCGCCGCTGCGCAGGAAGAGGCGCGTCAGCGGCCCACGGCCCAGCAGCTCGGCCAGGCGCTCCAGCGCCGGCGGGACGGGCTCGCCCAGGGCCGCGCGCACGCGCTCCAGCGTCGTGTTCAGGCGCTCGGCGCCGAAGGGCTTGAGCAGATAGTCCAGGGCCCCCAGCTCGAAGGCCGTGATCGCATGCTCGGCATGGGCCGTCGTGAAGATGACCAGGGGCGGCGTGCCGGACCCGGCCAGGCGGCGCAGCACCTCGGTGCCCAGCAGCCCGGGCATCTGGATGTCCAGGAAGACCAGCTCGGGCTTGAGCCGCTGGATTTCGGCCAGGGCCGCCGGGCCATCGGCCGCCTCGCCCACGCAATGCAGCCAGGGCAGGCCGCGCAGCAGATGGCGCAGGCCGGCGCGGGCGACGGGTTCGTCGTCGGCGATCAGGGCGGTGACGGCACTCATTCGTCTTCGGGAGATTGCAAGGGCAGGCGCAGTTCGGCGCGCAAGCCGCGACCGGGTGTCGTCCGCACGTTCAGTGACGCCCCGCTGCCGTAGAGCCAGCCCAGGCGCTCACGCAGCCGACGCAGGCCGGTGCCGCCGGTTTCCAGCGCCGCGGGCTCGGCGCCGATGCCGTCATCCTCGACGGTGACCAGCATCTGCTGAGCGTCGGCCTGAGCCCTGATCCGGATCGTTGTCACCTCCACCCGCGGCGCGGCGCCGTGGCGCACCGCGTTCTCCACCAGTGTCTGCAAGGCAAAGCTCGGCATCGACATCTCCAGCGCGTCCGGCCCGAACTCGGCGTCGACGCGCAGCCGCTCGCCAAAGCGGATGCCTTCGATGTCCAGGTAGAGCTGCACGACCTGCCATTCCTCGCGCAGCGTGACCTGCTCGCGCGGGTTGTCGAAGCTGGCCCTCAGCAGGGCCGCGAGCTGCTCGGCTGCGCGGGTGGCGCGTTCGGGGTCCAGCGGGATCAGCTGCACCACCGTGTGCAGGGCGTTGAACAGGAAGTGGGGATGCAGTTGGGCCCGCAGCGCCGCGAGCTGGCTGCGCGCTTGCAGGGCCTCCAGTTCGGCGTTGCGGGCGGCGGCGCGCTGGGCGTAGGCAACCCCGGCGATCATCACGTAGAACCAGACGCCGGTGACCAGATAGGCCGACAGGCCCGGCCCGAGCACGAGAACGATGCGGTGCACCAGCAGGCTCTCGACCAGGCTGTTGGCCGCCACCCAGGCCATGGCGTAGATCGCGGCACCCAGCGCATGCTTGGCGATGAAGCTGAGCCGCATCGGATGCGGCCAGGGCAAGCGGGCCGTGACCCGGTGCACGGCGAGGCCAAGCACCGCCGCCGTCGCCATCAGCCGCAGCGAGTAGTGCAGCGCCTCGTGGATGCCTGCGCCATGCACCGTCATCATCAGCACCGCGAACAGCGCGGCCACCGGCAGCCAGCCGATCGCCCATTGCACCCAGATCCAGCCTCGTCTCATCGCTCGCAGTCGCCTACCGATTTGCCTTGCGCGCCACGCGCTTGGCGATGACCGTCAGCGTCCCTTCTTCCCAGGTCGACCCATTGTCATCGGAGCGGTCCTGGCGCATCTTGAAACGGTCGGCGCTGATTTCCATGAAGCGGGTGCGTGTCAGCATGGGCTTGCCCTCGCGGCTCTGGCCGCTGCCCTCCAGGCGCATCTCGCCGTCCTGCCACTGGCCGCTGCTGCTGCCAAAGCGCGCGCGGTAGACATCCAGGCCGCTCACCAGCCAGCGCCTGGTCTTGCTGTCGAAGATGCGCTGGCTGTGGCTCAGCGATATCGGATTGCCAGAAGCATCCAGGATGCGCAGCTCGTCGTCCAGGCCATGGCCGTCGAAGGCCTTCCAGGCCTTCCAGCTGCCGACCAGCTTGGGCGCGCCGTGGATCATGGCCGCCAGTCCGCTGACCTTGGGACTGACCTCCAGCTCCCACTGGCCGACGAGGAAATCGAACTGCGCGGCTTCGGCCGGCGCGGCGGTCGCACCCGTGGCAGCGGCGCCGCCATGCTGGGCGTGCGCCATGCCAGAAAAGGCAAGGGCGAGGGACAGGACAAGGGCTTTCATGACGTCTCCAGGTGAGGAATGGCGCCAGCATCGCCACGCGGGCGCCCGCTGGCGAGGCCCGAATCGCCGAGTGGCAGAACCATGCCGTCGAACGGCGCGCCAGCGGCCCCTGCGCTTCCTACATTGGCCGCCATGGACTCACCCACCCCTCTCATCCGCCTGCGCGGCGTCGGCAAGAGCTACCCCGCAGCGGGCGGCGATTTCCATGCGCTGACGGACCTCGACCTCGACATCCATGGCGGCGAATTCGTCGCCGTCGTCGGGCCTTCCGGCAGCGGCAAGTCGACGCTGCTCAACCTGCTGGCCGGCATCGACCGCGCCGGCAGCGGTGAGCTCAGCGTCGCCGGCCAGGACCTGCGCGCCCTGCCCGAGCGCGCCCTGTCGCGCTGGCGCGGCCAGGCCGTTGGCGTGGTCTTCCAGTTCTTCCAGCTGCTGCCCACGCTGACGGCGCTGGAGAACGTCATGCTGCCCATGGACTTCTGTGACCGCTGGCCCGCCGGCGAGCGTCCCGCACGCGCCAAGGCATTGCTGGAAAGACTGGGCGTGGCCGACCAGGCCGACAAGTTTCCTTCGGCGCTGTCGGGCGGCCAGCAACAGCGCGTGGCCCTGGCGCGGGCGCTGGCCAATGCGCCGGCGCTGGTGCTGGCGGATGAGCCCACCGGCAATCTCGACTCGGCCAATGCCGAGGCCTTGCTGACGCTGCTGGCCGAGCTGGCGCGCGAGCAGGGCGTCACCATCGTCATGGTCACGCACGAGGCCGCGGCCCTGGGCCAGGTGCAGCGCAGCCTGCGCCTGCGCGATGGCCGCCTCATCGAGGACCGCCGCCATGGCTGACCGTCGCCACCTGAAGAGCTGGCGCGACCTCTGGCAGCACCGCGCACGCAGCCTCCTCGTCGTGCTGGCCGTGGCCCTGGGGCTGACGGCCTCGGGCACCATCCTGAACGCCTGGGCCCTCGTCGAGCGTGCTACCGACCTCGGCTACCGCGCAAGCCTGCCGGTTTCTGCGACGTTGGTGCTGGACAGAGCCGATGAGCACGCGCTGGCGATCGCGGGCGCCCAACCCGACATCGCGGCCGCGAGGCTGCGGCGTGGCGTGATGGCCACCGTGCAGGCCAATGGCCGCTCGCGCAATGCCCTGGTCATCGCGCTCGACGACTTCCAGCGCGCCGACATCGGGCGGCTCCAGTTCGACAGCTCATTTTTGAAGCACGGCCTGTGGATGGAACGCTCATCGCTGGACTTCTCCGGCGCCAGCGTCGGTGAACCCGTCTCCGTCAAGCTGGCGGGTGCGCAGACCCAGTCTGTCGACATCCGCGGCCTGGTGCGCGACGTCAGCCAGGCCCCGGGCTGGATGGAAAACCTCGTCTACCTCTACGGCAGCGAGGCCGCCCTGACCGGCCTGGGCGGGCCACCCGGCTTCAACGAACTGCAGGTCCGCGTGCGCGACGAGCGCCCGACTCGCGCCGAGGTGCGCCGCAGCGTCGAGGTCCTCAAGGACAAGCTCAGCGCCGCCGGCTACGCCGTCAAAAGCGTCGACGTGCCCGAGCCCGGCCAGCACATCCACGCCGCCCAGATGGACTCGCTGCTGATGACCCAGGGGGCCTTCGGCGTGCTGGCCCTGCTGGCCTGCGGCTTCCTGGTCATCAACCTCGTCAGCGCCATGCTGGCCAGCCAGACGCGCGAGATCGCCGTCATGAAGGTGCTGGGCGGCTCGCCGCGCCAGATAGCCACCATGGTGCTGGCACAGGCGGGCGCTCTCGGCCTGCTGGCCTCCCTCATCGCCGTGCCGGCGGCCTTGTGGCTGGGCCGCATCTATGGCGGCCTGAAGGCGGAGCTGCTGAACTTCTCCCTCGACGGCATCGCCATGCCGGCATGGGCCGTTGCGCTGCAGCTTGCCGTCGGTCTGGCGCTGCCGCTCGCTGCCGCCACCCTGCCTGTGCGGGCCGCCCTGCGCCGCCCCGTGGGCGAAGCCCTGCGCGACATCGGCATCACCCGCGAAGGCCAGGCCCTGAGCCTGCAACGCGGCGCCCTGGCCGCCCGCCTCGTGCCGCTGCTGGGCGGCTGGGCGCGGCCGTTGCTGCTGTCCGTGGGCAATGCCTTTCGTCGCCGCCAGCGCATGCTGTTGACCGTGCTGGCCCTGGCCACGGGCGGCGCCGTCTATCTCGGCGCCGCCAATCTGCGCAGCGCCGTGCGCGGCTCGGTGGACGATCTCTTCAGCGCCCAGCGCTACCAGGTGCAGCTCCGCGTCGCAGCGGCCACGCCCGCCTCCAGGCTGGAAGCGCTGGCAGCTGAAGTGCCGGGGATCGCCGAGGCCGAGGCCTGGCGCGGCCTGCGCACCCAGCTCGGCAGCGAGCCGCTGACGCTGCTGGGCGTCTCCGGCCGCCTGCTGTCACCGCGCGTGATCGAAGGCCGCTGGTGGGGTGGCGACGGCGAACTCGTCATCAGCCGCCTGCTGCAGCGCCAGCTGCCGGCGCTCTCTGTCGGCAGCCACCACCGCATCGCCGAGCGCGACTGGACGGTCGTGGGCTTGGTGGAAAGCGGCCCCCAGGCCGTCGCCTACACCTCACGCGACACGCTGGATGCGCTCGCCGGCAACGACCTCGCCACCAGCCTGGTGCTGAGGCTGCATCGCCCCGGCTCTCCCGTGGCCCTGCTGGACGCCGTGCAGCAGCTGCGCGAGGCCTTCACCGAGGCAGGCCTCAGCATCACGGCGAGCCAATCCCAGGCCGAGAACCGCCGCGTCGTCGAGGACCATCTGCTGATGGTGGTGGACTTTCTCGGCGCCATGGGCCTCGTGATGATCGCCGTTGGCGCCATGGGCCTGGCCTCGACCATGGGACTCGCGGTGCTGGAGCGCCGCCGCGAGATCGGCGTGCTGCGGGCGATCGGCGCGCGTGATGGCGCCATCCTCGCCATGATCCAGGCCGAAGGGCTGACGCTGGTGGCACTCGCCTGGCTGGTATCGCTGCCATTGGCCCTGCCCCTCAGCGCCGTGCTCGAAGCGGCCTTCGGTCGGATCATGTTCAGCGTGCCGTGGCGGCTGGTGCCGAGCGCCTCGACGGCCTTGGGTTGGCTGGGGTTGATGGCCTTGATTTCGCTGCTTGCCTGCGCGCTGCCCGCGCGCCGCGCGCTGCGCATTCCGGCCGCTCAGGCATTGGCCTACAACTGAGAGTCACGGTAAGCCCCAATCGCAATTTGCAACGCTGAACCAGACAATCTCCGCCTCGCGGCAGGTGGCGGTTGTCCTTGAGTCACACAACATTACAGAAGTCGTACACAACGCAAGGTTGGCGCCGACTGGCGGCCCGCAAGATGCGTCGCATGTTGGCGTCGGCGGTGTTGCCCTGGAGTTGCGCGGCCATGGCGGCAGGGCCGGCTTCGACTGCACCCGCGCCTGAAGGCAGCGGTGAGCTGAACGTGCTGCACTGGTGGACGTCCGCCAGCGAGCGCGCCGCCGCCAACCATGTCGCCGCGCGCATGGCCGAGAACGGCCTCAAGTGGGTGGACGGCGCCGTGGCCGGTGGCGGCGGTGGCCCGGCCATCAAGGTGTTGAACGAACGCATCCTGCGCCGCATGGCGCCCAAGGTCGCCCAGCTCAATGGCGCCTCCATGACCGAGTGGGCGGACATGGGCCTGCTGCTGGAACTCGACGGCGTGGCCGCCAGGCGCAACTGGTCCAAGGTCATGTTCCCCCAGGTCATGGCCCAGGTGACGGTGCGCGGCCACATCGTCGCGGCGCCGCTGGGCATCCAGCGCATCAACAACCTCTATCTGAACAAGGCGCTGTTCAAGCGCATGGCCATCGAGCCTCCCAACGACTGGGACGGGCTGGAGCGCGCGGCCGTCAAGATGCGCGCGGCCGGCATCACGCCGGTGGCCTTCAGCGACGAGCCCTGGCAGGTCGCGACCGTCTTCGAAGCCCTGCTGCTCAGCGAAGCCGGCCCGGTCCTGTACCGGCGCATGCTGGAGCAGCGCGACCTCAGCGCCTTCGACGACCCGGCGCTCGAGCGGGCGCTGAAGCGCCTGCGCAACTGGCGCAATCTCGCCCTGCCCGCCAGCGGCGCCGCGCCCGGCGAGCGGCCCTGGACCGACGTCGTCGCCGACTTCGCCAACGAGCGCGCCGCCATGCTCATCATGGGCGACTGGGCCCGTGGCGAGCTGGGCGCCATGGGCCTGGAGGGCGAGCGCGACTTCACCTGCAAAGCCGTGCCCGGCACGGCCCAGGCCCATCTCTACAGCATCGACACCCTGGCCATGCTGGCCGGCAACGGCGGCAGCCAGGCCGACCAGGAAAAGATGGCCGAGCTGCTCGGCAGCGCCACGACCCAGCTGGGCTACAACCGCATCAAGGGCTCCATCCCCGTGCGGCGCGACGTGCCGGTGGACGAGCTGGACCCCTGCGCCCAACAGTCCTTCCATCTCTTCGCCAACCCCGGCACGCCACGCGTGCCCAGCCTCGTGCACCGCATGGCCTTTGGCGAGGTCGGCAAGAACGCCATCATCGAAACCGTCCACCGCTTCGCGCTGGACCCGAGCCAGACGCCCGCCGCCGCCCAGCGCAAGCTGCAGGGCCTGCTGCGCGCCCTCGCTCCCAAGAAAGCTGCCCCATGACCCCGCGCAAGATCCTGATCGTCGACGACGACCAGAAAATCCGCAGCCTGCTCAAGACCTATCTCGAGAAGAACCAGTACGAGGTGCTGCTGGCCCACGATGGCGCCAGCTTCATGGCCGAGTTCGAGCGCCACCGCGACGAGATCAGCCTGTGCATCCTCGACGTGATGCTGCCCGACACCGAGGGCTTCACGCTCTGCCAGTCGGTGCGCCGCCGCTCCGAGGTGCCCGTCATCATGCTGACGGCCAGCGCCGACGAGACCGACCGCATCGTCGGCCTGGAGCTGGGCGCCGACGACTACCTCGGCAAGCCCTTCAACCCGCGCGAGCTGCTGGCGCGCATCAAGGCCATCACGCGCCGCACCGGCCAGGAGAAAGCCAAGGAGCCGCGCTACTACGCCTTCAATGGCTTCACACTGGACCTGCTGGAGCGCAGCCTCATCGACCCCGACGGCACGGCCACGGCGCTGTCGGGCATGGACTTCCAGCTGCTCAAGCTGCTGGTGGAGCACCCCGGCGAGGTGCTGGACCGCAGCCGCCTGGCCGAGGTGACCCGCGGCCGCGACCTCGGGCCGCTGGACCGGTCTCTCGACGTGCAGGTCAGCCGCCTGCGCCAGCGCCTGCAGGACGATGGCAAGCAGCCGGCGCTGATCAAGACGGTGCGTGGTTCGGGCTACGTCTTCTCGACCACCGTCACAGCGCGGCATGCTCTCTGAGGTCGAGGACGCTGGCCCACCCGCGCCCTTGCGCCGTTGGCCACAGCGCGCCAGCAGCTTTCTCTTCGACAGCCTGCAGGGCCGCTTCGTGCTGGCCATGCTGGGCGGCCTGGCCCTGGTGCAGCTCGTCGTCAACCTGCTTTGGTACAGCCAGATCGAGCAGCGCGTGCGCCGCCAGACCGAGCTGGCCGCCCACCACGTCGCCAGCGGCGCCATGGGTGCGGTGCGCGCCCTGCGCGAGCTGCCGGCCGCCTACCGGCCGCTCCTCATCGAGCAGCTGCGCACCATGGGCGGCACGCGCTTCCTGGTCTTCTTCAACAACGCCGCCGTCACGGTCGCGCCGCTGCCCGACCAGCCCATGGCGCGCATGCTGGAGCAGCAGGTCACGCAGGAGCTGAGCGCCCAGTTGCCCAAGGGAACGCCAATCCGCGTGGTGCTGGCCTCGCCCATCGCCCTGGCCGTGTCCCCCGGCGGCGCGCTGCTCAGCGACCTGCCGGAGAGCTGGGTCGAGCCCTCGCTGATCGCCGCCGAGCGGCCGGCGCCCTTCCTCGTCATCCAGGCCGAAACCGAACCCGGGCAGTGGCTCTACCTGAGCAGCACCCTGCCCGACCCGTACTTCCTGGAGCAGCTGGAGTTCTTCACCTGGCAGCGCCTGACGCCACAACTGCTGGCACTCGGCCTGGCCGTGCTGCTGACGCTGATCGGCGTGCGCGCCATCACGCGGCCGCTGGCGGGCCTGAGCCAGGCCGCGGCGCGCGTGGGCCGGCGCGTGGCGCCCAAGCCGCTGCGGGTCAGCGGCACGCAGGAGGTGAGGCAGGCGATCGAGGCTTTCAACGACATGCAGGAGCGCATCCGCCGCTACATCGGCGACCGGGAACGCCTGTTTGCGTCTATTTCTCATGACTTGAGAACACCGATCACACGGCTGCGGCTGCGCAGCGAGCTGCTGGACGACACCGCCGTGCAGGATGAATTCCATGAGGACCTGGACGAGCTGGACATGATGGTGAAGACGGCCCTGCAGATCGTCAAGGACACCGACATCCACGAGAACCGCGCGCCGCTGCGCATCGACCTCGTACTGCAGAAGATGGTGCGCGACGCGCGCATGGGCGGCCACAAGATCGAGCTGCAGAGCGAGGCCCTGACCGTCTTCGGCAAGCCCCTGGCCCTGAAACGCGCCATCGGCAACCTGCTGGACAACGCGATGTTCTATGGCGAGGGCGAAAAGCCGGTGCAGGTGAGCATGGGCAGCGATGAAACCGGCCAGGTGCTGGTGGCCGTGCGAGACCACGGCCCAGGCGTTCCCGAGGGCGCACTCGCCAAGCTCGGCCAGCCCTACACGCGCCTGGACCATGGCGCCGCCATGCGCAAGGAGGGGCTCGGCCTGGGCTTGTCCATCGTGCGCGAGATCGTTGCCGACCACGGCGGCTCCGTCCAATTCCGCAACCATCCCGATGGTGGCTTTGAAGTTCGCCTGGCCCTGCCTGCAGCATGAATCCTCCGAAACACATCGCCATCGTCGGTGGCGGCACCGCCGGCTGGATGGCGGCCAATCTGCTGCGCCACCACTGGGCGAAGTTCGGCGTCGAGGTCACACTGATCGAATCGGCCGATATCGCCACCATCGGCGTCGGCGAGGGCTCGACGCCCTTCATGCGCCACTTCTTCCGCACGCTCGGCATTGCCGAGCGCGACTGGATGCCAGCCTGCGATGCGACCTACAAGGCCGGCATCCGCTTCCCGGGCTGGAGCGAGGTGGCGGGCTATGAGAGCTATGTCCATCCCTTCTTCAACGAGGCGGACCGCGAGCTGGGCAACCAGTTCTTCACCAATGCCTGCCTGCGCCGGCGCGGCCAGGCGGCAGACGCCAACCCGCAGGACTTCTTCCTCGCCGCCGAGCTGGCGCGGCAGCGCCGGGCGCCGCATGGGCCGGGCATGGACTACGCCTATCACTTCGACGCCGGCCGGCTCGGTGCCTTCCTGCGCACGCATGCCATCGGCCTGGGCGTGCGCCATGTCGTCGATACCGTGGCGCGTGTCGAGCAGCAGGAGAACGGCGACGTCGCCGCCGTGCATCTGAAAAGCGGGGCGCGTATCGCTGCCGACCTCTTTGTCGATTGCAGCGGCTTCAAGGGCCTGCTCATCACCGAAACCCTCGGCGAGCCTTTCCACCCCTATCGCGACAACCTCTTCAACGACCGCGCCATCGCCATGCCCACGCCGCTGGCCGACGGCGAGGACATCCCGTCCGAGACCGTCTCCACGGCCCTGAGCCATGGCTGGGCCTGGCGCATCCCGCTGACGACGCGCTACGGCAACGGCTATGTCTACAGCTCCGACTTCACCAGCGACGACGAGGCGGAGCGCGAATTGCGCGAGCACCTTGGCCCTGCGGCCGACGGCGCCGAGGCCCGGCGCCTGCGCATGCGCGTGGGCCGCGTCAAGCAGCATTGGCGGCAGAACTGCGTCGCGGTGGGGCTTTCGCAGGGCTTCATCGAGCCGCTGGAGGCCACGGCCCTGATGCTGATCCAGCTCAGCGTCGAGCAGTTCATCACCGCGCTCGAAGGCGACGGCTTCGGCCGCGGCCGGCAGGGGGCCTACAACGACAGCGTCAACGCCATGTTCGAGGGCGTGCGCGACTATGTCGTCGCCCACTACCAGCTCAACACGCGCCGCGACTCCGACTACTGGCGGGCCAACCGCGCCAATCGCCAGATCTCGGAGCGTCTGGTCAGCCTGCTCGACGTCTGGGACCGCGGCGGCGATTTCGAGGCCGAGCTGGAGCGCCATGGCGCCGGATTGATGTATCTGCGCCCGTCCTGGTATTGCCTGTTTGCCGGCATGGGCCGCTTTCCGGCCGAGCTGCGCGCGGCGCCCCAGGCTGTGAATGCCGCCCAGGCCAGGCAGCGCCTGAACGAGATGACGCGCGCCTTCGGCTCACACCGCGTTCACCTGACAGGTTGATTCACAGTCGGCCAGCAGCCCTCCCGCCTGGCATGGCACCATCCACACCTGCCCATGTTCATGGGCCGTTCAACCGTGTGGAGTGAGATTGGGACACAAGCTGATTGGGTTCGTGCTGGCCGTGGCGGCCGCACTGCAGGTTGCCAAGGCGGACACCGAGCTTGCCTACCCGCCGCTGCTGAAGCCGACGGTGCAGGAGGCCAAGGCGGCTCGCCTGGCGGCGGACCTGCTGTCGCGCTACCACTACAAGGCGATGCCGCTGGACGACGCCTTGTCGGGCAAGGTGTTCGACCAGTACCTGAAGTCCCTCGATCCGGAGAAGCTGTACTTCCTGCAGTCCGACATCGACCGCCTGGCTGGGGACCGCACGCGGCTTGACGATGCGATCCTGACCGAGGATCTGCACGCGCCGTTCGCGATCTTCCACCTGTACGAACGCCGGGCGCTCGAGCGCATGGCGTTTGCCCGCAGCCTGCTGGCCAAGGGCTTCGACTTCGAGCGCAACGAGACGCTGATGATCGACCGCAAGGACCAGCCTTGGCCCGCAACCGAAGCCGAGTCGCTCGACCTCTGGCGCAAGCGCGTCAAGAACGACTGGCTGCGGCTCAAGCTCGCGGGCCAGGATGACGCGGCCATCAGGAAGGTGCTAGACAAGCGCTACGACAGCACCGCCAAGCGCATCGGCAAGATCTCGAGCGCCGATGCCTTCCAGGCCTTCATGAATGCCTACACGATGGCGATCGAGCCCCATACCAACTACCTGGGGCCACGCGACGCCGAGAACTTCAACATCGCGATGCGCCTGTCACTGGTAGGCATCGGCGCCGTCCTGACGGAGATCGACGGCTACATCACCATCCGGGAGCTGGTGGCGGGCGGGCCTGCGATGGTGTCGGGGCAACTCAAGGTGGGCGACCGCATCGTCGGTGTCGGCCAAGGGGCGGCGGGCCCGACGGACGATGTGGTCGGCTGGCGCCTGGACGACACGGTGGCCTTGATTCGCGGCGCGATGGCTTCGACGGTGCGGCTGGACATCCTGCCGGCCGACAGCGGGCCCGACGCCGCCGTCAAGACCGTGGCTCTGGTCCGCAACACCATCAAGATGCAGGACAGCGCCGCCAAGGCCAAGGTCTATTCGGTGACGACGGGCGAAGGCAAGCGCCTGGTCGGCGTCATCACCCTGCCCTCCTTCTACGAGGACATCGCCGCGCTGCAAAAGGGCGACAAGGACTACCGCAGCGCGGCGCGCGACGTGGCCAGGCTGCTGCAGGATCTGAAGGCCCAGAAAGTGGAGGCCGTGCTGATGGACCTGCGCAGCAACGGCGGCGGCTCGCTGCGCGAAGCGGTGCAGTTGACGGGTCTGTTCATTGGCAAGGTGCCGGTGGTTCAGACCCGCGATGCCAAGGGCGACATCAGCGTGGCAGCCAACACCGATACCGGCCTGGCCTGGAACGGCCCGCTGGGCGTGCTGATCAACAGAGGGTCGGCTTCGGCATCCGAAATCTTCGCGGCGGCGGTTCAGGACTACGGTCGCGGCCTGGTCATCGGCGAGCCCAGCTTCGGCAAGGGCACGGTCCAGACCGTGGCCAGCCTCGACCGCATCGCCAAGAACGCCACGCCGGTGTTTGGCGACCTGAAGCTGACCGTCGCGCAGTTCTTCCGCGTGAACGGCGGCACGACGCAACTGCGGGGCGTGACACCGGACATTCGCGCTCCGTCCACCGGCGACAGCACCCAGTTCGGCGAGTCGAGCTATGGCAACGCCCTGCCCTGGACCCGCATCAAGGCGGTCGACTACGCCCCGGTGGGCGATATCACGGCACAGCTGCCACGCCTGCTGGCGTGGCATGACGGCCGTGTCCGGCGCGACCCTGACTACCAGGGCCTGCTGGAGGACCTTGCAAAGGCGCAGGACGTGCGCAAGAGCAATGTCATCTCCCTCAACGAAGGGGTCAGACGCAAGGAGCGCGCCGCTTCGGAGAAGCGTCTGGCCGCCATGCTGGAAGGTGACGAAACCGGCGCGGAAAACGGATTGGCCGACGACGGCTTGCAGTTCAACGAACGCAAGCTCGGCAAGGATCTCGCCGCCAAGAAGACCCGGGAGGCCGTCAAGGATGTCATCCTGAACGAGGCCGTCAACATCCTGTCCGACAGCGCGGCGTTGAAGCAAGGCAAGTCCCAGCTGACTGCGAGCGCTTCGGCTGTCCGCCCCGTGGTGGTCAAGGACCTGCTGACCCAGGGTTCATCGGAGCAATAGGCTGCGGACATGAAGATCGCAGTCATTGGCGGCGGCATCGCCGGCCTGGTCGCCGCCTGGCAGCTGTCGCGGCGCCACGCGGTGACGCTGTTCGAACGCCACGCGGTGCCGGGCTTCGTCGCCAGCTCGGTGACGCTGGATGCCATCGCCCCAGGCCTGCGGGTCGACGTGCCGCTGCGCGTCCTCTACCCCGGCTACTACCCGACGCTGACCCGTGTCTATGCGGAGCTCGGCATCGCCACCGACCCGGTGGACTACGCCACCACCTTCAGCGGCGGCGACGACCGCGCCTATTTCCGCTGGCGCAACGCCCGCCTGGGTGATTGGTCGTGGCCCTTTGTGCTGCCGCATGACGTGGCCAGCGCACGCGGCTTGCGCATCGTGCGGGGCGCGCTGCGCTTCCAGGCCCGGGCACGCGCGGCGCAGGCCGCGGGTGGTCTGGGCAGCGCCAGCATCGGCGAGTTCGTCGCCGCGGAGCGCATCGCGCCTGAGTTCGTGGACGGCCTGCTGCTGCCGGCCATCGCCACCATCGCCACCTGCAACACGGCCGATGCGCGCGCCTACCCCGCCGCCGTCGTCGCCGGCTATGCCACCGCCGGCCTGTCGCGCCAGAGCGTGCGCCGCGCGCGCGAAGGTGCGGACGCGGTGGCCGCGAAGCTGCTCGCCGGCATCACGCATGTGCAATGCAATGCCGGCGTGGAGGCGGTAAGGCGCCCGAGTGGGGCCGGGCAGGTGCTGGTGCAACACGCCGGCGGCGAAGAGGCCTTCGACCATGTCGTCTTCGCCACGCAAGCCAACCAGGCCCTCGCCTTGCTGGCCGACGCCGCGCCCGACGAGGCCGCCGCGCTCGCCGCCTTCCGCTACCGCGCGCTGGAGGTGCTGATGCACAGCGACCCCGCCCTGATGCCCACGCGCCGCGCCGACTGGTCGCCGGTGAACGCCCGGGTCTGCGACGAACACGCGCAACCCGAAAGCACGATCTGGATCAACCGCGTTCAGCCGGGGCTGCGCCACGCCGCGCCACTGTTCCAGACCGTGATGCCGCAGCGCGCACCGCGAGACGACAGCGTCCTCGGCCACGCCCGCTTCGAACGCCCGCTGGTGGGTGCCGGCAGCGCCGCGGCGCTGGCGGCGCTGCTGCGGCTGCATGAGCAAGCCGGACGTCGCGTTTGGTGGTGCGGCTCTTACGCCGAAGCCGGCGTGCCGCTGCTGGAAAGCGCGGTGCGGTCGGCGCTTGGAGTGGCGGCGAGGTTGGAGTCCTGCAGCACTTCAGCGGCGACCGGCGGCCGGCTGACGGCAAGCCTTGCATAGCCAGGCGCCGGGGCGAGGAAGGTCTTGGCTGGCCGAGGCCATCACCAGCGCCTGAGCCGGCTCCCAAACAAGGCATACGACAGGATCAGCCCGTACCACGGCAGCATCACCCAGTAGCCGCGCTGCGGCGTCCACACATCGGCGAAGTGGCCGTAGAGCATGGGAATCAGCGCGCCACCCGCAATGCCCATGATGAGCAGGGCCGAGCCGGCCGCCGTGTACTTGCCCAGGCCTTCCAGCGCCAGCGGCCACAGCGACGGCCAGACCAGCGCGTTGGCCAGGCCCAGCAGGGCCACGCACAGCACCGTATCGGGCACGACCGGCACGCCGGCCCAGCCGAACAGCAGCTGCGCCCCACCGGTGCTCGTGGGCGACGCCGTGGCCACGCCGATGGTGAAGATGAGGCCAGCGGCCCCCGACAGCATCAGCGCCGTGCGCTGCGACATGAAGCGCGGGATCAGGGCCACGCCCAGCAGATAGCCCAGCACCATGAAGCCCATGGTGTAGGACGTCAGCACGCCGTAGTGGGCCACGCCGAGCTGCTGGCCGTAGAGGCCGATCGTGTCGCCGGCGATGACCTCCACGCCCACATAGCCGAACAGCGCGATGGCGCCGAGCACGACCTGCGGGTGCTGGAACACGCCCCAGCGCTTGATCTCGCCGGTGGGCGCGTCGGACGACTCCAGCTCGGGCTCTCGCAGGGACGAGAAATGGATCAGCGCCGTGAAGGCCAGCAGGCCCGCGGCCATCACGGCATACGGGAACACCAGACGCTGCGCCAGTTCGGCCCGCAGCGCCTCGCGGGCGGCGGCATCCACGGCGGCCAGCGCCGGTTCGGAGAAGCGCTCCATGCCCGACAGGATCAGCGCCGAGAACACCAGCGGCACGACGATGCCGGCGCCCTTGTTGAACAGGCCCATGATGCTGATGCGCATGGCCGCACTCTCGCGCGGGCCGATGCAGACGATGTAGGGGTTGATGGCCGTCTGCATCAGCGTCATGCCGCTGGCCAGCGTGAAGAGCGCCAGCAGGAAGACCGGATACAGGCCCGACTTGGCCGCCGGAATGAAGCACAGCGCGCCGATGGCCATGACGCCCAGGCCGGCCGTCATGCCGTTCTTGTAGCCGATGCGCGCCAGGATGGCCGCCGACGGCAAGGCCATGACCGTGTAGGCGATGTAGAAGGCGAAGGCCACCCACAGCGCCTGGAAGTTGCTCAGCTCGCAGACGATCTTCAGGAAGGGAATCAGCGAGCCGTTGAGCCAGGTCGCGAAGCCGAGGATGAAGAACATCAGCCCGATGAAGAGCATGGGCAGCAGCACGCCCTGGCCTGCCGTGGGGGTGAGGGTTTTGGTATGCATGGAGGGCGAGCGTCAGACAGAGGCTGGCAGCGGTGCGTGTTTACACCGCCGCCAGAAGCCGCAACAGAGGTCGAACCTTAGAACTTGGCTCGGATGCCGACGCTGTAGCGGGCGCCGTTTTCATAGACGCCGACTGGGATGCCGTCCACCGTGTTGGACTTGATGACCTCGTTGTTGATGTTGACGGCGCTGGCGTACAGCGCGATCTGCTTCGTCACATCCCAGCTGGCCGAGGCGTCCCACTGGCCGTAGGCGGCGTTGACGACCTGGCCGCCCATCTCCACATTGCCATAGCTCTTGGAGCGGTAGTTGTAGGAGACGCGCAGGCTGATGGGCCCCTGCTCGTAGTAGCCGCTGAAGTTGAACTGGTCACGCGAGTTGCCCAGCACCTTCAGGCGCGGCTGGCCGGCCACGGCGCCGGCCTTGGCGTCGGTGAAGGTGTAGTTCACGACGGTGCCGAAGCCGCTGTTGCCGAAGGGCTGCTGCCACTGCAGCTCGAAGCCCTTGATGTCGGCGCCGTTGTCGGCGTTGTAGGGGCGCTCGATGGTCAGCGTCTCGTTGCCCACCTGCTCGGACTTGGAGGCCTTGTAGGTGAAGGTGTCGAGCTTCTTGATGAAGAAGGTGCCCGAGATCAGGGCCGCATCGGCGTAATACCACTCGGCGCCGATCTCGGCCTGGTTGGCATGCACGGGCTTGAGCATCGGGTTGCCGGCATAGCCCTTGGACAGCACGGTGCCGTCGCGGCGCATGCCGGGGCTGAGCAGGTCGAAGGTCTGGCGGGCCATGGCGCGCGACACGGCGCCGCGCAGGATGAGCTGCTTGCTGAGGTCGTAGACGACATTCAGGCTGGGCAGGGCATCGGTGTAGTTGTTGCCGACGCTGGTGGGCGAGAAGCCGCCGCTGGCGTTGCCCAGGTAGCCGTCCGAGGTCTGCTGGGTGCGCACGAAGCGCAGGCCGAAGTCGCCGCGCAGCTGGCCCACCGCGTAGTCGGCCTTGGCGTAGAGGGCCGTGATGCGCTCCTGGACCTTGTAGTTCTCGTTGAGCACGTCCTTGTAGGTCATGGCCTTGTCGAACATCGGGATGCCCTTGCTCGCGACGAGGCCGTCGTCGTACCAGGCGTACTGCGTCAGCGCGTCGGGCGTGGCGGCTTCCTGGCTCAGCAGCGGCGAGGGGCCGGTGGACAGGTCAGACAGGCTGAAGGACTGCCAGCCGTTGCTGCCCGGGCCGGCCGTGCCCTGGATGCGCGAGTTCTTCAGCGTGTTGTCGCGCAGCTTGAGGCCGAATTTCACCGCCTTGATGGGGCCGCTGTCGAGATCGAAGGTGACATCGCCCTGGGCGTAGTTTTCCTTGGCCTCCATGCGGCGGATGCGGTCGTCGCCGGCCTTCAGCGTCAGCGCCTTGGGGTCCAGCGGGCTGATGTCGAGGTACTTCACGCCGTACTTGTCCGGGCCGAGCGAGATCGTCGTGCGCGTATCGCCTTCCATCCAGAAATGGCGGTCGTGCGAGCTGCCGCCCGAGCTGTTGGTCGTGCCGACCTGGCCATGGAGCTGCCAGTTGCCGCCCTGATAGCTGCCGTCCAGATCCGCCACGCGGCACTTGATATAGCTCTCGCGGTAGATGGGCTCGAAGGACACGCCGTTCTTGGGGCCGAAGGTGCCGCCGACCAGGGCCTTGCTGCCGTCACTGACCGTGATGAACTTCGGATCGACGGCGCTGATGACGCCGCCCACCGCCAGGCCACCGGCCTGCCAGAGGTAGTTCTGGTTGTTGTTGTTCATCTTCATGTCCGAATCCATCAGATTCAGCACGAGATCGGTCGAAGGGTTGGGTTGGAACTGCAGGGCCAGGTTGGTGGTGGTGCGCTCGCGCTCCTGGCGGAAGATGGCCGAGCCGCCGCCCCAGGAGGCGTAGGCGTTGGTGACCACGCCGTTCTGGTCCTTGACGTCGTACTTGCCGTCGGAGAACTGCTCCAGGCCGTCGCGGCGCATGTGGCGCTTCTGGCTGCTGATGGCCAGCAGCACGCCGAAGGTCTTGTCGTCGCTCTTCCAGTTCAACAGGCCCGAGACCTGCGGGTCGGTCTTGCCGGGCAGCTTGCTGTACAGGGCCTCGGCCGAGGCCTGCAGCGTCAGCTGGTCCTTGAAGGCCAGCGGCTTGCGGGTCTTGACGATGACGAGGCCGCCGATGCTGCCTTCGTCCAGGTCGGCCGAGGGGCTCTTGAAGACGTCCAGGCTGCCAACGATCTCGGAGGGCAGCACGTCGTAGTTGAAGCTGCGCGTCTGCGGCTCGTTCAGCCACCACTCCGACGACGCCACGGCCTGGCCGTTGAGCTGCGTCATGTTGAGGTTCTTGTCCGTGCCGCGCACGAAGATGGCCTTGCCCTCGCCCCAGATGCGGTCCACCGAGATGCCGGGCACGCGCTGCAGGGAGTCGGCCACGTTCTTGTCGGGGAACTTGCCCACGTCCTCGGCGCTGATGCTGTCGACGATCTGCTGCGACTCGCGCTTCTCGGCGAGGTTCTTCTTCAGCGTCGCCCGCACGCCGCGGATCTCGACGGTTTCGAGTTGGTTCGTGTCCTGCGCGAAGGCCGGCGCGAGGGCGGCGCCTCCCAGCGCGAGGCCGATGAGATGGGGCAAAAGGTTCTGCTTGAAGTGAGGCTTGGCCACGTAGGTGCTCCTGGGCAACGAGTTCTGTTGGACAACAAGGAGCCGTCCCCGCGGCGGGTGTGCCAACGGGTGGGGCTCAACTCAGAAGGCCAGAGCTGCGTTGTCTCTTGTCGTCAGACCCTGGCCAGTGCCCGCAATCTAGCGGCGGCGCTCCCGCGCGGCTCAGCTCGTTGCGCTTTGTTGGACTTCATTGCGCCGACGTTACGTTGGCGCAAGACAGACTCAGGTGGCAGGCGTGATTTGGCCGTCGCAGGGGCCAAAACCGATGCGGCGATACCCGGGTTTCTCCGCAAAGGCACGCAGGCCGAGCTGGTCGCCGTCCAACACGAATGTGCGCTGTTCGCCGTTCGGCAAGGTGATGGGCTGCTTGCCGCCCAGCGTCAGCTCCAGCAGCGAACCGGCCTCCTCCTGCGCCGGGCCGCTGATGGTGCCCGTGCCCAGCAGGTCGCCGGGCTGCAGATTGCAGCCGTTGCTGGCGTGGTGGGTCAGCATCTGGGCCAGCGACCAATAGGCGTGGCGCAGGTTGGAGCGCGACAGGCGCGTGGGTTCAGCCATGGAAGGCGTCTTGAACCAGACCTCCAGCTCGATGTCGTAGCTGGCGTTGGCGCGGTGGGCCGGCGAGTCCAGATAGGGCAGCGGCTGCGGGTCGCCCTCGGGCCGCGTGAAGGGAATGCGGAAGGGCTCCAGCGCTTCCATCGTGACGATCCACGGCGAGATGGTCGTGCCGAAGTTCTTGGCCAGGAAGGGGCCGAGGGGCTGGTACTCCCAGGGCTGGATGTCGCGGGCCGACCAGTCGTTGAGCAGCGTCAGGCCAAAGGCGTGTTCATCCGCTTCGTCGATGCTGAAGGGCTCGCCCAATGCGTTGCCTGGGCCGACGAAGAGGCCCAGCTCCAGCTCGCAGTCGACGCGGGCGCTGGGCTTGAAGACCGGCACGTCGGCATCCGGCGGCTTGACCTGGCCCTTGGGGCGGCGCAGCGCCGTGCCGCTGACGACGATGGACGAGGATCGGCCGTGATAGCCGATGGGCACCCACTGGTAGTTGGGCAGCAGCGGGTTGTCCGGGCGGAATAGCTTGCCGATGGCGCGGGCGTGGTGGATGCCGGTGTAGAAATCGGTGTAGTCGCCGATGCGGCAGGGCAGCGTGTACTCGGCCTGGGCCTGCGGCACCAGCTCGACCTCGGGGGCGCCGGCCTTCAAGGTGTCGAAGAGGCGATGGCGCAGCGCGCGGCGTTCGCTGCTGGGGCGGGCCATCAGCGCGTTCAGGTCGGTGATGCCCCAGCCGGTCAGGTCCAGGATCTGGTCGCCGATGCCGACGCCGACGCGCCAGGGCTCCAGCGAGCCGGCGCGGCGGAAGGCGCAGAAGGGCAGGTTCTGCAGAGGGAAGTCAGTGGCGGGATCGTTGGCCGAAGCGACCCAGGAAAGGGCGGCGGCGTCGTGCGTATGGTCGAGTTTGGGATCAAGCATGGAAGTCATCTTTCAGATCGCGCCAGCAGTCGGCATAGGTCTTCTCGAGCGGCGCCTCGTTGAGCGCCCAGCGGGTCGGCTTCAGGGGCCAGCGGGTCTCGAACATGAAGGCCAGTGTCTGGTCCAGCTTGTGCGGCTTCAAGTCGGCGTTGCTGGCCTTGTCGAAGGCCTCGGTGTCGGGGCCGTGCGGCACATAGCTGTTGTGCAGGCTGGCGCCGCCCGGCTTGAATCCTTCGGGCTTGGCGTCGTACTGGCCCAGCACCAGGCCCATGAACTCGCTCATCACGTTGCGGTGGTACCAGGGCGGGCGGAAGGTGTCCTCGGCCACCATCCAGCGCGGCGGGAAGATGACGAAGTCGACATTGGCCCAGCCGGGCGTGTCGCTGGGGCTGGTCAGCACCGTGAAGATGCTGGGGTCCGGGTGGTCGAAGCTGACGGTGTTGATCGTCATGAAGCGGGCCGTGTCCCAGCGATAGGGCACGAGGTTGCCGTGCCAGGCGACGACGTTGAAGGGCGTGTGGCCTTGACGGGCACGCCAGAGACGACCGCCGTAGCGTTTCACGATCTCGTACTCGCCGTCTTCGGTTTCATGCCAGGCCACCGGCGCCTCGAAGTCGCGTGCGTTGGCCAGGCCGTTGCTGCCGATGGGGCCGAGCTCAGGCAGGCGCATGGCGGCGCCGAAGTTCTCGCAGACATAGCCGCGGGCCGGCACGTCCAGCGGGTCGACCTTGAAGGCCATGCCGCGCGGCAGCAGCGCGATGGAGCCGGGGGCCACGACGAGGCGGCCGAGCTCCGTCGTCACGAGCAGGCGGCCTTGTTGCGGCACGAGCAGCATCTCGGCATCGGCATTCACGAGGGCGCGGCGACCCATGGCGCGCGTCGCCACATAGGCCAGGGCGCCCATGCCCGCGATGCCCACCTCGCCATTGACGGCATAGCTGCGCAGGCCGTCGACGAAGTCGCCGTCGCCCTGCAGCGGTGTCGGTCCCCAGCGCAGCGGATCGGGCGGCGCACTCTCGCCCTCGGCCGCGCCGCTTTTCCACAGCGCATGCGGCAGCGGCTCGTAGCCCGCGACGACCACCGACGGCTGGCGGCGGTACATCCAGGTGCGCTGGTTGTCAGCGCGCGGCGCGGTGAAGGCGCTGCCGGACAGCAGCTCGGCATAGAGGCCGTGCGGCGCCTTCTGAGGGCTGTTGCGGCCGATGGGCAGGGCGCCGGGCACAGCTTCGCTGCTGTGCTGGTTGCCGAAACCGGTCAGATAGGTCAGTTCAGTCATGGCGTTCGTGGTGATCGTGATGAGCAAGAGCGAAGGCTTGTCTCAGCACTTCGCGATCGCCGATGTGGTTGCACAGGATCAGGGCCAGGCGCGCCAGCCAGTCGGCAGCCTGCTCATCGCTCAAGCCGGCCTGGGCGGCGATGAGTTCGGCATAGAAGGCATCGGCTTCGCGCCCGAAATTTGGGGTCAGAGTCAATTTGTTCATTGCGGCTTCCCATGGGCGCGAACCAGCGCCGCACGCACGGCTTCGGCGTCGAAGCGATGCCAGCGCGCGGCGACGACGGCATCGGGGCGGACCAGCACGACGCTGCCGGGCCGGGCGCCATAGCGCGTGGCGGCCATGCCCTCGCCGGCCAGCGTGACGACGGGCAGGCCCTCGGCTTCGACGGGCCAGCCAAAGGCCAGCAGCACAAAGCCCTTGCCGAAGTGCTCGATGAGCCAGCCGCCCTCGTCCAGTGGCGCGTCCGGCGCCGGGCAGCCGGGCGCGGGACCACCCGCCCACGCTTCGGCGTCAGACGTGCTCAGCGGCGAATCGACATGCTCGGTGGGCGTGGACAGCCGCCCGCTGTTGACCAGCGGCTTGGCGAAGTCGGTGCGCGCGGCCAAGTCCAGCGCGGCCTTGCGCAGGCGCAGGCTCAAGGCGCTCTTGGGGCTGATGAAGTCGGTCGCCCGCGTTGAATGGCCGATGTTGTCGTCAGCCGCTTCGATGCGCTCGAATTCATATGCGTCCAGCAGCGCATCGCTGCCCTCCCCTTTGACGACGGCGGCCAGCTTCCAGCCGAGGTTGTCGGCGTCCTGCACGCCGCTGTTGGCGCCGCGCGCGCCGAAGGGCGAGACCTGATGGGCGGCATCGCCGGCCAGCAGCACGCGGCCCACGCGGAAGCGCTCGGCGCGCCGGCAGCAGAACTGGTAGATGGACGACCAGGCCAGCTTGAATCCCTCGGTGCCCAGCATGGCCGCCACGCGCGCCTGGATGCGCTCGGGGTCCCGCTCGGCTTCGACATGGGCGTCGCGGCCGAGCTGGAAGTCGATGCGCCACAAGCCGTCGGCCTGGGCATGCAGAAGCACCGATTGACCACGATGGAAGGGCGGGTCGAACCAGAACCAGCGCTCGGGCTTGGCCGGGTCGAGGCCGCGCGGCCGCACGCCCGCGTCGAGGCGCACATCGGCGATCAGGAAGCGATCCTCGAAAACCTGGCCCTGGAAGCTCAGGCCCAGCAGGGTTCGCGTGGGGCTTCGCGCGCCATCGCAGCCGACGACCCAATCGGCCCTCATGTCGAACAGGCCATCCGGCGTGCGCACGTTCAGCGTGACGCCATCGTCGTCCTGCTCCAGGCCGATCAACTCATGCCTGCCGCGCAGCTCGATACGCGGCTCGAGTTGCACCGCACGCACCAGGCGCGCTTCCACCTGGTCCTGCTGCAGATTGACCATCGCCGGCATCTTGTGATGCGCCTCGGGCAGCAGGTCAAAGGCATAGGCCTCACGCTCGCCGTGGAAGACACGGCCACGCTGCCAGCGCACGCCCTCGCGCGCAATGGCCTCGCCGATGCCCAGCCGGTCGAACACCTCCAGCGTCTTCTTGGCCCAGCAGACGGCACGCGAGCCCTCGCCGATGCGGTCGCTGTCGTCGATGACGACGACGGGCACGTCGCGCCTGGCCAGCTCCAGCGCCAGCGTCAAGCCCACCGGGCCGGCGCCGACGATGACGACAGGCCGGCGCTCAGGCTGACCGGAGCGCTGCTCCAGCGTCTGGTGATAGGGGTAGCGCGGCAGGTCCACGGGATCAGGCGCCTTCGAGGGCCTTCCACATTTCGACGTCACGTTCTGCGGTCCAGATGCGCGGATGCGCGGTGCCGCCCGCCTCGTCATAGGCCCGCGTCACGTCGAAAGGCATGCAGTGGTCGAAGATGACCCAGTGACCGTATTTGGGACGCAGCGCCGCCATGGTGCGCTGGTAGACGGCCTTCAGCTCCTCGCCGGCTTTCACGCCAGCCTGCACGGCCGCATACAGCTCACTGACAAAGGCGCGCGTGCCGTCCAATCCCGCCGCGACTTGCTCAGCACCTTTCAACGCCGGGCCACGGCCCGGCACAAGGGCGTTCGCATTCAGCTTGGCGATTGCCGACAAGGTCGCGGGCCAGTCTTCGAAGTGGGCGTCGCCGCAATACGGCGTGGCATCGAACTCCACCAGGTCGCCGCTGAACAGCACCTTCTCCTCAGGCAGCCAGGCCACCGTGTCGCCAGCCGTGTGGCCGCGGCCGGGCGAGAACATCTCGACCTTGACGCCGCCCAGGTCCAGCGTGAGGCGGCCGCTGAAGGTCAGCGTCGGCCAGGTCAGACCCGGCGGCACGGATTCGACATTGCGGAACAGGCGCGGGAAGCGGCCGATCTCGCTGGCCTTGTCCTGCTCGCCACGCTCCTTGATGAGGGCCAGCGTGGCTTCGCTGGCGATGACCTGCTCCAGCCCCTCGGCCTTGAAGGCGGAGGCACCCAGCACGCGCACCGCGTGATAGTGGCTGAGCAGCACGTACTTGATGGGCACGCCTGACACAGAGCGGATGCGGCGGATGACGTCGGCCGCCATGATGGGCGTGGCCTGGGTGTCGATCACCATGGCCGCGTCGCGGCCGATGACGATGCCGGTGTTGGGGTCGCCCTCGGCCGTGTAGGCCCAGGCGTGCTCGGACAGGCGCTCGAAGCTGACCTGCTTTTCTTCCAGATCGGCTTGCGAGGCAAAGGCTTTGGCAGTCATCGGCGGTCTCCAACGGCGAGAGCCGAAATTTAGCCTATTCCAAATCAATTCACCAATATAGAATTTTGAACATGGCGGACAGCAAGGCCCCACGCGGCATCCAGAGCATCGAAGTCGGCGGCCAACTGCTGCTGGCTCTGGCCCATCACGGCCGGCCGATGGCGCTGAAGGATCTGGCGCGCGAGGCGGGCATGACGCCGGCCAAGGCCCATCCCTATCTGGTCAGCTTCATCAAGCTGGGCCTGGTGGAACAGGAGGGCGGCAGCGGCCCCTATGGCCTGGGGCCCCTGGCCCTGCAGCTCGGCCTGATCAGCCTGCAGCAGTACGACCCAGTGCGCCTGGCAACGCCCGTCATTGAGGAGCTGGCCCTGCAACTGGGCCACACCGTGGCCATCGCCGTCTGGGGCACGCATGGCCCCACCATCGTGCGCGTGGCCGAGGGGCCGACGCCGGTCCATATCAGCATGCGGCACGGCACCGTGATGAGCCTGGCCGGCACGGCGTCGGGGCGCCTGTTCGCCGCCTGGCGCGGCGAGGAAGCCGCCGCGCTGAGCCAGCCCATGCCCGAGGCCGCTCTCATCGAAGCGGTGCGCCGGGACCGCCTGGCCACCTCTCGTGATGGCGTCGTCGCCGGCGTCAGCGCGGCCGCGGCGCCGGTCTTCGAGGCGTCGGGACGGCTGGTGCTGGCCCTGACGGCCATCGGGCCGAGCGCCAGCTTCGACACGGCGCCGGACGGCGCCCTGGTGGGCGCCTTGAATCGCGCCGCCGCCCTGCTGTCGCGCCGCCTCGGCCACTGAAGCCGGTGCCCGGCCGGACAGGCTGGCGACAGGCAATTTCCCGACAAACATCGCAAACTAATTTTGCATTTGGGGATTGCCTATTTGCGCCGCTCGATACGGCATTTATTGCAAGACGTCGGAATTTATTGCCTCAACAGGCGCATAAATAACCACATTCGGCTTGAACAGAAATAAATGATCGATCGCAGCGCTTACATATATTGCTGCAAACCCAAGTAATGTGAAGCAGTTTTACCATTTGGTAAAACGCGTCGCCCAAAAGCGCTACAAAGCGCGCCGGAATTGTGTGAATCTCCTTCTGCATCAAGGAGATAGCGCACCAACCTCACTTCCGGCACATAGATTTACGCATCACCCCGAGGATTCCCTAGACACCCCGGGTTTCCACGCGCCCAGAAAATTTGCCCCGACAGCCAGCGCCCAACCGGGCGCCTTCAAACGGCTGAATCCGATGGCAAGCCACCCGCTTGCCACGACTTTTTCTGGAGCAGTGATGCACAAGCAAACCAAAATCGCCGCCGCGGTCCTGATGACCGTGGGCGGCATCAGCGCGTGGGCCCAACAAACCCCGGCGGATCCGCAGCAGATTGAGCGCGTGACCGTCACCGGTTCGGCGATCAAGCGCATTGACGCTGAAACGGCCGTCCCGGTCACCATCATCAAGATCGAGGACCTGAAGGCGCAAGGCGTCACCTCCGTCGAACAGATCCTCGGCCTGCTGTCTTCCGTGCAGGCGACCCAGAACATGGCCTCGGCCATCGGTTCCGGCACCGGCGGCGTGAGCTACGCCAACATGCGCGGCATCGGCGCCGACAAGACCCTGGTCCTGCTCAATGGCCAGCGCATCGCCAACAGCGCCACCGGCGCTTCGGCTCCCGACATGAACATGATCCCGTTCTCGGCGATCAACCGCGTCGAAGTGCTGCGCGACGGCGCCTCGGCCCTGTACGGCACGGACGCCATCGGCGGCGTGATCAACTTCATCACCCGCAACAACTTCACCGGCGGCACGATCAGCCTGGGCTACGACGCCCCGCAGAAGGCCGGCGGCACGGTGAACAGCGCCAGCGTCGGCTACGGCATCGGCAACCTGGACAAGGACGGCTGGAACGTCTTCGGCACGCTGAGCTTCAAGAAGAAGGACTTCATCAACGGCGACCAGCGCGAATTCAACAAGCGCATCGTCGGCGGTCTGTCCAACAGCACCTTCCCGGCCAACTACCAGGTGACCAACGGCGGCGCGTACTACAACCCGCTGGCGCCCACCTGCAATGCGCCCAACCTGATCCCCGGCGCCGCCAACCCCGCCCCGGGCTGCCGCATCGTCACGCCGCCCTTCGTCAGCATCGCGCCGAAGAGCGAGACGATCTCCGGCCTGCTCAAGGGCACGCTCGACGTGAACACCTCGCTGCGCCTGGGCGCCGAGGCCTTCTACGCCAAGAACGCCGTCGAGACCCGCATCGCACCGGTGCCCTATGGCGGCTACTGGATCAATCCGGGCACGACCTATTTCCCCACGGCCGCCCTCAGCAAGCCCGGCTACAGCCCCACCTTCGACCCCTACGGTCTGAACGGCCAGCCCTTCAACAATCCGTCCACCCAGTTCCCCACGCCCGCCAATCTGCAGCAGGGCGGCGTGCTGGTCTGGTGGCGTGACCTGATCAACGGCCCGCGCTCGGACAAGTCCACCGGTGAACAGTACCGCGGCATGCTGACGGCTGAAGGCACGGCCGCCAACTGGGACTACAAGGTCGCACTGGCCTACAACCACACGCAGAACGATCGCGAGCTGACCGGCGGCTATGCCAACGGCGACGTGATCGGCGAAGGCCTGCTGCGCGGCATCATCAATCCCTTCGGCGAACAGACCGCTGAAAGCCTGGCGCTGATCCAGGGCGCGGCCCTGAAGGGCCTGCTGAGCACCAGCATCGGCAAGGTGAGCAGCCTGTCGGCCAGCGCCGGCCGCGAACTCGGCGACTGGTTCGGCTCGTCGCGTCCGGTGCAGATCGCCGTCGGCACCGAGTTCCGCCGCGAGGACTACCGCGACTTCAACCACCACGACTTCGCGGTCGCGGTGTCCGCCAGCACGGGCGTGGACCCCGACGCCCACTCCGAAGGCACGCGCAATGTCTCGGCGGTCTATTCCGAGCTGGTCATGCCGCTGACCAAGCAGCTGGAGATGACCGCATCGGTGCGCTACGACAAGTACAGCGACTTCGGCAGCACCACCAACCCCAAGCTCAGCTTCCGCTACCAGCCGAGCAAGGAAGTGCTGGTGCGTGGTTCGGCCTCGACCGGTTTCCGCGCGCCCTCGCTGTATGAGCTGAACGCCAGCACCGGCTTCACCAACACCGGCAGCGGCTTCAACAACCCGCTGAACTGCCCGAACGGCGTGCCCAACGATCCCACCACCGAAGGCGCCAACTGCGACGCGCAGTTCCAGGCCTACTTCGGCGGCAACAAGGATCTGAAGCCCGAGAAGTCCAAGAGCTTCACGCTGGGCCTGGTGTTCGAGCCCATCCGCGGCCTCAGCACCAGCGTCGACTTCTGGTCCATCAAGGTGGACGACCTGATCGGCTCCATCGCCGAAGAGACCCTGTTCGACCCGGCCAACTTCCAGGCCTTCCAGCAGTATTTCCACTTCCTGCAGCCGGGCAACATCCTGCCGCAGAACACGCGTGCCTGCCAGGACGGCCCGACCTCGCCGACCTGCGGCTATGTCGACGAGCGCACCCAGAACCTGGGCGGCGTGAAGACCGCCGGTATCGACCTGGGCGTCCAGTACCAGCTGACCACCTCGGTCGGCCGCCTGGGCTTCGAGTACCAGTCCACCTTCGTCAGCAAGTACGAATACCAGGACTACAAGGCCGGCCCCTGGAACAAGAACGTCGGCATCTACTCCGGTTCCGGCCCCGTCTTCAAGTGGCAGCACAACCTGAGCGGCAGCTGGTCCAAGGACCGTTGGGGCGCCGGCCTGGCCCTGCACTACAAGTCGGGCTACCAGGACATGCTGCCGGGCAACACGGTCAAGGCCTACACGACCGCCGACGCCTACGTCAGCTTCAGCCCGTTCAAGGCCTTCTCGCTGGTGGCCGGCGTGCGCAACCTGACCGACACGGCACCGCCGTTCTCGAACCAGTCGGCCCTGTTCCAGGGTGGCGGTTGGGATTCGCGCTTCTATGACCCGGTCGGCCGCACCGTCTACGCGCGCGCCAGCCTCGATTTCTGATCGACACAGCAGGCACGCAAGCAAAAGCGGGGGGCGCAAGCCTCCCGCTTTTTTCTTTGCCGGGCTTCAAGCCCTGGCGCGGCTGACCAGGGCGATGCCCGCAAGCACCAGCACAGCGCCAAGGACGAAGGACGCCTGCAAGGCTTCGCCCAGCAGCCAGACGCCCAGCAGCACACCGAACAGCGGCGTCAGGAAGGTGAAGGCGCCCAGGCGCGAGGCCAGATAGCGGCGCAGCAGCCAGAACCAGGCCAGGAAGCTGGCAAAGGACACGACCAGGCTCTGGAAGCCGAGATGGGCCCAGACGGCGGCCGTGGGCTCGAAGCGCCACTGTCCCGTCAGCCAGGCAGCCGGCAGCAGCAGCACGAAGGCACCCAGCAGTTGGTAGAACAGCGTCTCGGTGGCCGGTGCCACGGCGAGGCGTGTGCAGCGGATGGTGACGGTCGTCGCGCCCATGGCCAGGCCCGCCAGCACGGCCAGCAGATCACCCAGCAACGCCCGGCCGTCGTGGGCCGCGCCACCCTCCAGAAAGGCCATCGCGATGCCCCCAAAGGCCAGGCCTATGCCGGCCCAGCCCCGGGCATCGAGGCGCTCCGCCGGCAGCCGCCAGTGCAGGCCCAGAGCCGTGAACAGCGGCGAGGTGTAGAGGAAGACGACGACATGGGAAGCCTGCGTCAGCTGCAGCGCCAGGGCGACCAGCAGGAACTCCAGGCCGAACAGCGCGCCCGCCACGGCACCGGCCGCCCAGCGGCGGCTGTCCAGCGCCTCGGCGCGCCAGCGCATCAGTGCGGCCAGCAGCAGCAGCGCGATGCCGGAGCGCAGCGCGATCATCAGCATCGGGCTGGCCTGCCCCGCCACGGCCTTCAACGACACCTGCTGCAGGCCCCACAGGCAGCACAGCAGCAGCATCACGCCGCCGGCGCGCGCATCGAGGGGGCCTGCGGTGATGGCGGGCGAGCGAGTGCCAGCCGGGGCGCTGGCGGCAATGGCGGGGCTGGTGGCGTACTTCATGCCAGCCAATGTGCCTACCGGACACTGTTCCGAAAAGCGGATAATTCAAACAATCATCATCCGATTATCGAATTCATGCGGGACCTGCAGATCGACTGGCTGAAATGCCTCGTCGCCACCGTCGACGCGGGTTCGCTGTCCGCCGCGGCCGTGGAGATCCACCGCTCGCAGTCGGCCGTCAGCATGCAGCTCAAGAAGCTGGAAGCCGCCGTGGGCCACCGCCTGCTCGAGCGCGACGCCCGCCAGCTGGCGCTGACGCAGGAAGGCCAGACCCTGCTGGGCTATGCACGCCGCATGCTGGACCTGCAGGCCGAAGCCCAGGCGGCGCTGCGCCAGGAGGAGGTCACCGGCCTGATCCGCGTGGGGGTGCCCGACGACTACGCCAGCCAGTACCTGACGCCGGCGCTGAAGCGCTTCGCACCGCGCCACGGCGGCGTCGAGATCCAGCTGGACTGCGAGCAGTCGACGTCGCTGATCCCGCGCGTGGCCCGCGGCGACCTGGACCTGGCCCTGGTCTCGCGCGACCACGCGCGGCGCGGCACCCTGCTCTTTCACGAGCCCATGGTCTGGGTCGGCTCATCGCAGTTCGAGATCTGGCGCCGCGACCCGCTGCCCATCGCCGTCTACGAGGAAGCGAGCCTCGGCCGGCGCAGCGCCATCAACGCGCTGGCCCTGCAGGGCCGGCCCTACAAGATCGTCTACAACAGCTCCAACCTCGCCGGCCAGATCGCGGCCGTCGAAAGCGGCATCGCCGTGGCCGTGCTGACCCAGTGCAGCGCCCCGCCGCATCTGCAGCGCCTGGGCGCCGAGCATGGCCTGGGGCCGCTGGAGCCCATGGAGGTGGCCGTCTACCGCAGCCAGGCCTCCAAGGGCAACAAGGCGGTGGACAGCCTTCAGCGGCTGCTCGTACAGACGCTCAGGGCGACGGGGTGACGCGGATCATGATGACGCCATGAGGTGCCACACGTCCGCCAGACTCGCCGGCGACACCACGCGTCTTCCTGCCTGACCACAGGTCGTGCACCTCGGCCTTCAGCTTGGCCGGCAGGTCCAGCTGTTCCCACGTCACCTTCATGTCGGCCGGCTTCTCGCCGCGGTTGAACAGCACGGCCGCGCGGTCGCCACCGGCCAGCGTGCGCACCCAGACCTCCAGATCGCCCTGGCGCCAGATGCGCCGCCCCTGGCGGCCCAGCGGATCCTGGTCGACCTTGATGACCTCGGCATTGGTCAGGATGCGCTGGGTGTCGGCATCCATCCTGGCCATGTCGTTGCCGGCGATCAGCGGTGCGGCCAGCATGGCCCAGATGGAGAAGTGGCTCTCGTATTCCGTCGTCGTCATGCCGCCATTGCCGACCTCCAGCATGTCGGGATCGTTCCAGCCGTTCGGGGCGGACTCGCTCCACAGGTCGGCGTTCATGTCGATGATGTCCAGCAGACCGTGCGACCACTCCTTCTTGCCCTTCCAGGCGTCCCAGATGTCGCCGGTCGTGCGCCACAGGTGGCCTACCGGATGGGCCCAGCGACCGGGCTGGCTGCTGCCCCATTCGCAGATGGACAGCACGATATCGCGGCCCGATTCGCGCAGGGCCTTGGCCATGATGGTGTAGGCCGCCTCGGGGTTGCGCGGGCCGGTGTAGCACCAGTCGTACTTCAGCCAGTCCACGCCCCACTTCGCGTATTGCCGCGCATCCTGGAACTCATGCCCGGCACTGCCGGGGCGGCCACCGCAGGTCAGCGCGCCGGCATCCGAGTAGAGGCCGAACTTCAGGCCCTTGCTGTGCACATAGTCGGCCAGCGCCTTCATGCCGGAAGGAAAACGCTCGGGGTCGGGCTGGATGTTGCCGTCGGCATCTCGGCTCTTCTGCCAGCAGTCGTCGATGACGATATAGCGGTAGCCCGCCGCCTTCATGCCCGAGGCCACCATGGCGTCGGCCTGCTGGCGGATCAGCTGCTCCGACACATTGCAGGCGAACTTGTTCCAGGAGTTCCAGCCCATGGGCGGCGTGGGCGCCAGGTTGGGCTTGGGAGCATCGAGCTTGAGGGTTTCATGCGGGGCGGCCAGCGCACCAGCCGACGCGAGACAGGCCGACACGGCCAGCAGCACGCGGCTCAGCCAGGTTGAGGTCATGAAGGACTCCGTGGGGGGTTAAACGGTGCCGCGGCGGGCTTCGAGTTCAGTGCGGATCTCGTGCATGCGTCGCTCGGTCAGGAAGTAGCGCGACACAACGACCAGCGCGATCAGCAGGCCCATGATGGGTATGCCGGACAGGCAGACGCGGATCAGGAAGATGGCCTCTTCGCCCTGCACGGGCAGCTTGGCGTTGAAGCCCGTGAAGGCCAGCACCCAGCCCGAGGCGCTGTTGCCCAGGGCCAGGCCGACCTTGCTGATCCACGACCCGCAGGCCGCGAACGAGCCCTCGCGGCGCTGGCCGCTGCTCAGTTCGTCATGGTCGATGACGTCGGCCATCGCCGAGCCATAGATCGTCCAGAACCCGGCACCGATGAAGGCCACGCCGCCGCTGGCGAACAGCTGCAGCCAGGGCAGTTGCGGGTTGTAGAAGAACCAGTCGCCGATGAAGGCGGCGATGCCCAGCCACAGCACGGTCATCAGCGCATTGCGCTTGCCCCAGCGTTTGGCCACCCAGCCCGCGAAGGCAATGCCGACGAGGCCGCTGACGAGGCCGGCCACGCCCATCATGGAGTTCCACTTCGTGGCCTCCACGACGTCGCCGCCGCAGACGTAGTAGACAGTCGCGTAGTAGCCCAGCAGCCCCACCATCGCCGTGGCCATGTTGTAGGTCAGCATGGTGCCCAGCATCAGCCGGAAGGGCTTGTTCTTCAACGTGCGGTAGAGGGTGTCCTTGAAAGGCACCCGCTGGCGGCTCTGGGCGACGAAGCTCTCGTAATAGCGCTCGCGCGTCAGCGAGAAGATCAGAACAGCCAGCACCACCAAGATGCCGCCCAGGATGGCGGTGTAGACCTGGGCACCCAGCAGGATGTCGGGCTTGCCGCTGGCGTCGTGGAAGAAGTAGAGCGTCGTGAACTGCGCGGCGACGAACATGCCCAGCTCGGGAATCTTCTGGATCGCGTTCTTGATGGACATCACGCGCGTGCGCTCGTGATAGCCCGGTGTGAGTTCGGCGCCCAGGCTGTTCCAGGGCATCGCGAAGCAGCTCATGACCGGCGCGTAGAGGCAGGTCGAGATGAGGAGGAAGAGGAAGTATTCGGTGTCACTCCAGCCCCGCCCGACGGCGAACAGCAGCGGCAGGCCGATGCCCGTCAGGATGCCACCGACGAGGATGAAGGGGCGCCGGCGCCCCCAGCGGCTGCGGGTGTTGTCGGAGATCCAGCCGAACATCGCGTCGGACACCGCGTCCGCAAAGATCTTGATGCCCATGGCCATCGAGATCAGTTGCGGCGCCACGCCCAGGCCGATGTTGAAGACGTGGAAGACCAGGGACTGGTAGAGCCAGTGGCCCCACATGTCGTGGAAGGAGCCGAGGCCGAAGCCGATCTTCTGGCGCGCGGGCACATGGTCGGCGGTGGGCGCCGCGGCCGGCGATGCGGCGGCGACCCTGCGCTGCATGGGAGGCATGGCAGCCCCTTCGGGATCGGCGATCAAGACTGTCTCCTTCGCCGTGCTGGATGCGGCGATATTTTAGTAAACAGTCTTATTTTCGTTCGCTGATCACCCGAACGAAAGGCGGTGCTACTACCTAGGCCGTCGCGGCCTTGCGCTTGGCCGCCTTGCGCGCCGGCTCGGGTGCGGGCGCAGTGGCGGCCTGTGAGCTCTCGCGCACGACGAGCTCCACCGGCAGCGAGGCATCGCTCGGCGCGATGTCCCCTTCGATGAGGGCGCGCGCGGCCACATGGCCCAGCGCCTCCTTGTCCATCTTCACCGTCGACAGCGGCGGCTTGTTGCGGGCCGCCTCCTCGATGTCGTCATAGCCGATGAAGCGGATGTCCTCGGGCACGCGCAGGCCGCGCTCGATGCACAGCTCGATGGCGAAGATGGCCGTCGAGTCGTTGTAGGCGAAGACGGCGTCGGGCGGCTGGGGCAGGTCCAGCAGGCGGCGCATCGCATCGCGGCCGGCATCGCGGTACTCCAGGGCTGGGTCCAGCGTGACTTCGTAGTCGGGGTCGAAGAGGCGACCCGCTTCGTACAGCGCGCGCCGGAAGCCCTTGGCGCGCAGCGAGGTCGAGTAGTGGGCCAGCGGGCCGAAGATGGCGGCGATGCGCTGGGAGTTGCCTTCCAGCAGATGGCGCGTGGCCAGCCAGGCGCCGAGGTGGTTGTCGTCGTTGACGCAGCGCACGCCCGGGAAGAAATGGTCGACCAGCACCAGGGGCAGCTCGCAGCGGCGGATCGCGTCCATGGCCTCGGGATCGAAATAGCCGGCCCCCAGCAGCGCATCGGCCTCGTGGCGGCGCACCTGGCCGGCCACGTCGTCGCCGGCCAGCACCGACATGATGCTCAGCGGCACGCCGGCCTCACGGCAGGCCGTCTCGGCCCCATGCAGCACATAGGAATAGAAGGGGTTGTTGGCCAGCGAGCCGATGCTGCGGCTGTAGAGAAACAGCATGCGGCGCGGCTTGCCAGTGCGCAGCTTGGCGGTGTCGTAGCCCAGCTGCTGGGCCACGCCGAGCACCTGGGCGCGGGTCTGCTCCGACAGGCCGGGCTGGCCTTTGAGCGCGCGCGACACCGTCCCGATGGACACGCCCGCGGCCTCGGCCAGTTCGCGAATCGTCACTCCCTTGTCGGCCATTGCCCGAGCTCCCGCTGTTGTTTAGCACCCCGCATCGCCGCGATTGTGTCATCGGCGCCCAGGAATCCCCAGGGCACGACCGGACCGGGGGCAAAACCTAGGTTGGATATTGTTCACTAAACATTTCTTGTTGCCTAGAATATTTCGTATGCCCGCATCTCCCGTCGCCGTCCTCGGCGAAGCCCTGGTCGACGAATTCCATGACGGCCCCGTCGCTGGCGGCGCGCCGTTCAACGTGGCGCGCTCGCTGGCGGCCCTGGGCGCGCCGGCCCTCTTCATCAGCCGCATCGGCTCAGACGACGACAACGGCCGCCTCGTGCTGGCCAGCGCCGGCCGCTACGGGCTGGCCAGCGCCGGCATGCAACGCGACCTGCTGCGCGCCACCGGCCGCGTCAGCGTGCACGAGGGGCCCGGCGGCCATCGCTTCGAGATCCATGGCGACGCGGCCTGGGACCACATTGACGCCGCAGCCGCCCTCCCCCACCTCGCGCAAGCGGCGCCGGACTGGATCTATTTCGGCAGCCTCGCCCAGCGCGAGCCGGCCTCGCGCGCCGCGCTGCGCGCACTCGTCAAGCCTTTTGCCGGCACACGGCTGCTGGACCTCAACCTGCGCCCCGGCGACCAGACGCGGCTGCTGGCCGCCGAATCGCTGATGCTGGCCGATTGGGTCAAGGTCAATGACGAGGAGCTCGCGCAGCTGGCCGGCTGGTTCGACTGCGTCGCGCCCGATGACGCCGGCCGCGCCAGCGCGCTGATGGCGCGCTTCGGCTTGCAGCGCCTGGTGCTGACCTGCGGCGCCAGCGGCTGGCGCTTCTATGCGCCCGGCGGCGTGCTGCTGGCCCAGGGTGCGGGCGTCATCCAGCCGCGCATGGTCGACACCGTCGGCGCCGGCGATGCCTTCACCGCCCTGCTGCTGGCCGGCCTGTCATTGCAACGCGACCTGCCCGCCACGCTGGCCCTGGCCAACCGCTACGCCTCCTACATCTGCGGCGTGCGCGGCCCCCTGCCCGCCGACCCCATCGCCCTGCAACCCTGGCGCACCGCCCTGCATGCGCTGCCGACCTCAGCCTGAGATTCCATGGACCTGACCCCGCCTCCCACCTCCCTGGCCGACCTCGTTGCGCCGCCCGCCGGCTCTCCCATGCGTCGTCGCGACTTCATCTTCGGTGCGGGCACTTCGTCCTACCAGATCGAAGGCGCGGCGCATGAAGACGGCCGCCTCGAGTCCATCTGGGACCGCTTCTGCGCGACGCCCGGCAAGGTGCTGCGCGGCGAGAACGGCGACGTCGCCTGCGACCACTACCACCGCCTGGACGAAGACCTCGACATCCTTCAGCGTCTGGGCGTCGACGCCTACCGCTTCTCCATCGCCTGGCCGCGCGTGATGACCCAGGACGGCCAGCCCAACGAGCGCGGCATCGCCTTCTACAAGCGCCTGCTCGACGGCCTGGGCGAACGCGGCATCCGCGCCTTCGTGACGCTGTATCACTGGGACCTGCCCCAACATCTCGAGGACAAGGGCGGCTGGCTGAACCGCGAGACAGCGTATCGATTTGCCGACTACGCCGACCTGATGAGCCGCCAGCTGGCCGGCCACGGCGACGTGGCCGCCTGGACCACGCACAACGAACCCTGGTGCTCGGCCTGGCTCGGCTATGGCGACGGCCACCACGCGCCCGGCAAGGTCTCCCCGCGCTGGGCGGCCCAGGCCATGCACCACCTGCTGCTGGGCCACGGCCTGGCCCTGCCGGCCCTGCGCGCCAATGCGCCCCAGGCCCTGCACGGCATCGTCGCCAACTGCGCGCCGGGCTATGCCGACAAGGACACGCCGGAGGACCGCGATGCGGCCTCCCTGTTCGAGGCCTACCAGAACCGCTGGGTGCTGGACCCGCTGCTCAAGGGCGAGTACCCGGCCGATCTGTGGCGCTACTGGAAGGGCTGCGAGCCCCTGGTGCTGCCCGGCGACATGGACATCATCCGGCGGCCCATCGACTACCTCGGCATCAACTTCTACAGCCGCGCCGTGCTGCGCTCCAAGGGAGCGGACACCATCGACTGGGTGCGCCACCCCGAGGTCGAGCGCACGACGATGGACTGGGAGGTCTACCCCCAGGGCCTGCAGGATCTCTTCGAGGCCTTCAAGCGCGACTACGCCAACCTGCCGCCGCTCTATGTCACCGAGAACGGCATGTCCAGCCACGACTCGGTCAACGCCGCCGGCGAGGTCGACGACCTGCAGCGCCAGAACTACATCAGGCAGCACTTCGCGGCCTGCTCGCGGGCCATGGACAGCGGCGTGGACGTGCGTGGCTATTTCATCTGGTCGCTGATGGACAACTTCGAATGGGCCTTCGGCTACGAGCGCCGCTTCGGCCTCGTGCATGTGGACTTCGAGACCCAGCAGCGCACGCTCAAGCGCAGTGCCTTGGCCTATGCGGACTTCCTCGCCGAACGCAGCGCCGGCCCGCAGGGATAGCGCGCATGCGCCGGCGCGGCGCGGCGCCTAAGCTGCGCTGGCACCAGCACGCAGGAGGGAGGGCGGCACATGAACCACGGCAACCACACGCCGCCACGGCGCGTCGTCATCCTCGGCGGCGGCTCCGCGGGCTGGATGTCCGCCGCCGCGCTGGCGACGGGGCTGCGGGGCGCCAGCTTCACGCTGGTCGAGTCCGAGGAGATCGGCATCATCGGCGTCGGCGAGGCCACCTTCCCGTCCATCCGCGCCTTCAACGAGCTGCTGGGCATCGACGAGGCGCGCTTCCTCGCGGCCACGCGAGGAAGCTACAAGCTGGGCATCCAGTTCCGCGACTGGCGCGTGCGCGGCGAGCACTTCTTCCACACCTTCGGCGACTTCGGCCAGCTCGACGGCCCGATGGCGCTGTGGGGCCAGTGGCGGCGCCTGCAGGATCGCATCGGCGCCGGACTGGGCGAGTTCTGCCTGCCCACCGTGATGGCGCAGCAGGGGCGCTTCTGCCTGCCCGAGGCGGGCGACGACCTCGGCTCGCGCTTCGCCTATGCCTACCACTTCGATGCGACACGCTACGCCGCCTTCCTGCGCGGGCTGGCCGAGGGCCGCGGCGCGCAGCGCATCGAAGGCCGCGTGGCCGACGTGGCGCGCCGTGCCGATGGCGGCGTGCGTGCGCTGCGGCTGGCGGACGGCCGCGAGGTCGAGGGCGACCTCTTCATCGACTGCTCGGGCTTTGCGGCGCTGCTGATCGGCCAGACACTGGGCCAGCGCTTCGTCGACTACGGCCACTGGCTGCCGGTGGACCGCGCCTGGGCGATGCCGGCCGCGCGCGCTGACGGCCCGCTGCTGCCCTATACGCGGGCCACCGCGCTGGAAGCGGGCTGGGCCTGGCGCATCCCACTGCAGGACCGCACCGGCCACGGCCATGTGTTCAGCAGCCGCTTCATCGACGAAGGCCGGGCCCGCGAGCAGCTGCTGGCCCAGCTCGACACGGCGCCGCTCGCCGAACCGCGGCTGCTGCGCTTCCAGACCGGCCACCGCGAACGCTTCTGGGTCGGCAACGTCGTCGCCATCGGCCTGGCCGGCGGTTTCCTGGAACCGCTGGAATCCACCAGCATCTTCCTCGTACACAACGCGCTGGGCCGGCTGATCCCGCTGCTCGGCGACACCAGCGTGACGACGGAGCAGGCGGCCGCAGGCTTCAACATCCAGCTGACGCGGCAGTACCAGCGCATCCGCGACTTCATCATCCTGCACTACTGCCTCAGTGAGCGCCGCGACAGCGAGTTCTGGCGCGCGCTGACGAGCATGGCGCTGCCCGAGTCGCTGGACTACAAGCTGCATGCCTGGCGCGAGGCCGGCACGCTGCAGACCTATGACAACGAGGGCTTCGACGCGACCAGCTGGCTGGCCATCCACGCCGGCATGGGCCATTGGCCACGCCGCGCCAACCCGTGGCTGGCGGAGATGCCGGCCGAGCTCGTCGCACGCTATCTCGGCGACCGCCACCAGGCCATCGCTGCGCTGGCCGCGCGCATGCCCGACCACGACAGCTTCCTGCGCTCGCGCGTCGCCGCCCAAGCCTAGCTGCACCCACGACAACAGGAGGACACCGACATGGAGAACTGGGGCAAGCGGCTGCAAAAAGTGGTCATCGTCGGCGGCGGCGCGGCGGGCTGGATGTCGGCCGCGGCGCTCAGCGCGGTGCTCAAGCCGCCGTACGAGATCCGCCTCGTCGAGTCCGACGAGATCGGCATCCTCGGCGTCGGCGAGGCGACCATCCCGCTGATCCGCATGTTCAACGACCTGGCGCGCATCGACGAGGCCGCGTTCATGAAGGCGACGCAGGCCACCTTCAAGCTCGGCATCGAGTTCCTCAACTGGGGCCGCCAGGGCGACCGCTACTTCCACGGCTTCGGCCGGGTCGGCAAGGAGCCGCTGTGGCCGGTGGACTTCACCCAGTACTGGTTGCGCCTGCGTGCCCTGGGCCGCGCGCAGCCCATCGACGCCTATGTCATCTCCTGCATGGCCGCCAAGGCGAACCGCTTCCTGCTGCCGCGTCCGGAGATGCAGAACTCGCCGCTGGCCGACCTCGGCTATGCCTATCATTTCGACGCCACGCTTTATGCACGGCACCTGCGGAGCTTGAGCGAGCAGCGCGGCGTGCGCCGCACCGAGGGCAAGGTCGTGCGCGTGCTGCTCGACGAGGACCCCGGCCCGACCCAGGGCCATGTGCGCGCGGTGCAGCTGCAGAGCGGCGAGCTGGTGGAGGGCGACCTCTTCCTCGACTGCACGGGCTTTGCCGGCCTGCTGACCGACAAGGCGCTGGGCGTCGGCTTCGAGGACTGGAGCCACTGGCTGCCCTGCGACCGCGCCTGGGCCGTACCCAGCGAGAGCACGACGCCGCTGCTGCCGTACACCCGCGCCACCGCCCACAGCGCCGGCTGGCAATGGCGCATCCCCCTGCAGCACCGCGTGGGCAACGGCCATGTCTATTCGAGCCGGCACATGAGCGACGACGAGGCCGCCGACGTGCTGATGCGCAACCTCGACGCACCGCCCCTGGCCGACCCGCGGCTGATCCGCTTCAGGACGGGCATGCGCAAGGAGGCCTGGACGCGCAATGTCGTGGCCATCGGCATGTCCGCCGGCTTTGTCGAGCCCCTGGAGTCGACGGCCCTGCACCTGATCCAGATGGGCGTGGCCAAGCTCATCGAGGCCTTCCCGCACCGCGGCTTCGACCCCGTGGAGATTGCCGAATACAACCGCCAGAGCCGCCAGCGCTACGAGTCGGTGCGCGACTTCATCGTGCTGCACTACCACCTGAACCAGCGCGAGGACGGCGGCTTCTGGCAGGCCTGCGCCAACATGGCCATTCCCGAGGGCCTGCGCTGGCGCATGGACCTCTATGCCGCCAGCGGGCGCTTGGTCTACGTCGAAACCGATCTGTTCCGCGAGCCGAGCTGGTTCGAGGTGATGGAGGGCCAGAACCTGCGCCCCAAGGGCTGGCTGGCCCTGACCGAGCTGCAGGATGTGGAAGGCACGGCCCAGTACCTGCGGGGCGTGTCCGACACCATCGCGAACTGCGTGGCCGCGATGCCCGAGCATGCGGAGTTCATCCGCAGCTACTGCGCGGCCGCGCCGATGAAATAGGCGCCTGCCGGCAGCGAAAAAGGGCACCGCAAGCGGTGCCCTTTGCATGGGAGCCGGGTCGCCCCGGCCCCGGAGGTCAGAACGTGTACTGCGCGCTGAGCTTGTAGGTGCGGCCCGACGTGAAGTAGTTGTGGCCGATCATGCCGATGTGCTGCTGCATGATCTGCTTGTAGGTCTTGTTCGTCAGGTTGGTCATGTCCAGGCCCAGCTTGAAGCTCTCGGTGACCTTGTAGTGCAGGCCCACATCCACCTGCCCGTATGCATCGGCCCACAGCGGCAGGCCCAGCGGCAGATTGATGTCGTGCCGGTTGTAGGTCGGGCTCGCCGGGTTGGTGTCCAGTGCGTTGGTCTGGTTGGGGCCGGTGTTGTCGGAGTTCAGCGCCACGCCGTAGAGATAGCGGCCACGCCAGTTGTAGGCGATGCGCGCCGAGATCGGCCCGCGGTCGAACAGCAGCGCGATGTTGTAGGTGTTGCGCGAGAGGTTGTCCAAGGGCATGTCGCCGAAGGTACGACCGTCGGTGTCGCAGCCATTGATGAACAGGTTCAGGTTGGAAGGGTCCGTGCCCGACACACCCGTCGGGTTCGCCGTGCAATAGGCCGAGAAGACCGCGTTGTAGCGCTTCACCTTGCTGTCGACGTAGGTGTAGTTGGCCTGCAGGCCCAGCCCCTGAAGCCAGGACGGCACCCAGTCGAAGTACTGTTGATAGGCGATCTCCGCGCCCCGCGCATAGCCCTTGGCGGCGTTGACCGGGCCGTTCATGATGAAGCTGACCGGCTTGCCGTCGCTGTCCGAGATGGTGGTCTTGAAGGCCTGGTTGAGGATGATGTCCTTCAGGTTCTTGTTGAAGACCGCCGCGGTCAACGAGCTGCCCTTGCCGAAGTACCACTCGGCCGTCAGGTCAGCCTGCGTGGAGCGGATCGGCTTGAGCTCCGGGTTGCCGCCCGCGGTGCCGGTCAGCTTGACGGCCTTGACGACCGGCGGCTGGGTGGAGCCCTCGGGCGGCTGGTCGATGTCCAGCGTCATCTTCATCGGCAGATAGGCCTGCATCTGATTCAGCTGCGGCCGCGACAGCGCGCGTGAGATCGCGAAGCGGAACTGCAGGTCCGGCGCGGCCTTGTAGCGCAGGTTCAGGCTGGGCAGCAGGTCGGTGAAGCTCTGGCTGATGTCCTTCAGCTTGGTGTTGGCCGCGATCGTCGCTGCCGAGAAATTGGGCACCACGACGCCGCTCGCCAGCACGGCGCCCGTGGGCACGGCAACGGCGCTCAGCGAGGTGTAGCCCTGCGCGTCGTTCTTGGTGCGCACCACGCGCAGGCCCACGTTGCCGTCCAGCGGCAGGCCCTTCTCGTCGAACGAGAAGCGCAGCTGGCCATAGGCCGCCGTCGTGGTCTCGGCCTGCGAGTTCGTGCCCTTGGGGTCGGTGCCGAAGGAGGCCGGCGCCCACCGGCCGCCGCCCTGGTAGCTGTTGGCCTGCTGAGCACAGCCCGCGCCGTCCCAGCCCGCCGTGGCCGCGAAGGCCGTGCACTTGTTCAGATAGAGCTGATGCAGCTGCTTGTAGCTGTCGGGCCAGCCGAAGGCCACGGACGCCGCCGGGAAGTACAGCGACGGCAGGTCGACCTTGCCACCGCCCATGAAGCCGTTGAACCCGTTCTTGTAGGTGGGGATGTTGGGCGACTGGTTGATGTAGGCCAGCTCGCCGATGTTCCAGCCCAGCTGCCAGGCGTGGGTGACGGTGGCCCAGTTGTAGCTGTCGCCCTGGCCGTTCATGCTGTTGATGGTCTCGGCATCGCGCTTGGCGACGCGCACGCCGAAGCGGAAGTCCTCCAGGATGGCGTTGTCGCGGAAGGTCCAGCGGCCGTCGGCTTTCCAGGCCTTCTGTGTACCCTTGCCCTTGTCCAGGTGGTCCATCATCATGGCCCAGTAGTACCTGGACGGGTCGTTCAGCGCCGCCTTGGCGGCGGCGTCGAACACCACCTGCGGCAAGCCGCCCGTGTAGTCCACCGTCTGGCTCGGCAACTGCACGCCGGTGCCCACCGTGGAGTCGAAGTTGTTGGTCTTGGAGCGGACGTACTGCAGGTCCGAACTCCAGGTCAGCTGGTCGTTGATGCGGCCCTGGATCTTCCAGGCCAGGTCGTCGGTCTGCGAGCTGCGCTTGGAATAGCGCGTCTGGTTCTCCACCTCGATGCCGGTCACATCGCCATTGCCGTTGACGCCGGTCAGCGTGCCCTTGGTCATCACGCCGTTGCCGTCGAACGTGCCGTTGAGCACGCGCACGTTATACGGGTCGACCTGGTTGCTGACGTTGTTCTCGTTCCAGTCGAACTTGTACTTGGAACGGAAGAAGGTCAGCGAGCTTTCGAAGTCGTCCTTCTTCCACTGCGCCGCGGCGTAGAGGCCGTCACGCGTGCGCTCGTAGAACTGCTGGCGCCAGGTGATGCCGCGCGCGATCCATTGATTGCTGGTGGCCGACTGCTTGTAGAAGGGGTCGAGCACGAGACCGTCGGTGCGGTTGCCGCTCAGGGAATGCGCCAGGTCGACCAGCAGGCCGATCTTGCCAATGTCGGTGTCCCAGGTGTTGGTCAGCAGGCCCGAGAGGCTGGGCTTGTTCTTCGCGGCGAGGCTGTTGCGGCTCACGTCGACGGAGAGCGAGGCCTTGAAGCCGGAGAAGTCGAAGGGCAGCGCGGTGCGCAGGTTCACGAGGCCGCCGATGGCGCCCTCGATCTGCTCGGCCGAGGGATTCTTGTAGACGTCCACGCCGGCCATCAGCTCGGGCGGCACGTCCTCGAAGCCCAGGTTGCGGCCCTGGTTGGCACTGAAGGTTTCGCGGCCGTTGAGCTGGGCCGCCACATAGGTCAGGCCCCGGATGTTGACGCCCGATCCCTCGACCGAGAAGTGCACCGGGTCGTTGGAGGCCGACACGCGCGACATCGTCGCGCCGACGATGCGCTGCAGCACTTCGGACACCGAGCGGTCGGGCAGCTTGCCGATCTCGTCGGCGACGACCGAGTCGACGATCTCGTCCGAGTCCTGCTTGATCTTCTGCGCATTGGCGAGCGCGGCGCGGCGGCCCGAGACGACGACGGTCTCCAGTGCCTGGGCCTTGTTGGCGGCCGGCGCGGCCGGCGCGGCGGGTGTCGGTGGCGTGGCCGGCACCGTCTGGGCCATGGCCTGCGCCGCCCAGACCGTGGCCTGCAGCGCCGCCAGCGACAGCGTGGTCCTCTTGAAATGTCTCATCCTATTTGCTCCTCTTTGGTGGGAAACATCCGGCCCTCGCGGGCTTCGTGTCAGTCCTGCTGATTTCTATGCCGCAGGTATTTGGTAACGCTAACAACAATTCGGCAACCCGGCATCCGGGCTACTCGGGATAGGGGATGTACGCATGCCTTGCTGCATTCAGCCTGCCTTTCTCAACAGCCGGATCTGCTGGCTCGGGAGTTCCAGCGCTGTGCATTCGATCAATTCTGGTAGCGCTATCCAACCATCAATCCGACGCTTGCAGCCGGGCACCAGATCGATGAAGTTGTCGGCCAGGCCCTCGCACCCCAGCCACAGGCCCTTGACGGGTCTGTCGCTGCTCAGGCGCAAGGTCTGACCCTCGGCCTCGAGGGTGATGCGCGCGCCGGCCAGCGCGTAGAACTTGAAGGGCTCGGTCCACGCGCAATCGCGCGCGAGCTCGCAGCCTTCGGTGTCGAAGGCGCACAACTCGGCGACGACGGGTTCGTCGAACGCCGGCAGAGCCTGCGTCGCTTCGACGCTGGTCGACGCTGGAACCGCTTGCAAGCCACGCGTGCTGGCCAGCTGACGTCCATCCATCGCGAACAGGCGCAGCTGCAGCGACATCTCGCAGGCCTGGACGCCGCCATTCATGACGGCCAGCCGCGCCCGGCCGGCCTCCAGCCGCACCGCCACCGCAACCGGTGCCAGGGCGCGGCGCACCGCATGCCAGGCCGGCTTGGGCGTTCCCGACGAATCGATGAGAGCCCAGCTCGTCACCGGCCAGCAGTCGTTCAGCTGCCAGACCAGGGCGCCACCGACGGCCCGCGCACCGGGCCGCTGCCAGCGCCGCCGGAAGTCCTGGTAGGCCACGCGCATGGCCTCGGCCTGCACGAACTGCGTCGCATAGACATGGTCCGCCAGCGTCGGCCCCACGCGCAGGTTGTCGGCCAGGTAGACGGCCAGGCGGCGGTGGCCATCGGGCCCTGCGGCCGAGCCGGCCTTGTTGTGCCACTGCACGGTGCGGCTCTCGGGGAAGCGCTCGGCCTCGGGCAGCACCGACTCCAGCAAAGCCAGCGAGGGATGCGACTGCATGCCGAACTCGCTGACGAAGCGGGCCTGAACGTCGCCATAGCGCTGGTAGGGCAGCATCTGCTGGTGCCAGACCTCCCAGCTGTGACGGTCGCCGACGGTCGTCTCCGAGGACCTGGCCCCATCGCCGGGCGTGAAGGGGCTGCCCGGCCAATAGGCCCGGCCCGGATCCAGGGCTGCGCAGACCTCGGGCAGCAAGCCCTCGTAGATGGCGCGCGCTTCGAACTTCTCCGCCGGGATGCCGGGGCCGGCCAGGCCGGCGGATTCGGCCAGCATGTAGTCCTCGTTGTTGCCGCACCAGAGGGCCATGCAGGCGTGGTGGCGCAGGCGCTTCACGGCCGCCTCGGCCTCGGCGCGCACGCTGGCCAGGTAGTCGGCATTGGCCGGATAGAGGCCACAGGCGAACATGAAGTCCTGCCAGACCAGCAGGCCCAGTTCGTCGCAGGCCTCGTAGAAGGCCTCGTGCTCGTAGATGCCACCGCCCCAGACGCGCAGCATGTTCATGTTCGCCGCCGCTGCCTGGGCCACCCGCTCGCGATAGCGCGCCGGCGTGATGCGCTCGAGCAGGTTGTCGTCGGGAATCCAGTTGGCGCCGCCGGCGAACAAGGCCTGGCCGTTGACCTCGAAATGGAAGCTGCTGCCGGCCTCGCCTTCCACGGGCGCCTGCACCAGGCGCAGCGTGCGCAGGCCGATGCGGCGGCTGTCCTGCGCGACGACGCGCTCACCGTCCAGCAGGCGCGCCACCAGCGTGTACAGCGGCTGCTCGCCCAGGCCACGCGGCCACCACAGCCGGGCTTCGGCGACGTTCAACGCCGCCCGGGCCGCATCGGCCGGGACGTTCTGGCTGGCGATGCTGTGCCCCTCGGCATCGAACAGTTCGAAGGCGCAGCGCAGACCCGCGCCGCCCGTCGGCCGTGCCGACACCTGCAGCGTGGCACGTCGGCCGGCCACGTCCACCTCGCTGCGGCAATGCAGCTCATCGATGCGTGCCGACCAGCTGTGCCGGCGCACGGCGCGCCAGGGCCCGCTGACCAGGAGCTCGGGGCCCCAGTCCCAGCCGAAGTGGTACTGCGCCTTGCGCGCGTGCAGGCGGGCGCTGTCGCCATTCCAGAGCTGGCGCTTGCCGTACACGGCCTCCACCTCGCGGGCCCGGGGCAGCGGCGGCTCGAAGCACAGCAGCAGCTCGTTGCGCCCAGGCTGCAGAAGGCGGCGCACGTCGACGCGGCGCGGCACGAACATGTTGTCCGACTCGAACAGCCGCTCGCCGTTGAGCCAGACGCTGCACCAGGTGTCCAGGCCTTCGAAGACCAGGTCCTCGTGCTCGGCCAGCTCGCCGGCCTCGAAGCCGAGCCGCCAGGCCCAGCGGCGCTCGCCCACCCAGCGCACCTCGGCCTCGTTCATGCCGTAGAAGGGATCGGGAATGCGACCGGCCGCCAGCAGGGCGCCATGGGCCGTGCCCGGCACGGCGGCCGGCAGCCAGGCCTCGGCAGGCAGCGCAGCCAGCGCGCGCGCATCGGCCTGCGGCGCTGCCTCGGCGAGCTGCCAGCCTTCGTGTAGTTCGATCAAGCGTTCGGAGATCACTGCTCTCGGAGTCCCTGCGGCTTGCAACATGGCAACCGCTAAACATTAAGTTGTTGCGCATTTTGTTTCTCTGTCAAACGGACCGCGATCAGGGATAGCACCGACAAATTGCAGGTAGACAACGCTGTTTTCGCGATTCCGATCTGCGGATAATCATCTCGTTTAGTAAACATCAAAGCAACTGACTCGCCGCCGTGAACCCGCGCACGCGCCTTGTTGTCCCCTTCGGACTTTCGCTCTGCCTCGCCCTCACCGGCGGGCCGGCCCTGGCCGCGCGCCTGGTCGTCTGGATGGTGGGCGACGACAAGACGCCGCAAGTCATGCAGCCGGCCGTCGCCGCCTTTCGCGCCGCGCATCCGGACGTCGCCGTCGAGGTGCGCGATGTGCCCTGGGCCGACGCGATGACCAAGTACTCGGCCGCCCTGGCCAGCCGGCGCGGGCCCGACCTGGTGACGGGCAGCACCTCCTATGCCATCGCGCTGGGGGCCAAGGGCGCCCTGGTCGACCTGGCCGAGGTCGCGCCCGATCTGGTGGCCGAACTGGAGAAGCAGGCCAACCCAGGTGCCCTGCGCGCCATCCGCCGCGCCGACGGGCGCCTCTACGGCGCCCCCTTCGACATGCATGTGCAGCTGCAGTACTACCGCAGCGACCTGCTCCGCGCGGCGCCGGCCGACTGGGACGACTTCATCGCCACCGCCCAGGCCCTGCATGCCCAGGGCCGCGGCTTTGCCCAGCAATGGGGCAACACGAGCTGGCTGGGCTTCTATCCCTATCTGCGCCAGGCCGGCGGCGCGGTCTACGACGCCGCCTGCCAGCGTGCCGTCATCGACAGCACCGAGGCGGTCCGCGCCCTGAACTACTACGCCCGGCTCTACCGCGAGCTGCGCGCGCCCACCGACGGCTGGCCCGATGCCGATGGCGGCCTGGAGAGCGGCGCCTATGGCCTGATGCAGTCCGGCACCTGGCTGCTGTCGCGCATGGACATGGTCCACAAGGGCCTGGTCGGCAAGTGGGCGGCCGCACCCCTGCCCACCGGGCCGACGGGCAGGCGCACCGCGGTGCTGGGCGGCACGGTGCTGGCCATCACGCGCTTCTCGCCCCAGCGGGACCTGGCCCTGGATTTCATGCGCACCGTCTACCGGCCCGAGGTCACCCGCCGCATGGCCGAGGCGGCCCTGGCCCATGGCGGCATGTGGCTGCCCTCGGGCCGGCAGGACCAGATCGCCGGCCTGCCCCTGCCCCATCGCGAGGCCCTGCTGGCCCAGCTCGCCGACGCCGAAGGCCCGCCGCCCTGCCCGGCCTGGATGCGCCAGGACTACCTCGTCACCCGCGCCGTGCAGCGCGTCGTGCTGGCGGGCGGCGATGCCCAGGCCGAGCTGAGCCGCGCCGCTGCTGTCATGAATCGCGCGCTGGAGGCTCAGCGGTGATCAGCCTCTGGCGCCGCCATGGCAGGGACATGCTGCTGGTCGCGCCCTTCTTCGCGCTGTTCGGCCTGTTCGGCGCCTGGCCCGTGCTGCGCTCGGCCTGGCTGAGCTTCACCGACTATCACGCCACCGACGCCCCCCACTGGATCGGCCTGCGCAACTATGCCGAGCTCTTCGCCGACGAACGCTTCTGGACGGCCCTGGCCAACACCCTGGCCTACATGGCCTCGGTCTCCGTCATCGCCGTACTGCTGGGCCTGCTGCTGGCCCTGAACTTCGGCAGCAACTCCCGCCTGCACCAGGCGGTGCGCGTGGCTTTCTTCCTGCCTGCGGTGGCCGGCGGCGTCGGCACCCTGTCGGCCTGGAAATGGCTGGCCAACTCCGAGGCCTATGGCCTGTTCAACAGCCTGCGCGCGGCCATCGGCCTGGAGCCGGCCCGCTTCCTGGGCGACCCGCAATGGACGCTGCCGGTGCTGGTGATGGTGGGCGTGTGGTCGGTGCTGGGCTACAACCTCGTCATCTTCGTGGCCGGCCTGCGCGCCATTCCCGAAGAGCTCTACCAGGCCGCCCGCCTGGACGGCGCCTCCAGGGCGCAGCAGCTGCTGCACATCACCCTGCCCAACCTGCGGCCCACGCTGGCCTACGTCAGCGTGACCGGGATGATCGCCAGCTTCCAGGTCTTCTACGAGCCCTATCTGCTCTACGGCGCGGTGGACACCCTGGGCGGTCCGCTGGACTCGGCGCTGATGCTGGTCACCTACCTCTTCGACCGCGGCTTCCGCCACCTCGACCTCGGCCTGGCCTCGGCCGCCGCCTGGGTGCTGACGACGCTGCTGTTCGGCCTGACCTGGCTCAACCTCCAGCTGATCGGGCGGGAGCGATGAGGTGGCTCTTCCTGCTGCTGCGCGTGCCGCTGTGGCTGCTGGTGCCGGCCATGCTGCTGCCCTACTACTGGATGGCCGTCGCCGCCTTCAAGAGCGTGACCGAGCTGCTGCGCCAGCCACCCACGCTGCTGCCCCAGGCGCCCACCTCGCGCAACTTCTTCAACCCCGACTGGACCGGCACCACGGCCGATCCCGACAAACTCGCCGGCATCCTGCAGATCACAGTCGAGGGCCACGGCTTCCTGCGCTTCTATGCCAACAGCCTGGCTGTCACCGTCATCGTCACCGCCGTCAGCCTGCTCGCCGCATCGCTGGTGGCCTTCGTACTGACCAAGCGCCCCTTCCCCGGCAGCCGCTGGCTGTTCCGCGCCCTGCTGCTGTCCATGATGCTGCCCTGGGAAGTGACCATCGTCCCCAACTTCGTGACCGTGGCCCAGCTGGGCTGGATCAACAGCTATGCCGCCCTGCTGGTGCCGGGCCTGGCCAAGGCCTTTGTCGTCTTCTACTTCCGCCAGGCCATGCTGGCCGTGCCCGACGAGCTGGTCAACGCCGCCACGCTGGACGGCGCCGGCACCCTGCGCATCTGGTGGAGCGTGGTGCTGCCGATGCTGCGCCCGGCGCTGGCGGCCATCGCCATACCCGTGGCGGTGGGCGAATGGAACAACTTCCTGTGGCCGCTGCTCGTCGTCAACGACGCGGCCACGCTGACCCTGCCGTTGCAGCTCGGCAAGATGGCCGGCGACCTGAGCTTCAATCCGCAATCGGCCGCCGTGCTGATGGCCGGCTCGCTGCTCGCGTCCCTGCCGGCCGTCGTCTTGTTCCTGGTCTTCCAGAAACAGTTCGTGGCCGGCTTGCAGGCGGGCGCCACCAAAGGTTGATATGAAGCCGTTGTTGAAAGGATGGATGTTGGCTTTGTCTTTGACGCTCCCGGCGATGGGCCATGCCGATGCGCGGCTGCAGGCCGTCATGAAGCGGCTGGACGCCGGCGAGCCCATCACCCTCGCGACCATCGGCGGCTCCATCACGACGGGCTACGCGGCCCACCCGCCGCGCGAGAAGGGCTGGGCGGCGCTGCTGGCGCAGTCCCTCGGCCCCCAGGTCAAGCTGGTCAACGCCGGCATCAGCGGCACGGACTCGGCCGCGGGCATCCAGCGCCTGCAGTCCCAGGTGCTGGACGCCCGGCCCGACCTCGTCATCGTCGAGTTCGGCGTCAACGACCAATGGCTGGACCCTGCCGTGCGCGGCAGCAGCCATGAGGCGATCCTGCGCAAGCTGCTGGGCGCGAAGAAGCCACCTGCCGTCGTCGTGCTGGGACTCACCCAGCAGGGCAACCAGGCGCGCGATGCGACCGACCTCCAGCTGAAGCTCGCCGCCCATTACGGCCTCGCGGCCCTGGACTTCGGCCGCTGGATGCAGGCCCGCGTCGATGCCGGCGAGGACCGCTGGGCGGCGATCTACGACGAGCCCGTCCACCCCAACGCCAGCGGCCATCAGCGCATTGCCGTCGCCCTGGCCCAGACGCTGCGTTCCGCCACCACAAGCAAGGCCACCGCGCTGCCTGAGCCCCTGTTCGGCCGCGCCCACGAGTTCACGCGCCTGCAGATGGGCGACACCCTCAAGCCCTATCAGAACAGCGGCTTCACCCGCGGCGGCGAGGTCCACCCGGAGTGGCAGGGCCAGCAGCCCGGCTGGGTCGCCAAGGCCGACGACGCCGAGGCACGCTTCCTGGTCTGGGGCAGCGAGATCGCCGTCCTTCATGCCGAGAGTGAGCACTACCGCAACCTCGAGGCCCGCGTCGACGACGGCCCCTGGGTCACGCTGCAGGGCCAGGTGCCCGAGCGCAAGGGCTATCTGGGCTGGCACTACACCGTGGTGGCGCGAGGCATCGAGCCCACCGCCCATCTGTTGCAGGTGCGGGTGAAGCGCGACGCGTGGGCCGGCAGCGGCCGACCGGCCAGTCTGCTGGCCATCATGTCGGCCGGCATCCTCCCACCGCCGCTTCGCAGCAGCAGCTTCGTGCGCGACTCGTCGTCGACCAGACTCATCACCCCCGATGACACCAGGCTCCGCTGGGTCGGCCGCATCGCCGACAGCGGCAGCGGCAAGCTGCTGGTCTGGAGCGGCAGCGAGCTGCGGGCCCGCTTCACTGGCCGCGAGCTGGGCCTGAGCTTCAAGTCCACGCACTGGGGCAGCAGCCATTTCACCGTCGAGATCGACGGCCGCCCGCACTGGCTTGCCGTGCCGGGCAATGCCGCCTCCGACTGGCGGCTGCGCGAGCCGCTGGCCGACGGCGAGCACACGCTGCGCCTCGTCAAGCGCACCGAGGCGCCCATGGCCGAAACCGTCTTCACCGGCCTGCGACTGGCCGCCGGCGCCAGCCTGCTCGATCCGCCACCGGCACGCCCGCTCAAGCTCGAGTTCTACGGCGATTCCATCACCGCCGGCGCCTGCAACGGCGATGTCGACGGCGACCAGTACGAGGACCTCTACTTCCACGACGGCACGCGGGCCTATGGCGCGCTGACGGCCGCGCGCCTGGGGGCGGACTATGTCGGCATCGCCGTCAGCGGCATCGGCATCACGGCCACCTTCAACGAGCTGCTGATGCCCCAGGTCTGGAACCGCTACGCGCCGCGCCTGGATGCGGCTGTCGCTGCGCCCGACGCGCGCGCGCCCGACGTCGTGCTGGTCAACCTGGGCCAGAACGACCATGGCTTTCCCGGCAGCAAGGGGCAGCGCATCGCGCCCGACTTCGGCCCGCGCTACCTGGCCTTCGTGCGCGGCCTGAGGGCGCGCCATCCACAAGCCAGGATCGTGTTGCTGGCCGGCGGCATGACGGCCTGGAAGGACGAGCCCGCCATCCCGCGCGCGCTGCAGCAGGCCGTCGCGACGCTGCGCGGCGAAGGCGACAGCCAGGTCTGGACCTACACCTTCCAGGCCTTCGCCTACGCCCATCCACGCCTCGACGTCCACGCGCTGATGGCCGACGAGCTGACCCGCTTCCTGCAAACCGAGGTGCTGAAAAAATGATTCCAGCTCTTCCCGACATGCGCCGGCCCGAGGCGCTTTGGGCCCATATGCGCCACACCCTGGCCTTCTACGCGCCGCGCGTGAAGGATGCCAGCGGCGGCTGCTTCCAGTTCTTCAAGGACGACGGCACCGTCTATGACCGCCACACCCGCCATCTGGTCAGCAGCACGCGCTTCGTCTTCAACCATGCCCTGGCCTGGCGCTGGTTCGGCGGGCCGCTCCATGATGTGGCGCACGCGCTGGCCTTCGTCAACGAAGTGCACGGCCGCCCGCAAGGCGGCTATGCCTGGGTGCTGGACTGGCACAACGGCCGCGCCACGGTCGTCGATGGCACCAACCACTGCTACGGCCTGGCCTTTGTGCTGCTGGCCAACGCGCATGCGGCCGAGGTCGGCGTGCCGGGCGCACGAGACGGCATCGCCGCCACTTTCGACTTGATGGAGAGCCGCTTCTGGGAGCCCGCCCACGGCCTCTATGCGGACGAGGCGACGCCGCAATGGCAGGTCGGCCCCTACCGCGGCCAGAACGCCAATATGCATGCCTGCGAAGCCATGCTGGCCGCCCACGCCACCACGGGCGAGGCCCGCTACCTCGACCGTGCGTTGACGCTGGCCACCTCCATCGCCCAGCGCCAGGCGGCCCTGGCCGGCGGCCTGGTCTGGGAGCACTACAAGCCCGACTGGACGCCCGACTGGGACTACAACCGTGACGACAAGACCAATATCTTCCGGCCCTGGGGCTTTCAAACCGGCCACCTGACCGAATGGGCCAAGCTGCTGCTGATGCTGGAGCGTCGCCTCGGCGATACGGCGCCAGACTGGCTCGTGCCAACCGCGCGCCACTTTTTCGACACCGCGATGAAGCAGGGCTGGGACGCGACGCACGGCGGCCTGGTCTACGGCTTCGCCCCTGACGGCGAAGTCTGCGACGGGGACAAGTATTTCTGGGTCCAGGCCGAAAGCCTGGCCGCCGCCGCGTGGCTGGCCATGCGCACGGGCGATGACGCGTACTGGCAGTGGTATGACCGCCTCTGGGCCTATGCCTGGCAGCACTTCGTCGACCATGAGCATGGCGCCTGGTATCGCATCCTGGCCCCCGACAACGGCAAGCTCACCGACGAGAAGAGCCCCGCCGGCAAGACCGACTACCACACCATGGGCGCCTGCCAGGACGTGCTGGCCGCCCTCGGCGTGCCTCCTCCGGCCAAGGAGGCCGCATGAAACGCCTGCTCTGCATTGCGCTGTTCGCAGCCTCGCTGGCCCAGGCCGCGCCCCTCGAATGGCGCGGCATCAGCCTGTCCAGCGCCGAATGGGGCGAGAAGCTGCCCTTCCCCGGCGTCTATGGCAAGGACTTCGTCTATCCGACGGTGGCCAGCACGGCCTACTACCAGGCCAAGGGCATGAACCTGATGCGCATCGCCTTCCGCTGGGAGCGCCTGCAGCCCACGCTGATGGGCGAGTTCGATGCGACCGAGCTGGCCCGCCTGCGCGAATTCGTCGACGGCACGACGGCGCGCGGCCTGCATGTGCTGCTGGACCCGCACAACTACGCGGCCTACAAGGAGGTCCACGTCGGCAAGCCCGAGGTGCCCATGGCCGCCTTCGCCGACTTTTGGCGCCGCCTGGCGCTGGCGTTCAAGGACAACCCCAGGGTCCAGTTCGGCCTCGTCAACGAGCCGCGCAACATGCCGACGGAGACCTGGGGCCAGGCCGCCCAGGCCGCCATCGACGCCATCCGCGCCACCGGCGCCACCCATCTCATCACCCTGCCCGGCAATGGCTACACCGGCGCCTGGAGCTGGTTCGAGAGCAAGTGGTACGGCACGCCCAATGCCGAGGTCATGGGCAAGGTGCGCGATCCCCTCGACAACCTGGTGTTCGAGGTCCACCAGTATTTCGACAAGGACGGCTCGGGCACCCACACCGAGTGCGTCAGCCCGGAGATCGGCGTCGAGCGGCTGAAGCGCTTCACCGCCTGGCTCAAGGCCAACCGGCGCCGTGCTCTGCTGGGCGAGCTGGGCGGCGGCGCCAATGCCGTCTGCGAGCAGGCGGTGAGGGGCGCGCTCCGGCACCTGGAGGCCAATGCCGACGTCTGGACCGGATGGCTGTGGTGGGCCGGCGGCCCGACCTGGGGCGACTATTTCCTGTCGCTGGAGCCGGGTGGCGATGGCCGGGACAAGCCGCAGATGCGCTGGCTGGAGCCCTTCCTGGCGCGCCGGCCGTGATCGGCTGCACGCGGAATATGCATCTGACAAAAGCTTTGTTGGGCTTTTTGTCATCCCCCGTCAGACTCGCGGCGTTGCAACCAGCACCGACAGCTTCCGCCCCCGTCCGATGTGTGAGCTTTTCGCCCTCAACAGCCGCCAACCCGCCGCCGCCACCTTCTCCCTGAGCGGCTTTGCCGCCCGCGGCGGCCGCACCGCAGACCATGTCGATGGCTGGGGCGTGGCCTTCCACGACGGCGAGCGCTGCGAGGTCAGCGTCGAGGACAGCCCGGCCGCCGAGTCCGAGCTGGCGCGTCATCTGGGCCACCATCCGGTGCGCGCCCGCAACATCCTGGCCCACATCCGCAAGGCCACCCAGGGCGCCCGCTCGGTCGAGAACTGCCACCCCTTCCGCCGCGAATGGGCCGGCCGCACCTGGGTCTTCGCCCACAACGGCGACCTCAAGGACTTCCACCCCGAGCTGGACGGCAGCTTCACGCCCGCCGGCCAGACCGACAGCGAGCGCGCCTTCTGCTGGCTGATGCAGCGTCTGCAGCAGCGCTTCGGCGCCGAACTGCCCGCCTGGCCCGAACTGGCCGCCACGCTGACGCCCTGGATCCATGAAATCGCCGAGCACGGCCGCTTCAACCTGCTGCTGACCGACGGCCGCGCCATGCTGGCCCATGCCTCGACCAAGCTGCACTGGCTGCAGCGCCGCCCGCCCTTCGGCCATGTGTCGCTGCGCGATGGCGACCTCAGCGTCGACCTCGCCACCGTCAACAACCCGGCCGACCGCATGGCCCTGGTGTCCACCGAGCCCTTGACCCATGAGGCCTGGGCAGCGTTTGCGCCTGGCGAAGTGCGCGTGTTCCAGGACGGCGACTGCGTGTTTCTGAGCGAAGGCGTTGCCGAACTAGCCGCCGCCTGATCTGGAACCCCTCGCCCGCTCTTGCCCCGCTGCACGCGGGCAAGAGCGGTCGGTCCCCCGAGGGGACGGCGATGCTTGCGGCGTCGAGCCGCAAGCACATCGCCCTAGCGGGCCGGCTGGGGAGCGGCCCGGCGCTCGGCCCGGAAGATCAATCACCCAAAGCGCGATCCACCAGGGTTCGGGCCTCCTGCAGCAGCCGCTGCAGATGCGCCTCGTCGCGCCAGCTCTCGGCGTAGACCTTGTAGATGTCCTCGGTGCCCGAGGGCCGCGCGGCAAACCAGCCGCCGGCCGTGACTACCTTGACACCGCCGATCGGCGCGCCATTGCCCGGAGCGCGGGTCAACACGTCCGTGACTTCGTCGCCCGCGATCGTCTTCGCTGTCACCGCATCGGCCGTCATGGACGCCAAGCGCTGCTTCTGCTCCCGCGTCGCCGGACCGTCGACGCGATCTGCAAACGGTTTGCCGAGGCTCTCGGTCAGCACTTCGTAGCCGATGCCCGGATCTCGGCCGGTGCGCGCCGTGATCTCGGCGGCCAGCAACGCGGCGGTGATGCCGTCCTTGTCCGTCGTCCAGACACGGCCATCGCGGCGCAGGAAGGAGGCCCCGGCGCTCTCCTCGCAGCCCAGGCCCAGGCTGCCGTCGAGCAGCCCCGGCGAGAACCACTTGAAGCCGACCGGCGCATCGAACAGGCGCCGGCCCAAGCGCTGGGCGACGCGGTCGATCAGCGCCGTCGTGACAACGGTCTTGCCGATGGCGGCATCGGCCCGCCAACCCGGGCGGTGGCGGAGCAGATAGTCCGCCGCGACGCTGAGGTAATGGTTGGCGGGCATCAGCCCGGCGCTGCGCGTGACGATGCCGTGGCGGTCATGGTCGGTGTCGCAGGCGAAGGCGATGTCGAAACGGTCGCGCAGCTGCGTCAGGCGCTGCATGGCCCAGGGCGAGGACGGGTCCATGCGGATCTGGCCATCATGGTCCAGCGTCATGAAGGCGAAGCGCGGGTCCACCACGTCGTTGACGACGGTCAGCGGCAGGCGGTAGCGCTCGGCGATGGCGGGCCAGTAGTCCACGCCCGCGCCGCCCAGCGGGTCCACGCCCAGGCGCAGGCCCGCGGCATGGATGACATCGACGTCGACGACCTGGGGCAAGGCCGCCACGTACTGAGCGCGGTAGTCGTGCACATGGCAGCTCGAGGAAGAGCGCGCATGCCCCGCGTCCTTGCGCAGCACGCCCTTCAAGCCCTGCAGCAGATAGGCATTGGCCGCCTTCTGGATGGCGGCCGTGACGTCGCCATCCGCCGGGCCGCCGTGCGTCGGGTTGTACTTGAAGCCGCCATCGCGCGGCGGGTTGTGCGAAGGCGTGACGACGATGCCGTCGGCACGCGCCCAGGGTTCGCGGCCGAGGTTGTATTCGAGGATGGCGAGAGACACTGCCGGCGTCGGAGTGAACTGACCCGCTGGCGCCAGCATCACCTCCACGCCATTGGCGATCAGCACCTCCAAGGCGCTCAGCGTCGCGGGCTCCGACAGGGCATGCGTGTCGGCGCCGAGAAAGAGCGGGCCCGCAATGCCCTGCTGCCGGCGGTGGTCGCAGATGGCTTGGGTGATGGCCAGCACATGCCATTCATTGAAGGAGCCGTCCAGCGCAGAGCCGCGATGCCCCGATGTGCCGAAGCTGACCTGCTGCTCGGCGCAGGACGGGTCGGGCTGACGCGAGAAATAGGCCTCGTGCAAGGCCTCGACGTCGATGAGGGCATCGGGCGGCGCGGCTTGGCCGGCGAGCGGATGGCGTCTTTCTTCTGTACTCATGCCCTGATGCTGCCCACCCGGCCGCGGCCATGGTGCCGGACTGCTACGTCCAGGTTTGCAGGCGATGGCCTACATCGCCCGGGTCAGCGGCCGGGGCGCTTCTTCGTGAGCCGCTCGATGCCCGACTTGGCCAGGTCCAGCGTTCGCCTGGCGGCGTCCTCGACCTGATCGGGCGCCGGCAGCTTGTCCTGGGCCCAGGAAGCCGCCTTCTGCACCGTCTGCTGGACCTGGGTCGCGGCCGTGCTCGTCGCGGCCTGCAACTGCTCGGGCGTGGGCAGGCGTTCGCGGGTCCAGTCAGCGGCTTCCTTGGCCTTGCTCGCCACGCTGCCGGCCGCTGCCTGCAGTTCCTGCGGCGAAGGCAGGCGCTCACGCGTCCAGCCGGCAGCCTCCTTGGCCGTGCTGCCCAGCTGCTCGGCGGCCTTGCCCGCTCCCGACTTGGCCGTGGCCCAGGCCTGGGTGAGCGGGCCGTCCGGCTCCTGCAGCAACAAGCTCAGGCTGGCGGCCAGCGCCGCTTCCTCGGCTTGCGAAAGCGGCCCCCCGGCCTCCAGCAGGCGGCGCAGGAACTCGCCCAGGTCGGTGGCGATGGCCTTGTGGTTGCAGTCGGGATTGGCATGCAGGAAGGCCGACAGCTCGGCTGACATTTCCTCAACCGATCCCTGCATGACGCCCGGCTCGATGCGGGCGATGGCCTGCGTGACGAAGCCGGCGTCCAGGCCCCAGTCGTCCACCAGATGCTGCACCAGCGCGGCGCGTTCGGCAGTCTCGATCTGCCCATCCACGGCAGCCAGCCGCAGCGCCAGCGGGGCGATGAGGTCGAACAGGGCCAGGCCCAGCGTGTCCAGCGGCGTGTTCAGGAACTTGGGGATCTCGATGACCTTGTCGCCCTTGGTGTCGCCCATCCAGCGATAGAAGCCGTAGCAGGCGCCGCCCGAGGCCAGCGCGGCGACGGCCACCCAACCAACCGGTGTGGCGGCCGCGCCCAGGCCGAGTGCTGCCGCCTTCGCCAGCGCCGCGCCACCACCGGCAGCGCCCAGCACGTCCCAGATCTCGCGCGTGCGGTTGATCATGCGCAGCGACTTGTAGGCGTTCTCGCCGATGGCCAGCTTGGCCTTGAAGCGCAGGGGTTCGGCGACGACTCGCGTGACGCCGGCCAGGACGGATCCAGGTTCGGTGGTGCTCATGGCACCCGAGCATAGAGGGATCAGGTGACAGGCGCCGGATTGAACAGCACCAGGCTGTTGTGCAGCTTCCAGTGCTCGGCCCAGGTCTTCTTGCGGCCGCTGGCGACGTCAAGCAGCAGCTGGAACATGGCCCAGCCGGTCTCCTCGATCGTCGCCTCGCCGTCGGCGATCCTGCCGGCATTGACGTCCATCAGGTCGTGCCAGCGCCGTGCCAGGTCGCTGCGCGTGGCGACCTTGACGACCGGGCACTCGGCCAGGCCATAGGGCGTGCCGCGGCCGGTGGTGAAGATATGCAGATTCATGCCCGCGGCCAGTTGCAGCGTGCCGCAGATGAAGTCGCTGGCCGGTGTGGCGGCATAGACCAGGCCGCGCTGGTCGCGCCTGAGCTTGTCGCCGGGCGACAGCACATGCGAGATGGCCGAACTGCCGCTCTTGATGATGGAGCCCATGGCTTTCTCGGCGATGTTGCTCAGGCCACCGGCCTTGTTGCCGGGCGTGGTGTTGGCCGAACGGTCGACGCGGCCGCGGTCCAGGTAGCGGTCATACCAGCCCAGCTCGCGGATGATGGCCTCGGCCACTTCGGGCGTGGCGGCGCGGCTGGTGAGTTGCTCGACGGCATCGCGCACCTCGGTGTTCTCGCTGAACATGATGGTGGCGCCGGCACGCACCAGCAGATCGGCGCAGAAGCCCACGGCCGGGTTGGCGGTCACGCCGGAGAAGGCATCGCTGCCGCCGCATTGCACGCCGACGACCAACTCGCTGGCCGGCACGGTTTCACGCTTGCGGGCGTTCAGGCGCTCCAGATGCGGCTTGGCGGTCTGCAGGATGCCGTCGAGCATGGACATGAAGCCCACATGGGCGTCGTCCTGCAGGCAGACCGTCTCGGGGCCGGCGTCCGCACCGCGCTCGTCGGTGATGGGGAAACTGCCAGGCGGCAGCAGCCGCGCCGGTTGCAGCTTCTCGCAACCCAGGCTGACCACCATGACCTCGCCGCCGAAATTGGGATTCAGCGAGATGTTCTTCAGCGTGCGAATGGGGATGACGGCGTCCGGCGCATCGATGGCCACGCCGCAGCCATAGCTGTGCTCCAGGCCGATGACGTCGTCGACGTTCGGATACTGCGGCAGCAGTTCGGCCTTGATGCGCGCCACCGCCTGGGCGACGACGCCGGCCACGCACTGCACCGTCGTCGTGATGGCCAGGATGTTGCGCGTACCGACCGAGCCGTCGGCGTTGCGGTAGCCCTCGAAGGTGTAGCCCGCGAGCGGCTCGGCCAGCGGCGGCTTGACGGTGGCGATGGGCAGGCCTTCGAGCGCACGGGCCGACGGCATCTGCAGCAGGCGCTCGTGCACCCAGCTGCCAGCGGGAATCGCCTTGAGCGCATAGCCGATCGGCACGCCGTAGCGCAGCACCACCTCGCCCTCGGCGATGTCGCGCAACGCGACCTTGTGGCCCTGCGGCAGCTTGTCCCGCAGCACGAGGCCGGCGCCGGGCACGCCTTCCGGCAGCCGCGTGCCTTCGGGCAGGCCACCGTCGTTGGCGACGATGGCGACGTTGTCTTCGTCGCGCATGCGCAGGGTCAGGGGCGGGCGGGGGGAAACGACATTCATATCGGGCGGCGCAATGGCTAAAGTGCGATCAGGTCTTGTTGTACGTCGTCTAGTTGTCGTACAACTTGCTCAACTTTAGACGCCCTCTTCGCTTCAAAACTCCGGGAAAACCCGCGAATGCACGCTCCTGTCACCCGCCGCCGGCCCCGCACGCTGGCCCATGAACTGGTCGAATCGCTCGGGGACCGCATCCGTGCCGGCCAGTTGCAGGCCGGGGACAAGCTGCCCACCGAGGCGGCCATCATGGGCGAGTTCGAGGTCAGCCGCACGGTGGTGCGCGAGGCCATCTCCAAGCTGCAGGCGGCCGGCCTGGTCGAGACCCGCCATGGCATCGGCACCTTTGTCATCGGCCCGGGCGACGGTCCCTCCTTCAAGATCACGCCGGAGCAGTTCAGCACGCTGCAGGACGTCATCGCCGTGCTGGAACTGCGCATCGGCCTGGAGACCGAGGCCGCCGGCCTGGCCGCCCAACGTCGCAGCGAAGCCAATCTTGTCGCCTTGCGCAGGGCGCTGGATGCGGTGATTGCCGCGGTGGAGGCTGGCCAGGACTCGGTGGCGGCCGACTTCCAGTTCCACCTTGAAATCGCCCGTGCGACGCAGAACGGCCATTTCGCCGACCTGATGTCGACGCTGGGTGCGCAGATCATCCCGCGCGCCCGGTTGGAGCCGGCCGTGGAGATGAGCGCCGAGCGCCAGGCCTATATGCGCCGGGTCAATACCGAGCACGAGAACATCCTGGACGCCATCGCCAGCCAGGACGCCGAGTCCGCACGGGCGGCCATGCGCACCCACCTCAGCAACAGCCGCGAACGCCGCCGCCGGGCGCAAGCAGAAGCCGGCTGAGCCCCGCGTAAAGAAGCGCAGATTGCGGGTTATCCCTAGGATTCTCGGATTTGAATGAAGTTGTACGATGACCTACAACTACCTCATCCCACACCGAACGGAGACCCCGCCCATGTCGCCCCAAGAACTCAAAGCCGTTCTCGAAGCCGGCCTGCTGTCCTTCCCACTGACCGATTTCGACGCGCAGCTGAACTTCGCGCCCAAGGCCTATGCCGACCGCCTGGAGTGGCTGCAGCCCTACGGTGCGTCGGCGCTGTTCGCGGCCGGCGGCACGGGCGAGTTCTTCTCGCTGGAGCCGGGCGAGTACACCAACATCATCAAGGTCGCGCTGGACACCTGCCGCGGCCGCACGCCCATCCTGGCCGGCGCCGGTGGCGGCACCCGCGTCGCCATCCAGTACGCGCAGGAGGCCGAGCGCCTGGGTGCCCAAGGCGTCCTGCTGCTGCCCCACTACCTGACCGAAGCCAGCCAGGAGGGCCTGATCGCCCACGTCGAGGCCGTCTGCAAGAGCGTCAAGTTCGGCGTCGTCGTCTACAACCGCGGCGCCTGCAAGCTGACGCCGGCTTCCCTGCAGGTGCTGGCCGATCGCTGCCCCAACCTGATCGGCTTCAAGGACGGCCTGGGCGACATCGAGAAGTTCGTGTCCATCCGCCAGACCCTGGGCGACCGCTTCGCCTACCTGGGCGGCCTGCCGACGGCCGAGCTGTTCGCCGGCGCCTACAAGGCCATGGGCTGCCCGGTCTACTCCTCCGCCGTCTTCAACTTCATCCCCAAGACGGCGATGGAGTTCTACAACGCCCACGCGGCAGGCGACACGGCCACCTGCGACCGCCTGGTGCGGGACTTCTTCATCCCCTACGTGGCCCTGCGCAACAAGGGCGAAGGCTATGCCGTGTCCATCGTGAAGGCCGGCGCCACGCTGGTGGGCCATACGGCCGGCCCGGTGCGCCCGCCGCTGTCCGACATGCTGCCCACCGAGGTCGACCAGCTCGGCGCGTTGATCTCCAAGCTCGGCCCGCAATAAGCCTTCTCTCGAACGACAACACCGGAGACAAAACGATGATGAAGAAACTGCTGACCGCGCTGCTCATTGGCGCCGCCGCCACCGTGGCGAACGCCCAGCCCTGGCCCGCCAAGCCCGTGACCCTGCTGGTGCCCTTCCCGCCCGGCGGCTCCACAGACGCCATCGCCCGCCTGCTGGGCAACAAGCTGCAGGAGGGCATTGCCGGCAGCAGCTTCGTCATCGACAACCGCGGCGGCGCCGGCGGCACCATCGGCACGGCCGCCGTCAAGCGCGCGCCGGCCGATGGCTACACCGTCCTCGTCTCGTCGCTCGGCCCCCTGGTCATCGGCCCGCATCTGATGAAGAACCTGCCCTACGAGCCGACCAAGGACCTGGACTACATCACCGTCGCCGTGCAGGCGCCCAATGTGCTGGTCGTGCCGGCCGCCTCGCCGCACAAGAGCATGGCCGAGGTGCTGGCCTTCCTGAAGGCCAATCCCGCCAAGATGAGCTTCGGCACCTCGGGCAACGGCTCCAGCGACCACATCACTGCCGAGCTGTTCTGGCTGCAGACCGGCACCTCCGGCCTGCACATCCCCTACAAGGGCGGCGGCCCGGTGATGACCGATCTGCTGGGCAACCAGGTCGATTCCAGCTTCATGAACATCAACACCGCCCTGCCGCAGATCAAGGCCGGCAAGCTGCGCGCGCTGAGCATCACGAGCGCCCAGCGTTCGCCGGTGCTGCCCGACGTGCCGACCTTGGACGAGCTGGGCATCAAGGGCGTGCAGGTCTATTCCTGGCAAGGCGTGGCCGCACCCAAGGGCCTGCCAGCCGACATCAAGGCCAAGCTGCACGCCGGCATCGTCAAGGCGCTGAATGCACCCGATGTGAAGCCGAAGCTGCTGGAGCAGGGCTTCGAGGTCGTGGCCAACACGCCCGAGCAGTTCACGGCCTTCCAGGCCAGCGAGTTCGCACGCTGGAAAAAGCTCATCGAGGACCGAAAGATCACTGCGGACTGACTTCATGAACTCCACGCCAGTCATCAAAGAGCTGCGCGTCGTGCCCGTCGCCGGGCGCGACAGCATGCTGCTCAATCTCAGCGGCGCGCACGCGCCCTTCTTCACCCGCAACATCCTCATCCTCACCGACAGCGCCGGCCGCACCGGCGTCGGCGAGGTGCCGGGCGGCGAGAAGATCCGCCAGACGCTGGAAGACGCGCGCAGTCTCGTCGTCGGCCAGCCCATCGGCGCCTACAAGGGCCTGCTGCAGACCGTGCAGAAGACCTTCGCCGACCGTGACGCGGGCGGCCGCGGCCTGCAGACCTTCGACCTGCGCACGACCATCCACGCCGTCACGGCCGTCGAGTCGGCGCTGCTGGACCTGCTGGGCCAGCATCTGGAGGTACCGGTCTGCGCCCTGCTCGGCGAAGGCCAGCAGCGCAGCCACGTGCCCATGCTGGGCTATCTGTTCTACGTCGGCGACCGCGGCAAGACCGACCTGCCCTACGACAGCCAGCCCGACGCCGCCGACCCCTGGCTGCGCCTGCGCCATGAAGAGGCCCTGACGCCCGAAGCCATCGTCAAGCTGGCCGAGGCCGCCCAGGCCCGCTACGGCTTCCAGGACTTCAAGCTCAAGGGCGGCGTGCTGCGCGGCGAGGACGAAGTCGAGGCCGTCAAGGCCCTGAAGGCGCGCTTTCCGCAGGCCCGCATCACGCTGGACCCCAACGGCGGCTGGCTGCTGCAGGACGCGATCCGCCTTATGCGCGACATGCACGGCGTGCTGGCCTATGCCGAGGACCCTTGCGGCGCCGAGGGCGGCTTCTCGGGCCGCGAGGTGATGGCCGAGTTCCGCCGCGCCACCGGCCTGCCCACGGCCACCAACATGGTCGCCACCGACTGGCGCCAGATGGTGCATTCGCTGTCGCTGCAATCGGTGGACATCCCGCTGGCCGACCCGCACTTCTGGACCATGGCGGGCGCCGTTCGCGTGGGCCAGACCTGCCGCGACTTCGGCCTGACCTGGGGCTCGCATTCCAACAACCACTTCGACGTCTCGCTGGCCATGTTCACCCATGCCGCCGCCGCCGTTCCAGGCCGCGTCACCGCGATCGACACGCACTGGATCTGGCAGGACGGCCAGCAGCTGAGCACCAACCCGCTGCAGATCGTCGGCGGCGAGGTGGCCGTGCCCACCTCGCCGGGCCTGGGCGTGACGCTGGACATGCAGGCCGTCGAGGCCGCGCACCAGCTCTACCTGCAGCATGGCCTGGGGAGCCGCGACGACGCGATCGCGATGCAATACCTGGTGCCGAACTGGACCTTCAACAACAAGCAGCCCTGCATGGTGCGCTGACATGGCGCCGGCCCCGCGGCCAGTGCCTCACGGAGACATCCCCATGATCAAGCTTCCCCGCCTCGGCCTGGCGCTGCTGGCCAGTCTGACCTTGTCCGGCATCGCCGCCGCCGCGCCGGCGCCTGCGGCCTGGCCCACCCTGCCCATCCGGCTGGTCGTGCCCTACCCGCCGGGCGGCTCGTCGGACATCATCGCCCGCGCCATCAGCACCCAGCTCGGCGCGGCGCTGAAGCAGACCGTCATCGTCGACAACCGCCCGGGCGCCAGCGGCAACATGGGCGCGGACGCGGTCGCCAAGTCCAGCGACGGCCACACCCTGCTGCTGTGCGACGTCGGCGCGCTGGCCATCGCTCCCTCGGTCTACACCAAGCTGCCCTTCGATCCGACCAAGGACCTGCGCGGCGTGACCATGCTGGCCTACTCGCCCCATCTGCTGGTGGTCCATCCCGGCATCCCAGCCAACAACCTGAGCGAGCTGGTGGCACTCTCGAAGACCCGGCCGCTGAACTTCGCCGTCACGGCGCTGGGCAGCGCGCCCCACCTGGCCGGCGTCGCTGTCGAGCAGGGCAGCGGCGCAAAGTGGACCTACATCCCCTACAAGGGCGGCTCGCAGTCGGTGGCCGACACCATGGCCGGCCAGACCGACCTCACGATGAACGGCATGCTGGCCACGCTGCCCCATGTGCAATCCGGCAAGCTCAAGGTGCTGGCCGTGTCCAAGGGCACGCGCGTGCCGCTGCTGGCCAATGTGCCCACCGTGGCCGAGCAAGGCCTCAAGGGCTTCGAGTCCGGCACCTGGCAGGGCGTGCTGGCACCGGCCAGCATGCCGCCGGCCGTGCTCGCCAGGCTCAACGCCGTGCTGACCGAGATCATCCGCTCGCCCGAGGTGCGCGAGCGCCTGGTCTCGCAGGGCGCCGAGGTGCGCACCATGACGACGGCTGAGTTCGCCAGCTTCTTCGACACCGAGCGCAAGCGCTGGGCCCAGGTCGTCGCCAAGGGCGGCGTCAAGCTGGATTGACGTGACCGCACCTCGCCTGCTGCTGGTCGGCAACCTGATGCCGTCCCTGACCGACGCGCTGGCCGAGTCCTGGTCGGTGCAGCGCCTGGCCGATGCGGCCGACCCTGGCGCCTTTCTGGCCGCGCATGGCGGTGAGTTCGAAGTCGTCGTGACCTCGGCCGCCGTGGGCCTCAGCGAGGCCCAGCTGGCGGCGCTGCCGCGGCTCAGGATCATCTCCAGCTTCGGCGTCGGCCTGGACAAGCTGCCCCTGGCCGCCGCCCACGTGCGCGGCATCGCGGTGGGCTACACGCCCGACGTGCTGAACGACTGCGTGGCCGACACCGCCTTCGCGCTGATGCTGGACGTCGCACGTCGCACCACCGAGGCGGACCGCTTCGTGCGCGCCGGCCATTGGGCGCGCGGCGGCCAGAACAGCTTCGGCCTGTCGCGCAAGGTCAGCGGCGCCCGGCTGGGCGTGCTGGGCATGGGCCGCATCGGTCAGGCCATCGCGCGCCGTGCCACCGGCTTCGAGATGGAGGTGCGCTATCACACGCGCCGCGCGGTAGCCGGCCTGCCCTGGGCCCACGAGCCCTCGCTGACCGCCCTGGCCCGCTGGTGCGACTACCTGATCGTCATCACCGCCGGCGGCCCGGCCACACGCCATCTGGTGAACGCCGAGGTGCTGGGCGCGTTAGGCCCGCGCGGCTTCCTGGTCAATGTGGCGCGCGGCTCGGTGGTCGACGAGGCGGCCCTGGTTGAGGCCCTGCAGCAGCGGCGCATCGCCGGCGCCGGCCTGGACATGTTTGCCGACGAGCCGCGTGTGCCCGAGGCCTTGTTCGCACTCGACAATGTCGTGCTGCTGCCCCATATCGCCAGTGCCACCGAGGAAACCCGCCAGGCCATGGCACAGCGCGTGCTGGACAACCTGGCTGCCTTCCAGGCCGGCCGCCCGCTGGTCTCAGCTGCGACGGCCTGAGCCCGCACCACCCCTTTTTCCTTCATCGCGGAGTACCCCATGAAACCCAACTACATCGCCGGCGCCTGGACCGAAGGCCCCAACGCCAGCCGCAACATCAATCCCTCCGACACCCGCGACCTGATCGGCGAATACGCCCAGGCCGACGCGGCGCAGGCCGAGCTGGCCATCACGGCCGCCACCGCCGCCTTCCCGGCCTGGAGCCTGTCCACGCCGCAGCAGCGCTTCGACATCCTGGACGCCGTCGGCACCGAGATCCTGGCCCGCCGCGCCGAGCTGGGCGATCTGCTGGCCCGCGAGGAAGGCAAGACCCTGCCCGAGGCCATCGGCGAAGTCGTGCGCGCCGGCAACATCTTCAAGTTCTTTGCTGGCGAGGCGCTGCGCCCGGGCGGCGAGAGCTTGCCTTCGGTGCGCCCCGGCGTCGGCGTGGAAGTGACGCGCGAAGCCATCGGTGTCGTCGGCCTCATCACGCCGTGGAACTTCCCCATCGCGATTCCCGCCTGGAAGATCGCGCCGGCCCTGGCCTGGGGCAATTGCGTCGTTTTCAAACCGGCCGACCTGGTGCCCGGATCGGCCTGGGCCCTGGCCGAGATCCTGTCGCGCTCAGGTCTGCCGGCCGGCGTGTTCAACCTCGTCATGGGCCGCGGCTCGGTCGTTGGCGAGAAGCTGCTGAACGACCCGCGCGTGGCCGCCATCAGCTTCACCGGCTCGGTCGGCACCGGCCAGAAGGTGGCTGCCGCCTGTGTCTCGCGCATGGCCAAGTTCCAGCTCGAGATGGGCGGCAAGAACCCCATGATCGTGCTGGACGATGCCGACCTGAACGTGGCCGTCGGCGCCGCCGTCAACAGCGGCTTCTTCTCCACCGGCCAGCGCTGCACGGCCTCCTCGCGCCTCATCGTCACCGACGGCATCCACGACCGCTTCGTCGCCGCCGTCATCGAGAAGATGAAGGCGCTGAAGATCGACGACGCCCGCAAGGCCGGCACCGACATCGGCCCCGTCGTCGACGCCAGCCAGCTCAGCCAGGACGTGGCCTATATCGGCATCGCCCAGAGCGAGGGCGGCCGCCTGGCCCATGGCGGCGAGCGCATCGAGCACAACGTCGACGGCCAGCCCGGCTTCTACCTGACGCCGGCCCTGATCACCGACACGACGGCCGAGATGCGCATCAACCGCGAGGAGGTCTTCGGCCCCGTCGTCAGCGTCATCCGCGCCCGCGACTACGAGCATGCGCTGGCCCTGTCCAACGACACGCCTTTCGGCCTTTCGGCCGGCATTGCGACCACCTCGCTGAAGCACGCCACCCACTTCAAGCGCCATTCCCAGGCCGGCATGGTGATGGTCAACCTGCCGACGGCGGGCGTCGACTATCACGTGCCCTTCGGCGGCCGCAAGGGCAGCAGCTACGGCCCGCGCGAGCAGGGCCGCCACGCCGCCGAGTTCTACACGACCGTGAAGACGGCTTACACCCAAGCCTGATCCCACTCCCTTTGGCACGACCGCCCAGCAAGAGGCGGAGCCGCTGCATTGCCCGGAGACAACCGATGAACACCGCCACCGCCTCGCTGGCCCAGGCCAACAGCGCCACCCGCACCCGAAAGCGCTTCGCCATCCTGGCCATGCTCTTCGTCGTCACGACGATCAACTACGCCGACCGCGCCACCCTCTCCATCGCCGGCCCGGCGCTGTCCAAAGAGCTGGGCATAGACGCGGTGACCATGGGCTTCATCTTCTCGGCCTTCGGCTGGTCCTATGTGATCGCCCAGCTGCCGGGCGGCTGGCTGCTGGACCGCTTCGGCTCCAAGCTGGTCTATGCGGCCAGCATCTGCCTGTGGTCGGTGTTCACGCTGCTGCAGGGCGGCATCAGCTTCATCACGGCCAATGTGGGCCTGGCGGTGGTCGCGCTGTTCGCGCTGCGCTTCCTGGTCGGCGCGGCCGAGGCGCCGTCCTTCCCGGCCAACGGCCGCATCGTGGCGAGCTGGTTCCCGGCCAACGAGCGCGGCACGGCCTCGGCCATCTTCAACTCGGCCCAGTATTTCGCCACCGTGCTGTTCGCGCCGCTGATGGGCTGGATCACGCACAGCTACGGCTGGCCGGCCGTCTTCGTCGTCATGGGCCTGCTGGGCATCGCCCTCAGCGTCGTCTGGCTGAAGACCATCTACACGCCCAAGACCCACCCGGGCATCAACCGCGCCGAGCTGGACTACATCGCCGCCGGCGGCGCCCTGGTCAACATGGATCAGCCGGGCAACCAGAGCCGCAGCTTTGCCCCGAACTCGCCCAAGCTCGGCTACATCAAGCAGCTGCTCAGCAATCGCATGCTGATGGGCGTCTATGTCGGCCAGTACTGCATCACGACACTGACCTATTTCTTCCTGACCTGGTTCCCCGTCTACCTGGTCAAGGAACGCGGCATGTCCATCCTCAGCGCCGGCTTCGTCGCGGCGCTGCCGGCCATCTGCGGCTTTGCGGGTGGCGTGCTGGGTGGTGTCATCAGCGACGGCCTGCTGCGCCGGGGCAAGAGCCTGACGCTGGCGCGCAAGACGCCCATCGTCATCGGCATGCTGCTGTCCACCAGCATGATCCTGTGCAACTACGTCGACAGCGCGGCCGTCGTCGTCGCCATCATGTCGCTGGCCTTCTTCGGCAAAGGGCTAGGCGCTCTCGGCTGGGCCGTCGTGTCGGACACCTCGCCCAAGGAGATCTCGGGCCTGAGCGGTGCGCTGTTCAACACCTTCGGCAATACCGCCGGCATCACCACGCCCATCGTCATCGGCTATCTGATCAGCGGCACCGGTTCCTTCAACGCGGCCCTGGTGTTTGTCGCGGCCAATGCGCTGGTCGCGGTGTGCTGCTATCTGTTCGTTGTCGGCGACATCAAGCGCTTCGAACTCAGGAAGGGTGCTTGAGCACCCAGACCTCAAAAGCCTCCAGCGTCTTCGCCGGCCAGGTGCCCCACCAGGCGTAGCCGTTGCGGCGCTCCAGGCTGATGTCGTTGACGTCGTCGTGCAGGCTTTTGTCGCGGTCGCCGAAGACGGGCTTGAGCGTCCTCGCGTCGTAATAGCGCGCCCACAGCGGTCCGGCACCGGGCTGCTCGACCAGCCGGCGGCCCTGGGCCTCGTCGCCCTTCACCCAGGCACGGTCGCGCACGGCCAGCCCGCGCAGCGTGAAGACGCCGCGCTTGACGGCCTGGACCACGTCCGGCGGCGGGTCCGGCAGGCTCATCAGGAAGGCCAGCACGCGGGCGCTCTCGCCGCTGCTCAGGGCCGGCGGCTCGTAGTTGCGGGCCGAGGCCGGCACCAGCGTCAATGGGTCGTGCTGCTGGGCCCAGAGCGTGGGCTTGGCGTCGATGGGCACCTGCGCCAGCAGCAGCAACTCCACGGCGCGCGCCTGGGCCGCCGCCGCCTCGGCCTTCAGCGCAGCCGGCAGAAAAGCGAGGCCCTGCTCGCCGCGCGCGGCCAGGCCCATCAATTCGGCCACCTCGACCAGCGCGTTGTCGTTCAGCGTGATGGCGTCGTGATAGCCGCCCTGCAGCGGCCAGACCTGGGGCCAGCCGCCGTTGGGGAACTGGGCCGCCAGCAGATAGCGCAGGCCGCGCTCGGCCGCCTGGCGCCAGGCGGCGCCGGCCTCGCCCGGGTGGGCGGCCGCCATGAGGGCCAGGAAGCGGATCTCGGTCGTCGTGGCGTCGTTGTCGATGGTGCCGACATAGCTCCAGTGGCCGGGCTTGTCGAAATCGTCAGGCGCCGCCGCCCGCGGGTTGCTGTCGGCCACCCAATGCTGGCCGCGCTGGCGTGGCGGCGCATTGCGCGGCTGGTTCTTGCCCCAGCCCCCGGCGGGCGTCTGGTAGCTCAGGATGTTGCGCGCCACGGCCAGGGCCGCCTCGCCGGCATACCAGGGCGGCGGCCGGTCCAGCGGCATGGTGGCCGCGCCAGGGCCGCCTTCGGGTGCGGCGGGCCAGGTCGCCAGGCCCCGGCGCTCGGCGGCCAGCGCGGCGCGGTCGGCGCCCAGTTGGGCGAGGGAGCGGGCCAGATAGGCCTGCCAGGCGCCCTTCTCGGCCGCCGGCAGCGCCGCGACGCGCTCGGCCGTCAGCGCCTCGGCCGGCGCAATGCTGCCGATGCGGGCCGCGAAGGCCAGCGGCGCGAGGGCGAGAACGAGCAGGGCGAAGCGGCTGGTGGCGGACATGGAAGGCAATTTAGCGGCCTTCAGCAGCCTCGTCGCGCCCACTCCCACAGCACTCACACAGTTGATTGCGGATGAAACACCGGGCCGCCTTGCCCATCTGCCGCTGCGCCCCCAGATCGGCTGACACAGGCCCTGCAGGCCGCCAGAGCGGCCCTCACGGCCACCCCTGACTTTCGACAGGCCGCACGAGAAGTAACGCCCGCGCATTCCATCACTCCATACCCGATTTGAAGGGTTTCCAGCAGGTAAATCGATGCCGCGCATAAATCACCGACCGCTAAACTGGCCCCACCTGTCAAGCTGTTTCGACAGGATCACGTTGATAGAGGACTCGGCTACATGAGCTCCAGATTGAAAGTCGCCGGTTGGGTTGCCCTCGGTGCCGTCGCAGGTGCCCTCACCACGATGCAACTCCAGGCCAACGCACGCAGCACGCTGTCGCCGCTGCCTCTGGACGAAATGCAGCAGCTCGCCGCTGTCTTCGGCCTCGTCAAGAGCGACTACGTCGAGCAGGTCGACGAGAAGAAGCTCATCAACGACGCCATCGCCGGCATGGTGTCCGGCCTGGACCCCCACTCCCAGTTCTTCGACAAGAAGACCTTCAAGGAATTCCGTGAAGGCACGACCGGCAAGTTCGTCGGCGTCGGCATCGAGATCGGCATGGAAGACGGCCTGGTCAAGATCGTCTCCCCCATCGAAGGCTCGCCCGCCTTCCGCGCCGGCCTGAAGAGCGGCGACATGATCAGCCGCATCGATGACACCGCCGTGCGCGGCATGACCATCGACCAGGCCGTCAAGAAGATGCGCGGCGACCCGTCCACCAAGGTCAGCCTGACCATCTTCCGCAAGGCCGAGAACCGCAGCTTCCCCGTGACCATCACGCGTGAAGAGATCAAGGTCCAGAGCGTGCGCGCCAAGGTCGTCGAGCCCGGCTATGCCTGGATCCGCGTCAGCCAGTTCCAGGACCGCACCGTCGACGACTTCGCCAAGAAGCTCGAGGACATCTACAAGCAGGAGCCCAACCTGAAGGGCCTGGTGCTGGACCTGCGCAACGACCCGGGCGGCCTGCTGGACGGCGCCATCGCCATCTCGGCCGCCTTCCTGCCCAAGGGCGTGGAAGTGGTGTCGACCAATGGCCAGATCGCCGAATCCAAGGCCAGCTACCGCGCCGAACCTGACGACTACCGCCGCCGCGGCGGCGACGACCCGATCAAGCGCCTGCCCGCCGCGCTGAAGAACGTGCCTCTGGTGGTGCTGGTCAACGAAGGCTCGGCCAGCGCCAGCGAGATCGTCGCCGGCGCCCTGCAGGACCACAAGCGCGCCACCGTCATGGGCGCCCAGACCTTCGGCAAGGGCTCGGTGCAGACCGTGCGCCAGCTCGGCCCGGAAAGCGCGCTGAAGATCACCACGGCGCGCTACTACACGCCGAGCGGCCGCTCCATCCAGGCCAAGGGCATCGTGCCCGACGTCATGCTGGACGAAACCGCGGAAGGCAATGTCTTCGCCGCCCTGCGCATGCGCGAGGCCGACCTCGAGAAGCATCTGAACAACGGCCCGGAGGCGGAAGAGAACGAAGCCCGCCTGAAGGCCCGCGAGGAAGCCCGCCAGAAGCTGGAAGCCGAGTACGCCAAGCGCGCCGAGCCGCCCAAGCCCCTGCCCGAGTTCGGCTCCACCGAAGACTTCCCGCTGATGCAGGCCCTGAACAAGCTCAAGGGCCAGCCGGTCATCGCTTCCAAGTCGGCCGTCGAACGCAAGGCCGAAGCCAAGACGTCGGAATAACTACAAAGAGCTCCTGAGCTTCAAGCACATCGGGCCTCGCAAGAGGCCCGTTTTCTTTGGCAGCCAGGATTCGATCAAGATCGGCGGATCAAGGCCAGTGCCCCAAGCGCCGCCGCCGCACCGAGAGCCGGCACTGCGCGCCAGCCGAAGGCCGCCAGCAGGGCCGAGCCCAGGGCTGCGCCGCTGGCCATGCCGACGAACATCGAGCTGACCAGCACCGCGTTGAGCCGGCTGCGCGAGGCGGGGTCCAGGCTGTAGACCACGCTCTGGTGCGACACCAGGGCCGCCTGCACGCCGAGGTCGAAAACCACGGCGACGGCCACCAGCAGCCACAGCGAGGCCGGCGCCAGCGCCTGCGCGGCAAAGGCGACGAAGACCAGCAGGGCCCCGACGCGGATGACGGCCTGCGGGCCGCGCCTGTCGGCCAGCCCACCGGCCAGAGGCGCCGCGAGCGCACCGGCGGCGCCAGCCAGGCCGAAGGCGCCCGCCACCGCGCTGCCCTGGCCAAAGTCCGGCCCGGCCAGCACCAGGGCCAGCGTCGACCAGAAGGCGCTGAAGGCCACGCTCAGCAGGCCTTGCGCCAGGGCCGCCCGCCGCAGCGGCGCGTGGCGGGTCCACAGCGTGGCCATGGACAGCAGCAGCGAGCCATAGCCCGCCGACGTCGCCGGCACGAAACGCGGCAGGCCGCGCCACAGCAGCGGGATCAGCAGCGCCACGGCCAGGGCCGCCACGGCATAGACCGCGCGCCAGCCGGCCACCGCCGCCAGCGAGCCGCTGGCCACGCGCGACAGCAGGATGCCCAGCAGCAACCCAGTCATGACCTGGCCGACACGCTTGCCGCGCTCGGCCTCGGGCGCCAGCGTCGCCACGGCCGGCACGATGTCCTGGGCCAGGGTGGCGGTCAGGCCGATGGCCACGCTGGCCACGCAAAGGGCCACAAACCCCGGCGCCGCGGCGGCCAGCCCCAGCGCGACGACCAGGGCCAAGGCCTTGACCGCGATGATGCGGCGCCGGTCGAAACGGTCGCCCAGCGGCGACAGCAGCAGGATGGCCGCCGCATAGCCGAGCTGGGTCAGCGTGGGCAGCAGGCCGATGGCTGCGCCACCGACGCCGAACTGGTCGGCCAGCAGGCCGAGCAGGGGCTGGATGTAATAGATGGACGCCACCGCCAGGCCGGTGGCGGTGGCAAGCAGCAGGGTCAGCGCGGGGCTGAGCGGCGTGACGGCGGGCAGGGACTTCATCGCCGCCAGTGTCGCGAGCGCTTGCAAACCTTGCCGGACCAGGGCTTAGGCGCCCGGGTGGCGGCGCTATCCTGCCTGCCATGAACGACGACGACCTGCTGCGCTATTCCCGCCATCTGCTGCTGGACGAGATCGGCATCGAGGGCCAGCAGCGCCTGCTCGACGCCCGCGCCCTCGTCATCGGGGCCGGCGGCCTGGGCTCGCCGGTGGCCCTCTACCTCGCGTCGGCCGGCGTCGGCCGCATCACCCTGGTCGACCATGACAAGGTGTCGCTGACCAATCTGCAGCGCCAGATCGCGCATGACATGAGCAGCCTGGACAAGCTCAAGGTCGAGTCCGCCGCGGCACGCATGGCGGGGCTCAACCCCGGCGTGCAGGTGCGGGCGTTGGCACAGAAGGCCGATGCCGCCCTGCTCGACGCGGAAGTGCCGTGCGTGGATGTCGTCATCGACTGCACCGACAACTTCGCCACCCGCCACCTCGTCAACGCCGCCTGCGTGCGCCACCGCAAGCCCTTGGTGTCGGGCGCCGCCATTGGCTTCGACGGCCAGATCAGCGTCTATGACAGCCGCTCGGGCGAGCAGCCCTGCTATGCCTGCCTGTTCCCGCCGGAGTCCGGCTTCGAGGACGTCGCCTGCTCGACCATGGGCGTGTTCGCGCCGCTTGTGGGCATCGTCGGCAGCCTGCAGGCCGCCGAGGCGCTGAAGCTGCTGGCCGGTGTCGGCGAGCCGCTGGCCGGGCGCCTGCTGATGCTGGACGGCCGGCGCATGCAGTGGAGCGAGATCACCATGCAGCGGGACCCGGAGTGTTCCGTCTGCGCTGGATGAAATCCGGTGGGTGCCTTGCAATGAGGCACAAAATCCAGTTCCAAAGATCACAAAATCCCGCCGCCCCATGAAGCCCACCGACGTCCCGACGCGCAACTTCCCCACTGCCAAGGAAGAGTGCCGCGACCTGCCCCCGCATCCCGACTACGACGGCCCGGGCGCCGCCTACAACCTGGCTTTCAAGGACGAGCACTTCCTGCTGCGCCAGGACATGCGCGCCGTGCGCATGCAGCTGGAGCTGATGAAGCCCGAGCTGCTGCAGAACGAGCAGGGCGTCAAATCCACCATCGTCATCTTCGGCAGCGCCCGCATCCTGTCCGAAGAAGCCGCCCAGGCCCTGCTGACCGTGGCCGAGGACCGCGGCGATGAGGAAGGCGCCCTGCGCGCCCGCCGCCACCTGGCCATGAGCCGCTACTACGAGGAAGCGCGCCGCTTCGCCCAGATCGCGACGGCCGCCTGCACCGAGCGCGGCAACCATGTCGTCATCGCCACCGGCGGCGGCCCCGGCATCATGGAAGCCGGCAACCGCGGCGCCTACGAGATGGGCGGCAAGAGCGTGGGCCTGAACATCGTGCTGCCCCACGAGCAGTACCCCAATCCCTACATCACGCCCGAGCTGTGCTTCCGCTTTCACTACTTCGGCCTGCGCAAGATGCATTTCCTGATGCGCGCCGTCGCCCTGGTCTGCTTCCCGGGCGGCTTCGGCACGCTGGATGAACTCTTCGAGACGCTGACGCTGATCCAGACCAAGAAGAGCCGCCCCCGCCCCATCCTGCTGTTCGGCCGCGAGTTCTGGACCAAGCTGCTCAACATCGAGTGGCTGATCGAGACCGGCATGATCAAGCCGGAAGACCAGCAGCTCTTCCACTACGTCGAGACCGCCGAGGAAGCTTGGGGCCTGCTCGAATCCCAACCCGAACTCGCCGCGCCCGCGAGCGCCGCCAAACCATGACCAAACTCCGCAATGTCTCCCTGATCGGCGCCCCCACCGACATCGGCGCCGGTGCCCGCGGTGCCAGCATGGGCCCCGAGGCCATGCGCGTGGCCGGCCTGGCCGAGGCCCTGCGCGCCCGCGGTGTCGACGTCGTCGACCGCGGCAACCTCAGCGGCCCGTCCAACCCCTGGCTGCCGCCAACCGCCGGCTACCGCCATCTGCAGGAAGTGGTGGCCTGGAACCAGACCGTGCATGACGCCGTCTACAACGAGCTCAAGACCGGCCGCATGCCCATCCTGCTGGGCGGCGACCACTGCCTGGGCCTGGGCTCCATCAGCGCCGTGGCCCGCCACTGCCGCGACGCCGGCAAGAAGCTGCGCGTGCTGTGGCTGGACGCCCATGCCGACTTCAACACCAGCGAGCTGACCCCCAGCGGCAACATCCATGGCATGCCGGTCGCCTGCCTGTGCGGCTTCGGCCCCAAGGAGCTCATCGAGATCGGCGGCCATGTGCCGGCCATCTCGCCGAAGTGGATCCGCCAGATCGGCATCCGCAGCGTCGACGAGGGCGAGCGCGCCTTCGTGCACGAGCACGACCTGGAAGTGTTCGACATGCGCTTCATCGACGAGATGGGCATGCGCCACACCATGGAGCTGGCCCTGGCCACGCTGGACGACAACACCCATCTGCACGTCAGCTTCGACGTCGACTTCCTCGACCCCGTCATGGCGCCAGGCGTCGGCACGACGGTCGGTGGCGGCCCGACCTACCGCGAGGCGCACCTCTGCATGGAGATGATTGCCGACACCGGCCGCATGGCGTCCATGGACCTGATGGAGCTGAACCCGGCGCTGGACGAGAAGAACCGCACCGCGCTGGTGGCGGTCGACCTGATCGAATCCTTGTTCGGCAAGAGCACGCTGATGCGCAAGTAAGGCCGCCGGCATGGACGCGACACCCTATCTGCTCGTCCAGCTCAGCGACCCGCACATCACGCATCCGGGCCAGCTGATCTGCGGCCGCGTCGATACGGCCGCGGCGCTGCGCCACGCCGTCGAGCGCGTGCTGCAGGTCCGGCCGAAACCCGTCGCCGTGCTGATCAGCGGCGACCTCGTCGACGCGGGCCATCCGGCCGAGTACGCGCAACTGCGCGAACTGCTGCAGCCCCTGATCGACGCCGGCATCCCGCTGGCTCTGCTGCCCGGCAACCACGATGCCCGTGGGCCGCTGCAGGAGGCCTTTGCGGGCCTCAACGGCGTGCACTGCGGGCAGAGCGGTGCGGCCAGCATCCAGTACGCCCTGGACCTGCCCGGTCCGCTGCGCCTGGTGGTGCTGGACAGCCTGATGCCGGGCCGCCCCGAAGGCGGCTTCGATGACGCGCGGTTGGCCCAGGCCCGGACACTGCTGGCCGAGCGGCCGGCCGTCCCCACCCTCGTCGCCCTGCACCATCCGCCGCACGCGACCGGCCTGGTCGTCATGGACACAATGTCGCTGCAGCAGGGCCTCGCCGGCTTCGAGGCGCTGATCGCCGCCCACCCGCAGGTGGAGCGTGTCGTCTGCGGCCATCTGCACCGCATGACGCTGGGCCGCGTGGCGCACGCCCCTGCCCTCAGCGCACCCTCCACGGCCCACCAGGTCGAGCTGAACCTGGGGACCGATGCGCCGCTGTCCATCGCGCTGGAACCGGCCGGCTGGCTCATCCATGCCTGGGGGCCGGGCCTGCCGCTCGTCAGCCATCTCGCTCACGCCGGAACGCCCGAGTTGATCCCAGGCAACTAGCGTGACGCAACGTGGGAGGATTCGGCGCATGAAGAAGCCGCTCGCACTCCTCGCCCTTGCCCTCGCTGCCCAAGCCTTCGCGCAGCAGCCCAACGACACCGAGCGCTACACACTCTTCACCGCCCCCATCACGCTGCTGCGCAATGCCCAGCTCTACGACGGCAGCGGCGCCGCGCCGCGCGAGCGCATGAGCGTACTGATCCGCGATGGCCGCATCGCGGAAGTGAAGCCCGATGCCGAGCTCAAGGCCCCGGCCGGCGCGCTCGTGAAGGACCTGGCCGGCGGCGCGCTGATGCCAGGCTTCGTGCTGATGCACGAGCACCTCTTCTACCCGACCGAGCGTGGCAGCTACGGTGCCTTCTTCCAGAGCTTTCCGCTGCTCTATCTGGCCGGCGGCGTGACGACGATGCGCACGGCCGGCAGCATGAGCCCCTACGCCGATCTCAACACCTGGAAGGACATCCGCGACGGCAAGGCCCCGGGGCCGGACCTGGACGTCACGGCGCCCTTCCTGAATGGCATCCAGGCCTTTGTCGCCCAGGTGCCGCGCCTCGTCGATGCCGCGGACGCCGTGCGCCAGGTGGGCTACTGGGCCGACGTCGGCGCCACCTCGTACAAGGGCTATATGCACCTGACGCGCGAGCAGCTGGACGCCATCGTGAAGGCCGCCCACGAGCGCAAGGCCAAGGTCACGGCCCATCTCTGCGCGGTGACCTATGCCGAGGCCGCGGCCATGGGCATAGACAACCTGGAGCATGGCTTCTTCGCGTCCACGGACTTTGTCGAAGGCAAGCAGGCGGACACCTGCCCGGCCGGCGACGCCGCGCCCAAGTCCCTCGATGCGCTGGCCGTCGACGACCCGCGCATGGCGGCCCTGCAGCGCCAGATGATCGACAAGAAGGTGGCCCTGACGTCGACGCTGACCATCTTCGAGACCTTCTCCTACGGCCGCCCGATGGCGCCCGCCGCGGCCCTGGATCTGCTGATCCCGCAGATGCGCGAGCAATACGTGGCCCGCTACACCGCCATCCAGCGCGGCGGCCCCAATCCGCATGGCCGCATCTTTCCGAAGAACATGGTCTGGGAGAAGCGCTTCCACGACGCCGGCGGCCTGCTCGTCGCCGGTACGGATCCAACGGGCTATGGCGGCGTCATCCCGGGCTACTCGTCGCTGCGCCAGTTCGAGCTGCTGCGCGAGGCCGGCTTCGACGCGGCAACCACAGTCAAGGTCATGACGGCCAATGGCGCGACCTATCTGGGCCGCACGGCCGACGTCGGCCGCATCGCCCCAGGCCTGCGCGCGGACCTGATCGCCTTCGCCGCGCCGCTGGACGCGACCAAGCCGACCCTGCCGGAAGTGGCCTGGACGATGAAGGCGGGGCGGGCCTGGGACCGGGCCAAGATCCTCAATGCGTGGAAGGGGCAGGTGGGGCTGCGCTGACGCACGTCAGAACAGCCAGCGCGGCACGCGCCGCACATAGTCCAGCCACGCTTGGCCATGCGTCTTCGCCAGCCACGGCTCCTCGCCCAGCACCACACGCGTCTGGAAGGCCACCACCACGAACGCCGCATACACGCCCAGCCCCGCCGAGCCAAAGCTCCAGGCCCAGCCCGCGAGGATGAGCAGCACCGCCACATACATCGGGTTGCGCGAGTAGCGGTACAGGCCGACAACGACGAGCCGCTCGGGCGGTGCCCAGGGCGCCAGCGTGCCGCGGCCGGCGACGTAGAAGTCGCGCACGCACCAGAGCAGGCCCGCGACGCCGACCAGTCCGGGCAGCAGGCCCGACGGCTGCAGCAGTTGCGTGTGCCCGCTCGCCATCAGCCAGCCCGCCGGGACGGCGAAGGCGACGACGCCGGGCAGCGCCAGGAAGGCCAGCAAGGCACGCCAGAACATGGGCCGGATGATGCCGGCTCGGGTCCTGGCGATCCATATCGCCCGGAAGGGTCAGGTCTGCCGAACCTGGGGCGGCAGAGGCCACAGCCTTCTTCAAGCTGACAGCAGGCCTTCGTTCGACGCCCCCAGACCACGCCCGAGGGCCTCCCAAGGCCCGAATCCCGCGACCACGGGGTGGCGGCATCAGGCGTCGGCTCTTCCAATCAGCCGCGGGGGGCAGTGAGCCCGGATCCAACAACTCAACCAAAGTCGAACATGCGAAAAATCCTTGCCGCGGCCACCCTTGCCGCCTGTGCCGTGAGCGCTTCTGCTGGCGTCGTCGTGACCCAGAACCGCGCGGCCTTCCAAGCCGGCCTCGTCAACGGCTTCACGGTCGAAGACTTCACCGCCAGCGCCCACTTCCCGATCAGCAGCGGCGTGCTCAACAGCAGCACCAATGAAGCCGGCATCGCTCCCGGCGACATCAAGGCCGGCGTCACCTACTCGACGACCCTCGGCAGCGGCAACTTCTTCAACATCGACGCAGGCGGCGGTTTCGACGGCGGCTTCCTCGACACGGTCACCGGCTTCCACCTGCTGACGGTCACCTTCAACAACGCGGTTTCCGGCTTCGGTTTCGACACCAACTCGCTGGCGCCCAATGTCGACCTGACCATCTTCTTCGACGACAACACCTCGCTGTTCTTCCACGACGTGGCCCAGCAGATGGAGTTCTTCGGCTTCACCACCGACAGCGGCGCCAAGATCACGTCGGCCGTCATCGGCAGCCGCGCGAACAGCACCTTCACCTTCGCGCTCGACAACTTCACCTTCGGCAACGGCGCGAACGTCAACACGGTTCCGGAACCCGGCAGCCTGCTGCTGGCCGCCACGGCCATTGGCGCGGCACTGCGCCTGCGTCGCAAGAAGGCCTGACGGCCGAAGTCCCCAGGCGCAGCGGGCGGGCGATGCCCGCGCTGCGCTGCGGGGCGCCTCGACGGCGCCTGGTCAGGCGCTGACGATCCAGCCTTCCAGCGGGTCCACGCCCTCGGGCCAGCCGTAGCGCGGCTGCGTGGCGGCCCAGGCCGCCTGCAGCATGGCCAGTACCGCGTCCAGGCTGTCGCCGCTGGCGTCCGCCACCAGCTCGTCGCGCTGCGCGTGGCTCAGCTTGAGCCGCAGACCCAACCGCATGCGGCCCTGTTCCAGCGCGTCGACAATGTCCTTGCGCGCGATCAACCGCTCCGGCGTCTGCGCCGCCTTGCTGTCGCTCTTGTAGGAACGCCGTGCGATCAGCTCGCGCGCCAGCAGGCCGGGATAGGCCTCCAGCGCGACGCGACCGGCATCGCCGTCGAGATGGCCGGGCAGATGCACGCCCGCCTCGATCAGGCGGGGGACACCGGCATGCAGCATCCAGGCCACCGGTGGGTTGACCCATTTCATGCTCGGGCTGGCGCCGGCCGGCCCGTCGCAGGCGCGATGGGCGAACTTGGCACCGACGGGCCGGGCATCGCAGAAGGCGGCGAAGCGCTCCCGGATCGCCGCGCGCTCCAGGCCGGCATAGTGCGCCATCAAGGCCGCATAGTCCGTCGGCCAGCCGAGGTGCTCGACCAGTTCGCGCGGCAGGCCGAAGGGCAGGTCGAATCCGGCCACCCAGGGCCCCGGTTGGGTCAGCCACTCGGAAAACTCCTCCAGGCTGTGTAGCGCTACCAGTCGGTTGAGGCGCACCACGGCACCGTGGCGCTGGCCGGCTGCGATGCAAATGGGCTTGGCGCGCCGGGGCGCACTCGTGAAGTCGACCCCGAAAACAGCGATGTCCGTCATGGCCGGCATTCTGGGCCTAGGCAGAATCGACGGATTCCATGTCAGACGTGCTCGACCTGCCCGCCCCAGCCGCCGAAAGCCCCGGTTTCGACACCGCCGCCTTCGACGCCGCCTTTGCCGCCGCCCGCGTGCGCGCGGCGGCGGGGGCCTATCAGGCATCCAGCGAAGTGCTGGAGCAACTGCTGCTGGGCTGCCCGCCGGCCGAGTTGCGCCGGCGCGCCGAGACGCTCGCCCTGCTGGCCCACCAGTACCCGCGCCTGGGCAAGCTGACGGCCAGCGCGCGCTGCGCGACCGAGGCCCTGGCCCTGGCCGAGCGCCTGCGCGACGACGGCCTGCTGGCCGATGCGCTGACCAGCCAGTGCTATGTCTACGGCCAGTTGCTGATGGGCCGCGAGGCGCTGGAATCGGGCATGAGGGCGCTGGCCGCCGCGCGCCGCGCCGCCGACCCCGTGCGCGAGGCCTGGGCGCTGAACCGCGTCGGCATCGCCTACTCCAGCCTGGAGAACCCGGTCCAGGCCTGCGCCTCGGCCGGCCAGGCCCTGGAGATCGCCGCCCGCAGCGACTGCGCCGAGGTGCTGTTCTCCTGCCACAACAACCTCGCCTATTTCTGGCTGCGCCGTGTCGAGGAGGCCCAGACCCTGGGCGACGCCGCCGCCCTGGCCGATGCCGTCGCCAGCGCCCTGCGCACGGCCGAGCAGGCCACCGTGCTGGCGCGCCAGTCGGGCAGCCCCTTCCAGGTCGCCGTGGCCGTGTCCAACCGCGTCAATGCGCTGCTGGCAGGCGGCCTGCTGGACGAGGCCCTGCCGCTGCTGAACGAATTCGGCCACCTGGCCCATGACCACGGCTACCGCACGCTGGCCATCGAGGCCGACGCCCAGCGCGCCGTCTTCCTGCGCCTGAAGGGCGAGCCCCTGCAGGCCGCGCGCATCCTGGAGGCCCTGCTGCATGCCGCCACCGAGCCGCCGCCCAAGCTGCGCCGCCTGCTGATCCGCTCGCTGTACGAGACCCACAAGGCCTGCGGCCAGTACCGCGAGGCCCTGGGCTGGCTGGAGGAACTCGTCGGCCTGGACCGCCAGATCACGCGCGACAACCTGGTGCTGCAGACCGAAGTCATCCTGATCCGCGACCAGGTCGAGCAGGCCCAGGCCCGCGCCGACAGCGCCACCGCCGACGCCCGCCGCGAGCGTGCCCGTGCCGTCCATCTCGAGACCGAGCAGGCGCGGCTGCGCGAGCACGCCATGGCCCTGGACCGTGCCGCGCATGAAGACGTGCTGACCGGCCTGCACAACCGCCGCCACGCCGAGTTCGCCCTGCCCCTGCTGGTGGAGGGTGCTCGCATGGCCAACCAGGTCATCAGCGTCGCGGCCCTGGACGTCGACCACTTCAAGAAGATCAACGACACCCACGGCCATGCGGTGGGCGACGCCGTGCTGCAGCAGCTCGCCCAGCTGCTGCGCCACCGGCTGCGCAGCGCCGACCTGATGGCCCGCATCGGCGGCGAGGAATTTCTGGCCGTGCTGGTCGGCATCGCGCCCCAGCAGGCCGCCGAGATCTGCGAACGCCTGCGCCTGGCCGTCGTCGAGCACGACTGGGCGGCCATCACGCCGGGCCTGCTGGTGCGCATCAGCGTCGGCATCTCCGGCGGCGCGCCGCAGCAGCACCAGGGCGACAGCCTGCTCAACCGTGCCGACCAGGCGCTGTATGCGGCCAAGCGGGGTGGGCGTAACCGGGTGCATGTCGACTAGCCGGCCACCCCTGGCAAGGTCGCGAAATACCGCTTCAGCGCCTCCACCGCCACCCTCACCTTGGCCGGCTCGCCCTCGCGCCGCTGGGTGACGGCGACGACCGGCATCGGCGTGAAGCGCCATTGCGGCAGCAGCCGTACCAAAGTGCCGCGCGACAGCTGCGCCAGCACATCGGCATAGCCCAGGCGAGCGATGCCCAGCCCCTGCTCGCACATCTGCTGCAGGGCCATGTGGTTGTTGCTGGCAATGCGCACCGGCACCTGCACGCGCTGGCTTTCGCCACCTGCGCCATGCAGCAGCAGCGCAATGGTGGGCACCGCCTCGCCGCCGTCCTGCGTCTCGCGCGCCCAGGCAATCCAGTCGAAGCCGGCCAAGTCCGCCGGCATGGCCGGCAGGCCGTGGCGTTCGACATAGGCCGGCGCGGCACACAAGATCATCTCGATCTCACACAAGGGCCGCGCCACCCAGCTGGAATCGGCAAGCTGGCCGACGCGCACGGCGATGTCGATGCGCTCGTCGATGAGGTCGATCATGGCGTCGTCCACCAGCAGGCGCAGCCTCAGGTCCGGCGCCTGGGCCAGCACGGGTGCCAGCGCCTGGGCGATATGCGAAGCAAAGCCCACCGGTGCCGCCACGCGCAGCTCGCCACTGGGTGCATCGCGCGCATGCACCAGCGAATCGGCTGCCGCACGGGCCGCCTCCACCAGGCGCAGGCAATGCGGATAGCAGCGCTCGCCGGCCTCGGTCAGCGTGAGCTTGCGCGTCGAGCGGTGCAGCAGCGTCACACCCATCTGGCGCTCCAGCGCGCGCAGGGTCTGGCTGACGGCCGAGGCGCTCATGCCCAACCGCCGCCCGGCCGCGCTCATGGAGCCGGCAGCCACCGTTTCGGCGAACACCGCATAGGGCTTCAATTCGTCCATCTGTAAGCATCACTTCAAAGTGATGGCGATTTTGGCCGTCTTATCAGCAGATCGTGAAGCCCATATCGTTCTTCATCGCTCAATCGCTTTGGAGAACCTCATGAAGATCGCCCTCATCGGTGCCACCGGCTTTGTCGGCAGCGCCGTCCTCGCCGAACTGCTGCAACGCGGCCACCAGGTCACGGCCCTGGCCCGCAATCCCGCCAAGCTGGAAACACGTCCGGGGCTGGCTGTCGTCGCCGCCGACGCCTATGACGCCAATGCCGTGGCCACCGCCGTGCACGGCCACGACGCCGTCGTGTCGGCCTTCAACCCGGGCTGGAACGAGACCGAGCTCTACGACAAGTTCCTGCGCGGCGCCACGGCCATCGTGCAGGGCGTCGAGGGCAGCGGCGTCAAGCGTCTGCTGGTCGTCGGCGGCGCCGGCAGCCTGTTCGTCGCCCCCGGCGTGCAGCTGGTCGACACCGAGGACTTTCCCAAGCATGTGCCGCCCAATATCGTGCCCGGCGCCCGCGCGGCCCGCGACCACCTGACCGCCCTGCGCGCCAACACCGCCCTGGACTGGACCTTCCTGAGCCCGCCGGCCCTGCTGGCCCCGGGCGAGCGCAGCGGCCACTACCGCAGCGGCGGCGAGGAGCTGCTGATGGCCGGCCCGGCGCCTGCCGGCATCTCCGTGGCCGACCTGGCCGTCGCCATCGCCGACGAGATCGAGCAGCCGCGCCATGCTCGCGCCCGCTTCACGGTGGCGGCCCTGGCCGCGTAGGGCCAGGCTGACGAGCGCAAGCGGCATCGTTCACCTGTGCCCACGCTGCAGCTCGACTAGATTGGAGTTGTCGCGAGCCGGAGTTGCAGCTGAAGAGTTGCTCTACAGGCGCTGACCGACACCGGGGCCCGCTGCTGAGTGCATCGGGCCCTTTCTCTGTTTCGGCGGATGATGGCGGCATGAACCCCGTCCTCATCGAAGTCCTGCGCGGCAGCGCCGTCGAATCCCGCCATGCCGGCGCGCTGGCCATCATCGATGCCGAGGGCGCCGTGCACACGGCCCTGGGCGATATCGACAGGCCCATCTTCCCGCGCTCGGCGGTGAAGCTACTGCAGGCCTTGCCACTGGTCGCCAGCGGTGCTGCCGACACGTTTGCGCTGACCGACGCGGAGCTGGCCCTGGCCTGTGCCTCGCACAGCGGCGAGCCCGAGCATGTGGCCACCGCCGCCGGCGTGCTGGCCAAGCTGGGGTTGAGCGCCGACGCGCTGGAATGCGGCACGCAATGGCCCAGCCGCGATCCGGTGCTGCGCGGCATGGTGGCGCGCGGAGAACTGGCCACGCCGCTGCACAACAACTGCTCGGGCAAGCACAGCGGCTTTGTCTGCGTCGCTTGCCTGATGGCGCGCAACGCCGGTGCCAATCCGGCCGCGTTCGCGCGCGGCTATGTCGCAGCCGAGCACCCGGTCATGCGCGAGGTGTCGGCAGCCTTGTCGGCAACAACGGGCATCGATGTCGAAAAAGCACCGCGTGGTACCGATGGCTGCTCCATCCCGACCTTCGCGCTGCCGCTGCGATCACTGGCACTCGCCTTCGCGCGCTGCGGCACGGGCCAAGGCCTGTCGGACGGGCACGCCCGGGCCGCGCGCCGCCTGCGCCAGGCCGCGGCTGCCGCGCCCTTCATGGTCGGCGGCACGGACCGCTTCGACACGCGGGTCATGCAGGCCTGGGGCGAGCGCGTCTTCTGCAAGATCGGCGCTGAGGGCGTGTATTGCGCGGCCCTGCCCGAACTCGGGCTGGGCATCGCGCTGAAGATCGATGACGGCGCCGTGCGCGCGGCCGAAGCCGCTTTTGCCCAGGTTGTCCAAGGCCTGTTGAAGACCGAGGACGAGCTGTTACGCGGCTACAGCCACTTGCAATTGCGCAACTGGCGCGGCATCGACGTCGGCTCGCTGCGACCGGCGCAAGCGCTCATGCAGGCGCTCGCGGCCCGGCCCTGAAGCTGCAGCCGTCTCAGTGGCGATCGCGGCGCGGCGGCAAAGCCTGCTCGCTGTTGTAGTTGTTGCTGCTCGACGTATCGGTCGCCGTGGTCGTGGTCGTCGACGCCGTGCTGGCCGGGATCTCAGGGCTGCTTTGGTAGACGGGCGCTGCAGGCGGCTGCGTCTCGGTCGTGGTGCTGGTGGCGGCCGTCGTCGTGGTCATGTCCGTCTGCACAGGGGCCGTCGGGGCCGGCTGGGTGTCGCTGATCGCGACCGGCGCGATGGGCGCGGTCGGCGTCTCGGCCGGCATCGGTGTCGCCAGGGCGTCCGGCGAATTGGGCTGGCTGGTCGTGTCCAGAGGATTGGTCGGCGTGGCCTGGGCCAGTGTGGGCTGGGTGTCCGCATCGCGTGACAGGCCGGCGGTCTCGTCCGCGGAACGGTTGGATGCGCAGCCGGCGATGCCGATCAAGAGGCTGGCAGTTGCCAGCGCAACGGTCGTCGACAAGGGGTTGAATTTCCTGCTCATGATGAACTCTCCAGGGTTGATGAAGCGGTTCACGCTGCCATCTCCTGGCAGCGCAGCTGCGGCCGACGCCGCCCGGCCAGGTGGGCAAAGGCCGTTCCCGTGCCGGAAGCACCCCCTGCCGGCAGCGCCATCTGATGCCTTGCGAGCGGCCGCGTCAGTCGCCAGCCGATAAAAAACGATACAAAAAGCGACCAAGCAAGCGCTTGGTTGGCTTTACATTACGGCCCCATGCGTGCTGAAAAGCCCTCCTCCACCGCCCCCCTGCCGCCGCGCGAGCGCCTGCTGCAGGAGGCCATGCGCCTGTTCGGCGAACGCGGTTTCGACGCCGTCTCGACGCGCGAGATCTGCGCCGCCGCCGGCGTCAACCCGGGCGCCATCCACTACCACTTCACCGACAAGGACGGCCTCTACCGCGAGGTGCTGCGCCTGCCCGTCGTCGACCTGCAGCAGCAACTGGCCGGCTTCGACGATCCCGGGCTGAGCCTGCACGAGTCCATCCGCCGCTTCCTGCAGCCCTTCCTGTTCGACGACGGCGCCTGCAGCGCCCAGATGTTCTTCCGCGAGATGCAGGCGCCCAGCCCCATCTTCATGGAGACGGTGGCCCAGGAAGTCGGGCCGATCTTCGACCGCTTCGCCCAGCTGCTGGCCCGCCATGCCGGCCTGAGCGAGCCGACGGCGGCCATCCACCAGCTCGCCATGGGCCTGCAGGCCATGGCCCACGACTACTCCATGACCCGGCCCATGCTGGACGCCTTCCACCCCGAACTGCTGGCCGACGACCCCCTGCTCGAGCAGACCTGCCACCGCCTCGCCGACTGGGGCTGCGCCCTGGTCGAGTACGAGCGGGCTCAACACGCCAAGAAGTCTTCATGAATCGACGCCTCCTCCTTGCCGCTCCCGTGTTGGCGCTGCTTTGCGCCTGCGCGGCCGTGCCTCCCGCTGCACCGCCGGCGACCACGGCCATCCCCACCGCCTGGCGCTCGCCCCTGCCCCACGGCGGCAGCACGGCGGCGCTGAACGACTGGTGGAAGGGCTTTGACGATCCGCTGCTGGCCCGCCTTGTCGCGCGTGCGGAGGCAGGCAGCCCGACGCTGGCCCAGGCCGCCGCCCGCCGCCGCCAGGCCGAGGCCAATGCCACGCAGGCCCGCGGCGCCCTGCTGCCTCAGCTCAGCGCGAGTGCCCAGGTCCAGCGCGGCCGCAACCTGAATGCCGTGCCCGGCATCAGCACCCAAGGCAATGCCCAGTTCAATGCGAGCTGGGAGATCGACCTCTTCGGCGGCCAGCGCGCCGCCGCGGCGGCCGAGAACCTGCAGGCCCAGGCCGCCGGCTCCGACTGGCATGCCGCCCGCGTCAGCCTGGCCGCCGACGTCGCCCAGGCCTATGTGCAGCTGCGCCTGGCCCAGGCCCGCGAGGAGTCGGCCGAGCTGGACCTGCGCTTCGCCGAGCAGATCGCCGGCTGGGCGCGCGAGCAGCAGAAGGCCGGCCTGATGAGCGTCAGCGACGCCGCCCTGTTGAACACGGAACGCGCCGCCGCCGCGGCCAGCCGCAGCCAGTGGCGGGCCGAGGCCCAGATCACGCTGCAGACCCTGGCCCTGCTGTGCGGCGAACCGGCCCAGGCGCTGGCCAAGGAGCTGGCGCCGCCGGCCGTCGCGGGTGAAGGCTTCGAGCTGCGCCGCAGCCAGCCCAAGGTGCCGGGCTTCGACGTCAGCGCCCTGCCCGCCCAGCTGCTGGCCCAGCGCCCCGACCTGGCCGCCGCCCATCAGCGCTGGCTGGCCGCCCTCCAACAGCACCGCAGCGTCGAGGCCCAGCGCTATCCGCAGCTGAGCCTGGGCGCCCTGGCCGGCGAGTCGCAATTGCGCGTCGGCGGCAGCAGCAACAGCACGTCGATGTGGGCCGTCGGCCCGTCCCTGAGCCTGCCGATCTTCGATGGCGGCCAGCGCAAGGCCCGTGCCGAAGGCGCCCAGGCCGCCGCCGACGAGGCCGCCGCCGCCCTGCAGGCGCAATGGCAGACGGCCGTCGCCGAGGTGGAGGAGGCCCTGCAACGCGTGGCCGCCGGCGCCGAGCGCGAACGCGAGGTCGACGCCGTCAAGCGCGAATGGGAAGGCATCGCGCGGCGCTCCTTTAGCCAGGCCCAGGCCGGCCTGCAGAGCGGCGTCCAGCGCAACACCACCTTCCGCAATGCCCTGGCCGCCTACGACGCCGTGCTCAGCGTGCGCGCCGAGCATGCGCTGGCCTGGGTCCGCCTCTATCGCAGCCTGGGTGGCGGCTGGACCGCTGACGCCTCCACAACGAACACGAATACCGCCGCCGCGCGCTGAACGCCATGAAGATCCGCATCCCCTTTGTCACCGTCGTCCTGACCGCTGCACTGGCCGCCGCCTTTGTCGCGGCCGTCTCCAGCCCCGCCTTCGCCGCCGACCCGGCCGCCAGCGCCGCCCCCAAGCCGGCCCTGACCGTCAAGCGCGTCGTCGTGCAGGCCGGCAACTGGCACCAGACCCTGTCCGGCACCGGCTCCATCGCCGCCTGGCAGGAAGTCATCATCGGCGCCGAGATCGGCGGCCAGCGCCTGCTCACGCTGATGGTCGACGTGGGCGACCGCGTCAAGAAGGGCCAGGTGCTCGCCAAGCTCAGCCCCGGCACGCTGGAGGCCGAGCTGGCCGCCAGCAAGGCGGCGCTGCTGGAGGCCGAGGCCTCGGCCCGCGACGCCCACCTGACGGCCGAGCGCGTCAAGACCCTGCAGGGCAGCGAAGCCCTGTCGCCCCAGGCCATCGACCAGGCCCTGGCCGCGGATGCCGGGGCCCAGGCCCGCGTGGCCGCCGCCAAGGCGCGCGTGCAGGCCGATTCGCTGCGCCTGTCTTACACGCAGATCACGTCGCCGGACGACGGCGTCATCACCGCTCGCATCGCCGTGCCGGGCGCCCTGGTGCAGCCGGGCCAGGAACTGTTCCGCCTGCAGCGCCAGGGCCGCCTGGAATGGCGGGCCGAAGTGCCGGGCGCCGAACTGGCCCAGCTGAAGGCGGGCCAGGCGGTGCGCGTGCAGCCCAGCGGCGCACCGGCCGTCGAAGGCCGCATCCGCCGCGTCGCACCGCAAGTGGACGCGCAGACGCGCAACGGCCTGGTCTATGTCGACCTGAAGGCCGGCGAGGCCTTGCGTGCCGGCCTGTTCGCGCGCGGCGACTTCCTGCTCGGCGAGAGCCAGGCCTTGTCGCTGCCGCAGAGCGCCGTGCTGCTGCGCGACGGCTTCAGCTATGTCTTCCGCATCGACGGCGCCAAGGTGCGCCAGACCAAGGTGCAGATCGGCCGCCGCGAGGCGGACCGCATCGAGGTGCGCTCGGGCCTGACCGCCGGGGCCGCAGTCGTGGAGTCCGGCGTGGGCTTCCTGGCGGATGGGGACACCGTTCGCGTGGCGAACGGTGGGGGCGACACCGTCCCCGCGGCCAAGTAAGGAGACACGACGATGTTCAACGTCTCCCGCTGGTCCATCGCCAACCCGGTGCCGGCCATCATGCTCTTCATCATGCTGACGGCGGCCGGGATCTACGGCTTCAAGCAGATGAAGATCCAGCAGTTCCCCGACATCGAGCTGCCCACCATCGTCGTCACCGCCTCCCTGCCCGGCGCCGCGCCGGCGCAGATGGAGACCGAGGTGGCCCGCAAGATCGAGAACTCGCTGGCCTCGGCCCAAGGCCTCAAGCACCTCTACACCAAGGTGCAGGACGGCGTCGCCACCATCACGGCCGAGTACCGGCTGGAGAAGTCGCTGCAGGAGGCCCTGGACGACACGCGCGACGCGGTCAGCCGCATCCGCGCCGACCTGCCGGCCGACCTGCGCGATCCGGTCGTCACCAAGATGAACCTGTCGGGCATGCCCATCCTGACCTACACGGTCTCGAGCAGCAGCATGGACGACGAGGCCATGTCCTGGTTCGTCGACAACCAGGTCGCCAAGCGCCTGCTGTCGGTGCGCGGCGTCGGCTCGGTCTCGCGCGTCGGCGGCGTCAGCCGCGAACTGCGCGTGGAGCTGGACCCGTCGCGCATGCTGGCCCTGGGCGTCACGGCGGCCGAGGTGTCGCGCCAACTGAAGCAGGTGCAGCAGGAAGCCCCCGGCGGCCGCGCCCAGCTGGGCGGTGCCGAGCAGTCGCTGCGCACCATCGCCACCGTGCAGAGCGCCAGCGAGCTCGCGGCCATGGACATCCCGCTGAACGACGGCCGCCGCGTGCGCCTGGACCAGGTCGCCAGCGTCAGCGACACCCTGGCCGAACGCCGCGCCGGCGCCTTCCTGAACGGCAAGTCCGTCGTCGGCTTCGAGATCGTGCGCGCCAAGGGTGCCGGCGAGGTCGACGTGGCCGAGCGCATCCGCGCCGCGCTGGAAGAGCTCAAGGCCGCCCATCCCGACATCACCGTCACCGAGGCCTTCAACTTCGTCGACCCCGTCATCGAGAACTACGACGGCAGCATGAAGCTGCTGCTCGAGGGCGCGGCCCTGGCCGTGCTGGTGGTCTTCCTGTTCCTGCGCGACTGGCGTGCCACCTTCGTCAGCGCCGTGGCCCTGCCGCTGTCGGCCATCCCGACCTTCCTCGTCATGTATTGGATGGGCTTCACGCTCAACGTCGTGACGCTGCTGTCCCTGTCCCTCGTCATCGGCGTGCTGGTGGACGATGCCATCGTCGAGATCGAGAACATCATGCGCCACCTGACCATGGGCAAGACGCCCCTGGAGGCGGCGCGCGAGGCGGCGGACGAGATCGGCCTGGCGGTGATTGCGACGACCTTCACGCTGATCGCCGTCTTCCTGCCCACCGCCTTCATGAGCGGCGTGGTCGGCAAGTTCTTCGTGCAGTTCGGCTGGACGGCCTCCATCGCCGTGTTCTTCTCGCTGGTGGTGGCGCGGATGCTGACGCCCATGATGGCGGCCTACATCCTCAAGCGGCCCAAGCGCGAGCACAAGGAGCCTTTCTGGATGGCGCGCTACCTGAAGGCCGCACGCTGGGCCTTCACGCACAAGGGCAAGACCATGGCCCTGACGGCGGTCTTCGGCGTGGCCGCCTGCACGCCGCTGTTCATGGGTGCGATTCCCGGCGCCTTCCTGCCGCCCGACGACCTCAGCCAGACCCAGATCAGCATCGAGCTGCCGCCCGGCAGCACCTACGAGGAAACGCGCGCCATCGCCGAACAGGCCCGCGCGACAGCCGCAGCCCACAAGCATGTGAAGCTGATCTACACGGCCGTCGGCGGCGGCAATGCCGGTGGCGACCCCTTCGCGATGAGCGGCGCGGCCGAGTCCCGCAAGGCGACGCTGACGCTGAACCTGACGCCGCGCAACGAGCGCCGCGGCACCAGCAAGCAGCAGATCGAGCGCGAGCTGCGCGAGAAGCTGGAGAACATCGCCGGTGCACGCATCAAGGTCACCTTCGGCGGCTCGAACGAGAAGTACCAGCTCGTGCTGGCCGGCGAGGACGGCGAGCTGCTGGCCAGCCATGCCGCCAAGGTCGAGAAGGAATTGCGCGCCCTGCCCGGCATCGGCCAGGTGACGAGCAGCTCCAGCCTGCAACGCCCCGAGCTCATCGTGAAGCCCGATGCGGCGCGTGCCGCCGACCTCGGCGTCTCCACCGCGGCCATCGCCGACACGCTGCGCATCGCGACGGCCGGCGACTACGACCAGTTCCTGCCCAAGCTCAACCTCGCCCAGCGCCAGATCCCCATCGTCGTGCGCCTGCCCGACGCGGCCCGCGCCGACCTGGCCCTGCTCGGCGAGCTGACCGTGCCCGGCGCGCGCGGCCCGGTGCCGGTGCGCCAGGTGGCCGAGCTGACCATGACCAGCGGCCCGGCGCAGATCGATCGCTACGACCGGCTGCGCAACGTCACCTTCGAGATCGAGCTGAACGGCATGCCGCTGTCCGAGGTGCAGGCCGCCGCGTCCAAGGTGCCCAGCATCGCCAACCTGCCGCCAGGCGTGACCACCGCCGAGATCGGCGACGCCGAGGCCTTCGCCGAGCTGGGCCAGGGCTTCGCGCTGGCCATGGGCACGGGTGTCGCCTGCATCTACATCGTGCTGGTGCTGCTCTTCCACGCCTGGGTGCAGCCGGTGACCATCCTGGGTGCGCTGATCCTGTCCATCCCGGGTGCCATCCTGGCGCTGTTCGTCACGCAGACCGACCTCAGCATGCCGGCCATGATCGGCATGATCATGCTGATGGGCATCGCGACCAAGAACTCCATCCTGCTGGTGGAGTACGCCATCGTCGCCCAGCGCGAGCAGGGGCTGACGCGGCTGGAAGCGCTGCTGGACGCCTGCCACAAACGCGCGCGGCCCATCGTCATGACGACGCTGGCCATGGGCGCGGGCATGCTGCCCATCGCCCTGGGCTTCGGCACCGACCCAAGCTTCCGCGCCCCGATGGCCATTGTCGTCATCGGCGGGCTGATCACCAGCACCTTCCTGAGCCTGCTGGTGATCCCGGTGCTCTACGAGATCGTCGATGACTTCATCCAGCGCTTCGCGAAGAAGCGCGGCGCAAAGCCGGCAGAAGACGTGGCGACGGCCTGAGTTCAGGCGTCGGGCGGGATGTCGAGGTCCTCGACATACTCGCCCGACTCATCGCCGCGCGTGCCTACGACGAGGTAGGAGCACGGTTGTGCCGAGCGGTTGGCCACCGTGTGGCCATTGGGCACGCCAGCGGGCCAGCAGGCCGAGTCGCCCGCCTGCAGCGTGTGGGCGCCATCGTCTTCGGTCACCGTGACCTCGCCGCTGACGACGAAGAGATATTCGTCGACATGGTGGTGCCAGTGCCGGATCGACGCCTTGGCGCCGGGCTGCAGCACCTGCAGGGACACGCCGAACTGCGTGATGCCGCCGGCGTCACCCAGGCGGGCCGTGTCGACCCGCCCCCAACCGGGTTTCGAGCTGGTGGCGACGGGGACGGCGGCTTTGCGGACGATCATGAGGCTGGCTGCGAATGGATGGCGGCCCGGCGGCAGCCGGGCGCGCACCATAACGCAGGCCCGCCTCAGCTCAGTCTGAACACCGCGACCGATTGAGACAACTCATCGGCCTGCTGCTGCAGGCTGGACGCCGCGGCGGCCGACTCCTCCACCAGCGCGGCGTTCTGCTGCGTCATCTGGTCGAGGTTGGCGATGGCCTGGCTGATCTGGCCGATGCCGGTGCTCTGCTCGCCGGTGGCATGGCTGATCTCGGCCACGATGTCGGAGACGCGGGCGATGGAGGCGTTGATTTCCTTCATCGTCTCGCCGGCCTGGGTGACCAGGGCCGAGCCGCTGTCGACGTTCTCGGTGCTGCGCGTGATCAGGGCCTTGATCTCCTTGGCCGCCTCGGCCGAACGCTGGGCCAGCGTGCGCACCTCGGCGGCGACGACGGCGAAGCCGCGGCCCTGCTCGCCGGCACGCGCGGCTTCCACCGCCGCATTCAGCGCCAGGATATTGGTCTGGAAGGCGATGCCGTCGATGGTGCCGATGATGTCGCTGATCTTGTGGGACGAGCTGCTGATGCGGCCCATGGTCTCGACGACCTCGCTGACGACGGCGCCGCCGCGGCGCGCCACCTCGGCGGCATCGCCGGCCAGCTTGTCTGCCTGGCGGGCCGACTCGGCGTTGTGCGTGACGCTGGCGGTCAGCTCTTCCATGGCCGAGGCCGTCTCCTGCAGATTGGAGGCCGCCTGCTCGGTGCGCGAGCTGAGGTCATGGCTGCCGACGGCCACCTCGCGCGAGGCCGTGGCGATGCTGTCGGTGGCGCCGCGCACCTGGCGTACGACGGTCACGAGGGAGTCCTGCATCGTGGCCAGGCCCTGCATCAGCTTGGCCGTCTCGTCGCGGCCCCGGGCCTGCACCTCGCCGGTGAGGTCCTGGCGCGAGATGCGCTCGGCCGCCGCGACCGCGCGCTGCAGCGAGCTCAGGATGGACTTGGAATTGGCGTGCAGCAGCAAGGCCAGCACGGCGATGGCGACGACCAGCAGCACGATCAGGCCGGTGCGAGACGACGCGAAGCGGGCATCGATCTGCGTGATCTGCCGTTCGGAGTTTTCATCGATGAGCTTGGTCAGCGCGGCCAGTTCCTTGTCCAGGGTCCGCACCGGCCCCTTGACCGGCTCCAGGCCCTTGTTGGCCTCGGCGGTGTCCGGGAACTCGCCCTTGGAGACACGCTCGGCAAAGGGCCGGAAGCCGTCGCGGTAGGCCGTCAGCGCGCGCTGCGATTCCGTGACCGTGGCCAGGATGTCCTTGTTGAGCTGCAGCCCGGCCACCTTTTCCAGGGCGCCGCGGGCCTTGGCCTCGGCCTCGTCCCAGTCCTTGCGGTATTTGCCGACGGCATTGCTGTCGGCAATGTTGATCAGCATGTCCTTCTCGTAGCGCCTGAGGTTGCCCACCGCCGCCCGCGCGTTGGACAACTGCCCCTGGGCTTCGACGTCGTTGTCGACGAAGCGTTTGAGCTGGGCGCTGGCGTCGGACTGGGCCATCAGCCCGGAACCGCCGATCAGCAGCATGCCCAGGCCGGCCAGCACGCCCACGGCGGCCAGCCTTGCCCGGATCGGGAATTGGTTCATGTCGATCATGGCCACTCCTCACCCCTCCGTTGGGATGGAGGAAGAGTAGCCATTTCTGATCGATTTGGGCTATTTAGTGGCCCAAAGCTCACGCATGGCGGCCTCGAAGGCATCCCCCACCCGGGTGGGCGCACGCCAGGGCCGGGCCCGGCCAGCCACCCAGACCGACTGCCAGGGCGAGCCGTTGCTGCCGAAGACGACAGCATCCAGCAAGGCTTCGTCGGGCAGGCCGCGCAGGGCGTCGGCCTCGCGGTTCAGCACCAGCGCGTCGGCGCGGGCGCCGGGTGTCAGGCCCCAGGCCGTGAAACCGGCCGCGCGGGCACCGCCATGGACGGCGGCGTCGAAGAGGCGGGCCGCGCTGGACGGCTGGCTGCCCGGCGCCGAGGCGACATTGCGCTGGCGCAGGGCCAGGCGCTGGCCGTATTCCAGCCAGCGCAGCTCTTCCACCCAGCCGCGCGTGACCTGGCTGTCCGAACCGACGGTCAGCGGCACGCCGCCGGCCAGCCAGCGCGGCAGATCGGCCAGGCCGTCGCCCAGATTGGCCTCGGTGCCGGGGCAGATGACGATGCCGGCGCCGCTGCGGGCCACGGCCTCGATCTCGGCGCCTTCAGCATGGGTGGCATGCACCAGCTGCCAGCGCGGGTCCAGATGACCCTCGTCAGCCAGCCACTGGATGGGGCGCTTGCCCGTCGCCTTCAGGCAGTCGGCCACCTCGGCCGTCTGCTCGGCCACATGGATGTGGATGGGCAGGTCGGCCGCGCCGACGAGGTCGCGCAGGCGGGCGATGTCGCCCGGAGAGGCACCCCGCAGGGAATGCAGGGCCACGCCGGCATTCACGCGCGGCAGGCCGGCGGCCATGACACGCTGGCTGGCCCGCCAGGCCCAGTCGGCATCGGCCTTGAAGCGATGCTGGTCGGGCCGCAGGCCGTCGGCACCGAAGCCGCTGCGCGCATAGACGACGGGCAGCAGGGTCAGGCCGATACCGACCTCCTGGGCCGCCTCGGCCAGGGCCCAGGCCATATCCAGCTCGTCGTCGAAGGCCTGACCCTCGGCCGGATGGTGTAGATAGTGGAACTCGCAGACCTGGGTGTAACCACCGCGCAGCAGCTCGGCATAGAGCTGGCTCGCGACCGCACGCAGCTGCTGGGGCGAGATGCGCAGGGCCAGGGCATACATGCGGTCGCGCCAGCTCCAGAAGTCGTCCTGGCCGGCCTCGCGGCGCTCGGCCAGGCCGACGAAGGCGCGCTGGAAGGCGTGGCTGTGGGCGTTGACGAGGCTGGGGATCAGCGGACCGGCCAGCACCTCGGCCCCCTCGGGCGCCGGCACGCCGATGCTGATCTCGGACCAGTGGCCGTTGGCATCGACGGTCAGCAGCACGTCGCGCTGCCAACGGCCATCCACCCAGGCCAGCGGTGCATGGAGTTGCTTCAAACTGGGCATGCGAGCAACTCCTGCAGCATCTTCTCGATCAGCGGCGCCACCTGGGCGGCGCGCGCTTCGTCGTAGGCCAGGCGCGGGTCGGCGGCTTCGTCCATATAGCAGCGCTGGCACATCTCCAGCTGCACGGCATGCCAGCCCTCGGCCGGGCGGCCGTAGTGGCGGGTGATGTAGCCGCCCTTGAAGCGGCCGTTGACGACCTGGCTGAACTGCTGCTGGCCGGCCAGCAGCGCACCCAGCCGGGCTGTGATGGCGGGATCGCAGGAGGCGCCATCGGCCGTGCCGAGGTTCAGCGCCGGCAGCTCGCCCTCGAACAGCCAGGGCAGCACCGAGCGGATGCTGTGGCCCTCGAACAGCAGGGCGCGGCCATGCGCGGCGCGCAGCCGGGCCAGCTCGGCGGCCAGGGCCTCGTGATAGGGCCGCCAATAGGCCTCGACGCGGGCCTCGACATCCGCCGCGCCCGGGTCGCCGCCCTCGCGGTAGAGGGCCTCGCTGGTGAAGAAGCGCGTCGGCACCAGGCCGGTGCCGCCCGCGGCGCCGGGGTAGAGGGGCGCGTCATCGGAGGGCCGGTTCAGGTCGATGACGTAGCGGCTGTAGCGCGGCACGATGAGGCTGGCGCCGAGCTTCTCGGCCAGGGGCCGGTAGAAGCGCTCGAGGTGCCAGTCGGTGTCCTCGCTGGCCAGCGCGCGCGGCACATAGCGGTCGTGCAGCTCCGGCGGTATTTCGGTGCCTGCATGCGGCAGGCTGATCAGCAGCGGCACCTGGCCCTGCTGCAGGCGATAGACGCTCATGCTTCTCCCTGTATTCCTTGGCGGACCCGTTCTTTCAGCGGGTTATGTCCAAAGCATGCTGCCAGTTCGCGCGGATGCGCGCTATCCCAGACGCAGAAATCGGCGCGCTGACCCGGCACCAGCTGGCCGCGGTCCTGCAGGCCCAGGGCGCGCGCGCCGTTGACGGTCAGGCCGCGCAGGGCCTCCTCCGGCGTCAGGCGGAACAGCACGCAGGCCATGTTCAGCATCAGCAGCGGCGACAGCGTCGGCGAGCTGCCCGGGTTGTGGTCGGTGGCGATGGCGATGGGCACGCCGGCCTCGCGCAGCGCGGCAATCGGCGGCAGCTGAGTCTCGCGCAGCGCGTAATAGGCGCCCGGCAGCAGCACCGCGATGGTGCCCGCGGCCTTCATGGCCTGGATGCCGGCCGGGCTGAGGTATTCGAGATGGTCGCAGCTCAGTGCGCGGTAGCTGGCCGCAAGCTGGGTGCCGCCCTGGTCGCTCAATTGCTCGGCATGCAGCTTGACGGGCAGGTTCAGGCGCTTGGCCGCATCGAAGACGCGCGCCACCTGGGCCGGGCTGAAGGCGATGTTCTCGCAGAAGGCATCGACCGCGTCGACGAGGCCGGCCTCATGCAGCTCGGGCAGCCAAAGGCAGGCGGCGGCGATGTAGTCGTCGGCATCGGCGAACTCGGGCGGCAGGGCATGGGCGGCAAGGTAGGTCGTGCGCACGTCCACGCCCAAGCGGCCGAGCTGGCGCGCGACGCGCAGCATGCGGGCCTCGGTGGCCGCGTCCAGGCCGTAACCGGACTTGACCTCCAGCGTGGTCACGCCCTCCGCGATCAGGGCCTGGGCACGCCTGCTCGCCAGCGCGAGCAGCTCGGCCTCGCTGGCCGCGCGCGTGGCGGCGACGGTCGACTTGATACCGCCACCGGCCTTGGCGATGTCGGCATAGCTGGCGCCATGCAGGCGCTGCTCGAACTCGTGGGCCCGGCTGCCGCCGTAGACGAGGTGGGTGTGGCAGTCGACCAGTCCCGGCGTGACGAGGGCGCCCTGCAGCTCGACGATCTCGTCGGCCGCCGGCGCCTCGGCGCTCGGCCCGACCCAGCGCAGCAGCCCGTCCTCGACGAGCAGGGCGCCGTCCTCGATGAGGCCCCAGCCGCTGTCGCCGGCCAGGGTCGCCAGGACCCCGCCGCGCCAGAGCCGCGAGCCGCTCACTCGCCGCTCCAGGTCAGCCACCAGGCATTGCCTTCCCCCGTGAACAGGCAGCTCTGGCCCACCGGGTCCTCGCACCAGGCCAGCGTCAGCGGCGCCATCGGCATGGCGCGGTGGCCATGCTCCAGCAGGCCACCGTTGACGGTGAACAGGCCGACCCAGGGCGTCTTGGGCAGCAGCACATGGTGGGCCGATTCGACCTCCAGGTTGCCGCGCCGCTCCATCACATTGAAGACCTCGGTCTCGCCCTTGATGAGCGACGCCTCGGGGGCAAGGCCGCCGTCGAAGCGCAGCGGCTCGTCGCCCACGCTCTGCGGCCAGTCGAACAGGCGCAGGCCCGAGCCGCGGATGACGGCCAGCCAGCGGTGCACGCCGGGGAATGCCGAGAACGGCCCGTCGCGCTCGATGCGCGCGACGCTGATGCGCAGGGCCCAGTCATGGGCATGCGGCCAGGCGAGCAGCTCGCGCGTCGTGCCGCCCTTGTTCTTCCAGGCCTGCGGCTCCAAGTCGGCCGCGCTGACCTTGCTCCAACTCATGTTCTTGTCCTAGCTCCAGAAGCAACCGCGTATTTTCCGCAGCGCTGAACGGCAAAACTCATGCCGCGAAGCTCCCTTGCAATTGGTAACGTGCGCCGGGGTGGGTCAGTTTCACGCTGGTTACGGCCACACCGCGGCTGTAGGTGATGCGCTTGACGACCAGGCAGGGATCGCGCCGGTTGATGCCGAGCAGCTTGGCTTCGACCTCGCCGGTCAGGGCCGCCTCGATCATGTAGCGTGCCTCCGACAGCGGCGCCACGTCGAGCAGGTAATGCGTCGGCGTGATGCGCGTGAAATCCTGGGCCAGGTAGTCGGGCGCGCAGGCCGGGTTGACGGCCCTCTCCTCGCACTGGATGGCGACACCGTTCTCGAGATGAACGATGAGGCTGAGGAAGACCGGTGCGCCGCGCTTGAGGCCGAGCTCGGCCGCCTGCTGGGGCGTGGCCTTGCCGCGGGTCAGGGCATGCACCCGCGCCTCGTGCGTGCCGCCGCGCTCATGGATTTCCTCGTGCACGTCGCGCACATTCAGCGTCGACGAGATGCGGTGCAGCTGGGCCACGAAGCTGCCCACGCCCTGCACGCGCTCGATCAGCCCCTCCTGCACCAGCTCGCGCAGGGCCCGGTTCACCGTCATGCGGCTGACCTCGAACTGCGTGACCAGGGCGCCTTCGCTGGGCAGCAGGTCGCCGGCCACCCAGTGGCTGCTGGCGATGCCTTCGCGCAGATGGTTCTTGACCTTGAGGTATTGGGGTTCTGGACTGGCCGGGCTTCTTGGCATGGCGCCATCCTAGTTGACTTGACTTGTATAGACAACTAGAGTTCGCGGCACTTTGAGGAGTACCCGATGACCGCCCTGCCCCGTCCCGTCAAGGCCCCCACCGGCACCCAGCTGCACTGCAAGAGCTGGCTGACCGAGGCCGCCTACCGCATGCTCCAGAACAACCTGGACCCCGCCGTGGCCGAGAACCCCGACGCCCTGGTCGTCTATGGCGGCATCGGCAAGGCGGCGCGCAACTGGGACGCGTTCGACGCCATCTGCAAATCGCTGCGCGAGCTGAACGACGACGAGACGCTGCTGATCCAGTCGGGCAAGCCTGTCGGCGTGTTCCGCACCCACCCGGATGCGCCCAGAGTTCTGTTGGCGAATTCCAACCTGGTGCCGGCGTGGGCCAATTGGGAGCACTTCCACGAGCTGGACCGCAAGGGTCTGATGATGTATGGCCAGATGACGGCGGGCAGCTGGATCTACATCGGCAGCCAGGGCATCGTGCAGGGCACCTACGAGACCTTTGCCGAAGCCGCGCGCCAGCATTACGGCGGCGTGGCCAAGGGCCGCTGGGTGTTGACCGCCGGCCTGGGCGGCATGGGCGGCGCCCAGCCGCTGGCCGCCACCTTCGCGGGCTTCTGCTCGCTGAACATCGAGTGCCAGCAGTCGCGCATCGACTTCCGCCTCAAGACCCGCTATGTGGACGAGCAGGCGTTCGATCTGGACGACGCGCTGGACCGCATCGCCAAGTACACGGCGGCCGGCGAGGCCAAGTCCATCGCCCTGCTGGGCAATGCCGCCCGCCTGATCCCGGCCCTGGCCGAGCGCTGCAAGCTGGGCACGGCCATCAAGCCCGACCTGGTCACCGACCAGACCTCGGCCCACGACCTCATCCACGGCTATCTGCCGGCCGGCTGGAGCGTGGAGCAGTGGAAGGCCGCCGGCGCCGATCCGGCCCAGCATGCTGAACTGAAGGCCGCCGCCGCCAAGAGCTGCGCCGACCACGTGAAGGGCATGCTGGCCTTCCAGCAGATGGGCATTCCCACCGTCGACTACGGCAACAACATCCGCCAGGTCGCCAAGGACGAGGGCGTCAAGAACGCCTTCGACTTTCCCGGCTTCGTGCCCGCCTATGTGCGGCCGCTGTTCTGCGAGGGCAAGGGCCCCTTCCGCTGGGTGGCCCTGTCGGGCGACCCCGAGGACATCCGCAAGACCGACGCCAAGCTCAAGGAGCTGTTCCCCCAGCATGCCGCCCTGCACCGCTGGCTGGATATGGCCGCCGAGCGCATCGCCTTCCAGGGCCTGCCGGCACGCATCTGCTGGCTGGGCCTGGGCGAGCGCCACATCGCCGGCCTGGCGTTCAACGAGATGGTCAGGAACGGCGAGCTGAAGGCGCCCATCGTCATCGGCCGCGACCACCTGGACAGCGGCTCCGTCGCCAGCCCCAACCGCGAGACCGAAGGCATGAAGGACGGCTCTGACGCCGTCTCCGACTGGCCGCTGCTGAACGCGCTGCTGAACACGGCCGGCGGCGCCACCTGGGTGTCGCTGCACCACGGCGGCGGCGTGGGCATGGGCTACTCCCAGCACTCGGGCGTCGTCATCGTCTGCGATGGCACCGATGCCGCCGCCAAGCGCGTCGAGCGCGTGCTGTGGAACGACCCCGGCACCGGCGTCATGCGCCATGCCGACGCGGGCTACGACACCGCCGTCGCATGCGCCAAGAAGAACGAACTGAACCTGCCTTCCCTGTGAAGCCCGCCATGAAACTCATCCCCGGACAACTGACGCTCGAGCAACTCGCCGACATCGCCGCCGGCCGCGCCGCGCTGGAGCTGGCCGACTGGAGCGCCGTCGACAAGAGCGCCGCCCTGGTGGCCGCCGCTGCCGCGGGCGACGCGCCCGTCTATGGCGTCAACACCGGCTTCGGCAAGCTGGCCAGCACGCGCATCGCCAAGGACCAGCTCGCCCAGCTGCAGCTCAACCTGATCCGCAGCCACGCGGTGGGCGTCGGCGCGCCGATGTCGCCCGAGGTCATGCGCCTGATGCTGGCCACCAAGGCCGGCAGCCTGGCGCGCGGCTTCTCGGGCGTGCGCCGCGAGGTCGTGCAGAGCCTGCTGGACGCCTTCAACGCCGGCTTCATTCCCTATGTGCCCTGCCAGGGCTCGGTCGGCGCCAGCGGTGACCTGGCCCCGCTGGCCCACATGACGCTGGCCCTGATGGGCGAAGGCGAAGCCCTGGTGGCCGGCCAGCGCGTGTCAGCCCGCGACGAACTCGCCCGCCTGGAGCTGAAGCCGCTGACGCTGGCCGCCAAGGAAGGCCTGGCCCTGATCAACGGCACCCAGGCCAGCACGGCCCTGGCCCTGCATGCCCTGCTGCGCTTCGAGGGCCTGTTCGCCACGGCCCTGGCTTCTGGTGCGATGACGCTGGATGCAGCCAGAGGCTCCGACGGCCCCTTCGACGCCCGCATCCACGAGGTGCGCGGCCAGCCCGGCCAGATCGAGGTGGCCGGCGTCTACCGCGAGCTGCTCGCCGGCAGCGCCATCCGCCAGTCGCACCGCGAGGGCGACGAGCGCGTGCAGGATCCCTACTGCCTGCGCTGCCAGCCCCAGGTCATGGGCGCCTGCCTGGACCAGGCCCGCCACACGGCCGCCGTGCTGGTGCGCGAGGCCAATGCCGTCACCGACAACCCGCTGGTGTTTGAGGACGTGATGGTGTCGGGCGGCAACTTCCACGCCGAGCCGGTGGCCTTCGCCGCCGACAACCTGGCCCTGGCCATCGCCGAGGTGGGCGCCATCGCCGAGCGCCGCATCGCCATGCTGATCGACCCGGGCATCTCGCGCCTGCCGCCCTTCCTGACGGCCGACGCCGGCCTGCACAGCGGCTTCATGATCGCCCACGTGACCGCAGCCGCACTGGCGAGCGAGAACAAGAGCCTGGCCCATCCGGCCAGCGTCGACAGCCTGCCGACCAGCGCCAACCAGGAGGACCATGTCTCCATGGCCACCTTTGCCGCGCGCCGACTGCACGCCATGATCGACAACACCTCGCACATCGTCGCCATCGAACTGCTGGCCGCTGCGCAAGGCATCGACTTCCTGCGTCCGCTGCAAAGCTCGGCGCCGGTCGAGGCCCTGCACCTGCGCCTGCGCGCCGACTGCGCCAGCATGCCCGCCGACCACTACCTGGCGCCGGACATCGAGCGCGCCGCCGCTCTCGTGCAGGCCGGCGTGCTGGTGGCTCCGCACGCACCGCGCTTCGACGCCTGACCCACGGCCGCCGGCGAGGCGCAGAATCGGTCGCACCATGCGCCTCGCCACCGCCGCCGCCTTCCTGTTCGCCTGCGCCAGCAGCGGCGCCCAGACCCTGGTGGTGCATCACATCCCCCAGGCCCCGCTGACGGCGGCCGGCGTGCCCGATCTCGCGATGGGCGAGCGCACCGCCAATTGGGCAGCGCAGGCCGGGCTGACGCTGCGCTGGGAGGCCGTGCCCTTCAAGCGCAGCCTCGAGGAGCTGCGCCGCAACCGCGAGGCCTTCTGCCTGCTGGGTGTCTTCGACGTGCCGGAGCGGCGCCGCCATGCGCGGCTGTCGACGGCCCTGGCCCGGGGCGAACCCCAGATCCTGCTGGTCGCCAGCCGCGTTGCGCCCCAGATGCGCACCCTGCCCGATGTGCGCAGCGCCCTGCTGGATTCGCGCTTCGAGCTGCTGGCTTTTGGCGGCGTGGCCTATGGCGCGGCGCTGGACCGCTGGATGGCCGAACGGCGCCGCAAGCCGCTGTGGGTGGACTCTGGCGCAGCCCAGGTGCTGCCCATGCTGTCACGCGGCCGGGCCGACTTCACCGTCTCGGTGCCCTCCGAATGGGAGCAGCTGCGGGCAGCGGCCGGCCCGGATGCCGGCGCGGTCGAGGTGCTCAACCTGCCGGGCATGCCGGCACCGCCCACCCGCCATCTGGCCTGCAGCCTGCGCGTGCCGGCCGAATGGCTGGCGCGGTTCGACGCCGCGGCGCGCCGCTCGCCGGCTCAGTAGCGCCCCGCCGCCCCCGCCACGCGCAGGAAGACGTAGGCGAACCAGACCACGACGGCGCGGTGCATCAGCGCGCGCAGGCCGGTGCCGGCGCGCTCCCCGACGCGCTGCGAGACGGCGATGGCCGACTCGATCTCGGCAGCCAGGCGCGCGGCGAAACCCGCGTCCTGCACGACGACATTGGCCTCCAGGTTGACCAGCAGGGACAGCGGATCGATGTTGGAGCTGCCCACCGTCGCCCACTGGCCGTCGACGACGGCCACCTTGGCATGCAGGAAGGCCGGCGTGTACTCGTAGATCTCGATGCCGTGCTTGAGCAGGTCGGCATAGAGGGCCTCGGCCGCCCAGCCGGCAATGCGGTAGTCCAGCTTGCCCTGCAGCAGCAGGCGCACGCGCACGCCGCGGTCGGCGGCCTGGCGCAGGGCCTGGCGGATGCGCTGGCCGGGATAGAAATAGGGGCAGATGATGTCGACGCGGCCACGCGCCTCGCGGATGGCGTCGGCGTAGGCATGCTCGATGGTGCGGCGGCGGCGCAGGTTGTCGCGCAGCACGAAGGCGGCGCTGACCGGCTGCAGGCGCGAGGCCGGTTCGGCCAGGCGCTGCGGGCCGCGCCAGAGCTGGGTCAGCCACAGGCCCATGCGGCGGCGCAGCGGCACATAGTCGATCAGCGCGTCGTCGAAGTCCCGCCCCAGCCAGGCGCGCGACCAGATCGAGCGCACGCTCTGCGCGACCAGGTCGACGAGGCCGCCACTCACCTGCACCGCGAAGTCCAGCCTCGGCAGCTCCGTCACGCCGTGGTGGAGGTCGTAACGGTCGTCGATCACATTGATGCCGCCGACAAAGGCGGTGTCGCCATCGACGACGCAGAGCTTCTGGTGCAGGCGGCGCAGCTGGCCGGGCTGGAACCAGTGCCACCAGCGGTCCATCGGGCGGAACACGGCCAGGGCCACGCCGCTGCCGGCCAGGCGCTCGCGCAGCGTCCTCACGCTGGCATTGCTGCCAAAGCCGTCGATGACCACGCGCACGCGCACGCCGCGCCGATCGGCCGCCTTCAGCGCATCGATCAGGGCCAGCGAGGTCTCGTCGTGGTGAAAGATATAGGTCGCCAGCCAGATCTCCCGGCTGGCCTGGCGGATGGCGGCCTGCATGCGCGGGAAGAGCTGGTCGCCACCGCGCAGCAGTTCAATCTCGTTGCCACCGACGAAGCCGGGATCGGTGGCCTGGTGGCGCCGGCGCCGCCGCGACCCGAGCCGCCTCACCTGGCACCCCACGCGCTGCGCGCGGCCCCGCCAAGCGGGGCGCGAGCCCCTTCGGGCGGCCGTGCGGGGCTCATTCGAGCGCCAGCTCCACCAGCAAGGGCAGGTGGTCGGACATGCGCGCCCAGCTGGGGCCGCGCGGCACCTGCACGCCCGTGCAGCGCAGCCCGCGCATGTAGACGCGGTCCAGCGCGAACACCGGCAGCCGCGACGGAAAGGTCGGCGCCCGTGCCCGGCCGTGCGGCGGTGTGGCGCGATGCAGGCCATGGGTGCGCATCAGCGGGTCCAGGCGCTCGCCCCAGTCGTTGTAGTCGCCAGCGACAAGGACCGGAGCGCCTGCCGGCACATGGTCGCGCACGAAGGTCGCCAGGCGTTCGACCTGACGGACGCGGCTGGAATGGATCAGCCCGAAATGCGCGACGACGACGTGGACGACGGTGCCCTGCCAATGCACCGGCACATGCAGCAGGCCGCGCTGCTCGAAGGAGTGGTCGGACACGTCGTGGTGGCCGATGTCTCCCAGAGGCCAGCGCGACAGCAGGGCATTGCCATGCTCGCCGAACTTGGTCGTCGCATTGGTGCGGTAGGCCACCTCATAGCCGTCGGGCGCCAGGAACTCGGCCTGGCCCTTCTCCGGCCAGCCGAACCAGGTGCGGTCGAAATACGCCGCCTCGCGGTGGTGGAAGAGGCGCACCTCCTGCAGGCAGACAAGGTCGGCGTCCATGGCCTCCACGCCCATCTGCAGGTTGTGGATCTCCAGGCGCTTGGCCGGCCCCAGGCCCCGCACACCCTTGTGGATGTTGTAGGTGGCCACCCGCAATATGGCGCCGGGGGAATGGGGAGTGGGGCGGACGGGGCTCATGGCTCAGCGGCGCCCGGCCGCCCGAAGACGCTGAACGCCCCCCTCGGGGGCAGCAAACGAAGTGGGCGTGGGGGCTTTCATGTCGTGACGGTGCTGAAGCGGGGCAGTTGCAGCACGGCTTCGGCGTTGGACGGCGAAAAGCAGCGGTCCGCGGCCTCATGCCAGGGCAACCAGACCCAAGATAGATGCTCGCGCGGCGCCAGCGTCGGCGTCAATGCCGACGGCAGTTGTAGGCCAAAGACGTGTTCCGTATTGCGCGTGACACCCGGCGCATAGCGGTGCCGCCAATGCGGGTAAATCTCGTAAACATTGGCGAGATGCCAGTCGCGCAGCTCAGCGCCGAGGGCCGCGATGTCGAAGCCCGTCTCCTCCAGCACCTCGCGGCGCGCGGTCTCGGCCGGCGCCTCGTCGGGCGTGTCCTTGGAGCCGGTGACGCTTTGCCAGTAGCCCGGGTGGTCGGCTCGCTCGATCAGCAGCACCTGCAGGTCGGGCGTGTGGATGACGACGAGGACCGATTCGGGAATCTTGTAGGGCTTGGCAACGGTCATTCGTGCAGCATAGCGGCGCGCCGGGGGCTGTTGGGCCGAGCGCCGGGCCGCCCCAAGCCGGCCCAACTGGCGATGTGCTTGCGGCTCGATGCCGCATGCATCGCCGTCCCCTCGGGGGACCGGCCGGGCTCGCTCGCGTCCAGCGATGCGAGACCGGACGAGGGGCTTACATCAGCCGCCCTGCGCCTTGCGCTTGGTGGCCACCTCGGGCGGCAGCTCCTTGGCCTGCAGCTCGCGCACCTGGGCGACGAGCTGGTTGTGGGCGTCCAGGAAGGCGGCGGCGATGACCTTGCCTTCGTTGGAGTTGCTCCAGCCGGCGCCGGCCGCGCCGCCCAGCTTGCCCACCATGGCACCGCCGACGCCCAGGTCGGCGACCTCGACGGAGCCGGTAGACGCGGCGACCTGCTCGGTGGTCTCGTTGTCGGTCAGCAGCAGGGCCGCCTGGGCCTGCTTGAGCTTGACCTGCTCGGCCGCGCCGACGAGCTTGTTCAGGTAGGGAATGGCCTGCAGGATGCCGCCGATCTGGCGGCCGGCGTCCTGCTCGCTGAAGGTCAGGCTGGGCGTCAGGCTGTACTGGGCTTCAAACCCCTTGCCCTTGCTGACCGTGTTGCCCTGCTGGCGCAGGATGCCGGCTTCCTTGAGCTCCTGCTCGCGCACCGTGGCCTTCAGGCCGGCGGCGCGGTCGACGACACGGAAGCAGCCGCTCTGCTGGGCCAGCAGGCGCACCAGGGGCACGGGGCTGGACGGCAGCTGGTGGCCGGAATAGGCGTAGCCATTGGGGTTCTCGACCAGGGCCAGCGTCGCGACCGGCGCATCGCATTTGACGAGCTCGCGGCTGGCCTTGTGGGCGCCGGCCGGGCCGGCCGAGCCGCTGATGACGGAACCGCCCTCCCCCAGCGACGTGGACGACTTGCCGCAGCCTGCGATCAGCAGGACGGTGGCGATGGCCAGAAGGGAGCGGGCGGGGTTCATGCGGGTCACCTCAAGGGATAGACGCGAGAGTCTGCCCCCGCCTTCGCGCCGCCATGCCCCACGGACGGGGGACATTCCCCCTGAGCAGGGGCGTGAAAAAGCCCGGCAGGCCGTGCAGCAGGGGCCGAGCCCTCACAAACGGGTGTCGATCAGGCCCAGGCGGCTGGCTTCATACACCGCTTCATTCTTGGAATGCACCTCCAGCTTGCTGTAGACATTGCGGATGTGCGTCGCCACCGTGTTGCGCGAGATGCCTTCCAGGTTGGCGATCTCCAGATAGCTGAAACCCTGGGCAATGCGGGTCAGCACTGTCAGCTCCTTCGCCGACAGATGCACTGCCTGCGGGTCCGCGGCGGCCTCGCTCGCCGGAGCCGGGGCATGCAGGGTGCCGAGCACGAGCCTTGCCACCACCGGCGTGATCGGCGACCCGCCGCGGGCCAGCTCATGGATGTGCTCCGCCACCTCGGCACCGACGCTGTCCTTGAGCAGATAGCCCTTGGCCCCGGCCTTCAGGCTGCGCAGCACGTGGGACTCGTCCTCATACATCGTGATCACCATCACCTGGCAGCGCGGGTGGCGGTGCACGCAGTAGGTGATGATCGCCAGGCCCGGCAGATCGGGCAGGCCCAGATCGCACAGCAGCACATCAGGCGCCTCGTGCTCCAGCCACTTCAGCGCCGCCCGGCCTTCGTCGAATTCGGCGACCAGCAGCAGCGAGGGGTCCTTGGACACGGCCTCGACGAGACGCCGCCGGGTCGCGGGCTCGTCCTCGACGATGGCGATGCGCAGTGGTGGGCTCATGCGGCCGCATCCTAGGCGCGGGGTCGGGCAGGCGCACTACCGAAAACTGCTGAGGCCAGCCCCTCGGTCCCAGGGCGCCGCTAGGTGAGTTCCGCATCGACAAATCGAATTTCGCCCTTACCGTGCGCCATGGTCATTTCTGCCCATCGCGTCGCCAGGTGGCTGCTGCTCGCGGTCCTGCTGGCGCTGCTTGCGGCCTGCGGCCGGTCCCAGGGGCCGCTGCAGGAACTGACCGAAGCCCAGCTGGAAGCCATGCCCGGCACGGGCACTGACACGGGCGCCAGCCGGAAAGTGGCCTTGCCCCACGTCTGGAACCCCGCCGGCATGGCCGGGCAATACCGCTACCGCATGGCCTTCAACGTCACGCCCGAGGCCCTGGTGAGCGGCTGGGGGCTGTACCTGCCGCGGGTGGGCAACCGCTTCCATGTGAGGGTCAACGGCCAGGTGGTGGCGCGCTTCGGCGACCTGAATGCCGTGGATGTCGATCACGGCATGGAGCCGCATTTCGTCTACATGGCGCCCGACACGCTGCGCGCGGGCAGCAACGAGCTCGTGCTGGAAGTGGCCGGGGAGCTGGCCGCCTTCGCCGGGGTTTCCAGGCTCACGGCCGGCCCGCCGGACGAGGTCCGCGCCCGCTATGAGTGGCGCGACCTGCTGCAGAACAAGAGCTCCTACGCGGACATCTCGGCGTCGCTGCTGTTCGCCATCGCCGCCCTGCCGCTGGCGTGGCGCTCGCGGGACCGGGCCATGCTGCTCTTCTGCGCCGCCTGCCTCTTCGGCGCGCTGTGCGTCGCTTTCAGGCTGGTCGTGCGGCCTCCCTTGCCGCATGACTGGTGGGGGCTGCTCACCGATGCCACCTATATCTGCTATCTGCTGAGCCTGGCGGCCTTCTGCGCCGAGACCGTGGCCCTGCGCGGGCTCATGGTGCGGGCCATGATGGCCACGCTGACCGGGGCGTCGCTGGTGTGCATTCCCTGGTACAGCCTCTGGCGCAACGCCGGGGTGCACCAGGTCTGGCTGACGGTCGTGCTGGCCTTCTCGGTCATCCTGTGCCTGATGGTGATCTGGCAGTGGTGGCGGATGCGCAACCGCGATTCGGCCATCCTGGCCATCGCCGGCGCCGCGGCCGTGTCCATGGGCATCTACGACCACCTGCTGGTCTTCTACAGCAGCGACGGCTTTTCATCCCTGACCATCTCGCGCTACTCGCAGATGGTCTTCCTCGTGGCGATGGGCTGGCTGGTGCTGGAACGCCAGCGCCGGCAGGAAGCCGCCGCGCAGCGCTCAAGGGAAAGCATGCTGGCCGAACTGGCCGGGCACCAGGCCCGCCTGGAGCAGCATTTCGACGAGCAGCAGGCCCAGGCCCATCGCAAGCTGCAGCGCCAGGAGCGCGAACGGATCCTTGGCGATATCCACGATGGCATGGGGCTTCAGCTGCAGAGCCTGCTCGCCCAGGTGGAGTCGGGTGAGCTGCAGCGCGACGACCTCGTTCACGAGGTGCGCACCGCCATCGAGCAGATGCGCATGCTGGTCAGCAACGCCGAGCAGTTCGACGGCGACCTGCTGATGCTGCTCGGCCAGATCCGCCATCAGGTGGAGAGGCGGCTCAGGCACAGCGGTGTGCGCACCCAATGGCATTGCACGCTGGCGCCGGACCGCTATGCGCTGGAGGGTGCCGGCTGCATCGCGCTGCAGCGCCTGATCTTCGAGCTGACGACCAATGTCGTGCGCCATGCCCAGGCCAGGACGCTCTCCGTCAGCATCGAGCCGGATGCGCAAGACGCGGCTGCCTGGGTGCTGAGCTTTTGCGATGACGGCATAGGCTTCGATCCCGGCACCGCAAGCTTCGGCAGCGGCATGCGCTCCCTCGCCCGCCGGGCGGCCGACATGGGCGCACGCGGCGGGTTCATCGCCGGGCAGGCGCAGGGCAGCTGCTATGTGCTGCGTGTGGCGCCCAGCGCGGAACAAAAAAAGGGCGCCACAGGGGCGCCCTCTTCAGTCGAGCAGTGAAGCTCAGGCGGCCGCGGCACCCGCGTTGCGCAGGCGGATGTGCAGTTCGCGCAGCTGCTTCTCGTCGACCAGCGACGGGGCACCGGTCAGCAGGCACTGGGCGCGCTGGGTCTTGGGGAAGGCGATCACGTCGCGGATGGACTCGGCCTTGGTCATCATCGTGACGATGCGGTCCAGGCCGAAGGCCAGGCCACCGTGCGGGGGCGCGCCGTACTGCAACGCATCCAGCAGGAAGCCGAACTTGATGCGCTGGTCTTCCTCGCTGATGTTCAGCGCAGCAAAGACCTTGGCCTGCACTTCAGCGCGGTGGATACGCACCGAGCCGCCGCCCAGTTCCCAGCCGTTGAGCACCATGTCGTAGGCCTTGGCAATGCACTTGCCCGGGTCCGACGTCATCAGGTCCTCATGGCCGTCCTTGGGCGCCGTGAAGGGGTGGTGAACAGCCGCCCAGCGGTTGTTCTCCTCGTCGTGCTCGAACATCGGGAAGTCGACCACCCACAGCGGCGCCCAGACGTCGTTGAACAGGCCGTTGGCCTTGCCGAACTCGCTGTGGCCGACCTTCAGGCGCAGCGCGCCGATGGCGTCGTTGACGACCTTGGCCTTGTCCGCGCCGAAGAAGATCAGGTCGCCGTCCTGGGCGCCGGTGCGCTTGAGGACCTCGGCGACGGCTTCGTCGTGCAGGTTCTTGACGATGGGCGACTGCAGGCCTTCGCGGCCCTTGGCCACTTCGTTGACCTTGATCCAGGCCAGGCCCTTGGCGCCGTAGATCTTGACGAACTCGGTGTAGGCGTCGATCTCGCCACGGCTCATGGCCGCGCCGCCCGGCACGCGCAGCGCGACGACGCGGCCGCCCGGCGTGGTGGCGGGGCCGGAGAAGACCTTGAAGTCCACCGTCGTCATCGCATCGGTCAGCTCGGTGAACTCGAGCTTGACGCGCAGGTCGGGCTTGTCGGAGCCGAAGCGGTGCATGGCATCCGCATACTTCATGACCGGGTAGTCGCCCAGCTCGACGTTCAGCGCCTTGCGGAAGACGTGGCGGATCATGCCCTCGAACATCGAGCGGATTTCTTCCTCGGTCAGGAACGAGGTCTCGATATCGATCTGCGTGAACTCGGGCTGGCGGTCGGCGCGCAGGTCTTCGTCACGGAAGCACTTGGTGATCTGGTAGTAGCGGTCGAAGCCCGACACCATCAGCAGCTGCTTGAACAGCTGGGGCGACTGCGGCAGCGCGAAGAAGTGGCCATCATGCACGCGGCTGGGCACGAGGTAGTCGCGCGCGCCTTCGGGCGTGCTCTTGGTAAGCATCGGCGTCTCGATGTCGACGAAGCCGTGCTCGTCCAGGAACTTGCGGACTTCCATCGCGACGCGGTAGCGCAGCATCAGGTTGTTCTGCATGTAGGGGCGGCGCAGGTCCAGCACGCGGTGCGTGAGGCGGGTCGTCTCGCTGAGGTTTTCCTCATCGATCTGGAAGGGGATGGGCACCGACGGGTTCAGCACCTCGATCTCGTGGCAAAGCACTTCGATCTTGCCGCTGACGAGGTTGGCGTTCTCGGTGCCGGCCGGGCGCGCGCGCACCTTGCCGACGATCTTGAGGCAGAACTCGCTGCGGACGTCTTCGGCGATCTTGAAGCTGTCGGCGCGGTCGGGGTCGCAGACGATCTGCACGAGGCCTTCACGGTCACGCAGGTCGATGAAGATGACACCGCCGTGGTCACGGCGGCGATGGGCCCAGCCCATCAGGGTCACGGTCTGGTCGAGCAGCTTCTCGCTGACTTGGCCGGCATAGCAGGTACGCATGGATTTACTCCGAATTCTTGTCTGGGGTGTTCTTGAGGAGGCGCTGATGAGCTCGCTCGGCTCTCAGGATTGAACGCCGGCCGGGGCGTTCAACCCTGCAGATTTCGGGCGGCCTCGGCGGCCACCGCATCGAGATTCACGGGGTGGGGCAAAGGTGCCACCGTGCCCATGGAGATGATGTATTTCAGCGCCTCGTCCACCGTCATGTGCAGGGGCTTGATGTCGGCCCGCGGCATGATGAGGAAGAAGCCCGAGGTCGGGTTGGGCGTCGTCGGCACATAGAGGCTGACGTGTTCGTCCTCCAGATGGCAGGCCACCTCGCCGCTGGGCGTGCCGGTGACGAAGGCGATGGTCCAGCTGCCGGCGCGCGGGTACTGCACCAGCACCGCTTCGCGGAAGGCGTTGCCGCTGCTGGAGAACAGCGTGTCCGACACCTGCTTCACCGAGCTGTAGATGCTCTTGACGATGGGGATGTGGGACATCGCCCGGTCCCACTGCGTCAGCAGCCACTGGCCGAAGATGTTGGCGACGAAGACGCCGGTGGCCAGCAGGCCGCCCGCCAGGATGACGAGGCCCAGGCCCGGCACATTGCGCAGGCCCAAGATGTTGTCGCTCCACGCGCTGGGCATGACCAGGGCGATGGCGGCCAGCATGGAGCCGAAGACGCCGTTGACGACATCCAGCACCTGGGCCAGCACCCAGATGGTGATGGCCAGCGGCAGCCAGACCAGCAGGCCGGCAACCAGGTATTTGCGAAGTGAGGCGCCCACGATGTCCCGTTCAGTGGCAGGCGCAGGAGCCGCCGCAGGGGGTGGAGGACGAGGAGGCGCTGGACGCCTCGGTCTTGGGAGCTTCGGCCGCAGCCGGAGCCGCCGCTGCGCCAGCCGCAGCGGCCGTGGCGCCGCCCTTGAAGTCGGTGGCGTACCAGCCCGAGCCCTTCAGCTGGAAGCCGGCGGCAGTGACTTGCTTGGAAAAGCTCTCTGCCGAGCAGGCCGGGCAGGTGGTCAGCGGCGCGTCGGACAGCTTTTGCAGCACGTCCTTGGCGTGGCCACAGGCGCTGCAGCGGTAGGCGTAGATCGGCATGGTCGGGCTCTGAAAAGGCGCAAAGCCCGCGATTTTAACGGAGAGACCGGGATCAGCCGTGGGGCGGCAGATGGTGGCTCACATGTTCCTGCCGATTCGTCAGCACCTGGGGCGCCAGCGAGCCGATCACCATGCCGGCCAAGGCGGCCAGCAGGCCGGCCAATTGGCCCGGGAAGAACTCGCCCCAGGTCGAGACCTGAGGGAAGAAGGCCACCCACACGGCGATGCCGGCAAAGATGGAGAACACGGCGCCCTGGGTGGTCGCGCGGCTCCAATACAGGCCGAAGACCAGGGGCACGAAGGCGGCCACCAGCGTGACCTGGTAGGCGGCGCTGACCAGCTCGTAGATGGAGGTGCCCTGCAGCGCGATGGCATAGGCCAGCACGGCGAAGGCGAAGATGACCAGGGTGACGCGCATGGCCACGAGGGACTGCTTGTCGCTCATGCCGGGGCGGATCTGCTTGAGGATGTTCTCGACGAAGCTGGTCGTCGGCGCCAGCAGCGTCGCCGAGGACGTGCTCTTGATGGCCGACAGCAGCGCGCCGAAGAACAGGATCTGCATCAGCAGCGGCATATGGCCCATGATGAAGCTGGGCAGCACGCGCTGGTAGTCGTTCTGGGCCAGCTCCAGCGCCTTGTCGCCCATGACGACGACCGCCGCCAGCACGATGAACATCGGCACGAAGGCGAAGGCGATGTAGCTGAAGCCGCCGATCATGGCGCCGCGCTGGGCGGTCTTGGCGTCCTTGGCGGACATGACGCGCTGGAACACGTCCTGCTGGGGGATGGAGCCCAGCATCATGGTCAGGGCAGCGCCGATGAACATGGCGATGTCGGTGAAGGTCGGCGCCGGGAAGAATTTGCCCAGTTCCTTCTGCGAAGCCAGGTCCAGCACCTTGCCCGCGCCACCGGCCAGGTCGGCCGAGAAGAAGGCGATGACGGACAGGCCGATGACGAGGACGATCATCTGGATGAAGTCCGTCCAGGCCACGGCCAGGAAGCCGCCGATGACGACATAGACCAGCACGGCGAGCAGGCCGACGGTCATGCCCATGGCCGGGCTCATGGCGCCGTCGGTCAGGATGTTGAAGACCAGGCCCAGGGCCGTGACCTGGGCGGCCACCCAGCCCAGATAGCTCAGGATGATGGCCAGCGAGCAGAACACCTCGACGCCCTTGCCATAGCGCTGGCGGTAGAAGTCGCCGATGGTCAGCAGGTTCTTGCGGTAGAGCTTGGCGGCGAAGAAGGCACCCACCAGCACCAGGCACAGGCCGGCGCCGAAGGGGTCCTCGACGACGGCACCCAGGCCGCCCTGCACGAACTTGGCGGGAATGCCCATGACGGTCTCGGCGCCGAACCAGGTCGCGAAGGTCGTCGTGATGACCATGGCCAGGGGCAGGCTGCGGCCGGCGACGGCGAAGTCCGCCGTGTTCTTGACCCGGGTGCCGGCCCAGACGCCGATGCCCAGCGTGCCGAGCAGATAGAGCACGACGAAGACGATGAGCGTGGTGTTCATGAGCGGAGGTGGGGCCGAAAAATTTCGCGCGGATTATGAAGGCGGCGCCATCCGGCCGCCCTAGGGAGAGGAACTTAGACGGCCAGGCCCAGGAAGCGCGCCGTCAGCCAGGCCACCGCCACGCCGATGGCGAAGCCCGCCGCGCCCCAGAGCAGGCCGGACAGCAGCCGGTTGGTGCGGTGCAGCTCGCGCACCAGCGCGCTCATGTCGGCGTCGCCGCCGGGGCGGGCCTGGTTCTTCAGTGCGTCGTGCAGCAGGCGCGGCAGCTCGGGGATCAGCTGGGCGAAGCGCGGCGCTTCCTTCTGCAGCTGCTTGGCCAGGGCCGGCCAGCCGACCTGCTCGTTCATCCAGCGCTCCAGGAAGGGCTTGGCCGTGGCCCAGAGGTCGAGCTCGGGGTCGAGCTGGCGGCCCAGGCCTTCCACATTCAGCAGCGTCTTCTGCAGCAGCACCAGCTGGGGCTGGATCTCGACGTTGAAGCGGCGCGAGGTCTGGAACAGGCGCAGCAGCACCTGGCCCAGGGAGATGTCCTTCAACGGCCGGTCGAAATGGGGCTCGCAAACCGCCCGGACCGCGCTCTCGAGCGCATCGACGCGGGTTTCGGGCGGCACCCAGCCGGAGGCGATGTGCAGCTCGGCCACGCGCTTGTAGTCGCGCTGGAAGAAGGCGATGAAGTTCTGCGCCAGGTAGTCCTTGTCCACCTCGGTCAGCGTGCCCATGATGCCGAAGTCCAGGGCCACGTAGCGGCCGAAGGTCTCGGGCGCGAGGCTCACCTGGATGTTGCCCGGGTGCATGTCGGCGTGGAAGAAGCCGTCGCGGAACACCTGGGTGAAGAAGATGGTCACGCCGTCGCGGGCCAGCTTGGGGATGTCGATGCCGGCGGCCTCGAGCGCCGGGCGGTGCGAGATCGGCACCCCCTTCATGCGCTCCATGACGATGACTTCGGGGCTGCACAGGTCCCAGTGCATCTCGGGCACCAGGATCAGATCGAGCCCCTCCATGTTGCGGCGCAGCTGCGCGGCATTGGCGGCCTCGCGCACCAGGTCGAGCTCATCGTGCAGATAGGTGTCGAACTCGGCGACCACCTCGCGCGGCTTCAGGCGCCGGCCGTCGGCGGAGACACGCTCGATCCACGCGGCCAGCTGGCGCATCAGCGACAGGTCGTCGTCGATGATGTCCAGCATGCCGGGGCGCAGCACCTTGACGGCGACCTCGCGGCCGTCCTTCAGCGTCGCGAAATGGACTTGCGCGATGCTGGCACTGGCGACCGGCTCGGCGTCGAAGCTGGCAAACAGTTCCTCCAACGGCCGGCCGAAGGCGCGCTCCACCATCTCGCGAGACAGCGACGCCGGGAAGGGCGGCACACGGTCCTGCAGCTTGGCCAGCTCCAGCGCGACGTCCTCGGGCAACAGGTCGCGCCGCGTCGACAGCACCTGGCCCAGCTTGACGAAGATGGGCCCCAGATGCTCCAGGGCCAGCCGCAGACGCACGCCGCGCGGCTGCTGCCAGCGCCGACCCAGCCGGGTGGCCCGCCTCAGGACCTGGAAACGCCGGCGGCGCAGGCCCGACAGGGCCAGGTCATCGAGACCGAAGCGCCAGACCGTCCACAGGATGACCAGCAGCCGGGAGACAAACCTCATGCGCCGCCCGCGGGAGCCATGCGCGCGGCCACGCCCGACAAGGTCCGCCGCAGCGTGCGGCCGAACTGGGCGAGCTGGCGGGCGGGTAGCGGCCCGACGATGCCGGCCAGGTCATCCTCGATGTCCCAGCGCAGGTTGTCCATCAGCCAGTGCATCTCGCCGGCAAAGGCGGCATCGCCCTGCACGCTGACGCTGGGCTGCTCGCCGGTGAGCGCTCCCAAGGCGAGCTTGGCGGGGTTGGAGGCGTCGATCTCGATGCGCAGGCCGCCGGCGCCCGGCGGCGCCGCATCCAGCCGTTCGAAAAGACCCGCCGGTGTGACACCGAGTATCAGATCAGGCGCCGCCGGCAACAGGCTGGGCCAGCCCGCCAGGTGAACGACCAGGCTCCGCCCGGCCAGGGGCCGCAGGCGTTGCGCGGCGATAGGCTCCCGCGACAGCACATGGTTGATCAGCAAAACCAGGCGGTCCTGCAGGGCCGGCATCAGCAGCGGCGTGATCGAGGGCAAGGGAGGCAGGGGCCAGGACGCAGACATACACAAGATTGTAGGCAGCGGACCATGAACAAGGGACGTGGACGGTCCGGCTGTCAAATTTGTTGATAGAGAATCCCTGATCGTTTTCCAGCCCCGGGCAAACCCGCTCCCGAGGATCACAGTACCCGCCACGATGTTTGAGGACCGCAGCTACAAAAGGACGTTCTACAGCGCACCCCAGTCGGTCGAATCGCTGATTGCCGCCTTTCTCGAGCCCGGCATCATCGTTCTGACCTTCCTTGTCGTGAACGGCCATTTCGACGAGCCGGTGCTGCGCCCGACCCTGACGCTGTGCCTGCTGGTCTTCGCCCTGACCTTCCCGGGGCGCAACCGCTTCAGCGACCACCCGGCCAGCGCCATCGTCGACGTGCTGTCGTCCTGGCTGGTGCTGCTGGGCATCCTGCTGCTGTGCGGCTATGCCACCAACAGCCTGCATTACTTCGAGAACGAGGTGCTGCTGTGGTGGGCCGGCATCACGCCCGTCGTGCAGATCGGCGCCATCGAGGCGGGCCGGCGCATCCAGCAATGGCGGGCGCGCGACCCCAGCGCCCGGCGCACCGCCGTCGTCGTCGGCGCGGGGCCGCTCGGCCACAAGGTGGCGCGCGCCCTGCGCGACTCCCAGGGCGTCATCTGCCTGGGTTATTTCGACGACCGCAGCCCTGAGCGCCTGCACCCGGAAGCCGGCGCCTCGCTGCTGGGCACCCTGCCCCAACTCAGCGAATTCGTGCGCGACAAGGGCGTGCGCGAGGTCTACATCACGCTGCCGCTGGGCTCCCAGCCGCGCATCGTCGAGCTGCTCGAGCAGGTGCAGGGCACCACCGCCTCGCTGTTCTTCGTGCCCGACGTGTTCGGCATCAGCATCATCCAGGGCCGGCTGCAGGACATCTCCGGCGTGCCCGTCGTGGGCATCTGCGAGACGCCCTTCACCGGCACCAACCAGCTGATCAAGCGGGTCAGCGACATCGTGCTGGCGACGCTGATCCTGATCCTGATCTCGCCCATCCTGCTGCTGCTGGCCATCGGCGTGAAGCTCAGCTCGCCCGGGCCGGTCATCTTCAGGCAAAAGCGCAACGGCCTGGATGGCGAGGAGATCGTCGTCTACAAGTTCCGCTCCATGCGCGCCCTGGACAACGGCAACGTCGTCAAGCAGGCCACCAAGGGCGACCCGCGCATCACGCGCTTCGGCGCCTTCATCCGCCGCACCTCGCTGGACGAACTGCCGCAGTTCGTCAACGTGCTGCAGGGCCGCATGAGCATCGTCGGCCCCCGCCCCCATGCGGTCGCCCACAACGAGGAATACCGCAAGCTCATCAAGGCCTACATGGTTCGCCACAAGGTCAAGCCCGGCATCACCGGCTGGGCCCAGGTCAATGGCCTGCGTGGCGAAACCGACACCATCGACAAGATGGTGGCACGCGTCGAATACGATTTGGAATATCTGCGCAACTGGTCGCTGGCCCTCGATCTGCAGATCATTCTGCGCACCGTGCGGCTGGTGGTGTTCGATCGCCATGCCTATTAATCCTTCTCGCCATCGCCGCTGGGCGCCGCTCGCGCCCCTGGTGGCCGCCCTGTTGTCGGCCCCGGCCGCGCAGGCGCAGACGGACGACACGACGCCTTTCTACGTCGGCGGGTCGCTTGGCGCCTCACGGGTGTCCAACGTCTACCGCCAGTCCAGCGCCACCAACGACGACACCGTCGTCAGCGCTGGCCTGCTGGCCGGCATCGACCAGAAGCTGGGCCGCCAGCACCTGACGCTGGATGCCTCGCTGCAGAACAACCGCTATTCCACGAACAGTGACCTGAACAACCGCTCCCACACGCTGCGCGGCGCGCTGAACTGGGAGACGGCGGGCAATCTGTCGGGCGTGCTGAGCGCCAAGTCGGAGCGTTCCCTGGCCGACTTCAACATCGGCAACGGCGTCGACCCCATCCTCAAGAAGAACATCGAGCGCGAGGACGAATACCAGGCCCTGGTGCGCCTGGGCGTGGCCACGCGCTATTCGCTGGAAGGCGGCTGGTCGCACCGCCGCCGCGACTTCACCGCCTCGGAGTACGACCGCTTCGACTTCCGGCAGAACACGGGCTCCCTCGGCTTCTATGCCACGCCGGCCGGCAACGTCAGGCTGGGGCTGGCCGCGCGGCGCACCAAGGGCAAGAACCCTCAATATCCCGTCGGGCTGGCCTTCGATCCCCAGACGGCGCAGTTCGTGGTCGTTTCCGCGCCCAACGACTACACGCGCGACGATTTCGACTTCACGACCAGGTGGAACACCGGCGGCCACAGCACGCTGAACACGCGCCTCAGCCGCAGCAAGTCGAACAACAGCCTGAACACCCGGCTGCGCGACTTCAGCGGCACCACCGGCTCCATCGGCTGGAACTGGCAGCCCACGGCCAAGCTGCAGTTCAATCTGCAGTACGCCCGCGACACGGGCCAGGAGAGCGTGGTCAGCGCCACCGACCTGAACCGGGTCTACACCACCTGGCAGCTCGGCGGCGGCTATGCGCTGACCAGCAAGATCAGCCTGAGCGCCAAGGCCAACCGCAACCGGGCCACGCGGGCGAGCACGACGGGCGCGACGGTGCCCGACGCCCTGGACGACTTCAAGAGCTACAACCTGGGCCTGCGCTGGGCCTTCACCCGCGGCATCAGCCTGAGCTGCCAATACGACCACGCCACGCGCGACAGCAGCGTGGCGCTGTATGCCTACAGCGCGAGCAGCTATGGCTGCACGACGCAAGCCCTCTTCTACTGATGACCACCGTCCTGCTCACCGGAGCGACCGGCTACATCGCGTCGCACACCTGGCTCGCCCTGCAGCAGGCCGGCTACCGCGTGGTCGGCGTGGACAACTTCTCCAACAGCTCGCCCGTGGTGCTGGAGCGCCTGGCCGAGCTGGCCGCGGCGCCCATAGAGTTCGAACGCGCCGACGTCTGCGATGCGGCGGCCATGGATGAGATCTTCAGCAGCAGCCGGCCGGCCGCCGTCGTGCATTTCGCGGCCTACAAGGCCGTCGGCGAGTCGGTCAGCCAGCCGCTGGCCTACTACCGCAACAACCTCGGCGGCCTAGTCAACACCTGCGAGGTCATGAAGCGCCACGGCTGCTCGCGCATCGTCTTCAGCTCCAGCGCCACCGTCTACGGCGCCCCCGAGAAGCTGCCGCTGCGCGAAGACGCGCCCACGTCGTCGACCAACCCCTACGGTGCCACCAAGCTGATGGGCGAGCAGATCCTGCACGACCTGGGCGTGGCCGACGCCATCGCTGCCAAAGGCGGCGCCTCTGGCCCCGCGTGGCAGACCGCCTGCCTGCGCTACTTCAACCCCGTCGGCGCCCATGCAAGCGGCCGCATCGGCGAAGACCCGCGCGGCACGCCCAACAACCTGATGCCCTATGTCGCCCAGGTGGCGGTGGGCCGGCGCGCCAAGCTGTCCGTCTTCGGCAGCGACTACCCGACGCCGGACGGCACGGGCGTGCGCGACTACATCCACGTCAGCGACCTCGCCGAGGGCCATGTGGCCGCGCTGCGCTGGCTGCTGGCCAACAGCGGCTCCCTGACCGTCAACCTGGGCACCGGCCAGGGCTACAGCGTGCTCGACCTGGTGCGCGCCTACGAGGCCGCCAGCGGCCGCAACGTGCCCTATGAAATCGTCGCCCGCCGTCCCGGCGATGTGGCCGCCTGCTGGGCCGACCCCGCGCTGGCGCGCGAGTTGCTTGGCTGGGAGGCCCAACTCGATCTGGCCCGCATGTGCGAGGACAGCTGGCGCTGGCAACACAACAATCCGCACGGATTCAAAGCAGCCTGATACAGGCATCGCCCCACAATGATCCAGGTCCAACCCGTCATCATGGCCGGCGGCTCCGGCACCCGCCTCTGGCCGCTGTCGCGCGCCGGCTATCCCAAGCAGTTCCTCGTGCTGTCCGGCAACGAGAGCCTGTTCCAGCTCGCCGCCCGCCGCCTGGCCGCCCTGGCCTCGCCCGAGTTCGAACTGGCCGAACCCTGCATCGTCGGCAACGAAGAGCATCGCTTCCTGGTGCTGGACCAGCTGCGCGAAACCCGCCTGGAACCCAGCAGCGTGCTGCTCGAGCCCCTCGGCCGCAACACCGCTCCCGCGCTGACGCTGGCGGCCCTGGCCGCCCTCGAAGGCGGCGGCGACCCCGTCCTGGTCGTCACGCCAGCCGACCAGACCGTCACCGACGCCGCCGCCTTCACGGCCGCGTTGCAAGACGCCATCCGCATTGCCTCTGAGGGCGCCATCGCCATCCTCGGCATCACGCCGGACCGCCCCGAGACGGGCTATGGCTACGTCCGCACGGCGGGCGACGCCGCCGGCCTGGCAGTCGCGCAGTTCGTCGAGAAACCCGATCTCGAGACCGCCCAGCGCTATCTGGCCGAGGGCGGCTACTACTGGAACAGCGGCATGTTCGTGCTGCGCGCCAGCGTCTGGATGAAGGCCCTGCAGCGCTTCCGCCCCGACATCGCCACCGCCACCCAGGCCGCCTGGGGCGCGCGCAAGGCCGACGCCAAGTTCGTCCGCCCGGGCAAGGCCGAGTTCGCTGCCGTGCCCAGTGAATCCGTCGACTATGCCGTCATGGAGCGCTGCCCCGGCACCGACATCCCGCTGCGCATGGTCGCCCTGGACGCCGGCTGGAACGACCTCGGTGCCTGGGAGGCGGTCTGGCAGGTGGCCGAGAAGGACGCCGACGGCAATGCCTACGTCGGCGACGCGTTGATCGCCGACAGCAAGAACACCCTGGTGCACGCCACCAGCCGCCTCGTCGGCGTCGTCGGCCTGACCGACATCGTCGTCGTCGAGACGGCCGATGCCGTGCTGGTGAGCGACCGCTCGCGCAGCCAGGAGGTCAAGCAGATCGTCAACCGCCTGGGCAAGGAGCAGCGTGGCGAGCATGCCCTGCACCGCAAGGTGCACCGCCCCTGGGGCTGGTACGACAGCATCGACTCGGGCGAGCGCTTCCAGGTCAAGCGCATCATGGTCAAGCCGGGTGCATCCTTGAGCCTGCAGATGCACCACCACCGCGCGGAGCACTGGATCGTCGTCAGCGGCACGGCCGAGATCGTCAACGGCGACAAGACCATCCTGCTGACCGAGAACCAGTCCACCTACATCCCGCTGGGCCAGACCCACCGCCTGGCCAACCCGGGCAAGGTGCCGCTGGAGATCATCGAGGTGCAGTCCGGCTCCTATTTGGGCGAAGACGACATCGTCCGCTTCGAAGACACCTATGGCAGGACATGAAGCCCCTCGTCCAATGAATACCTTGGCCGGTCCCCCGAGGGGACGGCGATGCTTGCGGCATTGAACCGCAAGCACATCGCCCCAGGCGGGCCGGCTAGGGAGCGGCCCGGCGCTCGGCCCGCAAATTGCAAGCATTCCTCATGGATCTGATATGACCATTCTCGTCACCGGCGGCGCCGGCTTCATCGGCAGCAACTTCGTGCTCGACTGGCTGCGCCAGTCCGACGAGACCGTCGTCAACCTCGACGTGTTGACCTACGCCGGCAACCTCGAGAACCTGGCCTCGCTGGATGGCGATGCCCGCCATGTCTTCGTCAAGGGCGACATCTGCGACCGCGCGCTGATCGACCAGCTGCTGGCCACGCACCGTCCGCGCGCTATCGTCCATTTTGCGGCCGAGAGCCATGTTGACCGCTCCATCCACGGCCCCGGCGCCTTCATGAAGACGAATGTCGACGGCACCTTCACGCTGCTGGAAGCGGCGCGCGCCTACTGGGGCGGCCTGGAAGGCGAGGCCAAGGCGGCCTTCCGCTTCCACCATGTGTCGACCGACGAGGTCTATGGCTCGCTCAAGCCCAGCGATCCGCCGTTCGCGGAAGACCATCCCTACGAGCCCAACAGCCCCTACTCGGCCAGCAAGGCCGCCAGCGACCACCTCGTGCGCGCCTGGCACCACACCTATGGCCTGCCGGTCGTCACGACCAACTGCTCCAACAACTACGGGCCCTATCACTTCCCCGAGAAGCTGATCCCGCTGATGATCGTCAACGCCCTCGCGGGCAAGCCCCTGCCCGTCTACGGCGACGGCCAGCAGATCCGTGACTGGCTCTACGTGACCGACCACTGCAGCGGCATCCGCGCCGTGCTGGCCGGCGGCAAGCTCGGCGAGACCTACAACATCGGCGGCTGGAACGAGAAGGCCAACATCGACATCGTCAAGACGGTGTGCGCCCTGCTCGACGAGCTCAAGCCCTCGGCCGAAGGCCCTTACGAGCGCCTCATCACCTACGTGAAGGACCGCCCCGGCCACGACCGCCGCTATGCCATCGACGCGCGCAAGATCGAACGCGACCTCGGCTGGCGCCCGGCCGAAACCTTCGAGACCGGCATCCGCAAGACGGTGCAGTGGTATCTGGATCATCCGGAATGGGTGGCGCGCGTGCAGAGCGGCGCCTACAAGGACTGGGTCGCGAAGCAGTACACGCCATGAAGATTCTGCTGTTGGGCAAGAACGGCCAGGTCGGCTGGGAACTGCAGCGCTCGCTGGCCGTGGCCGGCGAAGTCGTGGCCATGGACCATGACGACGGTGCCGACTTCACGCAGCCCGAGGCCCTGCTGGCCCGGGTGCGCGACATCGCTCCCCAGGTCATCGTCAACTCGGCCGCCCACACGGCCGTCGACAAGGCCGAGAGCGAACCCGAGCTGGCACGCCAGATCAACGCGACGACGCCCGCGCTGCTGGCCATCGAGGCCAAGCGGACGAATGCACTGCTGGTGCACTACTCGACCGACTATGTCTTCGACGGCAGCGGCAGCCATGCCCGCGACGAGGAAGCCGCCATCGGCCCCCTGAGCGTCTACGGCAGCACCAAGGCCGAGGCCGAGGACGCCATCCGCAGCAGCGGCTGCCAGCACCTCATCCTGCGCACCAGCTGGGTGTATGCGGCCCGCGGCGGCAACTTCGCCAAGACCATGCTGCGCCTGGCGGCGGAGCGCGAACAGCTCAAGGTCATCGCCGACCAGATCGGCGCTCCCACCGGGGCCGACCTGCTGGCCGACCTGACCGTGCACATGCTGCGCGCCGCCCGCGCGAACCCGGCATTGACCGGCACCTACCACGCGGTCGCCGGTGGCGAGACGAGCTGGCATGACTACGCGCGCTTCGTCATCGAATTCGCACGCGCGCGGGGTAGCCTCGTCAAGGTCGCGCCGGAACAGATCCTGCCGATCCCGACCAGCGACTATCCGACGCCGGCGACGCGCCCGCTGAACTCGCGCCTGTCCACGGCCAAGCTGCAGCAGCGTTTCGGCCTGCGCCTGCCGCACTGGCAGCAGGGCGTCGAGCGCATGCTGAACGAAATTCTTTGAGCAAATCCTTCTGAGGTCTCCGATGAAAAACCGCAAGGGCATCATCCTCGCCGGCGGCTCCGGCACGCGCCTGCATCCGGCCACGCTGGCCATGAGCAAGCAGCTGCTGCCGGTCTACGACAAGCCCATGGTCTATTACCCGCTGAGCACCTTGATGCTGGCGGGCATCCGCGACATCCTGCTGATCAGCACGCCCCAGGACACGCCCCGCTTCGAGGCCCTGCTCGGCGACGGTTCGCGCTGGGGGCTGAACATCAGCTACTGCGTGCAGCCCAGCCCGGATGGCCTGGCCCAGGCCTTCATCCTCGGCCGCGACTTCGTCGGCAACAACCCCAGCGCCCTCGTGCTGGGCGACAACATCTTCTACGGCCATGACTTCGCCGGCCTGCTCAGCAGCGCCACGGGCCGTGACACCGGCGCCAGCGTCTTCGCGTACCACGTGACCGACCCCGAGCGCTATGGCGTCGTCGATTTCGATGCCAGCCAGCGCGCCCTCTCCATCGAAGAGAAGCCCAAGGCCCCCAAGAGCAACTACGCCGTCACGGGCCTGTACTTCTACGACGAGCAGGTCTGCGACATCGCGGCGGCCATCAAGCCCAGCGCCCGCGGCGAACTCGAGATCACCGACGTCAACGCGCAGTACCTGCGCCAGGGCCAGCTCAACGTCGAGATCATGGGCCGCGGCTATGCCTGGCTGGACACGGGCACCCACGACAGCCTGCTGGAAGCCGGCCAGTTCATCGCCACGCTGGAGAAGCGCCAAGGGCTCAAGGTCGCCTGCCCCGAGGAGATCGCCTTCCGCGCCGGCTGGATCGACGCGGCCCAGGTCGAGGCTCTGGCCAGGCCGCTGGCCAAGAACGGCTACGGCCAGTACCTCCTCAAGCTGCTGACCGACAAGGCCTTCTGAAACCATGCAAGCCACGCCCACCGCCCTGCCCGAGGTCCTGCTCATCGAGCCCAAGGTCTTCGGCGACGCCCGCGGCTTCTTCATGGAGAGCTGGAACGAGGAGCGCTTCAACCAGGCGCTGGGCCATGAGGTCCACTTCGTGCAGGACAACCATTCGCGCTCCTCGCGCGGGGTGCTGCGCGGCCTGCACTACCAGCTGAACCCGCATGCCCAGGGCAAGCTGGTGCGCTGCGTGTCCGGCGCGGTGTTCGACGTGGCCGTCGACATGCGGCGCTCCAGCCCCAATTTCGGCCGCTGGGTCGGCTATGAGCTGTCCGCCGAGAACCAGCGCCAGATCTGGATCCCGCCCGGCTTCGCCCATGGCTTCGTCGTCGTCAGCGAAACCGCCGACTTCCTCTACAAGACCAGCGGCCGCTACGCGCCGGAGTTCGAAGGCGCCGTGCGCTGGGACGACCCGACCATCGCCATCGAATGGCCGCTGGCCGGCATCACGCCCCAGCTGTCGGCCAAGGATGTCAACGCGCCGCTGCTGGCCGAGGCCCGGGCCTTCGACTGACACGCCGCCCTCAGCGGCATGAAAAACGCCCTTCGTCGGAGGGCGTTCCTGTTTCCGCGCGTCGACTTCAGCCGCGGCCGATGCCGCGATAGTCGATGCCCAGCGTCTTCATCAGCTTGGGGTCGTAGAGGTTGCGGCCGTCGAAGACCACCGGTTGCTTGAGCACGGTCTTGATGGCGTCGAAGTCCGGCGTGCGGAACTCCTTCCACTCGGTCACGATCAGCAGCGCGTCGGCGTCGAGCAGCGCATCCGCGGCGCGCTTGACCAGCCTCACATCGTCGCGCGGCCCGAGCACGCGAGCGGCCTCGGGCATGGCCACCGGGTCGTAGGCCTGCACGATCGCGCCGCGCCGGGTCAACTCGTCGAGAACGACAAGCGAGGGAGCCTGCCGCATGTCATCGGTGTCCGGCTTGAAAGCCAGCCCCCAGACGGCGAAGCGGTGTCCCCGCAGGTCCTCGCCGAAACGCTCGATCACCTTGTCCGCCAGCACGCGTTTCTGGCGTTCGTTGGCATCTTCGACGGCGGTCAGCACCTTCAGCGGGAGCCCCAGGTCGGCCGCCGTCTTCACCAGCGCCTTGACGTCCTTGGGGAAACAGGAGCCGCCATAGCCCGCGCCTGCGTAGAGGAACTGGTAGCCGATGCGCGGGTCGGAGCCGATGCCGCGGCGCACCAGCTCGATATCGGCGCCCACTTTCTCGGCCAGCAGGGCCAGCTCGTTCATGAAGCTGATGCGAGTGGCCAGCATCGCGTTGGCGGCGTACTTGGTGAACTCGGCGCTGCGCACATCCATGATCAGCATGCGATCCTGCGTGCGGTTGAAGGGCGAATAGATGGCGCGCATCAGCAGCGTGGCCTGCTCGTCGTCCGAGCCCACGATGATGCGATCGGGCTTCATGAAGTCCTCGACCGCAGCGCCCTCCTTCAGGAACTCGGGGTTGGAGACGACGGCATAGGCCATGTCGCCGCGCCCGCGCTTCTCCAGCTCTTCCTGGATCGCGGCGCGCACCTTGTCGGCGGTGCCGACCGGCACCGTGCTCTTGTCGACGATGACCTTGTAGTCCGTCATGCGCTGGCCGATCGAGCGGGCGGCGGCGACGACGTACTGAAGGTCGGCCGAACCGTCCTCGTCGGGCGGCGTGCCGACGCCGACGAACAGCAGGGTGCCGTGGTGCACGGCATGGTCCACGTCGGTCGTGAACTGCAGACGGCCAGCGGCGACGTTGCGCCGCACCACCTCCAGCAGCCCTGGCTCGTGGATCGGGATCTCGCCACCGTTGAGGACGCGGATCTTCTCCGGGTCCACGTCCAGGCAGAGCACATGGTTGCCCATCTCGGCCAGGCAGGCGCCCGTGACCAGGCCGACGTATCCGGTGCCGATGGCGGTGACTTTCATGCCGTGTCTCGTTCAGTGCGGTAACGGCTTTTTAATGACCGAACGTGACAGGCTTGTTGAAGTCGGGGATGCGGACGCTGACTGCGCCTCCTTCAAAAAACGGACATGAAAAAGCCGCCTTGCGGCGGCTTGGAGCGCGGTCGGGACCGGTCAGACCTTGAAATAGTCCCGATACCAGGCCACGAAGCGCTGGATGCCCTCGGGCACCGGCATGGCCGGACGGAAGTCGGTCCATGCCGCCAGTTCCTCGACATCGGCATGCGTGGCCGGCACGTCGCCGTCCTGCAACGGCATGAAATTCTTCACCGCCTCGCGGCCCACCGCCTGCTCGATGGCCTCGACGAAGCTCATCAGCTGAATGGGGGCATGGTTGCCGATGTTGAAGACGCGGTAGGGCGCACTGGAGCGCGCCGGGTCGGCCTTGACCGGGTCGTAGGCCGGATCGCCCGTCGCCGTGCGGTCCAGCACCCGCACCACGCCTTCGGCGATGTCGTCGACATAGGTGAAGTCGCGGATCATCTTGCCGTGGTTGAACACGTTGATGGGCCGCCCTTCGATGATGGCCTTGGTGAACAGGAACAGCGCCATGTCGGGGCGGCCCCAGGGCCCGTAGACCGTGAAGAAGCGCAGGCCCGTCGTCGGCAACCCAAAAAGGTGCGAATAGGTGTGCGCCATCAGCTCGTTGGCCTTCTTCGTCGCGGCGTAGAGGCTGATGGGATGGTCGACGCTGTGATGCTCCGAGAAGGGCATCAGCGTATTGCCGCCATAGACGCTGGAACTGGACGCGTAGGCCAGATGCTGCACGCCGTTGTGGCGGCACCCCTCCAGGATGTTGGTGAAACCGACGATGTTGCTGTCGATGTAGGCGTGCGGGTTCTCGATGGAATAGCGCACGCCGGCCTGGGCCGCCAGGTGCACCACGCGGTCGAAGCGCTCTTCGGCGAACAGCTTGGCCATGCCCTCGCGATCCGCCACGTCCATCTTGACGAAGCTGAACCCGGGCTTGCCCTGCAGGCGCGCCAGCCGGTCGTGCTTGAGCTGAGGGCTGTAGTAGTCGTTCAGGTTGTCCAGGCCCACGACCTGATCACCGCGCGCCAGCAGGATCTGGCTGACATGCATGCCGATAAAGCCGGCTGCACCGGTCACTAATACCTTCACGATCGATTCCTCAGCAGAGTGGGTGGATTTCTTGCAAGCCAAGCATTGTCCAACAGCCGCCATGACGCTCGAAAGACCGCATCTGCGCGTACCGACGAAACCTGGATCGGGGACGGACGCCGGCGCGGCCTTGTTGTGCAATCCGACCGCCTTGGATCCCTAATGCAGGCGTCGCGTGGTTCGCATCACGCTTGCTACTTTTGCTTTCAGGGAACAACCCCGCAATTGAGGGGGTAGGTTCGAGACAATTCGAGGCACACGCTGGCAGGTCGGCCAGGCGTGGCTGTCCACCCCTTTGGCCGCAACCGTCATGCAACTCCTGTCCCACGTTTCGCGCCCGTTCTCCTCGGCATTTGCGCTCTTGCTGATCGCCGGCTCCCTGACGGCATGCGGCGGCGGCAATGGAAACCGTGAAGCAGGTGTCGCCGCGAGTCATCTCACGCAGGGCGCGGAGCCCGTCGCCACGCCTGCCGTCGAGGAACCGGCGCGCCGAATGATCCTGTCCGTCGCCGGCGCCGGCGAGGCAGTCGCCGCCCCGAACACGCTGACCATGCGCGCCCATGCCGCCCTGGCTGGCGGCGTGGGTGCGATGGTGTCGCTGCGGGTGGACGGCGTGGTCACCGACAGCGTGGAGGTGCGCGCCACCGAGCCCACCGACTACAGCCTGGCCGCCCCTGGGATCAAGCCCGGCAGCCAGGTGGATCTGGTCTACACCAACGACGCCGTCGTCAACGGCGTGGACCGCAACCTCTTCGTGCAGCAGATCAGCACCGCCGACACCGCCGTGCTGCCCACCGCCTCCATCGTCACCTTCGACGTCGGCAACGGCAGCGCCGCCCTGGATGGCCAGAACGTCATCGCCGGCCTCACCGGCCTGTACAACGGCGGCGCCCTGCGCCTCACCTGGCCCGCCCCCAACCTCAGCGGCCGCCTCACCGTGCGCGCCAGCGCCACCAGCGCCGGCGGCACCGCCCCGCAGATGATCGTGCGCGTGGACGGCGTCGTCGTCGCCTCCACCGCGGTCACCGCCACCGAGCCCACCGACCACGTCTTCGCCACGCCGCCCCTGGCCGTGGACAGCCGCGTGGACGTGGCCTTTGCCAACGCCGGCACCGTCAACGGCGAGACCCGCAGCCTGCGCGTGCACTACCTGATGTCCGGCACCACCGTGCTGCAGCCCAGCGCCGGCGCCATGTTCTTCGACGCCGGCAATGCGCTGGCCGCCTACGACGGCGTCAACTTCCAGGCCACCTCCCAGAGCCTGCTCACCGCCAACGGCGCGCTGCGCGGCCGCTGGCCGGCCGCCAACATGACCGACTCGCTGACGCTGCGCGCCAGCGCCCGCCTGGCCGCCAATGTCGGCCCCATCGCGCGCGTGCTGGTGGACGGCGTCGTCATCGGTACCGTGGAGATCCGCTCCACCACCCCGGCCGACATCACCCTGCCC
>NZ_JBWKOB010000003.1:0-149653 GCF_059415865.1 Roseateles sp. GW821-FHT09H10 | reverse complement strand
GACCGTGGCAACGGTGCCGCCGCCTTCGACGGCGTCGACATCCTCGCCGCCAGCGGCGACATGTACTGGGCCGGCGCGCTGCGCGGCACCTGGCCCGAGCCCAACATCACCAGCACCGTCACCGTGCGCGCCAGCGCCGTGCCTGCCGGCGGCGTGGGCGCGCTGATGATCCTGTGGGTCGACGGCGTGGCCGTCAGCGCCACCGAAGTCACCAGCACCACGCCCACCGACTTCGTGATGCCCACCACCGCCCTCAAGCCGGGCAGCAAGATCGCCGTGGCCATCGGCAACCCCGGCATCGCCGGCGGCACCGTGCGCCAGCTCAACGTCCACTACGCCATCGCCGGCTCCACCTTCGTCACCCCCACCAGCCCCGGCGCCACCTATGCCGGCGGCGTGCTGACGGCCACGTGGCCCGCCGCCAACCTCACCGACACGCTCACCGTCCGGGCCTACGCCACGGTCGCCGGTGGCGTTGGCGCCGTCATGCAACTGCGCATCGATGGCGTGATCGTCGGCAGCGTCGAAGTGCGCAGCGGCACCCCCACCGACTATCGCTTTGCCGTGCCCAAGCTCCTGCCGGGCAGCCGCATCGACCTGGTCTACACCAACGACGCCACGGTCGGCGGCGTCGACCGCAACCTGTTCGTGCAATACCTGCGCACGGGCGACACCACGCTGGTGCCCTTTGCCAGCAATGCGGTGTTCGATGCCGGCTCCGGCGAGGCCGCACTGGACGGATCGGAAACCAGCGCGAGCAGCGGCGGCATGTACGGCAATGGCGCCCTGCGCATCAACGTTCCGGCCGCGCCGGCGCCCGTCAGCGCAGCTCAGCATGCCGCCTCGCGCCTGCTGCAGCAGGCCAGCTTCGGGCCGACGCTCGCGGACGTGAACCGGGTGGTGCAGATCGGCCAGGCCGCCTGGATCGACGAACAGCTGGCCCTGCCCTTCGCAGCCGACATGGTCAGCGCCGTGCAGTCCCGCTTCGACCTGGGCGACAGCTACCGTCCCGGCGGCGCCAACTACACGCCCAACTGGGTGGGCCAGCGCTTCTGGACCTCGGCAGCCACCAGCCCGGACCAGCTGCGCCGTCGCATGGGCTTTGCACTGCACCAGATCCTGATGATCTCGCAGGCCGACTCCAACCTCTACTACCACGCCCGCGCCTACGCCCAGTACGTCGACACGCTCAACCGCCATGCGCTGGGCAACTACCGCGACCTGCTGGAGCAGGTGGCCCTCAGCCCGGCCATGGGCATCTATCTCTCGCACATGCGCAACCGTCCCGAAGACGCCGGTTCGGGTCGCGCGCCCGACGAGAACTTCGCCCGCGAGATCATGCAGCTGTTCACCATCGGCCTGCATGAGCTGAACGCCGATGGCAGCCCCAAGCTCAACGCGAACGGGCAGCCCATCGAGACCTACACCAATGCGGACGTGATGGCCCTGTCCAAGGTGTTCACGGGCTGGAGCTGGGCCTTCCCCGATGCCCAGCTCACCGAGCAGAAGTTCCGCTACTCCGTCCCCGACCTCAGCGCAGCCGCCGACACCCGCATCGACATCCAGCCGATGAAGGCCTACCCGGGCCAGCACTCGACGGCCGAGAAGCGCCTGTTCAGCGGCAAGCCGCAGGCCGTCGTCATGCCGGCAGGCGCCAGCGCGCAGGCCGACCTGAAGATGGCCCTGGACGCCCTGTTCAACCACCCCAACGTCGGGCCGTTCGTCAGCCGCCAGCTCATCCAGCACCTGGTGAGCAGCCACCCGAGCAATGCCTACGTGGCGCGCGTGGCCGCGGTGTTCAACAACAACGGCAAGGGCGCGCGCGGCGACCTGGCCGCCGTGGCCCGCGCCATCCTGCTGGACAGCGAGGCCGTCAATGCCCCGGCCAGCAGCGTGGGCCTGCTGCGCGAGCCGGTGCTGCGTGTCTCGCACTGGATGCGCAGCCTGCAGGCCACTTCGGCCAGCGGCCAGTACGCCGTCGACATGGATCTCGGCGCCGTGGGCCAGCGCCAGTTGTACGCGGGCTCGGTGTTCGGCTACTTCCGCCCCGGCTACGTACCGCCGAACACGGTCTTCTCCGCCGAGCGCATCACCGTGCCCACGATGCAGATCGTCAGCGAAGCCACCACCGCGCAATGGGTGAACCTGGCCGAGCGCATGGCCGGCAATGGCCTGGGCTGGAACGGCACACAGAGCGACGTGACCGCCCAGATGCAAACCCTGGTCCAGATGGTCACCGCGGGTCAGGTGACGGCCGCGATCGAACACCTGAACCTGCTGCTCTATGCCGGCCGCATGAGCAGCACCCTGAAGCAAGACCTGATGGAAGCCATGGTCAGCGTGAGCGGTGCCGACGCCTCCAGCCACATCAACCGGGCCCGCGTCGCCGTCTTCCTGGCCCTGGCCTCTCCCGAATACCTGGTGCAACGATGACCCAACCTATCCGCACGGACGCCTCGCGCCGCAGCTTTCTCCGCGCCGTCGGTGGCCTCGCCGCCAGCGCCGCCATTCCCCAGCAAAGCCTGTCCCTCGTGACCGGCCTGGCCGGCATGGCCGCACTCAGCAGCCATGCAGCCACCACCAGCGGCTACAAGGCGCTGGTGTGCCTGTACATGAACGGCGGCAGCGACACCCACAACTGGGTCGTGCCCATCGATGCCTCCGGCTACGCCGAGTACGCCCGCGTCCGGGGCGAACTGGCCTGGGCGGCCAACCGCCTGCAGGGCATCACGGCCGCCGGCCAGGCCGCTGGCCGCAGTTTCGGCATGCCGGTGGAACTGGCCCCGCTGCGCGACTGCTACGAAGCCGGCCAGGCCGCCATCGTGGCCAATGTGGGGCCGCTGGCCCGGCCCATCACCAAGGCCGAGTACCTCGCGGGCGTTGGCATCCCGGCCAAGCTGTTCTCGCACAACGACCAGGCCGCCACCTGGCAGAGCCTGGCCCCCGAGGGCGCTCCGTCGGGCTGGGGCGGACGCATGGGCGACATCCTCATGTCGGCCAACGCCCATCCCGTGTTCACCGCGGTATCGGCCAGCGGCAATGCCGTGTTCCTGGCGGGCAGCCAGGTCAGCCAGTACCAGGTCGGCCAGGAAGGCCCCGTGCTGGCCAGCAGCATGACCAGCTCCAGCGTGTTCGGCTCCTCCACCGCCGGCAGCGCCTTGCAGCGTGCCTACGCGGCCGCATCCAGCGATCGCGTGCAGATGGAATATGCCCGCGTGATGCAGCGCGGCCTGAGTGCCAACGCCACGCTGCAATCGGCGCTGTCGGGCGTCAACGTACCCGCCATCCCCGCCACCGCCATCGCGCAGGTCAACGCGGCCAACACCACGCTGGACAAGCTCAGCCTGGCCCGCCAGCTGCGCATGGTGCTGCAGATGATCGCGGCCAACCAGTCGCTGGGCATGCGGCGCCAGGTGTTCATGGTGCAGATGGGCGGCTTCGACACCCACAACAACCAGATGCGCGACCAGCCCGCCCAGATGGCCCAGGTGGCCCAGTCGATCAGCTACTTCATGTCCGCGCTGAACAGCCTCGGCCTGCAGAACAACGTCACGCTGTTCACCGCCTCCGACTTCGGCCGCACGCTGCTGAGCAACGGCGACGGCAGCGACCACGGCTGGGGCAGCCACCACTTCGTGGCTGGCGGCGCCGTCCGGGGCCGGCAGATCCTGGGCAACTTCCCCGTCACCGCCCTCGGCACCGACACCGACATCAGCGCCGGCCGCCTCCTGCCCACCACGGGCGTGACCCAGTTGGCCAGCAGCCTGGCAGGCTGGATGGGCCTGAGCGCCGCCGAGCAGCAGATCGTGCTGCCCAACCTCGGCAGCTTCGGCGCAGGACCGGCCCTGTTCGCCTGAGGCCACGCCTGCCGCGGCACACTGCGGATATGCCATGGAAATAGCCGTTTAGGGATGGACGGACGCGCCCGGCACGCCGTCCACTGAATCCGCCCGGATGGTCCGGGGTCAAAGGATTCGCCATGCAAGTCTCGCGGTGCAGTCCCGCCTCACCCCGCAAGCGCCTCAGCCCTGCCAGGCTGGCCGCCATCGCCGCCCTGTCGCTGGCCGGCGCCCAACCGGCGCAGGCCATCGTTTCCTGGGAAGAGGTCACCTTCTATCTCACCCATGCCAGCTACAGCCCTGGCGACACGGTGAGCACGACCTTCTACTTCGGCACCCGGCCCGCCATAGCCCTCAGCAGCTTCGAGTTCACGCTCTCGTGGGACAACGCGCTGGCGGCACCGGTGGCCAGCGGCGCTGGCTCGGTGGCTGACTGGGTTGCCCGCTTGAGCGCCCAGGGCACCGCGAGTGCCGGCTTCATCGGCCCCACGGCCATCCAGGGTTCGTGGGCGGCGGATCCCCTCGGTGGAGCGGGCAGCTTCATTTCCACCAGCTACGCCAACCTGGCTCGAACCACCTTCACCTTCGAGACCAGCGCGGCGCTCACCGTGCCATTCGTGGTCACCCTCGAGCTGACCAAGCTCAGGGATTCGAGCGGCGATGTCGTCGACCTCGGCTCGGGATTCATCAACTGGGCCACCATGACGCCGGTGCCCGAACCCGGGACATGGATGCTCATGCTCAGCGGCCTGGCATTGCTGCCCAGGCTGCGCCGCGCACGGGGCTGAACGAGCACTATTTCAGGTCTTGCTGGAAGCTTGCATCTTCAAGCGCGGAACACCACCGGCCAGCGCGACATCTGGCACATCGGCTACGGCAGGCTGGCCCCACAATGCCCGGATGCTGGTTGCGGCGCAGCAGTACCACGCCCAACAAGGGAGATCCTCATGAACACCCACCGTCCTTCCCGCGAGCCCGCGATGACCACGTTGGCCGCCCTGATCGCGTCATGCAGCCTCATCGCCGGTTGCGGCGGCGGCAGCGGCGGTAGCGCTGACACCTCGGGCTCCCAAGCCGTCACGCCCAGCACGCCCTCGGTCGTGACGGCCTCGGCCGGAGCCGCGAGCGAGCCGGCCAGCGCCCCGACGTCAGCCGAAACCCCGGCGGCGGAAACAGCGGCAGCGCCCGCCTCCAGCCCGGCCACCGAAGCCGCGGCGGCCGACGAGGCAGCTTCGGGCCCCACCGCGCATGCGATGGCAGGCAGGGGCGGCGAAACCGTGGTCACGCCCAAGGCTGCGACAGCGCCTGCGCCGGCACCCAAGGCTGCACCGGCTCCCGCCCCGACGCCTGCACAGGTGGCAAACGCCCAGGCGAGCCTCGGCGCCCAAGTGGTCGCAGCTGCCGCGCAGGCAGCGGCACAGGCACCAGCACCAGCTCCAGCCCCTGCAGCGTCTGCTCAAACGACCAGCAATGTGACGATCGGACAGGTCGCCAACGTCGCGTCTGTGCAGGATCGCCTGGCACGACTGCAGACCGCCGCGACCGACATGGGCCTTGGCCACGAAGTCAAGCCGGCAGGCGCCCCGAAGACGGGTTGGGGCATCGCGCCATTGATCGTGATGAACACCGAGCCCTACGGCAAATCGATTCCCAGCAACTGGCCTGGCACTCGGTACCAGAACTGGAAGTCCATCCTGACCTGGTTCGTCATCTACGAAGGCGTTGGCGGCAACCAGGCCACCAACACCGCCGTCGAAGTCACGGGTGTCGAGCTTTGGTATTTGTCCACCAAGGACAAAGTGTGGAAAAAAATCCAATCGGCCAAGTACCCGGAGTGGAACGGCTCCTATGACCTGAACGCGATCGCCGTGTCCACGACAGCCACGACCTACAAAGTGGTTACTCAGTCGACCGCAGCATTCGCTCCGACAAGCAACAACATCATCCATGGCGGCCTCAATCAGACCGACACGCCCTGGAACGACAGCACGAACACCGGCGACATCAGCGCGCTCTACGCCTCCGTCAGGCACCGACTGGTTCTGAAGAACCCCAACGGCCGTGATGACCGCGATCTGGCGAACTACACCGTTCAAGCCGGCATTGACTACTACCCCTATCGCGGGGCTCGCGTCAAAGACCTGAACGCCACCTACATTCCCGGCGCCGGTAGCGGCCGATTCATGAAGTCAACGGGTTCTTGGCGCTATTCAACGGTGCTGCTCAAGGCAAAGACCGTGACCAATCAGTCCTTGCAGGCAATCACGCCGCCAGTCTTCGCCTACTGAGCTCCGGCCGGCACGGCTCAGCGAGCCGCGCCGAACCTTTGGATGAAGTCGGTCGCCAGCTGACGATTGGCAAAGCCGCTGATGTGGTCTCCATCGAACAGCAGTGGCTGCAACGGATCGACGGACCCACAAGCCTCATTGGGGCAAAGCAGGGGCAGTGGGTCCCAAACCGTCGCCGCAGACATGCGCCCGACCAGTGTGTGGATGCGGCGCATGGCTGCTTCGCGATGAAGCTCAGCCTCCGCCCGAGGCACGACCAATCCGGGACGGCAGATGGGATTCATCTTGTTGAACCCGTCGGAGCAGCGGAAAGGCGGCGCCTTGAGCACGGGCTTGGGGCCTTCCCAGATCACCTCCAGGCCCGCGGCAGAAAGCGGCTGCAGCTGCGCATAAGCCTCGTCGACGATGGCTGCGTCCAAGGCTTCGTCATCTCCTGCAGTTGACGCCGCCTTGCCAGGCGCCCATTGATCCAGATACCTCGAGACACGCAGCCCCGGCAGGAACACGAGATCGCCGCGCTTGGCGTTCTTCTGGATATCGCTCACCACCGCTCGGACGAATTCCTGGCAGTCCGCTGCTTCTTCAGCCACCTTTCGGCGCAAGTTGAAGAAGCCACAGCCCGGCCTCCCATACAGATGAACCTTGGCGCCACTTTCACGCGCGTACAGGTCCAGCATGGCCGTGTAGGCACCTGCGTGAGAGTCACCCGCCACGTACAAGGTGCGCGTGTTCGACGCACAACCCTGAGGCAGAAACTCCATCTGCTGGCCCGCACCAAACGACGACTTCGAGCGCGTCACCGAGCAATTGGCGTGCTGGCTTGGCCAGGTGCCGTCCCAGCGCCAAGTCAACGGATCGGCCGTGACGCTCTGTGAAATGTTCAAACGGTTGATGGCGATGCCGATCGCGCCGGCACAGGAAAGCCCGACAACGGCCATGGATGCCGTCACCAGGACACCGCGCCGGTACGTCTGGAGCGACTTCGCGTACCGAATCGGACATTCCACGTACCGGTACGAAAGATAGGCGAGCGCCCAACTGAGCAGCAGGGCCGCCACCAACTCGGCCGGATGTTCCATACCGAATGTCCAGCGTCCGAACACGACGACAGGCCAGTGCCAGAGGTACAGGGAGTAGGAAATCTTGCCCACCTGTACCGCCGGTCTTGTCGCCAGCAGCCGCGCCACAAAAGTGTCTGGTCGAGCCAGGATCGAAACGATCAGTGCTGCAACAGCAAGAACTGGCACCAGAGCCCCGGGCCAGGGGAAATGCGCGGCGTCAGTAAAAAGCAGGCTCCAGATCAACGCCAGGAATGCAGCAGCGGCTGTTCCTTCTGCCACTCCCTTGGGCGCGGCCGCTAACCTGCCGGTCAGACTGTCCCGGAAGAAGAACAGGGCGACCCCCAGACCCAGCTCCCAAAAACGGGTGGGCAGCATGTAGAAGGAAAAGACCGCTCGGTCGGTCAGTGCCGCGGCCGCCACCAAAGACGCAACGATGGCACCCACAAGCACGAGCCTTGCCGTGCGGCGCTTGCCGCGCAACCAGGCGAAGTAGACCAGCGGGAACACCAGATAGAACTGCTCCTCGATAGCCAGTGACCAGGTGTGGGTGAAAGGGTTCAGCTCTGCTCGAGGCGACCAGTAGTCATTGCTTGAGCCGGCGAGGACGAAATTGCTGAAACCCCAGAAGGCTGCCAGGCCCGTCTTGGTGTTGGCTTCTGTCAAACGCCCATCGGGTGCCACCGGCACGATGCTGGCCATGACCATCATGGTCACGAGGAGACAGCAGATCAGCGCGGGCGCGATGCGCAGCAATCGCCGTGCATAGAAGGCCACGACAAAGCTGCGGAAATTGACGGCCGGCAAATCCTTCGCCGCCGACGCCACCACATAGCCAGAGATGACAAAGAAGACGTCAACGCCGACGAATCCGGATGGCAGCCAGCCGCCCAGATGGAAGAAGAGCACTGACAAGACCGCCACAGCACGCAGCCCGTCAATGGCGGGAACGTAGGCGATACGGCCTGCCGAATTCATAGCCATTCCATTTTCAAAATCTGAGAATCAGTTCCTGCGCGACCGCTCTCGCAGCGCCAGCGCGCGCTTTTCAATCGCATGCCAAGAAATGATGGCCAACACCAATGTCAAGGCAAAGGAAGCGCCTATCAACTGCTCCACGGAAGCAGCCCATCCCAGCATCAGCAATTGCTGGATCGGAAATGCATAGATATAAATGCCGTACGAATAGTCTCCGACGTCATTGAACTTTCTCAAATATCCTGCCGGCAAATAAACCAGGCAAAGCAGCAGATACGGCAAGGCCAGCAAATAGCCCAGTGCGAAGAAGCGAGTGTCGAACCAAAGCGCCACAGCCAGTGCGGCGACCACCGCCAGCGCCGCCCATACATTCAGCAAAATCCGCTGTCCGTACAACCTGCACAGCGCACCCAGCAGGAACACCGCAAGCAACGCCGCGAACTTGTTCGGCTGCCCAGTAATCACACCCCAACCTGCCCAGACAACTACCAATAGTCCCGCAACCAGACAGGTTTTCGAAAAAGAAAAACTGAGTCGCCGACGCAGTGCGACCGAGACAGCCCAGATGAAGAGAAGAGCCAGATAAGCCCTCAACTCAAACGGCAGAGTCCACAACGAGCCGTTGACAGCACCCTTCCAGGGGTTCTGCTCGAACACACCGGGAAGTTGGTAAGCGCCACCAAAAACCATGACGGCGTTTCTGGCGAGATGCTTCCAGGTTTCCATCGACCCGAAGAAGTCACCCACCGAATAAGTCGAGACGGCTGGCCCCATGACAAGGACCGTCAACAACAAAGCCACCCAAAGGCCGGGGTATATCCGCAAGGCCCGGGCGGAAAGAAAGTCCCGGGCGCTTTGGCTTGCCACCAGGCTACCCGCAACCAGAAATCCACTGGCACAGAAGAAAATATCAACAGCAACGCCCCCCATACTCATGCCCAGCGTCTTGCGCCAAGGCTCGGTAGAAGCGTCTCCGGTGAACAGGGCAAAGCTGTGCGACACGAGGACCATGGTCGCAGCGATGAACCTGATGAGATTCAGGTTGTTGTCACGTCCGCGAATAACGTCCTTCAGCGGAACACTGGCCCGGGAACCTATCCACGCCTTCATGGTCTTCAATGCGAAGCCGCGTCGGCCGTGAATTTCAGCAGCAGCTGCTCATACTGAGCCAGGATGCTTTCCCAGGTCAGTCCGTCCTCAAACCGCTTCACGCTGGCCTGCTTCATGCCCTCGAGCTTCGCGGGGTCGGCCACCAGCTCATCCAGCAGGGCAGAGAAGCCCTCGGCCGTCGAGAAATAGCGCGCGCCCTCCCCGGCCACCCAGCGGTTGAAACGGTTGTCGTGCCCGATGACGGCATTGCCGGCCCCCAGGGCTTCGACAAGCGACGGGTTGGTGCCGCCCACCTGGTGGCCGTGCACATAGGCGGCACTGTGGAAACGCAGGGCCTGCACCACCGGCTTGTCGTAGATGGCGCCGAGGAACTTCACCTCGGGGCCGGCGGCGGCCTTGACGGCGCGGTGGTAGGCATTGGCATCGTTGTAGTTGCCCAGCACCGCCAGCTGCATGCCGCGCGGCCGCTGCGAGAAGCCGCTCACGACTTCCAGGATGGAGTTCTCGGGCTCGGCCCGGGCCACCAGCGTCAGATAGCGCCCCGGCTCCAGGCCCTTGGCGCGCACGGCATCCTCGGGCATGGCGGTGACGCGGTCGGCACCGTAGGCGATGGTGGTGATCTTGTCCGGCCGCACGCGCGAGCTGAGGTGGACCTTGATCTGCGGGTGGTCGGCCACGAGGTGGTTGCCCAGCCAGCAGCCGGCCCAGTCATTGAGCCAGAACCAGGTCTTGGCCACCGGGCCCCACTTCGCGCGCGACCACTCGATGCCGTCCATGTTGATGACGTTGGGCACACCCTTCAGGCGCAGCAGCGCGCAGAAGATGGCGGTGTTGTAGCCCAGCGTGAGGCACAGGTCGCGGTGCCGGCTGGCGTGCAGCGTGGCCTGCCAGTCGAACACGATGGTGCTCTTGGGTCCATCGCCCTTCACGGGGAAGTGCACGCGCTCGACGCCTTGCCAGCGGTCCTCGAAGACCGGGCCCTCGCCCTCTTCCTGGCAGTAGACGACGACGCGCCAGCCACGGGCCACGAGATACAGCGCCAGCTGCTCGGCGAAGGTTTCGAAGCCGCCGTGAGCGGCGGGCACGCCACGCGTGCCGAGGATGCGGAGAGTCTTGGATTTCATGGCGTGGGGACACCCAATTCAGCGTAAAGAGACAAGGTGGCCTCGACGTAGCGGCTGCGGCTGAAGCGGCTGGCGACGATGTCGCGCGCTGCATGGCCCATCTCTTCCAGGCGGCTGTCGGGCAGGGCCGCGACCTGCTGAAGCTTGTCGGTCAGGCCGCCCACATCGCCACTCTCGAAGGTCCAGCCGTTGACGCCTTCGTCGATCATTTCCGGGATGCCGCCGATGCGGGCGCCGATGGCGGTCTTGCCGAGTGCAAAGCTTTCCAGCAGGCTCATCGGCGCGTTCTCGTACCACTCGGAGGGGAGCACGACGGCACGCGCGCCGCGGATCAGATCCCACAGCGCCGTCCCGCCCTGGAAGCCCAGGAACTCGGCCTGCCCGCCCAGCTCGGCGTTCAGCTTGCGCAGCGCCTCGTCCTCCGGGCCCGTGCCCGCGAGCTTGAGCGTCACGCCGGCCTTGGCCGCGGCACGCAGCAAGGTGCCGACGCCCTTCTCCGGCGCCAGCCGGCCGAAGTACAGGAAGTAGCTTCCGGGACTGAACTGCGGCTCGAAACGCGACACGTCCACATAGTTGGGCACATAGCGGAACTGCTCCCGCGGCCAGCCCCATTCGATGAACTTCTCCATGAAGAACTTGCTGGGCACGACCACCTTCGACAGATAGCGCTGATAGGTGTTGAGGCTGCGGTGCAGGCCGCTTTCGGCCGCGACGATGACGCTCGCGCCGAACGAGCCGCGGATGCAGCGGTGCTTCACGACATTGAGCACCGAGCCATCCTTGCAGCGCTCGCAGATGCCGGTGTCGTTGAGCATCTTGTAGGCCGGACAGGCGATCTTCAGATCATGCGCGGTCATCACCACCGGGATGCCCGCCTTGTGCAGCGTCGGCAGGATGGACGGCGACAGGTGGTGGTAGATGCAGTGCAGGTGGGCGACGTCAGGCCTGAAGTCGTTGATCAGGCTGCGCAGCTTGCGCTGCGCCTCGAACGAATACACCACCTTGGACGCCATCTTGAGCTTCTGGCCGAAGGAGTACTCGTGGCCGAACTCCAGCTCGTCGACGAAGTACTTCGACCAGGGCGTCGGGTTGTTCTTGGGGTGGTGCATCGAGAAATAGGCGTTCTCCCAGCCCAGTTCCTGCACCAGCCCGGCGTGGTCGAGATAGACGGCGTCTGAGCCCCCTCGTCGGTAGTGATAGCTGTTGACGCTAAGCAATCTCGGCATGTCTCAGTCCTTGGCCAAATAGTGGGTCAGCTTTTCGGCGATATCCGGCCATTGCGCATCGGCGCCGGCCGCGCGCACGGCCAGGGCATAGCGCGATTCATCCTCCCGAATCCGCGTGATGGCAGCGACGAGCGCATCCACCAGCTGCGGGCCCGGCTCGATCAGCAGGCCCGCATCGGCCGGCACCTGCTCGGGGAAGTCGCCGACCGCCGTCGCCACCATGGGCCGCTCGAAAGCCAGCGCGAGCTTGAGCACGCCGCTCGTCGTGCCCTCGAGGTAGGGCAAGGCCACCAGGTTGCAGGCGGCGAAGTAGTTCTCCACCTCCTCGAAGGGGATGCGGCTGTCGCGAAGCACGACGTTGGGTGACGAGCGGGCGGCCGCCAGCGCGTCGGCATACGGCTTGCCGTGGCGCGACATGGCGTCGGCACCCGCGATCAGGAACTTCACGTCCTGGCGGTGCTGCATCCGCCGGGCGGCTTCGAGGAACTCCATCAGCCCCTTGCGCGGCTCCAGATGGCCGAAGAAGAGCACCACGAAGTCACCGTCGGCCAGGCCGCCGACCTTGGCGCGAGCCTCCTGGCGGCCGATGCCGGTGAGCCGGAAGACGTCGTAGATGCCGTGCGGCACCACCAGCACCTCGCCTGCAATTCCCAGCCCGGCGAGCTGCTGCCTGGCGCTGTCGGAGTGCGTGACGACGCGGTCGAAGGAGCGGTAGTAGAAGCCGTAGCTGAAGCGGCTCCACGGACGCGGGTAGTGCGGCAGCACGTCGTGCACCGTGATGGCCGCGCGCTGCCCGAACAGGCGCAGCAGCCGGATCCACAGGCCGTCGAGAAAGGCGAACTTCAGCGGCCCCTGCAGGGCGATCCAGTCGGGCCGGCGGCGCAGCACATGGGCCAGGAACTTGGGGATGTCCAGCAGGTAGTGGCGCGACCGCCTGAAGATGCGGAAGACGTCGAAGCCCATGCCTTCGAAACGGCTGGGCAAGGCCTGGGACGTCACCACGCTCGCCTGGTGATGGGCCGCCAGGGCGCGCGCCAGCGAGACCGCGTAGTCCGTCAGGCCGGAATCTCCGGTGAAGCTGACGACCTCGATCTTCATTCGCCGGCCTGGCGCCTTCTCCCCGGCTCGGTTGTCAGACCGGCTCGTCAATGTGTCGCTCCCGTTTTTCCCAGAAGGCCGTGCCAGCTGGCGCGCAGCACGGTGGCGATGCGCCGCGACTCATCGCGGCGCAGGCACATGCCCAGCGCCTCGCGCAAGTTGCGCAACAAGGCAGGCAGCAGCAGCCAGGGCCGATGCCCGGTGTAGAAAAGAATCAGATTCCGTGCCAGGTAGTACTCCGAGAGCAGCGAGCGCTTGGTGAGCGTCGCGGTGCCGATGGAGGCACCTTCCTTGTGCAGCACCAGGCTGCGCTCGGCAATGGCCAGCCCCCAGTCGCGGCGCGCGCGCCAGGCCCAGTCCAGTTCCTCGAAGTACAGGAAGTAGTGCTCCGCGAACAGGCCCACGCCGCGCATCAGGTCGGCGCGAACCAGCATGGACGCGCCGGCCACGTAGTCCAGCCTTTCGCTGCGCAGGGCCGCGAAGTCGGCGTTGGCGATGTCCTGGCCATTGCCGATCTGGGAGCCGCGGGCACGACCGAAATAGAAGGTCGCGCCGCCGAAGGCCTGGATGGTCGTCGGGTGCGCCGCGTACAGCAGCACGGAGCCCACCATGCCGGCCTTGGGATTGCGACCCGCGCAGTCGACCAGTTCGCGCAGGGAATCCGGCCGGACCAGCGTGTCGTTGTTCAACACCCAGGCAAAGCGCACACCGTGGCGCAGCGCGAGCCGCAGGCCGATGTTGTTGCCCTTGGCGAAGCCGCCGTTCTCGCCCGCCTGGATCAGCCAGACCGAGCGAGGCTCGGCAGGCGGCACATCCGGCGCTTCGGAATCCGCGCGCGACATCTGCCGCCAATCCCGCCCCAGCCCGAGCCGCTGAACCTGCGGCGCCGCTGCATTCAAGCGCTCCCAGGAGGCATCGCTCGAGGCGTTGTCGACCACGATGACATAGAAATCATCGCCTTCAAGTCCGGCCAGGCTTTCCAGACAAGCCAGGGTGTCTTGCCAGCCATTCCAATTCAGCAGGACGATTGCGGTAGCGGGTGCTGCAACCTTATCGTTTGGGTGGTGTTCCATGATGGGACTGCTTTACGGAAGCTGCCGCAGCCACCATCGCAGCGATGACGAAGGCAAACACCAGATTGTAGGAAATACTCAAAATCATGCGCACTGCCAGCAAACCCATCAAGGCCGCCATGCCGGCGATAAGAAAGGTTTGCTCGGAGCCAGCCTCTGCGGTAATTCTCTTGAATGCCATCCAGATCGGAATCAAGAAAATCGCGATGAACAGAAGCAGCGCAGGAATCCCGCTGTCGACACCCACGCTGAGCAGATAGTTGTCGACCGTCAAAATGCCACCGGTACCTTGCACGCCGGCGATTGCCACAACTTGGCCATACCCATTTCCGAAGATTGGCGCGTCAAGCATCGCCGGCAGACCCGCCTTCAACATCAACAGCCGAGCCGAAGAACTGGAGGCTTCGGATGCCGTCCGTCCTTCCATCAGGGTCTGCAGCACTGGCATGGCCAGCACCAACAGAATGGCCAGAGCCAGAAGGATGAACGCGCGCGTGCTCACCGCTGTGGCTGTCGTGCGCTCCCCTCGCGCCCGAACTGCCGTTGCGATCCCCACCGTTCCGACAACGATGGCCAAGGCCACCAAGGAAATTCTGGAGCCACTGAGCGCCGCTGAAATGGCGCTGCCCATGAACGCCAGGAAAGCCAGCATGCGCACCGACCCCTTGCGCCCTGTCAGCAGTTCACTCAGGCTGAACGCACAGACGATGGCGGCAAACTCCGCCAGCATCAGCGGATGCTCGAAGGGTCCTTGGGCACGGAACACGCCGTCCCGCAAGCGCGAAAGTTTGAGGGCCGCCTGGAAATCTGCCGAATCAGCCGAGATCGGTCCAAAGCGCGTAAATGGATTGACGCTGGTAACACGCTCTGCAACCACCAGAATTGAAACCAGCAGAGCCAACCAGAACAGCAGCTTCACAAACTGCTGCCGTGAGTCCTGTCCACGCAGGATGAATATGGCCGCAAAGAATGGCATGTAGTAATACACCCATTCCCATGCAATAGCCAAGAACGATGCAATGGGCGCAGGAGATTCGAGCGCCGTGACGATTCTCAGCATGCCGTAAAGCGCGACACACCAGGTCAGCCACTTTGCGCCAACGGACATCTCTTTCCAATTGCGACTGATGATCGGACGCGCGGCCACCAGATAAAGAAACATCAACAGCGAAATACCAAAAACAATCTTCCGCAAATCGATGGACGGCAACCCACCCACCCGCACCGCCATATAGGACGGCCACAGGGTGGCCGTGACGACAATGGCCGCCAGCCAGAAGGTGACCAGCCGGCTGCTGACGGCCGTGGTCCGGACGAAGCCCGCGGACAGCAGCACGATGGCGACCAGGAAGATGGGCGTCAGCCGCACCACGAACTCGGGCGCCAGCGCGGTCATCGCACCGATGATGAACAGCACGAACCCGGCCACGCCGATGCCCAGCGCCAGCCCGAGATAGCCCAAAGGCGATCGACCTTGCTTGAACATGCTGACGCTCCTGTTCGCAGTGCTCATCGGTATTGGCCCAACTGATTTCTCAGGGTGTTCTCGTAGGCCTTCAGTCGCTGCAGGGCCTGGGAGACACCGGCGGCCACCTGGGGCTGGATCTCGGCCCGGCGATCCAGACTCTGCATGACGAGGGTGACCAGCTCGGCATCGCGCATCTTCTTGCCGTCCGCCAGCACTGGATAGCCCAGGGTGCCGAACAGCCCGTTGAACTTGCGGCTGTAGGCAATCGGCACGACCGGCACGCCGCTGGAGAAGGCCGCGATGCAGGCGTGCATGCGGGCGCCGGTGAAGAAGTCCATGCCGGCAATGTAGGACTTGGCCTCTGAAGGCCGTGTGAACGCGGGCGCCACGATGACGCCGGGGAACTCCTGCGCCAGCTGCCGGGCCGCGGTCACGTCGTCTTCCACGGGCATGTGGGGCTCGATGACGTGGCTGACGAGATGCACCTCGACTTCGGGGCGCGCCGTCAGCTGGCGCAGCAGCTCGCGCATGGTGGCGGCGTAGTCGATGCTGAGGCCGAACTGGTTGTTGCCGGTGTAGCCACCGTTGAACAGCAGGCCCGACACGTTGATGCCGACACGGACCTTGCCGTCCGCGGCACGCTCGGCGCGGCCGAAAGGCAGGCGGAAGGCGACGTCGATGGCTTCGTCGACGTTGCCCGTCATGCCGATCTCGCGCAGGTAGGCGCTGGACAGGTTGTCGCGCGCGAAGACGCGGGTGCAGCGCCGCATGATCTGGCGCGCCATGAGGCGGGCCAGCGTGCCGTCGAAGGGCCCGATGGTCTGCGGCGACAGGATGAGGGGCTTGCCCAGCGAGCAGACGATGTTCTTGCTCAGCCAGTGGAAGCGGAAGCGCTGCATGCCGTAGATGTCGGCGAAGCTGTCGCCCTCGCCGATGTCCAGCACGAGGTCGCAGCCGCGCACGGCGTCGCGGAAGTCCTTGCGATAGACGCGGATGCGGCGCACCTGGAGCTCGTGGCCGGCCGCTGCCAGTTCAGCGGCCAGCTCGGGCACGGTGGCCTCGCTGGTGCCGAGCACGACGAAGCGCACGCGCAGCCCGAGCTCCTCGGCCACGCCGCGCACGATGGCGATGTTGGACTCGGTCAGCGCGCCGACACCCAGGTTGCCGGAGCCGAGCGAATGCCACATGAGGCCGACGGTGACGAGCCGCGCGGGAGCGGCGGGGAGCGACGAGGACTTGTTCTGATTCACAGGGGAGACTCACCTTTGGCGCGGCGCAAGGTGCCCCACGCGTTTCTCAACCATTCGATCTTGCGGGCCTGGAGGGCGTTGCGCCACAGGGCCAGGCGCCGGTAGCGCGGCGCCTGCCGGCGCGCCAGCCAGGTGGCGATGACGCGGCCCAGCACCATCTGCTTGCGGTTGACCTGGTAGGGCTGCATGCGCGCGATGTCGTCGACGGGCAAGGGGTCGGCAGCCAGCACGCCGGCGGCCATGGCCTGGGTGACCAGGCGCTCGCCCAGGGCCGTGCGGCTCAGGATGAGGCTGCGGCCATCACGCTCGGCAAAGTCGGGATAGCCGTCCTTGCCGTACCAGGCGTCGGCGCAGACGATGTCGGCGAACTCGCCGGTGCCATCGGGGCAGATCTTGCAGCGGAACTGCAGATGCCTGTTCAGCACGGTGCCCCAGGAGCTGTTGTAGTCGGTCTCGAAGACCTGGCCGTCATGCTGCACGGCGCGCGCCATGCCGGGCCAGCCGTCGCCACGGTAGCGGAAGCTGCTGAGCTGGTTGCGGTCGGCACCGAGCTTGTCGAGCAGCTCATGCGTGCCCTTGAGGCTGGGAATGCCGGCGCACATGAAGGAGATCATGGCGACGACGAGCTCGCCGACGCGCGGATCGTGCCGCCCGTACTGGCGCAGGGCAGCGACGTCGCAGGGCTTGCCGACGAAGGCGAAGCGCTGGCCCCGCTCGAGCAGTTGGCGCAGGCCCGCCAGCGGCGCCGACGGCGCGTAGCGGGAGCCGGCAGCGGCGATCACGTCGGCTCGGGTGGTGCTGATCTGCAGGTCGTTGCGCAGCGGGTCGTCGCGGCTGACGGCGATCTGGGCGACGAAATCCACCTGGCCGGTTTCGAGCAGCCAGGCTGCCACCGCGGAAATGCCACCACCCGAGGAACCCTGGCGGCGGATCTCGGCGTCCAGGGAATGGCCGGCGCGCACCCCCACCAGCGGACCCCACAGCGGGTGATAGGCGGGTGGCGTTGCACCTTCGGCGGGCGCGTGCTCGATGCGCGAGCCGGGGCAGACGTCGGCCAGGATGCGCGCCTGGGCGGCCTCGAGCGGCGCGCGCTGCTGCGGCCGCAGATAGCCGTCGCGGCTCATGCGCATCTGGATGACGCCAGGCGTGGCAACGGCTTCGCAGAGGCCACAGCCGGCGCACAGGCCGTTCTGCACGACATCAGGAATCAGCGAAGCGGCTGCGGACATGGAAGACATCGAGGAAGAGGTTGTGGCCGCGCTCAATGCGGCACCTGAAGAAAAGGCAAGAAGCCGGCCAGGGCCAGCGTGGCCAGCGCAGGCTGGCGCCAGCCCGCGCCGGAAAGCTGCCGCCCCCTCCACACATAGGCCACGGCGAGCAGGGCGTTGCCGGCGGTGAGGCAGAGCAGCCAGCCGACGAGCCCGAGGCGAGGCACGAGGACCAGGCTGAGCGCACCAATGAGGGCCCAATGCACGGCATTCATCGCGGCCCGGTAGCGCTGCGCGCCCGCGGAAGTGAGCAACACGCCCCATGACGAGGCAAAGAAGCGCACGAAGAAGAGGAGGCCGAACCAAGGCAGCACATCGACCAATGCGAGGTACTGCGCGCCGAAGAGCAGCCGCACCAGGGGCTCGGCCAGGCCACAGAGCGCCAGGCCGAAGACCAGGCCGAATCCGACGAAGGCCCATTGCACGCGGGCCGACTCCTTGCGCAGGCTGCGGCCGTCGTCCTGCGCCTCGGCTGCGGCAGCCGCACGCGGCAGGAAGACGTTGGCAAGCACGCCTGCGGCTTGCGCGCCCCCGTTGAAGAGCCGCATGCCGGCCTGGTAGACGCCGACGGCCGCGGCACCCACGAAATGGTTGAGCACGACGCTGTCGACCTGGCCCAGCAGGCTCTGCAGGCTGAAGTCGACGGCATAGGAGCGGGTGGCGCGCAGGCGTGCCAGCGCCTGCGCAACAGGGGCCGGCCGCAGCTCGGCGAAGTAGCGGCGCTGGGCCAGCCAGGTCACGAGCAGGACGGCCAGGCGCGACAGCAGGAAGGCGGCAGCGGCCATCAGCGGCGAGGCTTGCCACCAGAGCAGCAGGGTGACGATGCCGAACTGCAGCAGCACGGCCAGCGAGGCGATGCGGGTCTCGTGCCCGAAGCGGTTGGTGGCCCTGAAGCCGACGTTGAGAAACTCGGTGAGCGCGTCGGCCAGCTGGGCGCCCATCAACAGCAGGAAGACAGCGCGAACGCTGCCGTCGAGCAGAGGGAGGGCGGCGATGGCAACGGCCAGGACGAACAGGGTCAGCAGCAGCTTGGCCGACAACACCTCGGCCATGACCTCATTGGCCCGCTCAGGGGCGGCGCCGATCTCGCGCAGCAGATAGGGCGTCAGCCCGTAGTTGGCCAGCAGTGCCAGCAAGGTGGCGACCGACAGCCAGAGCATGACGACGCCGAACTGGGCCGGGCCGAGCAGGCGTGCCATGACGACGAAGGTCAGCATGCCAAAGCCGAGGCGCATGGCGGTGCTGGTCCCCATCAGGGCTAGGTTGCGGACGATAGACATGCAAGAACACGGCAGCGGCCTGCGCCAGGATTGCGGTGGGGCCGAAAGACGAAAGGGAAGGCAGCTCAGTCGATACGGTCGACGCCCGCGATGCGGCCGCGAACGGCGCTCGGCGCGGCGGTCAGCAGCGCGCTGGCGAACTGATCCTGCAGGGCATAGGCAGCAGCGGTGTCGCGGTCGATGGAGGACACGCGGAACAACAGCCCATCGGGAATGAGGTTGCGAAAGCCGTAGCGCATCTCGGCCAGCTTCTTGTCGGTGCCGCCGCGCACCGCGGTCTCGCCGATGACGGTCCAGTAGGTGACGGGCTCGTAGCGCTGGTTGCCGAGCACGGTCTCCAGGCGGCGCGCCGGAATGGTGAGGCTGGTCAACCGGAGGTCGACCTTGCGGTTGCTGATCAGCCGGAAGCCCTGCGCGGGATAGCAGATCTCGGGATAGTGCAATTGCAGGCCGTCGCGCTGGTCATTGCCATAGGCGATGGACAGCATGACGCGCTGCCCGCTGCGGTTGACATAGGTGCGGGACAGGATCTGGCTGTAGAGCTGCTTGAGCAGTTCTTCCTGCTGCGGATTCACCACGCCGCCCACCACGTTGGTGTCGAGCTGCCAGTCGCCGAACTGCTTGGGGATCTGCGCTTCCAGATTCAGCTCGCCATGCAGGGTGGCCATGCGCTGGGTGGGCGTGAGCTTCCACGCAGCGGCTGCCGCGGCCCCCATCAGCAGGGTGGCCAGCACGGCACGCCGGTTCTGGCGATCGATGGGGTTGCCGGGATTCACCGCCACGTCGTTCATGCGCGCTCCTGAGTGCCGCCCCGACGGGCACCAAAGCGCAGCAGGCCGTCGGTCGCGATGATCAGCATGAGGGCGCTGAGGAAAAGCACCATGCCGGCGAAGCCATGCAGGAAGCCCTGGCCGGCTTCATCGCCGAAATAGAAGGTGATGAGCGTCAGCACGCAGACCCGGATGACGTTGGCAGCGAAGCTGATCGGGACGATGAGGATGGCCAGCGCGATGTTGCGGAACAGCGAGGAGTGCCGCACCAGGTTCATGTAGAGCAGGCCCAGCGCCTCCAGCGTGAAGAGGGTGTGCAGGCCGGCGCAGGCGTCGGCCACCAGCAGCTGGTAGGGGCCGATCTGCAGGATGACGCCGCTGCGGCTGATGGGGTAGCCGAAGGCATGGAGGATGTTCTCCGCCACATAGGACACGGCCATCTTCATGGGCTGCGTCAGCGCGTCCACGATGGCCCCGGGCAGCGGGATCATGAACAGCATGAAGAAGAGGGCGAAGGCGATGAGCCGCAGATGAGCCGGCCCGCGCAGCAGCAGCACGAGGCCCGACACCACGACGATGGCGGACCCCACCTCGAAGATCCAGATGCCCTGGGACCGGCCGACGGCGTAGATCAGGCCCGCGAAGATGAGCAGCGGCCAGGCCAAGAGCGGCTTGGGGCTCGACAGGCGGGTGTCCATGATCTCCGGCCAGCGGCGGTAGATCAGCCAGATGCTGATGCCCAGCACGATGGGGCCGTGGCCCTGGGCGTCCGAAGCCCAGATGGTGCTGAACAGGCTGACCAGCGTCGGCACATAGAGGGCGAGCAAGCCCGCCCCTGCCAGCAGCCAGGGCACCAGTGCCTCTCGGCTCTCTCTCGCCGGAACCATCGTGACCTTCAAGGTGGGCACTTCAGTGCTCGTTCATCACCACGCCGGCCAGCTCCGTGGGCGTATTGCCCAGAGCGCCGATGAGGTCCTTCAACGCCGCCACGCGCGTCGTGCCCTTGCGGGCCAAGGCCAGCGCCGCGCCGCAACGGGCGGCGATCACCGCGTAGTCGGCGCCGTGGATGGCAGCCGGCGTGTCGACGATGACGTGGTCGAACTTGTTCGACAGCTCGCGCATCAGCAGGGCGAAGGCGGGGCGCTCGACCAGCTCGGTCGGGTTCGGCGGCAGCGTGCCGACGGGCATGACGAACAGGCTGGGCAGGTCGCGGATCGGGCGGATCACATTCGACTCGGAACGGCCGGACAGGATGCCCGACAGGCCGGCGCCATTGGCCAGGCCGAAGATCTCGTGCTGGCGCGGGCTGCGCATGTCAGCATCCACCAGCAGGGTGCGGCCACCCAGCTGGCTGAATGCGATTGCGAGATTGGCCGCGAAGAAGGTCTTGCCGTCGCCCTCGTTGGCGCTGATCACCGCGAGAGCCCGGCGCGGCGCATCCGCCGAATAGAGCTTCATGTTGATCTGGCTGCGCAGCACGCGGAAGGACTCGGCCTGGTCGCTGAAAGGCTTGGCAGCCAGCACCAGCTCGTCGCTGGGCGCCGGGCCGCCACCGGCGGCGTAGGGATAGTGGAACTGCTGGCTCAGCGCCCACAGCACGTCCTCGCCCTTGGCCAGGCCGAGGGACACGGCGGCTTCGCCAAAACGCAGGCCGTGGCTCTTCTGGTGGGCCAGGATGCGCTCCACCTGCTCGGTGGTGAGGTTGTTGGCCTCGGCAATGATGTCGCCGATGGAGCGATCGTGCAGTGCCGTGGGACGGATGTCTTCGGCGGAATGGCTGCTCATGTTGTGTTGCATGATCGATTCGTCAGGCGGCGTTGGGAGAGGACGAGCTCAACAGCCGATGGCGCTGGGCCCCGTCAGCCAGGGCACCGGAGGAACGCTTGCTCTTCTGGCCGGGCAGGACGCCGAGCACCGGCAGGCCCAGCAGTTCCCGCACATCGTCGACGTCGCGGACCCGGCGGTCGCGCAGCTCGGCGGCCATGACGACACCGACCGCCAGCAGGGCGCCGACGAAGATGCCCAGGGCCACGTTCAGCGGGATCTTGGGGAAGGAAGGATCGATGGGCGGCGTGGCGGAAGTCAGCAGGCTGGCGTTGCTCGACGTGGCCTGGCTCTCGATGCTGGTGACGGACTGGCGCTGGACGATGTTGTCGTAGTTGCGCTGGGCGTTCTCGATGTCGCGGGTGATCACGGCGCCTTCGTCGCGCACCTGCTTGAGCTTCAGCACCTTGCTGCGCTGGGCCTCGAGGTCGGCACGCAGCTGGGCCTCGCGCTGGCGGCTGATGTTGCCGCTGATGCCGACACCCGCCGTGAGGCGCTTGACCTCGGCATCGATACGCTGGCGCTGCTCGTTGATGCTTGCCTTCAGCTCGATGACCTGAGGATTCTGGTCACCCAGGCGCGCACTGATCTCCTGCAGGCGCGCCTCGGAGCGCGACATGTCGGCACGCAGCGATGCGACCACCGGATTGCTGGTGACTTCCAGCATCTTGTCGCCGGAGCCCGCATTGGCCTGGGCCTGGCGGCTGTTGGCTTCCGCGGACAGCGACTGCACCATCACGAGCTGGCTGGAAAGCTCGTTGAGCCGCTGGTTCTCCACGTCCAGGCGCTCATCCGTCATGATGAGGCCGTGCTCGTTCTGGAAAGCGCTCAGCTTGCTCTGCGCCTTCTCCAGGTTCTCGCGGGCTTCCTTGGCGCGGACGTCGAAGAAGCTGCTGTACTGCTTGGCCGGGTCGACGCGCAGTTCCACCGAGGTCTCGATATAGGCCTGCACGAAGGCGTTGGCCAGGGCCGCGGCGAAACGCGGATCGGGCGCGCGATAGAACACATTGATGACGCTGCTCTCGCGGCCGGGCTTGACGTCGAGGTCCTTCTGCAGGCGCTCGACCAGCCAGCTCTCGATGTCGCCCTGACCATTCTGGTCGTCGCGCCACTGCTCGCGCACCTGAGGCACTTCGGTCAGCTTGAGCGCGCGCACGACGCGGCGGGCCACCCGGTCGCTCTGCATGATGTCGATCTGCGTGGCGATCACGCCAGGCGTCATCAGCGACTGGTAGGCAATCGCCGACAGCGGGTCGGGCTTGACGTCCACGACGACGCTGGCCATCGCGGTATAGCGCTTGGGCAGCACGAAGCTCAGCACCACGGCGGGGATCAGCACCCCCAGCAGGATGGCAATGAAGAGCTTCTTGCGGGCAACCAGAATGGCGAGGAATTGGCGGAAGGTCATGCTATGCCCCGATCAGAACAGGCTCTCTTTGACATACACCACGTCGCCGTCTTTTAGGGCGTCGTCCATGGTCGGCTGGATCACCTGCACCTTGCCGTCGGCGGACTTGCGGTGCACGCGGATACCGCGCTCGGTGCCGCGCTGGTTCAGGCCGCCGCCGGATGCGAGGGCCTGCATCACGGTCATGCCGCGCTCCAGGCGCATGGGGCCCGGACGCTGCACTTCACCATAGATATAGGCCAGCGGCGCGCGGTCGACCCAGAGGACGTCGCCGTTCTGGATCAGCACGTCGTTCGGGCGGCCCTGCTCGGCGCTGGGGCCGAAGACGCTGGGCAGGTCGATCTCCATGCGGAAGGGCTTGCCGGCGCGGGTGCCGCTGAGCACCAGGATCTCGGCACCGGTGCTGGCGACACCGCCGGCATTGGCCAGCAGGTCGGTCATGCGCATGTCGGCCGTCTCGATCGGGTAGCGGCCGGGGCGGTTGACCTGGCCCAGCACGCTGGCCTGGTTGCCCTTGACCTGCATCAGGATCAGCGTGACCTGCGGCGCCTTGACGAAGTTGCCGGTCTTCAGGCCGTCGGCGATCAGCTTCTCGGCCGCGCTGACACCCAGGCCACCGATGCGCACATTGCCGAGCAGCGGGTAGCTGATGACACCCGTCTCCGACACGCGGGTTTCGAGCGTCAGGTCGGGGTTCTGGTAGACGACGACGCGCACGACGTCGCCGGCGCCCAGCTTGTATTCGGCCACGGCAGCGGCGGCAGGCGCCTTGGCTGGGGCAGGTGTCTGGGCCTGCGCGACCGCAGCGGTCAGGCCGAGGGCGGCACCAAGAATCAGTCGGGAAATACGCATCATCATTTCAGGCCCATGCCCTTGGAAATGGAAGCAGGATCCAGGCCACTGGCGGCCGGAGCGGGTGCCGCGGCGGGCGCGACGGGTTCGGAAGCGGCCGGCAGGACCTGCGCAGGCGCGGTGGCCGCCGGCGTACCAGCCGGGGCCGGCTGGCTGAACTTGCCGACGTATTCGATCTTGGAGCTGTCGCGCAACGCCTTGACATCCTTCTGCACGACCTCGGCCTTGCGCTGGTTCAGCAGGAAGGCCTCGATGGCCGGCTTGGCGCGGGCCTCGTCGACGGGCTGGCTGCGCGAGCCGACCAGGAAGAGCACCGTCATGCCGGTGGGGCTGGGGCTGACCATGGAATCGCCGTCCTTCATCTTGGCGATGGCGTCCAGGCCGGCCAGCGGCAGCTGTTCGGCGGCGCGCACGGCCTGGTTGCCGGCGAAGCGGATGTCGGCCGACTTGAGGTACTCGGCGAACTCGTTCAGGTTCTTGGCCGCGGCCAGCCTGGCGCGAATGGTCTCGAACTGCTCGGGCTTGGCTTCGATCTGCAGTTCCTGCAGGCTGTAGATGCGACGGTCCTTGAACAGGGCCGGCTTGTCGTTGTAGTACTTGCTGATCTCTTCGCTGCCGGGCTTGGCAACGCTTTCGCCGACGCGTTCGGCATAGGCCCGGGCGATGATCTCGCGCTTGGCGGCCTCGATCTGCTGCACGACGCGCGGGTCGCGGTCCAGCTTCTGCTCCTGGGCCTTCTGCACCGCGAGTTCCTGGTCGATCAGGCGTTCCAGCACCTGGCGGCTGGCGGCCTCGGCCTGCTCGGCCTTGAGGCCGGGCTGGCGCTGCAGCACGAAATTGATCTGATGGACGGTGATCTCTTCCTTGTTCACCTTGGCGGCAGTCTGGGATGCCTTTTCGCCCTTGTCGCCGCCACAGGCGGTCAGCAGGGCGGCCGCGGCGACGACTGCCAGCAGCAGGGGGGCACGGTGCTTGATCTGTTGGATTGCCATCTGATGAAGGTCCTTGTTATGCAGAGAAAGGGCACCCGCCCCAAAGAGCGAACGAGTGTAGCGGCGCGATAAGTCGCTTCTGGGGCTGCCACGAAGCCATAACTAGGTTCGTGGGTGGCTCGCGGTTAGAGCATTTGCAAGCGGGAAGTTCCCGGATCCCCCACGTTCTTGGGGGTTGGTCGCTCGCAATTGAGGATGACGCCTCCCGGCGTCATCGATAGGCAGCACTCGCCGCCCGGTATTGGGCATTCGGGCCGAGCGCTGGGCCGCTCCCGAGCCGGCCCGCTTGGCGATGTGCTTGCCGGTCGATCCGGCAAGCGTCGCCGTCCCCTCGGGGGACCGATCAGGCTGCCCGCGTTCAGCAGGGCGAGCCTGAGCGAGGGGTCAACACTTGACGCCGGCGTGCAGCGCCACGAGCCCCGCGCTGAGGTTGTGCACATCCACATGGCCGAAGCCGGCCGTCTTCATCATGGCCTTCAGCGTCGCCTGGTCGGGGTGCATGCGGATGGATTCGGCCAGGTATTTGTAGCTCTCGGCGTCGCCGGCCAGCAGGGAGCCGAGCTTGGGCAGGATGTTGAAGGAGTACCAGTCGTAGGGCTTGCGCAGCGGCTCGGCGATCCTGGAGAACTCCAGCACCAGCAGGCGGCCACCCGGCTTGAGCACGCGGCACATCTCGGCCAGGGCGAGATCCTTGTGCGTCATGTTGCGCAGGCCGAAGGCGACGCTGACGAGGTCGAAGCTCTCGCTCTTGAAGGGCAGCTTCTCGGCGTCGGCCAGGCTGGTGGGCAGGATCAGGCCTTCGTCCAGCAGCCGGTCGCGGCCCTGGCGCAGCATGGCCTCGTTGATGTCGGTGTGCACGACGACGCCGGTCTCGCCCACCTTGCGGGCGAAGGCGCGCGACAAATCGCCGGTGCCGCCGGCGATGTCCAGGGCGCGCTCGCCGGGCTTCAGGTTGGCGACCTGCACGGTGTAGGCCTTCCAGGCCCGGTGCAGGCCGGCCGACATGACGTCGTTCATCAGGTCGTACTTGGACGCGACCGAGTCGAAGACGCCCTTGACCTTGCCGGCCTTCTCGTTCTCGTCGACCGTGCTGAATCCGAAATGTGTGCTGCTCATAGGCTCAATGGGAATGGCAGGAACCGCCGCCCTTGACGGGCATGGCGTCGTCGCGGCCCATGCCGGCGGCGGCCAGGCGGGCCTCGTAGTCGCGCCAGAGCGCGTCCTGCTGGCTGCCGAGCCGATGGAGATAGTCCCAGGAGAACAGGCCGCTGTTGTGGCCGTCGCTGAACTCGGGCCGCACGGCGTAGTGGCCGACGGGCTCCAGGCCGGTGATGACGACGTCGCGCTTGCCGGTCTGCAGCACCTCCTGGCCCGGGCCATGGCCCATGACCTCGGCCGAGGGGCTGTAGACGCGCATCAGCTCGAAGGGGATGCGAAAGCGCGCGCCGTCGTCGAAGGCGATCTCCAGCACGCGGGACTGCTGGTGGACGGTGATCTCGGTGGGAGCGGGCATGCAGCCAGTGTAGGCCTGCGCTCAGAGCATCAGGTAGGCCGGCACGACGCCGTCCTTGGGCCTGACCAGCGTGAAGCGCGCCGCCAGACGCGACTGCACGCTGACGGGCAGCGGCGCGAAACCGGTACCGCGGGTCAGGTCATCGCCGTGCATGAAACACCAGTACAGGTATTTCAGCGTCGGCGCGGCCTTGCCCGAGGTGGCGGGCTCAGCGTCCACCAGCACGAAGCTGGTCAGCGTGATCGGCCAGGTCTCGCTGCCCGGGCGGTCCAGCAGCGTGGCCAGGTCATCGCCCTGGCGATGCATGTCGCTTTCCAGGATGGCGGCGCGGAAGCCCGCCTCGGTGGGCAGCACGAACTTGCCGGCCGCGTTGCGCAGCTTCACGGCCGCGAGCTTGTCGCGCAGCACACGGTCGAAGGAGACATAGGCGATGGCGCCCGGCGTGGCGCGCAGGGTCTGCACCATGCCGTCATTGCCCTCGGCCTTCAGCGGCTCGCCCGGCCAGGCCGGCGCCTGGCTGGCGCCCACCTCGGCCTTGAAGGGGGCCGAAACGCCGGCGAGATAGCGGCTGAAACCGTCGCTGGTACCCGACTTCTCGGCGCGCACGACGCGCTTGATGGGCAGGGCCGGCAGGCCTGCGCCCGGGTTGAGAGCCACGATGCGGGCATCGTTCCAGGTCTTCACCCGGCCCATGAAGATGTCGGCCAGCAGCTCGCCGTCCAGCTGCAGGGCGGCGCCGCCGGGCAGGTTGACGACCGGCACCACACCGCCCACCAGCATGGGGATCTGCACCAGCTTCTGCTTGGCCAGCTCGGCCGCCGGCAGCGGCGCGTCGGTGCCGCCGAAATCCACCTGGCGGGCGCCGATCTGCTTGATGCCGTCGCCCGAACCAGTGCCCTTGTAGGCAACTTTGCCGCCGCCGGCCTTGTCGAAGGCGCGTGCCCAGGTGTCGTAGATCTTGGCGGGGAAGGTGGCGCCCTGCCCCTGCACAGGCTGGGCGATGGCTGCAGTCGTCAGCAGCAAAGGGGTCGCGAGGGCCAGGATCAGGCGCTGGAAAACGGGCATGGCCGGGGGCTCGATATTCAGTGAAAACCCGCAATCATGCCCTGTGTCTTCCGACGTGCGCCAGCGACGGGCGCTCTAATCTTGAGTTTCCACGGCCATTCATCGCCCTGTCATGCACCCCTTCACCCGCCACCGCCTCGCCGCCGCAGCCACCCTGCTCGGCCTGGCCGCCGCCGCGCAAGCCCTCGACCTGAACGGCTTGTCCAAGGAGGCCCAGCCCTGCGACGACTTCTATGCCTTCGTCAACGGCCCTTGGGAGGCCGCCACCGAGCTGCCGGCCAGCCGCGCCCGCATCGGCAGCTTCGAGCAACTGCGCCAGAACAACGACGCCCTGCTCGACAAGGCCCTGAAGGAGCTGGCCGACAAGCCGACGCTGCAGACCACGCCCGGCCTCAAGCTGATGGCCGCCTATTTCTCCAGCGGCATGGACGAGGCCGCCATCGAGGCGCGCGGTTTCACGTCGATCACGCCGCTGCTCAACCGCATCAATGCCCTGCAGCGCCGCGAGGACCTGCCGGCCCTGCTCGCCCTGCTGAACCGCAGCGGCATCGCCGCGCCGCTGGGCTACAGCGTTCAGCCCGACCGCAAGGACACGCGCCGCAATGTGCTGGGCCTGGGCCAGTCGGGCCTCGGGCTGCCGGACCGCGACGACTACTTCCGCAATGACGACCGCACCCGCGGCCTCACCAGCGCCTACCGCGGCTTCGCGCAGGCCGTGCTGGCCGCCGCCGGCCGCCCGGCCAGCGAGGCCGAGCTGGACGCCCTGCTCGCCTTCGAGACCCAGCTGGCCGAAGCGACGCGCGAACGCGCCAAGATGCGCGACCCCAACGCCAACTACAACCCCATGGGCACGGCCGAGCTGGCCGCCGCGGCACCGGGCCTGGACTGGGCCGCCTATCTGGCAGTGCTGACGGCCGGCGCCAAGACGCCGCAGCGCTTCATCGTCGGCCAGCCCGAGTTCGCCACCCGCGTGGCCAAGCTGGCCGCCGAGGCGCCGGTCGACGTCTGGCGCCGCTACCTGGCCCTGCGCGTGCTGGACGCTGCCGCACCGCGCCTGCCCAAGGCCTTCGCCACGCCGGCCTTCGAGTACCGCGGCAAGGCCATCACCGGCCTGCAGGCCCCGCCGCCACGCAGCGAGGAGGTCATCGTGCTGATCGGCGGCCGCTACGGCACCGAGCCGGTGGCCCTGGCCCTGGGCGAGCTCTTTGTCGCGCGCGCCTTCTCGCCGGAGGCGCAGAAGCGCTCGTCGCAACTGGTGGAGGACATCCGCGCCAGCATGAAGGAGCGCATCGAGAAGCTGGAATGGATGACGCCGCCCACCAAGGCCAAGGCCATCGAGAAGCTGGCCCAGATGCAGCCCATGATCGGCGCGCCCGAGAAATGGCCGCAGTACGAGGGCCTGCAGCTGAGCGGCAATGACTTCGCCGGCAACTGGCTGAAGGTGGCCCTGTGGCACAGCGGCCAGCAGATGAAGGACCTGGACTCGCCCGTCGAGCGCGGCCGCTGGCGCACCAGCCCGCACATCGTCAACGCCTTCGCCGGCGGCCTGAACCAGATCACCTTCCCGGCCGGCATCCTGCAGCCGCCCTTCTTCGACGCCAAGGCCGACGACGCCGTCAACTACGGCGGCATCGGCATGGTCATCGGCCACGAGATCACCCACCACTTCGACGACAGCGGCCGCAACTTCGATGCTGGTGGCTCGCTGACCGACTGGTGGACGCCCGCCGACGCGGCCGGCTACAAAGCCCGCGCCGACAAGGTGGCCGACCGCTATGCCGCGATCTCGCCGCTGCCCGGCTACAACATCAACGGCCGCCTGACCCTGGGCGAGAACATCTCCGACATCTCGGGCATGCCCATCGCCTACGAGGGCCTGCTGCGTGCGCTCAAGCGCACGGGCGGCGCCGACAGGAAGGTGGACGGCTACACGCCGGCCCAGCGCTTCTTCATCAGCAATGCGCTGATCTGGCGCACCAAGGTGCGTACCGAGTTCCTGATCAACCAGCTGCGCACCGACTCACATTCACCGGCCAAGTTCCGCGTGCTGACGCCGATGGCCAACACGCCCTACTTCGCGCAAGCCTTCAGTTGCAAGGCGGGGAGTGCGATGGTGGCGAAAGATCCGCTGACGGTTTGGTGATCTCGGGTTGGTTTGATGCAATGGAAACGGGGCTTCGGCCCCGTTTTGGTTTGTGGTTGCCTCTGCCCAGGTCCTCATGACTCGCGTGCAGTGCCGCCGGAATCCGCCCGGCGAGGGCGGGTAACTTTTCTCTGACGCGCCAGAGAAAAGTCACCAAAAGAGGAGCGCTCAATGCAATCCGCACTCGAGCGGGATGACGCGCTCGCGTTGCTCGAACTAGGCCGCACCCCGAAGCGAGCCGCTGCGCTCTCGCCTACCACTTGTGACGAGCACCATCCATCGCCCCTTCAAGCCGGTTGACGCCGGCTGCACGCCGGGCTCATCAAGGAATACCGAACAGCCGCGTCGCCCGAGCGACGCTGCATTGGTCTTTGCTCGTGAGCACGGCGTGCAGCCGCGCGTTAACAGGTGCGATGCAGCGATGAGCGCTGCTGATGCCAAGTCAGACGCGAGAGCGCAGCGGCTCGCTTCTCGTCGGAATGACGGTGGACGTTTTCGCGCGCCGTTGATGGCAGCGTGCTGCTCGAGTGCGGTTCAGGGCCTCTTCTTTGGTGACTTTCTTCTGGCCCCGCAGAAGAAAGTTACCCGGCCGCCGGGACGGACTCCCGGCAATGCAGCGAGCAGGCACGCTCTACGCAAAAGCAACCACCCCAAAAAAACGGGGCCGAAGCCCCGTTCCGTTTAACCCACCAAACCACTTACCACTGCAGCTTCAGCGTGTACGCGCCGGTGCCGCTGTAGCGCAGCACCTGCACATACAGCGTGACCGAGCCCGAGCCGCCGTTGGCGTAGCTCGTGCTGTCGACCTGGCCGGCAGCCTTCTCGCTGGCGGCGAGCTGGGTGCCCGAGCTGTTCTTGATGTACAGGTCGAAGTCGTTGCTGTTGCTGGCCGCGGTCAGCGTTGCAGCAAGCGTCTTGCCGGCCGGCAGCGTCACCTTGAAGTAGTCGGTGTCGCTGGTCGAGCCGATCGAGCCCGCCACATTGGCCGAGGCCGACACGGTGTTGGCCGTGGCGATCGTGCCGTTGGACTCGGTCTCGTTGACGGTCGGCAGCTGGGTGACCGTGATGGCCTGGATGGCCGCCTGGGCGTTCAGGATGCCCGAACCGCAGCCCGAGCAGCTGCCCGGGAAGGCGCGCGCGCTGCTTTGCAGGGCGGCCTTGATCTGGTCAGGCGTGGCGCTGGGCTTGGCGCTCAGCATCAGCGCCGCGACACCGGCCACGTGGGGCGTCGCCATCGACGTGCCCTGGTAGTAGGCGTAGCTGTCGGCGCCCGGCGCCTTGGTGCCGGCGTTCAGCGTGCTCAGGATGCCGTTGCTGCTGCTCGAGCGCACGTCGCCGCCGGGCGCTGCCAGCGCCACGACATTGCCATAGTTCGAGTAGTAGGCGCGAGCGCCGTTGCGGTCCGTTGCGGCGACAGTGATGACGCCGGAGCAGTTGGCCGGGTTGGAGTTGCTGGCGTTCTGGTTCTCGTTGCCGGCCGCCACGATGACGACGGTGCCGCGCGAACGGGCGCTGTTGATGGCGTTCTGCGACGTCGTGTCGCAGGCGCCGCCGCCGCCCAGGGACATGTTGATCACGCGCGAAGGCGTGGCGTTGGCCGGCAGGCCGGAGACGCTGCCGCCCGAAGCCCAGACCATGCCGTCGGCGATGTCCGAGGTGTAGCCGCCGCACTTGCCCAGCACGCGCACGGGCTGGATCTTGGCGTTGAAGGCGATGCCGGCGATGCCCAGCGAGTTGTTGGTCTTGGCGGCGATGGTGCCGGCCACATGGGTGCCGTGCCAGCTGGAGTTGCTCGCGGGTTCGCCGCTGCCGCACTCGTTGGCCGCCGTCCAGTCGCCCGGGTCGCTGGGATCGCTGTCGCGGGCCGAGCCGTCATTGGAGACGGCCGTGTCGTTGATCATGTCGTAGCCGGCCACGGTCTGGCCCGACAGGTCGGCGTGGGGACGGATGCCCGTGTCGATGACGGCGACGACGACACCGGAGCCGGTGGCCAGGTCCCAGGCTGCCGGGGCGCGGATGCCGCCGGTCGTCTCGAACAGGTCCCACTGCGAGTTGTAGCTCGTGTCGTTGGGCGTCATCATGGGGTACATCTTGCGGTCGGGTTCCGCATAGGCGATGTTCGCGTCAGCCGCCTTGAGCTGGTTGGCCAGGCTTTGCATCTCGCCGTGCGAGAGGGCCTTGTCCAGCTTGTAGATGTGGGGGCCGGTGCCCATCTGGCGCAGGATGCGCGCCTTGGCGCCGCGCAGGGCCAGCGCCGAGTTGACGTTGCTCAGGCGGGCTTCCAGGGCGTTGGAGGCGACGCCGACGGCGCGCAGCACGCTGGCGTCCTTGGCATCGACCTGGGAGGCGTCGCGGTAGCTGATGATGAGGCGGTCGGTGCTGCTCGAGCGTGCCAGGCTGGCAACGCCCACGTCGACCTGCGTGTTGGACACGCCGGCCTGGCCTGCGCCTGCCGTCAGCAGGCCACAGGCCAGTGCGAGCAGGGTTCTTTTGTTGGCAAAAGCAAACTTCATTTGGTGTTTCCGGAAAAGTCACCGTGGCGGACGGCGCACCGGCTCCGCCCGTGGGATCTCCACGAGGAGCGCCGCTGTGTTCAGCTCGCTGACCGGACTCAACCCAACAACAACAACAAAGACGTCCGTGGCCAACCTGGCGCTATCCGAAGCGGCGCGCAGTGTGTCCGCTCAACGAAGCCAGCCTTGTCACCAGCCGCAGTGACGTAAGTAACCCTAGCGGGCAATCACGGATGACAGCGGTCGTGACGAATGGCATGCGGGCCTGAAAAACGCCATTTCGCCCGCCCGCAATTCAGGCGCGGTTTTCTGCGGACCGTCGCACGCCAGCGGCAACTCATCGCTTGCGGCTTGGGACGCCCTGCCCTGACGCCTAGCCTGACGACAGGTCGACGCATTTCGCGACGCCCGCCTCCCGCAGAACCCCACAGGAGCTTGTCATGTCCAACCGCTACTCGATCGCCCAGCGCTCACCCCTGCAAAACAGCCTGTTCGCCGGCATCGCCTGCGCCATCACATTGACTCTCGCCGCGGGCCCGGCGCTGGCCCAGCCCGGCGACCTGGAGCGCGTTGAGATCAGCGGCAAGGTCTACGAGGCGCCGACGCGCTTCGACGTGCGCGCCAACTGCAACAACATCGAAGAGCAGCTGCAGGACGCGCTGCAGACGACCTGGGTGCGCGAGCGCCGCGCCGGCCAGGTGAAGGTGCAGCTCGTCATGGACGGCGGCGAGATCACGGCCGTCAAGGCCAAGGGCATCTCGCACACGATCGAGCGCTCGGTGCGCAACGCGGTGAACGCCCTGCACTGCGGCAATGCCCAGAAGGCGGCCGGCGTCTACCGCTTCCGCGTCGACTTCATCGACCCCTATGCCAATCACACCAGCCGCGACACGATGACGGCCAAGGCCAGGCAGACCGGCGTGACGCTCGCCCTCGCCGACGAGTGATCAGCGACTGATCAGCGTGTGAGGGCGGCGGCGATGGCCGCATCGACGGCCGTCAGCGGCTGCGCGAGATGCGCGGCCGCGCCGCCCACCACTTCATCGCGCTGCGCCGCGGCCCAGACCGGCCCCGGGAAATGGCTGTCCCAGCCGAAGCGCGCGATGACATGCCAGTGCAGATGAGGCACGACATTGCCCAGGCTGGCGATGTTGACCTTGGTCGGCGCGAGCAAAGACCTCAGAACCCGCTCGATCTCGGTGACAGCGTCCATGCAGGCGTGTCTGTCCGTATCCGACAGGTCGCTGAACTCGGCGACATGCGCGTTCCAGATGAGTCGATAGAAGGCCGGGAAACGCCGCGCCTCCTCGCCGTCCACAACGCGCACGACGCGGAACTGCGGCGTGCGGGCGACAACAAGACCGCCGTCGCCATCACACAGCACGCAACTCACACCAACACCCGCTCGATGCCGCCGTTGTTGGCCTTGGCCACGTAGTCGGGCATCCAGTTGGGGCCGAGGATCTGGTTGGCCATCTCGACGACGATGTAGTCGGCCTCGAGCAGGCCGTTCTGCAGGTCGTTGCCGTAGCGGGAGAGGCCCTGCAGGCAGCTCGGGCAGGAGGTCAGGATCTTCAGGTTGTCGTTCGCGCCGACCTTGCCCGACTCGCGCAACGCCGTCTCGGTCTTGCGCAGTTCCTCTTCCTTGCGAAAGCGCACCTGCGTCGAGATGTCCGGCCGCGTCACGCCCAGCGTGCCGCTCTCGCCGCAGCAGCGCTCGCTCTTGACGACGTCCGGGCCCACCAGCGCCTTCACCGTCTTCATCGGCTCCTGCAGCTTCATCGGCGAATGGCAGGGGTCGTGGTACAGGTAGCTGTTCTTGGAGCCGAGCGTGATGCCCTTCTCCAGCAGGTACTCGTGGATGTCGATGATGCGGCAGCCGGGAAAGATGTCCTCGAACTTGTAGCCCTGCAGCTGGTCGTAGCAGGTGCCGCAGCTGACCACCACCGTCTTGATGTCGAGGTAGTTCAGCGTGTTGGCAACGCGGTGGAAGAGCACCCGGTTGTCGGTGATCATCTTCTCGGCCTTGTCGAACTGGCCCGAGCCGCGCTGCGGGTAGCCGCAGCACAGGTAGCCGGGCGGCAGCACCGTCTGCACGCCGGCATGCCAGAGCATGGCCTGGGTCGCCAGGCCGACCTGGCTGAACAGGCGCTCCGAGCCGCAGCCGGGGAAATAGAACACGGCTTCCGTCTCGCTCGGCGTCGCCGGCGGTCGGATGATGGGCACGTAGTCCTTGTCCTCGATGTCCAGCAGCGCGCGCGCCGTTTTCTTGGGCAGGCCGCCGGGCAGCTTCTTGTTGATGAAGTGGATGACCTGTTCCTTGATCGGCGCCGCGCCGACGGTGGCGCGCGGCGCGCTCGTCTGCTTGCGGCCCGCCGGCTTGAACAGGTCCACCGCAAAGCGCTGGGCCTTGAAACCGATGCCCACCATCGCCGTGCGGGCCAGCTTGATGGTCTCGGGGTTGGTCGCGTTCAGCATGAACATGGCCGCCGCGTTGCCGGGGCGCCAGGTCTTCTGGCCCATCTTGCGCAACAGGTTGCGCATATTCATCGTCACGTCGCCGAAGTCGATCTTGACCGGGCAAGGCGACAGGCACTTGTGGCAGACCGTGCAGTGGTCGGCCACGTCCTCGAATTCCTGCCAGTGCTTGATGGACACGCCGCGGCGCGTCTGCTCCTCGTACAGGAAGGCCTCGACCAGCAGCGAGGTGGCGAGGATCTTGTTGCGCGGCGAATAGAGCAGGTTGGCGCGCGGCACATGCGTGGCGCAGACCGGCTTGCACTTGCCGCAGCGCAGGCAGTCCTTCACCGAGTTGGCGATCTCGCCGATGTCGCTCTGCTGCATGATCAGCGACTCATGCCCCATCAGGCCGAAGGACGGCGTGTAGGCATTGCGCAGGTCGGCCGGCATGCTCTCGTCACGCAGCAGCTTGCCCTTGTTGAAGCGGCCCTCAGGATCGACGCGCTTCTTGTAGGCCGTGAAGTTGGCCAGTTCGTCGTCGGTCAGGAACTCGAGCTTGGTGATGCCGATGCCATGCTCGCCGGAGATGACGCCATCCAGCGAGCGCGCCAGCGTCATGATGCGGGCCACGGCCTCGTGGGCCGTCTGCAGCATCTGGTAGTTGTCGCTGTTGACGGGGATGTTGGTGTGCACATTGCCGTCGCCGGCGTGCATGTGCAGGGCCACCCAGACGCGGCCGCGCAGCACTTCCTTGTGGATGCGCTTCAGCTCGGCGATCAGCGGCTCGAAGGCCGCGCCGTTGAAGAGGGCCTGCAGGGGCTTGAGGATCTGCGTCTTCCACGAAGCGCGCAGCTCATGGGTCTGCAGGCCCTCGAAGAAGCCGGCATCAAGGCCATTGAGCCATTGCAGCCACAGGTCGCCCACCTCGCGCAGCAGCGCCAGGGCCTGCTGCACGCGGTCTTCCAGCAGCTCGGCGGTCGGGATGTCGCCGGCGTCGTCGCTCTTGCCCAGCGGCAGCTTGCCGGTGGCGAACAAGGCCTGCAAGGCCGTCACCAGCTCGAGCTTGTTGCGCAGGCTGAGCTCGATGTTGATGCGCTCGATGCCCAGCGTGTACTCGCCCATGCGGTGCAGGGGGATCACCACGTCCTCGTTCACCTTGAACGCGTTGGTGTGCTTGCTGATGGCCGCGGTGCGCTTGCGGTCCAGCCAGAATTTCTTGCGCGCATCGGCACTGACGGCCACGAAGCCTTCGCCCGATCGGCCATTGGCCAGGCGCACGACTTCCGAGGTGGCGCGCGCCACCGCATCGGCGTCGTCGCCGGAGATGTCGCCCACCAGCACCATCTTGGGCAGGCCGCCGCGCTTGCTCTTGGTGGCATAGCCCACCGCCTTCAGGTAGCGGTCGTCCAGATGCTCCAGGCCCGCCAGCAGCACGCCGGTGTCGGCAATCGAGAACATGTAGTCCTTGATGTCGACGATGCTGGGCACGCAGTCCTTGGGGTTGCCGAAAAACTCCAGGCAGACGGTGCGCGTGTGCGCCGGCATGCGGTGCACGATCCAGCGTGCGCTGGTGATGAGGCCGTCGCAGCCTTCCTTCTGGATGCCCGGCAGGCCGGCGAGGAACTTGTCCGTCACGTCCTTGCCCAGGCCCTCCTTGCGGAAGACGCGGCCCGGGATGTCCAGCCTCTCGGTGCGCTCCAGCGTCTTGCCGGAAGCATCGAAATAGCGCAGCTCGAAGCTGGCCACCTCGACGTCATGGATCTTGCCGAGGTTGTGGTTGAGGCGCACGACCTCCAGCCACTTGGCCTCGGGCGTCACCATGGTCCAGCTGGCCAGGTTGTCCAGAGCCGTGCCCCACAGCACGGCCTTCTTGCCGCCAGCGTTCATCGCGACGTTGCCGCCGATGCAGCTGGCCTCGGCCGAGGTCGGATCGACGGCGAAGACGAAGCCATTTGCCTCGGCCATGTCGGCCACGCGCTGGGTGACGACGCCGGCCTCGCTGAAGATGGTCGGCACCTCGCGGTCCAGGCCTGGCAGCTTCAGCATCTCGACGCCGCGCAGGGCCTCGAGCTTCTCGGTGTTGATGACGGCGCTGTTCCACACCAGCGGGATCGCACCGCCCGTGTAGCCGGTGCCGCCGCCGCGCGGGATGACGGTCAGGCCGAGCTCGAAGCAGGCGGCCACCAGGCCGGCCATCTCGGCCTCGGTATCGGGCGTCAGCACGACGAAGGGGTACTCCACGCGCCAGTCGGTCGCATCCGTCACATGGGAGACGCGCGACAGGCCGTCGAACTTGATGTTGTCCTTGGCCGTCTGGCGGCCCAGCGTCTTGGCGGCACGTTTGCGCAGCGTGCCGACGCTGTCGAAGAACTTGCCGAATTCGGCAACCGCAGCACGCGCGGCCAGCAGCAGCTCGCCGACGGCGGCGTCGCGCTGGGCGTCACCGGCCGGGTCGCGGCGCTTCTGCACCTCGCCCAGGCGATGGTGCAGGGCCTCGATCAGCAGGGCGCGGCGCTTGGGGTTGTCCAGCAGGTCGTCCTGCAGATAGGGGTTGCGCTGCACCACCCAGATGTCGCCCAGCACCTCGTACAACATGCGCGCGGACCGGCCCGTGCGGCGCTCCAGCCGCAGCTGGTCCAGCAGCTCCCAGGCCCGGGAGCCCAGCAGGCGGATGACGATCTCGCGGTCGGAGAACGACGTGTAGTTGTACGGAATCTCACGCAACCGGGGGGCTGCGCTCTCGTCCGCCGAATTCGAGGCATCGGCGGTGGGCATCAGGGGATGCGGAGCGTTCATGGCAACCGGCTTGACCGGGAAAGAAGCCTTGGCAGGCTGGTTCGGACGGGCAGCGGCTCGGGTCGGCAGCAGGGCGGGCGGGGACGCCCGGCTTGTGGCCACGGCCCCTCGCGGCAGGGAATGGGATCGTAACCGAGGGGGGCTTCCCCCTAGGGAGCCACCGTGTTTGCCCGCCATTCGCACCTCATCAACGGCGCTATGCTGGCCCGCAAATACCCTCAAGGAGACACCCCGATGAAGTCGTTTGCCCCGGTCGTGACGTTCATTGCAGCTCTGGGGCTGGCCGGCTCGGCCCAGGCCCAGGTCGAGATCCAGTGGTGGCACGCCATGGGCGGGGCGCGGGGCGAATGGGTCAACGACCTGGCCAAGGACTTCAACGCCAGCCAGAAGGACTACAAGGTCATCCCCACCTTCAAGGGCAGCTACGACGAGTCCATGCCGGCGGCCATCGCGGCCTTCCGGGCCGGCAACGCCCCCCACATCCTGCAGGTCTTCGAGGTCGGCACGGCCACCATGATGGCCAGCAAGGCGGCCATCAAGCCGGCCGCCGACATCATGAAAGAGGCCGGCATCCCCTTCGAGCCCGGCGCCTATGTGCCGGCCGTGGCCAGCTACTACACGGCCCCCAGCGGCCAGATGCTGAGCTTTCCCTTCAACAGCTCCACCACCGTCTTCTTCTTCAACCGCGACGCGCTGAAGGCGGCCGGCGTCGACAAGCCGCCCACCAGCTGGCCCGAGGTGGCCTCGGCGGCCGCCAAGCTCAAGGCCAATGGCAGCAAATGCCCGCTCACCACCTCCTGGATGAGCTGGACCCAGCTGGAAAGCTTCTCGGCCTGGCACAACGTCGAGTTCGCCACCAAGAACAACGGCTTCGGCGGCCTGGACGCGCGGCTGGCCTTCAACACGCCCCTGCACCTGCGCCACATCGAGAACCTGGCCAACATGGCCAAGCAGGGCCTGTTCGTCTACAAGGGCCGCGGCAATGCGTCCGACGCCACCTTCGTCTCGGGTGAATGCGCCATGACGACGGCCTCGTCCAGCATCTACGGCGACATCAAGAAGAACGCCAAGTTCGCCTTCGGCATCACCGCTCTGCCCTACTACCCCGACGTGCCCGGCGCACCGCAAAACACCGTCATCGGCGGCGCCAGCCTGTGGGTGATGGCAGGCAAGAAGCCGGCCGAATACAAGGGCGTGGCCAAGTTCTTCGAATACCTGGCGCGGGCCGATGTCGCGTCTGAAAGCCACAAGCGCACCGGCTACCTGCCCGCCACCAAGGCCGCCTTCACCACCACCGAGGCCGGCGGCTTCTACAAGGCCAACCCGGGCAGCGACGTGGCCGTCAACCAGATGATCCGCAAGACGACTGACAAGTCGCGCGGTGTGCGCCTGGGCAACCACCCGCAGATCCGCACCATCGTGGACGAGGAATTCGAGCTGATCTGGGCCGGCAAGAAGACCGCCAAGGAAGGGATCGATGCGGCGGTCCAGCGCGGGAACGAGCAGCTCGAGAAGTTCCAGAGAACCGCGAAGCTATGAGCCCCTCGTCCAAGGACGACCTTGGCCGGTCCCCCGCGGGGACGGCGATGCTTGCCGGATTGACCGGCAAGCACATCGCCATGACGGGCCGGCTTGGGAGCGGCCCGGCGCTCGGCCCGAAAGGCAGGAGTCGCTGAAGTGGCCCAGGAAAAACGCGTCGTCTTCCGCTCCCGCTGGCTGCCCTGGCTGCTGCTGGCGCCGCAGGCGGCCGTCATCGCCGTGTTCTTCTTCTGGCCGGCGGCCCAGGCCCTGCTGCAGTCGCTGCAGCAGCAGGACGCCTTCGGCCTGTCGACCGAATGGGTGGGTCTGGCCAATTTCCAGGCCCTGTGGGCCGATGCGAGTTACCTCGCGGCCTTCAAGACCACCGCCCTGTTCTCCATCCTCGTCGCGGTGCTGGGCCTGTCCATCTCGCTGCTGCTGGCGGTCATGGCGAATCGCGTCGTGCGCGGCGCCGGCGTCTACAAGACCCTGCTGATCTGGCCCTATGCCGTGGCCCCGGCCATCGCCGGCGTGCTGTGGCTCTTCATGTTCGCGCCGTCCATCGGCATCGTGGCCTACGGCCTGCGGGCCGTGGGGCTGGACTGGAACCACCTGCTCAATGCCGACCACGCCATGACGCTCATCGTCATGGCCGCCGTGTGGAAGCAGATCTCCTACAACTTCCTGTTCTTCCTGGCCGGGCTGCAGTCCATCCCGCGCTCGCTGATCGAAGCCGCGGCCATCGACGGCGCCAGCCCCTGGCGGCGCTTCTGGGACGTGACCTTCCCGCTGCTGTCGCCCACCAGCTTCTTCCTGCTGGTCATCAACATCGTCTACGCCTTCTTCGACACCTTCGGCATCGTCGACGCCGCCACCCAGGGCGGCCCGGGCAAGGAGACGGCCATCCTGGTCTACAAGGTCTATCACGACGGTTTCAAGGCCCTGGACCTGGGCGGCTCGGCAGCCCAGAGCGTGGTGCTGATGGTCATCGTCATCAGCCTGACGGTGCTGCAGTTCCGCTTCGTCGAGAAGAAAGTGAACTACTGATGGTCGAGCGCCGCCCCCTTCTCGACTGGCTGGCCCACGCCATCCTGCTGCTCGGCGTGGCCGTCGTGGCCTTCCCGCTCTACGTCACCTTCGTCGCCGCCACCCACACGGCCCAGGACATCGTCCACGCGCCCATGCCGCTCGTGCCCGGCGGGCATCTGATCGACAACATGGCCACGGCCCTGGGCGGCGGCACCGGCGCGGGTTCCAGCGCACCGGTGGCCCGCATGATGTGGGTGAGCTTCGTGACCGCCATGGTCATCGCCGTCGGCAAGATCGCCATCTCGCTGCTGTCGGCTTTTGCCATCGTCTACTTTCGCTTCCCAATGCGCCAGCTGTTCTTCTGGGCCATCTTCGTGACGCTGATGCTGCCGGTGGAGGTGCGCATCGGCCCGACCTACCAGGTGGTGGCCGATCTGCAGATGCTCAACAGCTATGCCGGCCTGACCGTGCCGCTGATTGCTTCCGCCACGGCCACCTTTTTGTTCCGGCAGTTCTTCCTGACCGTGCCCGACGAACTCGTGGAAGCCTCGCGCATCGACGGCGCCTCGCCGCTGCGCTTCTTCAAGGACGTGCTGCTGCCGCTGTCCACCACCAGCATCGCCGCCCTCTTCGTCATCCAGTTCATCTACGGCTGGAACCAATACCTCTGGCCGCTGCTGGTGACCACCGACGAGTCCATGTACCCCGTCGTCATCGGCATCAAACGCATGATCAGTGGCGGCGAGGCGGCCAACGACTGGAATCTCGTCATGGCGACGGCGCTGCTGGCCATGATTCCGCCCGCGCTGGTCGTGATCCTGATGCAGCGGTGGTTTGTCAAAGGTCTCGTGGACACAGAAAAATAATGGCAAGCATCTCCATCAGAAAGCTGGTCAAGCGCTACGGCCACGGCCCCAAGGCCGTGCAGGTGATTCACGGCGTCGATGCCGAGGTCAAGGACGGCGAGTTCGTCGTCATCGTCGGGCCCTCGGGCTGCGGCAAGTCCACGCTGCTGCGCATGGTGGCCGGGCTGGAAGAGGTCAGCGAAGGCGAGATCGCCATAGGCGCCCGCCTGGTCAACGACGTGGAGCCGGCCGACCGCGACATCGCCATGGTGTTCCAGAACTACGCCCTCTACCCGCACATGAGCGTGGCCGAGAACATGGCCTATGGCCTGAAGCTTCGCAAGATGCCCAAGGCCCAGATCGACGAGCGCGTGCAGCGTGCCGCCAAGATCCTGGAGCTGGGCCATCTGTTGGAGCGCAAGCCGCGCGAACTGTCCGGCGGCCAGCGCCAACGCGTCGCCATGGGCCGCGCCATCGTGCGCGACCCGCAGGTCTTCCTGTTCGACGAGCCCCTGTCCAACCTGGACGCCAAGCTGCGCGTGCAGACGCGCCTGGAGATCCAGAAGCTGCACCGCGAGCTGGGCGTCACCTCGCTCTTCGTCACCCACGACCAGGTCGAGGCCATGACCCTGGCCCAGCGCATCATCGTCATGAACGGCGGCCGCATCGAGCAGATGGGCACCCCAGAAGAGGTCTACGGCCAGCCCGCCTCCACCTTCGTCGCCAGCTTCATCGGCTCGCCGGCCATGAATCTGCTACCCGGCCGCCAGCACGGCGGGCAGTTCCACATCGAAGGCGCAGCGCTGGACGTGCCGCCGGGTGTTGAAGGCGACCTCACACTGGGCTTGCGCCCCGAGCATGCCCAGCTGGCCGACCGCGGCTGGCCGCTGCGTGTCGAAATGATCGAGATGCTGGGTGCCGAGCGACTCGTCTACGGCAAGCTGGGCAGCGCCACGCCCTTCACGCTGCGCCTGGACGCCACCCTGCCTCCGCCCCAGCCGGGCGAGTTCCTGCACCTGGCCTTCAATCCCCTGCATCTGCACCGCTTCGACGCCAAGACGGGGCAGAGGCTGTGAACACGCCCTGGCTCTACCCGCTGTGGATCGCCCATCGCGGCGCGGGCAAGCTGGCGCCGGAGAACACGCTGGCGGCCTTCCGCCTGGGCCTGCAGCACGGCTTTCGCGCCTACGAGTGCGATCTGAAACTGAGCCGCGACGGCGAATGCTTTCTGCTGCACGACGACACGCTGGACCGCACCAGCAGCGGCCAGGGCTCGCCGGCCGACCAGGACTGGGCCGAGCTGGCTCGCCTGGACGCCGGCGCCTGGCACAGCCCGCCCTTCGTGGCCGAGCCCCTGCCCCGGCTGGCGCAGATCGCCGCCTTCTGCCAGGCCAATGGCTGCGCCATCAATATCGAGATCAAGCCCTGCCCGGGCGAGGAGGCGCGCACCGGCGCGGCCGTGGCGCGCGAGGCGGCTCGCTTGTGGGCGGGCGCACTGCCGCCGCTGCTGAGCAGCTTCAAGCCCGAGGCCCTGGCCGCGGCGCGCGACGCCGAGCCCACCCTGCCCCGCGGACTGCTGCTGGACAAGCTCTGGGACGGCTGGTTCGAAGCCGCCGAGGCCCTGGACGTCGTCGCCGTGATCACCAACTACCGGCTGATGGACCGCGCGCTGATCGAGCGCCTGCACGCCAAAGGCTGGCGAGCGCTGGTCTACACGGTGAACGATGCGGACATCGCCAAGCGCCTCATCGCGGAGGGCATCGACGGCATCATCACGGATGCGGTTGACCGGCTGGGGCCTGCCAGCAGGTAGATCCCTCAACGCTCGACGTTGTACGGCTCGAAAACCTGAACCACCCAATCCACGAAGACCCTCAGCTTGGCACTGAGGTGGCGGTTCGGTGGGTAAGCCACATAGAAAGGCATGGGGGGCGGTGCCCAGTCAGCCAGCACCTCCACCAGCGCGCCGCTGTCGATGTGGGGCTGCACGATGGGGCCGAAGGTCTGTACCAGCCCCAGGCCGGTCAGGGCGGCATTCAGGTGCGCGGTGCTCTCGTTGACCGAGATCCGCCCCTGGCCGGCAATCTCGAAGCGCTCCGTGCCGCGCACATAGGGCGCCGGCACGATCCTGCCGGTCCCGGCTGAAAAGTAGCTGGCCATGACATGCCCGCCATCCAGCAGATCCTGTGGCGTGCGGGGGGTGCCGTGCCGCTTCAGATAGGCCGGCGCGGCGACCGTGGTGAAGGCCATCTGCGCAATGCGGCGTGCCACCAGGGACTGGTCGTTCATCGTGCCGCCGCGGATCACGCAATCGACCGCTTCGCCCACCAGATCGACCGGCCTGTCACTGACACCGAGGGCGAGCTGAACCTGCGGATAGCGTTCGTAGAACACGGGCAGCTGCGGCATCAGGATCAGATTGGCCACCACCGATCCGACGTCGATGCGCACGCAGCCCCTGGGATTGCTGCGCTCCTGCGTCAGGTCCGATTCGATGTCGTCCAGTTCGGTCAACACGCGCGCCGTGCGCTCGTAGTAGGCCGCCCCCTCGGGCGTGACCGTCACGCGCCGCGTCGTCCGATGCAGCAGCTTGACCTTCAGATGCTTCTCCAGCTGCTGGACCAGCTTGGTCACGCTGGGCTTGGGCATCTGCAACTGATCGGCGGCGCGCGTGAAGGTGCCTGCTTCGACAACGCGTGCAAACACGCGCATGGCGGTGATCTGGTCCATCAAACCATTATTAGCAAATGGCTAATAAACATGTTCCGGTTGCCATCTTTGTGCGAGGCGGCTGCGCTCCCAAACTGCGTTCCTCTTCAACCAACAGGCAAGGCAATCCCATGACATCCAGACTCACCGACAAGATCGCCCTCGTGACCGGCGGCACCAGCGGCATCGGCCTGTCGACCGCGAAGCGCTTCGTTGCCGAAGGCGCCTACGTCTTCATCACCGGCCGCCGGCAGGAGCAACTCGACGCGGCCGTCCGGGAAATCGGCCACAACGTGACCGGCGTGCGCAGCGACGTGTCCAACCTCAGCGACCTCGATCGCCTCTACGCCACGATCCAGAAGGACAAGGGCCGGCTCGATGTGCTGTTCGCCAACGCCGGTGGCGGCCAGGTCGCGCCGCTGGGTCAGATCACGGAGGAGCACTTCGACAGTATCTTCGCCACCAATGTGCGCGGCCTGGTGTTCACGGTGCAGAAGGCGCTGCCGCTGATGCCCAAGGGAGCCACCATCGTCCTGAACGCCTCGACCACCTCGATCAAGGGCACGCCGGGTTTCAGCATCTACAGCGCCAGCAAGGCAGCCGTGCGCAACCTCGCGCGAAGCTGGATGCTGGACCTGAAGGAAGCAGGCATCCGCGTGAACGTCCTCAGCCCCGGCGTGGTCCCGACGCCGGCCTATGAACTGCTGGGACTGAAGGGAGATCAGCTCACCGCGTTCATCGAGATGCAGGCGCAGACGATTCCCCTGGGCCGCGTCGGCACGACCGACGAGATCGCCAAGGCCGCGGCGTTTCTCGCCTCTGACGACAGCAGCTTCGTCAACGGCGTCGAACTGTTCGCCGACGGCGGCATGACGCAGGTCTGATCGCCGCGGGCCGCGTCGCTGCGACTTGGAGATCAGGCCACCTTGCCATAGATGCTGGTGTCCCGCGGCGTTCCGTCCACGCCCAGCATGTCGCAGCGCAGGGTTCCTTCATGGACGAAGCCGCAGCGCTCGGCCACAGCGCAGCTCTTCACGTTGCGCGGGTCGCAGCGGATTTCCACGCGGCGTGCACCCAGGCGTTCGAAGGCCAGCGCGGTCAGCAGGCGCACCGACGCGCTGACATGCCCCTGCCCCATCGCCTCGGGGCGAATCCAGTAGCCGATCTCGAAGCGTCGCACGGCCCAGTCGATGCGGTGCAGGCCCGTGCCGCCGAGCATCCGCCCGGCGCTGCCATCGGGCTTGCGGGCATAAATCTGGAAGCACAGGTCACGTCGCGTGATGAAGTCGGCCTGCATGCGGCGCACGACCAGTTCCGAGCTTTCGGCCGTCGGTGCTTCCTTCGCCCAGGGCATCCACGGCCGCAGATGCGAGATGGACTGCGTGATGACGACCGCCATCTCCGCGCCGACGCCCGCCCGCGGCGCGAGCAGCACGGTGTGCTCGCCGTCCAGGCGCTCGGGGATGTCGATCAGCAGCGGATCCAGCGACGTGCTCATGCCGTCACCACCTCGACGGGTTTGGGCAGTTCGCGCACGCCGCGGATGACGGGATGGCGCCAGGCCAGCACCGCCAGCACGCAGGCGCCCACGCCGGAGAAGGCCAGGGCCGAACGCAGGCCCATGTACTCGCCCAGCCCGCCGCCTATCAGGGCGCCCGGGCCGGCTGGCAGCAGGATGAGCCAGCGCATGGTGCTGGTCATGCGGCCCAGCATGGGCGCGGGCGTGACGGCCTGGCGCAGCGACAGGAAGTTGATGAAGATCAGCACGGCGCCGAAGCCGAAGGCGAACAGCATCAGCCCGAAGCTGATCACGCCAAGATGACCCGCCGGCGCCAGGGCCAGTTGCAGCCAGCCGACGCCGCAGGCGCCATAGCCCAGCACCAGGCAGGGCCCGGGGCCGATGCTTCGGCTGATGCGGTGGCCGAAGATGCTGGCCAGCACCGTGCCCGCCCCCAGCCAGATATAGGACAGGCCCACGGCCTGCGGGCTCAGCTGCAGCTCGCGCGTCGCGAACAGGATCTGCACCACCAGGGCCGCGTTATGGAAGAGCTGCCAGCCGCCGGTGGCCATGGCCAGGCTGACCAGCAGGCGACGCTCGCGCACGAACTGCAGGCCGGCCTTCAGCTCGGTCCAGAAGTCCTTGCCGCTGCGCTCGGCCAGCGTCTCCTTGACCTGGATGCCGCGCAGGATAGCGGCCGAGACCAGCAGCAGCAGCGCGTCCACGGCCAGGGCCAGCGGCGCTCCCAGCATCTTGATCAGCGCGCCCGCCAGCCCCGGCCCTGCGACTTCGGCGCCCGAGGAGGCCAGCGCGTTCTTGGCATGCGCCTCGACCAGGCGCTCGCGCGGCACGACCTGGGTCAGCACGATCTGCGCGGCGCTGCCGGCCACCGTGTAGACGCAGCCAAGCACGAAGCCGACGACATAGAGCCAGCCCATGCCGAGCACCTCCAGCCAGGCCGCCACCGGCACCGTGGCGACCGCCACGGCGAGCAGGCTCTCGCCCCAGATGTAGACGGGCAGCTTGGCGCAGCGGTCCAGCAGCACGCCGGCCGGCAGCGAGAACAGCACGAAGGGCAGGATCTCCATCGCCTGCAGCAGGCCCATCTGCGTCGGGCTGGCATTCAGCAGCACGGCCGCTGTCAACGGCAGGGCCAGCATGGTGATCTGGCCACCGAGGGACGAGATGAGGATGGACGACCACAGCCGCCGATAGACCGCATCACGCAGCAGGTCGCCGGGCGCGAGGGTGAAATATTGGATCAGACGAGACCACATGGTTTGGCTCTACTCAGGATCGCTCGACACGCGGGCATCGCCCACGCGGACACAGGACACGCCGAAGGGCGCGGTCAGTCGAGGTCGAGGAGCTTGGTCATGCGTTGCATCCTAGCAGCGCAGCCCGGCGGCGTCGCGTGCCGGCGGTCATGGATTGAGGATGCGCAGCTCGGTGTAGCCGGTGGCCGCATCGAAGGTCCGGGTGAGGCTGCCGGCCGGCAGCGGCGCGATCAGCAGCTCGGCCGTCGTGAGCACCTCGCAACCGGCGCAGATATGGCCGCCCAGCACGCGGCCCGATGCATCAGACAGGCTGGCGTGCAGATGAGCGCCGGCCGGCGTCAGGCTGCCGCTCAGGGTCAGGATCTCGAGCGGGCCTTCGAGGTGGGTCGGGCCCGCATCACCCGCGAGGCGCAGCTCGGCGCGAGACAGGCTGCCGATGCCGGCCACGACGAAGCCGGTACGGCCGCCCGCCTCCAGCGCGCCGCGCAGGTCGTCGCCCGGATTGAGCCGCAGCGCTTGCATCCTCACCAGCCCACGGCAGCGCCATCGCGGCGCGGGTCGCTGGCGGCCACATAGCCTTCCACGCCCGGATCGCCCATGCGCCAGATGAACTGGCCGGCGCCGAAGTCCTGGTAGCTGTCGTGGATGTCGCCGATCTCGTGGCCGCGCGCGCGCAGGGCCTCGATGGTCGCCGTGGGCATGTGGGGCTCGATGTTGATGGACAGCCCCTCGTTGAAGCGCCAGCGCGGCGCATCGCAGGCCGCTTGCGGGTTCTGGCCGTAGCAGAGCATGCGCACCAGGGTCTGCATATGGCCCTGGGGCTGCATGTTGCCGCCCATGACCCCGAAGCTCATGACGGGCACGCCGTCCCGGGTCAGGAATGCCGGGATGATGGTGTGGAAGGGCCGCTTGCCCGGCGCCACCTGGTTGGCATGGCCGGCCTCCAGCGTGAAGCCGTGGCCGCGGTTCTGCAGGCTGATGCCATAGCCCGGCAGCACGACGCCCGAGCCGAAGCCCATGTAGTTGCTCTGGATGAAGCTGACCATCATTCCCGACTCGTCGGCGGCGCTCAGGTAGATGGTGCCGCCCTTGACGGGGTTGCCAGCGCCGAAACTCTGGGCGCGGCTGGGATCGATGAGGCTGGCGCGCGCAGCGAGATAGCCGGGGTCAAGCAGCTGGGCTGCGCTGACCTGCATCGCACCGGGTTCGGCCACATAGCGATAGACGTCGGCGAAGGCCAGCTTCATCGCCTCGATCATCAGGTGCTGAGCCTCGGGGCTGTCGACGGCGTGGGCCGTCACGTTGCAATGCTCGAGCAGGCCAAGCGCCATCTGCGCCGCGATGCCCTGGCCATTGGGCGGGATCTCGTGCAGCGTATGGCCGGCAAAGTCCTTGGCCAGCGGCGTGACCCATTCGGGCCGGTAGGCCGCCAGATCGGCCGCGGTCAGCGCACCGCCGGTCTCGCGCGCGAAACGGGCCAGGGCCGCTGCGATCTCGCCGCGGTAAAAGGCTTCGCCCTTGGTCTCGGCGATCAGCTTGAGGCTTCGCGCCGCATCGGCAAAGCGGAACAGCTCGCCGACCTCGGGCGCCCGCCCCTTGGGCAGGAAGGCCTGCGCGAAACCGGGCTGCGACGTGATCTCGCTCAATGCCGCGGCCATGGCCCACTTCGCGCTCACGATGGGCGGCACCGCGTAGCCGCGCTCGGCGATCTCGATGGCCGGCTGCATCAGGTCCGCGAACGGCAGCTTGCCGAAGCGCTCGCTCAGCGCCACCCAGCCACCCACGGCGCCGGGCACGGTGACAGCGCCCCAGCCGCGCTTGGGCATGACCTGACCCCCGAAGAACTCCGGCGTCCAGGCCGCAGGTGCCGGCCCTGAGGCGTTGAGGCCGTGCAGCTGCTGGCCGTCCCACAGGATGCAGAAGGCATCCGAGCCCAGGCCGTTGCTGCAGGGCTCGAGCAGGGTCATGCAGGCCGCGGCCGCGATGGCGGCATCGACCGCATTCCCGCCCGCCTGCAGCATGCGCAGCCCGGCCTGCGCGGCCAGCGGATGCGAGGTCGACACGATATTGCGTGCGAACAGCGGGCTGCGGCGGCTGGGATAGCCGGCGCTCCAGTCGAAGTGGGTGGCGGTGTTCATGAGGGCCGATTCTGCCGGTGTAAGGCTTTGCAACCGGGTCAACGCGGCGATTCGAGGCGTCGTTGTGGCCACAAGCTTGCGCAAGCCGAACCGAAATTCGAAACCACCCTGGAGCCCTCAAGATGAACACGCTGAAGACCGCCATCGCCACCGCCCTCATCACGCTCGCCTCTGGCGTGGCCCTGGCGCAAAACCCGACCCCGGCTGCTGCCACCACCGCCCCCGCCGCCGCCAAGGCCACGACCACGGCAGCCGTGGCAACGCCGGCCGCCACGACGGTGGCCCAGGCCACCACCGCGACGGCGACGCCCGCTCCTGCAGCTGCCACCACGGCCGCGAAGGCCGCTCCGACCACGACCGCCGCCGCGATGCCGGCCGCCACCGCGCCGGCCGAAGCCGCCAGCGCCGCCAAGCCGGCCGTGAAGCATCACGCCAAGAAGCATGCGGCCGTCAAGGCCGAGGCCGTCGCCAAGACCGAGACCAAGACGCAGTAAGCGCAACAGCGCTCCGCGCAGGCCGCAGCTCGCAAGGGCTGCGGCCTTTTTCGTTCCAGGGCACCAGCAAGTTGTGAACTGCGTCGCGAACGGCCTCGCCAACCCCCGCGTCGAGGCGTGTCGCGCTCGAGGGCCGATTCCTAGACTGGCGGGCTATGCAGTTGTCCCTCACCCGCTCCGTGCGCGGCCTCGCGCTGTCCGCCGCCTGCTTCGCCACCGCCGCCCATGCCAGCCCCATCAGCCTGGGTCTGGATGCCAGCCTCAACCTGCTGGCCTTCGGCAACATGAACGTCGGCAGCAGCGACGTCGAAGGCCGCGTGGCCGTCGGCGGCAACGCGACCATCGGCGCGTATTCGATCAACACCAAGACCGGCTCCAGCGCGCTGTACGGCGGCACCGGCTTGACGGTGGGCGGCAACCTCGATTTCACGAGCGGCTCCATCTGGGGCGGCGCCATCGTCGGCGGCAGCTACACGCCCCATGCCTCGGGCACCGTCATGGGCGGTGTCACCCAGGGCCAGGGCTTTGGCTTCGCGAGCGAGTACCAGCGCCTGAGCGCGCTGTCGTCTTCGCTGGACTCGCGCGCCAACACCGGCATGGCCGTGGACCAGTGGGGCACCCTGCACTTCAATGCCGCGGGCCTGTCGCTGGCCATCTTCGACATCCAGGCCGCCGACGCGCTGAAGAACATGCAGATCGACGCGCTGGCCGACGGCGCCCAGGTGCTGATCAACATCCACGGCACGGCGGTCGACTTCGGCAACCACGGCTACACCGGATTCAACAAGGGCCAGGTGCTGTTCAACCTGCCCGAAGCCGCCAGCGTCATGCTCAACGGCGGCATCAATGCCTCGCTGCTGGCGATGAACGCCAGCGTCGGCCAGGGCTGGGGCCAGATCAACGGCCAGGTCGTCGTGAAGGACTGGAACAGCAGCGTGCAGGTCAATGACGCGCCCATGCCCAACAGCCGGTCCAACCAGCTGCAGCGCCTGCCCGAGCCGGCCTCGCTGGCCCTGGTGGCGCTGGGCCTCGCGGCGGCAGGCATCGCCCGCCGCCGTCGCGCCTGATCAGCGGATAGGCGCCATCTCCCTCAGCGCTTTCACGGCGCCGGCGCCCATGGCGGCGCCGAAGCGCTTGGCCAGGCGCTCCGCGACGTTGTCGCGCGGCGTGTAGTCGATGACGTCCTCGGCCTTGACGACCTCGCGGGCGACGTAGTCGAGATTGCCGAAGCGGTCAGCCAGGCCCAGCTTGACGGCCTGCTCGCCATTCCAGAACAGGCCCGAGAAGATCTCCGGCGTTTCCTTCAGGCGCTTGCCGCGGCCTTCGCGCACGACGGCGATGAACTGCTGGTGGATCTGGTCGAGCATGGCCTGCGCATAGCCGCGCTGCTTGGCCGTCAGCGGGCTGAACGGATCCAGCATGCCCTTGTTCTCGCCGGCGGTCAGCAGGCGGCGCTCGACGCCGACCTTGTCCATCAGGCCGGTGAAGCCGAAGCCGTCCATCAGCACGCCGATGGAGCCGACCACCGAGGCCTTGTCGACATAGATCTCGTCGGCCGCCGCGGCGATGTAGTAGGCCCCGGAGGCGCAGATCTCCTCGACGACGGCATAGACCGGCTTGTCGTACTGCTTCTTCAGCCGCAGGATCTCGTCGTAGACGATGCCGGCCTGCACGGGGCTGCCGCCAGGCGAGTTGATGCGCAGCACAACGGCCCGGGCCGCGTCGTCCTTGAAGGCATCCTTCAGCGCGGCCAGCAGCAGCTCGGCGCTGGCCTCGGTGTCGGCGGCGATCTCGCCACGCACCTCGACGAGGGCCGTGTGGGGCGCGGTCGTCGGCGTGACGTGCTTGCCCTGCAGCCACAGGCTGTAGGCCAGCAGGGCCGCCAGCGTCAGCCAGAAGAGGCGGAACACGGTGCGCCAGCGCCTCTCGACACGCCTCTCCTGCAGGAACTCGCGCGCCAGCTGGGCCAGCACGGTCTCATGCTGGGCCGCCACGAGGGGCGGCGGCGCGGGCACGCCCACGGGCTCTTGCGTCGGAGGCGGCAGGGAATCGTCGGAGGTGGAGGTCATGTCATCGTTTCCGTTCTGAATTTGCGGGCCGAGCGCCGGGCCGCTCCTAGCCGGCCCGCGTAAGGCGATGTGCTTGCCGGTCAATCCGGCAAGCATCGCCGTCCCCGCGGGGGACCGACCAGGTTTGCGCGCGCTCAGCGCCGCAGGACTGGGCGAGGGGCTGCTTCACTTCAGCCTTCGAAAGCAGGTTTGGTGTCGCGCGTGGGGTGCCAGAAGACTTCACCGTCGCGCTCGGTCAGCTCGATCTTGGTCAGCCGGCCGCGGTTGCAGGGGCCCATCAGGCATTGGCCGGTCAGCGGGTCGTAGACCGCACCGTGGATGCTGCACATGATGAAGCGCTTGTCGTGGTCGAGGAATTCGCCTTCCTGCCAGTCCATCTCGGTGGGCACATGGGCGCAGCGATTCAGATAGGCCACGGCCTGGCCGTCGAAGCGCAGTGCGAAAGCACGTACATGCTCGCGCCACTGGATGACGTCGAAGCTGACCGCCTTGCCGCGCTCTTCCAATTCGGCGGAAGCACAAAGGCGTTGCAGAGGTGCGATCTCGGGTTCAGGCATTGGCGATCAGCCAGTCGTGCAGCTCGCGCGTCGAGTGGGCGACGAAGAGCGGCTTGAACTCGGCGAAGGTCTCGTGGTCGTGCGCGCCGAAGCTGACGGCCACGCAAGGCACGCCGGCGTTCATGGCCAGCTGCAGGTCGTGCGTGGTGTCGCCGATCATCAGCATGCGCTCGGGCTCGGTGCCGAACTCGCGCATCAGCTCGTTGAGCATCTGCGGATGCGGCTTGGAGCGCGTTTCGTCGGCGGTGCGGCTGCTGTCGAACAGATGGCCCAGTTCGCTGGAGGCCAGCACCCGGTCCAGGCCCACGCGGTTCTTGCCGGTGGCCACGGCCAGCCAGTGGTGGCGGGCCTTCAGCGCCTCCAGCATCTGCAGCGTGCCGTCGAACAGTGCCAGCTCATGCTCCGAGGCGAGATAGTGGTGGCGATAGCGCAGGCCGAGTTCCGGATAGCGATCCTCCGCCAGCCCGGGCACCGCATGCTCCAGCGCATCGCGCAGGCCCAGGCCGATGACGTAACGGCAGTTGTCGAAGTCGGGTTCCGGCAGGCCGATGTCGACGGCGGCACGCTGGATGCAGCGGGCGATCAGCGCGGTGGAATCGAACAGCGTGCCATCCCAGTCGAAGGCGATCAGGTCGAAGCGTTGGGGGCGGGAGGTCATGGAGAGATTGTCGGCGGTGGCGGCGTCGGTCTGGCGGGTCTCAGGGCTTGGCGACCGGTCGGAAGCGCGATGCCGAACCCGGTTCAGGTTCCAGCTTGCATTGCCAGGCACGCACCTCCTGGCCCGGCACGAACAGCGACTGGACGGCGGCCATGTCCTTGGTGATGCCCGCTTGCTGGAGAGCGCCCCAGATCACCTGGTAGCGGTCCGCAATTCCACCGTCTTCCGGCACCTTCTCGCAAAAGGCCCCCACCAGGACCTGCTCCAGGGGATTGCAGGCGTCGAATGCCTGCGGCGGCGAATAGGGCGTGGCAATGCCACGAGACCAGTTCTCGAAATGGGGCCTCAGGCCTTCGAACTCGTCCTCCAGTGCCGCGGCTCTCTGGAAGGCGTCTGCGACGAAGCAGGTCTTCGCCGGGCCGGCCGCATCGATGAGTCGATCAAAGGAATCCAGCTCGCCGCGTCTGGAAGCCGCGCTCAGCAGCCAATGCGGCCCCGGCCCGCCGGCGATCATCGGCTGCCCGCCAAACTGCATCATCAAGCCGGGCTGCAGCAGGCGCTGCTCGATCACGGCCCAAGGCAGGCCACCAGAGCCCAGCTCATGGGCCTGGCGGGCGCGCTCTTCAAGGGTCAGTGGCGCCAGGGCCCAGCGGCGCCGGAATCGCTCCACTTCGGCGTCCTCCGCCTGCGCCCACAGATTGAGCAGCCACCAGCGCTGGCCTTTGGGCGATGTGGTCGCCAACGCCTTCTCGGCCAGCCAGTGATAGAGCTCCGGATGGCGCGTGCAGCCCGAGGACTCGGCGCACAGGGCCGCGGTCGCCAGCGGCAGGGCCAGGCTCAACCTGCCCTGCTCCGACAAGCGCTGCCAGAAGGCCGGCAGCCTGGGCTCGACACCTTCGACATGGCGCCCCAACTCGTCAGCCCATGTGAAGGCCTGCGATCCCTCTCGCAGGTCACACCAGACATCGTCGTCAGCGCCCACGTCGGCCAGCAGCATGCCGCGGTGCCGCGGGCGCGCCGTGTTCTCATGGCGCAGGGGTTTCATTTCCACCGTCAGCTTCAATCCGAGGCGATCCAACCGCTTCTGGACGACCGCGATCCGGCGCTCGGTCATTGACCTCTCGACGCCTGCGGCCGGCAACACGTGCACGGCCAGTGCTTCGGCCGAGCACTGCCCGGCAAGCACGGCCAGTTCGTCCAGGGCAAGCAGCCCTTCGCGCGTCAGGCGGTCCGTGCGGGCTTCGAACTGCAGGGCAATGGCGGCCGGGGGCGAGATCGAATAAGCGCAGGCGGCCGAGCCTCCCAGCGCGGCCGCGACGACGCAGATCACCCGACCCACCTTCTCGATCGCCCGCCAAAGCTTCATACGCCCCCCGCCACCAGATGCTGACAATCGACCGGCAGCGGCGCCTCGCAGGTCACCGCCTCCCCGGTCGCCGGATGCTGGAACTGCAGCCGCCTTGCATGCAGGAACATGCGATCAAACTTCGCCGCGCCACGCGCCAGCTCACGGTTCTTCTCGAAATCACCGTATTTGGGGTCGCCGACGATCGAGTGGCCCGCCTGCTGCAGGTGCACGCGGATCTGGTGGGTGCGGCCGGTCTTGATGGTCACGTCCAGCAGGCTGAAGCGCGGCGTCTTCTGCATCACCTTGACCAGGCTGATGGAGCGCTTGGCCTCCTCTTCGCCTTCCTTGCCCGGCCTGACCCAGCGCTCACCGTCGCTGCCGACGAACTTCACCAGCGGCACGTCGATGACCTTGAGCTTGGCCGGCCAGTCGCCCCAGACCAGCGCTGCGTAGGTCTTGCCGGTCTCGCGCTCCCGCAACTGGTCCTGCAGATGGACCAAGGCGCTGCGCTTCTTCGCGATCATCAGCAGGCCCGAGGTTTCCTTGTCCAGGCGATGCACCAGTTCCAGGAACTTGGCGGTCGGCCGCGAGCGGCGCAGGGCCTCGATGACGCCGTAGCTCACGCCCGAGCCGCCATGCACGGCGACGCCGGCCGGCTTGTCGATGACGAGCAGGTGCTCGTCCTCGAAGACGATGGGGAATTCGCGCGCGGGTGCGGCGGGCGCTTCGGCTCTCTCGGGCACCCGCACCGGCGGGATGCGGACTTCGTCGCCGATCTCCAGCCGCGTGTCGGCCTGGGCGCGCCCCTTGTTGACCCGCACTTCTCCCGCGCGGATGACGCGGTAGACATGGGTCTTGGGCACGCCCTTGAGCTCGCGAAGCAGGAAGTTGTCCAGGCGCTGCCCGGCCGATCCTTCGTCCACGATGACGCGCCGGACTGCGGGTTTGTCCGTACTCACGGCGGCTGCCGACCCCGTGGCAGGGGCGGTATTGCCTGCCCCTATAATCCTTTTCACCACGTTGCTGCCGTAAGTGTTTGATTCTTTTGATTTTAGCGGCGACAACGCGGGGCTCGACGGGCTTGCCCCTCGGGTCACAACAGGCGATGCAACGCATCCTGCGGCCGACAGGCAGTTTCCCCAAGTGAAACGGCGGTTGGCGGCGCGGTGTGGCAGAGCGATGACACCCGGAACCCACCCGGCCTCTCTTCCATGGCTAACAGCCCAAAGAGATCCGGTTGCCGAACAAGGTTTTCACGGCGCGAGAACGCGCGGTACCCACCGCAACAGCTCGCGCCAGCTTCCAGCCCTCCTTCGCGGATGAGCCCCTTCCTCCCCCACCCGATGCGCCCCGCCGCGCGACCCCAGCCAGAAGCTGCGGTGGTCGTCCGGCCCTGCGCGTTCGCGTTCACGCGCGGCTGGGTCGAGGCAGAGCTTCCCTGCGACATGACGGCCCGGTCGCATGCGCCAACGCCGCTCGTCGTCTGACCTCCGTCAGAAACCCGAGCGGTCCAGGGCACTCCTTCCACGGTTCCACGCTGTCGCTCGTGCGTCTTGAACGCCACCTTTGGGTGGCATGACGTGGCGCGTTCCCGCACGGGACGCGCGAAGGAGTGATGACATGAAACGCATGCTGATCAATGCGACGCAGCCGGAAGAGCGGCGCCTCGCGATCGTTGATGGCCAGAAGCTGCTGGACTTCGAAACCGAAATCGAAGGCCGCGAACAGCGCAAGGGCAATATCTACAAGGCCGTCGTGACGCGGGTCGAGCCTTCGCTCGAGGCCTGCTTCGTCGACTACGGCGAGGACCGCCACGGCTTCCTGCCGTTCAAGGAAATCTCGCGCCAGTTCTTCCGCGAAGGCACCGACGTCAAGAACGCGACCATCAAGGACGCGATCAAGGAAGGCCAGGAACTGCTGGTCCAGGTCGAGAAGGAAGAGCGCGGCAACAAGGGCGCCGCCCTGACCACCTTCGTCTCGCTGGCCGGCCGCTACCTCGTGCTGATGCCCAACAACCCGCGCGGCGGTGGCGTTTCGCGCCGCATCGAGGGCGAGGACCGCGAGGAGCTGAAGGAAAACCTCGACCAGCTCGAGTACCCCAAGGGCATGTCCCTGATCGCCCGCACCGCCGGCATCGGCCGCTCGGCGCCGGAGCTGCAGTGGGACTTGAACTACATGCTCAAGCTCTGGACCGCGATCGATGACGCGGCCAAGGGCGGCAAGGGCGCCTACCTGATCTACCAGGAATCCAGCCTGGTGATCCGCGCCATCCGCGACTACTTCACGTCAGACATCGGCGAGATCCTGATCGACACGGACGATCTGTTCGAGCAGGCCCACCAGTTCATGAACCACGTGATGCCCGACCAGGGCCATCGCGTGAAGCGCTACCGTGACGACGCGCCGCTGTTCAGCCGCTTCCAGATCGAGCACCAGATCGAGACGGCCTTCAGCCGCACGGTGAACCTGCCCTCGGGCGGCGCCATCGTCATCGACCACACCGAAGCCCTCGTCTCCGTCGACGTCAACTCCGCCCGCGCCACCCGCGGCGGCGACATCGAAGAGACCGCCACCCGCACCAACCTCGAAGCGGCCGATGAAATCGCCCGCCAGATGCGCCTGCGCGACCTCGGCGGCCTCATCGTCGTCGACTTCATCGACATGGAGGAGAGCAAGAACCGCCGTGACGTGGAACAGCGCCTGCGCGATGCGCTGCGCCAGGACCGCGCCCGCGTGCAGTTCGCCTCCATCAGCAAGTTCGGCCTGCTGGAAATGAGCCGCCAGCGCCTGCGCCCGGCACTCAGCGAAGGCAACCACATCACCTGCCCGCGCTGCAACGGCACCGGCCACATCCGCGACACGGAAAGCTCGGCGCTGCAGATCCTGCGCATGGTCCAGGAAGAGGCCATGAAGGACAACACCGCCGCCGTGCACGTGCAAGTGCCGGTGGAAGTGACCTCCTTCCTGCTGAACGAGAAGCGCACCGAGATCACCAAGATCGAACTCAAGCAGCGCGTCACCGTGCTGCTGGTGCCCAACAAGCATCTCGAGACGCCCAACTACAAGCTGGAGCGCCTGCGCCACGACGACCCGCGTCTGGAAAACCTGCAGGCCAGCTACACCATGATCGAGGAGCCGGACGACGAGGTGGGCATCACCCGCCGCGACGCCGGCGACAAGAAGAACAAGCAGGAGCCGGTCATCAAGGGCATCCTGCCCGAGCAGCCCGCGCCGCTGCCGGCCCCGGCGCCCGTAGTGGCGCCTCCGCCGCCGGTCGCCATCGTGGCGCCGCCTCCGCCGGCTCCCGAGGCCAAGGGCTTCTTCAGCCGCCTGTTCAGCTTCTTCGGTGGCGGCGCGCCCGCCCCGGCACCCGTGCCGGCCGTCGAGGCCAAGCCCGCAGCGCCGGCCACGACCGACAAGCCCAAGCGCGAAGGCGGCCGTGACGGCCGCCGCGACGGTGGCCGCCGTGGCGAACGCGGTGAGCGTGGCGAGCGCGGTGAACGCAACGAGCAGCGCGGCCAGGGTGGCCGCCGTGACGGCAAACAAGGCGAAGGCCGTGGCGACCGCGCTGAGCGTGGCGATCGCAAGCCGCGCGCCGAGGCTGGCGACAAGCCCGAACAGCAGCAGCGTCCTGAGCGCGGCGAGCGTGCCGAACGCGGTGAGCGTGGTGAACGTGGCGAGCGCCAGGAACGCGGCGAGCGCCGCCCGCGCGGTGAGCGCCAGGAGCGCCCGCCGGTCGAAGCTGCCCAATCCATCGCCGCACCGCTGAGCGAAGACCTGGCCGCCGTCCATGACGCGCCGCCGGCCTTCGTCGACAGCCAGGCCGAAGCCGCCCTGCCCCCGACCGGCGACACGCCGGCCGGCGAAGAGCGCCAGGGCCGCGGCCGCCGCCGCCGCCGTGGTGGCCGTGACCGTGACGACCAGGCAGCGACCCCTGCCGAAGGCGCCGCGGAAGCCGGCACGGACGCACCTGCCGAAGCCGCCGCTGAGGCCGCTCCGGCGGTCGAGGGCGACGACGCCGGTGAAGGCCATGGCCGCGACGGCCGTCGCCGCGGTGGTCGCAACCGCAATCGCAACCGCCGTGAGGAAGGTGCCGTCGAAGGCCAGGAGGCCGCAGCAGCCGAGCAAGACACCGCCGAGCCAGCTGCGCCCGTGCAGAGCTCGCTGATCGAGCACGCGATGGCCAGCACGGCCGCGCCTGCCGCGCCGATCGCAGCACCGGCACCCATCGTTGCACCGCCGCCGCCCGCTCCGGCGCCCGCACCCGTCGTCGAGGCCTTCAAGCTGCCCATGGGTGATCTGCAGGCCATCGCCGAAGGTGCCGGCCTGCAATGGGTCAACTCCGATGCCGACAAGATCGCCGCCGCCCAGGCCGCCATCGCCGCCGAGCCCGCACCGGCCCCGCTGGGCCGCGAGCCGGCGCCCGTCGTCGTCGTCGACGAGGGCCCGCTGGTGCTGGTCGAGACCCGCAAGGACCTGAGCCAGGTGAAGCTGCCGTTCGAGGCCTGATCACCGCCCTGTAGTGCCCTCCCCGAACGCCGCCGGCCACAAGCCGTGCGGCGTTTCTCATAGCCTGAACACGAGGCCCCCATGACGAAGACCGTCACCGCCGACGCCGCCACCGCGGCCCAACCCGCGGCCAAGATGCCGCCGCAGATCCCCTACATCATCGGCAACGAGGGATGTGAGCGCTTCAGCTTCTACGGCATGCGCAACATCCTGACGGTGTTCATGATGACCAGCCTGCTGCTGGCCATCCCCGAGGACCTGCGCAAGGCCGAGGCCAAGGAGGTCTTCCACACCTTCGTCATCGGCGTCTATTTCTTCCCGCTGCTGGGCGGCTGGCTGGCCGACCGATTTTTCGGCAAGTACCCGACCATCTTCTGGTTCAGCGTTCTCTACTGCTGCGGCCACGCCTGCCTGGCGATCTTCGAGAACAACATCAAGGGCTTTTATTTCGGCCTCTTCCTGATCTCGCTGGGCTCGGGCGGCATCAAGCCGCTGGTGACCAGCTTCGTCGGCGACCAGTTCGACAAGAGCAACCGCTCGCTGGCCCAGAAGGTCTATGACGCCTTCTACTGGATCATCAACTTCGGCAGCTTCTTCGCCTCGCTGCTGATGCCCATCGTGCTGAAGAGCTACGGCGCCAGCGTCGCCTTCGGCCTGCCGGGCCTGCTGATGCTGCTGGCCACCATCATCCTGTGGAGCGGCCGCAAGAAGTATGTGCACCAGCCGCCCCGCGGCGCCAACCCGCACAGCTTCCTGAAGGTGGTCTGGACGGCGCTGAAGGCCGGCGGCCTCGGCATGGGCGTCGCTGCGCTGGGCCTGCTGCTGGCGGCCTACAGCCTGAGCCAGATTCCCAGCCTGGGCATCGTCGCCGGTGTCTGCCTGGCCCTGGTGCTGGTGATGGGCTTCGGCGGTGTGGGCGCCGCCCTGCAGCTGGACCGTGCCCGCGGCATCCACCCGGATGAAGCCGTCGACGGCGTGCGCTCCGTGCTGCGCGTGCTGGTGCTGTTTGCCCTCGTCACGCCGTTCTGGTCGCTGTTCGACCAGAAGGCCTCGACCTGGGTGCTGCAGGCCGACCAGATGGCCAAGCCCGAGTGGTTCCAGTCTTCCATGATGCAGGCGCTGAACCCGCTGCTGGTGATGATCCTCATCCCCTTCAACAACCTGGTGCTCTACCCGTCGCTGCAGCGCATGGGCCTGAAGGTGACGGCGCTGCGCCGCATGGGCGCGGGCATCGCGCTGGCCGGCGCGGCCTGGATCGTCGCTGGCGTGCTGCAGCTGTGGCTGGACGAAGGCAGCACGGTCAGCATCGTCTGGCAGATGCTGCCCTATGCCCTGCTGACGCTGGGCGAGGTGCTGGTGTCGGCCACCGGCCTGGAGTTCGCCTACAGCCAGGCGCCCTTGTCCATGAAGGGCACCATCATGAGCTTCTGGAACCTGTCGGTGACGGTCGGCAATCTGTGGGTGCTGCTGTCCAACGTCAGCATCAAGAGCCCCGCGGCGCTCGGCGCCATCAAATCCACCGGCTACAGCGAGACGGCCTGCCTGATGTTCTTCTTCGCCGGCTTCGCGCTGGTGGCCGCGGCGCTGTTCGCGCTGGTGGCCCGGCGCTACCCGATGTTGAACAACTACCGCAATTGACACCCGGCGGTGAATAGCCACCTTGGCTTGAGCATCCGCCTCAGTAAGCTGCGCGGCACATGACAGACGCACGCAATCCCCGCCCCTACGTCGATCCCACGCTGGTCGACTACGACAAGCCGCGCGCGGCCCCCGAGCCGGCCCCTGAGCCAGCCGCCTGGCAGGAGTCATCTCACCGCCCGCGGCCAGCCAGCGCGCGGCCGGCGCGCAGCCGCGTCGCCAAGGAAGCCCGGCGCGGCTATTTCGCCCGCCACTGGCATGGCGAGATGAGCCTGGTGCGCAGCTACTGGGTCAACAACATCGTCGTGGCCATGCCGCTGGCCTTCCTGCTGACGGGCCTGATGACCTGGATCAGCGTCAAGGGCGACTCGCTGCAGGTCAGCGCCATCGTGCTGCTGGTGGGCGTCCCGCTGCTGATGTCGCTGGATGTCTGGTGCATCGTCGGCGCCTGGCGCGCGGCGACCAACTACCTGCGCGACGGCGGCTCGGGGCTGTGGGGCTGGCTCGCGCGCATCACGATTGCGCTGGGCACCCTGCAGCTGGGCCTTTCCATCCTGCTCGGCTTCCTGCCCAGCCTGGGCCAGTACTGGTCGATGGCCCGGGGTGTCGACCCGCTGGGCCAGGCCAAGTTCACCTTCTCCGCCGATGGCCGCAGCCTGCGCCTGGACGGCGTCATCGGCATGGGCGACGGCGAACGCCTGCGCCAGCTGCTCGCCAGCGAGGCCGCCAAGGACATCAAGCGCGTGGAGCTGGCCTCGCCCGGCGGCCGCGTGCGCGAGGCCGAGCGCATGGCCACGGCCCTGAAAGCGCGCGGCCATGCCAGCCGTGCCGTGGGCACCTGCGCCAGCGCCTGCACCCTGGTCTTCCTGGCCGGCCAGCCGCGCCACATGACGGGCACCGGCGAACTCGGTTTCCATCGCGCCTCCACCGGCACCTACAACCCGGTCTTCGAGGAGCTGGCCAACCAGCAGCTCGCCAAGACCTACACCGAGCTGGGCCTGCCCCAGCCCATGATCGACAAGACGCTGAGCACGCCTTCGCGCAGCATGTGGTTCGTGCCGCGCGACGAGCTGATCTCCTATGCGCTGATCGCGCCGGCCCCGACGACGCTGGCCGTGCCGCTGCCGGCCGCCAATGCCACGCTGGCCGACTTCGACGACGCCCTGCACCTGCACCCGGTGTGGGAGGCGCTGGACAAGCGCTCGCCGGGCCTCGTGGATGACCTGGCCAAACGCATGCTGGCCGTCCACCAGTCCGGCGCCAGCGAGGAAGAGGTGCAGGCCACACTGCTGTCGCCACTGGCCCGCCAGATGCCCGAGCTGCTCGGCGGCACCGACCCCATCCTGCGCCACCGCTATGTGCAACTGGTGTCCGACCAGCTGAAGGCCCTGCGCACGCCACCGGCCGGCGTGGCCCCCGGTGCCTGCCGCGATCTGCTGGATGGTCGCCTCGGTGTGCGCCAGCAGCTGCCCGAGGCTCTTCAGGTGCGCGAGGCGCGATGGGTGAAGGAAGCCGCCGACGGCACACCCGCGCGCCGTCAGGCCAAGCCGCCCAGCACCATCGAGATCGAGGTGCTGGAGCGCACCGTAGGCCCGACCGCCATGGGCATGCTGTCCCGGCTTTGGACGGACGCGCCCGACGCCGCCAAGCCCGCTGCCGCGGCGAGCTGCGATCCCGTCATCGCGATGCTGGACCGGCTGCAGGGCCAGACGCCGGCACGCCGGGATCTCGCCGAGCGCCTGCTGTTCCAGCCAGCGCGCTGATCAGGGTGCGGCTCTACGGGGCCGCCTTCTCCACGACGACAAAGGCGACGGCATAGTCCTGCTCGTCGCTGACCGTCACATGGGCGCGCAGGGCCCGCGCCGCGAACCACTCGGCCAGGGCGCCATGCAGGGCGATCTCGGGCTTGCCGCTCTTCGCCTTGACGACCTCCATGGCCCGCCAGGTCATGGGCATGCGCATCCCCATGCCGATGGCCTTGGAGAAGGCCTCCTTGGCGGCGAAGCGCGTCGCCAGATAGGCCTCGCCGCGCGCCTCCACCTTGGCCAGGCGTTCGCGGAACACGGCCAGCTCATGCGGCCCCAGCACCTTCTCGGCAAAGCGCTCACCGCGGCGCGCCAGCGTGGCGCGGATGCGGCGGATGTCGCAGACGTCGGTGCCGATGCCGTAGATCACTGATAGGCCGTCGCGATGACGCGCAGATAGGTCCGCACGGTTTCCGCGTAACCCATCTCCAGCGCGTCGGCGATCAGCGCATGGCCGATCGAGGCCTCCTGCACACCGGGCACATGGCGCAGGAAGACGCTGAGGTTGTCGCGGTTCAGGTCATGGCCGGCGTTGATGCCCAGCCCCACCTTGATGGCCGCTTCGGCGGTGGCGGCAAAGCCCGCCAGCACCTCGGCCTGGCGCTCGGTGCCGAAGGCGCTGGCGAAGGTCTCGGTGTAGAGCTCGATGCGGTCGGCGCCCAGTTCGGCCACGGCAGCCATCGCGGCCGGGTTCGGGTCCATGAAGAGGCTGACGCGCACACCCAGCTCCTGGGCCTCCCGGATCAGCGGCTTCAGGCGCTCCGCGTCCTGCGGCAGCGTCCAGCCATGGTCGGAGGTGAACTGGTCTTCGGAATCGGGCACGAAGGTGACCTGGTGAGGGCGGTGCCGGCGCACGAAGTCCATCAGGTTCTGGGTCGGGTTGCCCTCGATGTTGAACTCGGCCTGGGGCCAGTCCTTCAGGAAGGCGGCGAGGTCGTCGACATCGCCGGTGCGGATATGGCGCGCATCGGGCCGCGGGTGCACGGTGATGCCCTGGGCACCCGCCAGCAGGCATTGCTCGGCGGCACGCAGCACGCTGGGAATGCCGAGGTGGCGGGTGTTGCGCAGCAGCGCGACCTTGTTGACGTTGACCGAGAGGGCGCAGCGCGCGCCGGCATGGGCTAGCGGGTTCATCACCCACATGGTAGCCCTGTGCCGCTCAGCGCGCCGGCGTGGTGCTCAGCACCATCAGCAGGGCATCGCGCCCCTCGCCGAGAGCGGGCAACCAGACAACGGCAAAGCCACGCCCGGCATCGCCCGAGGCCGTGAAGCGCTGCTGCCAGGCCGGGTTGCCGGTCTCGACCCGGCCGGCGCTGGCGGCCAGTTTCCAGGCCGGCTTGGCGGCCCGCTGGTAGTGGCCCAGCACCAGCTCCCAGGCGGTGTCGCCGGGCAGCCGGTAGAGCTGGGTGTCCACGGCAGGCGCCTGCAGCAGGCGGCTGACCGTCACGTTGGCGCGGCGCGCGGCGGACAGCGAGGGTTCGCCGAAATGGTCCCAGTCCACCGCCCTGGCGGTGGCCGGCGGCGGGGGCAAGGTCGTGGGGGGGGCGGAGACGGCGGCGGCGCTCATCATCAGCAGGCCGAAGCCGGCCAGCAGGCGCCGGCGGCAGGCCGGAGCGGCAAGGGGCGGGAGCTCATGCCTTGGCATGTTCGCGGGTGACGATCCAGGTGCCGTTGAAGGCGGCGCCGGCGCCGCTGCTGGCGGCCTGCTCCAGGTCGGGGCGGCCATTGGGCAGGGTGCGCGTGGTCGCGGTGGGCACGAGGGCCCAGAATAACTTGTCGTCGGCGCTGACCTGGTCGCTGATCTTGGCGTCCATGGCTGCCTTGACGCCGAACTGCGTCCACTCCTTCAGCACGGATGCGGCAATGCCGACGCCCGGATGGGCGCGGCCCGCCGTCTTGTCGACGACGGTGAGCACGCTCTTCAGCGTCGCATTGATGAGGTCGCCCTGCTCCTTGGCGTCCTGGGTGATGTCCTTGACCGCAGCGCTGACCGCGCCGGCGTAGTAGCCGGCCGTCTCGGCGTTGACGAAGCGCTTGCCGCCGCCGGGTGCGTCAATCTGGGCCTCGAAGCGCGCGGCCGGGTTCTCGTTCTTGGCGTTGCCCAGGGAGATCTGCGCCTGGATCTCGCCCAGGGTGCCGAAGTCCTTGGCGTTCAGCGAGGCCTTCAGATAGGAGGCCAGCGCCGAGCCGTTGGCAGTCTCGCGGTTGGCGGCCAGCTCGCGCATGACGCCATTGGTGTCGCTGAGGATGAGCTGGCCCATGCTGCGCCGCACGTTCTCGGCGGCGTCGCCGCGGCCGCGGGCGGCCAGGTCGGTCATGACGCCCGCAGCATCGGCAAAGACGCGCGCCTTGGTGTCGGCGTCGCTGATGCCGCTGGCGACCTTGAGCAGCTGCTCCAGCGGCTTGGTGTCGGTGAGCACGGCACCGGTGCCGCCGCCCATGCCGCCACTCACCCGGAGGACCTCGTTGGTGGCGGACTTCAGCACCGCCTGGCGCTGTTCGGGCAGCAGGCCCTGCAATGCCGTTTGCGCGGTGGCTGAATCCATGCTGCCGATGACCTCGGCGATGGCGCGGGCCTGCGGGTCGTGCAGGCGCGACTCGTGCATCGTGTCGATGGCGGTCTGGTCGGTCGAGGCGCCGGCCAGTTGCTTGACGAAATCGAGCTTGGTGGCGTTGCTGCTGTGCTGGCCGACGGCGGCAGCCAGGGCCGTGATGTTGTCGTCGGACAGCAGGCGATCGCGCGAGGTCTGGCGGCCGGTGGTGCGGTCGAAGGCCTGCGACAGCTGGGCCAGGCCGGCGCCATCGAGGTCGCGAGCCATCTCGTTGAAGAAGTCGCGGCGCTCGCCCTGGCTCAGCCCGCCATTGCCGAACCACGAGTCGTCGTTCATCTCGTCGGCGATCTGGCGCAGCTCGTCCTTGCCGAGCTTGGCGATCACCGCGCGGCTGTCGGCCGCGTCCAGGTTGGACAGGATGGACTTGACGCTCTTGATGTCGCCGTTGGTGACGGGATTGAACAGTCCCGACTCCATGTGGTGGCGGATGTCCTTGACGGCGGTGTCGACGGTATTGGGCGGCATGGGGGCTCTCAGATGGACTGCAGGGCACCGGGGACGGGCCCGGCTCGTGCAGCGCATTCTTCGCAGCCGGCGACAGCGCCGAAAGCTGCGTCTGGCCCTAGCCGAGCACCAACCCTAGCTGCGGCTGGCCCTAGCGCCGTCCAGCAGCTGCTGGACATCGACCATCAGCGCGCGGGTGCGCAGCGCCTGGTGGCCGAGATGGAAGTGCAGCAGGCCGCGCAGCGTCGTCTTCAGGGCCGCGGGTGCGGCCGAGCAGGCCTGGCGCAGGGCCGCCGGGCTGCCGTGCAGCAGCGCCGCCTGCAGCTGGATCAGCAGGGCGCCGGGCAGATGGGCGTCGCCGGTGGGCGGGATGAGGCCGGACTCGGGCGAGAGCTGGTATTTGCGCGCCGGCTCGATGGGCGCCTGGGTGGGCGTGACGACGCTGAGGTCGGGCAGCAGGCCCAGTTCGGCCAGCAGCTTGATCTCGAAGGCCCGCAGCGCCACATCGCCCTCGGCCAGATGGGCCAAGGTATCGGCATAGGCGTCGAAGAGCCCGGGATGCGGGTCGTGTCGGGCCAGCAGCTTGAGGAGCAGCTCGTTCAGGTAGTAGCCGGAGAACAGCGCGGCGCCGCCGGGCAGGGTCGCGCCACCGCCCCATTCGGCGCTGCGCAGTGTCTGCACCTCGCCGCCGTCCGCCTTGGCAGGCTTGCTGAGACTGACCGTGATGCGCTGCAGCGGCAGCAGCACGGCACGCAGCTGCGAATAAGGCCGCTTGGCGCCCTTGGCGGCGACGGCGATGCGGCCGGATTCGCGCGTGAACAGGTCGAGGATGAGGCTGGACTCGCTCCAGTCGTGCTGGTGCAGCACATAGGCCGGCTGAGCTGGCGCCCCTCGCCCGGCGGGTACGCCGGACGGTCCCCCGGGGGGACGCGGGCCTGCTTGGGAGCGGCCCGGCGCTCGGCCCGACGACGTCGTCATCTCACTCGTAGCCGTAGCTGCGCAGATGCTCTTCCGTGTCCGCCCAGCCCGAGCGCACCTTGACCCACAGCTCCAGGAAGACGCGGCCATCCATCAGATGCTCCAGCTCCTGGCGCGACTCGGAGCCGATGCGCTTCAGGCGCTCGCCACCCTGGCCGATGATCATGCCCTTATGGGCGTCGCGCTCGACGACGATGCTGGCGCTGATGCGGCGCAGCTCGCCCTCCTCTTCCCATTTGTCGATGACGACGGTGGAGGTGTAGGGCAGCTCGTCCCCGGTCAGGCGGAACAGCTTCTCGCGGATGATTTCGCTGGCCAGGAACTTCTCGCTGCGGTCGGTCAGCGCGTCTTCCTCGTAGAACCAGCCCTGCTCCGGCAGATAGGGCTTGAGGATCTTGAAGAGGCGGGTGACGTCGGCCTCCTTCTTGGCCGACAGCGGCACAAACTCGCTGAAATTGCGGCGCTCCTGCATGCCCTTCAGCCAGGGCGCCAGCTCGGCGCGGCGGTGCACGGCGTCCAGCTTGTTGGCGATCAGCACGACGGGCTTGTCCTCGGGCAGCAGGCCCAGCACCTTGGCGTCGTCCAGGCCGAAACGGCCGGCCTCGACGACGAAGAGCACCAGGTCGACGTCGGCCAGCACGCCGTGCACGGTGCGGTTCAGCGTGCGGTTCAGCGCGGCGTTGTGTTTGGTCTGGAAGCCGGGCGTGTCGACGAAGACGAACTGGGCCTCGTCGACGGTGCGAACGCCAGTGATGCGGTGGCGGGTCGTCTGGGCCTTGTCGGAGGTGATGCTGACCTTCTGGCCGACCAGGGCGTTCAGCAGCGTGGATTTGCCGACATTGGGCCGGCCGACGATGGCGATGAGGCCACAGCGCTGCGGGACTTCGGAAGCACTGGAATCAGGCTTGGGCTCGGTGGTCATGGTCTGCCTCGTTCGGCGGTCAGTCTATCCAGCAGGCGGCGGGCGGCCTCCTGCTCGGCGGTGCGGCGCGAGCGGCCTTCGCCGAGTTCAGCCGCGTCCAGGGCGGGCACGGCGCATTCGACCTCGAAGGTCTGGGCGTGGGCCTGGCCCCGCGTGGCGACGATACGGTAGTTCGGCACGGCGATGCGCCGGGCCTGCAGCCATTCCTGCAACGCGGTCTTGGCGTCCTTGGCGAAGTCGCCGGCACTGCTGGCGGTCGAGATGGTGTCGCCCAGCAGCCGGCGCACGATGGCCAGGGCCGCGTCGTAGCCGGCATCCATATAGGCCGCGCCCAGCACGGCCTCGACGGCATCGGCCAGGATGGACGGGCGCTGGGCGCCGCCACCGCGGGCTTCGCCGTCGGACATCTTCAGCACGGCGGGCAGGCCCAGGGCCAGGGCCAGCTTGTGCAGGCTGTCCTCGCGCACCAGATGGGCGCGCACGCGGGTCAGGTCGCCCTCGTCGGAACCGGCATAGCGCTCATAGAGCAGGCTGGACACGGCCAGGCTCAGCACGGCGTCGCCGAGGAATTCCAGGCGTTCGTTGTGGTCCGCGCCGAAGCTGCGGTGGGTCAGGGCCCGTGCAAGCAACTCGGGCCGCTGGAAGCGGTGACCGATGCGGAGCTGCAGGTCGTCCAGCGAGGCGCTCATCGTCGGGGGCGCGGCGCGCTCGGCGCCGTCAACGCGACTTGCCCTGGTACTTGATCAGCAGATAGACCGGCCCGAAGAGGTCGATCTCCTTGTCCCAGGCGAATTCGATGACGACTTTGTCGTTGGCGTCCTTGGTGACCACCAGGTCGGCGCTCTTGATGCTCTGGATCGAGTATTCGGTGGCCGTGGCCTTGTCGAACTCCTGGCGCACCTGGGGCACGGTGGCCGGGTTGCCCGAAGCGATGCGGTCAACGACGCGCTGCACGGTGTAGTACTCCAGGACGGTCGGGAAGACCTTCATGGCGACGACAACGGAAACGGCGACGACGGCGCCCCAGAACAGCAGGCCGATCAGCGTGAGGCCACGCTGGCTGCGGAACGAGGGGGAGGACGGCGGTAGGCGGCGGCAGCTCATCTGGGGGGCATCAATTGAAGAAGGTACCGATGCGCTTGAGATTACCGAAATTCATCCAGACCAAGAAGGCCTTGCCGACGATGTTTTCATCCGGCACAAACCCCCAGAAGCGCGAATCGCGGGAGTTGTCGCGGTTGTCGCCCAGCATGAAGTAGTGGCCGGCGGGCACTTTGCAGGTCACGCCCTCGATGGTGTAGCGGCAATTCTCCTGGAAGGGGAAGGGGCCGTCTGCACGGTCGGCGCGGAAGAAGGTCTGGGCTTGCGGCTGCACGAGGATCTGGTGTTCCTTGTCGCCGAGCTTCTCCAGGAAACGCGGCCGGTAGACGCGCGGCGAGCCGCTGTCGTCGTAGAAAGTGCCCTGCGGCTGGGTCGGCGCGAGCTGGCCGTTGATATAGAGCTTCTGGTTGACGTAGCTGATTTCGTCGCCCGGGATGCCGGCCACGCGCTTGATGAAGTCGGTGCTGGGGTCTTCGGGGTAGCGGAAGACCATCACGTCGCCACGCTTGACGTCGTTGTTGGCGACGATCTTCTTGTTGATCACCGGCAGGCGGATGCCGTAGTGGAACTTGTTGACCAGGATCAGGTCGCCCACGAGCAGCGTCGGCACCATGGAGCCGGACGGGATCTTGAAGGGCTCGAACAGGAAGCTGCGCAGCAGGAAGACGACAAGGATGACCGGGAACAGGCCGGCGGTCCAGTCCAGCCACCAGGGCTGCTGCAGGATCTGCTGGCGGGCCGGCTCGATGTCGCCATCGACGCGGGCAATGCCCTGGGCTGCGAGCGCGTCGCGGCGCTTGGCGTCGGCAGCCGCCAGTGCATCGGCAGCGGCGCGGCGCGCCGGCGCGAAATGGAAGCGCTCGGCCAGCCAGTAGAAAAAGGTCACGGCCGTCAGGGCGAACAGCAGCAGGGCGAAGTTGCCGTTCCAGCGCCCCATGTACCAGCCACCCAGATAGGCCACCAGGGCCGCGTACAAAACACCGGTCAGAGCGCTCATCAATGAGGTTTTCAAGGCTGGATGGGGGGGTCAGTCGTCGACTTGCAGGATGGCGAGGAAGGCTTCTTGCGGCACCTCGACCGAGCCGATCTGCTTCATGCGCTTCTTGCCGGCTTTTTGCTTTTCCAGCAGCTTGCGCTTGCGGGTGATGTCACCACCGTAGCATTTTGCCAGCACGTTCTTGCGCAGCGCCTTGATGTTCTCGCGGGCGATGATGTTGGCGCCGATGGCGGCCTGGATGGTCACGTCATACATCTGGCGCGGGATCTGCTCGCGCATCTTGGCAGCCACGCCGCGGCCACGGTACTGGCTCTGGCTGCGGTGCACGATCATCGACAGCGGGTCGACCTTGTCGCCGTTGATCAGGATGTCGACCTTGACGACGTCAGCGGCGCGGTATTCCTTGAACTCGTAGTCCATGGACGCATAGCCGCGCGAGACGCTCTTCAGCTTGTCGAAGAAGTCCAGCACGATCTCGGCCAGCGGGATCTCGTAGGTCAGCATGACCTGCTTGCCGTGGTAGGCCATGTTCAGCTGCACGCCGCGCTTCTGGTTGGCCAGCGTCATGACGACGCCGACGTAGTCCTGCGGCATGTAGAGATGCACCGTGACGATGGGCTCGCGGATCTCCTTCATGGCGCCGATCTCGGGCATCTTGGACGGGTTCTCGACCTGGATGACCTCGCCGGTGTTCAGCTCAACCTCATAGATGACGCTGGGCGCGGTGGTGACGAGGTCCTGGTCGAACTCGCGCTCCAGGCGCTCCTGCACGATCTCCATGTGCAGCAGGCCGAGGAAGCCGCAGCGGAAACCGAAGCCCAGGGCCTGGCTGACCTCGGGCTCGTAGCGCAGCGAGGAGTCGTTCAGACTGAGCTTTTCCAGCGCGTCGCGCAGCTGGTCGTATTCGCTGGCCTCGGTCGGGTACAGGCCCGCGAAGACCTGGGGCTGGATTTCCTTGAAGCCGGGCAGGGCCTCGGTCGCCGGGCCGGCGTTGTTGGGCAGCTTCTTTTCCAGCGTGACGGTGTCGCCCACCTTGGCCGCGGCGAGTTCCTTGATGCCGCAGATGATGAAGCCCACCTCGCCGGCCTTCAGCCCCTCGCGGTTCTCGCTCTTGGGCGTGAACACGCCCAGGTGATCGATCGGGTAGACCGTGTTGGTGTTCATCATGCGGATGCGCTCGCCCTTGCGCAGTTCGCCGTCCACCACACGCACCAGCATGACGACGCCGACGTAGTTGTCGAACCAGGCGTCGATGATCATGGCGCGCGGTGCCGCCTCGGGGTTGCCGCGCGGCGGCGGCATGCGGGCGATGACGGCCTCGATGATCTCGTCGATGCCCATGCCGGTCTTGGCCGAGCAGGGGATGGCGTCGTCGGCGTCGATGCCGATGACGTCCTCGATCTCGGCCTTGGCGTTGTCCGGATCGGCCGACGGCAGGTCCATCTTGTTCAGCACCGGCACGACCTCGACGCCGAGGTCCAGTGCCGTGTAGCAGTTGGCCACCGTCTGGGCCTCGACACCCTGTGACGCGTCCACCACCAGCAGCGCGCCCTCGCAGGCCGACAGCGAACGGCTGACTTCATAAGAGAAGTCCACATGCCCCGGCGTGTCGATCAGGTTCAGGTTGTAGATCTGGCCGTCCTTGGCCTTGTACTGCAGCGCGGCGGTCTGGGCCTTGATGGTGATGCCGCGCTCGCGCTCCAGGTCCATGGAATCCAGCACCTGCGCTTCCATCTCGCGATCGCTCAAGCCTCCGCAACGCTGAATGATGCGATCGGCCAACGTGCTCTTGCCGTGGTCGATGTGGGCAATGATGGAGAAGTTGCGGATGTGATTCATGCTGACCTGCTGCGCTTGATCGCCGGACATGCGACGGCTTCAGCCGTTGCACCGAGACTCATATCGCGCAGCGATGTGAAGGCGCGGGAGCGCCGTGTCGGAGGTAAAAAAAAGGCACGTCGAAGAGGCGACGTGCCTTCCAACAAAAGGTATGGCAACTGCTTGTTGGGCTTTCATTGTAGCGAAAAGGCCCAGCCGGGAAGCCGCACCAGCATTGGTTTTCCGGCCGTTGCAGGCTGCCAACAAGGATTTTAACCACAGCTTATCCACAACTCCTTGTGGATCGCCTGTGGAAGAAATCCTGGTGTCATGAACGGCCTTCGATTCCACCGCCAGACACCGCTTTCTAGGGCGCGTCGAACCCTGATTTTAGCGGATGGCGCGAACAATCCGTGCCGGAGCACGAAAGTTAGCCGGCGCCAACTTCCCAAAACGGTGGACAACCCTGACCACCCGCCAGCCCCGGCTTGCCGCATCGCGGAAAGCCCGAGGCGCCGGCTGAGGTTTTCCGCTAGATCAGCGGGTCGGCTTCAGCAGCACGAAGCTGGTGACGTCTTCCCGGCGCACGACGAGGTTGAGGGTCTTGTTCTTGTCGGCCTTGGCGATCTGAGCCTGGAAGGCCTTGACCGAGGACACCTCGACGTTGTCCACCGACAGGATGAGGTCGCCCTCGCGCAGGCCGGCGCGGGCAGCGGCCCCCGTGGCGCTGTCGACCTTGACGCCGGTCTTGAGCTTGAGCTCCTTGCGCTGCGCGTCCGTCAGTTCGGACACCTTCAGGCCCAGGGCCGCCGTGGCGCCCGAGGCGGCCGGCGCCTCCTTGCCGGCGGGGCTCTCGGCCTCCGCCTTGGGGCGCTCCACTTCACCGATGGCGACCACCACATCCTTGTAGGCGCCGCGGCGCAGCACCGTCAGCGTCACCTTGGAGCCGGGCTTCACGGCGGCAATCATGCGGCGCAGGTCCAGCGCCTTCTCGACCACCTTGCCGTCGACCTTGGTGATCACGTCCGCGCCTTCGATGCCGCCCTTCTCGGCGGGGCTGCCCGCGGTCACATTGCTGACGACGGCGCCGAGCGGCTTGCTCAGGCCCAGGGCCTCCGCCTCTTCCTTCGTGACGTCGCGGGGCAGCACGCCCAGGAAGCCGCGCACCACACGGCCGCCGGCGCGCAGCTCGTCGGCCACGCGGATGGCATCGGCGATGGGGATCGCGAAGGAGATGCCCATGTAGCCGCCGTTCTGGCTGTAGATCTGCGAGTTGATGCCGATGACCTCGCCGCGCATGTTGACGAGCGGGCCGCCGGAGTTGCCGGGGTTGATGGCCACGTCGGTCTGGATCAGCGGCAGCAGGTCGCCGGTGTCGCGCTGCTTGGCGCTGATGATGCCGGCCGTCACGGTGTTCTCGAGGCCGAAGGGCGAGCCGATGGCCATGACCCATTCACCGACGCGCGACTTGTTGCTGTCGCCCACCTTGATGACGGGCAGGCCGGTGGCCTCGACCTTGACGACGGCCACGTCGGAGCGCTGGTCGGCGCCGATCAGCTTGGCCTTGAGCTCGCGCTTGTCGGTCAGCGTGACGATGACCTCGTCGGCGCCCTGCACCACATGGGCGTTGGTCAGCACGTAGCCGTCAGCGCTGAGGATGAAGCCGGAGCCGACGCCGCGGCGCGTCGGGCCGTCGTCTTCCGGCGTGCCGCCGCCGCGCGGCGCGCCGCGACGCTGGTTGGGCACGGGGATGCCGAAGCGGCGGAAGAACTCCTGCATCTGCTCGTTCATCTCCGCCTGACCTTCGGGCACCTTGACCTTCTCGGCGGTGCGGATGTTGACGACCGCCGGGCCGACACGCTCCACGAGTTCGGCGAAGTCGGGCAGCTCGCGCGCCTGCGCCGTGGCGGGAGCCTGGCCCAGGGCCAGCATCAAGGCCAGCGCCGCGCCGGAAAGCAGGAAGCGCGCGCGGGCGGGAGGGAAGCGGTTCTCAGCGTGCATAGGAGATTCCAGGGATACAGCGGGGGCGGGCAAAACAGGTGGGGCGGTGCGGCGAGGCTTCAAGGCCGCGGCTGGGAGGCCGTCGGCTCGGGCAGGGCCAGGCCCCAGTCGATGACTTCCGGGGGCGCATCTCCCGTCAGGGTACGGCCTGCGGCCGTCTGGGCAAAACTCATGCCGCTAAGCCCTTGCGCGCGCGGTGTTGCAATCGGTGCAGCGGCCAGGACCGGCTCCTGTACGGCCGGCGGGCGCAGGGCGACCACGCCAAGGGCCAGGGCAATGAAGCCGGCCGCCACGCCCATGGGCGCCAGCCAGTCGAATCGCCGCGGGTGGGCCGGCACGGGCGCCGGCATCTGCGCATGCAAGGCGTCCAGCAGCAGCTGGGGATCGCGATGCAGCGGGGCGAGTTCCGCGGAACGCAGGCCGTCGCCCGCGGCATGCCACTGCGCCCAGCGCTCGCGCAGCCCGGCATCCCCGGCCCAGGCCGCCTCGACGCGCGCCCATTGGGCCGGCGTCGCGCGGCCGTCCATCACGGCGGACAGGGCCTGGCCCAGCGGGTCGTCGATCTCGTTCACCATGGCCGCCCTCCTCCGCCCAGCAGCGGCCGCAGCTTCGCAGCCACCGCCTCGCGGGCCCGGAAGATGCGCGAGCGCACGGTGCCCGGTGGGCAGCCCATCAAATCGCCGATCTCGTCATAGCTCAAGCCATCCACCTCTCGCAACAGCAGCGCCCGGCGCTGCTCCTCGGCCAGGGTCGCGACCGCCTCGTCCAGTTCGCGCGCCAGCTGGCGGCCGGCGAGCAGGGCTTCGGGAGTCGCATCGTCGCTTGGAGCAGCTGCGGTGCCGAAAGTTCCCTCGTCGTCCGCCAGGGATTCGAGCGGCCGCTGCTGCGAGCGGTGACGCTTGGCCGCATTGATGGCGATGCGGTAGATCCAGGTGTAGAAGGCGCTGTCGCCGCGAAAGGCCGGCAGGGCCCGGTAGGCGGCCAGGAAGGTCTCCTGGCAGAGGTCGGCCACGTCCGCCGGGTCCCGCACGCTGCGCGACAGCAGGCGCTCGACGCGGCGCTGGTATTTCAGCACCAGCATGTCGAAGGCGGCGCGGCTGCCCTGTTGGGCCTGGCGCACCAACAGGGCGTCGGCGTCCGCCGTCATGGCCGGCCCGCCCCGTGTGGAGCGGCAAACAAGGTCGCGCGCAAGGCGGCCCAGGCCGGTTGCTGGGCACGCGACAGCGGCAGCCAGCACGGCCCCGGCTGAGCACGCAGCAGCAGCCAGGCGTCGAGGTCGATCAGCACGGCGAGTTGCACCTGGGTTTCGTCATCGCGGCCCGCGTCGGCCAGCCACCAGGCCTGGCCGTCCCAGCGCAGCCGCCGTGGCAGCACGCCGGCTTGGCGCCAGGCCCAGAAAGCGAAGGCGGGAATGGCCAGCAAGGCCGGCCAGGCCTGGAATCCATGACTGAAGGCCCAGGCCAGCAGACCGCCAAGCGCCAGCATCGCGATCAGCGCGACGATGGCCTGCACGGCCGGCTGGGGCTGCAGATGCGCAACGACCGGCGGCGTGCGGCGCATCGCCGGCGGGCGCGATCAGACGCGCTTGAAGATCAGCGTGCCGTTGGTGCCGCCGAAGCCGAAGTTGTTCTTGGCGGCGACGTCGATCTTCATCGGCCGCGCCTCGTTGGCGCAGTAGTCCAGGTCGCACTCGGGATCCTGGTTGAAGATGTTGATCGTCGGCGGCGCCACCTGGTCGCGGATGGCCAGGGCCGTGAACACCGACTCGATGCCACCCGCGCCACCCAGCAGGTGGCCGGTCATGGACTTGGTCGAGCTGATGACCATGTTCTTGGCGTGGTCGCCAAAGGCCAGCTTGATCGCGTTGGTCTCGTTCACGTCGCCCAGCGGCGTGGAGGTGCCGTGGGCGTTCATGTACTGGACCTGATCCGGGTTCATGCCCGCGTTGCGCAGCGCCGCGCGCATGGAGCGCTTGGGGCCGTCAACGTTGGGCGCGGTCATGTGGTACGCGTCCGCACCCATGCCGAAACCGGCCAGTTCGCAGTAGATCTTGGCGCCGCGCTTCTTGGCGTGTTCGTACTCTTCGAGCACCAGCACGCCGGCACCCTCGCCCAGCACGAAGCCGTCGCGGTCCTTGTCCCAGGGGCGGGACGCGGTCGCGGGGTCGTCGTTGCGGGTGGAGAGCGCCCGGGCCGCGGCGAAACCGCCGATGCCCAGCGGCGACACCGCACCTTCGGCACCGCCCGCGATCATCACGTCGGCGTCGCCGTACTCGATGAGGCGGCCGGCTTCGCCGATCGCATGCAGGCCCGTGGTGCAGGCCGTCACGATCGCCAGGTTGGGTCCCTGGAAGCCGAAGTTGATCGAGACATGGCCCGAGATCATGTTGATGATCGAGGCCGGGATGAAGAACGGCGAGATGCGGCGCGGGCCGCGGTTCATCAGCTCGGTGTGGGTGTCTTCGATCAGCGGCAGGCCGCCGATGCCCGAACCTACGAGCACGCCGATGCGCTCGGCCTGTTCTTCGGTCAGTTGATCCCCGGTCGGGATACCGGAGTCACGCACCGCCTGGAAAGCCGCCGCCAGCCCGTAATGGATGAAGCCATCCATGTGCCGGGCTTCCTTGGCGGGGATGTAGTCCTCGATGTTGAAGCCCTTGACCTCACCCGCGAAGTGGCATGCCAGGTTGCTGGCATCAAAGCGGGTGACGGTGGCAATGCCGGAACGACCGGCGAGGATATTGGCCCAGCCTTCGGCAACGGTATTGCCGACAGGACTGATCAGGCCAAGACCGGTGACGACAACGCGACGACGGCTCATGCAGTGCGGATCAGAGTTGCGAGAGAAAAGGGCTGAGGCCGAAGCGCTCAGGCCTTCTGGTGCTTGACGGCGTAGTCGATCGCCAGTTGCACGGTGGTGATCTTCTCGGCTTCTTCGTCCGGGATCTCGATGCCGAACTCGTCTTCGAGGGCCATCACCAGTTCCACGGTGTCGAGAGAGTCGGCGCCCAGGTCAGCAACGAAAGCCTTCTCGTTGGTGACGTCGGCTTCCGCCACGCCGAGTTGCTCGGCAATGATCTTCTTCACTCGTGCTTCGATATCGCTCATGAAACTCCTCCAGGAGAGGTTTGCAGAAAACAGCCCAGCATTCTACGGGCACTAGATGGACGCCCCTAAATCAAGGCGTCCGGGCCACTTCAGGCCATGTACATGCCACCGTTGACGTGCAGCTCGGTGCCCGTAATGTAGGCACCTCCCGGTGATGCCAGGAAGGCGACGGCAGCGGCGATTTCCTCGGGCGCGCCGAGGCGCCCCAGCGGGATCTGGGCCAGCAGCGCGGCCTTCTGGGCCTCGGGCAGGACCTCGGTCATGTCGGTGGCGATGAAGCCCGGCGCGATGCAGTTGACCGTGATGCCGCGGCTGCCCAGCTCGCGGGCCAGCGAGCGCGTCAGGCCGGCCACGCCGGCCTTGGCGGCGGCGTAGTTGGCCTGGCCGGCATTGCCGGAGGCGCCGACGACGGAGGTGATGTTGATGATGCGGCCGCTGCGCTGCTTCATCATCGGCTTGGTCGCGGCGCGGGCGAGGCGGAACACCGCCTTCAGATTGGTGTCCAGCACGGCGTCCCAGTCTTCGTCCTTCATGCGCATGGACAGGGTGTCGCGGGTGATGCCGGCGTTGTTGACGAGGACATGCAGGCCGCCTTCCTTGGCGACGATGTCGTCCACGGCGGCCTGGCTGGCGGCGGCGTCGGTCACGTTCAGTGCGATGCCGCGGCCGCCGTGGGCGGCTAGGGCTTCGGTGATGGCGGCGGCACCGGATTCGGTCGTGGCGGTGCCGACGACGCGCCAGCCTTCGCTGGCCAGGGCCAGCGCGATGGCGCGGCCGATGCCGCGGCTGGCGCCGGTGACGAGGGCGACGCCCTTGGATGCGGATTCAGTCATGGGTTCAGCCTCCACCCAGCAGGGCGCGAGCTTCGGCAAGCGAAGCGGGGTCGAAGACGCAGGCGGCCTGCAGCTCGCCGTCGATGCGCTTGGCCATGCCGGTCAGCACCTTGCCGGGGCCGGCTTCGATGAGGTGGCCGACGCCGTGCGCCTTCAAGGCCTGCACGACCTCGACCCAGCGCACCGGGCCGAAGGCCTGGCGGTAGAGGGCATCGCGCAGCGCGGCGTCGTTGTCGGTGACGGCCACGTCGATGTTGTTGATGACGGGGAAGGCGGCAGCCTGGAACTGCACCGAGGCCAGCTTTTCCTTCAGGCGCTCGGCCGCTGGCTTCATCAGGCTGGAATGGAAGGGCGCGGACACCGGCAGCGGCAGCGCGCGCTTGGCACCGGCGGCTTTCAGGATCTCGGCGGCCTTGTCGGCACCGGCCTTGCTGCCGGCAATCACCGTCTGCTTGGGGTCGTTGAAGTTGACGGCCTCGACGGCCTCGCCCGTTTCGGCGGCGGCCTGGGCGCAACCCGCGCGCACAGCGTCACCGTCCAGGCCCAGGATGGCGTACATGGCACCGGCACCCACGGGCACGGCCTCCTGCATGGCCTGGGCGCGGAAGCGCACCAGGGGCAGCGCATCGGCCAGGCTCAGGGCACCGGCGGCGACCAGGGCCGTGTATTCGCCCAGCGAATGGCCAGCGGCAGCCACCGGCACGGCGCCGGTCTCGGCGACAAAGGCGCGCCAGCAGGCGATGCCGGCCGTCAGCATGACGGGCTGGGTGTTGGTCGTCAGGTCCAGCTGCTCCTTGGGGCCAGCGTGGATCAGCGCACCGATGTCCTCGCCGAGAGCGGCAGACGCCTCTTCCAGCGTGCGGCGGACTTCGAGGTGGTCGCCCCAGGCGTCGAGCATGCCGACGGCCTGCGAGCCTTGGCCGGGAAAGACAACGGCAAAAGGTGCAGTCATGAGATCAGTTCCAGTTGATTCGTCGGCGCAGCCGGCGTCGCTCAATATTTGAGCAGCGCGGCGCCCCAAGTGAAGCCGCCGCCGACACCTTCCAGCATGATCGTGTCGCCACGCTGGATGCGGCCGCTGCGAACGGCGACGTCCAGGGCCAGCGGCACCGAGGCGGCGGACGTGTTGCCATGCTCGTCGACAGTGGCGATGAGCTTGTTCAGGTCCAGCTTCAGCTTCTTGGCCGTGCCCTGCATGATGCGGATATTGGCCTGGTGGGGGATGAGCCAGTCCAGGTCGGTCTCGGTGAGGCCGGCCTTCTCCAGCACAGAGCGGGCGACCTTTTCGAGCACGCCGACGGCGAGCTTGAAGACGGCCTGGCCATCCATCCTCAGGAAGGGGCTGCCGAGCACCTGGCCGCCAGCGACCGTGCCGGGCGTGCAGAGGACGTCGACGTGGCGGGAGTCAGCATGCAGTTCGGTCGCAAGGATGCCGGGCTCAGAGCTCGCGCCCAGCACGACGGCGCCGGCGCCATCGCCGAACAGCACGCAGGTGGTGCGGTCCTTGAAGTCGAGGATGCGCGAGAACACTTCGGCACCAACGACCAGGGCCTTGTTGGCCGCGCCGCTCTTGATCATGGAGTCGGCCACGCTCAGCGCGTAGACAAAACCGGAGCAGACGGCCTGCACGTCGAAGGCCGCGCAGCCGTGCACGCCGAGCTTCTTCTGCAGCAGGCAGGCAGTGGACGGGAAAACCATGTCCGGCGTGGACGTGGCGACGATGATGAGGTCGATCTCTTCGGCCGCGATGCCGGCGGCTTCCAGAGCCGCTTGCGCAGCCGGGAAGGCCAGGTCGCTGGAGCCTTGATCGGCTGCCGCGAAATGGCGGGCGCGGATGCCGGTGCGCTCGACGATCCAGTCGTCCGAGGTCTCGACGCCGTCGCCCGCGAGGCGATCAGCCAGGGCCTGGTTGGTCACGCGGTCGGCGGGCAGGAAACTGCCGGTGCCGAGAATGCGGGAATAGCGGGGGGTGTGAGTTCCAGTAGGGCTCATGCAGCCTGCGCGACGGAGTTCGCCGCGTTGTCTCCTGCATCGCTCGCCTTCACTTGCAGCGTGGCGACGATGCGGTCGTGGACCCGGTCAAGCAGCCGGTTGCGGGCGGCATCATAAGCGCGGGCCAAAGCCTGCTCGAAGGCGAAGGCATCGGCCGAGCCATGGCTCTTGAAGACCAGGCCGCGCAGGCCCAGCAGGGCCGCGCCGTTGAAGCGGCGGTGGTCGACGCGGTGCTTGAAGGCCTTCAGCACGGGCAAGGCGATCAAGGCGGCGATCTTGGTCAGCCAGTTGCGGCTGAACTCTTCCTTGATGAAGGCGCCGATCATCGTTGCCAGGCCTTCCGAGGTCTTCAGCATGACGTTGCCGACGAAGCCGTCGCACACAACGATGTCCGTCGTGCCCTTGTAGATGTCATTGCCTTCGACATTGCCGAAGAAGTTCAGCTGGCCGGCCGAGCCCGCGGCGCGCAGCAACTCGCCCGCCTGCTTGATGGTCTCGCTGCCCTTGATGGCTTCCTCGCCGATGTTCAGCAGGCCGACGCTGGGTTCTTCGTTGCCTTCGACGGCCGACACCAGGGCGCTGCCCATCACGGCGAACTGCAGCAGGTGCTCGGCCGTGCAGTCGACGTTGGCGCCGAGGTCCAGCACCGTCGTGAAGCCGCCGCGCTGGTTGGGCATGACGGTGGCGATGGCCGGGCGGTCGATGCCGTCCAGCGTCTTCAGCAGATAGCGGGCCACGGCCATCAGCGCGCCGGTGTTGCCGGCGGACACACAGGCATGGGCCAGGGCCGGGTTGCCTTCGCGGTCGGCCTTGAGCTGCTGGATGGCAACGCGCATGGACGAGTCGCGCTTGCGGCGCAGGGCGACCTCGACCGGGTCTTCCATCGTGACGACCTCGCTGGCCGCGACGATGCGGCAACGCGGCCAGGCGGCAGCGGCGGTCAGTTCTTCGGGCTTGCCGACGAGGATGAGTTCGGCGCCGGGATGCTTGTCGAGGAAGGCCCGGCAGGCCGGCAGCGTGACCGAGGGGCCGTGGTCGCCGCCCATGCAGTCGACGGACAGGCGGATAGCTTCAGACAGGGGGGCGACGGTCATCTCAGTGGTTTTCGTGAGCCACAAAGACCAAACCCGGCCCTGCGCGGTACGCAGGCCGGGTCGGCAGATTCATCGATGGTTTGGCGCCGCACCAGGCGGCACCCGGCACCATCAGGCCGCGTCGGCCTTGCTCTTCAGCACCTTGCGACCACGGTAGAAACCGGTCGGGCTGATGTGGTGACGCAGATGCACTTCGCCGGTCGTCGGCTCGATGGCCGTGCCCGGGGTGACCAGGGCATTGTGGGAACGGTGCATGCCGCGCTTGGAAGGCGACTTCTTGTTTTGCTGAACAGCCATGAAATTCTCCAGAATCTGCGGGGTTTGGGGGCGCGACCCCTGGGAGTGAGATCAAAGCTCGAACTCCAGGCCGCAGAAAAGCCCACGAGTGTAGCACCGGATAGGGAAACCGCCAAGCCGCGCCGATGGGGCGCCGGGAGAAAGCGGTACGGGCCATGGTTTCAGGCGCTGCCGCCTCGCTTCAAGGCGGCAAGCTTGGCAAAAGGATTGGGGCGCTCGTCCTCATCTGCTTCCGGCAGCTCATCGCTGTGGGCCAAAGGCTCGGGGCAGGCCTCATGGCGCGGCACCAGCGGCAGGGCCAGCAGCAATTCGTCTTCGATGAGTTCACGGGCGTCCAGGTGGCGCGGCAGAGCCAGCACATCGTCGTCGCTGTCGACGTCCAGCGCGGCCGCCTCGGCCTCGGTGTCGACGAAGCGGATCCAGCGATCGATGTCGATGTCTTCATGCACCGGCTTCAGGCAGCGCTGGCAGGTCAATGCGACCCGGCCGGAGGCGGTCAGGTGCAGCCAGGTCTGGGCCTTGGCGCCCTTGGGCTGGCGGATCTCGCCATGCAGCCTCCATTGCAGCGCAGGCCAGCCACTGGCCGGGGCCTCGGGAGCGGCGGAGTCGGCCAGCCGCTCGAGCGACGCGGCAGGCCACTCCCCAGCCAGGCTGGCGTCGTCGTGGGCCAGGGCTGCGACGTCGAGCTTCTCGGGAACAAAGGCGCGCGATTTCATGGACGAGAGTTTAGGCGGGGGAGAATGCCGCGATGCCCCAGTTGATCCTCGCCTCGACATCGCGCTACCGACAGGAATTGCTGGCCCGGCTGCGCCTGCCCTTCGAGGCCGTCGCCCCCGAGGTCGACGAGACCGCCCAGCCCGGCGAGGCTCCGGCGGCGCTGGCCGAAAGACTGGCCCTGGCCAAGGCGCGGGTCGTTGCGGCGCGCTTTCCCGGCGCCATCGTCATCGGCTCGGATCAGGTCGCCGACCTGGGCGGCGAGGCCATTGGCAAGCCGGGCACGCACGAGGCTGCAACTGCGCAACTTCGCCGCATGAGCGGCCGCGAGGTGGTGTTCCAGACCGCCGTGGCCGTCGTCGCGCCGGGCCTCGCTGCCATCGAGCGGGCCGAGGTGCGCGTGCGGCTGCGCGAGCTGAGCGATGCCGCCATCGAAACCTATCTGCGCGCCGACCAACCCTATGACTGCGCCGGCAGCGCCAAGGTCGAGAGCCTGGGCATCGCCCTGCTGGAGGCCGTCGAGTCCGACGATCCGACCGCGCTGATCGGCTTGCCGCTGATCCGCACCTGCGCCCTGCTGCGCCGCGCCGGCCTGGAGCCTTTGGCATGAGCAAGCCCGGTCGCCTCATCCTGATGCCCAACACGCTGGATTTCGGCGTGGATGACTCGCTGGACCTGCGCGATGTGCTGCCCCAGCGCGTCATCGAGCAGGCGGCACGCCTGACGCACTGGGCGGCAGAGAACGCCAAGACAACGCGCTCGCTGCTCAAACGCGTCGATGCGATTGCGCCTCTGGTGCAGCCGCTGCAGGCCATGCAGATCGCTGAGCTGCCGCGCCCCCCCAAGGGCGGCCGAGGCGGCGGCGATGACTCGGCCGCCTGGCTGGCGCTGCTGGAGCCCGCGCATGCCGGGCACGACCTCGGGCTGATCTCGGAAGCCGGCCTGCCCGCCGTGGCCGACCCCGGCGCACGCCTCGTCGCACTGGCCCACGAGGCCGGCATCGAGGTGGTGGCCCTGTCCGGGCCGAGTTCGCTGCTGCTGGCCCTGGCCGCCAGCGGCCTCAACGGCCAGAGCTTTGCTTTTGTCGGCTACTTGCCGGTGGATGCGGGCGGCCGCACGGCGCGCATCCGCGAGCTGGAGGCCTTGTCCGCCAAGGCCCAGCAGACGCAATTGCTGATCGAGACGCCCTATCGCAACGAGGCGCTGCGCCAGGCCTTGCTGGCGACGCTGAAGCCGGGCACGCGGCTGTCGATCAGCGTCGGCCTGACGCTGCCAGGCGGCTGGACACAGACCGCCACGGTGGCGGATTGGCGAGCCAATCGCACCACCCTGCCCGACCGCATCCCTGCGGTCTTCGCCCTGCTGGCTTAGCTCTCTGCCGGCGCCGGTTTCTTGGCGCCGAACAGCGCGGCGACCTGCTTCTTGGGCTTGATATAGCTGGACAGGCCCTTGGCGGCGGGCGTCGCGGCCTTGGCCTTCTCCCATGCCGGCGGCTCGCTGCCACCCGCATGGGCCTCGTAGGGCTTGTCGAAGAAGGGATCCTTGGGCGGAGCCGGCGGACGGAAGGCCGCACGCGGCGCGGGCCGGCTGGCCGGCTGTTCCTCTTCTTCCGGACGGCGGCGCTCGAAGCGCGGCGGACGGCTGTCCTGCAGTTCGAAGGGGTCGAGGTCGATCTTGCGCTTGATCAGCTTCTCGATGTCGGCCATCAGGCGCGCATCGGACTTGGTGACCAGGGTGACGGCCAGGCCCGAGGCGCCGGCACGGCCAGTGCGACCGATGCGGTGGACATAGTCCTCGGCGTTGAAGGGCACGTCGAAGTTGAAGACGGCCGGCAGGTCGGCGATGTCCAGGCCGCGGGCCGCCACGTCGGTGGCTACCAGCAGGTCCACTTCGCCGCGCTTGAAGGCGTCCAGCGACTTCAGGCGCTCGTCCTGGGACTTGTCGCCGTGCAGGGCCGCCGTGCGCAGGCCGTCGCGCTCGAAGGAGCGGGCCAGGCGGGCGACGCCCAGCTTGGAGTTGCCGAAGACGATGGCCTGGCGGATGGCGCGGTCCTTGAGGATCTGCTTGACCACGGCGCGCTTGTCGTCGTCGGTGCAGGCAATGAAGCGCTGCTCGACCGTCGACGCCGTCTGGTTGGGGCGGGCCGTCTCGACCAGGATGGGGTCCTGCAGATAGCTCTGGGCCAGGCGCTTGATCTCGGGTGAGAAGGTGGCCGAGAACAGCAGGGTCTGGCGGGCCTTGGGCAGGTAGCTCAGGATGCGCTGCAGATCGGGCAGGAAGCCGATGTCCAGCATGCGGTCGGCTTCGTCCAGCACGACGTACTCGACCTGGTTGAGGACGCAGTTCTTGGCCTCGATGTGGTCCAGCAGCCGGCCCGGCGTGGCGATCAGCACCTCGACGCCGGCCTTCAGCGCGGCCGTCTGCGGCTTCATGTCGATGCCGCCGAAGACGACGGTCGAGCGCAGATGCGTGTGCTTGGCGTACTTCTTGACGTTCTCGGCGACCTGGTCGGCCAGTTCGCGCGTCGGGGCCAGCACCAGGGCGCGCACCGGGTGGCGGGCCGGCGAGACGCTGGGGTTCTCGTGGCGCAGCATGCGCTGCAGCAGCGGGATGGAGAAGGCGGCCGTCTTGCCCGTGCCGGTCTGGGCGGCGCCCATGACATCGCGGCCTTCCAGGACGATGGGGATCGCCTTGGCCTGGATGGGCGTCATCGTCAGGTAGCCGGAATCGGCCACCGCGCGCAGCAGTTTGGCGTCGAGAGGAAGGGTGTCGAAGCGGGCAGGCGCCGCCTCAACGGGCGCCGCGGCTGCGGACTCGGGGGTTTCTTGCATCCGCTGATTATCCCGGATGCAGGAAAACTACGCCCGCCCTACTCCGGCCGGGCCACCGGCGGCTGGGATTCGGCCCGCGGATTCAGCACCATCCAGCGCGGCGTGCGGAAGCGGACGATGCGCCAGTACAGCAGCACATAGAAGACGACGAACAGGCCCAGGATGACCTGCAGCATGACGGTGTCGTCCCACCAGATCGTGGCCGGCACGACGGAGAGGCTGCACAGCACCCACAGATAAGGCGCGGTCAGCGCGTTGCGGCGCGTCAGCACGGCGGCGTCCTTGCTGCCGATGGCCCAGCGCATCAGGCGGCGGTAGATCAGGCTGTGCAGATGGATGCCGTCGGGCATGCCGACGGGGCGGCCGCGCACGACCTTGCGGCGGTACATGGAGAAGACCGTCTCCCAGACCGGGTAGGCGCACAGCAGCAGCGGGAACATCGGCGAGACGTCGGGGTTGCGCACCAGCAGCAGGATGGCCAGCTCCGACAGCATGAAGCCGAGGAAATAGGCGCCGCCGTCACCGAGGAAGATCAGCCCGAAGGGGTAGTTCCACATGAAGAAGCCGAGCACGGCGCCGATGACGGCGATGGCCATGGCGGCGACGAGCTGGTCGCCGGCCTGCAGCGCGACATAGGCCAGGCCCGCCAGCATGATGGCCGAGCACATCGAGGCCAGGCCGTTCATGCCGTCGATGATGTTGATGGAATTCGCCACGCCGCTGACGACCAGCAGGGCCAGCACATAGCCGCCGATGGCCGTCGAGGCGATCAGGTCCAGGCCCGGGATGGCCGTCTCCTTGATCTGGGCCCCCAGCAGCCAGGCGCCCAGGGCCGCGGCCACCAGCGTGGCCAGCATGCGGCGCAGCGGGCTGACGCGCTTGGTCAGGTCCTCGATGACGCCCGAGACGAAGGCCGGCACGCTGCAGGCCAGCAGCAGGACCGCCATGGTGCGCATGGCCGGGTAGCGCCAGGCCAGCAAGGCCGTACCGACGGTGAAACCGCTGAAGATGGCCAGGCCGCCGATGCGCGGCACCGGCCGCGAGTGGAATTTCTGGGGCCCTGACAGGTCATGGTCGGCCGACAAGGCACCATGCAGGTGCGACGAGCGGATGATGAGCAGTGTGGCGGCTGCCGCGATGGCGAAGCTCAGGGCAAGGATGGGGAGCATGAAGTTCCGCGGGCCATGGGCAGGGATGTCCGGCGGCCAGCCCGCCTGTCGACCCGAGAACCGAAGTGTAGCCAGTGACTTTTGCGCACCGCAGCAGTGCCCGGAGCGCTGGCTAGAATCCGCGCCGCCTTTGCCCCCGTCTCGGCGGGCGTGAAAGTGCGCGAACAGTCAATCCATGCGAGCCTCGTCAATGAATATCAGCCTGCCCCGGGACCGAACACCGTTTTTGACCGGGTTGCTCAAGGGAATGACTCTGATGGCCCTGGCGGTCAGCCTCGGGCTGCCTGCCACGGCGACGGCGGCCGAAGAAAACGACCCCAATGCCGTCGGCCCGGTGCGCCTGCTGGTGCCCAACCGGCTCGGCAACAACAGCAGCGCCGACCAGCAGAACGCGGCGCCGCTGACGCCCTCGCAGCGCGACACCGTGCTGCAGCAGCAGCAACAGATGCTGCTGCAGCTGCAGATGCTGCTGCAGCCCATCCCCGGCCAGCCGCTGACGCGGGAACAACTGGCCGCCCGCGCCGCCCAGCAGACCGAGTTCGAGCGCTATGTGCAGCGCGCCGTGGGCGACGACGTCGAGATCAAGCGCTTCGGCGCGGAGCTGATGACGCCCGCCCTGCCCCAGACTTATGAACTGCCGCAGTCGCAGCAGCAGACGCAGCAGCAACGCTCGGGCCTGTCGTCGCTGGGCGAGACCTCCAGCCAGATCCCGTCCGACTATGTGATCAGCGTCGGCGATGAAGTGCTGGTCAACATCTGGGGCGCGGTCGAGGCCGACCTGCGCCTGACCGTCGACCGCTCCGGCCGCATCACCATCCCGCGCGTCGGCCCCGTCCTCGTCGCCGGCGTGCGCTATGCCGACCTCAACACCGCGCTGGAGCAGCGCGTCGGCCAGGTGTTCCGCAACTACCGGCTCAGCGCCTCGCTGGGCAAGCTGCGCGGCATCCGCATCTATGTGACGGGCTTCACCCAGCGCCCCGGCGCCTACACGGTGAGCGGCCTGTCGACCATCGTCAACGCCATGATCCAGGCCGGCGGCCCGTCGGCTTCCGGCAGCTTCCGCAACCTGGAACTGCGCCGCGGCGGCAAGCTGGTCAGCAGCTTCGACCTCTATGACCTGCTGCTGCGCGGCGACCGCAGCGGCGACCGCCTGCTGCAGGCCGACGACGTCGTCCACATCGGCCCCATCGGCCAGCAGGTGGCACTGATCGGCAGCGTCAACCGCCAGGCCATCTTCGAGCTCAAGACCGGCGAGACGGTCAACGACCTGATGCTGATGGGCGGCGGCCTGAGCGCCGCGGCCGAGCGCGGCCGCCTGGCCATCGAGAGCATGGCCCAGCGCAACGAGGGCCGCGTCGCCGAGGTCAAGCTGCCGCAGCAGGGCAACCTCGCCCTGCAGGGTGGCGACGTCGTGCGCGCCTTCAATGCCCTGGACACCGTGCTGCCCCAGCACAAGCAGAACAAGCGCGTCCGCGTCGACGGCGAAGTGCAGAGGCCGGGCGAATACATCCTGGCCCCCAACAGCACGCTGAGCGACATCGTCAAGGCCGCCGGCGGCCTGACGCCTGCAGCCTTCATCTATGGCTCCGAACTGAGCCGCGAAAGCGTGCGCGTCACCCAGCAGGCCCAGTACGACCGGGCGCTGCGCGACCTCGAGGGCGAGTTCGCCCGCGTCATGGTCAAGCCGCGGGCCACCACGACCCCCGACGACCCCACCACCCAGAGCAACCGCGGCCAGGCCTCCGGCCGGCTGATCGACCGCCTGCGCGCCGTCAAGCTGACCGGCCGGGTCGTGATGCAGATCGCCCCGACGGCCGGCAGCCTGCCCGAACTGGCCGTCGAGGATGGCGACCGCCTGACCATCCCGGCCCGCCCGACCACCGTGGGCGTGTTCGGCAGCGTCTTCAACACCGGCAGCTATGTCTACAGCCAGGGCGCCAGCATCGACGACATGCTGCGCCTGGCCGGCGGCCCGACGCGCGGATCCGACGCCGGCAGCACCTTCGTCATCCGCGCCAACGGCAATGTGGTCAGCTCGCGCCAGCACAGCAGCGGCTGGTTCAGCTCGGGCACGGGCCTGTCGGCCGTCGCGGCCCAGCCGGGCGACACCATCTATGTGCCCGAGGACCTGACCAAGGTCACCTTCAGCCAGGAGGCGAAGGAATGGACGCAGATCCTCTACCAGTTCGGCCTGGGTGCTGCGGCCCTGAACTCCCTGAAGAACTAAGCAATGAACAGTTCCAGCACAGTCGAGCGGCCTGAAACCGCCGCTCACGGCGCGCCTGCAGCGTCGGAATCGTTCGCGCTCGGTCCGCTGATTGCCGCGCTGTGGCGCAAGCGTCTGCTGATGGTGGGCGCCCCCCTGCTTGCCAGCTTTGTCGCGCTGGGCGCCAGCTATCTGGTGAAGCCGACCTTCACGGCGCGGGTGGCCTTCCTGCCGCCCCAGCAGCAGCAAGGCGCCGCGGCCGGGGCCCTGGCGTCGCTGGGTGCGCTCGCGGGCCTGGCGGGCGGCGGGGGCGCCGGCCGCAACACCGGCGACCAGTACGTCGCGCTGGTGCAGAGCTACACGGTGACGGACAAGATCGTCGAGCGCTTCAACCTGGTGGAGAAGTACGACAGCAAGTTCAAGAGCGATGCCCGCAAGGAACTCAGCGAGAAAACCCGCGTGTCCCTGGGCCGCCGTGACGGCCAGATCGTGCTGGAGGTGGATGACCACGACCCCGTCGCGGCCGCCGGCATGGCCAAGGCCTACATCGAGGAGCTGCGCGTCCTGACCGCCGGCCTGGCCCTGACGGAAGCCCAGCAGCGGCGCGCCTTCTTCGAGCGCCAGCTGACCCAGGTGCGCGAAAAGCTGACAGCCGCCCAGCAGGCGCTGGCGGCCACCGGCATCAGCATCGGATCGATGAAGGCAGAGCCCAAGGCCACGGCCGAGGGCTTCGCCAAGCTCAAGGCCGAACTGACGACCTCCGAGGTGAAGCTGCAGGTGCTGCGGCGCGTCATGCACGACAGCGCGGCCGAGGTGATTGCCCAATCGGCCAAGGTGGATGCACTGCGTGCCGAGATGGCCAGGCAGGGTCAGAACGAGGAGCCGTCGACCCAGAACGGCTACATCAGCGCCTACCGGGAATACAAATACCAGGAAACGCTGTTCGAGCAGATCGGCCGCCAGTACGAGCTGGCCCGCATCGATGAAAGCCGCGACGGCGGCCAGCTCCAGCTCGTAGACGCGGCCCAGGTGCCGGAGCGCAAGTCCAAGCCCAAGCGCAGCATCTTCATGATGGTGGCCTTCGGCCTCACCTTCGCCCTGTGCGCCGGTCTGGTGCTGCGGCGCGAGCTGATGGCCGGCCGCCGCAGCTGAGCGGGTGACCCGGCAACAAAAAAGGCCGCTCGGTTGAGCGGCCTTTTTGTTGGTGCGGCCCTCAGGCCCCCGGCTTGCGCCAGACCTTGCGGTTCACGAAGCCGGTGTAGCTGACGATGATGCGCAGCACCTTGTCGGAGACATTGGCCGGCGCGTAGTCGTGCACCAGGCGCAGCAGGCGCTCGTCGCCGCGCGGCTGGGCCTCCAGGATGCGCAGGCCGTCCAGCACGCGCTCGACGTCGAAGCCCACCATCATCACGGCCGCTTCCTCGAAGCCCTCGGGGCGCTCGTGCACCTCGCGCAGGTTCAGGGCCGGGAAGTTCAGGATCGAGGACTCTTCCGTGATGGTGCCGCTGTCCGACAGCACGGCGCGGGCGCCGCTCTGCAGCTTGATGTAGTCCAGGAAGCCGAAGGGCTTCATGAACTGCACCTGGGGATGCATGGCCTGGGTCGCCAGCAGGCTCTCCAGGCGCTTGCGGGTGCGCGGGTGGGTGGAGACGATGACGGGCTCGTCATAGCGCTCGGCCAGGGTGTTCAGCACCCCCAGCAGGCGCTGCAGGTTCTCCGGCGCGTCGACGTTCTCCTCGCGGTGCGAGCTGACGACGAAATACTGGCCCGATGTCAGGCCCTGGCGCTGCAGCACGTCCGAGGCCTCGATGCCCTCGCGGTAGTGCTCGATGACCTCGCGCATCGGGCTGCCGGTGACGATGACCTGGTCGGGCGGGAAGCCCTCGCGCAGCAGATAGTCGCGGGCGATCTGGCTGTAGCTGAGGTTGATGTCCGAGGTGTGGTCGACGATGCGGCGGTTGATCTCTTCCGGCACGCGGAAGTCGAAGCAGCGGTTGCCGGCCTCCATGTGGAAGATGGGCACCTTGCGACGCTTGGCGGCAATGGCCGCCAGGCAGGAGTTGGTGTCACCGAGGATGAGCAGCGCGTCGGGCTTGGTCAGCGCCAGCACCTTGTCGACGTTGGCGATGACCTGGGCGATGGTCTCGGCGGCCGATGCGCCGGCGGCTTCCAGGAAATGGTCGGGCTTGCGGATGCCGAGGTCACTGAAGAAGACCTCGTTGAGCTCATAGTCGTAGTTCTGGCCGGTGTGCACCAGCACATGCTCGGTATGCCGGTCGAGCTGGGCGATGACGCGGGACAGCCGGATGATTTCCGGCCGCGTGCCCACGACGGTCATGACCTTAAGCATTGACCGCCTCCTTGATGAGGTCCAGCTGCAGCAGCACCTGCTTGACCTCTTCGACGCTCAGGCGCTGGGTGTTGTGCGAGGTGTAGTCGTCGATCTCGGAGATGGCCGTCTCGCCCTCGACGAAATACTTGGCGTAGTTCAGGTCGCGCGAGTCGGCCGGGATGCGGTAGTAGCCGCCCAGGTCCTCGGAGCGGGCCATCTCCTCGCGCGAGACGAGGGACTCGTACAGCTTCTCGCCGTGGCGGGTGCCGATGATGTTGATGTCGTTGTCCTTCTTCAGCAGCTGGCGCATCGCTTCGGCCAGGTCGCCCACCGTCGAGGCCGGTGCCTTCTGCACGAAGATGTCGCCGGGGTGGGCATGCTCGAAGGCGTAGAGCACCAGGTCGACCGACTCCTCCAGCGACATCAGGAAGCGCGTCATCGTCGGGTCGGTGATGGTCAGCGGCTTGCCCTCCTGCAGCTGCTGCAGGAAGAGAGGAATGACCGAGCCGCGCGAGGCCATCACATTGCCGTAGCGGGTGGCCGACAACACCGTCTTGGCCGGGTCGCACAGCCGCGACTTGGCGACCATGACCTTCTCCATCATGGCCTTGGACATGCCCATCGCATTGATGGGATAGACGGCCTTGTCGGTAGACAGCACGACGACGCGGCTGACGCCCTGGGCGATGGCCGCGCGCATGACGTTCTCGGCGCCGACGACATTGGTCTTGACCGCCTCCATCGGATAGAACTCGCAGGACGGCACCTGCTTGAGCGCCGCGGCATGGAAGACGTAGTCCACGCCGTTCAGCGCGTCGTGCACGCTGTCGTAGTCGCGCACGTCGCCGATGTAGAACTTGACCTTGTCGCTCTTGAGCGCAATGCGCATGTCCTCCTGCTTCTTCTCGTCGCGGCTGAAGATGCGGATCTCGGCGAAGTCGGATTTCAGGAAGCGCTGCAGCACGGCATTGCCGAAGCTGCCGGTGCCGCCGGTGATCAGCAGGACTTTGTCTTTGAACATGGAAACCTCTGGAAAAGGGTCAGCCGAAGGCGCGCATCTGGCGCACCAGTTCGGGCCAGGAGGGCGGCGCATAGCCGGTGGCGGCGCGGAAGCGGCTCGAATCGAGGGAGCGGTCGATGACCAGCTTGTCGTCGGGCGCGATCGCGTTGTCGCGGCCGTATTCAGCGGCGGCCAGCTTGAGCAGGCTGTACTTGTCGATGGGTTCGGCCGACACATGCCAGGTGCCGCGCAGCTCGGGATGCGGCACGACGAAGTCCTTCATGATGCGGGCCAGCTCGACGGTCGGGAAGCCCGAGAAGACCGCCTTGGTGAAGCCGCGCACCGGCCCGGTCTGCGCCAGGAACCAGCCGATCAGGCCATGGGCGCTGGCCAGCTCGTGGCCGATGATGGAGGTGCGCAGCGTGACCGCGTTCTCGTAGTCGACCTCGCCCATCAGCTTGCTGCGGCCGTACAGGTCGTAGGCGTCGGACGGATCGCTCTCGAGATAGCCGCCCTGCTTGCCCGAGAACACGCAGTCGGTGCTGACGTGGATGAGGCGGGCGCCGGCCACCTGCGCGAGACGCGCCAGGCGGTGCGGCAGCAGCGCATTGATGGGGATGGCCGTCAGCGGGTCGTCGGCCTCGGCCAGCTGCTTGACGACGCCGATGCAGTTGATGACGAGGGCGGGCCTCACCTGGCCGAAGACGCGGGTCAGGCTGTCCAGGCTCTCGACGTCGACGCCAGCGACGAAGCGGGCCGTGGGCGCCTTGGCCTGCAGCGTCGCGATGACGCCAGGGCTGCGCACCGAACCGAACACCTCGAAGGCAGGATCGGCCGCGAAGACGCGCAGCACCGCATTGCCCAGCATGCCGCTGGCGCCCAGCACCAGGACGCGCTGCTTGTTCTGACTCATCACCATCACTCTCTTCAACGGCGCGCCGCGACGGCGCGCTCGAAATGTTTCACCAGGGCCTGGGCCAGACGCTCGGGCTCGTAATGCTCGGCGTAATAGCGCCGGCCGGCCTCGCCCATGGCCTGCCGCTGCTCGGGCGACAGGGACTGCAGGGCCCGCGCCGCATCGGCCAGCCCCCGGGCATCCTCCGCCGCGCTGGCCAGGCCGGCTCCGGCCGCCTGCACGACGCGGGCGCCCTCGCCGTCCATGGACGCGAGGATGGGCCGGCCCGCCGCCAGATAGGCCTGTATTTTGCTCGGAACCGTCCGGCTCAAGGCCGGGCCGCCGGTCAGGCTGACCAGCAGGGCATCGGCCTGGCCGAAGACGGCCGGCATCTGCTCCGGCGGCAGCCGCCCGGCGAGCTGCACCTGGGCCAGGCCGCGCCGTGCCACCTGCTCGGCCAGCCAGGCGTCGCGCGCGCCGCTGCCCACCAGCACCCAGCGCACGCCGCTGTCGGCACCCAGCAGTTCGGCGGCATCGAGCACGCAGTCCAGCGACTGCACCGTGCCCAGGTTGCCGGCGAAGACGATGTTGAACACGCCGCCGTCCAGCCGCAGCGCCGTCGGCAGGCGCGGGCCGGCCGCGGCGCGGTCGCCCGGGTTCTCGTGCACGCGCACCGGCGTGCCGCCCGCCATGGCCTGCACGGGCGCCACGAAGGCCGGCGACTGCACCAGCAGCAGGTCACTGCGCCGGTAGATCCAGCGCACGACGGCCGCGACGGTCGCCAGCAGCCTCGCGTTCTTCACGAAGCCGGTGATCTGCAGGCTGTCGGGCCACAGGTCCTGCACCCAAACGACCAGGGCGGCGCCCTTGATCCACTTCAACAGAACAGCCGCGATGGCCTGCAGGATGGGGCTGGTGCCGTAGACGAAGATGGCGTCGAAGCGCCGCCCGCGCAGGGCCCAGGGCCCCATGACGGAGGCGCAGAACAGGAAGGACAGGTAGTTCAGCACCAGCTTCTTCGCGCCGCCGCTGCCGCGCGGCAGCAGGGGCACGCGCACGATCTCGAAGCCCTCGCGGCGCTCGCGCTGGATGCCGCCGACACGGTAGCCGGGGAAGAGCTGGCCTTCCGGGTAGTTGGGCTTGCCCGTCAGCACCGTGACCTCGCAACCCTGCTCGACGAGGGACTGGGCGATCTCGTTGATGCGGAAGGACTCGGGCCAGAAATGCTGGCTCAGCAGCAGCACCTTCATGCGGTCGCGTCGAAGAGCGCCTGCAGGAAGTCCGCCGCGCGAGCCGGCTCCAGCGGGGCCTCGGCCGCGCCGAGGAAGCGCTTGACGGCCCGGGCGATGGACACGGCCGAGGCCGGGTCGAAGGTCTGCACCGGCTCGCAGACGTCGCGCACGAAATCCAGCTCGCCGGCCAGGATGGGCAGGCCGGCTTGGGCGGCCTCGATCAGCGGCAGGCCGAAGGACTCGCCCTTGGACGGGAAGACCAGGGCCCGGACGCAGCGGTACAGGGTCAGCACCTCCTCATGCGAGCGCGGGCCGAGGTTGCTGATCTTCAGGCCGTGCTCGGCCGCCTGCGCCTGCACCCAGGCGGCCAAGCCGGCGTCGCGGTCCGACAGCGTCAGCGCCAGCGTCGGCCGCAGGCCCTGCGCTGCCAGCAGCTTCCAGGCCTCGACCAGGCCGCGGTGGTTTTTGTGCGCCTCGCCATCGGCGACATAGATGAAGTCAAACGACCCGCCAGCCGGCGGCAAGGCCTGCGGCGCCGGCGGCGCGAACGGCAACACCCGGATGTCGGCCTTCCCGGGGCCATACCAGTCCCGCACGGCGCGCGCCATCGACGGCGTCTGCACCCAGTAGCAGGCCACGCGGTGGCGGAACCAGCGGCTGATGGCCTGCTCGAAGCGCAGGCGCTGGCGCGTCTTCCAGCCGAAGGCCGCCAGCGGCACCTGGCCGAGATAGTTGCGGTTCTGCTGGAACAGCCACACCGGCGCGGCATTGCGCTTGAGCGGCGGCAGGCCGTGGAAGCACAGCACGCGGTCCTCGGCCCTGCCGGCCGCGGCGAGCGACAGCTCGGCACCCAGGCGCGAAGCCGCCGCGGCCTGCACCCATTGCACCGAAGCCTGCTGCGGCAGGCTCAGGCGCTCACGCGCCCGCGCGTCGAGCCAGGCGACGAGGGGTCGGTCTGAAGGCCAGGCTGCCAGCAAGGCCTGCAGCAGCACGAAGCCGCCGCCGGTATGCACATTGGGCGCGTACAGCAGCAGGCGCCCAGCCGACCCCGTCACGGCTTGCGGCCTTGGTACACGTCCTTCTTGCCCAGGCCCTGGGGCACCAGCGCGCGCACGCCCTGGCGCAGGCCGTTGTCCACGCGCGCCAGCAGGCGCAGCAACGGCTGCTCGGGACGGGCACTGAAGGAGGTGACGTTGAAATAGTCCTCCCCGGTCGGCGAGCGCGGCGAGAAGTAGTAGTTGGAAACGCAGTTGCGCGTGCCGTCGGCAACGACCGGGCTGACGGAATGCCAGGAGGTGGGCGTCGTCTCCATGATGGCCAGGCGGTTGAAGCGGCTGACGATGGTGGCGTTCCTGCGCACGTCCAGGTCCCACAGCTCGAGGTTGCCGCCGTTCTCCAGCGCCCAGCCGGGCGTCACGTAGTACAGCAAGTTGAGCGTGCGGTAGTGGCTGCGCGAGCCGTCGTGGGAGTTGTCGATGTGCGGCCCCAGGTGGTGGCCGCGGGTCATGGCGCTGAGGCCACCGGCATACAGGCTGGAATCCGGGATCTGCTCGCGGATGCCGGTGATCTGCTCCACCTCGGCCAGCACGCGAGGGTCCTGCACGGCAAAGGTGATGTCGGCCATCAGCGGGTCGAACTGGTCGAAGTTCTTGGACGTGTACTTCCTCTCGCGGAAGCTGTCCATCAGCCGCATCGCCTCGGGCTTGGGAAAGACCTGATGGATGCGCTCCGCCATGGCCTGTGGCAGCAGGTCGTCGACGACGCAATAGCGCACGCCGACTTCGGCCTTGGAGGCCTCGAAAGCCTTGCGCAGGGCCTCACGCTCGTTCGCGAGGCGCTCCACGATCAATTGCACCAGGTGTTGCTTCATCGGGTTTTCATTGTCAAAAGGGGGAGCCCAAGGCTCCGGCCCCTATCAGTTCCGGTGGTCCGTATCGATCTTGTACGGCTGGCCGTAGAAATAGAAGAAGTCGACGAAACGAACGTGATAGACCAGGATGGAAAACTGCGCGACGACGATCACCGCCAGCAGCAGGTTGACGACGGCGTCGCGACGCAGCCGCGTCGCCACCCAGCCGACGAACAGCACCTGCAGCACGCCCAGGAACTCGTAGACCCGCCCGGCCACCAGCGGAAAGCTGGCGAAGGCGTGGAAGCAAAAGATGGGCACGAGGAATAGGGTCGCGGCAACGCGGAAGTCGCGGTCCTGGCCGTGGCCCCGGGCGACCAGGAGCACGACGACAAACAGGAAGAACAGGCGCAGCAACAGGATCACGTTGAAGCGGTTGAGCTCGGTGTAGAAGCCGATGTCGGTATAGATCTGGTAGTACTCGGCCAGCTTGGGCACGAAGAAACCCGCGACCTCGATCAGCGGCAGCAGCGACAGGAAGCTCAGCGCCACGCCCGTGACGGCCAGCACCAGCAGGCCGCGCGGGCCCAGCGGCTTCCAGTGCACCAGCAGGACGACGAAGGCCAGCGCGGCGGAGACGTGGAAGGTCGTCGCCAGCAGGAAGCACAGGCAGGCGCGCAGCGGGCCGCCTTCGCGCAGGAAGGCCACGCCCACCAGCACCACCGACGCCGCCAGGCCGGCGCGGATGGACGTCATGTCCAGCAGCAGGTAGTACCAGCTGAAATACCAGGCCAGCACCCAGAAGAGCGGCAGGCGCATCTTCTGAAAGGCCCAGAACTTCAGCATCAGGCTGAGGAAGGCGATGCTGAAGAACAGGGCCTCCATGCTGGAGAACAGCTGGGTCAGCAGGAAGGTCAGGATGGCGAACCCGGTCTCGAAGCTGAAGAACAGGTCGCCCTGGAAATAGAAGTCCGATTCCTGCAGCGCACCCCAGAAGGAGGCGGCATCGAAGCGCGAGATCAGCTGAAACCATTCCGCATAGGCCAGGGCGTCCAGGTCGGCATGCAGGCCCTTGAAGGCGGAGTGCAGGCTGAAGACCAGGGCCAGGAACAGCAGGCCCAGCCACCTGACCGTCGCTTCGTTGACCGCAGCGGCGGCCGGCCCGGAGCCGGCGGCCTCACCGCGCAGGACGAGTGGAGACTCCATCACCCGTTCCTCGACAGCCATTGATACCAGCTGCGCCGCAGAAAGCCCACGACGATCTGCCGCCAGATGTGCGGCTGCAGCAGCAGGGCCGGGCGCGTCTGGCAGGCCTTGGCGAACTGCCTCAGCGCGGCCAGCACGCGGCCCGATTGCGCATGGTTCTTGGCGGCAATGGCGCGGGCTTGCGCCAGGGCGGCGGCTTGAGCCCTGCCGGGTTCGGCCTGCCAATGCCTGTCGACCACGCCAACGATCTCCTCGGCACGCTCCAGCGGCATGGCGCGGAAGGACGCCGAGCCTTCATGGATGCGGTATTCGGCCAAGGCCTGCGGCACCCGCAAGAAGGGCCCCTGTGCCCGGGCGCGCAGCCAGAACTCGAAGTCGGGCACCTGTCGCAGCGCCGGGTTCCAGCCGCCGCTGCGGTCGAACACCGAACGCCGGAAGAAAGCGCCGGGGCCCGGCTGGCAGACCAGATCCTGGCGCAGGCGCTCCTCATTGAAGTCTTCGGTGAAGACCTGGCGGATGCGCCGCCCCTGGGCATCGATGAGCCAGAAATCGCAATAGGCGACGCTGGCCTGCGGCTGGCCCTCGAGCGCCTTGACCATCGTCGACACCGCATCGGGCAGCAGGCAGTCGTCGGAGCTGAGGTAGGCCAGGATGTCGCCCCGGGCCATGCCCCAGCCGCGGTTCAGCGTGGCGGCCTGGCCGCTGTTGGCCTGGGTCAGCACGGTCAGGCGACCGGGGTGGGCGGCTTCGTAGCGGCGCGCCACGGCCAGGGAGTCGTCGCTGGAGCCGTCGTCGATGACGAGGTATTCGAGGGCCGCGTAGTCCTGGGCCAGCACGCTTTCCAGGGTCGCCGCCAGGTATTCGGCCTGGTTGTAGACGGGGGTGACGAGAGTGACGAGGGGCTGGGACATGAGCGCGCGGATTGTAGGCAGCCGGTGCGGGGCGCCTCAGGCGCCGCGCCGCTCCAGCCGGCACAGCCAGAACAGCGCCGCCGCATCGCCCACCATGCGCAGCAGCCAGGCCGTGGCCGCACCCATCAGGCCCCATTCGCGTGCCAGCAGCCACAGCGCCGCCAGGAACAGCGGCAATTCGGCGCAATGCAGCAGGGCCGGCGCGCGGAAGCGCCCGGCGCCATGCAGCCAGGTCAGCGGCACATGGGCCAGGCAGTTGATCAGGATGCCCACCGAGAACACCTGCAGGATGGGGGCGCTGTGGGCCGCGATCTCCGGGCCTATCCACAGCGTCAGGATGGGGCCGGCGAACAGGCCCAGCACCGCGCAGATCGGCAGCAGCACGGCGAACAGGATGCGCACGGCCTTGTCGTACAGGGCCCAGGCTGCGGCGTCCTTGCGGGCGGCCTGGGCGGCAAAGGCCGGGAACAGCACGGCCGTCAGCGCCCCCGGGATGATCCACAGCTTGGTGACGATCTCCTGCGGCGTCGCGTAATAGGCGACGGCCGCGGCCGACACGGTGGCGCCGATCATGAAGCGGTCCACATAGCCCATGAAAGGGCTGACGATATTGCTCAGCGTCAGCCAGCCGCCCGACACCAGCAGCGGGCGCAGCCATTGCCCCTGCCATTGCAGGCGCCCGCGCAGCTGCGGCAGGGCCCGCCAGGCCAGCCAGCCGTGCACCGCGAAGCCAACCACCCGGCCCAGGGCCAGCGCAACGGTGATCAGCAGCAGATTGGGCCCGAGGAAATGCAGCACGATCCAGGGGCCGGCAAAGGTCCAGGCGCCCATGGGCAGGCGCACATAGTTCAGCACCTCGAAGGCATGGCAGGCCTCCAGCATGCCGCGCAGGCCGGCCGTGACGACGATGAAGGGCACGGCCAGACCCATGACCCAGCAGGCGGCGATGGCCTCGCCGCGGTCCGGCAGGGCCTTGATGAGATCCACGCCCCAGGGCGCCAGCAGGATCATCAGCACGCCGGCCACGGCCCCCAGGGCCGCCATCAGCAGCAGGGCCGAGGCGCTCAGCGGCCCGATGCGCTCATCGTCCCTGCGGTCGATCAGGATGGCCAGCTGCTGGGTCAGGGCCCGGCCCAGGCCCAGGTCGAAGAGGCCGAAATAGCTGGTCACGGCCCAGACCAGGGTCAGCAGGCCGAAGCGCTCGACGCCCAGGCCCTGCATCAGGGCCGGGATGGAGAACAGCGCCAGCAGCAGCGGCGCACCGAGCCCGAGCAGGTTGAGAAGCGTGTGCTTGGCGAGCTTCAAGAAGATGGGCCGGCGAAGGGAGAGAAAGGGCGCGGATTGTAAGGAGGGGGCCACGCGGCCGCCCCGCCGCGGCGCTTCACAAATCGACACCTTGAGCAGCCCGATAAAATGGAGGTTTTGGCCGCCGCGCGCGTCGGCCTGTTGCCCGGCTGCTCCGGGCCGTTCAAGAAGCCGACATGAAGCCGTCCCCTCTTCTGCTTTGCATGGCGCTGTGCCTCGCACTGGTGAGCCAACCGGCGCATGCCTATATCGACCCCAATGCCGGCGGCATGCTGTTCCAGCTGCTGGCGCCGGTGTTCGCGGGCATCGTGGGCGTCTGGCTGTTCCTGCGCCAGTGGATCAGTGCCGTGGTGCGCCGCCTGTGGCGCCGGCTGACGGGACGCGGCGCTGAATGAAGCTCGGCGCGAGCGCCGAACGCTCCCCTCCTGAGCTGCCGCCGGCGCGCTTCTTCGCCTGCTTCGGCGTGGCCTTCGCGGCCCTGGGCCTGTTGTGGATGCCCTGGGTGCTGCTGCGCCAGGTCGATGCCTTCCTGGCCTTCCAGACCACGGCCGAACTGGCCCGCGACGTCGCCCTGGCCCTGCTGCTGCTGACGCTGCCGGCCCTGCTGCTGGCTGGCCTGTCCAGCGTGCTGGCCCGGCTGCTGCGGCGCCTGGGCGCGTCCGCGCACCGCGCCGACGTCGTCGCCTGGGCCACCACGCTGCTGCCGGTGTGCTGGATGTGCCTGTGGCAGTTCGGCTCGGCGAGCTGGGCCTGGCTGAAGCTGGTCACGGAGGGCGACTTCACGCTGTCGGCGAATGCGCGCCTCACGGCCGTGGGCCTGCTGCTGCTGGCCTTCGCGCTGATGCTGCGCGGCCGGCGCCTGTCGCAGGCGCTGGCCCGCCTGGTGCCGCCGCTGCGCAGCCTGCAGGCGCCGGCCCTGCTGCTGCTCGTCATCTCGGCCGGCTGGCTGCTGCTGCATCCGCCGCGCATGACGGGCCTGACCCCGCCCCCCGCCTCGGCGCCCGTGGCGGGCCAGTTGCCCGATGTCTACCTGATCACCATCGACACGCTGGCGGCCGAGGACGCCGGCGTATGCAGCGGCGGCCCGACGACCATGCCCCGCCTGCGCGCCTTCGCGGCCCAGGCAAGCTGCTTCGACCGCCACTACGCCTCGGGCAATTTCACGACGCCCAGCACGGCGACCATGGAGACCGGCGCCCTGCCCTGGTCGCACTGGGGCGTGCAGATCGTCGCTAAGATGGCGCCGGCCATGCGCGGCCAGACCTTGGCCAGCGTGCTGCGCGCCCAGGGCTACGAAGCCCATTCCATCAGCGCCAACCTGATGGCCAGCCCGCGCCACCACGGCAGCTTCGACGAATACACGACCCAGGCCATCGCCGCATCGCCGTCGCTGGGCCTGAAGCCGCGCGTGGCACTGAGCGCCTTCCCCGACACGACGCTGCCCTTCTGGCTGTCCGGCCTGATCCCGCTGCTGGACACGCTGGACGTGCAGCTCTTCCCGGAGCAGAGCCCCTTCGCGCCCGAGCGCACCTACGAGGCCGCGCGCCCGCTGATCGCCCAGGCCCGGCGCCCGCAGTTCCTGTGGCTGCACACCCTGCCCCCGCACGACCCCTATCTGCCGCCCGCCAGCACCAAGCACAAGCTGCTGCCCCAGGGCGAACTGGACCGCTGGTCGCAGATGCTGGGCATGACGCGCTACAACCCACCGCAGCAGGGCCTGATCGACAAGCACCGGCTGCGCTACCGCGAAGCCATCATGGGCGCCGACGAGGCCCTGGGCCGCTTCTTCGACGAGCTCGACCGCCAGGGCAAGCTCGACAAGGCCCTGGTCATCGTGACCTCGGACCATGGCGAATCCTTCGAGCGCGGCTATATCGGCCACGCCGGCCAGTGGCTGCACGAGGCCGTCATCCGCGTGCCCCTGGTCATCAAGCTGCCCGGCCAGCGCGCCGGCCGCGTGGTGCAGACGCCGGTCGGCCTGGACGACGTGGCGCCGACCATCGTCGACGTGCTGGGCCTGCCGCCCCTGCCGCTGGCCGACGGCCGCAGCCTCAAGCCGGCCCTGCTCGGTGCGGACCTGCCCGTGCAGCCGGTGTATTCGATGGCCATGGAACGCCAGAGCCGCTTCCAACCCATCCGCCACGGCCACTACGCCGTGGTCGATGGTTCGCACAAGCTGGTGCTGGACCTGGGCGAGAACGTCGCCGAGCTGTTCGACCTGGCCGCCGACCCGCATGAGCTGCACGACCTGAGCAAAACCGACCCCGCCACGGCGACGCGCTTGCGCGCCCTGCTGGATCAGCAGCTCGCCGCCGTCGAGAAGAAGCGCGCGGCGCAGTTCGGCGGCAAATGAGCAGCCCACTGCACAGCTTCGACGCCGAGTTGCTGGCCTGGCTGAAGGCCGGCTCCGGCTGGCCCGCACTGGGCTTGGGCACGCGCGCCCAACTGCGCTGGCGCTCGGCCTGGGCGACGCTGAACCGACGCCTCAGCGAGGCCCGCGTCGCCGAAGCGCCGCCGCTGGCCCCGCCCCTCTTCATCGTCGGCCCCTGGCGCAGCGGCACCACCGTCATGCACGAGCTGCTGACGGCCGCCACCGGCTGGCCAACGCCGCTGACCTGGCAGTGCATGAACGCCACCGCCTTCCAGCTGCTGCCGGCGCCGCCAAAAAGCATAGGCGTGGCCAGGCCCATGGACGGGCTGGAGATCAGCGCCCTGTCGCCCCAGGAGGACGAGTTCGCCCTGCTGAGCCTGGGCGTGGACTCGGCCTACCGCGGGTTCCTGATGCCGGAACGCCTGCCGGAGCTGCTGCACACGCTGGACCCCCGCTACTGGAGCGAACGCGAGGCCGACTGGCTGCCGCGCTTCGAGCGCTTCATGGCCGGCGTGCTGGCCTCCAGCGGCCAAGCCGGCCGGCGCCTCATCCTCAAGTCGCCCAACCACAGCTTCCGGCTGCCCGCCCTGCTGAAGCGCTTCCCCGACGCCCAGGTCGTGTGGATGGTGCGCGACGCGGCCACGGTCTTCCATTCCAACCGCAAGATGTGGCAGGCCATGTTCGCGGAACACCGCCTGACGACGGGCGCGCCGGACGGGCTCGACGCCTTCCTGGGCGCCGCCCTGCAAGGCTGCGCGTCGGTGCTGGCGCAGCTGTCGGCGACACTGCCGCCACAGCGCTGGATCACCGTCGAGCAGACGCGCCTGGCCGAAGCGCCACAGCAGGTGGTGGCCGATGTCATGCGCCAGCTTCAACTCGCGGCCCGCCCGCAAGCGGCGCTGGACGCGGCGCTGGCGCGCACCCGCCAGGGCCGCATCGAGCGCTATGAACGGCCCTTGCCCGGCGTTGCTGCCGCGGGGGTGGCGGCGCTCGATGAAGCCCAACGTCGCGCGGGCAGTGCGTATGGAGTGAATGGATGATGACCAAGCCGGAATCCAGATTGCCGTCAAACCTGTCGTTTGGCGCCTTGTTCGTCGCGTTCTTTGGCGCGGTGGGCGGCTATCAGTGGCTGCACGGCGGCATGAGCTTCAGGTGGTGGCTGGGCGCCGCCCTGCTGGTGCTGGCGGTCACCCTGCTGAGGCCGCGCTGGTTGACACCGCTCAACCGCGCCTGGATGGCATTCGCCGATATCCTGCATCGCCTGTTCAGCCCCCTGGCCCTCGGCCTGCTGTATTTCGGCATGTTCACGCCCACCGGCTTTGCCATGCGCATGTTCGGGCGCGACGTGCTGCATCGTCGTCTTGATCCGTCGGCCCCCTCCTATTGGGTTGAACGCTCCCCCCCTGGACCTGATGTCGGCGGCCTCGCCGACCAGTTCTGATTCTTTCGACGGAGTGAATGAATGTCCTTGCTCGTTGAGCTGTGGCGCTTCCTGAAATCGCGCAAAAAGCTCTGGCTCTTCCCCTTCGTGCTGGTCATGCTGCTGCTCGGCGGCCTGCTCATCGTGGCCAAGGGCTCGGTGATCGCGCCTTTCATCTACACGCTGTTCTGACACGTGAAGATCCTCGGCATTTCGGCCTACTACCATGATGCAGCGGCGGCGCTGGTCATCGATGGCCGCGTCGTGGCGGCCGCGCAGGAAGAGCGCTTCACGCGCCGCAAGCACGATGCCGCCTTCCCGGTCCATGCGATTCGCGCCTGCCTTGCCATCGGCAATATCGCGGCGACGGATATCGACCACGTCGTCTTCTACGACAAGCCCTTCCTGAAATTCGAGCGCCTGCTCGAAACCTATCTGGCCTTCGCGCCGCGCGGTTTCACTTCATTCCGCAAAGCCCTGCCCATCTGGCTGAAGGAAAAGCTGTTCCAGAAGAGCCTGCTCATCAAGGAACTCGAAACCCTGCTGCCGGGCGTCGACTGGCGGGCCCGCCTGCTGTTCTCCGAGCATCACCTCAGCCACGCCGCGAGCGCCTTCTTCCCCTCGCCGTTTGAAAGCGCCGCGGTGCTGACCATGGATGGCGTCGGCGAATGGACCACGACCTCGCTGGCGCTGGGCCGCGGCTCCGACCTCAGCATCGTCCGCGAGATTCATTTCCCGCATTCACTGGGCCTGCTGTATTCGGCGTTCACCTATTACACGGGGTTCAAGGTCAATTCCGGCGAATACAAGGTCATGGGGCTGGCGCCCTATGGCGAGCCGCGCTTTGTCGACACGATCAAGGAGCACCTGATCGACATCAAGCCGGACGGCAGCTTCCGGCTGAATCTCGACTACTTCGACTACTGCACCGGCCTGACCATGACCAACAGCCGCTTCGACGGCCTGTTCGGCGCGCCACCGCGCAAGCCAGAAGACCGGCTGGGCCAGCGCGAGATGGATCTGGCGGCCTCCGTGCAGGCGGTGCTGGAGGAAGTGGTCCTGAAGCTGGGCAAATCCATCGCCGCGGAAACGGGCGAGCGCAATCTCTGCCTGGCGGGCGGCGTGGCGCTGAACTGCGTGGCCAACGGCAAGCTGCTGCGCAGCGGCCACTTCGATCGCATCTGGGTACAGCCGGCCGCCGGCGACGCGGGCGGTGCGCTGGGCGCCGCCCTGGTGGCCTCGCATATGTACAAGCACGAGCCGCGCGCCTTCGGTGGCGTCGACGGCATGCAGGGCAGCTATCTCGGGCCGTCCTATTCCCAGCAGGACATCGAGCAGCGGCTGGCGGCCGTGGGCGCGCGCTTCGAGACGCTGGACGACGACCGCCTGATCGACCAATGCGCACAGGCCATCAGCGAGGGCAAGGCGCTCGGCTGGCATCAGGGCCGCATGGAGTTCGGCCCGCGCGCGCTGGGTGCCCGATCCATCCTGGGCGATGCGCGCTCGCCGAGCATGCAAAAGCTGCTGAACCTGAAGATCAAGTTCCGCGAGTCCTTCAGGCCCTTCGCGCCCTCGGTGCTGCGCGAGGACGTGGCCGAGTGGTTCGACCTGGACGAAGACAGCCCCTACATGCTGCTGGTGGCCGACGTGCTGGAGAAGCACCGGCTGGAAGCGGCGACGGATCAGCGCCTGTTCGGCATCGACAGGCTGAACCAGCCGCGCTCCTCGATCCCCGCCGTCACCCACGTCGACCATTCGGCAAGAATCCAGACGGTCCATCGCGACACCCACCCCCGCTATCACGCCCTCATCAGCAGGTTCAAGGCCTTGACGGGCGTGCCCGTCATCGTCAACACCAGCTTCAATGTGCGCGGCGAGCCCATCGTCTGCACGCCCGAAGACGCCTTCCGCTGCTTCATGGGGACGGACATCGAGGTGCTCGCCATCGGCAACTGCCTGATGCGCAAGGAGGCTCAGGACCCGTCCCTCGCCACGCGCTATGAAGAGGCGTTCGAGCTGGATTGATGCCCGGCTGCCTGCACGCCTCCGACCCCCTGTCCTTTCTCATCGGATGTTGATCCAGTGACCTCTCGCTTCATGGCTCGCTGCCGCTCGGCGGCCCTTTCCCTTGCGCTGCTGCTGACTTCCATCGTCGTCAGCCTGCTGATCCTGGAGTTCGCCGTGCGCTGGCTGCTGCCCCAGTACGCCGCGACTGGCGACATCGAATACACCGTCGTCGACGGCGTGCCGCTGGCACCGGCGAACACCGAGGTGGTGCAGTGGAAGAACACCGGCGACTACCGGGTCAAGGTGTCCATCAACCGCCTGGGCCTGCGCGACGTGAAGGACCTGTCCAAGGCCAAGGCCGACGATCTTTTCGTCGTCGGCGACTCGTTCTCGCTCGGACATGGCGTCGAGGAAACCGAGCGCTTCTCGAACCGCCTCGAAGGCCTGCTGGGCCAGCGCGTCTTCAACGTCGCCATCCCCACGGACATCGCGGGCTACGAGACCTTGATCCAGTACGCCGAGAAGCAGGGCGCGACGGTGCAGAAGGTCATTCTCGGCGTCTGCATGGAGAACGACATCGGCCAGTACCGCGACCGCATCACGCCGGTGTCGCGGCTGCGCGAGCGCCGCAACTTTGCCGAGGGCCTGCGCCGCACCAAGCTCTGGCTGCAGCGCAATTCCAGCGCCTACCGCGCCCTGGGCCATCAGGCGCATGCGTCGGAGGCCCTGCAGTCGCTCCTCGCTCGAATGGGCGTCATCACCAAGACCACCGACGGCGCACTGCGCAATGTCTATTCCACCGCGGCCATCGAGCAGTCGGCGGAACGCGTGGCCGCGATCGCGGCCAAGCATCAGGTGATCACCGTCATCATTCCGTCGCGGCTGCGCTGGGTCGGGAACAACATCGAGCAGGAGCGCAAGCTGCACGCCGGCTTCGTCGAACGCCTGCGCGCGCTGGGCGTGCCGGTCGTCGACCTGGCGCCGGCCTTCGAGAAGGGCGGCCATCCCATGGGCTACCACTTCCCCAACGATGGCCACTGGACCGCCGAAGGCCACGCGCTGGCGGCCGCCGAGATCGCCGCCCAAGTGCGGGCGCAGGGCTGGCCTGCCCTCCTTCCCGCGGCTGCGGCTGCGGCTGCGGCTGCGGCTGCGGCTGCGGCTTCGGCAGCGCAGCCCTAGACCAGGGTGTCGAAGCTGGTGATGGCCATCATGACCGCCACCATGACGACACCGATGACGGCGCCGATGAGGATGATGGCGATGGGCTCGATCAGGCCCAGCATGCGGCGCTGAAGCACGGCGGCCGCGTCGCGCTGGCTGTGGCCCAGGGCGAGCAGCATCTTGGGCAGCTCGCCCGAGCGCTCGCCGACGCGGATCAGGTTGAGCCGCGTGCGCGGGAACCAGGCCTGGCTCTCCAGGCCGGCGCTCAGCGTCTGGCCCTGCTGCAGGCCCTTGGTGGCCCGCTCCAGGCCCGCGCGCAGCAGGTTCAGCCGGATGACGTTCTGGGCCAGCTCCATGGCCGTCAGCACCGGCACGCGGTTGGACAGCAGGCTGCCCAGCACCGTGGCCCAGCGGCCGATCTCGGCCTGCACCAGCCACGGGCCGACGACCGGCACGCGCTGCAGCGTCTGCAGCAAGGCTTGGCGCGTCGATTCGCGCGACAGGCTGGTCACGAGGAGGGCCACCAGCGCGGCGAGGATGAGCAGGGCCTCGAAGAGATGGGCGCGCACAAAGACGCCCGATTCGATGACCCAGCGCGACAGCTCGGGCACCTGGCGGCTGCCCTTGATCAGGTTGGCGAAGCGCGGCACGACGCCGACGAAGATGAAGAAGACGGCCAGGGAGCCCGCACCGACGAGCACGCTCGGATAGATGAGGGCGCTGCGCAGGTCCTCGTTGGCCTTGCGGGCGAGTTCCATCTGCTCGGCCGAATCCTGCAGCGCACGCGCGATGTCGCCGCTGGCCTCGCCGGCCTGGGCCAGCGCGATGACATAGACCGGCATGCGCAGGGCCTCGGTGCGCAGCGCGTCCGACAGCCGGCCGCCGCCGCGCACCTGGGCTTCCATCTGGGCCAGCGGCGCGCCCAGCGCCTGCCCTTCATAGGCCTGGGCGAGGCTGGGCAGGGCGTCGCCCAGCGTGACGCCGGCGGTCAGCAGCGTGGCAAGTTCGCGCAGCAGCACGACCTGGTCGGCGAGCTTGACCTGGCCGCGTGCCTTCACGCGCGCCAGCGCGGCCGTGCGCGCCTGCAGGCTGACCGGCGTCATGCCCTGGGCGGCCAGGCGGGCCACGGCCTCGGCCTGGTCAGCCGCCTCGATCTGGCCGCTGTGGGGCTGGCCGCCCGGATCGCGCGCGGTGTAGTCGAAGCGCATCAGGCGTCAGCCGCGCCGACGGCACGCAGCACTTCATCCAGCGTCGTCGCGCCCTGCACGACCTTGAGGGCGCCTTCCTGGGCCAGCGAGCGATAGCCGGTCTGGCGCGCCATGGCGACGAGTTCGGGCAGGCCCACTTCGCGGGCGATGGCATGCTGCATCTCGCTGCCCACGTCCAGCATCTCGTAGATGCCGACGCGGCCCTTGAAGCCGGTGTTCTGGCAGGCCGGGCAGCCGACATGGCGACGCCAGCGCGGCAGCTCGCCGGCGCCCTCCTCGCCCCGCGCGTCGGCGATCGCGGCGGCCAGCTCGGCATCACCGAGCGCGGGCGCTTCTTCGGTCGGCTGGGCGCAGGCCTCGCAGAGCCGGCGAACCAGGCGCTGGGCCATGACGGCGCGCAGGGAAGCACCGACGAGGAAGGGCTCGACGCCCATGTCCACGAGACGCGTCACCGCCGAGGGGGCGTCGTTGGTGTGCAGGGTCGCCAGCACGAGGTGGCCGGTCAGCGCGGACTGGATGGCGATCTCGGCCGTCTCGCGGTCGCGGATTTCGCCGACCATGATGATGTCCGGGTCGTGGCGCAGGAAGGCGCGCAGCGCACGCGCGAAGGTGTAGCCGATCTCGGGCTGGGCCTGCACCTGGATGACCTGGGGCAGGCGGAACTCGACCGGGTCCTCGACGGTGAGGATCTTGCGCGTCTGGTCGTTGGTGGCGGCCAGCGCGGAGTACAGCGTCGTGCTCTTGCCGGCGCCGGTCGGGCCGGTCACCAGCACCAGGCCGTTGGCCAGGCCCAGCCAGCGCTTGAACTGGCGCAGCTGCGAGGGCCGCAGGCCCAGGCGCTCCAGCGTCAGGTCGGCGCGCTTCTTGGGCAACAGGCGCATGACGATGGACTCGCCATAGACGGCCGGGATGGAGGACACCCGCACATCCATCTCGGCGCCGGCGGCGCGCGTGGAGATGCGGCCGTCCTGCGGCAGGCGGCGCTCGGCGATGTCGACGCCGGCGATCAGCTTGATGCGCGAGGCGACGGCCGGATAGCGGTCCATGCCCAGGGCCAGGCGGGTGTGCAGCTGGCCGTCGATGCGCAGGCGGACCTCGAACTCGCGTTCACCGGGCTCGAGGTGGATGTCGGAGGCGCGCGACTCGACGGCCTGCGCGATGAGGTTGTTGACCCAGGCGATGACGGGCGCGTCCTCGGCCATCTCGCGCAGCGCCCGCTCGTCCAGCGTCTGCATGGCGAGATCGCCCTGCTGCAGGCGCTGCACCCAGCGCTGCGCATCGTCCGGGGCGATCAGCCACCAGCGAGCCTGCTTGAGCGCGGGCTGCTGCTGGGCGTACTCACGCGCCTCGGCATCGAGGGGATCGGCGCAGGCGAGCTGCCAGCCACCTTCGTCCCGCCAGGGCAGCACGCCCAGCCTGAGCAGCTGGCTGGAGGCCGACTGCAGTTCCTGCAGGCCCGCGCGCAGCGCCGCTTCGTCGAGATCGTCAAAGCGCAGCCAGCCCATGCCGAGCTGCTCGGACAGCGCCGCATAGAGGCGCTCGGCCGTGATCGCCCCCATGCGCAGCAGCACGGCGCCGATGCGGCCGCCCTGCTCCGCCTGGAAGCGCAGCGCCGCATTCAGGTCGTCGGCGCGGATCTGTTCGCGGGCGAGCAGCAGCTCGCCGATCAGGCGCGGAACGGCGGCTTCGGTCATGGCTTCGGCGTCACGCCGCCCTTCTCGGAGGCCGGCATGCGCGCCCAGTCGCCCAGCGACTTGCGGAAGCTCTCGGTGATGGCCTCGGCCTCGGTGGAGTCGTTGGCGATATAGGGCGTGATCAGGATGATCATCTCGCGCCGGGTCTTCTTGACCGTCTGGTTCCTGAACAGATTGCCCAGCACCGGAATGTCCTTGAGGAAGGGCACGCCGCCGCCGCCGTCCGAGGACGTGCCGTCGATGAGGCCGGCCAGCAGCATGGTGGAACCATTGCGAAGGGTCAGCTTGGTCTCGACCTTGCGTGTCGAGATGGTGGGCGTCGTCGTCGTCCCGGCGGTGGTCTGCACCGGCTGGCTGACTTCCTGGGACAGATCGATGTCGATCTGGTCGCCCGAGTGGATGACGGGCTTGATCTTCAGGATGACGCCGGTCGAGCGGTACTGGAAGGTGGCCAGCAGATTGCCGGCCGCGCCGCCCGTGGTGCCGGGGGTGGCGATCTGCTGGCTCAGCACCGGCACCTCGTCGCCGACCTGGATCAGGGCCGTCTCGCCATTGCGCGCCATCAGGCGTGGGCTGGACAGGATGGTGGCGCGCGAGTTGCTCGCCAGCGCATCGATGGCCACGCGCTGTCCGCCCAGCGCATTGAGGACGGAAACGTTGAAGCCGCCCACGGCACCCGAGCCGCTGCCGGCGCTGACCGTGTAACCTGGGCCCTTCGTGGTTTCGAGATGGTTGCTCAGCCACTGCACGCCCAACTGGGCGCCGTCTTCCAGTTTCAGCTCGGCAACCGTCACCTCGATCAGCGCGGACTTGGCCGGCTTGTCCAGGGTCTGCAGCAGGGCCGAGACCTGGCCGAACTCCTCGGGGTTGACCTGGAAGATCAGCGTGTTGCTGGCCTTGTCGACGACGACATTGGACAGCCGGCTGGCCGTCGTCGTCGTCGTGGCCGTCGAGGGCGAAGCGCCGCCCGCCGCCTGCGTCGTGCTGGCCACCGAACCGCCGCCACCCAGCACGCGCTCCAGCGTGACCGCCAGCTGCTCAGCGTCCTTGTGCTTGACCGGGTAGGTGAACAGGTTCTTGCCGACGCCGCGCTCATTGGGGCGGTCCAGGGTCTTGGCCCATTCGGCGATGTGGCCGGCGACCTTGTCGCCGGCGGCGAAGACGAAGACCTGGTTGAGGCTGGAGACCGGCAGCAGGATGATGGGGCTGCGCAAACCGCCCTGGGTGACGGGCGAACCCACCGGGTGGACGGCATAGCCCTCGGCCGACAGCACTTCGCCCAGACGGCGGGCCAGTTCCTCGGCGGACCAGAAGGCGGGCGTCAGCGTCAGGCTGGTGCGCCCCTTGAGCGCCGGCTGGTCGAGCACCGCCAGTGCTTCGACGGCGGCCTTGACGTTGTCGGGATTGCCGCTGATGAGCACTGCGTTGCGGGTCGAGTCTTCCTGGACCTTGATGCGGTCGCCGAACAGCGTGCGCAGCCAGCCCGTCACGTCGACCTGGCGCACCGATTCGAGCGGAATGAGCTGGAAGACCGGCCGCAGCGACGGCGGCACCGCGGGAAGGGCCGCGCCGTAGCGGATGCCGGGCAGGTCGCCTCCCTGGCTGGCGTTGTCGGGCACCACCCGCACCAGGCCGCCGACCTCGATGACCGACAGGCCATAGCTCTTCAGCAGCAGGCGCACCGCGGTCTCGACCTGGGCCGCCGTCTGGCCGCCACCGGCCTTGAAGGTGACCAGATCGGGCCGCGCGATGACGGCGGGGTCGACGCTGACGTTCTTCTTCAGCACGTCGGCATAGACCACCTGGATGAAGGTCGGCAGGGCCACCTGCTGCAGATTCACCGCGGCCACGACTTCGTCCGGGGCCTGCTGGGCCACGGGCGCCGTGATGGCCAGGCTCGGCTGCTCGATTTCCGGCGCCTTGGGGCCCGGCACGACGCGCGTCGTGTCACGGCGTTCGGCATCGACGCGGGGCGCGGCATCCGGGGCCAGGCTGGCCAGAGGCAGGGGCGGGGGCAGCACGGGCACGATGGGTGCGCAGCCGCTCAGGGCGAGCATCGCACCGGCCGCGAGGGCAATCGGTCGCAGCGTCAGGGACATTCTTTTTTCACTCACGGTAATCAGCTCCCAACGGAACCTGCTTGTTGCCGACGCGGATCAGCACCTCGCCGTCGCGGATCAGGGCGATGCGCTCGCCGCTGGGAACCTTGTCGCCCACGGCCAGGCGCAGCGGCGCCTTGTCGGCGGCGACAAAACTGATCAACACCTTGCGCTCCTGGCCACGCCCGAACACCCCGGCGACACGCCAGCGCTTGTCCTCTGCCTTGGCTGCAGCATTGGCGGCCGCGGCGGCCAGCACGGCGGCCTCCGGTTCGAAGATGGGCGAGCCGGCCAGGGTCATGGCACGGCTGGCGTGGTCGGGCCGCTGCGGCAGGTCCGGCAGCTTCCAGCCTTCCTTGCGGGCCTGCACGAGTGGCGCGTCGGCATCCGGTGCCGGCGCGATCAGCCAGCCCAGGCCAAAGGCCACGGCCACCAGGATCCAGGGCAGGGCCTTCATGGCTTGCCTCCGGGCCTGGCGAGGATGCGCAGGTCCATGTCGGCCACCGCCGGCTGGCTCTGGCTGCGCAGGGACAGCCGCTCGACGACGATGCGCCGCTCCTGGTTGGCCATCTCGGCCAGCAGCACGAACAGCGGCGTGCGCTGCAGCTCGACGCTGACGCGGGCATGCAGTTCGACATAGCCGGCGGGCACATTGCCGGCGGGCTTGGCCGCTGGGTCGGCACGCACGAGGGTGATCTCGCGCACCTTCAGGCCCAGGCGCTGGGTCACATTGCGCAGCCAGTCCTGCAGGCCGGCCTCGGTCAGCGCCAGGTCGGGGTCCATCCAGACCGCGGTGTCATAGGCCACCTTGAGCGCCAGGGCCTCGCGGCGGCGCTCGGGCCAGTCCTTCTCCTTGGCCAGGGCCTGGAGGCGGGTCAGCTCGACCGCCAGGCCGCGGTTGCGCTCCAGCAGCACGTCGACCTCGTCGAAGCCGGCCAGCAGCAGATAGACGCTCAGCAAGGCGGCGCCCAGCCAGGCGCCGAGGCGCACCAGGCGGGATTCCTGCCACTGCTCGCGCAATTGCGACCAGGGCGTCAGCACAGCATCACGACTCATCAGCGATTCGGTATGGCATTGAAAACGTCGGCGGGCGGCAGGCCGTTGGCATCCGGCTTGGCCATGATGGGCTTGGGCGGCCCCGCGGGGGGCGGCGCCTGGCGCGCTGCAACGGCTGCGGGCTGAGGCGGCGGGGGGACCTGCACGACCGGCGCAGGCGCGGGCGCAGCGACCGCAGCGGCACGCACGGGCGCGGTCGCTTCCACGGCTGGTGCGGCGGCCACGTCGATGGCCCCGGCAACGGGCGGCCGCGGGCCCACGATGCGCATCTCCATGGTCAGCAGGCCGCGCGCGTTGTCCGCTCGCACTTCGTTCACGTCGGTGAACCAGCCTCCGGCCTGCAGGTCTTTCACGACACCCGCGCGCGTCGCGTTCGGCGTCAGCTGGAGGCTGATGCGCAGCTTGTTGGCCTCCAGGTCCATGTCCTTGATCTGCACGCCGGACCTGCCCAGCATGTCGTGCAGATGGCCGACCACATCCACCGGCAGCGGCAGCGCGAACCAGGCCGCGATCTTCTCGACCTCATCGACAGCCGCCATCGTGGCGTCACGGGCAGTGAGCACCGGTGTCGTCGCCGTCTTCACATCGGCAATCTGCGCAGCCAGGGAGCGGCCCTGCCGACCCGCGTCCCAGAGCTGATGCCCCAGCACGCCTGCGGCCAGGACAAGCGCCAGCGCGCCGGCGAACACGAGGCGCTGCTCGCTGCCCTCGGCCCCGTCGGCGGAGGCGTGCAGGGGGTAGTGCTTGATCCAGGCACTGGAAGCCAGGGCCGCCTGCTGCGGCTGCGGGGGCAGCCCGCCGGCATCGGCCATCGAGCCGCTTGCGTGCACGAACTCCTGCCAGTCCTGCGCGGTCAGTGGGTCGGCCCACCAGCGGCTGGCACGCAGGAAGCCGTCGCGCCAGCATTGCGCCTCGAAACCTTCCGCGCCGCTCAGCAGGCGCAGGCCTTCCTGGCCCTGGGGCTGGAGCAGCGTCTCGGGAATGAAGTGGCTGCGCTCCGGCGCCAGGCCATCGGCCAGCAGGCGCTGAGCGGCGGCCGCACCGTCCCAGGCGATTGCCAGGCCATCCTCACCCGACAGCACGAGCCGGGCCGCGGTGTTCTCGAAAGGCCGCCAGGCCTCGACCTGAAGCCGCAAGGCGGCCAGGCGCTCCTCGGGTGGCAGACCCGCCAGCCGAAACCAGCGCACGCGGCAGCGGCTGCGGGCGACGACGACGGTGGTCTTGGCCCACCAGCTCGCGCTCGGCAGCGCGTCGAAGCCCTCAAGGCGCAGGACTGCTTGCGGCCTGGGACCGAGTACCGAACGCAAGGGGGAATGGGAGAGCTGGGGGAGCTTCATCGGTGAGGGTAAGCCGCGTGATGCTGTGCTGTTCTGTGATGACCCACGGGCCGAGCTCCCCTGCAGGTATCAACCGGACATTGTACTCAAGGGCCCTGGGCAGCCCCGGCGCCCAGACCGTGATGCGGCTGTCGTTGCCCGGGGCGAACAGGTAGGCATCCTCGTCGAGTGTCAGGCCCACCAGACTCTGCATGCCGCGCACGTCCCGCAGCTGATCGGAGCGCCGCAAGGTCAGCAGCAATTCCAGCTGGGCCGGGCTGGCGGTGGGCAGCAAGGCCCTCAAGACGGGCAGCGATGCGGTCGCCGGATTGATGGGATGGCCGATGTCGCTGCTGAACCAGCGCATCCGTTTCGCCAGCTGGGCCGGGTCGTCACGCCACAGCGGCATCTTTTCAAGCTCCCGCTCGCTGAGCAACCAGTCGTTGCGGGGCCCGTCCAGACCGAGGGCCCGGTACTCCGGCCTCTCAGCGCCGTTCAGCCGCTTGAGGTTGTCGGTGTCGATGTAGTCGTCCAGCACGTCGGCCATGGCCTGGGCGCGCTGCAGCGTGGCGCCGTCCTGCACCAGCAGATTGGTCAGCACCCGGCGATCCACGCCATTGACGGCAAACAGGCCGCGGAAATCCTGCACGGCCACGAAAGCGCCGTCGGTCGTCGTGTAGCGCTGCCCGTCCTGTCGCACCTGGCTGTCCACCACCCCGCGCCCCGCCGGCATCAGCGGGCGCGTGGCATTCCAGTAGAGCGTGGCCGACAACGCGCCCGCCGTCGCCGCGCGAGCCTGCGCGTACTGGCTGAAGTCCAGCGCATTGCGGCGCAACTCGTCGTTGCGCAGGGCGAAGCGCTGCGCGACAAAGATCATCACGGCGAGCGCCGCCAACACCATCAGCAGCACATAGCCCTGCTGGCCCCGGGCACGGGATCGCCCGGCCCTCATTGCTGCTCCCATTGCGACCGCCGCATGCGGCCAGGCTCGGTGACGCTCAGCGTCGTCACCAGCGGCCCACCGACGTCGCTCCCCAGTTCCAGCCACACGGCCCGGGGTAGACGCGGCACGCCCGCTCGTGCCGCCCGCATTTCATTGTCCTCGCCGCTCGCAGCAGCCATTCGTACCGAGAACGCTGGCGGCCATTGCTCCAGCCATTGACCGCTGGCATCGAGAAAGCGGATGGCTCCGGGCTTGCCCTGCCAGGCCAGCACTTCGACCGGCGCCGCGGGCGTTCTCAGGCCCTGGGCGAAAGCATCGGTCGCCGGCGCCTCCGACAGCATCAGCCGCTGCCGCTTCGTCACCGGATCCGACTCGAAGCGGATCAGCAGGTGGGCGGCCTGCATGCCCGGCAAGCCGAGGGCTTCGGCACTGGCGACGGTGAGCTGCTTGTCGTCGCCCTGCAATTGCTGAGGCACGCCGGTCTGCTCCACCAGGCTGGCCTGGATCAGGCCGCGCAGCCATTCGCGGCGCACCACATCCAGCTGCCCGTCGACGCCCGAGCGCTGCAGCAGCTGCTCCACCCTCAGCACCTGCTGGAGGGCCTGCCACAGCAGCGACGAGATCATGGCCATCAAGGCCATGGTCACCAGCATCTCGACCAGCGTGAAGCCGAGTGCACGGCGCCCCCTTCCGAATCCGGCAGGCTTCCTCATGGCGAGCCCGCCTTCGGAGCCGCGAAAGCGGACCGCCACCCCGTGGCGACCTGCTCCCAATCGGCCCGCATGCCGCCGTCCAGGCGCGTGATGCTGGCGTTCACGCGGTAGAGCCCGAGCGTCCAGCGCGGCACGATGGCTCCGCCGGAGTCGAACTCGGGGCGCATGGGTTCCAGCAGGGTCGCGCGCCAGGTCAGGCGCAAGCCCCCCATCTCCCGCTCCCCTTCGGGCTCTGCGACGGGGTTGATGGTCGACAGCCAGGACACCCCCTCGATCTGCAACTGGGAACGGGCCTGGGACTCGCGCAGCCGTGTGGCCGTCGCCAGGTTCTGATTGATCCAGCCGAAAAGCACCAGGCCGGCGGTGGACAGGATGACCAGCGCGACGATCACTTCGAGCAGGGTGAAGCCCCGCGCGGAGGGCCCGGCGCAGCCGTGTTGACGCAAGCGGTGCCCGTCCCGCACCACCTCAGGAGCCCTCGATGACACGGCCACTGAAAGGCTCGACCCGCCAGACTTCACGCACACCACCGCGCGTGAACTGCATGCGGCCACCGCTCGCGGCGCCGGAGGGGTCATAGGTCAGGGGCTCGGGCAGCTGCAACTCGAGCCCGGGCGGGCCACCCGGCACGGCAGCCAGGATGGCGGCGGCATCGAGCCGCTTCTCTTCGCCGGACAGAAAGGCGCGGACCGGCATGGCCTCGACATAGGCCTTGAGGTCGGCGCGCCAGCCACGCTCCTGGGCGCTGTCCAGCCAGCCCGCCATGCGTGGCAGGACGATGCCCGTCGCCAGCGCCATCAGCGCCAGCACGACCAGCATCTCCAACAGCGTGAAGCCGCGGCTGCGGCTCATCTCAGCCTCGCCCGGGCGGGTTTGCGAATCCGCCGTCATCGGTATTGAAGAAAGGCTCAGTTGGCCGGCAGAACGCCAAGATCCTGCGCATCGGCCTCGCCGCCGGGTTGGCCGTCGGCACCCAGGGAGTACAGGGCAAACGGCTGGCCGTCTCGGCCAGGGAGGGCGTATTGATAAGCCTTGGACCAGGGATCCAACGGCACCGATTCTTCGAGATAGGGGCCGCGCCAGCGCGAAGCCAAGGCGGGGTCGGCCGGCGGCTTGTTGAGCAGCGCCAGCCCTTCCTGGGCCGTCGGATAACGGCCGATATCCAGGCGCAGGTTTTCCACCGCGCCACGCAACTGCTTGATCTGGATCGTCGCCGCCTGGATGCGCGACTGATCGACCTTGCGGAAAAGCCTCGGCCCCACCAGGCCCGCAATCAGGCCAATGATGGCAAGCACCACCAGCATTTCGAGCAAGGTGAAACCGCGCGCGCGCCGCGGAGAAACAGAAGATGAACGAGCCATGGTGCTGCAGTTTCGCAAGAGGTCGGCAGTGTAAGTGATGGAGTTGGGCACAAAAAAAGGGCACCCGAAGGTGCCCTTTTTGCTTGGCGCGTAAGCGCTGTTGCTTAGTACGTGTTGGCGCCGTACGGACGCTCCAGGGGGATGTAGCCAGCAGCAGCGCCGTTGATGGCTTGCTGGAACACGCCCTTGACGACGCCGATGTTGGCGTTGATCGTGAAGGTGATCGAACCACGGGTGCCGGTGCTGAACGTGCAGATGTCTGCGGCGTTCAGAGCGGTCGTGCCAACAGCCAGCTTGCCCGACTTGGCGGCACCGTAGGTGACCGTCTTGCCAGTTTCAGCTTGGCAGGTAGCCGAGTAGTCGGCCATCTGCGAACCCGTGTTCTGGAAGAAGAAGCGGGTGAAGTTGTTGGCGTCGGCGAAGTTGTTGAAGAACGCCGAGCGCAGTTCGATGCCGTTGGCACCCCAGACCCACCAGCTGGCGTTGCCAGCCAGGGCTTGAGCACCGACGCCAGCCAGCGACGGGTTGGCAACAGCCGACACGCCGAAGGTACGGGCGGTACCCAGCGACTGCGTCACGGAGCTGTTCAGGCTGACCAGAACGTTGGTCGTGCCGTTTTGCGTCATGGCAGCCGGCGAGACCGTGAACACGGCCGTGCCAGTGGTGGCGTTGTACGTCACGGTCTGAGCGGTGCTCGTGACCGGGCCGGTGGCGTTCACTTGCACGGAGCTGTTGCCAGCGCCGCTGAAGCTCGTGTTCAGGCCGGAGAAGTCGCCAGCGATCGTCACGACGACGTTCGTCAGGATGCTGTTGGCCGTAACGGGGGAACCGGCGGCGTTCAGCAGCGTGCCGTTCACACCGATGGTGAAGTTGGCGGCAGCGTTGGTGGTCGTGTCGTCACCGTTGGCAACGAAACCGAACAGGGGCTGATTGCCACCGTTGAAGTTCACGTCGGCCTTGGTGTTGCTGTCTTGCGTAGCCGTCAGCGTGATGGCGCGGCCAGACGTGGCAACCGTGGCGGTGATGTCGTTGGAGTTGTCGACGCGAGCGGTTTCGCCCGTGTCATACAGAGCGACGTTCAGCTTCTCGGTAGCGCCGACCGTAGCCAGGCTGTGGCCGTTGATGGCCAGGTTCGGGAAGGTGATGTTGCCGCCGACGTTGATGTCGGTGGTGACGTTCACGTCCCAAACGCACTCGGAAGCCGAGGTGCGCTTGACGGTGATGTTGGCAGCACCGCCACCAGAGACCGTCGGCACAGCGCCGCAGCTCAGGGTCGTCGTGGCGCCAGCAGGCTCACGCACGATGATGGTGAACGGCTGCGAAACCACGCGCGACACGCCCATCGTGTAGACGACGGGGTTCAGCGTGATGGCGCTGCTCGAAGTGATGGCTTCGACGGCGTACTTGCCGGCCGTCGAGGAGACCGAGCCTGCCGCCTGAGCACCAGCACCACAAACCGCAGCGGTCGCGACGGCCAGGGCCTTGTAGGTGAAGTTCTTCATTAAATGAACCTTCCGGATCGTTGTTGCAACAAATTAACCGAACACAAGCGAAGCTGAACGCTCAGAACACCGCATTGGGTCGATTGCCTCGGTCCGTTTCCGAACCGTCGCAGCCACCAACGCGGCGACCACTGCGTCGACACAAAGCGCTCATGCTTCGCCTCCCCTACTTTGACTGGCATGGCTCAATACCGTCCAGCTCAGCAGGTTGCCCGGCAGCATAGCAGACGATTACAGGTGTTTGCCCGTCCAGCACTGACCGAGGATCGGGGTTTGCCCGAGATGCGTTGCTTGTTGACATCAGTAGGAAGCGTCAATGACGGCGCTTTCCCACTGCCCCTTTGGCTCAAGCCCCGCCAGGGTGGCAGCCCTTGCCAAGGCCGGCCGAACTTGGCCCGCCCTTTAGAATCTTAGGCTGACTTGAACGATCTGGCATAGCCCGCCAGGTCGGCCACCCTGCATCTGAAGCGTCGAGCACGCGCTTCCTGCGCCACAGCTGACGCCCATCTTCGCGATATGACCACTGCAGACAACCCCGCGCTTGTCGACGAAACCCTCGACAAGCTGGAACAAGCCGTTTTCCAACGCCAGACGCGCGAAGGCGTCGTGCTGCTGCTGAACCTGCTGAGCCATATCAGCCAGACGCGCAATCCTTTCGGGATCCTCGCGCCCACCTGCACGCCGGAGCAGCGCCGCGCGGCTTACACGCGAATTGCCGCGATGATTTCGGCGCTGCTGTGCAGCCCGGATTTCCAGATTGATATGGGGCAGATCGAGTTTCTCTGCGGCCGCAAGCCGGCGCTCGAAGCCATTTTTGAACTCAGCGGCTACGAAGGCCCTTTCCATCTGCTGCGTTATCACGGCATCCGCAATGCCAACGGCAGCCTGACACTGAGGCCGAACCAGGTTTTCGTGCTGTCGCTGTTCTATTCGCTGGACGACATGCCTGCGGAGTTGATGTCAGGGGTGCTCAAGCTGCCGCCCGAACAGCTGCTGCCGCTGATGATGGGATGGTTCACCGCCCCATTCGTCCACAACGCCCAGGGTGAGCACAACCGCGGCCTGCTGATCGAGAACTCCGCCCTGGTCGAGAACGCCGTGCCGACGCAGGGCATCATCCAGGCATTGACCTCGGCCTGGATGCATTGCAGCTATGCCGACCATGCGCACAAGCACAACCTGAAGAAGTCGCTCAACGCCGTCTGGCTGCGCATCGACAAGACCGGCGGGCTCAAGTCCCGCAGCAGCGTCCGCCGCCTCGTCGACCGCCCCACCATCCTGGTGGCTGCCGAGCGGATGTCCACGGGCCATGCGATGTATCGCAGCTATGCAGCCAGCATCCGCCAGTTGAAGTCCCGCTACAACGTGGTCTGCATGGCGGTGAAGGGTTTCATCTCCGAAACGGCTTTCGACCTGTTCGACGATGTCGTCGTGCTGGAGCACGGCACCAACATGAAGGACATCGGCGCGCAGGTCGTGAAAATCGCGCCCGACATCATTTACTACCCCAGCCTGGGCATGTCGGAATGGACGCAGATGGTCGCCAATCTGCGCTTTGCCCCCATCCAGGTCATGACGCTCGGCCATCCGGCGCCGGCCATGATGGACACGATGGACTACACCCTCGTGCAGGAGGGCCACGGCGAGGCCGCCTGGGAGTTCGGTGCCAAGGTGCTGGAACGCAAGGCCTGGGGCAGTTTCGCGCCCTACAGCGACACCATCGACTTCGGTATGGAAAAGCTGCCCTTCGACGACGACGCCCTGCATATCGCCGTCAACAGCTCCCTGATGAAACTGTCGCCCCGGTTCCTGGCCATGTGCGAACGCCTGGAAAAGGGCTCCAAGCGGCCCATCCATTTCCACTTCTTCGCCAGTGCGTCCGGCGTCATGTACGACCGCATCCGGCAGGTCTTCGAGCGCCGCTTCCGCAATTTCACGCTGGAGCCGTCGCGCCCCTACGCGTCCTTCCTGCATCAGTTGAAGCGCTGCGACCTGGCCCTGGCCGCCTTCCCCTTCGGCAACACCAACAGCACGGTCGACACCTGCTTGCTCGGTGTGCCCACCGTCGCCTACTACGCCAACGAGGTGCTGAGCATCGGCGACCGCGACGTGATGCGCATGGTGGGCCTGCCGAGCTGGCTGGTGTCCGACAACGACGAGGACTACTTCCAGGCCGCCATGAAGGTCATCCATGACGACGAAGCCCGCCAGGCCATCGTCGATCATCTGAAGACGACCGACGTCAAGGCCGCCCTCTTCCAGCCGCCGCGCCCCGAGGATGAAACCGAATTCGTCGACGCCTTCGACTGGATGTACAAGAACCACGAAGCCCTGCAGGCCAGCTCCCAGCATCTGCTGAAGGTCGGCGAACCCATTCCCGCGTGAATCCCATGAGCCAGAAACCCATTTACGTCACCCAGCCCCATCTGCCGCCGCTGGAGGAGTTCCTGCCCTATCTGAAGGAGGTGTGGGACAGCAAGTTCCTCACCAACGGCGGGCCGATGCACCAGAAGTTCGAGCGGGCGCTGTGCGAATACCTGGGCGTGCCGGAGATCGCGCTGTTCTCCAACGGCACGCTGGCCCTGCTGACGGCGCTGCAGTCGCTGCGCGTCACGGGTGAAGTCATCACTACGCCCTATTCCTTCGTCGCGACGGCCCACTCGCTGCTGTGGAACGGCATCAAGCCCGTCTTCGTCGACGTCGATCCGGTCAACCTGAACCTGGACCCGGCCAAGATCGAGGCCGCCATCACGCCGCAGACGACGGCCATCATGCCGGTGCACTGCTACGGCCACCCCTGCGACGTGGCGGCCATCGAGAAGATCGCCGAGAACTACAACCTCAAGGTCATCTACGACGCCGCCCACTCCTTCGGCGTCGAGTCCGACGGCCAGAGCGTGCTGAACGCCGGCGACCTGTCGGTGCTGAGCTTCCACGCCACCAAGGTCTTCAACACCTTCGAGGGCGGCGCCATCGTCTGCAAGGACGCCAAGACCAAGCTGCGCATCGACCAGCTGAAGAACTTCGGCTTCGTCGACGAGACCACCGTCGTCGCGCCCGGCATCAACGGCAAGATGAGCGAGTTCAATGCGGCCCTGGGCCTGCTGCAGCTCAACCACGTCGACGACGCGCTGCGCCAGCGCGGCGAGATCGACGTCCGCTACCGCGCCATGCTGGCCGACATCCCCGGCATCGAATGCCTGCCGCCCAGCCCGGGCAGCAAGCACAACTATTCCTACTTCCCCATCCTGGTGAAGCCGGAATACGGCAGCACGCGCGACGAGCTCTACACGGCCATGCGCACCAAGAACATCTACGCGCGCCGCTATTTCTATCCGCTGATCAGCAGCTTCCCGATGTACCGCGCCCTGCCCTCGGCGGCGCCGGCCAACCTGCCCGTCGCCTCGCGCGCCGCCGAGCAGGTGCTGTGCCTGCCCATCTACCCGGGCCTGACGCCGGAGCAGCAGGACCAGATCGTCGACCTGATCCGCGCCCAGCGGAAGTAAGCGCCGATGCGGCTGGCCATCATGCAGCCCTATTTCCTGCCCTACATCGGCTACTGGCAGCTGATGGGGGCGGTGGATGCCTTCGTCGTCTACGACCGCATCAAGTACACCAAGAAGGGCTGGATCAACCGCAACCGCATGCTGCTCAACGGCAGCGATGCGATGTTCTCGCTGCAGCTGGCCGCGGGCTCGGACCAGCTCATGGTCTGCGAGCGCGAGCTCGCACCGAGCTTCGACCGCCGCAAGCTGCTGGCTCAGTTCGAAGGCGCCTACCGCAAGGCACCGCAGTTCGAAGCCCTGCGCCCCTGGCTGCAGAGCGTCGTGCTGGACCCGGCCAACAACCTCTTCGACTACCTCTGGCAATCCATCGTCAAGACGCGTGACCACCTCGGCCTGACGACGAAGCTGATCGTGTCCTCCGAGGTCGAGCACGACGAGAGCCTGAAGGCCCAGGACAAGGTGCTGGCCATCTGCAAGGCCGTCGGCGCGACGACCTATGTCAATGCCATCGGCGGCATGGAACTCTATGAGCGCGAAGCCTTTGCCGCCGAAGGCATCGAGCTCAAGTTCCACAAGGCCAGATCCTTCGAATACGCCCAGCTCGGCGAGCCTTTCGTGCCCTGGCTGTCCGTCCTCGACGTGCTGATGTTCAACCCCGCCGCGGTCGTCGACGACACCGTGCGCCACCAGTTCGACCTGTTGTGACCTCCTACCGCTGGACCAAGCTGGGCCGCCCCTTCGTGCCCCAGCAGATCGAGGGCCGACCCTGGCTGCGCAGCTTCGCGCAGGCGCCCCACACCCTGCTGCTGGAAGACCGCATCCGCGTCTACTTCTCCTGCCGGCCCGAGCCCGATGCGCGCGGCCAGTTCGTCAGCTACTCGGCCTGGGTGGACCTGGACCGCCGCGACCCGCTGCGCGTGCTGGACATGGCCACCGAGCCCATCCTGCCGCTGGGCGGCCTGGGCTGCTTCGACGAATTCGGCACCTATCCCGTCTCGGTGATCCAGGACCACAAAAACAGCGCCGTGCTGCGCGCCTATTACGCCGGCTGGACGCGCTGCGAGTCCGTGCCCTTCGACACCGCCATCGGCACGGCCATCAGCCGCGACGGCGGCAAGACCTTTCAGCGCGAGGGTGACGGCCCCGTGCTGGCCGCCAGCCTGAACGAGCCCTTCGTCATCAGCGGCCCCAAGATCCGCCGCTACGGCAACCAGTACCAGCTCTTCTACATCGCCGGCCGCTGCTGGAAGATGGTCGACGGCCGCGCCGAGCCGGTCTACAAGATTCGCATGGCCACCTCCGACGATGGCCTGAACTGGAAGCGCGAGGACCGCGACCTCATCGAGAGCCGCATCGAGCCCGACGAGGCCCAGGCCAGCCCCGATGTCTTCGAGGCCAACGGGCGCTTCCACATGTTCTTCTGCTACCGCCACAGCGCTGGCTTCCGTGGCAAGGAGAAGGGCTACCGCATCGGCTACGCCTCCAGCACCGACCTCAAGCACTGGACGCGCGACGACGCCAAGGCCGGCCTGGAGCTGTCCGAGGAAGGCTGGGACAGCGAGATGCTGGCCTATCCCCACATCTTCCAGGTCGATGGCGTGACCTATATGGGCTATCTCGGCAACGGCGTGGGCCGCGAGGGCTTCGGCCTCGCCAGGTTGGAAGGGGAACTCTGATGCACTGGCGCAAGCTCGGCCGCATCTTCAACCCCTTCGAGCACGAGCTGCCCGGGGCCGGCGCCGGCTTTGCGCAGTCCCCTCAGGCCGTCGTCTTCGACGACTTCGTGCGCATCTATTTCTCGACGCGCGCCAAGGGCGCCGACGGCAAGTTCTTGAGTCAGGTCGCGTTTGCCGACTTCAGCAAGGACCTGCAGCAGGTGCTGCGCGTCAACACCGAGCCGGTGCTGGGCTTGGGCGGCCTGGGCTGCTTCGACGAGCACGGCATCTTCCCCTTCAGCCCGACGCCGGTCGGCAACGAGATCTGGGCCTACACCACCGGCTGGGCGCGGCGCGTCGCCGTGTCTGTCGAGACGGCCGTCGGCCTGGTCATCAGCCGTGATGGCGGCGCGACCTTCGAGCGCGCCGGCCCCGGCCCCGTGCTCGGCCCGAGCATCCATGAGCCCTGCCTGGTCGGCGATGCCTTCGTGCGCCGCTTCGACGGGCGCTTCCACATGTGGACGATGTTCGGCACCGGCTGGAAGCACTTCCCCGGCGAGGCCGCGCCCGATCGCATCTACAAGATCGGCCATGCCAGCTCGCTGGACGGCATCCACTGGACCAAGGACGAAGGCCAGGCCCTGGTGCCCGACCGCCTCGGCCCCGATGAATGCCAGGCCCTGCCGGCCGTCATCCGCGTCGGCGAGCGCTGGCTGATGGTGTTCTGCTACCGCGAGGCCCACGGTTTCCGCACCGATCCGTCGCGCGGCTACCGCCTGGGCCAGGCCTGGTCCGATGACCTCGTCACCTGGACGCGCGCCGACGACCTGCCGCGCTTCGAGGCCGATGCCGGCGCCTGGGATGGCGACATGGTCTGCTATCCCCACCTGACGGAAATCGACGGCCGCATCGTGCTGCTCTACAACGGCAATGCCTTTGGCCGCGAAGGCTTTGGCGCGGCCGTGCTCGAGGCATGAACTACCGGCTCGACAGCGTCGGTGCCGCCGAGCTGCTGACCCATTTGCGCGCAGCCGATACCGGCTTCACGCCGCCGCTGAGCAGCCGCATCGATCTCGTCGACTACGCCGACAAACTGGCCGCCCGCGCCCGCCGCATCGAGGCCTGGCAGGACGATGTGCTGGTCGGCCTGATCGCCCTGTACGCCAACGACGCCGCCCTAGGCGGCTTCATCACCAATGTCAGCGTGCTGCCCGGCCATCAAGGCCAGGGCATTGCCGGCGAACTGCTGACCCGCACCCTGGCCCTGGCCACCAGGCTGGGCCTGCCTCGGCTGCGCCTGGAGGTCTACGCCGACAATACGGCCGCGCTGGCCCTGTACCGCCGCCATGGCTTCAGCCCCGAGCCACCGGCTGCCGCCAGCCCCACCCTCTTTCTGCACCGAGAGCTTTGATGAGCAACACCCGCGACTACAACGCCGAACACGTCGACAACGCGCGCAAATACGCCTACGGCTTCGACTTCGACGTCATGCACCCGCTGATGGTGCGCTCCTTCGCGCCCTTCTTCCGTCCGGGCAGCATGCTGGAGCTGGGCAGCTTCAAGGGTGACTTCACCGCCCGCCTGACCGAGCACTTCAGCGACCTGAGCTGCGTCGAGGCGTCCGACCAGGCCATGGAAGAAGCCCGCCAGCGCCTGGGCGACAAGGTGCAGTACTTCAACTCGCTGTTCGAGACCGTCCAGCTGCCGCGCCGCTACGACAACATCGTCATGACGCATGTGCTGGAGCACCTGGACGACCCCATCGCCGTGCTGGCCCGCATCAACCGCGAATGGCTGGCCCCGGGCGGCCGCTTCTTCCTGGCCTGCCCCAATGCCAACGCGCCGTCGCGCCAGATCGCCGTCAAGATGGGCCTGATCGACCACAACGCCGCCGTCACGCCGGCCGAAGCCGAGCATGGCCACCGCATCACCTATGCGCTGGACACGCTGGAGCGCGACGCCACCCGCGCCGGCCTCAAGGTCATCCACCGCTCGGGCATCTTCTTCAAGGCCCTGGCCAACTTCCAGTGGGACCGCCTGCTGAAGACCGACATCATCACGCCGGCCTACCTGGAAGGCTGCTTCCAGCTCGGCCAGCAATACCCCGACCTCTGCTCGTCCATCTACCTGGTGTGTGAAGCCGGTTGAAACGGGCGGTTGAGCCCGGCATGCACGTCGCCGTCGTCGGCTCCGGCTTCAGCGGCGTCGCCATCGCCTGGCAGCTGCTGGGCCGTCTGCCGGCCGGCAGCACGGTCACGATGATCAACGGCTCGGGCCGCTTCGCGCGCGGCCTGGCCTATGGCACCCACTCGGCCGACCATCTGCTCAATGTGCCTGCGGCGCGCATGAGCCTGGACCCGGCCCAGCCGAATCATTTCGTCGACTGGCTGCGTCGCGACGACGCGGCCATCGACGGCCACGAGTTCGTCCCACGCCAGCGCTATGGCGACTATCTGCAGTCGGCGCTGGAGCAGCGCGCTGCCGAATGCGCGGGCGTGTCGCTGCGCCAGAAGATTGCCCTGGTGGACGCCTGCGAGCCCGTCGGCGGCGGCTGGCAGCTGAAGTTCGCCGACGGCATGACGGTCGGCTTCGATGCCGTCATCCTTGCCATCGGCCACCTGGCACCGCGGCATCCGAATCCCGCGCTGGCCGGCCTGCCCGGCTATGTCGCTGACCCCTGGGCGAGCGTTGCCCTGCAGGACCTGGCGCCCGAAGCGCCCGTCGCGCTGATCGGCAGCGGCCTGACCATGCTGGACGTGCTGATCACGCTGCGCACCCGCGGCCATCACGGGCCGGTGCTGGCCCTGTCGCGCCGCGGCCTGCTGCCCCAAGGCCACCGCCGCAACGAAGGGCCGCCCAAGCCTTGGGCGCTGGACCCGGCCATCGCCAGCGGCCAGCCTCTGCGCAAGCAATTGCGCCTGTTCCGCGCCGAACTCCAGCGCGCCCTGGCCGCCGGCGTCGACTGGCGCGATGTCTGGGCCGCCTTCCGCGCCGAAACGCCCAAGGCTTGGCAGGCCCTGGATGCGCGCGGCCGCGGCCAGTTTCTGCGCCATCTGCTGCCCTACTGGGATGTGCATCGCCACCGCGCAGCGCCTGGCGCGCGCGCCGTGCTGGAAGAAGACCTCGCCAGCGGCCGGCTGCGCCAGGCGGCGGGGCGGGTCGTGTCGGTCCAGGCCCTCGACAACCGCTTGCGTCTCGATTGGCGTGCCCGTGGCCAGAGCGACGTCGAGACTTTCGATGCGACGCACATCGTCAACTGCTCGGGCCCCAGCTCGGCCATCGATGCCGCTTCGTCGCCGCTGATGTGGCGGCTGCAGCAGTCCGGCCGCCTCACGCCCTGCCCTCATGGCCTGGGCCTGCTGGTGGACGAGGGCTATCGCATCCGCGCTGCCGACGGCCAAGGCCAGGCCGGCCTCTACTACCTCGGCCCGCATCTGCGCGCCCAGCGCTGGGAGGCCACCGCCGTGCCGGAACTGCGCGAGCATGCGGCCGCGCTCGCGGCGCAGCTGCTCAGGCCCTGAGCAGGGCTTGCAGGGCCGTCACGGCCTCGCTGGCGTCGTCGCGGCTGGCATCGATGCGCAGGGCGGGCGACAGCGGCTCCTCATAGGGCGCCGATACGCCGGTGAACTGGGTCAGCGCGTTGGCCCTCGCGTTGCGGTACAGGCCCTTCGGGTCGCGCCGCTCGCAGACCTCGAGCGGCGTCGCCACATGCACCTCGCGGAAGTGCTCCGCGCCGACGATGTCACGCGCCATCGCGCGGTCCTCGCGCAGCGGCGAGATCAGCGCGCAGATGACGACGAGGCCGGCCTCGCGCATCAGCTTGGCGACCTCGGCGACGCGGCGGATGTTCTCGCGCCTGTCCTCGGGGCTGAAGCCCAGGCCACGGCACAGGCCAGCGCGCACGGCGTCGCCGTCCAGCACGGCGGCCTTGACGCCGGCTTCAGCCAGGCGGCGATGCAAGCCGGACGCGAGCGTGGATTTGCCGGCGCCGGACAGGCCGGTCAGCCACAGCACGCGCGGTTGAAGAAGCGCACTCACCGCCCGCTCACTTCGGCACAACGCTGCGCTGGGCAATCGCTTCGTCCAGGCCGGCGAGCAGGGCGTCCCGGCGTGGCATCACTTCGAGCAACTGGAAGCGGATCGCGATCAGCTGCATCACATACCCGAGGTTGGCCTTGTTCTCGGCCACGCCCGCGGACACATCCATCTTGGTGAGCACATAGTTCTCGATGTCCTCGACCTTCATCGCGGCCAGTTGCTGGCGCAGCGAGCGGATGGCCGGCTCGACGTCGGCCCAGGACATGGCCAGCACCTGATCGCGCAGATGGCGCTGCAGCCAGGCCGCATCCCCGCGGCTGACGGCCTGACGAGCCAACACCTCGTTGAGCAGGCCCGCCGTCTGCCGGCCCGATTCGCCGTCCTGCAGCTGGCGCGTCTTCTTGACGGCCTCGAACACCGCCGGCCAGTCCTGCCTCGCCTGGGAATAGACGGTGCGCTGCACATTCAGCTCGATCAGCGCCTGCTTGCGAAGCATCAGCACGGCCTTGCCGCGCTCATCCAGGCGGGTGCCGACCTGGGCCAGCAGCGGCTTCCAGGTGGCCGCCGGCGCGCGCAGCAGTTCGCTGGGCTTGGCCGGCAGCGCCAAGGTGGGCTGTGCGGTTTCGGTCACGCCCGGAGTCGCCGTGGCGCTTGCGGGCGCAGCCACAACGGCCATGAACATTGCCGACAGCGGTGCCAACAAGCGGGAGGTCCAGTGGGGGCGGCGAGAAGAGTTCAACAACATCATCAAGGTTCCGAATGGGGGGCGTGGAATTCAGGGCCCAGCCAGGCGCCCAGCAGGGCCCTGGGCTGGGAAGTATCGAGACCGGCCAGATCGCGCAGCACGCGCTCGCCGGCGCCATCGTCCACCAGCCGCGCCACGCGCACGCCGGCGCAGGTCGTGGGCAGGCTGGTTTCCTGATCGGCGAGCAGTTCCTCGAAGAGCTTCTCGCCGGGCCGCAGGCCGGTGTATTCAATGCGGATGTCGTCGGTGGAATGGCCGCTCATGCGGATCATCTGCCGCGCCAGGTCGGCGATGCGCACCGGCTCGCCCATGTCCAGCACCAGCACCTGGCCGCTCTCGCCGATGGCGGCGGCCTGGATGACGAGACGGGCCGCCTCGGGGATGGTCATGAAGTAGCGAATGATGTCCGGATGGGTCACCGTGACGGGGCCGCCGCGGGCGATCTGCTCCTTGAACTTCGGGATCACGCTGCCGCTGGAGCCCAGCACATTGCCGAAGCGCACGGCCATGAAGCGCGTGGCCGGATGCCGCTGGGCCAGGGCAACGAGCGCCAATTCCGCGGCGCGCTTGGTGGCACCCATCACATTGGTCGGGTTGACGGCCTTGTCGGTGCTGATCAGCACGAAGCGTTCGGCGCCGATCTCGGCCGCGGCCAGCGCCGCGTTGTAGGTGCCCAGGGTGTTGTTGCGAACGCAGGCCGCCGAGTTGTCAACCTCCTCCATCAGCGGCACATGCTTGAAGGCCGCGGCGTGGAAGACGAGCTGCGGCCGGTGGCGCGCGAAGCAGGCGCGCAGGTGGTCGAGGTCCTTGACGTCGCCGATGACGCGCACCAGGGGCAGATGCGGGAAGGTCTCGGCCAGCGTCTGCTCGATGGCGTAGAGGGCGTACTCGCTGAGCTCGTAGAGCACGATGGCGCGCGGGCCGTAGCGCGCGATCTGGCGGCACAGCTCGCTGCCGATGCTGCCGCCCGCCCCCGTCACCATGACGACGCGCGAGTTGATGGTCTCGGAAATTCCCGCCTCGTCGAGCTGCACCGGCGGGCGGCCCAGCAGATCCTCGGGCTCGATGTCGCGCACTTCATTGACGCGACGGCCGGCCATCAACTCCATGCTGCTGGGCACGGTCAGCACGGGCAGCCCCGTGGCGCCTGCCAGGTCCAGCGCCCGGCGCCGCTGCGCGGTCGAGGCCGCGGGCATGGCCACGATGACGTGAGTGACGCCATGCATGTCGGCGAAACGCTCCGCCTGCGCCAGATCACCCAACACCGCCAGGCCGGCCACCCGCCCACCCAGCTTGCCCGGGTCGTCATCGAGGAAGCCGACCACCACCCAGCCCTGGCTGTGCTGGATGCCCGCCACCAGCAGCCGGCCGGCGTCGCCCGCCCCCATCACCAGCGCGCGGCGCTTCTCCTGGGCGCTGCCGCTGATGCGGCTGCGCATGTGCTCGTAGAGCATGCGGTAGCCCATGCGCATCATGGCCAGCAGCATCAGCGTGAAGAGGGGGTGCAGGGCCAGCACGGCGCGCGGTACGGCATGCAGATGGGCCATCAGCACGGCGGCCGCGGCGATCAGGCCGGCCAGCGCGCAGGCGACGGCCAGGCGCTTGACCTCGCCGAAGCCGGAGAAGCGCCACATGCCCTTGGGGACGCGCAGCAGCCACAGCACGGCCGCGTAGATGCCCAGCAGGCCCAGCAACACCCAGCCGTCGTAGTCCGGGCGCGCGGCAAACCAGCGCTCGAAGCCGAGGCGGAAGAGATAGGTGGCCTGCCAGGCCAGCGCCACGACGGCCAGATCGAGCAGCAGGGCCAGCGCCTCGCGATTCGGGCGCAGGCGCGTCAGGAAGGTGTCAAGGGCTTGCCAGTTCAACATGTCCAGTTCGGGGACGGGATTCCGTTCAGGGTCGGCCAACCCGCCATTGTCGACTGCCTGGACATGCTGCTGCGCTCCTTAGGTCGACTTGGCCATCGGCGCAACGCCCAGGCCAAGCAGGGCGTCGCAAAGGGCAGCGGGGTCAACGAGCACATCGCGCTGTATCGGCAGGACGTGCGAACCTTGCTGCGCCTCGCCCACCACGAAGCAATGCTGGACGCCCAACTGCTCGAGCGCATGCGCCCACGACGGAAAATTGGCCGCCAAGTCCGAGCACAGCGAGATGATCCGCGTGCCCGGTGCACAGAAGACGCAATTGGACATCGCCGACCCCTGGGCGCCGACGACGACCTCCGCGGCATGGAAGCGCCGCACCTGGTCGGCAAAGCTCAGGGTTTCCGGCTGCACTTCCTCGAAACCCCATTCGCTGACCAGCATGTCGCTCAACGCATCCTCGTTCAGCACCCGGCGGGTGACACTGTGGCGCCTGACGAGAAGCCGACCACCACGCGTCGCCGTCGTTCCGGACAGTGCCTCCAGCATGCTTTGTCGCAGCCAGGCCATGCCCTCAGCGGACGACGGTGCCACCGACGCAATCGCTGGCGCCTCGATGCGGGTGGCGTGAGGAAAGAAGACATCGGGGCCAGAGAACAGCAATCGATCCACCTGAACACAGCGTCCGCGAGCTGTTCGCCGCAAAGGCGCCTGTGGCCCCAGCAGCAACTCCAAGGCCTCATAGTGACTGGCCGGCATGTCGTCCTCCACCAGGACCTGAGCAGATGCGCTTTCCGGATGCTGTTCGAAGGCGCGCAGCCGAACCAGATAGTCCAGCAGCCAATGACCGTAATGCTTGGCGGCACTGCCCAGCAGCGACAAGGCCGTCCCACCGATGCGCGTCATCGGCACGTTGCGCAGCAGCACCTGTTGAACTGCCCCCACGGCAATCCAGCTGTCGCTGGAGCAGCCCGTGATTTCACCCAAGGGATGCGTGAGCGAATCGCACCAGGCTTCACCGCCGTCCAGCAGCACGACATCACTACCGGGGCAAACCGTGGCATTGCGACCCTCCGCCACATAGCGATCGCTGGTCAGCACAGGCCCTATGGATCCGTCGAGCCGAAGTGCTCCGCCGACGCTGCGCGGTTCGGGGATCGTGTACAGCCTTGCCGTCTCCAGCAACTCCACCTTGGCGCAACCGCCCGGTGCAAGTGCAGACCTGAGCGGGAAAGGCCCCCTCAAGTCAGCACCGAGCCGTTGCTGCAGCTGCTGCAGTTCCGCAGCACCGAGGCTGAACCCCTCTTCGAATCGAACCAGTGCCTGGAGTTCCAGCAGTTGCGTATCCGTCGGCCCCTTGCCGAGCGCGCCGGGGATCCCCTGCAGGATCGCGCCGCGGTAGTTCGACATCGCGGCTGCCAGCTCGCTGCGCCAAGCCTTGCCAGTCTCGGCCGCCGTACCTTGGGCGCTCAAGGCAGCGGCGGGCACGCCACGACCACTGCAGTTGAACAGGATGGCAAGAAGCAAGGTTTGGGCAAAGGCCCACCGCGGCTGCGCCCGCATCAAGGGCCGCAGCTCCTTCTCGCACTGATTGAACTCTCCGGCATTCAGCAGCGCCGCCAACCGCCCCTCGATCCGCGACCTGAAAGCCGGCTTCGCCAGCAAGGCCTCGGGCCATGTGGCCGCGAAGCCAAGTGCCTGCTCGCCCCTGCCGATGGCAAGGCATGAGTCCAGCAGCGCCAGGCTCAGTTCCTCCTGGGCTGGGAAGTGCTGCAAGGCCTGCTGAAGCACTTCCACGGCCTGCACAAACGCCGACGCGCGCCAGAGCGCCAGCGCCAGAAAGGCCAGCGCACGCGCGTCACCCGGGCTCTGGCGCAGCACAGCCAGGCAAAGGTCCACCGCCTGCTGGTGCTGCCCGGCGAGGCTGGCCTGGCGCGCGGCCTCGAGGCTGGCGGCCGATGAGGTGTCTGGATCCGCCATCGCGTCAACCACCCAGCACGCGCGCCAGTGTCCGCGCGATCAGCCGCAGGTCGGTCGCCACGCTCGCCCGGGCGGCGTAGTCGGCCGACAGCTTCAGCTTGGCCGGCAGGATGACCTCGCGGTACTCGCGCTCGGGGTCGGCGGCGGCAGCCAGAAGTTCGGCCTCATGACTGAAGGCGAGCGACGCCGGGTCGGTGATGCCGGGGCGCACAGCCAGCACGCGTTCGCGCATGTCGGCCGGGTAGAGCTCGACATAGCGCGGCAGCTCGGGCCGCGGGCCGACCAGGCTCATGGCGCCGCGCAGCACGTCCCAGAGCTGGGGCAGCTCATCCAGCTTGGTCTGGCGCAGCAGCTGACCCGAACGGGTGATGCGCGGGTCGGCGCCGACGGTGATGGCCGCCCCCGCCTCGACGCGCATGGTGCGGAACTTGTGGATGGTGAAGGGCACGCCGAAGCGGCCGACACGGGTCTGGCGGAACAGGGCCGGGCCGGGCGAGTCGAGCTTGACCCAGACCGCGGCCAGCAGCAGCAGCGGCGCGAGGATCAGCAGCCCCAGCGCCGAGCAGACCACATCGAACAGGCGTTTGCTCAAGCCAGCAGGCCGCGCACGGCCGTGATGACGCGCTCCACGTCCGCATCGCTCATCGCCGTGTACAGCGGCAGACTGGCCGTGCGCTCGTAGGCCTTTTGCGATTGCGGGAACTGCTCCGGCGTGAGGCCATAGCGGTCGCGCCAGTAGGGATGCTGGTGCAGGGGCACGTAATGCACGCTGCAGCCGATGCCGGCGGCAAACATGCCCTCGATGAAGGCGTCACGCGTGATGCCGGCTGCGTCGGCCAGGCGGAGCACATAGAGGTGCCAGGAATGCGTGTCGCCCTCGGGCGCCTGCGGCGGCAGGATCACCGGCAGATCGGCAAAGGCCTCGTGATAGCGCATTGCGATCTGCTCGCGGCGGGCCTGGAAAGCCGGCAGGCGCTTGAGCTGGTGCAGGCCCAGGGCGGCGGCGATGTCGGTCAGGTTGTACTTGAAGCCAGGCGCCACGATCTCGTAGTACCAGGACGGCGTCTTGGCCGTGAAGCGGTCGAAGGCGTCGCGGCTCATGCCGTGCAGGCGCATGACGCGGGCGCGCTTGGCCAGCTCGGCATTGCGCGTCACCAGCATGCCGCCCTCGCCCGTCGTCATGGTCTTGTTGGCATAGAAGCTGAAGACCGTGGCGTCGCTGCCCAGGGTACCGATGAGCTCCTTCTCCAGCGTCGTCGGCAGCGCATGGGCGGCATCTTCGATGACGCGCAGGCCGTGGCGGCGGGCGATGTCCAGGATGGCCAGCATGTCGACGGCCAGGCCGGCGTAGTGCACGGGCAGGATGGCGCGGGTCCTGGGCGTGATCGCCGCCTCGATGGCGGCGATGTCGATGTTCAGCGTGGCCGGGTCGATGTCGACCAGCTTCACGTCAGCGCCGAGGTAGCGCACCACCTCGGCCGTGGCCGTGAAGGTGTGGGTCGTCGTGATGACCTCGTCGCCGGGGCCGAGGCCGATGGCTTCCAGCGCCAGGTGCAGGCCGGCGGTCGCCGAATTGACGGCGATGCATTCGATCTGCGGGTCGCCGAGGAATTCGGCAAACGCCTGCTCGAAGCGCTTGGCCTTGGGGCCGGTGGTGATCCAGCCGGACTTCAGCGTGTCGACGACTTCCGCGATCTCGTCGTCACCGAGTTCGGGAAGGGCAAAGGGGAGAAAGGGCTGGGCGCTCATTGGGCGGGATTTTCGACGATCAGGGTTTCGTGATCAGGACCAGGCGGTGGGTGCGCAGCCAGGGGATGAGATTGAAGAGCCCATAGGCCGCCGGCAGGGCGCGGGCCAGTGGCGGCGCCAGCGTCACGCGGCGGGCCGTGAATTGCCCTTGCGGGAACAGCTCGCGGACCCGCTTCAAGGGCACGCCGCGCACATCCGGGTTGCGTGGGTTGTTGACGGTGAAGTCGTACCAGACGACGGCGCCGCCCGGCTTGAGCCAACGCCACATCGCATCGGCCACGCGCTGCTGCAGGGCATCGTCGAGGATGGAGGAGAAGACCGTGGACTGCAGCACCAGGTCCTGGCTGGCGGGCGGGACGTCGGCGGCTGCGGCATCGCCGGCCAGCAGCCGCACGCCTTCAGGCAGGGCTGCGCGGGCGGCAGTGAGGCGTTCCGGCAGCAACTCGATGCCGGTCAGATGGGCGGGCAGCAGGCCCACGCGCAGCAGGTCCAGCAGATTGCCGCCGGCGCCACAGCCCACTTCGGCGGCACGCCAGTCCGCGGGGCGGCCGGGACGCTGGGCGAGCATGGAAAGCAGCGCGCGCTGGCGCTCCTGCCACATTTGCCAGACCTCGGGGCGCAGCAGGCTGTAGCGGTCACCCGCGTCGCGGCGGGCATAGCGCTCGGCGATCTGCTCCAGCTCGCTCACGACAGGGCCTCGATGAAACGGGCCGCCAGCACCGGAAAGGCGTGATTCGCCATCGCGAAGGCCCGACCGCGCTGGCCCATGGCTTCGCGCTCTTGCGGCGACAGGGCCGCCAGCTTCAACAGCCCCTGGGCCACGGCCCCGGCATCCTCAGGCGCCACGGTCAGCCCGGCGCCTGCCTCCGCCACCGGGTCGTTGCCGGCCTCGACGGAATGCAGCACGGCGCGACCCGCCATCAGGTAGTCGATGAGCTTGTTGGGCGCGATGCCGAAACGGTAGATGGGCGTGCGCTGCCAGCCGATATAGGCGATGTCGAAGTGGCCCAGCAGCGTCGGGATCTGGGCCTTGGGGATGGGGGCGAAGAAGCGCACGTTCTTCAAGCCCTCGGCATCCGCGCGCTGGGCCAGGCGCGCGGCCTCATGGCCGCCGCCGACGAGGACAAAGCTCAGCGGTGCGTCCTGCACCCGGGCCGCGGCGTCCAACAACACGTCCAGTGCATTGGGCAGCCCCATGGAGCCGGCATAGCCGACGATGACACGGCCGGCGGCGCGCTCGGCGTCGAGATGGGCCTTCAGCGTCTCGCCCAGCGGCGCGCTCTCGCCCTGCCATTCCTCGGGTGCGAAGCCATTCGGCACGATGCGCAGCCGCTTCAGATTCAGGCCCCGTGACGCCATGTGTTCGTGCACGCAGGGCAGCATGGAGACGACGACGTCCGCATCACGATAGGCATCGGCCTCGGCCTTGCCGCACATCAGCGCGAAGGGATGGCGGGGCGACATGCCGGACAGTTCGATCAGGGACAGCGGCCACAGGTCATGCACCTCGTAGACCAGCTTGGCCTTGGCAAGCTTGGCCAGCTTCTTCGCGACCCAGACATCCATCGGGTAGGTGCTGGACGCGATGACGGCGTCGGGCCGGAACTCGCGCGTCAGCCGCCAGGCGTCGGCGCGCAGCTGGCGCAGGAAGGACAGGATGTTGCGCAGCCGGCCCACGCCATTGCCCTGGTAGGCGGGCACCGGCAGCCAGCGGTAGTGGATGCCGTCGATGATCTCTTCGCGAGGCCCGCCGGCCATCTCGGGCTGCACGGCCCGCACATGAGAGTGGCTGGCCGCGACGATGGTGACCTCATGCCCCGCCCTGACCCATTCGCGGGCCAGGTAGTAGGGGCGGAACTCCATGCCATGGGCGGGTGAGCCGGCGTAGTGGTTGACGAGGAGGATCCTCATGCCGGGGTCAATTCCTTGAGGCGGGTCAGGAAGCGCTGTACATGAGGCTCGAACAGGCCGTTGACCGCCACCCAGTCGCGGTTGACGACGGCCAGCCTGGCCGCGTCCAGCGTCGCCATGCGGGCCGGCAGATCGTCCAGTGAAGCGACGATGAGCCCACGCGCCGAATCGCCGATCAGCTCGCGGTTGGCCGGCAGTTCCGACAGCAGCGGCACGCAGCCATGGGCCATGGCCTCCAGCACCGAGACCGACACCGAGTCACTCTCCGGCAGGCTCAGGAACCAGGTCGAGCGGGCGTAGTGGCCGGCTTGAGCTTGCGCATCGAGGCGGCCGACAAAGCTGACCTTGTCGGCCAGGCCGCGGGCGGCGACATCCGCCTCCAGCGCCTGGCGCAGCGAGCCGTCATTGGCGACGACGAGGCGTGCTTCGGGCTGGGCCGCCGCGATGCGTGCGAAGGCGTCGATGACGAGCTGGGGCCTGTAAATGGGCTCCAGGCCTCGGTTGGCAAAGCACAGCCAGGGCTGCTTCTTCGCGTTCTGCTTGGGCAGGGTCTCCAGGCCAAAAGGAAAGGTCATGACCTCCTTGGCACCAAGTTCGCGCATGCGCTCGGCCATGTGGACCGAGTCCGACGTCGTCACGGCGCATTCGCGCAGCACCTTCTTGGTCATCCAGCGCCAGGCGCCGCCACGCTGGGGCGTGACGAGGATGTCGCTGCCCCAGGCCGAGCCGGCGATCTGGGCGCGCAGCCGCCAGCCCATGCGGGCCGCCCAGGCCAGGCTGCCGTGCGAGGTCAGGTAATGGGCATGCAGCCAGTCAGGGTCGGTCTCGGCCAGCCAGGCCCCCACCTTGGGCAATTGCTTGATCAGGGCGACATTGCCGCCACCATGGTCGGGCGCGGTGTGCAGCGCCAGGCGCTGGGCATCGGGCAGCAGCTGGTGGAACTCGGGCAGGAAGCCGCGCGAGGAGATGGCGTGCAGCTGCACGCGGGGCTTCAGTGCCCTCGCCCACTTCAGCAGATGGGGGCTTTCGCCGTCACCGATGAGGACGAGCTTGAGACCGCCACCGAGGCTCACGAGCGGACTCCCGACCAGGCAGCGTAGGCCTCGCGCAGTTCCGGATGCCTGGCAATCAGGGCTGCATCGCGCTCACGCGTGTCGCCCACCTGGCGGGCCGGCTGGCCGGCCATGATGGCGAAGTCGGGCGCCGCGCCGCGCAACTGGGAATAGGCGCACAGCATGGCGCCCTTGCCCAGCACGGCGCCGGGTTCGATGAGACTGTGCGGGCCGACAAAGCTGTAGGCCCCGAGGCGGATGGCGGCCTTGCGATAGCCCGGCAGTTCGCCGCCCAGCGTCGCCGTGCGCCGGCCGTTGACGCGCAGCGCGTCGTGTGTGCTGTGGGTCACGATGGAACAGAAATTGGTGATCTGCACGCCTTCCTCGATGACGAGGCCGGCGCTGGCGTCGATGAAATTGAACTGGCCGATGAAGACGTGATCCCCGAGGCGCAGCCCGGTCTCGCCCTCGATGCAGGTGCTGGGTGCGATGCGCGAATGCGGCGCGCCGGCCTCGCCGAAAAGCATGCGAAAGCCGAGCAGCCGCATGAGGCGGCGGCGCAGGCGGTTGAGGAGGACACGCATCATTCCCAGGTCCACAGTGCCCAGAAGAAGTAGCCGAAGTAGAGCAGCATCGCCGCGGACACCCCCCAGCCCGCGCCGGCCAGGCCACCCAGCCACAGCCCGGCCGCCAGGCCGGCCAGGAAGAGGACCTGGCTGACCAGGGCCAGCTTCAGCCCCCAGGCCTGGGCGCCCCAGGCCATCAGCACGACGGACAGCGGCGAGGCGATGAAGTGCAGGGCCACATAGGGTGCCAGCGAACGCGCCAGCTCGCCAGCGCCGCGCCACTCGGGGCCGAAGACGGTGGTGAACAGCCAGGGACCGAAGGCCAGCAGGGCGAGCATCAGCGGCAGGGCAATGGCCGCCAGCAGCAGCAGGTTCTGGCGCACCAGGGCGCGCGCTTCGGCCAGGCTCTCGGCCTGCGTCAGCCGCGGATAGAGGGCCTGGGACAGCGAGCCGCCGACGAGGGTGGCGGGCGCCTTCAGATAGCGCAGGGCCAGGGCCCAGGCGCCCGCCTCGGGCGAGCCCAGCCAGGCCGTCAGCAAGGCGATGGCCAGGGTGTCCTGCAGGGCGCCAGCGAAGGCATGGGGCGTGTTCAGCAGCGGGAAGTCCCGGTGCTTGGCGGCCATTTCGCGCAGCGGCTGGGGCTGCAGCAGGCCCTGCCAGCCGCCGGCGGGCGCCGGCCGGGCCTGCATCGCCGCGGCCAAGGCGGTGGCCAGCGTCGCGCCGCCGATCAGGCCCCAAGGCCCGGCCTGCAGCAGCCCGAAGCCGACCTGGGCCAGCGCGCCACCGCCCCACTGCACGACCCGAGCCCAGGCCAGGGCGGCGAATTCGCCCGCCCGCGCCGCCCATTGGGCCAGGGCCTGGCTGGCCGAGGCCGCCAGCACGATCAGCGGCAGGGCCGCGGCGACGGCAAGGTCGGCCCACAGCATCCAGGCCCCGCCGACGAGGATGGCCATGGCCGTCATCGCCAGCAGCATGCGCAGGCACAGGGCCAGCAGGCCCGCGGCACCGCTTTCGTCCTTCTCCAGGGCCAGCGCGAACTCGTAGCGGGCACAGCCGACAACGGCCAGATTGCTGGCCACCGTCCAGACGAGGGAGAACTGCCCGTACTCGGCCGGCGTGTAGAGCCGGGCGATCCACGGCCCCAGCAAAAGGGGGATGGCCTGGGCCAGCGCGCTGCCGGCTAGCAAGGTGAGAGTGGCGCGCTTCAAGCTCATGGGGCGCAAGATTCTAGAATCGCTGGTTCGACTGAAGGCCCGCAATGACCACGACCCCTCCGACTCCCGCTGCCGACGACAACCAACTGATCGCCGAGCGCCGCGCCAAACTGGCCGCGCTGCGGGCCGCCACGGCGGTGCCTTTCCCCAATGATTTCAAGCCCCAGCACCGTGCCCAGCCCCTGCAGGCCCAGTATGGCGAGGTGCCCAACGAGGAGCTGGAGCCTCAAGCCGTCAAGGTGACGGTGGCCGGCCGCATGATGCTCAAGCGCATGATGGGCAAGGCCAGCTTCTGCACGCTGCAGGACGCCACCGGCCGCATCCAGCTGCGCGTCACCATCGACAACGTCGGCCCCGAGGTCTACGACGCCTTCAAGCACTGGGACCTGGGCGACATCCTGGGCGCCGAGGGCACGCTGATGCGCACCAAGACCGGCGAGCTGTCGGTCGCGGTGACGACGCTGCGCCTGCTGACCAAGAGCCTGCGCCCCCTGCCGGACAAGTTCCACGGCATGACCGACCAGGAGCAGAAGTACCGCCAGCGCTATGTCGACCTGATCACCGACGAAGACGCCCGCAAGCGCTTCACGGCGCGCTCCAAGGCCGTGTCGGCCATCCGCAGCTTCATGGTCGAGCACGGCTTCCTGGAGGTCGAGACGCCCATGCTCCACCCCATCCCGGGTGGCGCGAACGCCAAGCCCTTCAGGACCCACCACAACGCGTTGGACCAGGAGATGTTCCTGCGCATCGCACCGGAGCTGTATCTGAAGCGCCTGGTGGTGGGCGGCTTCGAGCGGGTGTTCGAGATCAACCGCAACTTCCGCAACGAAGGCATCTCGGTCCGGCACAACCCCGAGTTCACGATGATGGAGTTCTATGCGGCCTACTGGACGCATCACGACCAGATGGACTTCACCGAGGCCGTGCTGCGCCATGCCGCCGTCGCCGCAACGGGCAGCGCCGCCCTGACCTATGCCGGCAAGCCGGTGGCCCTGGACAAGCCCTTTGCCCGCGTGTCCGTGCGCGACTCGCTGATCCAGTTCGCCGGCCTGACCGGTGAGGAAGCCGACAACCCCGAGGTGCTGCGCGCCAAGATCGTCGCCGCCGGCGAGGAAGCCCCGGCCCGCTGGAGCCTGGCCGAGCTGCAGTTCGGCCTGTTCGAGGCGGTCGTCGAAGAGAAGCTTTGGGAGCCCACCTTCATCATCGACTACCCCGTCGAGGTCTCGCCGCTGGCCCGTGCGTCGGATGCCAACCCCAAGATCACCGAGCGCTTCGAACTCTTCATCACCGGCCGCGAGTACGCCAACGGCTTCTCGGAGCTGAACGATGCCGAGGACCAGGCGGCCCGCTTCCACGCCCAGGTCGCCAACAAGGATGCCGGCGACGAGGAAGCGATGTTCTTCGACGCCGACTTCATCCGCGCGCTCGAATACGGCATGCCCCCGACGGGCGGCTGCGGCATCGGCATCGACCGGCTGATGATGCTGATCACCGATTCGCCATCGATCCGCGACGTCATCCTCTTCCCGGCCTTGCGCCGGGAATCGTGATTTCTCCGGCGCTGCGCCGAGAGGCCTGAACCTAGGCGGCGATCGCGGCGGGCGCCTTGCCCGCAATGATCATCGCCAGCACCTCGTCCTCGGTCACCGCGGCCGTCTGAGTCACCCCGACCAGACGGCCGTTCTTCATGACGGCCAGTCGGTTGGACAGCGCGAAGACATCCGGCATGTCGTGGGTGACCAGCAGGATGCCCACGCCCTCGGCGCTGAGGCGGCGGATCAGGTCGTGCACCATGGCCGTCTCGGCCGGGCCCAGGGCCGCGCAGGGCTCATCCATGATGAGCACGCGGGCCTTGAACTGCAGGGCTCGCGCAATGGCGACGACCTGGCGCTGGCCGCCCGACAGGGACATCACCGGATCAGCGATGTTCTTGAAGTTGGGGTTCAACCGCGCAAACAGCGGCACGGCGGCAGCGCGCATGGCGGCGTCGTCGAGCAGGCCCAGTCGCGTACGCAGCTCGCGGCCGAGGAAGAGGTTGGCGACCGAGTCGAGGTTGTCGGCCAGGGCCAGCTTCTGGTGGATGGTCTCGATGCCGGCGGCGCGCGAATCGGCCGGGCTGGAGAACTTCACGGGCTGGCCGTTCAACAGCAGCTCGCCGCCGTCGAAGGGCAGCGCCCCCGCGATCATCTGCATCAGCGTGGACTTGCCGGCCCCGTTGTGGCCCAGCACGGCCAGCACCTCGCCGGGCGCCAGGCTCAAGCTGATGCCGTCGACCGCATGCACGCCGCCAAAGGATTTGCGCGCCTCGCGCACTTCAAGGAGGGCATTCATGTCGGCACCCTTCGCGCTGCGCGCTGTCCCGCCAAGCGGGAGTTGAGCCCCTTCGGGCGGCCGGGCGGGGCTCATTTCTGCACCACGCGATCGAAGACAACAGCGGCGACGAGCACCTGGCCCAGCACCACCATGCGCCAGCCAATGCCCACATCGGTCAGCAGCAGGCCGCTGTCGATGCTCTGGATGATGAGGGCGCCCAGCACCGTGCCGCCCACGCTGCCGCTGCCACCGGCCAGGCTCACGCCGCCGATGACGGCCGCCGCGATGACGGTCAGCTCCATGCCCGTCCCCATCGAGTTCGTGCCAGCATTCAGGCGCGCCATCGCGACGATGGCCGCCAGGGCCACCAGGGCCGCCAGCAGCAGGTTCAACTGGATCATCACGCGCCGCACCGGAATGCCGGCCAGGCGCGCCGCGTCGGGATTGCCGCCGATGGCGTAAACGTAGCGGCCAAAGCGCGTGTGCTTGGCGACGAAGCCCAGCAACAGCACGACGGCCACCCAGATCACCAGCGGCAGCGGCAGGCCCTGGCCCTGCTCCTGGCCTTCGATCTTGTAGGCATTGAAGACGGCCACGGCGCCGAACACGGCGATCGCGGCGAGACCGCCCTTCAGCAGCTCATGCTTGATGTCGCCCGGCACGCCACCCGCACGCAGCTGCGCGCGGCGCTGCACGAGCTGCCAGCCCCACAGCAGTAGCAGCAGGCCGACGCCGAGGAACCAGCTGCCACGCTCGCCGAGAGAACCGTCCAGCCCGCCACCCAGGGCCAGCAGCCAGGGCTCGGTGACCGGCTGGGTCTTGCCGTCGGCGACCAGAAAGGCCACGCCGCGCAGCGACACCAGGCCGCCCAGCGTCACGACAAAGGACGGGATGCCGACGACGGCAGACAGCCAGCCCTGGAAAAGCCCGACCAGCAGCGCCAGGCCCAGGCCTGCGAACAGCGACGCGACGACCGACCAGCCTTGCGTGTACTGCAGCCAGGCCATCAGCACGCCGACGGCGCCGAGCAGCGATCCCACCGCGAGGTCGATCTGGCGCGCCACGATGATCAGGGCCATGCCGCTGGCGACGATGCCGACGACGGCCGTCTGCTGGGCGATGTTGTAGAGGTTCTCCGCCGTCAGGAAGCTGCCGGTCAGCAGATGAAAGCCGATGGCGATGGCCACCAGCACGGCCGCCATGACGGCGAGCCGCTGGGTCTGGGCGCTCATCGCCTCTCCTATTTGCAGGCCGCCGGGGCCTTGGCGGCGTCGACGCCCTTGCAGACGACGGCCTTGCTGACCCAGCCGGCGCTGATGACGTCGCCCAGATTGGCCTGGGTGATGGCCACCGGCGCGAGGAACTTGGCCTGCAGCGACACCTTGCGTTCACCACCCGCCCAGGCTGCGGCGCCGTCGACCTTCTGGCCGTTGGCGAGCTGCACGGCGGCCGATGCGGCCTCCTTGCCCAGCGAACGCGAATCCTTCCAGACCGACACGGTCTGTGTCCCCAGGGCCACGCGGTTCAGCGCGGCATGGTCGGCGTCCTGGCCGCTGACCGGCACGCCCTTGACGCCGCGGCCCGCCAGCGCGGCGATGGCGCCGCCGGCCGTGCCGTCATTGCTCGCCACGACGGCATCGACACCGCCCTTCAGGCGGGTCAGGATCTGCTCCATGTTCTTTTGCGCCACCTCGGGCTTCCAGCCGTCGGTGTACTCCTCGGCGACGATCTTCACGTCGCCCTTCTTGACGGCGTCCGCCAACGCGTCCTGCTGGCCGGCGCGCAGGAAGTCCGCGTTCGGATCGCTGGGCGAGCCCTTGATCATCACGTAGCGGCCCTGGGGCTTGGCGGCCAGCACGGCCTTGGCCTGCAGGCGGCCCACCTCGCGGTTGTCGAAGGTCAGGTAGAAGACCTCAGGGGCCTCGATCAGGCGGTCATAGGCCACGACCGGCACCTTGCGCGCCTTGGCCTTGTTCAGGGCCGGCGCGATGGCGTCCTTGTCCATGGCCAGGATGATCAGCACCTTGGCACCCTTGGCCAGCAGGGACTCGACATCGGCGATTTGCTTCTCGGGCGAGCCACCGGCGTCGGCGCTCACATAGCTGGCACCCAAGCGGCCCAGTTCGGCCTTGATGGCGGCCTCGTCGGTCTTCCAGCGCTCTTCCTGGAAGTTGGACCAGCTCACGCCGACCACGGGGCCGGCAGCCAACGCTGTCACCGAGGCCATCAACAGCGTCGTCGCTGCCCACATCTGTTGCATTCGCATCTTGTCTCCAACGCCCTTGTCGTGCGGGCCGCGGATTCTAGGAACGCAGGCAACAAAAAAGCGACCCTCGCGGGTCGCCTTTCATCGGTTTGAAACCGCTTTGTTCCAGCGCCTTACTTGGCGGAAGCCAGGGCCGAGGCGCGGGGCTTGACCTGGGCCGGGAAATCACCCAGCTCCCGGGCGGCGTTCTCGCCGTGGTCGGCAGCCAGCGCGGCGGCCAGCTTTTCGTCGCCGCGCACTTCGGTGGGCTTGACGGTCAGCACGGCCTGGCGGGGCAGCTTGACGGTGGCGACGGCAGCAGCCTTGGCGGCAGCGGGAACCGGGGCTTCGATGCCCTTTTCGCCCTGGATGGCGGCAAGTTCACCGCTGTTGCGGGCGGCGACCAGATCGGCGACGACTTGCTCGCGGGTCAGCGGCGTGGTGGTTTGGGCGGAAGCGACACCAGCGGCGACGAGAGCGATGGTGGCGATGACGGTGGACAGCTTGTTCATGACGGGCTCCTTCAGTTACTGGCAGGAACGTCCTGCTTTGGACACTTCGGACATCGCGACCGCGGTGTCCATGGCCTGAACTGTAGGCAGCCGACCTCAGTAGAAATACCAGGCTGGCGGGAACTGACTATTCACTCAATGCAAATAGTCATCCCTAGGTCGTCATCGTTTCGCCACAACCAGTCAACGGTGCTCGAAGTTCGGTGCCCGCTTGGCCAGGAAGGCTTCCATGCCCTCACGCTGGTCGTGGCTGCCGAACAGCGCATGGAAATAGCGGCGCTCCACAGCGACCCCGTCGGTCAGCGGGCCCTGGTAGGCTAGGTTGACCAGTTCCTTGATCAGCATGACCGAGGGGCCGCTGAAGCCATTGATGGTTTCGGCGGCGGCCAGGGCCTCCTCCAGCAGCTTGTCGGCCGGCACGACGCGCGACACCAGGCCAGCGCTCTCGGCCTCGGCGGCGCCCATCATGCGGGCGGTCAGCAGCATGTCCATGGCCTTGCTCTTGCCGACGGCGCGGGGCAGGCGCTGGGTGCCACCGGCCCCCGGCACGATGCCCAGCTTGATCTCGGGCTGCCCGAACTTGGCCGAGTCGGCCGCGATGATGAAGTCGCACATCATGGCGAGTTCGCAGCCGCCACCCAGCGCAAAGCCGGCCACCGCGGCGATGACGGGCTTGCGCACCTGCAGGATGGTCTCCCAGTTCTTGGAGATCAGGCCGCTCTTGAAGGCCGTGGCGAAGGTGTGGGGCAGCATGGTCGGGATGTCGGCACCGGCCGCGAAGGCGCGCTCGGAGCCGGTCAGCACGATGCAGCCGATGCCGTCGTCGGCGTCAAAGGCGAGCAGGGCCTCGCCCATCTCGTCCATCAGCTGGTCGTTCAGCGCATTCAGCGCCTTGGGGCGGTTCAGCGTGATGAGGGCCGTCTTGCGCGGGCCGTCGCCGTGGACGGCGGTGATGATGCATTCGTAGGTCATTGGGAGAGTCTCCTGGGGATGCCGTTGGTGGATTCTGGCGCGGCTTGCAGCGGGGCGCTCTTGAGCATGAGGTCGATGAAGGTGTCGGCGTCCTGGCGGATGACGAGACGCACGGGCAGGTACTGCAGCGACGGCGCCAGCCAGACCTCGGCGGCCAGGTCGCCAGGGCTGATCGCCCGCGTGGGCCTGAGATGCCAGCTGGCCAGGGGGCCCATCGGCGTGTCCAGCATCTCCTCGCCCACGACTTCGTACTGCCAGGCGTACTGGCGCCGCGGCAGCACCAGCGGAAACTGCACGGTGCGGCCGGCCTGCAGGGGCTCACGGCCGGTCAGGTAGAGCCAGGTCAGCTGGACGAACTGGCTGGCCGAGTCCTGGGCCCCACGCTCCACCGGCTGACGCGCGCCGTTCGCCAGCTGGACCGCGCTCCCCTGGAAGAACACGCTGACGCGCCGGGCATCGCCGAGGATGACCTTGGTCTCTTCGTCAAAACGCTGCGGCGCAATGCCCTCGGACGTCAGCTGGCCCTGGCTGCTCATGCGACGGGTGATCAGCGGCGCGAAGCTGGGACCGACGCCGACGTCGAGATGGACCTGATAGTCGCGCCCCTTGCGCAGCCACTCGACCTGGGCCTGGCCGCTGACGGGACCGCGGTAGTTGCCAGTCAGCACATAGCTGAGCCGGGTGGACAGCGGCCATTCGGGGCCGGGCTCGTTGTCAGCGGGCGCCGAGGCGGCCTGGGCGATCGCTGCGGGGGCTTCAGGTGCGGATGCGGCAGCCACGGCGGGCTCGGCCGGCGCTGGCGCCGTCGAGGCGGCTGATTCCGGCGCGGAAGCCGGCGGCACAGGCGGCAGCGTGCTGAGGGACGGCGCCTTGGGCTTTGCCTTGAGTGGTGGCACGGCCCGCATCCGGACCACAGGTGGCGCCTCCAGCTTCATCTCGCGCACCAGGGCCACCTGCATGCGGGGCGGCATGGGCGGCGGGCCTTCGCTGATCCAGCCTTCGTGGATGCGCTGCACCTCGCGGCCCAGCAGCAGGTGCAGGGCCAGCACGGCCAGCACCAGCAGGCCCGGGGGCCGCGGCGTCCTCATGACGGATCAGGCGCCGAGCCAGCGGTGGCGCGCGGCATGGCCGCCGTCAACCAGCGTCAGGGCGACGGCGGCGGACTGTGGCGCGGGAAGGTCGACGGCCAGCTCGAGCAGGCGCTGGTCACGGCTGACCAGCAGGCGCAGGCGGGTCTCGCCAGGGCCGAGCAGGGCCGGCGCCTCGTCGAGACGACGCAGACGCCAGCCATTGCAGCCGAGGATCTCGTCGCGTGCATTGACGCCGCCAGCCTCGCCAGCGCCGCCGCGCAGCACATGCGTCACGCCGATACCGGTCAGCGCCGTCTCGCGCACGCGCAGGCCCAGGCGCTGGGCCACGCTGTTGCGCCCCTCGTCGCGCCAGGCGATGCCATGGGTGTCGAGCAGCTCGCGCAGCGGCAGCTCGTCCCGGCCGTGCACCCAGTGGTGCAGCCGCGCCGCCAGGTCGTCGTCGGACAGGGCGCGCACGGCGTCGAGGATGTCGGCCTCGCTGACCGGGCCGCCGGCGCTGCCCTGCCACAGCCGCACCATCAACGCATCCAGGCTGGACTTGTGCGCACGCAGGCTCAGGTCCAGGCAGAGCGCGACCAGTGCGCCCTGGGCGTAGTAGTTGCTGGCGGCGTTGACGCTGTTCTCGTCGGGGCGGTAGTACTTGGTCCAGGCCTCGAAGCTGGCCTGGGCCAGGGGCTGCACGCGCCGCCCCGGCGAGGCCAGCACGCCGTTGACACTGGCCGCCAGCAGCTTCAGATAGCGCGAGGCATCGACGAGGCCCGCGCGGCACAGCATGAGCTCGTCGTAGTAGCTGGTGAAGCCTTCAAAGAACCACAGCAGCTCGGTGTAGTTCTCGCGCTGATAGTCGAAGCTCGCGAACTCGACCGGGCGCAGCTGCTTGACGTTCCAGGCATGGAAGTACTCATGGCTGAACAGCCCCAGCAGGCGCGCATAGCTGTCGCCCGGTGCAGCCGGTTCCGCGGCGGTCGGCAATTCGCGTCGCGCGCAGATCAGGGCCGTGCTGGCCCGATGCTCCAGGCCGCCATGCCCGTCGTCCACGGCCCACAGCAGGAAGCTGTAGCGCTCGAAAGGGGCTGCGCCCCAGAAAGCGATCTGGGCCTCGCAGATGCGCCGGACATCGGCCAGCAGGCGCTCGCCATCGAAGCTGGGCCAGGCGCCGGCCACGACGACGCGGTGCGGCACGCCGGCCGCGACGAACTCGCCCTGCCAGTGCGGGCCGATCTCGAAGGGATGGTCGAGCAACTCGTCGTAGTCGGCGGACTCCCAGCCTGCATCGGCGGCATGCATCTCCGTGGCGATGCGCCAACCATCGGGCACGCCGGCAAGCTCGACGCGATGCGGCGCGCCCTCACGGCCATGGGCGCGCAGGCACAGGCTGCTGGCGTTGAAGAAGGCGCGCTGGCTGTCCAGCCAGGCCGTACGCACGGAGGCGTCGAAGGCATAGACCTCGTAGCTCACGGTCAGGGCCGCACGCCCGCTGCAGCGGACGCGCCAGCTGGCCTTGTCGAGTTGCTCGACCGGCAGCTCCTTGCTGCCCTGGCGGGCCGTCAGACCGCTGAGCTGCTTGGCGAACTCGCGCACCAGATAGCTGCCGGGAATCCACACCGGCAGGCTGAAGAACTGCTCGGCCGCGGGGCTGGGCAGGGTCAGCGTGACGCGATAGCGATGGGCCGCGGGGTCGGCCAGGTCGATGCGGTAGCTCGGCCCACGCATCAGCTGCCCGCGGCGGCGAGGAAGCAGGCCAGCGCCGCGACGGCAGTGAGCCGGAAACGCAGGGTCAGCCAATCGGCCGCGCCGAGTTGCGGATAGACGCGGCGGTCCACGAGATAGCAGGCGATCAACACACCGCCATGCAGAGCCAGGCCCGCATAGGGTGGCATCACCACCCCAAGCCAGCCCAGCAGCGTGGCACTGACGCCCCAGACCAGCGGCTGCCGCCCGGGCAGGCCGCGCGCGAAGGACAGCCCCCAGTGGATGCCGCCGAGAAAGGCGATGACGAGGCCGGCATAGGCCGACATCGCGAGGCTGACGAAGGTGTGCTGGTCGAGGTCGCGGTCCCCGATCAGCCAGATCAGGGCACAGCCGAGCACAAAGGGCACCAGGCCCGCATAGCCCAGGCGATGCGCGAGCTCGCGGTGTTGGGCCGTCATCGGGGTCAGGACTTGCTGGCCGGCGCGGCCAGGGCTTGCAGGCGTTTCTCAAGCTCCACGGGGCCGACGGCGCCCGGAATCCGGTTGCCGTCTTCCAGCAGGATGGCCGGCGTCCCGTTCACATGGATCTTGCGTGACAACGCGAGGTTGCGCTCGATGGCTGCGTCATCGCAGGAGGCTGGCGCCTTGGCCGGCTGTTCGTTCTTGAGCATCCAACCCAGCCAGGCACTGGTGTTGTCCTTGGCACACCAGATCGCACGCGTCTTCTCGGCAGAGTCGCCGCCGAGGATGGGAATGAGGAAGGTGTAGACGGTGACGTCCTTGAGTTCCTGCAGGCCCTTCTCGAAGCGCTTGCAGTAGCCGCAGTTGGGATCGGCGAAGACGGCGATGCGGCGCTTGCCATTGCCGTTCTTCCACACCACCGCATCCTTGAAGGGCAGGCTCGCGAAGTCGATCCGGTTCAGCTGGGTCACGCGCTCCTCGGTCAGGTTCTTCTTGGCCTTGAGGTCGAAGAGCTCGCCTTCGACGAGGAAGTTGGCTGCCGCGTCGGTATAGCGGATCTCGTTGCCGATACGAACCTCCCACAGCCCCGGCATGGCCGAGGGGCGAACCTCGTCGATCTTGGGCGCATTGGGCATGCGCTCGGCAAAGACCTTGCGGATCACGGCCTCGTTGGCAATGGCGGGCAGGCTGGCGGCGACGAGCAGAACGCCCATGAGGCGAAGGACAAGAGAACGCACGATGGAAACGGCCGGTTGGAGTTCAGAGCCCGAGCGCACGCTGGGTGAGCCAGCGCTTGACGGGGGTGAGTTGATTGAGCGCGTCCAGGCCACGGTTGCGCAAGCCCTGGACAGCGGGGGAGGAATGGGCAAACAGGCGCTGCAGCACGTCGGTCAGCTCGCCCATGGCCAGCGTCGGCGCGAGGCGGTCGCGCGCGTAGCGGCGCAGCAGGCGTTCGTCGCCCAAGGGGCGCCACGCCTCGCGCTCGGCCAGCACGCGAGCCAGGGCTGCGACATCGCCGAGCCCGAGATTCAAACCCTGGCCGGCCAGTGGATGCACGACATGGGCGGCATCGCCCAGCAGCACCCAGCCGGGGCCGCTGACGGCATCGGCGCGCGCCAGGGCCAGCGGCCAGCTCGAGCGTTCGCTGCCCAGACTGAGCTCGCCAGCCGCACCGGCAGTCGCCGCATTCAGCTCGCGCTCGAAATCGGCGGCCGGCATGGCCTGCAATTGCTCGGCCCTCGCCTCGGCGCAGGACCAGACCAGGCCATAGGACGCTCCTGGCGTCGGTCTCTCGAAAGGCAGCAGAGCCAGCACTTCACCACCCGGCTGGAACCACTGGCGGGCGATGCCCTGGTGGGCTCGATCCGCACTCAGACGGGCAGCGAGCGCACGATGCCCGTAGGACTTGGGCTTGAAGTCGACGCCCAGGGCCGTCCGCGCGGCCGATTCCCGGCCTTCGCAGAGCGCGGTCAGCGCTGCAGGCGTAGCGTCCGCGACGCTGTGGACGTGGGGGGAAAAGCGCAGCGCCGTGGCGAGCTGGGCGTCCAGGGCCGCGGCATCGACGATGACGGCGAGCTCCCGCAGGCCTTGCTGCCAAGCCGAAAAACTCAGACGGCCGGCGGGCTGATCGGCCGCCGCATCGCCGCTGACCACCATGTCATAGACGGGGCTGACTGCGTCCGCAGGCAGGCTGTCCCATACCTTCAATTCGGTCAGCAGGGCCACCGAAGCGGCGTTGAGAGCATAGGTTCGCACGTCGTTGGCACGGGGCGCCTCCTGCGCACCAGCCATGCCCACAGTCAGGCCCTGGGCGGCAAGGCTGAGCGCCAAGCTGCTGCCCACGGCACCACGCCCCCTGACCAATACGTCCACACTTTGCATGCGCCGATTGTAGGCAGGGGGTTTGGCCGCACCATGGCAAGGGCGAGGCGGCTGAGCCCGGGGGCGACAGCCGACTAAAATCAGCGTTTCGGCGCCGGCTTGCCGCCGGCCGCCTCTCCCAACGGAAAGCCCTCGCCATGAGCCTCAAATGCGGCATCGTGGGCCTGCCCAATGTCGGCAAGTCCACGCTCTTCAACGCCCTGACCAAAGCCGGCATCGCCGCCGAGAACTATCCCTTCTGCACCATCGAGCCCAATGTGGGCATCGTGGAGCTGCCCGATCCCCGTCTCGCGGCCCTGGCGGAAATCGTCAAGCCGGAGCGCGTCATGCCGGCTGTCGTGGAATTCGTGGACATCGCGGGCTTGGTCGCTGGCGCCAGCAAGGGTGAAGGCCTGGGCAACCAGTTCTTGTCACATATCCGCGAGACGGACGCCATCGTCAACGTGGTTCGCTGCTTTGAAGATCCGAACGTCATCCATGTGAATGGCAAGGTCGACCCGATCTCGGACATTGAAGTGATCCAGACGGAGCTTTGTCTGGCGGACCTCGGCACCGTCGAGAAAAGCCTGCACCGCTACAACAAGGTCGCTCGCGCGGGTGACAAGGAAGCCATCGCCCTGGTCAAGGTGCTGGAGAAATGCCAGGCGGCGCTGGACCAGGCCAAGCCGGTTCGCACCATCGACTTCAGCAAGGAAGAGCTGGTCATCCTCAGGCCGCTGTGCCTGATCACCGCCAAGCCGGCCATGTTTGTGGGCAACGTCTCGGAGGACGGCTTCGAGAACAATCCTTTCCTTGAACGCCTCAAGGAATACGCGGCCGCGCAGAACGGCCCCGTCGTCGCCATCTGCGCGAAGACCGAATCGGAGCTGTCCGAGATGGAAGACGACGATCGCGCGATGTTCCTTGCCGAGATGGGGCAGGATGAGCCCGGTCTGAACCGGCTGATCCGGGCCGCCTTCAAGCTGCTGGGTCTGCAGACCTACTTCACCGCCGGCGTGAAAGAAGTGCGCGCGTGGACCATTCATATCGGCGACACCGGCCCTCAAGCCGCAGCTGTCATCCACACCGACTTCGAACGCGGCTACATCCGCGCGCAGACCATTGCCTACGACGACTTCATCCAGTACCGCGGTGAACAGGGCGCCAAGGACGCCGGCAAGATGCGCGCTGAAGGCAAGGAGTACGTCGTCAAGGACGGCGACGTGCTGCATTTCCTGTTCAACGTTTGAATCTCTGACTCTGCGCAAAAAGGCCAGCTCGACGCTGGCCTTTTTTGTTGCCAGTACTCAAGGCTTGGCGGGCCAGTCGCGAACGACTTCGTGGTATCCCCGAACCCTTGTGACTGCAGAGCAGCATGAAGCCGTTGGCATTCCAAGTCAGCGCCTCCTCCAACGGTGTCATCGGCAGGACATGACCGCTGTCGTAGGAGAAGGTCATGTGCGCCTTGGATCCGGATTTGCATTTGATCCCGTTGCGCTTGAGTGCCGCGGCCAGTTCTTGCCGCAACTGAGCAACCGCTTGGGTCGCTGCCGCTGAGCAGGTCAGGACGCAGGCATGGCTGGCCTCGTAGCGGACAACCCCTTCATGCAAGATTGGGATGGGTCGGCTGATAACGGCATTGCCTGCAGCCTCGATCGCATCAAGCGCCCCGCGCGGGAAGCTGCCGGAGAACTTGCCAAGCTGGAGCAACGTGATGTGCCAGAGCGATGGCTGACGCAACTTCGATGTTGATGTCCGATAGCGCTGCAGCACGCGTTCGACCGCAGAGCACAGCGACTTGTGCTGACCATCGATGTCCGGCCGAAGCGCCAGGAAGAGCTCGTACTCCCTGGCGGGCTTGTGCCCTGCTGGCGCCGTTGGCGTCCATGGTGACACCGAGTCGGCGAAGCCAAGCAGATCGAGTTGATCTTTGGTCATGCTGATAACTCCGCCCAGCATGATTGCAACGCCAAAGCAAAACGCCCCAGTATCTTTCGATACTGGGGCGGTTGCTTAATAAATAGCCTGACGATGACCTACTTTC
>NZ_JBWKOB010000002.1:344101-1615057 GCF_059415865.1 Roseateles sp. GW821-FHT09H10 | reverse complement strand
GGCGGGTGCCGACGCGGCAGCAGCCGCGGCGCCGACCTTGCCGCCGCGCTCCGCCTGCCAGCGCTGCTGCAGCGCCCAGGCCAGCCCCGCGCCGGCCACGGCAGCCGCCAGCACCACCAGGCCGAGACCGACCCGATCCGGCCGGCGCCCGGCTGCCGGCTTGGCGGCCAAATGGGCGTCGAACACCTCGGCCGCCGCCTGGCGCACGATGGCCGGCGTGATCTGGGCCTGGCCGCTGGCATAGCCGCCCAGCAGGGCGCGGTCGCAGAGCAGGTTGATGCGGCGCGGCACGCCGCGGGTGAGCTGGTGAATGCGGCGCAGCGCGGCGCGGTCGAACGGCAGGGCGCCGGTCAGGCCGGCCACCGTCAGGCGGTGGCGGACATACTGCGTCGTCTCGGCTTCGGACAGCGCGTCGAGGTGAAAGCGCGCGATGACGCGCTGCGCCAGCTGCTCCAGCTCAGGCCGGGCCAGCATGCCGCGCAGCTCGGGCTGGCCGATCAGCACCACCTGCAGCAGCTTGCGCTCGGCCGTCTCGAGGTTGGTCAGCAGGCGCAGCTGCTCCAGCACGTCGGCCGAGAGGTTCTGCGCCTCGTCGATGATGAGGACGTTGTTGCGCCCCGCCGCATGCTGGGCCAGCAGGAAGGCGTTCAGCGGGTCGACAAAGTCCTTCACCGTGCGCGCGCCCGGCAACACGTCGACGTGGAACTCGTCGCAGACCTCCTCCAGCAGCTCCGTCACGGTCAGCTTGGGGTTGAAGACGTAGGCGACATTGCAGTTGGCCGGGATCTGCTCCAGGAAGCAGCGGCAGACCGTGGTCTTGCCCGCGCCGATCTCGCCGGTCAGCAGCACGAAGCCGCCGCCACCGTCCAGCCCGTAGAGCAGATGCGCCAGCGCCTCGCGGTGGCGCTCGCTCATGAAGAGGTAGTGCGGGTCCGGCGCGATCGAGAACGGCGCTTGTTTCAAGCCGAAGAAGGGCGCGTACATGGGGCGGCAGGATAACCAGTCGACCGCGGCGGCCTGCCGCCGCCCGCCTCCGATATGCTTCCACCCAGTTGTACATACAAGTGGAGTGATGCCATGACGACCTATGACATCGTCATCGCCGGTGGCGGCGTGTCGGGCCTGTATTGCGCGCTGCGCCTGGCCGACGCCGGCCACCGCATCCTGGTGCTGGAGGCCGCGGCCGACCGCTGGGGCGGGCGTATCGAGACCGAGGACATGGACGGCTTCATCGCCGAGTACGGGCCGATGCGCTTCGAGCCGACGCTGCAGCCGCGCTTCGCGGCCCTGTGCGCCGAGCTGGGCGTGGGCCTGCTGGACTTCTCCGGCCCCTCTTCCGACCAGGTGGCGGGCGAGGACCTCGACCTGCCCGAGGCCGAGCGCGGCCTCAACTCCCTGCAGCTGCTCAAGCGCGGCATCTTGCTCATCATGGGCCGCAAAGGCTCGGACAGCGATGACCAGGCCTGGATCGACGCCCTGACCGAGGCCGACTACATGCGCCTGCGCAAGCACGCCCAGCTGCACGGCCAGCCGCTGTGGGACATGGGCTTCTGGAACGCGCTGTCGGCCCAGGGCATCCTCAGCCACCGGGCCCTGGTGAAGCTGCGCGACACCGGGACCTTCTATCACATGATCCCGGAGAACCTGAACGCCGCCGAGTGGATCATCTGGTGGCTGCGCGCGCTCAAGACCGTGGGCCAGCAGCTGGCCAGCATCGAGGGCGGCTCGGCCAAGTTGACCGAAGGCCTGCTGGCCCGCCTGCGCGGCCATGCCAATGTGACGCTGGCCGGCGGCCACCGCCTGCAGGGCGTTCAGCCGGTGGAGCTGGGCAAGCCGACGCTGGCCCTGGACGTGGCGACGCAGAACGGGCCGCTGACGCTGCGCGCCGAGCGCCTCATCCTGGCCCTGCCGCGGCTGCCGCTGCTCAAGCTCACGCGCCACCTGCCCGAGCACATCGCCTCGCAGCTGGACTGCGTCAACGGCTTCCCGATGCTGAAGGTCTTCTTCGTCTGCAACACGCCGTGGTGGAGCTATGGCCAGGCGCCGCAGCAGTACGCCAACTGCATGCCGACACGCGAGATCCACTACTTCCGCCGCGCGCCCGAGGCCGACGCCGATGGCCACGGCATGGTGCTGCTCTACATGGACCGCCCGTCCACCGAGTTCTGGCGCCACTACGTCATCGACGGCGACCGCCACGACCGCGCCGAGGTGGACCAGAACGCGCGCATCGTCGATGCCTTCGCCCTGTTCGTGGCGCGGGACGTGAAGCGAGCCGCGGATGCCAACGCCGAGTCCGCATTGAAGCTGACGGACAACGCCCGACGCATCTTCGGCGACCTCAGCCTGGCCGAGACGGCGCAGTACATCCGCAACTCCATCATCACCTACGGCATCCGCGACTGGGCGCGCGCCCCCTATGGCGCGGCCAACCACGGCTGGCAGCCGGGGGTGAGGTCGTGGAAGGTCATGGACGCCTTCAAGGCCTTTGACTTCGGCAGCGGCGCGCGCAATCTGCACATCGTCGGCGAGGCCTATTCGGACTACCAGGGCTTCATCGAAGGCGCGCTGAACAGCGCCGAGCTCGCGCTGGCGACCATACCGGTTCTGCCCGTGGACGAGGCTTCCCAGGAGCCCAGCCTGGGTCTGTCCTGAGCCAGGGCCTGCCAACGCCACGGCAATGGGCCGCGCAGGCCCGCCGCAAGGGGCCAATCTAGACGCAGCGCGCCGCCCGCACTCGCGTGCGGGCCAGGGCTGCAACAACGAGTGGCCCCTTGCGGCGGGCCTGCCCGAAGGGTTGTGACCAGAAAGGCCGCATGCTGTGTTGCAGATCCTCGCTGGGTCGACACCCAGCTTGCGGTCTGCTGTCGTGCCTGCGGCCTTTCTGGCCGCAACGCGACCCATTGCCGTGGCGTTGGCAGACCCTAATACCAGTTTGAAGTCGATATCCTGCCCGCCACCCAAGGAGGTGGTGATGAGCAGGAAATGGCTGGCGCTGGCGGCGCTGACGGTGGTGATGGCGGGCGCACAAGCGGCGCCCGAAACGGGCTCGACGGACTGGGTGCGCGCCCGGATGAAGCCCATGGCGGCGGCCACGCCGGCCGAACTGACCGATGAGCAGCTGCAGGCCTTTGGCGACGCCATCGGCAACAAGCGCGTGGTGGCCCTGGGCGAGCAGACCCATGGCGGCCGCCAGGAGTTCGAGCTCAAGACGCGGCTGGTGCGCTATCTGCACGAGAAGAAGGGCTTCGACGTGCTGCTGCTGGAAAGCGGCGTCTTCGATGTCGCCTTGCTGCAGCAGGCCATGCAGCGCGGCGAGAAGCTGGACGCGCTGGCGCCGGGCAATGTCTTCTACATGTACGCCAAGAGCGATGGCGGCCGCAGCCTGCTGCGCTATCTGGACGAGCAGCAGGCCGGGCCGCGCCCCCTGCTGCTGGCAGGCATCGACAGCCAGCTCAGCGGGGCCTTGAGCCGCGGCGAGCTGCCCAAGCGGCTGCGCGCGAAGCTGCAGGGCGATGCCGCCGACTGGCCGGTGTTCGAACGCCTCATCGACACCCTGATGCAGATGGACCGCACGCCGCCGTCGACCGCGGATGCCAGGACTTTCGATGCCGTGGCCGCGCGCCTGAAGGCCACGCTGTGCAAGCCCGGCGGCGACGCCCTGCTTTGCCGCAGCCTGGCCGGCCTGCAGGCCCAGGCGGCGGGCTTCTGGCGCGGCGACTACCAGCGCGACGAGGCCATGGCCGAGAACGTGCTGTGGCAGCTGCAAAGCCTCTACCCCGGGCGCAAGGCCATCATCTGGGCCCACACCATCCACGTCGCCCGCGGCGTGAAGTTCGACGATAGCCATCGCTATGCCGGCGAGGTGCTGGGCAAGAAGCTCGGCCGCGACTACTACGTGCTCAACCTGACGGCCCTGCAGGGCAGCTTCATGGAATTCGCTTCCGGCGAGGTCCACAACATCCCGCCCGCCTACCCGGGCAGCCTGGAAGCGACGCTTGCCAGCGATCCGGCCGGCTTCTCCTTCCTGGACGCCCCGCGCCAGCTCAAGCGCGGCCTGCCGGCCCGCGCCATGGAGTTCGGCTTCAGCATCCCCCTGGGCACCGGCACGGGACTGGGCGCGCAGTGGGACGGCGTGTTCTACATCCGCGACATGGCGCCTGTGAAGATGGAGCGTTAGGCCGGCTGCATCCACAGCCTCTGGAACAGCGGTGAGCGGCAGGACAGGCGGCCGTTGACGGTGGCCATGCCGTCGCGTTCGGCCAGCGTCGCGTGCGCCGGTCCGGCCAGCAGCGAGGTGCCCAGGCCCAGGCGGTGCGGCTGGGATGACCAGCGCAGGCCGATGGCCTCGGCCAGCGTGGGCAGGATGTCGACATGGGTGAACTCGCGCTGCAGGTCGTCGGCGGGCAGCGCCCGCCCCTGGGCGTCATAGCGCGCCAGCGCATGGAAGACGGTGCGGCCACGGGCCTGGGGCAGCAGTTCGCCGTTCAGCAGCGGCTCGGGGTTGAGGTGGTCGCCCATGATCCAGACCACCTTGGGCCGCCCGTCGCGGTTGCCGACGAAGCGCTCCACGAGCTGGGCCACGACACGGTCGGTGCAGCGCAGGGCCTCGCGCATCACGTCGGCGGGCTCGTCGTCATCGTCGTCGACCACTGCGTCGGCGATGCAGCCGCGGTCATGCGCACCCGAGGGGCCGTGGGTATCGACGGTCAGCAGCAGGCTCATGCGCGCCTCGTCGGCCTTGCGCGGGCGCTGCATGTCGGCCCAGGCCAGCTCGGCGAGGTCGCTGTCCAGCAGGCCCCAGCCCGTCGTCGGCACCTGCACGCCGCGCTGCAGCCACTGCTCGGCGCCGAAGCGGCGCGCGACATGGTGGTCCTGCAGGAAACGGCCCTTGCCGGCGAACTTCAGCGAGGCGCCGCCGTAGAAGCTGATGTTCCAGCCCCGCGCGGCCATCAGGTCGGTCAGGCAATGGCCGTGCTCGAAGAAGCGCCGGCTGTACTCCAGCGAGTTGTGGCTCATCAGGCCCACCGGATGCAGCGGCAGGCCGCACAGGGCGCTGAACATGCCGCCCACGGTCCAGCTCGCCCCGCTGAGGTTGCGCAGTTCGCCCAGGGTCTGGAAGTCGTCCTGCAGGCGCGTCAGCCGCGGCAGCAGGGCGGCCTGCGGCTCACGCGGGCGGGTGTAGCCCTCGTCCAGGGATTCGACGAAGACGACCAGCACATCGGGCGGCTCGGCCGGCGCCTGCACGCCGACCGAAGCGGGGTCGACGTAATGCCGCGCCAGGTAGTCGACGCCGTCGGCCTCGGGCTGGCAGGGGTCGGAGACGGTCGCGTTGACCGACACGACGGCGCCCGTGCCCAGCAGGGCCAGCAGGGCCCGGCCCTGCCAGCGCTTCATGCGGTGCAGCAGGAAGACGCTCAGCGTGCTCAACCCGAGCACCGCCATCAGGCAGCGGCAGGCCCGCCACAGCATGCGCGGGTCGGCATAGTCCAGGCCGCCGTTCTGCAGGTGATAGAGCACCTGGTCGGCCGTCACCAGGCCGAGATAGGTGCGCAGGAACCAGGTCGCGCCGACAACGGCCCAGAGCAGGAAGACCAGGGCCGCGACCACGGCGGCACGCGGCGCGGGGCGGAAGGCAAGACGGGCGGCAGGCATCGGCGGCGAGTCTGCCGACGCCGCTTTGCCGCCCCGTACTCAGTTGATTGCTGAGTGTTGGCGCCCGGCAAAGGACTGTGTGTTCGCGCGGGCGCTAGGCGGCCTTCGCGGGTGCCGCCGTGCAGGTCTTGGCCGCCGCGATGCCGCGCAGATAGCCGCGCCTCACGCCGCCGGCCGTGATGGCCGCGCTGACCTGCTTGGCATAGCGCTCGGCGCCGCTGAGCTTGCGCACCCAGCCCCGGAACGGGATCACACCCTCGGCGGTGCGCTGCAGGGCGCCGGTGGCGGCATCCTCGCCGCGCTCCAGCAGGCCGGTGTTGCCCTTGCTCGGTGGCGCATCGAGGTCGGGCCCCAGCACCTCATCCAGCGCCTGGATGCTGGACGCCAGCCCCGCGCAGCTGGCATCGGCCGGCATCGCATAGGGCGCCGCGGCCGCGGCCTTCAGCACCTCGGGGATATCGGCACGCACGACGTTGAGGTCGGACAGCGGCGTCGTGGCGGCGTTGCTGACCTTGTCCTGGCTGGAGCTGGCGCAGGCGGTCAGGACGAGGGCGGCGGCGAGGAGGGAGAAGTGGGAAGGGCGCATGGGCCGGATCATCTCAGCCCGGCGTTGATTTTTTCGAGCGCAGCCGCGCCGGGGCAAAGTGCTTTTTCACCCAACGTGTTCAGCGCGACCGCCGCCGTGCGCTGCGCCGCATGCCAGTCCTTGGCCGCCGGGTCGACATAGAGCAGGCCGGTAGCGATCTCGCCGGCGGCGGCGCGCAGCTGCATGGCATTCATCGCGCCCAGGCGATCGGTAGGGTCGTAGTCGGGCGCCACCTTGCGCAGGCGCAGCAGCGTGCCGTCGGCCTGGGGCACGTCGATGACATCGGGCGAGCCGGGAGCGACCTGTTCCTCGGCGAGATCGATGAAGTCGATGCGGTTCAGGGCCTCGTTGTGGGCGCGCACATGGTCGTAGCTGCGCGTGGAGCCGGCATGGTTGTTGAAGGCCACGCAGGGGCTGATGACGTCGATGAAGGCCGCGCCGCCGTGGCGGATGGCGCCCTCGATCAGGGGCACGAGCTGGGACTTGTCGCCCGAGAAGCTGCGCGCCACATAGGTCGCCCCCAGCTGCAGGGCCAGGCCGACGAGGTCCAGGGCCGTGTCGTTGTTGGTGGCACCCTTCTTGGCCACCGAGCCCTTGTCGGCCGTGGCGCTGAACTGGCCCTTGGTGAGGCCGTAGACGCCGTTGTTCTCGACGATATAGACCATGCGCACGCCGCGCCGCATCGCATGGGCGAACTGGCCCAGGCCGATGGAGGCCGAGTCGCCGTCGCCCGACACACCCAGATAGAGCAGCTCGCGGTTGGCCAGGTAGGCGCCGGTCAGCACGCTGGGCATGCGGCCGTGCACGGTGTTGAAGCCGTGGCTGGCGCCGAGGAAGTAGTCGGGCGTCTTGCTGGAGCAGCCGATGCCGCTGAGCTTGGCGACGCGGTGGGGCGCGATGTCGAGCTGCCAGCAGGCCTGCACGATGGCGCCGGAGATGGAGTCGTGGCCGCAGCCGGCGCACAGCGTCGAGACCTTGCCTTCGTAGTCGCGGCGCGTGTAGCCGACGGCGTTCTTCGTGAGACTGGGGTGGTGCAGCTTGGGCTTGGCGAGATAGGTCATGCGGCACTCCTCGGGGCGGTGGCGAGCGCATGCACATGGCGCGTGATCGCATCGGTGATGAAACGCGCCGTGATGGGCGTGCCGTCGTAGTGCAGCACCTTGATGAGCTGGGCCGGCGCCACCTCCAGCTCGTTGACCAGCATGCGCCGCATCTGCGCGTCGCGGTTCTGCTCGACGACGAAGACGGCGTCATGCGCCGCGATGAATTCGGCCACGCTGGGCGCGAAGGGGTAGGCGCGCAGCCGCATCGCGTCGATGTGGATGCCAGCCTCGGTCAAGGCCGCCAGGGCCTCGTCCATGGCCGGCGCGGTGGAGCCGAAGTAGAGGACGCCCAGGCGCGTCTTCTGTGCCGCGGCGCGCACCAGCGGCTGAGGGGCCAGCAATGCCGCGGTTGCGAACTTGGCGCGCAGGCGCTCGACATTGCGGATGTAGTCGTCGCCGCGCTCGGAATAGATGGCCTGCTCGTTGCGCGTCGTGCCGCGCGTGAAATAGGCGCCCTTGCTGGCATGCGTGCCGGGCAGCGTGCGCCAGGGGATGCCGTCGCCGTCGACGTCCTTGTAGCGGGCGAACTCTCGGCCCGCCTCCAGCTGCTCCGCCGTCATCACCTTGCCGCGGTCGTAGCGGCGCTCGTCGTCCCAGGCCAGCGGCGCGCACAGGCGCTGGTTCATGCCGATGTCGAGGTCGCTCATCAGGAAGACCGGTGTCTGCAGCCTCTCCGCCAGGTCCAGCGCATCGGCCGCGAACTCGAAGCATTCGCGAGGGTCCTCGGGCAGCAGCAGCACGTGCTGCGTGTCGCCATGCGAGGCATAGGCGCTGCTCAGCAGGTCGGCCTGCTGGGTGCGCGTCGGCATGCCGGTGCTGGGGCCACCGCGCTGCACGTCGATGACGACGAAGGGGATCTCGGCGAAATAGGCGAGGCCGAGGAACTCGGTCATCAGCGACACGCCGGGGCCGGACGTCGCCGTGAAGGCGCGTGCGCCGTTCCAGCCGGCGCCGGTGATGATGCCGATGGAGGCGATCTCGTCCTCGGCCTGCACGATGGCATAGCGCCTCTCGCCGCTCTCCGGATCGGTGCGGAACTTGGCCGCATATTTCTCGAAGGCCTCGGCCACCGACGACGACGGCGTGATGGGGTACCAGGCACAGACGGTGGCGCCGCCGTAGACGCAGCCCAGGGCCGTCGCGGCATTGCCCTCCATGAAGATCTTGTCGCCCACCGCATCGGCCGTCTTGACCTTGAGGCCGAAGGGCTGCACCGACAGATGGTCGCGTGCGAACTCGCGCCCGGCATGCAGGGCGCGGACGTTGGAGTCCAGCAGCCTCTCCTTGCCCTTGTACTGCTCGGCGAACAGCTTCTCGATAGCGGCCGCCTCGATGCCCATCAGCTCGCTGAGCGCCCCCAGCACGAGGATGTTCTTGAACAGCGTGCGCTCGCGCGGCACGTCGTAGGTGGCGTTGCAGATGGCCGTGGCCGGCATGCCGATGACGTGGATGTCGGGCCGGAAGGCGCTGGCCGGCATGGGCTTGGTGCTGTCGTAGAACAGATAGCCGCCGGGCTGGATCTCGGCCAGGTCCTGGGCCCAGGTCTGCGGGTTCATGGCCACCATCAGGTCGACGCCGCCGCGCCGGCCCAGCCAGCCGGCCTCGCAGACGCGCACCTCGTACCAGGTTGGCAGGCCCTGGATATTGCTCGGGAAGATGTTGCGCGGGCTGACCGGCACGCCCATGCGCAGGATGGCGCGGGCGAACAGCTCGTTGGCGGACGCCGAGCCCGAGCCGTTCACGTTGGCGAACTTGACGACAAAGTCGTTGACGGCTTCGATGCGGCTCATGCGGCTTCCTTCCGGGTCGCGTGATCGCGGCAGGCGGCGCCGGCCTTCGCCGTCACAAGGAGGAATTTCTGCATGTCCCAGGCGCCGGTCGGACAGCGCTCGGCGCACAGGCCGCAGTGCAGGCAGACGTCCTCGTCCTTGGCCATCACGCGGCCGGTCTGCAGCCCACCTTCTACATAGAGGTCCTGCATCAGGTTCAGGGCCGGCGCGTTGAGGCGCTCGCGCAGCCCGGGGCCTTCGGCGGTGAAGGTGATGCAATCCATCGGGCAGATGTCCACGCAGGCATCGCATTCGATGCAGAGCTTGGGCGCGAACACCGTCTGCACATCGCAGTTCAGGCAGCGCTGCGCCTCCTTGAAGGCCGTGGCGGCGTCGAAGCCCAGTTCCACCTCGACCTTGATGCTGGCCAGGGCCTTTTCGGCCGCGGCCCAGGGCACCTTGCTGCGCAGGTCCAGCGTGATGGCGTTGTCATAGCTCCACTCGTGGATGCCCATCTTCTGGGACACGAGGTTGACGTGCGGCGGCGGCCGCTGCGTGACCGGCTCGCCATGCAGCAGGCGGTCGATGCTGACGGCGGCCTCATGGCCGTGGGCCACGGCGGTGATGATGTTCTTGGGACCGAAGGCCGCGTCGCCGCCGAAGAAGACATGGGGCAGCGAAGACTGGAAGCTCTTCGCATCCAGCACCGGCAGGCCGTCGTCGCCAAAGGCGATGCCCGCATCGCGCTCTACCCACGGGAAGCTGTTCTCCTGGCCGACGGCGATCAGCACCTCGTCGCAGGGGATGACGATCTCCTCCCCCGTCTGGGCCTTCTTGAAGCGCATGCCGGTCAGCCGGCCGTCGACATGCTCGAAGGCCAGCGGCACATGGAAGTCGAGGATGGGGATGCCTTCGTGCTCGGCATCCTCCTTCTCCCAGGGCGAGGCCTTCATCTGGGCATAGCCGCTGCGCACGGCCACCGTGACCGAGGAGGCGCCTAACCGCCTTGCCGAGCGGCAGCAGTCCATGGCCGTGTTGCCGCCGCCGAGCACAATGACGCGCGGCTGCACGGCAGTCACATGGCCGAAGCTGACGCTGGACAGCCAGTCGATGCCGATGTGCACCTGGGCCCGGGTCTCGTCGCGGCCCGGCAGGGCCAGGTCGCGACCGCGCGGCGCGCCGCAGCCGACAAAGACCGCATCCCAGCCCTCGGCCAGCAGCGCCTTCATCGAGTCAATGCGCTGGCCGGCCCGCCATTCGACGCCCAGGCCCAGGATGTAGCCGCATTCCTCGTCGATGACGCGCTCGGGCAGGCGAAAGCGCGGGATCTGCGTACGGATGAAGCCGCCGGGCTTGGCCTCGCCGTCGAACACGGTGACGGCATAGCCCTCCAGGGCCAGGTCGCGCGCCACCGCCAGCGAGGCCGGTCCCGCGCCCACGCAGGCCACCCGCTTGCCGTTGCGCGCCGCGGGCTTGGGGAGCATGGCGCGGAACTCTTCTGTCTTGTTGTCCGCCGCCACGCGCTTGAGCCGGCAGATGGCGACGGGCTCAGGCTTGGCCGCCTGCTTTTCCTCCACCCGGCCGCGCCGGCAGGCCGGCTCACAGGGTCGGTCGCAGGTTCGCCCGAGCACGCCGGGAAAGACGTTGCTGACCCAGTTGACCCAATAGGCCTCGTCATGCCGCCCCTGCGCGATGAGGCGGATGTACTCGGGCACCGGCGTGTGCGCCGGGCAGGCCCATTGGCAATCGACGACCTTGTGGAAATAGGCCGGGTCCGAGATATCGGTCCGCTGCACGGTGTCTCCTCCGTGGTGCGCTTTGTGCGGCGAGTCTAGGACGACCGTCCAGACCCCGGCTCTGTGGAAACCCTTTGCATCGTGGGGATGGCGGGCGCCCCCCGTCTTGCCCAGCATCCTCGGCGCCCATCCCGGGCGCAAGGAGATTCGACATGGCTTCTCGTTTCATTCGGGCCTGGCGTGTGGCGGCACTCGCCGTCGGCCTGGCCGCGGCCGGCCTCGCCCAGGCCGCCAACGACTACTTCCTGCAGATCGACGGCATTCCCGGCGAATCGACCGACAAGGATCACAAGGACTGGATCGACATCGAAAGCTTCTCCTGGGGCCTGACCCTGGTCAGCAGCGGCGGAGGCGGGAGTGGGACTGGCAAGGCGAGCTTCTCCGACCTGGCGTGGACCCAGTACGTCGACGTCTCGACGCCCAAGTGGTTCCTGGCTGTCGCGACGGGCAAGCACATCAACTCGGTCACGCTGGACGTGGTCAAGGTCTCGGCCGGGCGCAGCGACTCCTTCTTCCAGATGATCTTCACCGGCACGCAGGGCAGCGGCCTGCACGTCAGCGGCAGCAGCGACCTGTTCGCCAGCGCCTCCATGACCTCGGGAGAAACAGTCAAGCTGCGCTACCGGCCGCAGGACAGCAAGGGTGGCTTCGGGGCCTGGGTGGAGGGCAGCTTCAACCTCAAGACCAATTCGGCCACGGCCGTCTTCAGCGGCGACGAGACCGTGCTGCTGGGCCTGTTCGGCTCGGGAGGGACCATCGCCTTCGACGCGGGCGCCGTGACGCCTGTGCCTGAACCGGCCAACGCCTTGCTGCTGCTGGGCGGCCTGGCCGCCATCGTCGGTTTCAGGCCGCGGCGAGGCGCCTGAAGCGCCGGGGCCGGACCTGGGCGGCGGCCACGGCAAGCGCCCAGCATATCCAGGCCGTCCACATCGTGTGGCTGGGGTAGTGGGCGCCGCGCAGCATCTGCCCCAGGCCGTAGACGACACCCAGCCCCACGCAACCCAGTACCCAGGCGCGCGCGGCCCGCGGATAGGCCCGTGCCAGGGCCCAGCCCCCACACAGATACGCGAAGGCCGCGCTTGCATGGCCGGAGGGAAAGCAGCGCCCGCCGCCGCCGTCATGCCTACCCAACACCCAATGGGACACGTAATGGGCCACGCCGCCAAACTCGGCCAGGTCCCAGGGGCAGCTCGTCAGGCTGAAGCGCTTCATCAGCGCGATGAAGGCCAGGCAGGCCAGCGTCGTCAGCAGCCAGAAACGCCGCTCCTGCGGACGCAGCGCGGGCAGCAGGCCCGGCACCAGATTGACCAGCACGATGAAGCCCATGGCCAGATAGGACAGCATGCGCCCGCCCTGGTGGATGAGGACGCGCGTGACCCAGGCCTCGCGCATGGCAAAGCCATGGGCGTCGCCGGCCAGGCGCACGGCCCAGAGGTCGAGATGGCTCAGGTCCCAGGCCAGCAGCAGCAGCAGCGTGGCCGCCAGCGCCCAGGCGCCGGCCGGCAAGGCGGCGGCGCGCGCGGGGCGGTGCATGGGCTGGGTCTGCATGGCGGCGGATTGTGTTGACGCCCGGCGCCCCAGGCTTGCTGCTGGCTGGCCGCTGGCTGGCGCGACGCCCCGCGCCGACCCGAAGGGCCTGGAAACCGGCCGGAGGTCACGGCGGCGAGCTTGGGCGGGGCCTTGTCTACACTGGCCGCATGAGTTCTCCCGTCTTTGCCGCCGAGCGCGCCGTGCGCATCGGCCGCCAGGCCCTCGAGGTCGAGGCCCGCGCCCTCGCCGAGCTGGCGCCTCGCCTGGGCGATGCCTTCGCCGCCGCCGTGCAGCTGGTGCTGGCCTGCAAGGGCCGTGTCGCCGTCATGGGCATGGGCAAGAGCGGCCATGTGGGCCGCAAGATTTCCGCGACGCTGGCCTCCACCGGCACGCCCGCCCTCTTCGTCCATCCCGCCGAGGCTGCCCATGGCGATCTCGGCATGGTCACCGGCGGCGATGTCGTGCTGGCCCTGTCCAATTCCGGCGAGAGCGACGAGCTCAACGCCATCCTGCCCGTGCTCAAGCGCCTGGGCGTGCCCGTCATCGCGATGACGGGGCGCGCGCAGTCCAGCCTGGCTGCCCATGCCGATGTCGTGCTCGACAGCGCCGTGGCCGAGGAAGCCTGCCCGCTGCAGCTCGCGCCCACCGCCAGCACGACAGCCCAGATGGCCCTGGGCGACGCCCTGGCCGTGGCCCTGCTGGACGCCCGCGGCTTCAAGGCCGAGGACTTCGCCCGCTCGCATCCCGGCGGCGCCCTGGGCCGCAAGCTGCTGACCCATGTGCGCGACCTGATGCGCAGCGGCGAGACCCTGCCCCGCGTGGCGGCGGGCACGCCCTTCACCGACCTGATGCGCGAGATGAGCGCCAAGGGCCTGGGCATGGCGGTCGTCGTCGACGCCGACGACCGCGTTGTCGGCATCTTCACCGACGGCGACCTGCGCCGCCTCGTCGAGCAGGGGCGCGACCTGCGCGCGCTGACCGCCGCCGAGGTCGCCCACGCCAAGCCGCGCACCGTGAGCGCCGAGGCCCTCGCCGTCGACGCCGCCGACCTGATGGAAGCCGCCCGCATCACCGTCGTCCTCGTCGTCGATGCCGACCAGCACCTGCTGGGCGCCATCAGCATCAACGATCTCATGCGTGCGAAGGTAATTTGATGCGGCCCGCTCTACGCTTTCCCCCCGAACTGCTGGTCAAGGCCCAGGGCCGCGGCCTCGCCATCAAGCTGGCCATCTTCGACGTCGACGGCGTGCTGACCGACGGCCGCATCTACATCGGCGAGAGCGGCGAGGAGTTCAAGGCCTTCAACACGCTGGACGGCCATGGCCTGAAGTCGCTGCAGCAGGTCGGCATCACGCCCGTCATCGTCACCGGCCGCGACAGCCCGGCCGTGCGCCGCCGCGTCGCCGACCTGGACCTGCAGTACGCCGCCTATGGCGCGCGCGACAAGCTCGCCGTGGCCGAGCCGCTGCTGGCCCAGCTCGGCGCCAGCTGGGACGAGGTCGCGGTCATGGGCGACGACTGGCCCGACCTGCCGCTGATGATGCGAGCCGGCTTTGCCTGCGCCCCACCCGGCGCCCATGCCGAGGTGCTGGCCATCGCCCACCACGTCACCAAGGCGGCCGGCGGCCATGGCGCCGCCCGCGAGTACTGCGACGTGCTGCTGATGGCGGCCGGCCATTACGAACGCCTGCTCAACGCCCACCACGACACGCTGGACGGAGGCCGTTCGCCTTGACGCCCGTTGCGCTGCCGGTGCCGGCACCCCGCCGCCAGAAGCCACGCCCCTGGCTGTGGCGGGCGCAGAGCCTGCTGTCCAACTACCTGCCGCTGCTGATGATGGCCGTGCTGGCCAGCGGCACCTGGTGGCTGGTCAAGAACACGCCGCTGATCGACGCGCCGGGCGAGATCGCGCCACCGCGCCATGTACCGGACTACCGCATGGCCAACTTCGAGATCCAGCGCATCGCCGCGGATGGCCGCATGCGCGTTCAGATCGCCGGCGCCGAACTGCGCCACTACCCGGACACCGACACCGTCGAGATCGACAAGGCCCGCGTGCGCGCCGTGGCGCCCGACGGCAGCCTGGCCATCGCCGACGCCAACCGCGCCATCAGCAATGGCGACGGCAGCGACATGCAGCTCATCGGCAATGTGCATCTGCGCCGCCTGCCGCCCGGCGCCGGCGAGAACGCGGCGGCCCTGCTGGACGTGCGCGGCGAGTTCCTGCAGGCCCTGTCCAACAGCGAGATCCTGCGCTCCCACCTGCCCGTCACCATCCGCCAGGGCGGCTCGACGCTGAACGCGCAGAACTTCGAGTACCGCCACCTGACTGGCCAGGTCCGCTTCACGGGCAAGGCCCAGGGCCAGATCCTTTCCAAGGGCGCGCGATGAGCGAACTCGTCTTCATCACCGGCGCCTCCAGCGGCATCGGCCAGGCCCTGGCGATGCGCTACTACCGCGACGGCGCCCGCCTCGCGCTGGTGGCGCGCCGCACCGCTGAAGTGGAACGTTGGGCCGCCGAGCAGAGGCTGGACGCCGCGCGCTTCAAGGTCTACGGTGCCGACGTGGCTGATCTGGACGCGATGGCCCGCATCGGCCGCGAATGCATCGCCGCGCAAGGCCTGCCCGATGTGGTGATTGCCAATGCCGGCATCAGCATCGGCATGGACACGACGCACTTCGACGACCTCGAGGTCATGCGCCGCACCTTCGAGACCAACAACGTCGGCCTGGCCGCCACTTTCCACCCCTTTGTCGCCGCGATGAGCGAGCGCCGCTCGGGCACCCTGGTCGGCGTGGCCAGCGTCGCGGCCATCCGCGGCCTGCCGGGGCATGGGGCCTATTGCGCCAGCAAGTCGGCCGTCGTCGCCTATTGCGAGAGCCTGCGCGGCGAATGCCGGCCGTTCGGTGTGCGCGTTGTCACCATCCTGCCGGGCTACATCGACACGCCGCTGACGCGCGGCAACCGCTACAGCATGCCCTTCCTGATGCAGGTCGAGGACTTCGCCGATCAGGCCGTGAGGAGCATCCGTGCCCAGGTCAGCTACCGCGTCATTCCGTGGCAGATGGGCGTCCTGGCCAAGGTTCTGCGCCTGCTGCCCAACTGGCTCTACGACCGCGCGTTGGGGAGCCGGCCGCGCAAGAAGCGCGCAAGCGAGTAGACCCTCGCTACACTGCGCCACTTCGTACCGAGAGCTGCACCGACGCAGCCGAGGAGGACATCATGGCCAAGGTGCTTCACCCCTGCTAGTGCCCGCGCGCTGACGCTCACGTCAGTGCCGCTCGCCGGCTGCGCTCCGCGCACGCCCACCTGATTCCCGCTGCCCCGCCCCGCGCGGCAGCCGATCTCGGACGACCTTCATGAATTTCCGCCTCCTCGGCTCGGGCCTGCTTGCCCTGGCCCTGCCTGCCTGGGGCAATGCCCCCGAACTTCAGCACCCCACCGCGCTGCGCCTGGCCAGCGGCGAGGCCCGGCCCGTCATCGACGGCCGACTCGATGACGCCGCCTGGCTGCGCGCGCCCGTCTACGAGCGCTTTGCCCAGTTCCTGCCCGCCGACAAGCAGCCTGCGCGCTGGCGCACGACGGTGCAGGTGCTCGTCACCGACGACGCCTTGGTCTTCGGCATCCGCGCCTGGGACCCGGAGCCCGGCCGCATCCGCGCGCCGCTGGCCCGCCGCGACCAGGTCAAGGCCGACCAGGACGCCATCACCGTCTTCATCGATCCCGTCGGCCACCGGCGCACGGCGCAATATGTGCGCATCAGTGCCGCCGGCGTCGTCGAGGACGGCCTGTCCTCGGCCGAGGAGGACACCGAGGACTCGGCGCCCGACTTCGACGTCGAGGCCGCCGCGACCCGCCTGCCCGATGGCTACAGCATCGAGCTGCGCTGGCCGCTGGCGACGCTGCGCTTCCCTCACACCGACGGTGCGCCCTGGCGACTCATGGTGGCGCGCAACATCCCGCGCGACGACCGCAGGGTGGACGTCAGCGCGCAGGCGCTGACCAAGGACGCGCTGAGCTTCATCGCCGAGCTGCAGCCGCTGGAAGGCCTGGGTGATCTGGTCGAACAGGTTCGCGAGCGCAGCTTCATCAGCTTCCGCCCGGAGCTGACCCTGCGCTCGTCGCGCGACAGCAGCGAGTCTGATGGCACACGCCGCTCGCGCAAGGCCTCGCTGGGTGCCGAGTTCAAGTGGCGGCCGCGCGCCGACTGGGTCATCGACGCGACGCTGAACCCCGACTTCTCCCAGGTCGAGATTGATGCCCCGCAGCTCGCCGGCAACACCCGCTTCGCCCTCAGCGTGCCGGAGAAGCGCCCCTTTTTCCTGGAGAGCGCCGACGTCGTCGGCCCCACGCAGCCGGACGAGTCGGGCGAGAACCGCAGCCTGGCGGCCTTCTACACGCGGGCCATCACCGACCCCGACTGGGGCCTGCGCGCCACCTGGCGCGGTGCTGGCGCCGAGGCCACGGCCCTGCACCTGCGCGATGCCGGCGGTGGCACCCTGCTGCGCGCCGGCGCCTTCGCGACGCGCGCCGGCGTACAGCCCGAGGGCTCCCAGGCGAGCTTCGCACGCGGCCGCATGCAGTTCGGCGGCCTGGGTCTGGCGGGCCTGCTGTCACTGCGCGATTTCGGCAATGGGCTGACCACCCAGGTCGTCGGCAGCGACGGCGTCTGGCGGGCGGGCGACACCGATCAGCTGCGCGGCCACCTGCTGCTGTCGGGCACGACGCTGGGCCTGGACGCCGGCGGCCAGGTGCTGCGCGTCCAGCGCGAGCGCGGCCACCGCGCCTGGCTGGGCTGGCGCCATCGCGACGCGGACTGGGTCGCCAACGTCAATGTCGAGGAGATCAGCGCCCGCTTCGCCAACGACAACGGCTTCGTCAGCCAGAGCGGCATCCGTCGCGCGTCGGCTTTCGGCTATCTGCGCCTGGGGCCACGCGAGTTCGCTGGCATCGACATGCACGACCACGAGGTGCAGCTGAAGGTGCAGGAGACCCGCACGCTGCACGACCCGCTGCTGGGCGTCGCGGCGGGCCAGATCGTCGACCGGCTGTTCCAGCCGAGCTTCTGGTTCGCCGCCGCGCGCAACACCAACGTCTGGGGCCACGTCGGCCTGGACAGCCACCGCGCCAAGAGCGGCGGCCGGCTGCACCCCACACGCACGCTGCTGCTGGGCATCGAGTCCAACCCGGGCGAGGTGTGGACCTATGTCGATGGCGAGATCGAATGGGGCCGGCGCCTGGACGTGGATGCCGACCGCGTCGGCCTCGGCGCGCAGGGTCAGGTCATGACGCAGATGCGCCTGCCGCTGCCGGCCGGGCTGTGGCTGGAATTCGAGCAGCGCTTCGGCCTGGGCTGGGTCGACGCACCGGACGGCCGCCGCGCCTTCACGGACCGCAGCGCCCAGAGCCTGGTGGTACTCCACCTGAGCCCGCGCGACTCGCTGCGCCTCATCCACCAGCAGACCCGCCTCAACCGCCGCGAGGATGCCGCGGCCAACCTGGCTGCATCGAACGAGACGGGACGGGTGCTGTCCCTGATGTTCCAGCACCGCGTCGGCCTGTCCCGCGTCCTCAGCGTCGGCCTGAACCGGGCCCGCGAGCAGCCCGGCAGCGTGCGCGCCAGCGAAGTCTTTGCCAAGGCGACGCTGGGGTATTGAGCCCTCGTCCGGTCTCGCCCCGCTGAACGCGGGCGAGCCCAGCGCTCGGCCCACGACTAGAGGGCGTCCTCCAGAAATGACAAAGCGCCCCGAAGGGCGCTTTGCTCAGATCTCTTGCGAGGTCGGTCGGGGATCAGTAGCCGCCGGAACGGCCACCGCCGCCGTAGCCACCGCCGCCACCACCGTAGCCGCCGCCACCGCCGGAACGGCCACCGCCGCCGCCGCCGTAGCCGCCGCCACCGGAGCGGCCACCGCCGCCACCACCGTAGCCGCCGCCACCGCCGCCGTAACCGCCGCCGCCACCACCGTAGCCGCCGCCGCCACCGGAACGGCCACCGCCGCCACCGTAGCCGCCACCACCACCGTAGCCGCCGCCGCCGGAACGGCCACCGCCGCCGCCGAAGCCGCCAGGACGCTCTTCACGAGGACGAGCCTCGTTGACGACGATGGCGCGGCCTTCCAGGGCCTGTCCGTTCATGCCGTTGATGGCGGCTTGCGCCTCGGCATCCGAACCCATCTCGACAAAGCCGAAACCCTTGGAGCGACCGGTTTCACGATCCATCATGACCTTTGCGGAGGTCACGGTCCCGAACTGACCGAACGCTTCTTGCAGCGATTCGTCACGCACGCTGTAGGCGAGATTGCCCACGTAAAGCTTGTTTCCCATGGGGAAGCCCTTCTCTTCTCAAAACCAAAAAACCATGTGGAGCTTCAACCCATCGTGAACCATTCAAGCGAAGGTGCGGCGTCCAGACACAGGCAATTGATTATGGTGGCGGGGTCAAGAGATTGAGGAACGGCACTCTTACAAGTGTTGTTTTTACGAGCTAGCACAAACCCTGGCGATTCGGGCGCATCACCTTGCCGTCATCGATACCATCGCCGCCCGAGCGTGATTTCATGACCTCCAGCCTGATCTTTGCCCTGTCCCGCGTCCTCGCCAGCGTCGACGCATCGCGCAATCTGCGCGCCCTCTATGCCCTGCTGGCCAGCTTCTGCATGGCCGGCCTGCTGGTCGCCATGGCGCAATCGGCCCTGCTGCGCGAACAGAACCTGCTCAGCGCCCTCTGGCTGGGCCTGGCCCTGGCTGTCGCCTTTTTCGGCGTCAATGCCACCGGCCTGATGCTGATGGACCAGGCCCGCGGCCTGCCGGTACGCGACCCCCAGGACGCCCTGGCCGACGCGCTGCGCAGCGCCCACCGCGTCTTGCTGGCCCTGCTGGCCTGCCTGGCGGTGGCCGGCGCCGTCGTGCTGGCCCTGGCCGGCCTGCTGTGGGCGACGCGCCTGCCCGTTGTCGGCGCCCCCCTGCTGGCCGTCGTGCTGCCGCTGGGCGTGCTGGCCCTGGGCAGCCTCAGCTTCGTGCTCGTCGTCCTCGTCGGGCCGCTGGCCGGGCCGGCGGTCTGGGCCGGGCGGCGCAGCGCCGGCGTGCTGGGCTTCCTGCGCGAACGCCTGCGCCATGGCCTGCCCGAAACGGCCCTGCTGATGGCCGCCGTCTACCTGATGACGGCCCTGGCCACCGCCGCCATCAGCTTCGTCGTCGTCGGCGGCAGCCGGCTGATGGCCGGCCTGGCCATCCTGGGCGCCGGCATCGAGTTGCCGGCCCGCCAGCTGCTGGCCGGCGTCATGGGCCTGGGCCCGCGCGGCTTCGGCGCCAGCGGCGTGCCGCTGGAGGGCGGCGCCCTCGGCATGGCCGCGCTGATCGGCGGCGGCGTCGTCTTCGCCATCGCCCTGGTCCTGCCCACCCTGGTCTGGCTGCGCGGCTGCTGCGCGGTCTATCTGGCGGTGACGGAACAGGCATGACGGCGCCGCGGATCGCGTCGCTGGTGCCCAGCGCCACCGAGACGCTGGTGGCCCTAGGACTGCAGCCTTGCCTGGTGGCCCGCACAGGCTTTTGCATCCACCCGGCCGACGTCGTGAAGGGTGTTCCCAAGGTGGGCGGCACCAAGGACGTGAACCTCGCCAAACTCCGCAAGCTCGCGCCCACCCATGTCATCGTCAATGTCGACGAGAACCGGCTGGAGACGGCCGAGGCCCTCCTTCAAGGTTTTGGCGAGTTCGTCCCCGAGGTCATCGTGACCCATCCGACCCGGCCCGAGGACAACCTGGCCCTGTTCGAGCAGTTGCGCAGCGCGTTTGCCGACCAGCCCGGCGTCAATGAGCGCGCGGCCGCCTTGTCGGCCGAGTTCTCGATCGCGCTGGCGCGCTGCCGCGGCCAAGCCTGGCGAGCAGAGAAGGTGCTCTACCTGATCTGGCGCGACCCCTGGATGACGGTGGCGCGCGACACCTATGTCTCGACCCTGCTGGCCGAGGTGGGCTGGCGCAGCTGGCCCGACGTGCGGGGCGGCGAGCACGGCGCCGGCCGCTACCCGGCGCTCTCCGGCCTTGAGCCCTGGCTTCACGACATCGACCGGGTGCTGCTGAGCTCGGAACCCTATCGCTTCGATGCCACGCACATCGCCGAGGCCCAGGCGCTGTGCCCGCAGGCCCGGGTGCAGCTCGTCGACGGCGAGCTGCTGAGCTGGTGGGGCGCGCGCGGCGCGGCGGGGCTGGACTATCTGCGCGGGCTCAGCGCGACCAATCGATGCGATCGAGCAGGGACTTGAGTTTTTCGGCCTTGACGGGATTGAGCTGAGCTGCCCAGGCGACGCGGCCCAGCAGATGGGCGCGCCAGTCGGCATGGCCATCGCGGTCCTGGCTCGCCGGCCCGTGGACCACACAGCGGTGCAGGATGGCCTTGAGGCGGTCGAACTCGTCGCGCGGCAGATTGGGCTGCCGGTTGACGACGATGCCGCAGACCGACTGACGCTGCGCAACCCCGAGGCTGCGCGTCTTGCGCGGGTTGACGGCAAAGCCCTCATCGGCAGCGATGGCGGCAACCCAGGCCGCGATGGTCCGGCCGGGCAGGGATGCGGGGCCCGAGAAAACGAGGTCGTCGGCATAGCGGCTGTAGCGCGCGCCCAAGCTCTCGGCCAGCCCGCTCAAGCGCGCGTCCAGGCCGAAGGCGCAGAGATTGGCCAATGCCGGCGACGTCGGCGCGCCTTGGGGCAGATGGGCGTCGCGCAGGCGCTGCTTGTGCTGCCAGCTCAGCCGCGTTTCGGTGCGCAGCCAGGCCTGCGGCACGGAAGTCGTGCACAGCGCCGTCAGCGAGCGGGATACGGCCGTCGAATAGCCCAGTGTCTTGAACAGCGCGTGGATGCGGGCGGCCCTCACGGTCGAGAAGAAGTCACTCAGGTCGAAGCGCAAGACCCGGCCCTGGCCGGCATGCAGGGCGGCATGCTGCACGACCGAACGGCCAGGCGCGTAGCCGAAGGCCGCGGCATGCGGCGGCAACCCGTTCAACAACTGCGTCAGCAAACGGCGCTGCACGGCGCGCAGATGCGGCGCCGGCACTTCCAGCAGCCGCCAGCCGGCACCTTCGCCGCGCTTGGGCACGAGCACCTGGCGGTAGTGCTGCTGCGCGAGCGGCCGGCGGCGCTGCCAATCCGCCGGCAGGCTCAGCCGCCACAGGCCCGCCGCGGTCATTCCGAGGCCCCGCGCCAGCGCGCCGACGGTGGGCCAGTGCGGGCGCTCCAGCCCAGGGGGCGCGGGTGCCAACTCGTCAGGTGAATGCAGCAACCAGCGGCGCGCCTCGGGCCTGTCCTTGCCGGCCCAGGCCTTGGCAAAGCCTTCATGCCCTTCAACGCGCTCGCCCAGGGACTGCACGTCCAGTCGCCGCCAGACCTCGCCGGGGATACGCGCCATCGCGCGGGCCAGGCCGGCAAGCCAGGGCGGCCGCTGCTCCAGGCAGACGGCCATGCGCGCCGCCAGGGCGTCCTCATGGCGAGGGCCGGCCAGCATCGCGCGGGCCAGGGCCCTGGCGGTCATGGTGCGGGCTTTGTCCAACCCCTGTTGTCTCCCTGAAAAAGATGCGGCTCACTGCCCGAGCGACGGGTGATGCGTGAGCTGCCTGGCGCTTGCGCGCCAACCGCCTCACGCCCTGCTGGACGGGAGATTCACAACCCCCGGGGTTGCCCCGGAGCGCTTGCCGGTGAAGGCTCGCAAAGACCTCGGGCAGAGGCCGCGCGGCGGATGATAAGGAGCTGACTCACAATCGCCCGCCATGGACATCTACAAGCCCCTCGTTGCGCTGCTGGCCATCGTCAATCCCGTCGGCGTGGTGCCCTTCTTCATCCACTTCACGTCCGCCTTCTCGCGCCAGCAGCGGCGCAAGACCATCCTGGTCAGCGCCAGCACGGCCGGCATCGTCATCGCGCTCAGCGCGCTGTTCGGGCTGAAGATCATCGAGTTCTTCGGCATCTCGCTGGCCAGCTTCCAGGTGGGCGGCGGCTGCCTGCTGCTGATCAGCTCGCTGCAGATGCTCAACGCCCAGCCGGCGGAGGCGCGCAAGGAGGATGTGTCCGAGGGCAACACCAAGGCCGACGCCGGCGCCAGCATCGCCGTCGTGCCGCTGGCCATCCCGCTGCTGACCGGGCCGGCCACCATCTCCACCATGGTCATCTATGCGGACAAGACGCGCGTCTGGTGGGAGCTGGCCATCCTGTGCGGCTATGGCGTCGTCGTCGCGGGCGTCACCTTCATCGTGTTCTCGGCCAGCAGCAAGATCGCCAAGGTGCTGGGCCAGACCGGCATCAACATCATGACGCGGCTGATGGGCCTCATCCTCGCGGCCCTGGCCGTCGAGCTGCTGGCCGACGGCCTCATCAAGCTCTTCCCCGTGCTGGCCGCGCGGACCGTGGGCTAGAGCCATGGGCCGGCTCGAGCGCTCATGACCATCCTGCTGCTGGAGGACGACCCCGCCATCGCGGACACCGTCGCGTTCGCGCTGCGGCGGGAGGGCTTCATCGTCGAGCACAAGGCCTGGCTGGCCGAGGCCCGCGAGCGCCTGCGGCAGTCGCCCGCGCCCGAGCTCCTCATCCTCGACATCGGCCTGCCCGACGGCCACGGCCTGGACCTGTGCCGCGAGCTGCGCCACGGGCCCTTATCACATCTCTCGCGCCTGCCCGTCATCGTCTTGAGCGCGCGCAGCGAGGAGATGGACCGCGTGCTCGGCCTGGAGCTGGGCGCCGATGACTATCTCGCCAAGCCCTTCAGCCCGCGCGAGCTCGTGGCCCGCGTGCGGGCCCTGCTGCGCCGCGCCCAGGCCACGCCGGCGCCGACGCTGGGCTTCTCCATCGACGGCACGCGGGTCAGCCTGGACGGCGTGCCGCTGTCCCTCACCAAGCTGGAGCTGGGCCTGCTGACCCATCTGCTGCGCGCGCCACAGCGCATCCACAGCCGCGACACCCTGCTCGACGCCGTCTGGGGCAGCAGCGCCGAAAGCACGGACCGCACCGTCGACACCCACATCAAGACGCTGCGCGCCAAGCTGCGCGAGGCCTCGCCGGGCCGCGACCCGATCAAGACGCATCGCGGCCTGGGCTACTCCCTCGAATCATGAGACTCGGCCTCAGGGTCTTCTTCGGCTTCTTCCTGATCGCCGGCCTCAGCGCCGTGCTGCTGCTCAAGGTCTTCCTGGCCGAAGTCAAGCCCAGCGTCCGCGAGGTGATGGAAGACCTGATGGTGGACACGGCCCACCTGCTGGCAGAGGTTGCGGCAGACGAGATGGCCGCCGGGCCGCCGCGTGCCGACGGACCGCTGGCCACCCAGCTGCAGCGCTACGTCAAGCGCGAGGTGAACGCATTGATCTGGGGGCTGCGCAAGCAGAGCCTGGACCTGCGCATCTATGTGACCGACGCGAGCGGCCGCGTGCTGCTGGACTCCGGCACGCCGTCCGCCGTGGGGCAGGACTATTCGCAATGGAACGACGTGGTGCTGACGCTGCGCGGCGACTACGGTGCCCGCGCCAGCCCCTATGGCCGCGGCGACAGCACGGTCCTGGTCGTCGCCGCTCCCATCACGAAGGATGGCCGCACCCTGGGCGTCGTCAGCGTCGCCAAGCCCATCGCCAGCGTGCAGCGCTTCATCGACCGTGCCGAGAGGCGCGTGTTCTGGGCCGGGGCCGCGCTGCTGGCGACCAGCCTGGTGGTGGGCGTGGGCGTCACGCTGTGGCTGGTGGCCTCGGTGCGCCGGCTGCGGCGCTTCGCCCAGCAGGCCCAGGCCGGCCAGGCCATCGCGCCGCCGACCATGCCGGGTGAGCTCGGCGACCTGGCCGTCGCCATGGACGACATGCGCCGCCGCCTGGAGGGCCGAGAGCAGCTCGAGCACGATGTGCGTGCGCTGACGCATGAACTGAAGAGCCCGCTGGCCGCCCTGCGCGCCAGCGGCGAGCTGCTGCAGGACGAACTGCCCGAGGCGGATCGCAAGCGCTTCGCCGGCCAGGTGCTGGACCAGACGGCCCGGCTGCAGACGCTGGTGGAGCGCGTGCTGGCCCTGTCCCAGCTCGAAGCCCAGCTGGGGCCGGGTGAACGCCAACGCATCGCGCTGGCCGACTGGGCCGAGGCGCAGCTGGACCGCCAGGCGCCGCGCCTGGCGCAGCAGGGCCTGCAGATCGCCTGGACGGCGCGCGAGGACGTGGCGGTGGACGCCGACACCGCCCTGCTCGAGCTGGCGCTGGGCAATCTCCTCGTCAACGCCATCGACTTCGCGCCGGCCGGCTCGACGCTGGAACTCGGCGTCAGCACGACGCCGACGACGGTGCGCCTGAGCCTGCGCGACCACGGCCCCGGCGTGCCCGCCGCGGGCTTTGCGCAGCTGGGCAGGCGCTTCTTCTCGACGGCCCGGCCCGGCAGCCTGGTCAAGGGCTCGGGCTTGGGCCTGGCCATTGCGCGACGCGTGGCCGAGCTGCATGGCGGGCGGCTGGCCTTCGAGGCCGCGGAGCCGGGCCTGCGCGTGACGCTGATCCTGCCGCGCTGACTTCACGGCGGCTTCACAGAGCCCTTCATGCCCTCACGACCGCTGGCGATGCTGGCGGCATGAACAAGCTCCCCCTCTTCTTCAAGCTGGCCATCCTGGCCGTCGTCTCTATCGTCATCTGCGCCGTGCTCGCCCAGATCGGCGGGCTGGTGCACGAGCGCCAACAGCGCCAGTACGAAGCCACGCGAAGCGTGGAACAGTCGCTGGCAGGGCCTCAAGCCTTGGCAGGACCGGTGCTGGTGCGCGCCTGCAAGGAAACCTGGACCTACCTCTCCGGCAAAACGGAGGTCACCGACTCGCGCGACTTCTGGCTGACGGCCACGGCTTCCAAGCTGCAGATCAACGGAGGCCTCAGCCCGGAGGAGCGACGCCGCGGCCTGTTCAAGGTCAACACCTACGTCGCGCAGCTGAATGTCGATGCGCACTGGGAATCACTCGCCAGCCTGATGCCCAAGGCCGAGCATGCCAACGGCAGGCTCAACTGCAGTGACCCGGCGGTCGTCGTCACCCTGAGCGACGCACGAGGCATCCGAACCGCTGAACTCAAGCGTGGAGGCGCCGCACTCGAGGTCGCCCCTGGAACGCCGCATCCGACGTTGCGCGGCAGCCTGCACGCCCAGCTTACTGGCCAGCGCCTGGACCAGCCGCTGAGCGTCGCGCTGAAGCTGCACTTCGTGGGCAGCCAGCGCTTTGGCATCGTGCCGGCCGCCGGCAGCACACAGGTGTCCCTGCAGTCCAGTTGGCCGCACCCGAGCTTCACGGGTCAGTTCCTGCCGATCGAGCACCAGATCGGCGTCAGCGGCTTCTCGGCACGCTGGGCCGTGTCGTCATTGGCCAGCTCGGCGGCGGCCGATCTCGTGGCCGGCCATGCGCTGCCCGACCTGTCCGACGGCGACGCCCCTTACCGGCCCGAGGCCTCGACAGCAGTTCGAAAGGTGCTGGACGCCCTCGCCGTCGAGCTCATCGACCCCGTGAACCCCTACGTCATGAGCGATCGCGCCATCAAATACGGCCTGATGTTCATCGCCCTGACCTTCGTCGCCGTGGGGCTGACCGAACTGCTGTCGGACCGCCGCGTGCACCCCGTGCAATACCTGCTCGTCGGCCTGGCGCTGAGCCTGTTCTTCCTGCTGCTGCTCAGCCTGTCGGAGCATCTGCCCTTCCTGCTGGCCTATCTGATCGCGGCCGGCGCCGCCGCGGCGGTGCTGACGCAGTACGCCGCGGCCATGCTGGGCGGCTGGCTGAGGGGCCTGGCCTTCGGCGGCGGCATCGCCCTGCTCTATGGCGCCCTCTATGTGCTGCTGAGCCGCGAACAGACCGCCCTCGTCATCGGCGCCGTGCTGCTCTTCGCCGTGCTCGCCACCGTGATGACACTCACGCGCAAGCTTGACTGGTACCGCCTGGGGCGCAGCGACGCCGAGTAACGTACGCTAGGGGCTGCATCCCGCCGCCTCTCCCGTACGCCCCGTTAGCGCTCAATGTCACGACAAGGTTTCGACTACATCATCGTGGGCGCCGGCACCGCCGGCTGCCTGCTCGCGAACCGCCTCAGCGCCAACCCGGACAAGCGCATCCTCCTCATCGAGGCCGGCGGCAAGGACGACTACCACTGGATCCACATCCCCGTCGGCTACCTCTACTGCATCGGCAACCCGCGCACCGACTGGTGCTTCAACACCGAGGCCGAGGCGGGGCTCAACGGCCGCAGCCTGCGCTACCCGCGCGGCAAGGTGCTGGGCGGCAGCTCCAGCATCAACGGCATGATCTATATGCGCGGCCAGAGCCGCGACTACGAGCACTGGGCCGAGGTCACCGGCGACGACACCTGGCGCTGGGAGCGCGTGCTGCGGGCCTTCCGCAAGCACGAGAACCACTGGCGCCTGGACAAGCCCAAGACCGCACCCGAAGGCTTTGCCGCCGTGCACGGCCACAAGGGCGAATGGCGGGTCGAGCAGCAGCGCCTGCGCTGGCCCATCCTCGACGCCTTTGCCGCCGCCGCCAACCAGGCCGGCATCCCGGCCACCAGCGACTTCAACGCCGGCACCAATGAAGGCGTGGGCTACTTCGAGGTCAACCAGAGGAAGGGCCTGCGCTGGAACACCGCCAAGGCCTTCCTGCGTCCGACGGCCCTGGGCCGGCCCAACTTCGAGCTGTGGACGGGCGCCCAGGTGCGCAAGCTGCGCCTGCTGCACAACGATGCCGGCCTGCGCTGCAGCGGCGTCGAGGTGCTGACGCCGCATGGCGTCGAGCAGCCCTGGCTGAATGTCGGCGGCGAGGTCATCCTGGCCGCGGGCGCCATCGGCTCGCCGCAGATCCTGCAGCTCTCGGGCCTCGGCCCCGGAGCCCTGCTGCAGAACCTGGGGCTGACGGTCGAGCAGGACCTGCCCGGCGTCGGCGCCAACCTGCAGGACCATCTGCAGATCCGCGCCGTCTACAAGGTGCAGGGCGCCAAGACCTTGAACACGCGCGCCGCGTCGCTGCTCGGCAAGGCCATGATCGGCATGGAATACGCGCTGCGGCGCAGCGGCCCGATGAGCATGGCGCCCTCCCAGCTCGGCGCCTTCACGCGCAGCAGCCCGGACCGCATCTGGCCCGACCTGGAATACCACGTCCAGCCGCTGTCGCTGGACGCCTTCGGCGAGCCTCTGCACGGCTTCAACGCCTTCACGGCGAGCGTCTGCAACCTCAACCCGAGCAGCCGCGGCACGGTCTACGCGACCTCGCCCGACGCAACGGTGGCGCCGGCCATCCGCCCCAACTACCTGTCCACCGAAGGCGACCGCCAGGTGGCTGCCGACAGCCTGAAACTGACGCGCCGCATCGTGTCCCAGCCGGCTCTTGCCGCCTTCAAGCCTGAGGAATACAAGCCCGGCCCGCAGTTCCAGACCGACGAGGAGCTCGCCCGCCTGGCCGGCGACATCGCGACGACCATCTTCCACCCCGTGGGCACCTGCCGCATGGGCCGCAAGGACGATATGTACGCCGTGGTCGACTCGCGGCTGCGCGTGCGCGGCGTGACGGGGCTGCGCGTGGCGGACGCCAGCGTGATGCCGACGATCACCAGCGGCAACACGAATTCGCCGACGCTGATGATTGCGGAGAAGCTGGCGGGGTGGCTGTCGGGCTGAGCCCGGTCAGGAGGGCCGGCGGCGCCGAACGAAGAAGAACACGCCCGCGCCCAGCATCAGGAAAGCAGAAGAGGGCTCGGGAACTGCAGCCAACGGCGACAGCAGAAAGGCGCGTTCCTCCAGCGTGTTCGAATTGATCGCCAGGCCGACGATCTGCCCGAGCTCATTGATGTCCCTGGCCTGGGTCAGATGCCAGCCTGCGGCGTGGAGCTCCGCAGAAAGGAAATCGTCGAGATTGATGATTTCGCCGTCGCTCCAAAGCGTCGCCCTGGACGAAGGCGAATACAACAGGCTGCCGCTCGCCCCGACAACCTGGCCGAGATCGTTGATACCCATGGCAAAGCTGTCAGCCATCCCGGCAATAACGCCGAGATCGATCGGCGCCAGATCAGACCAAAGCGTCGCATGGGTGCCCATGCCCGTGTCCGTGCCACTCCAGCCTGCAATGATGCCGCCGTCATTGATGGCCGTTGCGCGACTCCAGGCGCCACCCAGCGTGTCCAGAACGTGCATTTGCCCTTCATTCCAGAGCACCGCCCGGTCGTTCCCAATGGTGACGGCACCGTTGATGTGGCCCACCACCTGACCTGCGTTGTTCAACGCTTCGGCGTTGCTGTGTGATCCGCTGCTGTCCGGAGCCAACCCAGGCAGGACCTGGATCTCGCCATTGACCCAGGTCACCGCCCGATGGACTTGAAACAAGTAGGCATCGTGTGTCTCAACCAATCCGGCCACGGTTCCAGAATCATTGATTCCGCTGGCCCGCGCCCAGGTAATTCCACTCGCGGGAGAAGTCAGATCGGTGGCCGCCCCGCCAGACCATACCGTGGCTGCGACCTCCCAGTAGCTGCCGACGGAATGCGCACCCGCGATCTGTCCGGCGTTGTTGATGGCGGCTGCACCGCTTGACGGGCTGACCATCTGTCCCAGATTCACCAGCACGCCACCGGACCACAAGAGCGCGGCTTGCTCGGTATTGGACGGCAGATTGCCACCGCCAACGATTTGGCCAGCGTTGTTGATGGCTGTCGCCCAGGCGCGCGTGCCTCCCAGGCCCTCCAACAACCGCGCGTCGTAAGACGCTGCACTGGCGTGGCCGCCACAAAAAAGCAGCGCGGCCGAGAGGGCCGCCTTGATCTCGCGCGCGAACGAATTCGCACCCATGCCTTTGCGCATGTCTTCCTCCCCTTGATGGGCGGGCATGCTATCAACGGCCAGCGGGCTTCCTGAGCGGCGTCCCCCTGCGATCGGGGGGCTGCGGCGGCTGGCTCAAGCCTCCCCGAACTCTCCACTCGTGCGCAGCGCGTCCGGCAACTGCTGGTCCAGTGACTGCCGGTAGCGGACACAGCCGCGCATGAACTGCGGCCACTCGGGCACGGCCACCGCGGGCGAAGTCTTCTCCGGCAGCAGATTCCACAGTGCCGGCTGATGCCAGCACAACTCGTGGCCGCTTTCATCCCGGTGCGCACGGATGGCTGCCCTCAGCTTCTTCACTTCGGCCACGAGCTGCTCTTTCGTCAGCGTGCCCAGGTCGTCATCCATGACATGCGTCTCCGTTTTGCATGCCTGGACTGTGGCGACTGCCCTGAGCCCGCGACAATCCCCACCATGTCGTCCCCGTCTCCCCGCGTGCTCGCCGTCATCCCCCCGATGACGCAGCTGAACACGCCCTACCCGTCCACTGCCTATCTGACCGGCTTCCTGCGCTCGCGCGGCGCGGACGCGAACCAGGTGGACCTGGCGCTGACGCTGGTGCTGGAGCTGTTCTCGCCCGCCGGTCTGGCGCAGATCCGTGAGGCCGTGCAGGCCCTGCCCGAGGCGCAGCGCACGCCGCAGACCGCCTGGTTCAACGCCGAGTTCGATGCAATAGCCGCGGCCACGCCGCGGGCCCTGGCCTTCCTGCAAGGGCGCGACCCGACGGTGGCCCACCGCATCAACACGCGCAGCTTCCTGCCCGAAGGCGCGCGCTTCGCCTCGCTGGATCACTACATCGGCGAGGAGGGCGAAGACCCTCTCGCGTGGGCCTTCGGGGCCCTCGGCCTGCAGGACCGCGCCCGCCACCTGGCCACGCTCTTCCTCAACGACCTGGCCGACGTGCTGCGCGATGCCGTGGACGAGCGCTTCGAGTTCGTGCGCTATGCCGAGAAGCTGGCCGCGGCCCAGGCGCATTTCGACCCGCTGGCCGAGGCCCTGGCCGAACCGCCCCACCTCATCGACCGCACGCTGCAGCGGCTGACCCTCGAGGCGCTGCAGCAGCACAACCCGGACGTGGTGCTGCTGTCCGTGCCCTTCCCCGGCTCGGTCTTCGCGGCCCTGCGCATTGCCCAGGCCATCAAGGCCGCGCGGCCCGAGGTCGTCTGCGTGCTGGGCGGCGGCTATGTGAATACCGAGCTGCGCGAACTGGCCGAGCCCCGCCTGTTCGATTTCGTCGACTTTGTGACGCTGGACGCCGGCGAGCGGCCGCTGCTGGCCCTGCTGGAGCATGTCGCCGGCAAGCGCTCCAAGACGCGCCTGGTGCGGACCTTCTGGCGCGACGGCGCGGAGGTGAAGTACACCAACTTCGTCGAACCCGACATCGCCTTCGACGACGTCGGCACGCCGACCTGGGAGGGCCTGCCGCTGGACCGCTATCTGTCGCTGCTGGACATGCTCAACCCCATGAACCGGCTGTGGAGCGACGGGCGCTGGAACAAGCTCACGGTGGCCCATGGCTGCTACTGGAAGAAGTGCAGCTTCTGCGACGTGTCGCTGGACTACATCTCGCGCTACGAGGCCGCCTCGGCCGAGGTGCTGGTGGACCGCATCGAGGCCATCGTCCGGGAGACGGGCCAGACGGGCTTCCATTTCGTCGACGAAGCAGCCCCCCCGAAAGCCCTCAAGGCCCTGGCTGAAGAACTCATCCGTCGCGGCGTGGCCATCTCCTGGTGGGGCAATATCCGCTTCGAGAAAACCTTCACGCCCGAGCTCTGCCAGCTGCTGGCCGACAGCGGCTGCATCGCCATCTCGGGCGGGCTGGAAGTCGCTTCCGATCGGCTGCTGAAGCTGATGAAGAAGGGCGTCAGCGTCGAGCAGGTGGCACGCGTGACCAAGGCCTTCTCCGACGCCGGCGTGCTGGTGCATGCCTACCTGATGTACGGCTTCCCGACGCAGACGACGCAGGACACGGTGGACGCGCTGGAGTATGTGCGCCAGCTGTTCGAGAACGGCTGCATCCACAGCGGCTTTTTCCACCGCTTTGCCTGCACGGTGCATTCGCCGGTGGGCCTGAACCCGGCCGAGTACGGCGTCACGCTGCAGCCGCTGCCAGCCGATGGCCGCTTCGCCAGGAACGACATCGCCTTCGTCGACCCCACGCCCACCGACCACGACGGCCTGGGCCAGGGGCTGAAGAAGGGCCTCTACAACTTCATGCACGGCATCGGCATCGACAGCGACATCCGCAGCTGGTTCCCGGTGCGCGTGCCCAAGACCACGGTGCCGCGGCAATTTGTCGAGCGCGCCCTCACCACCCTGTCCTGATGTACACCTCCACCTTCACCTTCGCCAAGGGCGACTACGACGCCGACTTCTTCGCGCTGGACGAGCGCATCGCGGCAGTCGCCCGCTCCATCCCCGGCTATCTCGGCGAGGAAACCTGGGAGAACGCCGCCTCCAGCCTGATCTCCAACGTCTACTACTGGGCGTCCATGGAGGCCCTGCAGCAGTTGATGAGCCATCCCGACCACCGCGAGGCCAAGCAGGCCCAGGCCAAGTGGCTGAGGGGCTATCAGGTCGTCATCGCCGAGGTGGTGCGCACCTATGGCGACGGCGGCATCGCGCATCCGCTTGCCGAGGCGACGCCGGCCCATTGACTTTTGTGCAGTGCACAATCGCCGCATCCGGCAGCAAGGAGTGGCGATGCGGCGAGTCGTGTTCAACCAGAAGGGCGGCGTGGGCAAGTCCACGATCACCAGCAACCTGGCGGCCATCGCCGCGGCCTCGGGCCAGCGCGTTCTCGTCATCGACCTGGACCGCCAGGGCAACACCAGCCGCTACCTGATGGGCGATGCGCTGGACGAAGGCGCCGCCGGCTCGGCCGAGTTCTTCGAGTCGACGCTGAAGTTCGCCGTGCGCCCGCCGGCCGCGACCGACTTCGTCACCGAGACGCCCTGGGAGGGCCTGCACCTGATGCCGGCCAGCCCCGAGCTCGATGAGCTGCATTCCAAGCTGGAGAGCCGCTACAAGATCTACAAGCTGCGCGACGCGCTGCTGCAGCTGGCCGACGAATACGACCAGATCTGGATCGACACGCCGCCGGCGCTGAATTTCTACACGCGCTCGGCGCTGATCGCGGCCCAGGGCTGCCTCATCCCCTTCGACTGCGACGACTTCTCGCGCCGCGCGCTGTATGGCCTGCTCGAGGCCGTCGAGGAGATCCGCGCCGACCATGCGCCCGAGCTGTCGGTGGAGGGCATCGTCGTCAACCAGTTCCAGGCCCGCGCCTCGCTGCCGCAGCGCGTCGTGCAGGAGCTGCTGGACGAGGGCCTGCCGGTGCTGGAGCCCTATCTGTCCAGCAGCATCAAGGTCAAGGAGTCGCACGAGCTGTCGCGGCCCATGATCCACCTCGATGCCCGCCACAAGCTGACGCAGGAGATGCAGGCGCTGTACCAGGCCCTGGGCTGACCGGTCTTTTCCCGGCTTGGCCGGGCCCTGCGCACGGCCAGAATGGCGGCATGAGCACTCCTGACTCCGTGCCCGAAGCTGTCCGCATCGTCGGCGCCAGCGTCCAGACCGAGCTGCCCGTCATCATTGCCGAGCTGGGCCCCATCGCGGACCGCCTGCAGCTGGCGCGCGAGGCCATCGAGGAGCTGCGCGTGAGCCACCCGCAGTCGCCCGAGTCCAACGTCAAGTCGGTCTATATGAGCCCGTGGAAGAGCCACATGCTCAATGCCAAGCTGCTGCCGCTGTGCGCCAGCGTCGTCGAGATCGCCAAGGCGGCGGCGCCCAAGGCCTGGTCGGGGGAGCTCGACTCGCTCGGCCTGGACCTGCTCGTCACCCACTGCTGGGGCGCCATCTACGAGCAGGCCGACTACACGGCCCCGCACAACCACTGGCCGGCCGACCTGAGCTGCGTCGTCTACCTCGAGGCCGAGCCCGGCTGCGCGCCGCTGGTGTTTTCCAAGACCAGCGCCTACCAGCCCAGGCCCGGCACGCTGATCATGTTCCCCGGCATCACCATGCACGAGGTGCCGGCCACGCCGGGGCGGCGCGTCGTCGTCGCGATGAATCTCTTCAAGCAGCTGGCCCTGGATCCGACGGCAGCGGCGGCAGGCTGAGCCGGGCTCGCAGGCCCGGGCCGGCGTGGGCGTCCAGCAGCTCCAGCCGGCCCGCGTGGCGGGCGGCGATGTCGGCCGCGATGGCCAGGCCCAGGCCGCTGCCCGTCCCGGTCGCGGTGTCGCCACGGCGAAAGCGCTGCATGGCCGCCGGGCGATCGGCCGGCGCAATGCCCGGGCCGTTGTCCTCCACCTCCAGCCATGGGCCCTCGGCCCCGCTGCCGCAGCGCACGGTGATGCGTGCCCCCGCGCCGGCATAGCTGACGGCGTTGTGGATGAGGTTCTCGAGAGCCTCGCGCAGCAGGAAGGCATGGCCCAGGGCCGGCGCCTCGGCCAGCTCGAAGCCCAGGTCCACGCCGCTGGGCAGGGTGCGGTGGGCCCAGTCCTGGCCGCTCTCGGTGGCGATGCCACGCAGGTCGATACGCTGGCCGACATCGACGCTGCGGTCCTCCGCACGCGCCAGCGACAGCAGCTGCTGGGCCAGGCGGGCGCTGCGTTCGACGCGCTGGCGCAGGCGTTGCAGCAGCGGGTCCACGCGCTGGTCGTGGGGCTCCAGCATGGCCAGCTCGATCTCGGTCTGCAGCGACGTCAGCGGCGTGCGCAGCTGGTGGGCCGCATCGGCCAGGAATTCGCGCTGGGCCCCGGCCGCACGGCCCAGCCGCTCGAACAGGCGGTTGAAGGCCGCCTGCAGGGGCACCAGCTCACGCGGCAGGCTGGCCGCCAGCGGCGTCAGGCGGTGCAGGTCGCGGTGCTCCAGCTCGGCGCTGAGGTCGGTCAGCGGCGCCAGGCCCTGGCGGATGGCCCACCAGCCGGCCAGGGCCAGCAGCAGGGCCAGGGCGCCGCCATTCAGGGCGACCGAGCTGCCGATCTCGCGCTGCAGGGCGTCGCGCTTGTGCAGGGTCTCGGCGACCAGGATCTGGCAGACGCCGGTGCCGCAGTCATGGCCCAGTTGCACCAGGCGCAGCTCGCGGCCGCGCAGCTTCACGTCGCCGTAATAGGAGTTGCCGGCGGGCTGTTGCGCGGGCCGGGGGTGCAGCTCGGCGAGGCCGGCATCGCCCTGCAGCACTTCGCCGTGCGGCGACAGCACGAGATAGAAGACATCGTCCTGGCGGTCGAAGCGCAGCGCGCGGTCCATCGTGGCGCTGACATCGATGCGGGGCTGGCCGCTGCGCACGTCGATTTGGCCGGCCAGGGTCAGGGCCGTGTCCTCCAGGCCTTCGTCCAGCCAGCTCTGGGCGCTGTGCCTGACCTGCTCGTACAGCGCCGTGCCCAGCACCGGCAGGGCCACGAGCAAGGGCAGCATCAGCCAGCCGAACAGCCGCCGCTGCAGGCTGGAGCGCATCAATGACGCCCCTCGTCCAAGGAGTACCTTGGCCGGGACCACGCTACAGCCAGGGGCCGCAGCGCTTCGGCAGGCACGTCACGCCCACTGGGCGTAACGTGTCCGGCCTCAGCCCCCGAGGGGACGGCGATGCTTGCCGGATTGACCGGCAAGCACATCGCCATGACGGGCCGGCTTGGGAGCGGCCCGGCGCTCGGCCCGAAAGCCAACTCAGCCGATTTCTTCAAGGAGGTAGCCCAGGCCGCGCACCGTGCGCAGCTGCACGCCGCCGGGTTCGATCTTGGCGCGCAGGCGCGACAGGCAGACCTCGATGGCGTTGTCGCTGACGCCCTGGTCCCAGGCATTGCTGGCCAGCGCGATGTGCTCCTTGGGCACGACCTTGCCGGCGCGCGCCATCAGGAAGCCCAGCACATCCCATTCGCGGGCGGACAGCGCCAGGGGCTCGTCCTCGATATAGGCGCGGCGTGCTTCCTGGTCGATGCGCAGGCGGGCCAGCTGCAGCTGGTTGCTGGTGCGGGCCTGGCTGCGCCGCACCAGGGCGCGGGCGCGGGCGACGAGCTCGGTCAGCGCGAAAGGCTTGACGAGATAGTCGTCGGCGCCACCCTCCAGGCCGCGCACGCGGTCCTCGACGGCGTCGCGGGCGGTCAGGATCAGCACCGGCGCGGCGATGCCCTCGGCGCGCACGCGGCGCAGCGTCTCGAAGCCGTCGATGCCGGCCAGGCCGATGTCGAGGATGAGGAGGTCGTAGGCGTCTTCGCGCAGCGACCGCGGCACGGGTTCGCCACGGGCGGTGCAGTCCACGACCCAGCCCTGGGAGCGCAAGGCGCGGGCGGTGGTTTCGACGAGTTGTTCGTCGTCTTCGACGAGCAGGATGCGCATGGTGGCGCCAGTATGGCCCGAGAGCGGCCGAAGTGCTGACGCAGGGCTGTCACGGCAGGACGGCAGCATCCAGGGCCCCCTAGGAAATCACGGGGACACAAAGCCATGCGGCTCACAAGAATCCGCCCCTGTCCAAACCTGCCAAGGAAAGCCGCCATGTGGCCGATCCCTTCTGCAAGCTCGCTGCGGCCCGCCGCCGCCCTGGTGCTGACCGTCCAACTGCTGGCCGGCTGCGGTGGCGGTGGCGATATGGCCGAAGCCGATCTGGCCACCACGCTGGAGGAGGCTCACGGCGGCGCCGACGGGCTGCGGCAGTTCTTTGACAGCCACGACGAGGCTCAGGTCCGGGCCGAGTTGGCCCGCTACGGCATCGGCTACGAGGTGCACGACCGTGAGCTGGCCAAGATCCAGCAGGCCAGGCCCCAGGCCGTCACCGACTGCGCCAAGTTCTTCCCGACAGCCGACCGCACCAAGTGGCACAACTTCAACGGCGAGTACTACTACATCGACAGCTCGGGCCGGCCCAACAAGGCCTACGCCGACCTGCCGCCCATCAAGGCCGAGGTCCGCCAGGACAGCTGCCAGACCAGCATCGGCCAATGGGGCGACGCCGAGAACCCGAGCAACGACTATGACGGCGGCCACCTCATCGGATCGCAGCTGGGCGGCTGGGGCGGGCGCGCCAACATCGTGCCCCAGGACGCCAACTTCAACCGCGGCAACTGGGCCCAGCTGGAGAACAAGATGGCCAAGTGCGGCGTGCTGGCCACCGGCGCCATGCGCTACAGCATCGACGTCGGCTACCCCAGCAGCTCGGTCCTGGTGCCGTCGTCCTTCACGATGACCATCACCCGCCAGAGCAACGGCGCCAAGATCACGCTGCGCTTCACCAATGTGGATGGTGGCGGCAGCAATGGCACCGCCGAGCGCCTGCGCGGCACCGACTTCCTGAGCGCCAACGGCTGCAACTGAGGCCTGAGGCTCAGTGCGGCGCGGCCACCACGGCGCGCGCCGCCTCGAAGCATTCACAGGCGATCTGCCACAGCCTGGCCGCATCGGCATAGCGGTCGCTGGCCTCGCCATTGAGCGCATCGCCGGCCAGGTCGGTGCGCGGCTGGGCGTAGTGCAGCCAGAAGTCGGCCCCCATCTTCTGCGGCAGCAGCTCGGCGTTGAAGCTCAAGTAGTCGCCCGGCCCGGCCTCGCGCAGAAAGCCTTCGAAGCAGCGCTGCCACATCCAGCGGAAGTGGCTCAGGTAGTCGCCCGGGTCGTCCAGGCCGGTCTGGATGCAGCCTGGGTTGCCGACGCGGGCATGCAGGAAGCGCACGCGCTCGAACACCGGCTGGAGCCGCGCGGCGCGGTCGTAGAACTCGCCGCCATAGGTCAGCTCGTGGCCGGTGTACCAGTGCGACAGGTCGGCGTTGAAGCGCAGGGCCGGGAAGCGGGCGACGAGGTCCAGCGTGCGGCGCAGGTCCTGGGTCAGGGTGCCGCGATGGGTCTCGACATAGACCGCATGGCCGTGGCGCGCCGAGGCCTCGAGCACGGCGGCCGCGAGCGCATCCATCTCGGCATCGGTCTCGAAGGAGTGGCCGACATGCAGGGTCGTGATCTCGCAGCCGAGCTCGCGCTGCTCGCGCACGATGGCCTCCACCTCGGGGGGCGTCAGCGCGCGGCAGATGCCGGTCACGGCCAGGCCGGCATCGCGTGCGGCCTGGGCCGCTTCGGCCGTGGGCTGCCAGATCTGCACCGCCTCATGGCCATCGGCCTTCAGCAGCGCCAGTTGCTCGGCGTGGCTGGGGCGCCAGCCGGCCGAGGCGCGCGGCAGCTCGGCCATGGTGCCGAGGTTGATGTCGCGGCGCAGGCGCGGCGGATTCGCGCTGCCGTCATTGCAGCGGTCAAGGGGCAAGGGATTCATGGCCGGCATCATGCCGCGCGGCGAGGTCGGCCAAGGCGGCCGGCAGCGTTGCGAAGCGGAAGCGATAGCCGGCCACCAGTGCCACGGCGGGCACGGCGTTCTGGCCGTCCAGCAGCAGCGTCGACATCTCGCCCGCCAGCCTGCGCAGCGGCCAGGCCGGCATGCGCAGCCAGGCGCGGCGGCCGAAGGACGCGGCCAGGGCCTGGGCGAAGCCGGCCTGCGACGGCGCATCGGGCGCGACGGCGTTGACGGCGCCCGCAAGCGCGTCCCGGTCCAGCGCAAAACGGATCAGGCCGACCGCATCGTCGCGATGCAGCCAGGGCGCCGGCTGCCTGCCACTGCCCAGCACGGCGCCGAATCCCAGCCGCGCGGCCAGGGCCTGCATCGGATAGGCACCGTCCTCACGCCCCAGCACGACGCCCAGGCGCAGGCGCACGACACGCACGCCCAGGGCCTCGGCGCGGCGCGCCTCGTGCTCGATGGCGGCGCAGAGGTCGGACTGGAACTCGCCCGGCTTGGGCGAGCTGGCTTCGGTGCAGGGCGATCCGTCATTGACCGCGCCATAAAAGCCCACCGCCGAGGCACTGACCAGCACGCGCGGGCGCTGCTCCAGCCGGCGCATCAGGGCGACCAGGCGCTGCGTGATGCCCAGGCGGCTGCCCATCAGCAGGCGGCGGCGCGCGGCCGTCCACGGCAGGCCCAGCACGCGGGCGCCGGCCAGGTTGACGATGGCGTCGATGCGGGTCTCGGACGGGATGGCGTCCAGGTCGTCGACCACCCAGACGCCCGGCCCGAACAGCCCGCGCGCCTGGCGCAGGTCGCGCGACAGCGCAATGACGCGGCGGCCGTCCCGAACCAGATCGGCCACGACCGCCTGGCCGACGAAGCCGGTGGCGCCGGTGACGAGGACGGCCGGCTGGCGGCGCATCGAGGCCGGCGGGGGCGTCAGCGCCGACATCCGGGCCAGGCGGCGCACGGCGATCAGATTGCGCAGGCTCCAAGCCAGCACGCCCAGGCCATAGGCCGTCAGCAGCGGTGCCCACCAGCCATTGGCGGCCGGCAGCAACCGCGTCGGCTCCTGGCCCCAGGCCCACAGCACCGGCGCGAACACGGCCAGGAAGACGCCGTAGCTGATGGCCAGCAAAGTGTGCAGCAGACGTTCGAAGGCCGGCAGGTTGCGGCTGCGGTCCTCCTCCAGGAAGTCGGCCAGGGTGACGACAACCTCGATGCCCAGCAGCGCCGCCAGCAGGGCGGCGAACAGCCCCTGCCAATGCCACCAGGCCAGGCCGATGAAGACGACGCCATAGATGGCCTCGCGCACCGTGTGCAGGGCCAGTTCGCGCCGCGCCGAGGGCCGTTGCGGCAGCTTGGCCTGCAATTCGTGATGCCAGAGGTTGTCGAAGGCGCCCATGAGAGCCTGGACGCTGAGCAGGGTGAAGAGGAGGTTCATGCGGGATCGGCAAACACGCCGGTTTGGTGAAAGGTCTCGCCCAGCAGCGGGTGAGTCATCGAGAGGGTGAAACGGAACAGGCCATCGCCCAGGTCGCGGTGCTCGACGCGGCAGGTGCCGGGGCTGAACAGGCGGGGCATGACCAGGCGCAGGGCGCCGATATCGAGGAAATAGCGGCGGCTCTGGAACACCAGGGCGCCGTCCTGCTCGAAGACGTCCAGCGCCATGCCCAGGCCGCCGCGGGTGCGCTCCTGCAGGCGGCCGCTGGCATCCAGCTCCTTGGTCGACACGACCAGGCCGACGCCATCCTCGAAATGACGCTCCCAGACGACGCCGGCGCCGACAGCGCTCACCCGCACCGTCGTCGGCACGCCGCTGGCATTGGCCGCTGCCAGCGGGCTTTGCAGCGGCTTGACCAGCCAGGCCAGGACCCGACCGAGGGCCGAGCAGCGCATGTCCATCAGGCCGCGGTAGGTCGTTTGGGCGTGGCCGGCGGCAAAGCGGCGCTGCACGGCGGCCGGCAGGCGGGCCCAGGCGGCGGGGCCGATGAGGGCGGAGAGGTCGAGAGGCTGGGCGGTGTTCATGACCCTGCTATCGCGACAAGCGTGCCAGGCCTGATTTATTCGCTAAGTGATTGATTTCATTGAATCAATCGAATGAATCCGCATACCTCGGATACAGTGCTTCCGGCCCCACCTGTCAACTTCGTTAACACCCCATGCTGCTGATCCGTTTCGCCCTGGGCTTCTCGCTGTTCGAGACCCTGGTGCTGGCCGGCGTGCTGCTGGCCTGGTCCGACCGCGTGGCCGGCGGGCGTTTGCTGGCGGCCTTCCTGGCCGGCATCGCGGTCTGGATCACCGGCAACGAGCTGCCCAACTGGTGGGGCGTGGAGGCCGAGCCCGTCGCGCTGCGCCTGATGTCCATGGCGCCGTTCGTGTCGGCCTTCTTCTTCCACTTCTGCGTGGTGTTCTGCCGTGTGCCCCTGCACCGGGGCTGGGTGTGGGCGGCCTATGCCTACAGCGGCCTGTCGTCGCTGGCGGCGCAGATCTGGGTCTCGGGCCACCTGGTGTGGATCGAACCCGTCGGCTGGATCGCCTTTGCCAACACGGCGGGCTGGCTGGCCAGCATCGCCTGGATCGTGCTCGGCATTGCCGGCGTGGGCGTGCTGCTGCGCGGCCTGGCCCTGGCCAAGCCGCCAGCGCGCCAGCAGATCGCCGCCGTCACCGCGTCCTGCCTTTGGGGGCTGCTTTGCCTGAGCGGCTATGCGCTGGTGATGCTGCGCCTGCCGGTCTATCCGGTGCCGCTGCTGCTGCTGCCGCTCTACCCCGTCATCCTCGTCTACGGCGTGCTGCGCTGGGGCGTGTTCGTCGCCAATGCGTGGGCCGGCCGCGCCCTGGTGTGGACGCTGCTGCTGGCCATCGGCGTCGGCATCGTCGGCCTGATGCCGCTGCTGCTGCCCTTCGAGTCGCGCTGGCTCAGCGGCGTCGCGGTGGCGGCCGGCTGCCTGGCCCTGAGCGGACCGGTGCGGCGCTTTGTGCAGCGCCTGGTCTATCCCGGTGGCGAGGCGTCCGCTGCCGACCTGCAAGCCTGGCGCGAGGCCCTGCTGCCGGCCGAGACCCTGGCCGAGCTGGGTGACACCGCCGGCCAGCTGCTGAGCCGCCGCCTGGGAACGCCCGTCGAGGTGGTGTTCGATGCCGAATCCGAACCCAGCCTGCCACGGCTGAACTGCCGTCGATCGCCGTGGCGAATCGAGCTGCAAGGCTGGTCGGCCGCGCCGCCGGGCCAGCGCCACCTGGCCGAGCTCTTCGGCAGCCTGGTACTGGAAGCCGCCGTGCGCGTGGAGCAGGCCCAGCAGCTCGCGGCCCGGGAACGCGAGCGGCAGCTGCAGGCCCGCCTGGCCGAGCTGGGCGCCCTGGCCGCCACCGTGGCCCACGACATCCGCAACCCGCTCAACATCATCTCCATGGCCGTCGCGTTGGCGCCAGCCGACACACGCCGCGAGGTGGCCGAGCAGGTGGACCGCATCGCCCACCTGACGCGCGATCTGCTGGACTACGCCAAGCCCTGGAAGCTGGCGCCGGCCGAGGTGGACGTCACCACCCTCGCGCAGACCGTGGCGCGCCGCCAGCCGGAGGTCGAACTGGGGCCGGGCCTGCAGCAGCCGCTGCCGGCCTACCTCGACGCGCGCCGCGTCGAACAGGCCCTGACCAATCTGGTCGAGAACGGCCGCACGGCCGGGGGCGGCGCCGTGCACGTCGACGCCGAGCGCGATGCCACGGGTCTGCGCCTGCATGTCTGCGACAACGGCCCCGGCGTCCCCGACGCCATCCGCGAGCGGCTGTTCGAACCCTTTGCCTCGCGCAGCCCCGGCGGCACCGGCCTGGGCCTGGCCATCGTCGCGCGCGTGATGGCCGCGCATGGCGGCACGGCCACGCTGAGCGAGCGCTCCGGCTGGCGCACCTGCTTCACCTTGAGCTTCCCCCATGAACCAGCCAACTCCTGAGACCGGCCGCGTGCTGCTCGTCGACGACGAAGCGGCCTTCCAGCGCCTGGGCGGCAACTTCCTGCGCAGCCTCGGCCACGAGGTCGACATCGCCGGCGACGGCGACGCCGCCCTGGCCCGCTTCGCCGAGCAGCGGCCCGAGCTGGTGCTGCTGGACCTGGCCATGCCGCCCCATATGGACCCCGAGCGCGGCCTGGAGCTGATCCCGCGCCTGCACAGCGTGCCCGTCATCGTGCTGACCGGCCACGGCGAACATGAGCTGGCCCTGCGCGCGGCCGAGCTGGGCGCCTGGGACTTCATCACCAAGCCCATCGACCCCGACCTGCTGCGCTTCGTCGTGGCCCGCGCGCTGCGCAAGTCGCGCCTGGAGAGCGAGCTCGCCAAGCTGCGCGCCGAGCAGGGTGCCGACGACCTCGGCCTGGTGGGCCAGACGCCGCCCATGCAGCAATTGCGCGCGATGGTGAGACGCGTCGCGCCGACGCGCGTCAGCGTGCTGGTGCTGGGCCCGACGGGCACCGGCAAGGAGCTTGTGGCCCGCGCCCTGCACGAAGGCAGCCCGCGACGCGACGGGCCCTTCGTCGTCGTGCATTGCGGCGCGCTGTCGGCCGAGCTGCTGGAGAGCGAACTCTTCGGCCACCTGAAGGGCAGCTTCACCGGCGCCTATCGCGACCAGCCTGGCCTCGTCGAAGCGGCGCACGGCGGCACCCTCTTCCTCGACGAGGTCGGCGAGATGCCGCCGGCCATGCAGGTCAAGCTGCTGCGCTTTCTGCAGGAAGGCACTTTCCTGCCCGTGGGCGGCCGCGTGCAGAAGCAGGCCGAGGCGCGCGTCGTCGCCGCCACCCACCGCGACCTCGAGGCCATGGTGCGCGAAGGCAGCTTCCGCGAAGACCTCTACTACCGCCTCAAGGGCGTCGTGCTGCGCACGCCAGCCCTGGCCGAGCGCATGGCCGACGTGCCGCTGCTGGCGGCGCGCTTCCTGCAGCGCATCACGCCCCAGGCCCGCTTCTCGGCAGGCGCCCTGGCCTGGGTCACCGCGCGCGACTGGCCGGGCAATGTGCGCGAGCTCAAGGCCATCGTCGAGTCGGCCGGGGCGCTGCTGCTGCCGGAGCAGCACGAGGTCGACACCGAACTGCTGAGGCTCGCCGCCGGCGACAACTCGGAAGCACCGCGGCTTGCTGAACCGACGGCAAGTACCGGCGTGCTGGATGCGGCACTGAACGAGCTGGAGCGCCGCCTCATCCAGGACGCGATGAGCGCCGCGGGCGGCAACCAGTCCGAGGCGGCTCGCCAGCTCGGCGTGTCGCGCGTCGGCCTCATCAAGAAGCTGTCGCGCCTCGGCCTGCGCTAACTGATCAGTTGCCGAAGTCCTTCAGCCACTGCCTGAGCTTCTTGCGGCCATCGCTGTTGGTGCCGCGGTAAGTCTTCAGCGCCTGCGAAAGGAATTGCTGCTCGGCCGGCGTCAGGCCCGTGGGCTCGCGCTCCTCGTCGATCCAGCCGGTGGCCTTGTCGCAGTGGTGCTCGATCTGGCGCGCCAGCTTGTCGCCGATGGGCCGCGCGCCGCTCTTGGCCATGGACCAGGTCGCACCGCTGACGCCAATGCGGGTCGCCCATGCCGCCTCGAGGCCCTTGGGTGGATCGCCTGCATTGATGCGCTCTTCGGCAAAGGTCTGGAACAACGCGAGTGCGTTGAGCCGGCGGATGGTGGCGGGGTTGGACACGGCGGGTGGCGATGAAAAGCAGTGTTGTGAAAACACTTCACAGCCATTCTAGGCGTTGACGGTTGCGTGAAGATTCTTAACAATGCGCATATTCGCTCAGGACAGCTGAGCTTTTTCACTCACCACAACCGACGACCGAACCGCTTTCGCGCCCTGCCATGAACCGCCATCTCGCCACCGTCATCGCCCCCATCGGCTCCCTGAGCCGGTGCGATGTCGTGCATATGGCCCGGGGCCAGGGATCGAAGCTGCAGGGCTTGCCCGCACCGGTCGCCTATGCACACGACTTTGGTCGTGAGACTGATGACATCAAACTATCGGGTGAAGGACCCGGCTGAAGCCGACCTTCCAAGCTCATTCGAGGCCCGGTTTCCTGCCAAGGAACCGGGCCTTTTCTCTTTCCGCTGTTCAAACGAACACAGCGCCGGGGCTGCCTCGACGCCGCTGCGCATGCGCAGCGCCCGCTCCTTAACAACTCGCACCGAGTGCCGCGCCGGCTTTGGCTCGTGCAGCACTCACAACTGGCAGGCGCCGAGGCTCGTCCTCGGCTGCCTTGCCCCATCTCGGGTGTGCCCACGCACAAGCACCGGCCGGCCCGGTGTGCATGTGCGCTCGGGCGGCCGCCTGTCGCGTGCAGCGACGCATCCCTGGCTTGCGCAGGCCAGCCGCGTCGCGTGTGGACACAGCCGAGATGGCAGTCCCTTTCTTGTCTCGTTAGCTCAATGGAATAGAGCACTGGCCTACGAAGCCAGGGGTTGGAGGTTCGAGTCCTCCACGAGGCACCACCACAACGCCCCGTTGGACTTCCGGTGAGGTCCCTGGTCCTTCAAACCAGAGAGGCGGGTTCGACTCCCGCACGGGGTACCACCCTTCAACCCGAAGCCCGTTGTCGAGCTCACGCTTCGACGGGCGCAAACCGGCCGCAACGATTGGGCGGCGTCGGAACCCGTCACCGACAACCTTTCACTTCATCCGGGTGTAGCTCAACCAGGTAGAGCACCTGCTTTGGGAGCAGGGGGTTGTACGTTCAACTCGTGCCGCTCGGACCATCCATACGTCGCCGTAGCTCAATCGGAAGAGCGCTGGTCTGTCGAACCAGAGGCAGCGGGATCGAAACCCGCCGGCGGCGCCATTTCTACTGTGTGCGCTTAGGGGTGGCCGTCACCTAGTGGTCCAAGGTTCGAGGTCGTGACCCTCGCATCACCGGTTCGAATCCGGTCGGCTACCCCCAAGCGCATCAATCCCCTCGTGGCGAAATAGGAAGACGCACCGGTCTCAGAAGCCGGGGCCGCGAGGCGTGTCCGTTCGATTCGGACCGAGGGGACCAATTCACTTCAGCCGGGGTGTAGCTCAACGGTAGAGCAGCGGCCTTTGAAGTCGCCTGTTGCAGGTTCGAGTCCTGCCACCCCTGCCATTCATCCATCCATCGTGCCCAGCCCAAGAAAGGAGGTCAGCATGCACGACGTATTGCAGTTGGACATCACCGGCCTGCCCCAGGCCTGGATCTCGGTGGAGCAGGCCGCCTGCCTGGTGGCCACCGACGCCGTCGTCTGGTCCGCCGGCGAGCAGCCGCTGGCCATGCTGCGTGGCGGCTTCAACAGCGCCACCGGCCGCCAGTCGATGCTGGAAGTGCCGCCCATCGTGGCGCTGCGCGGCTCGTCGAGGCTCAACCTCTTCGACATCACACCGACCTACGGCAAGGCCAAGCTCATCAAGCGCGACCGCTGCACCTGCGCCTACTGCGGCGAGCGTTTCGACGCCCGCGCGCTGACGGTGGACCACATCGTGCCCGCCAGCCGTGGCGGGCCTTTAAGCTGGATGAACACGGTCGCGGCCTGCCGCGCCTGCAATTCGCGCAAGGCCGACCGCACGCCGGACGAGGCCGGCATGCCGCTGCTGTTCGCGCCGTTTGTGCCGAGTCGCTTCGAGGACTTCATCCTCAAGGGCCGACACATCCGCGCCGACGTGCACGACTGGCTGGCCGCGCGCCTGCCCAAAGGATCACGCCTCAGCTGAGGCGTCAAAGAGTCTGCCGAGGAAAGCAAAGGCTCACAGGCCGGGGTTCCCAAGCCCCGCCGGTGCGCCGTGGCCAGGTCCGCCTGTTGCTGCGGCGTATGCCGCCCTGCTGGAATCGGTCGATATTGAAATGACAGGTGTCCCGCAAGGGTTGGGGTTCGAGTCCCCTCATTTCAGCCAATTGGATAGCTCAATCGGTAGAGCAACGAACTCGTAATTCGTCTGTCGTGGGTTCGACTCCCACTCCAAACCACCAACGGTCGAAAGACCACCCGCCGAACGTGCGCCCCGGCCCCTGGCCGGACCGCGCATCAGCGGCCCGCGCTTGTGCGTCGGGCAAGCGGGGCTTCGCATCCACGACCAGCCGAGAACGCCTTCAGGGAGGGGGCGTTCAACGCGCAGCGTGGCTCCGGGCCCGGGCATCCGACGTCCGCACGGGTTGCTGTAACGGCACCCTCATCCCCTCAACACGCGTCACCACAAGGAGAACACCATGACGATCAAGCGTGTGACTGTGAAGAAGAACGAGCGCGGCCTGCTGCTGCGCAATGGCGATTTCGAGCGCGTGCTGCAACCCGGCACGCACTGGCTGTTCGCCGGCCTGGACGAGCTCAAGGTCGAGCTCTTCAACATCGGTGCGCCGGCTTTCGTGCATCCGCTGGCCGACTATCTGATGGCCAAGGAGCCCGAGGCCGTCGCCGCCGAGTTCATGCGCGTCGAGCTGGGCGAGCACGAGGTCGGCCTGCGCACCGAGAACGGTGTGCTGGTCGAGCTGCTGCCGCCCGCCACGCGGCGCCTGTACTGGCGCGGCCACGTGGAGGTGCAGGTCGAGGTGCTCGACATCGGCGCGTCCGCCGAGCTGCCGGCATCCGTCGCTGCTCGCCTGGCGCAGCCGCAACTGCGGCCGCGCACGGTGACCGGTCTGGCCGGCCTGCTGCAGGTCGAGGTGCCCGAGCACGGCGCCGGCCTGCTGCGGGTCGACGGCAAGGTCGAGCGGCTGCTCGAACCTGGTGCTCACGCATTCTGGAAGTTCGGCCGCAACGTGGCCGTGGAACTGGTAGACCTGCGACTGCAGGCGCTGGAAGTGTCGGGCCAGGAAATCCTGACCCGCGACAAGGTCGCGCTGCGGCTCAACCTCTCGGCGAACTGGCGCTATGCGAGCTCTGCCGACGTGCTGCGTGCCTTTCAGGCCCTGCCGAAGCCGGCGGACCACCTCTACCGCGAGCTGCAGTTCGGCCTGCGCGCGGCGGTGGGCACCCGCACGCTGGACGAGCTGCTGGAAAACAAGTCGGTCATCGACGAAGTCCTGACCGCCCAGGTCACCGCGAAGCTGGTGGGCTACGGCCTGCAGCTGGACGGCGTGGGCGTGAAGGACATCGTGCTGCCGGGCGAGATGAAGACCATCCTCGCCCAGGTGGTGGAGGCCGGCAAGGCCGCCGAAGCCAACGTGATCCGCCGCCGCGAGGAAACCGCGGCGACGCGCTCCCTGCTCAACACGGCCAAGGTGATGGAGGACAACCCCGTCGCCCTGCGCCTGAAGGAGCTGGAAACGCTGGAACGCGTGGCCGAGCGCATCGACAAGATCTCCGTGTTTGGAGGTCTGGACCAGGTGCTCAACGGGCTGGTGAAGCTCCGCTGAGCGCCGCCCTGCCAGGAGACCGGCAGGGCTTCAACCCATTCAAACATCATGAAGAACGAAACCCTGCCGGCCTTGGAGGTGCCGGTCAAGCAACCTCCCGTGCTGTTCAGCCAGACCCAGTCGCTGATCCAGCGCCTGGCAACGAAGCTGGGCGGCCCGCTCGTCAGCTACTGGAACGGCCCGCGCGGCTCGGTCTGCTCCAACGACGTGGTGGCGCTGTACCACGTGCTCGAACGCCTGGGCCAGCAAGACACCATCTACGTCTTCCTGAAGTCGGATGGCGGCAGCGGCCAGACCTCGCTGCGACTCGTCAACCTGCTGCGCCAGCACTGCCAGCGCCTCATCGCGCTGGTGCCGCTGGAGTGCGCCTCGGCCGCCACCATGGTGGCCCTGGGCTGTGACGGCATCCAGATGGGACCGACGGCCTACCTGACCGCCGTGGACACGTCGCTCAACCACGCACTCTCGCCCGTGGATCGCGACAACGACCGCGTCAGCGTCAGCCAGAACGAGCTGCAGCGCGTCATCCGCCTGTGGCGCGACGAGCAGGGTGCCGACCAGGCGCCACCCGAGAACGCCTACAAGTCGCTGTTCCAGTACGTGCACCCGCTCGTCATCGGCGCGGTGGACCGGGCCGAGTCGCTGTCCTTGATGCTGTGCCGCGAGCTGCTCGCGTATCACATCGACGATGCGGCCAAGGCCGAGGCCATCTCGACGGCGCTGAACGGCAACTACCCGTCGCACAGCTACCCCATCCTGCTGGACGAGGCGGTCAAGATCGGCCTGCGCGCCGAGCGCATGCCGGCCGACGTGAACGCCTTGCTGCTGCAGCTCAATGCCTGCTACAGCGAGATGGGCCAGAAGGCGACGACCGACTTCGACGAGGTGCACGCGCACAGCAACGAGATCTGCAATATCTGGGAGGCCAACGGCGCCCAGGTCTACTACCAACAGGACAAGGACTGGTTCTACCGCGCCGAGGAGAGGCGCTGGATCACCCTGAACGACAACAGCGGCTGGCGCCGCATCGAGCGTGTGGGCAGGCGCATCAAGCGCGGCGCCCTGCATGTGGCTTGATGCAAGCCTGACGCGCAAGGAAACAACCATGGAATCCCAACACATCCACGAGGACGTCCCCGGCGGCGTGCCGCTGAAGATGTGGACGCAGGGCGTGCCCGTCGAGCAGTCGGCCATGCGCCAGCTGCAGAACGCGGCCCGCCTGCCCATCGTCTTCAAGCACATTGCCGCCATGCCGGACGTGCACTTCGGCATCGGCGCCACCGTCGGCTCGGTCATCCCCACCGTGAAGGCCATCATCCCGGCCGCGGTCGGTGTGGACATCGGCTGCGGCATGATGGCCTGCAAGACCACGCTGACGGCGGAGGACCTGCCGGACAACCTGGCGCCGCTGCGCGCGGCCATCGAGCGCGCCGTGCCCCACGGCCGCAAGCCGGGCAACCGCGACCCCGGCGCCTGGCAGAAGGCGCCCGGCTCGGTCAACACGGCCTGGGCGCAACTGGAGCCCGAGTTCACCGAGCTCTGCCGCGACTACCCCAAGCTGGCCAAGACCAACCACATCCAGCACCTGGGCACGCTGGGCAGCGGCAACCACTTCATCGAGGTCTGCCTGGATGAAGCCGGCGCCGTCTGGTTCATGCTGCACTCGGGCTCGCGCGGCGTGGGCAACTTCATCGGCACGATGTTCATCGAGCTGGCCAAGCAGGACGCGCTGCGCCACCAGGCGAATCTGCCGGACCGCGACCTGGCCTACTTCGAGGAGGGCAGCCGCTACTTCGGCGACTACGTGCGCTCGGTCGGCTGGGCGCAGAAGTTCGCGGCGCTGAACCGCGAGCTGATGATGAAGCGCGTCATCGAGGCGGCCAAGACCGTCATCCGCAAGAACTTCCAGAGCCATGTCGAGGCGGTGAACTGCCACCACAACTATGTGCAGAAGGAGGTCCACTTCGGCCAGCAGGTATATCTGACCCGCAAGGGCGCCGTGAGCGCCAAGGCGGGCCAGCTGGGCATCATCCCGGGAAGCATGGGCGCGCGCAGCTATATCGTGCGCGGCAAGGGCAACACCGACAGCTTCGAGAGCTGCTCCCACGGCGCCGGCCGTGTCATGAGCCGGGGCGACGCCAAGCGCCACTTCACGCTGGCCGACCATCGTGCCGCCACCGAAGGCGTCGAATGCCGCAAGGACAAGGATGTCATCGACGAGACGCCCGCGGCCTACAAGGACATCGACGCCGTCATGGCGGCCCAGCGCGAGCTGGTCGACGTGGTGCACACCCTCAAGCAAGTCGTCTGCGTGAAGGGTTGAAGCCCCTCGTCCAGCCGCACGCCGCTGAACGCGGTGGGTCTGACCGGTCCCCCGAGGGGACGACGATGCTTGCGGCATCGAGCCGCAAGCACATCGCCCTAGCGGGCCTGCTCGGCGAGGTGGAGTCGGACACAAGCAGTCCCTGCGGACTGCTTGTGCCTACGGAACGCCATGGGCCTCTGGCCCATGGCAGGCCCAGCGCTCGGCCCGAATGCACTTAGAAGTCCCACCAGGGCGCCCGATTTCGGTCGGGCGCCCTTTTCTTTTGTGGATTTGCACCGGGAACCGGGAGCAAGCACGAAGCCACTCAGCCACATGGGCGCACTACCATTGCCGCCCTCGGGGAAAAATTCACCATGAAACTGCTCGCCAAATTCAATCTGGTCTATTTGCTCGTCATGAGCCTGGGTATTGCGCTGAGCGGCTACATCGCGCGCAACCTGCTGCAGAACAACGCCCAGCAGGAGGTCGTCGAGAGCGCGCGCATGCTGATGGAGAAGGCACTGGCCGTGCGCGCCTACACCAACACCCAGGTCAAGCCCCTGCTGGCCTCGCAGATGGCGCATGAGTTCCTGCCCCAGACGGTGCCCAGCTACGCCGCCACCGAGGTGCTGAACACGCTGCTGTCCAAGCACCCCGAGTTCGCCTACAAGGAAGCGACGCTGAACCCCACCAACCCGCGCGACCGCGCGACGAGCTGGGAAGTCGACATCGTCGGCCAGTTCCGTTCCTCGGCGGATCTGAAGGAAACCGTCGGCACCCGCGACACCCCCGCCGGCCCGTCCCTCTACATCGCCCGCCCGCTGCGCATCACCGACCCCGCCTGCCTGGCCTGCCACAGCAGCGTCGAGGCCGCGCCCGCCACCATGGTCGCCAAGTACGGCCCGGCCAACGGCTTCGGCTGGAACCTCAACGAGGTCATCGGCGCGCAGGTCGTTTCGGTGCCCCTGGGCGTGCCGCTGCAGCGTGCCGACCAGACCTTCAAGGTCTTCATCACCTCGCTGGTCGGCGTCTTCGTCGCCGTCGGCATCGTGCTGAACATCATGGTGTGGATGCTGGTCGTGCGCCCCGTCACCAAGCTCTCGGCGCTGGCCGATCGCGTCAGCCAGGGTGACCTGGAGGCGCCCGAGTTCGCCACCGGCGGCAAGGACGAGATCGCCACCCTGTCCGATTCCTTCTCCCGCATGCGCGCCAGCGTCGTGCAGGCCATGAAGCTGCTGGATTCCTGAGTCATTTCACCGCATGAGCGACAAGAAGCACCCGACGCAGCTCGGCAAGTACCGCATCACCGAGGTCCTCGGTGAAGGCGCGATGGGCGTCGTCTACAAGGGCTTCGACCCCGACATCCAGCGCACCGTCGCGCTGAAGACCATCCGCACCCAGCTCGACGCCGACGACGACAGCCCCGGTGCGCCGGCCTCGCGCTTTCGCAACGAGGCCCAGGCCGCCGGCCGTCTGCATCACCCGGGCATCGTCGCCGTCTACGACTTCGGCCGCGCCGAGAACGTCGCCTATATCGCGATGGAGTTCGTCGAAGGGCGGTCGCTGGCCAGCTATCTCAGCGCCAAGGTGCGCTTCACCGACACCGACATCCCCGGCATCATGAGCCAACTGCTCGATGCGCTGGGCCATGCCCACGAGAAGGGCGTCTGGCATCGCGACATCAAGCCGGCCAACATCATCATGACGACGGCGGGCCGGCTCAAGGTGGCCGACTTCGGCATCGCCCGCATCGAGAGCAACAACCTCACCCAGACCCACTACATGGTGGGCACGCCCAGCCACATGGCGCCCGAGCAGTTCCTCGGCAAACCCATGGACAGGCGCGTGGACATCTACGGCGCCGGCGTCGTGCTCTACCAGCTCCTCACCGGCCGAGCGCCCTTCGCCGGCACGACCGAGGCGCTGATGTACAAGGTCGTCAACGACATGCCGCAGCCGCCGTCGACGGTCGAGGGCGTCGAGCGCCCCGGCTGGTTCGACGCCATCATCGCCCGGGCCCTGTCCAAGCGGCCCGACGACCGCTTCGCCAGCGCCGAGGAGTTCAAGCAGGCGCTGACCGACGGCATCGGCCAGGTCATCGACGACTCGTCCTGGGAGAAGACGGTCATGCTGGCGCCGGCGCGCGCCAAGCCCGTGCAGCCCCTGGCCACGCCCACCCTTGCGCCGTCATCGCTGTCCGGCGCCTCCCTGCCGGGCACGGCCGGCTCGGTCGGGTCGGTCGGCTCGGCGGGAACCGCCAGCGCTCCCACGCCCTCGCATTGGGACAAGGCCCAGCTCAGCCAAGCCGAGCTGACCCTGGCCAAGCATGTCGGCCCGCTGGCCAGCGTGCTCGTGCGCCGCGCGGCGCGCGAGTGCCACGACATCAACGAGCTCTACAACAAGCTGGCCGAGCAGGTCACCGATCCGCGCGCCCGCGACGCCTTCCTCGGCCAGGCCAGCCTGGTCACCGGCGGCCACCACCACCGCACGGCGAGCGGCGGCACGGCGGGTTCACCTTCTGCCGGCGGCTCCAGGGGCGCGACGGCGGGTTCGGCGGGCAGCGGCACGATGATCGGCGGCCCGCTGAACGAGGCCGTCATGGACAAGGCTGTGCCGCTGCTCGCCCAGCATGTCGGCCCCATCGCCAAGGTGCTGATCAAGCGCGCCGCCAACGGCACGGACAGCCGCGCGGTGTTCTTCAACCGGCTGGCGGAAGCCGTCAGCGACCCCGCCGCACGCGAGAAGCTGCTGAAGGAACTGGCCCGGCTGGTCTGATCCCCGGCTACGCCGTGCGCGCCGGCGAGTCCGGCCCCGGCACGACAGCCAGCACGGCATCACCTGCGTCCGCCGCATCGGCCAGGGCCGTGCGCAGGCGCTCGCTGCGCCCGGCATCGCGGAGCGCCTCCTGCGCCAGCTCCAGCACCAGCGTGGCGCGGTTGCGGCCCGCCTGCTTGGCGAGATAGAGGGCCTGGTCGGCCAGCTGCATGGCTTCCTGCCAGGTCTGGCCGCCGTGCGCCGGCCACGCGCAGGCGCCGGCCGAGGCCGTCACGCGCAGCGGCGTGCCATCGGGCAGCAGCACTGCCTCGTCGCCGAGCCGCGCCAGGGCGCGAGCGACGGGACCGTGCAAGGCTTGCGCGTCGCAGGCCGGCAGCAGCAGCAGGAACTCCTCGCCGCCCCAGCGCACCAGCGCGTCGCTGCCGCGCAGACCGGCCTGCAGCCGCCGGGCGACGGCCTGCAGCACCGCGTCGCCCGCGGCATGGCCATGGCGGTCGTTGACGCGCTTGAAGTGATCCACATCCAGCAGCACCAGGCCCGTCGAGCCGGACGGCCCGGCCGCCAACCGCTGCTCCGCATGGCGGCGGTTGAAGGCACCCGTCAGCGCATCGCGGCTGGCCTGCTCGTCGAGCTGGGCATTGGCTGCCTGCAGCCGGCGGTTGCGGCTGCGCACACGCACGAGGCCGCGGGCGATGAGCACGCCGGCCAGCACCAGCCCCAGGGCCGCCACGGCCCAAAGTCGCTGCTGCAGCCGCTGCGTGGCAGCCTCGGCCTCGCTGCGCTGCTGCTGCACCTGCAGCCGCTCGATCTCGAGGCTGCGGCGGTCGGCGTCGAAGCGGCTCTGCTGCTCCTGGGAGGCCGCATCGTGCTCGCGCTGGGCGACCTGTTCCAGCAGCAGCAGTTGCTCGCGCAGCGCCGTGATGGCCTCGCCATGCCGGCCGGCGACCTCATAGGCGATGGAGAGCTGCTCCAGCAGGTCGCTGGTCTCCAGCGGCAACCCCGCGGCACGCACCGTGGCGACGCCTTCGCGCGCAAGGGCGATGCCGGCCTCGGCCTGGCCCAGGTGCACCATCGCCACGCCGCGGTTGACCCGGGTGAAGGCCACCATGACGGGGTCGTCCAGCCGGCGCGCCAGCTTCTCGCCCTCCAGCGCATGGGCGTAGGCCTTGCCGTGGGTGGCGGGATCGCCGTTGTAGTAGTGGGCGAGGTTGTTCAGCGCCGTCAGCTCGATCTCGGCGTCCTTGATGCTGCGCGCCAGCGTCAGCCCCTCCTGCAGCGCCGCGAACACGCGCGGCCGGTCGCGCACCGAGGAATAGGCATAGCTCTGGTCGATGAGCAGGCCGACGACGTAGTAGGGGTTGCCGATGGCCCGGGCGCGAACCATGGCCTCGTCCAGGTTGCCCAGGGCGGCGCGGAAATCGCGGCGCAGCATGTTGATGCTGGCGAGGCGGTTGTAGCTGCGCAGCTGGTCCATGGAAGTGCCGCCATCGGTCGCCAGCCGCGCCGCCTCCAGGGCGGCCGCCAGCGCGGCGGCGGCATCGCCCATGCGCTCCAGCGCCCGCGCATGGGCCAGGGCGACATTGAAACGATCGCGAAACGACACGGCCGGAGGCTGGGCCGCCAACTGGGCCTGCGCTTCACGGATATGCGCCACGTTCTGCTCGATCAGGGCCTGGTCCAGCGCGGCCAGCACCAGCTCGGTCGCGCAGGGCTTGCAGCCTTCACGCGTCACCATGGCCTGCAGCGCGGCCAGCGCCTCGCGCCTGGCCTGGGCATCCGGCACGGCCGCGGCCTGTGCCGCCACGGCGGCCTGGTAGTGCTGGCGCAATACCAGCGGCGCGGTGTCGGCAAGCGGCCCGGCGTCACGCAGGCGCTGCAGCGCATCCTGCGCACGGCCGACACCCCGCTGTGCGAAATCGTCCAGCACGGCCTGCACGGCGGCCGTGCGTTCGGCTTCATTCGCGCCGGCTGCTGCCGACACGAACAGCAAGGCAGCCAGCCCGAGCCGCAAGCCGCCTCGCCTCATGGGCTGGCTCCGGGCCCCTGGACCTGCGCCCAGGAGGGCGCTTCGCCAGGCCCCTTCAGCTGCGCCTGCATCGCACGGTTGCGCCCCTCGGCCTTGGCGCGGTACAGGCCCGCGTCGGCATGCTCCAGGGCTTCGGCCCAGGTCTGACCCGGCCACACCGGCCAGCAGACGAGTCCCGCTGACACCGTCACGGCCAGGGGCTGCGGCAGGCTCGCGTCGAAAGGCCGGCCGGCCACACGGGCCAACAACCGCTCGGCGAAGGCATGCGCGCCGGCACCTTGGGTAGCGGGCGTCAGCAGCAGCAGGAACTCCTCGCCGCCCCAGCGCGCGACCAGGTCGCCATCGCGCACGAGATCGCCCAGGCGCCGGGCCAGCTCCTGCAGCACCGCATCCCCCGCCGCGTGGCCATGGCTGTCGTTGATCCGCTTGAAGTGGTCCACGTCCAGCAGCAACAGCAGGGCGCCGTCGGCGGGCGGCTCGGCCTGCAGGCCGTCCAGCACCTGCTGCGCATGGCGGCGGTTGAACAGTTGGGTCAGCGGGTCGCGCGCCGTGCGCTCCTGCAACTCGGCGCGGTCGCTGCGCAGCGACCGCAGGCGACGGCGCGACAGCAGCAGCCATTGCGCGAGCACCGCGCAGGCCAGCAGCGCTGCCGCGACGACGGCCACGGTCAGGCGCTGCGCGGCGACCTGGGTGCCGCGCTCGGCCTCGCGACGCTCGTTGTCCAGCTTGAGCCTCTCCAGCTGCTGACTCTGTCTTTCACTGGCGAAGCGCTCGCGCTGGACCGCGGCCGCGCGCTCGCGTTCCGCACGCCGCACCTCGTCCGTCCGCTGCGCCAGCTCGCGCAGCAGACGCAGGGCCTGCTGGCTTTGGCCGGCCTGCTCCAGCAGGGCCGCGCGCTGCGCCAGTTCGCGCAAGGCGGCGGCATCGGGGTCTGCAGGCACCACGCGCTGGGGCTCGGCCTGTACCGCCAGGGCCATGCACAGTGCGGCCCCTGCGGCGCAATGGCGGGCGATGGACTGCACGGGGCGTCGCGGCGGCATGCGGAGATTCTGCATGGCGGCATCACCCTGCAGCCCGCCGAACTGCGTCCGCTCGTGACGCTTTTCAGGCCCGCGGCATGGCGAAGGCGAGCACCTTCAAGGCGCGGTCTTCCGAGATGTCCGCAAACACCGCCGGGTTCGCCACACGCCCGATGAACTCGAGCTCCGGCGCGTTCTCGGCCACTGCATCGCGCAGGAAGTCCAGGCCCAGCTCCGGCGCATTCAGGCACAGCAGCGCGCGCCCACCCGGCGCCAGCAGCGCAGGCAGTCGCTTCGCCAGCCGCGCATAGTCCTTGGTCGCGACAAAGCTGCCCTTCTGGAAGCTGGGCGGATCGCAGATGACGAGGTCATAGGGGCCACCGCGCGTCAGCTTGCCCCAGGAATTGAAGATGTCATGGGCGAGGAACCTGGCGCCGGCCTTCACGCCATTGAGTTCATGATTGCTGCGCCCCGTGGCCAGGGCGCCTGACGCCATGTCCACATTGACCACCTCGACCGCGCCGGCCTGCAGGGCCACGACGGAGAAGGCGCAGGTGTAGGCAAACAGATTGAGCACCTTGGCGCCGGGCTGAACCTGCTCCCTCACCCAGCGCCGGCCTTCCGCCATGTCCAGGAACAGGCCGTGGTTCTGGCCGCGCAGCAGGTGCACGACATAGCGCGCGCCGGCTTCGGTGACGACATGGGGTTCGGGCACGACGCCTGCCATCAGCCGCGTCTCGGCGCCTTGGCCACGACATTGGTAGACCCAGCAGACGCCCGGCCAGCGCGCGGCAATCGCCGCGGCGAGCGTGGCGAGTTCGTCTTCCACCAAGGGCTTGAAGCTGGTCAGCAGCAGCACCGGCGGATAGATGTCGAGCGCGAGATGCTCGCAGCCAGGGTGCAGGCCACCGCGGCCGTGGAAGAGGCGCTGGGCGTCCGTGGGAAGGGTGGCCATCGTGGCAATGGCGTCGAGCAAGGCTTGCATGGGGCGGCATTCTCGAGGCCAGAATCCGCGCCATGAACTTCCAGCTCATCCTCGACGAGATCAATGCCGAGCTGCGCCCGCAGCTGGCCACGGCCGGCGGCAAGGTCGCCAGCTACATCCCGGCGCTGGCACGCGTGTCGCCGCTGCAGTTCGGCATGGCGCTGCGCACCGTGGGTGGCAAGACGGCGCAGGCCGGCGACAGCGCGATGCCCTTCTCCATCCAGAGCATGTCCAAGGTGTTCTCGCTGACGCTGGCCATCCGCGCCCTGGGCGAAGCGATGTGGGACCGCATCGGCCGCGAGCCGTCGGGCAGCCCCTTCAACTCGCTGGTGCAGCTGGAGTCGGAGCGTGGCATCCCGCGCAACCCTTTCATCAATGCCGGCGCCATCGCGGTGGCGGACCGCCTGGTCTCGCAGGGCGATGCCAAGACCGAGTTGCTGGCACTCATCGGCCGTCTGTGCGGCGAGCCCGTGCACATCGACGCCGAGGTGGCGCACTCCGAGGCCGACACGGGCTTTCGCAACACCGCCCTGGCCAACTTCATGAAGGCCTTCGGCACGCTGGACAACGACGTCGCCGCCGTGCTGGACGTCTACTTCAACCAGTGCGCCATCGCGATGACTTGTGAACAGATGGCCTGCGCCGCCGGCTTTCTGTGCCGCGACGGCCGCCACCCGCTGGCCGGGACGCCCGTGCTCAGCGAAGCCCAGACCCGCCGCGTCAATGCGCTGATGCTGACCTGCGGCACCTACGACGCGGCCGGCGAGTTCGCCTTCCGCATCGGCCTGCCCTGCAAGAGCGGCGTCGGCGGCGGCATCGTCGCCGTCGTGCCGGACCAGCTCAGCCTGTGCGTCTGGTCGCCTGCACTCGACAGCACCGGCAATTCCTTGCTGGGCCGCCGGGCGCTGGAGCTCTTCGTGGCGAAGACCGGGTTGTCGGTCTTCTAGACGCGATCAGCTGGCGTACTTGACCGAGCAGCCGTAGGGGCGGGTCGACGATTTCTCGACCTTCTTGCCAGCGGCCACGGCGGCCAAGGCGTCCTTCACATAAGGCTCGGCCTTGGCGATGTCCTCGGCCTTGGCCGTGGCGATGCTGTCGATGCCACCCTTGTAGGCCAGTGTGCCATCGCCCTTGATGACGTACATATGCGGCGTCGTCTGCGCGCCGTACAGCTTGCCCAGGTCGCCCTTGGGGTCCAGCAGCGTGGCCGTCGGCACGGCGTTGCGGTCGGCATTCAGCTTCCTGGCGGCGGCGCCGTCGACAAAGCCCTGCTGGCCGGGCGCCGACGAGATCACCTGCAGCCAGACGACGCCCTGGCCGGTCGCGTCCTTCTGCTGGGTCTGCATATTGCCGCTGCCGTAGTGCTTCTTGACGAAGGGGCAGTCATGGTTGGTCCACTCCAGCACGACGGTCTTGCCCTTGTAGTCGGCCAGGTTGACCGTCTTGCCATCGGCCGTCGTGGCCGTGAACGCGGGCGCCGGTGCCTCCACGCTCACATTGGCGAAAGCCAGTACAGGCGCGGCCACGGCCGCCGCGATCAGGGAACGGCGAAGCAGATTCACTTTCATCATGTCGAACTCCGGGGGGCAGGGGTGGGGGAGGAAACCGCCTCGATGACGAGGCCGGGGGTGAGGATCTGCGGCAGCACCTGGGCCTCGGCAGCGCCGGGTGCGTAGTAGAGATAAAGAGGCACGCCCGAACGGCCATGGGCCTTGAGGACTGCGGTGATGTTGGGATCCTCGCGGGTCCAGTCGCCCTTGAGATAAGTCACGCCGGTCCGGGCGAAGGCGTCCTTGACCTCGGGGCGGGACAGGGCCACGCGCTCGTTGACGAGGCAGGAGATGCACCAGGATGCCGTCATGTTGACGAAGACCGGCTTGTTCTGGGCGCGCAGCTCGGACAGACGCTCGGCGCTGTAGGCCTCGATGGCCGATCCGGCGGCGGCGGTCTGCGCCTCGGCCGGCAGCGGCTTGATCCAGTGGATGACGCCCAGCGCCAGCAGCAAGCTGGCCAGCATCGCCGCCCGGCCCACCAGGCCCTGGCTGGCCCGAAGCAGCCACAGCGCGAAGGCGATCAGCACCAGGCCGCCCAGGGCCATGGCCACGCCGTCCGGACCGGCCTGCTGGGCCAGCACCCACAGCAGCCAGACGACGGCTGCATACATCGGGAAGGCCAGGAACTGCTTGAACTTGTCCATCCACGCGCCGGGCCGCGGCAGCCAGCGCTGGGCCGCCGGCCAGAAGGCCAGGATCAGGAAGGGCAGGGCCAGGCCCAGGCCCAGGGCCAGGAAGACAGCCAGCATGATGGCCGCGGGCTGGGACAGCGCGAAGGCCAGCGCCGCGCCCATGAAAGGCGCCGTGCAGGGTGTGGCGACGACGGCGGCGAGCACGCCGGTGAAGAAGCTGCCGGCCAGGCCTTGCTTGGCAGCGAGGTTGGAACCCAGCCCGGTGAAGCTGCCGCCAACGTCGAAGAAGCCCGACAGATTCAGGCCGACCAGGAAGAGCAGATAGCTGACGATGAGGACGAAGACCGGCGAGTGGAACTGGAAGCCCCAGCCCACCTGCTGGCCGCCCGCGCGCAGGGCGATCAACACCGCCGCCAGGGCCGCAAAGCTGGCCAGCACGCCGGCCGTGTAGGCCAGGCCCTCGGCCTTGTGATTGCCCTCGCGCACCAGGGCCAGGGCCTTGATGGACAGCACCGGGAAGACGCAGGGCATCAGGTTCAGGATCAGCCCGCCCACGAGGGCGAGGGCCAGGGCCGGCAGCAGGCCAAGATCGCTTTCCGACGTCGCCGCGGGCGGTGCTGCCTGGGCCGCGGGTGCGCTGAGGTCCGCCGGGCCAGGCCCCTTGCCGGCCCCTGCGGGCATGGCGACCGAGACGGTCCAGGCCTGGTCGCCCGTGGCGGTCGTCAGCAGCAAGACGCCGGACAGCGGCTTGCCGGCAGGCACGGGTTCGTCGCCGGCGGGAATGTCCAGCGTCCAGCCGCCACTGCCCGCTTTGAGGGGCTGCGATGCGCTGTGGGCCACGGCGCCCCAGGTGTCGGCGAAGAAATAGGCCTTGGTCACGCCGGCCGTCGGGCCGCTGAGACGAACGCCCTGAGGCGCCGCCTGCAGCTGCACGGCGAATGCCGCGGGCTTGGGGATGGCGCCACGCCATTCCTCGATCTGGGCCGCGTCGGCACCCGGCTTGGCCTCGGCCGCCGTTCCAACAACAGGCAGGTCCAGGCCCAGGCTGACCTGCTCGGGGATGCAGACGTCCTTGCAGACCAGCCATCTCACCTCGGCCGCCGGCTTGAAACGGCTGCCCGGCTTGGCATCCGCCGGCACCGTCAGCTCCACCAGCAGGGCCGCGCGGCCTTCGTAGCCGTAGTTGACGAGGGGGCCGATGGCCTGGATGGACGGTGTCGGCCACTGGATGGGGCCGGCCTGGGCACCGCTCCAGTCAATGGTCGTGGCTTGGCCGGAATCGCCCGGGTTCAGCCAGTAGGTGTGCCAGTGCGACTTGATGTTCTGCTCCAGCGCGACCGTGAAGCGCTGGCCCGGCGCCACCGTGGCCTGGCTGGCCACGAGGCGGGCCTTGACATGCTCGGTCGCGGCCTCGGGCGGCGCGGCCAGGGCGAGCAAGGGGGCGGCCAGCAGGGCCAGGAAAACGGGGCGCAGGAACGAGGACATCCCGAAATCCTAGGCCAAACGGATTTCCCTTCTGTAAAGGCCGGCCTGGACGAAGGCGTCGAAGGCCGCCCAGAGGGGTGCAAAACGATCCGGCTCCCCCTCCAGCAGGGCCAGCGCATGCAGGCCGGCCTCCAGCGTCGACAGCTGGCCCGGGCGGTGGGCGCGCCGGATGGCGTAGCGGCTGGGGTGTGCGGGCAGGCTGAGGCGCGGCAAACCGGCCAGCCAGGGATTGGCGGCCAGCAGGCGGCGGCTCTGGCGCCAGTTGCCGTCCAGCAGGATGAGGCGCTTCACGTCCGCGGGCCGGGCCGCATCGCCTTCGCCCGGATAGAGCAGGGCCGTGCCGGGCGCTGCCAGGGCCGGGTCGAAAGCCTCACCGCGCAGCAGCCGCGCCGCCGGCTCCAGGCCCAGCGTCAGGAAGGCTGCGGTGTTCTTGGCATGGCCGGCCTCGGCGGGATGCTGCAGGATGAGCAGCTCCGTGCGCACCGCCAGCGGGGCGGGCAAAGTCGCGCACAGGCAGGTGCTGACCGGGCGCTCGCAGCGCGGGCAGACCGCGCGGGGCATGGGCGTGCCGGCTCAGTTCACCGGCGGCGACACGGAGTGCGGCGCAATGGTCGACACCGTGCTGTCGGTGCCGGCGTCGCTGGCCTCGTCCTCGCTCTTGCGGCGGCTCGAACGCGTGCTGGGCAGGCCTTCCTGGCGGCGCTTGGCAAAGCGGCCGGCCACCCAGACCCCACCGACGATGCCAAAGATATTGAGGGCGCCGAACAGCGGCGCCGCGCTGGAAGAGAGCAGCAGGCTCTGCAAGGGTGCGGAATAGGCGCGCGGCTTCAGCGCGAAGCTGAAGGCGCCGAAGATCAGCCAGCCCGCCCAGGCCACGCCGACGCCGGACATCATCCAGGCGATGTAGGGGCGATGGCGGCGGCGCTGCGGCCGCAGCGTCAGATAGGCCCAGATCAGCGCGACAAGGAAAAGGATCAGTGCAATCGCAAGCGCCTCGCCGAGCATGACCTGCAGGCTGTTGCGGCCACCCAGCTGCGCGTAGACCTGGCGCGGCAGGCCGGTGCTGGCGTACTTCATGGCCGCGCCCGCGCCGAAGCAATACAGCAATAGGCCGGAAACGAAGGCGATGGAGCGGCGGGCGGCTTTCATGGAGGCACATTCTCGGCGCTGTCGGGCCCGGCATTCCGGGAGGATTTCCCGATCGGCCAAAACAAAGCCCACCGTCCAGGGGGTGACGGTGGGCTGAATTGGGTGCCCGGTCCTCAGTCATGCCATCCGGCTGGCAGGCCGGATGTCCTGAGTCGGGCGTTATGCAGTGCGCAGGCACTGCACGCGGTCCCGACTCAGCGCTTGCGGTCGAAGCGCTGGGCGCGGGCCAGGCCGCGGCGCTCGCCGCTGTAGAAACCGGTGTCGAAGGCCTCGTGCTTGCGGCCCTTCTCGACGGATTCGGCACTCCAGGCGGCTTCCGGCAGGGGGAGGCGGCGCGGCTGGTGTTCGGTGCGGGGCTGGATCTTCATGGTGGCTGTCTGGCCCCTTGGAGGGCCGTCTCACGCCGAGGGCGGCGCGATTGGGAGGCACAACGCAGGCTCCGCAGGGGTGGTTGACAGGTCCAAAACACTTCTTTGCAGTTGTGGCTTGCGGTCACCTGACGTGTACAAAATGCCGGTTTTGATATCCAGGGCACCGCCATGACCGTCCAGCTGAAGAAGACCCTCCCCGCCAAGGCCACCCCCATCACCGTTGTCGACCGCGCGGCCTTCCAGGCCCTGGCCGCCGGCCTGCCGCCGGCCACGCGGGCCTGGCTGGCGACCGTCGGCTTCGTCGGCGCCGCCGACAGCCACGCCCTGGTGCCCGGGGCCGACGGCCAACTGGCCCAGGTCTTCGCCGGCGTGGCCCACGCCGCCCATCCCTTTGCGCTGAGCCATCTGCCGCTGGCCCTGCCGGAAGGCGTCTACAAGCTGGACGACGCCGGCCTGGCCCTGCTGCCCGAGGCGGCGGCCATGTCCTGGGAGCTGGGCGGCTACCGCTTCGACCTCTACAAGCCGGCCAAGCGCGCCCCGGCGACGCTGGCCCTGAAAGGCGGTGCCGACGCCGAGCGCGGCCTGGCCCTGGCCGCCGCCATCGCGGCCACGCGCGACCTGGTCAACACGCCGGCCGAGCACATGGGCCCGGCCGAACTGGCCGCGGCCGCCAAGGCCCTGGCCAAGCAGTACGACGCGAGCTATGCCGAAACCGTCGGTGACGCCCTGCTGAAGAAGAACTTCCCCAGCATCCATGCGGTCGGCCGCGCGAGCACGCGCTCACCTCGCCTGATCGAGGTGAACTGGGGCAACCCCAAGCACCCCAAGCTGGCCCTGGTCGGCAAGGGCGTCTGCTTCGACACCGGCGGCCTGAACATCAAGCCCGGCGAGGGCATGCGCCAGATGAAGAAGGACATGGGCGGCGCCGCCAACGCCCTGGGCCTGGCCACGCTGATCATGGCCTTCAAGCTGCCGGTGCGCCTGCAGCTGCTGATCCCGGCGGTCGAGAACTCGATCTCGGGCAATGCCTACCGGCCCGGCGACATCATCAAGACCCGCAAGGGCCTGCACATCGAGATCGGCAACACCGACGCCGAAGGCCGCGTCATCCTTTGCGACGCCCTGGCCTATGCCGCCGAAGGCAAGCCTGACCTCGTCATCGACCTGGCAACGCTGACCGGCGCCGCCCGCGTGGCCCTGGGCGCCCAGCTGCCGGCCCTGTTCGCCAAGCACATGGACACCGCCCGCGATCTCGTCGACCTGGGCCTGAAGCTGGACGACCCGCTCTGGCATATGCCGCTGTGGGCGCCGTACCACGCCGGCATCGAGAGCACCATCGGCGACATCGTCAACACGGGCAACAGCCCGCTGGCCGGCGCCATCAACGCGGCGCTGTTCCTGGAGGACTTCCTGCCCGCCCAGCAGGACTGGCTGCACGTCGACCTGTTCGCCTGGAACGATGCGCCGCGCGCCGGCCGCCCGGTGGGCGGCGAGGCGCAGACCATCCGCACCCTGCTCGCCTACCTGGAGCAACGTTACTCGGGCGCCTGATCCTTGGGCGGCTGAGCCTCCGGGGCCGGCTGCTCAGCCTGGACCGGCTCAGCCTTGGGCGCCTGCTGCTTGGCAGCCTGATCCCGACGCGGCTGGCCGGGCTTGCCGCCCTGCCCCTGGCGCTGCGGCGGCCGGCCGCCTTCACGGCGGCCCTCGTTGCGACCACCACCGCCCCCCGGGCGGCGGTCGTCACGGCGCGGCGGCGGGCCATCGCGGCGCGCTTCGCGCGGCGGGGCCGGCGGCGCCTCGGCGCGTTCCTTGCGCGCGATCTCCAGCAGGCCCGGCAGCGCTTCCGGCGTCGTGCCCTTGAGCACGCAGAAATTGGCTTCGGTCAGCGTCGTGCGCTCGAAGTCCCACAGCAGCTGGGCGCGGTTGCGGCGCTGCTGGGCTTCGAGGTGGTGGCGCTCCTGATCCGCCTGCTCGCGCTCCTGCTTCAGCCCGCGGCGGCGGCCCAGCTCTTCCTGGGCGGCCTTGAGGTGTTCCTCGGTAATCTCGCCGGCCGGCTGGCCGTCGAGGTCGAAGCGGGTCTTGGCCTGGGTCAGCGCGATCAGATAGCCGGTGCTGCCGGTGTAGCGGCGCAGGAAGGCGCTGAGCTGGGCCTTGCTGAACTTGCCGGGCGCGCGCTCCTGGATATCGGCCTGCACGCGCAGCTTGACGGGCTTGGGCTTGCCGGTGAACAGGGCCGGGAACAGGGCCTTGAGCTCGGCCGTGGCGTCTGCCGCCGGTGCAGCGGCCGCCGTCGCGGCAGCAGCTGGCGCGGCATCAGCGGGCGCCTCGGGCGTGCCCTCGACGGCGGGCGCCGCCTCTGGCGCGGGCCCGGGTGCAGCCACAGCGGCTGCCGGTTCTTCGGACGGGGTGACGGGATCAGGAAGATCGGAATTCATCGCAAAGCCGTCGACGCGGCAGCAAACAGGCAAGGGGCGGGATTGTCGGCCATCATGGCCGCTTCCACGCATCCCTCGACAAAGGCCAGCAAATGCATCTCGAAGGTTCCTGCCACTGCCGCAGCGTGAAGTTCTCCGTCGAGGCGGATTCGCCCATCCCTTTCATGCGCTGCTACTGCTCGGTCTGCCGCAAGACGGCCGGCGCCGGCGGCTTCGCCATCAACCTCGGCGCCCAGACGCTGACGATGAAGGTCAAGGGCAAGCGCCACCTGCGCATCTACCGCGCCAAGCTGGCCGACAAGGATGGCAAGGGCAAGCACAAGAGCAGCGCGCGACGCTATTTCTGCGTGAAATGCGGCAGCGCGCTGTGGCTGTGGGACCCGACCTGGCCCGAGCTCGTGCACCCGCATGCCAGCGCCATCGACACGCCGATGCCGCCCGCGCCCGAGCATGTGCACTGCATGCTGGGCTCGAAGGCGGATTGGGTGCGCGTCGAAGGCGATTCCCCAGACCCGCGCTTTGACGAGTACCCGGATGTGTCACTCGCCGAGTGGCACCGGGCGCACGGCTTCTAGCCGAGGCCGCCGAAGACCTTCTTGAGAATCGCGCTGCCCGTGCCAACCGGGTCCTGGCGGATCTTCTTCTCCTCCTCGCCGATCATGCGATAGAGGCCGTCCAGGGCCTTGGCCGTCACGTATTGCTGGATATTGGCCTCGTCGCCCTTGACCAGGCCGAAGCCGCCGGCCTTCTTGGCGACGGCGTTGTACTTGTCGGCCAGCGACACCTTCTCGGTGGCCTTGGTGACGATGGGCAGGAACTGCTGGCCCAGCGGCTCGCGGGTCTTGCCGGCGAAGAACTGCGTCACCGAGTCGTCGCCGCCCTTGAGGATCTTCAGCCCGTCATCGACGCTCATGTCCTTGACGGCCTTGACGAGCAGGGGCTTGGCGGCCGGCACGGCGGCTTCGGCGGCGCGGTTCATCGCCACGATCAGTTCGTCCAGCTTCTTGCCCTGGCCGGTGGCCTTGAGCAGCTTGGCCGCGTCCTTCAGATAACCCGGCAACTCGATCTTGACGAGGGGGTTGCCGAGGAAGCCGTCCTGCCTGCCCAGCAGGGCGACCGCCGAGTTGGCGCCGCGCTCCAGGGCCGAGCGGATGCCGGCGTTGGCATCACCTTCGCTGAGGTTCAGCGCCCAGGCCGGACGCAGCAACAACAGGGCGGGTGCGGTGGCGATGACGAGGCGGCGTTGCATGGTGGTCTCCGGTCGGGGGAGATCCATCTTGCCACTGCGGCGCTCAAGCGGCGACGTGCTGCAGCGCTCGGTGGATGTCGCGCTTCTGGCGGTACATGCGCTGGTCGGCCAGCTCCAGCAGCTGCGCGACGTCGTTGCCGTCCTCGGGGAATCTGGCCGCGCCCAGGCTGGCGGCCAGGGGCAGGCTGTGGCCTTCGAAATGGAAGTTGCCGTTGAGCTGCTGGCGCAGGCGGGTCAGCGTCGCCTCCAGGCCGCCCTCCGCGGCCAGGGGTCGCAGCAGCACGCCGAACTCGTCGCCGCCCAGGCGGGCCGCCGTGTCGGACTGGCGCACGCCGGCGTTGAGGCGACGGGCGAACTCCAGCAGGGCAGCATCGCCGGCGCGATGGCCGTGGTTGTCGTTGAGCGGCTTGAGGCCGTTCAGGTCCAGCATCAGCACGGCCATGGGCTGGCCGTCGCGCACGGCCTGGGCCAGCGAGGAACGCAGGCGGTCCAGGAACAGCGAGCGGTTGGGCAGATCGGTCAGGCCGTCGTGGGTGGCCTTGTGGAAGAGCTCGCCCGGCGCATAGCGGGTGGCGAAATACATCGCCGCGGCGACCAGGTCGGACAGCAGTTCCAGCAGCGCGAAGTGGCGGTCATTGAAATGGGCCACCTGGGCCGACATGGCCTTGAGCACGCCCACCGTCTCGCCGTTGTGGCGCAGCGGCACGACGACCATGGAGCGCAGGCCCAGCCTCTCGCAGGCGGCGCGGTCGGTGCGGGGATCGACGAGGGCATCGTCGCAATGCAGGACCTGGCCCTCGCGCACGCACAGGCCCGACAGGCTGGCGCCGCGCTTGAGCCTCAGGCCCAGGCTGCCCTTGGCCATGCCGGCGGCGGCGCGATAGACCATGTCATCGCCCTCGGCCAGTTCGACGGCGGCGCCATCGGCGCCCACCAGGGTCAGGGTGCGCTGCACGACCAGGCTCATCAGCCCGCCCAGGTCGAGCCCAAGCCGGGCCACCTCGGTCTGGATGGTGATCACCTCCAGCAGCTTTTCTCTGCTCGGCACTTCATCTCCCGCCTGCATCGCCTGCGGATGCAGCTCCGTGGAGCGACGCTCTCTGCCGGATCAATCCCTGTTGAGAGACGAATTCTTACATCTCACCATAAATGATGTCGACAGGGATTTGCCCGTCAGGAATGGGCTAATTCAGCCGCGCCAGCCTTTCGGTCAGCAGCGCGAAGAAGCCGTCCGAGTCGACATGGCGCAGCATGTGGGCATTGGGGGGCAGGCCGGTGACGGCCCAGAAGTCGACGACGGTCATGCCCCGCGTCAGCTCGCTATGCCTTTCGATGCGCACATTGCAGTCGCGGCCGCTGAAGAGCTCGGGCCGCAGCAGCCAGGCGATGACGCAGGGGTCGTGCAGGGGGCCACCGTCCTGGCCGTACTTGGCCTCGTCGAAGCGTTCGAAGAATTCCATCCAGGCCGCGACGACGGGGCCGGCGCGGTTGCCGATGGCCCGGATGGCTTCGATGCGCTTGGCGGTCGTCAGCGCCTCGTGGGTGACGTCCAGCGGCGCCATCGTGATGGGCACGCCGCTGGTGAAGACCTCGTGGGCGGCCTGCGGGTCGACATAGATGTTGAACTCGGCCGCCGGCGTGACGTTGCCGCCCTCGAAGCAGCCGCCGCCCATCAGCACGATGCGGCGGATGCGCGCGGCGATGTCGGGCGCCTGGCGCAGGGCCAACGCGATATTCGTCAGCGGGCCCAGGGGGCAGAGCGTCACCGTGCCGGCCTCGCGCTCGCGCAGGGTCTGGATGATGAAGTCGACGGCATGGCGGGGGTCCAGGCCCAGCGTCGGCCCGGGCAGCTCGACACCGTTCAGGCCGGTGTCGCCGTGCACATGCTCGGCCGTCACCAGGGGCACGTCCAGCGGCCGGTCGGCGCCGGCGCAGATGGGCACGTCGCGGCGGCCGGCCAGCTCCATGACCTTGCGGGCATTCAGCGTCGTCAGCGCCAGCGGCACATTGCCGGCCACCGTCGTCACGCCCAGCAGCTCCAGCTCGGGGCTGGCAGCGGCCAGCAGCAGCGCGATGGCGTCGTCCTGGCCAGGATCGGTGTCGATGATGATGGGGAGGCTCATACAGGGGCGGCGGGCGGCGGTGCGAGATCGAGGTCGATGGCGCCGAACAGGCCGTGCTGGCCCTCGGCGGACTTGAGGTCCAGGCGCAGGCTGTCGCCGGGCGCCAGCGGCAGTTCCAGGCCGCCCAAGGACACGCCGGCGAGCTGGCCGGCGCGCAGGGCCCGCAACCGGGCCAGGCGGGCCAGGGCCTCGCCCGGCGCGGCGGTCACGTCGCGCGGCTCCAGCTTGGCGCCGTTGTGCAGGGCGACGAGGCGGCCCTTCAGGCGGCCGCCGGCCCAGGCTTCGCCCAGTTCGTCGGGCGTGATCGCCAGCGGCGCGCAATGGCTGGCGATCAGCTCGCCGTCCAGCCGCCAGTCCACGGCAAAGGCCAGCAGGCGCAGCGCGTCCAGGGCGGCCGATGCATCGCTGGCGGCGCCGAGGTCGCCGGTGATGGCGACCAGGGCCGGTTCGCAGGCGGCAGGGGCCTTCAGGGGCTGGTGCGGGCCCTGGAACTGGCCGGCCTCGCGGCGCACGCCGCCCTCGGCATCGACGACGGCCCAGCCATAGGCGCGGGGCAGCGGCGCGAGGCATTTCTCGGGCTCGAAGGCGAAGGCATGGCGCAGCTTGCCGTGGTTGAGCTGCACGGCGAGGTCTTCGAGCTGGGGCGCGAGGAAGCCCCAGTCGTCCAGCACCTGCTGCAGGCGCGTGGCGATGCCGGTGGCGTAGTGGGCCTGGGTCTGGTCGCGCGACACGACGACGAGATGGCCGTCGCGCGAACCGTCGGCGTAAGTGGCGAGTTTCATGGGCGGTGAGCCGCAGAGTAGCGGGGTGATGGCAGCATTGTGCGATGCGCGCCGGCCTGCCCTCCCCCCGCGCCGCCGCGCTCGCGCTGGCGGCCAGCCTGCTCGCCCATGTGGCGCTGCTGGGCGGCGGCCGGGAGCGCGACGACGTCGCCGCGCGGCCGACCCGGGCCATCAGCGTCGCGTTGCTGCCGCCGACGCTTCCCCTTGCCCTGCCCGAGCCGGCGCCGCCCGCCCTGCCCGCCCCCCAGGCGCGCTCGACCCGTCCCAGCCGCCAGCCGCCGGCACCCGCCGTCGAAGCCCCCGCCGCCGCGTCCGACGCCCCCCTGCTGCGACTGGCCGGTCCGGCCGCCTGGCACTACCGGCTGCGCCAGGGCGGCCAGGACGGCGAGGCCCTGCTGGACTGGCGCCCCGAGCCCGATGGCCGCTACAGCCTGCGCCTGACGCGGCGCATCGGCGAGCGCAGCCTGCCCGCCCTGGAAAGCCTGGGCCACACCGGCAGCGCAGGCCTGGCGCCCGAACGCTTCGCCCTGCAGCGCGGCGGCCAGGATCGCCAGGCCATCAACTTCGACGCCGAGGGCCGGCGCGTCAGCTTCTCGGCCAGCCCGGCCCAGCTGGAGCTGCCCGAGGGTGCCCAGGACCGCCTGTCCTGGTGGCTGCAGCTGGCCGCCCTGGTGCAGGCGGCCCCCGCGCCGGGCGGGCGCTGGCGGGTCTGGGTGGCCGGCTTGCGCGGCGAACTGCGCGAATGGACCTTCGAAGCCATCGATCCGGCGCCAGAAGACGCCGGGACTCTGCATCTGCGCCGCCTGCCACTGGGCGAGCGGGACCCGGGCGTCGAGCTGTGGCTGGACCCCGCCCGGGGCTACTGGCCGGTGCGGCTGCGCCAGGGCGACCCTGAAACGCGTGGTTTCGAAATCCGCTTGTCCGACGTGAACTCCTGACGCTTCCTACACGTTGCTGGGCCATGGGATGACCCGAACAGCGGGGCGTTCTGCCAGTATCTAAACCAAGCGGGGCTTGAAACCTCAGGCCCCACCCGCAGTTGAAGCCCTGAGGAGAACTCCATGCACATGCTCTACAACTCCGACAGCTTCATCGTCGTCCAGTTCGACGTCCCTCACGCCGAACTGCAAGCGGTGGAGGCGGGTCCGCAGCTCAATCGCGGCGGTTTCGAGATCGTCGACAAGTTCGCCCGCAAGGAAATCTTCATCGAGGGCGCCCTGGCCGAATCCTTCCAGCAAGGCGTGCAGGCCCTCATCGACGACGGCGAGCCTTCCGAGGACGAACTGGACGCCTTCATCGAGCGCTATGCCGTGATGGGCCAGCAGCCGGTCGTGATGCACTGAACATTTGGGGGGCCGATCTTGCATTGATCTGCCGCCAACCCTGATACAAGATGGGTCCGCGCCGGCCGCTGCCGTGCGCCAAGGAGCCCATCGAATGGTGAAGCGAGCCGCCGTTGAGACAGCCTCCCGGGCATCCGCCCGCGTGCTGCCCTCGCCCGGCCTGGACAGCGCTCCGGTGCTGGACCGCATGTGCTCGCAGTTCGTGCTGACGTTGACCGTCAGGCACGCTGGCCGCTTCAATCTGCGGCGCGACTTCAACGGCCTGCTGTCCTTCACCGGCCGCCATCTCGTCTGGCCCACCCGCGTGCTGCAGAGGCTGCGCGGCTATCTCGGCCAGCGCTGCGCCGGCAACGAGCTGTGGCGTGGCCACGAATCCCTTGGCGACGAAGCCTTCCTCGACCGCTTTGGCCAATGGAGCGGCCCTTTCAGCGAAGCGACGCTGTTCTTCTACCTCGACGAATACGTCAAGGACGCACCCAAGGACATGATGGCCCTGCTCGCCACGACCTGCGAGCACCTGGACCGCCAGTTGAAGCGCGAGTCGACGCTGGTGGAGAAGAACATCGCCGCCCTTGGCACGCTGCTGCAGCTCAATCCGGCCGAGCGTGCCATCCTGCTCTACGGCACGCTGGCGCGATACCAGCGCGAGCTGCGGGGCGCCCTGGTCGAGTTCAAGGTCAACACGGCCCAGGAGGCCTTTGCGGCCATCGCCGCGGTCGCCGGCGTGGACGAGCGCGAGGTCGCGGAAGCCCTGCGCGCCGGTTCGCGTCTCGAGCGCATCGGCATGGTCGAGAACCTGATCTCGGAGCACAACATCACCGACCTGGCGGACCTGATGAAGGTCAGCGACCAGCTGCCGCCGGTGCTGATGCGTGAATACCAGGGCCCCCACGACCTGATGGCCGTGTTCACGCGGCCGGCCACGCCCAGCACGCTGGCGCCCACCGACTTCCATTTCGTCGTCGAGGACCTCGACCTGCTGAAAGGCATGCTGCGTCAGGCCGTGGCCACCCATGCCACCGGCGTCAACGTGCTGCTCTACGGCCCGCCGGGCACCGGCAAGACCGAGCTGGCCAAGGTCGCCGCCGCCGCCGCGGGCCTGGATCTTTACGAGGTGGAGTACGCCGACCGCGACGGCAATTCGCTGTCCGGCCGCGACCGCTACCGCTCGCTGCAGATCAGCCAGGTCTTCCTGAAGGCCAGCGCCAATGTGGCCCTGCTGTTCGATGAGGTCGAGGATGTCTTCCCGCCCCTGTCCAGCGACACGGCCTCGCTGCTGAACCGCCTGGACGCCAGCGGCGAAGGCGGCGTCGGCAATTCGGTCAGCGGCAAGGCCTGGGTCAACCAGATCCTGGAAACCAATCCGGTGCCCGTCATCTGGGTCACCAACCGCATCGAGCAGATCGACCCGGCCTTCCGCCGCCGCTTCCAGTACCACCTGGAGTTGAAGTCGCCGCCGCCCGGCGCCCGCAAGGGCCTGGTGGCCAAGGCCCTGGGCGAGGTGGGCGTCAGCGAAGCCTTTGTCGCCAAGCTGGCCGAGCGCCCGGGCCTGACGCCCGCGCAGATCCGCACGGCCGTGCGCTTCGCCCAGCTGGCCGGTGGCGCGGGCGATGCCGAAAAGCTCATCGAGCGCCAGCTGCTGAATGCCGACAAGGCCCTGGGCCGCGACGACGCGGCCAGCCTCGCCCGCCCCTGCGTGACGAGCTATGCGCTGGAGCTGCTGAACTGCGAAAGCCGCTTCGAGATACCGCGCATCGTCGAAGCCCTGCGCCGCAAGGGCCGCGGCCAACTCTGCTTCTACGGCCCGCCCGGCAGTGGCAAGACGGCGCTGGCCGAGCACATCGCCCAGGCCCTGGGGCGGCCGCTGATGGTCAGGCGCGCCAGCGACATCGCCAGCAAATTCGTCGGCGAGACCGAGCAGAACATGGCCCGCATGTTCGACACCGCCCAGACCGAAGGCGCCGTGCTGCTGCTGGACGAGGCCGACAGTTTCCTGCGCAGCCGCAAGCATGCCGAGCGCAATTACGAGGTGTCAGAGGTCAACGAGATGCTGGCCGGCATGGAGCGCTTCAGCGGCCTCTTCATCTGCACGACCAATCTCTTCGACGACCTCGACGAAGCCGCGCTGCGGCGCTTTGCCTTCAAGATCCGGTTCAGGGCCTTGAAGCCCGAGCAGCGGTCGACGATGTTCGAGCGCGAGGCCGGCGCGCCGCCGACCGCAGAGCAGCGCTCCAGGCTGGTCGCGATGGACTGCCTGACGCATGGCGACTTCGCGGCCGTGCGTCAGCAGGTCGAGATCCTCGGCGAGGCCTTCACGCCGGATGAGTTCCTGGCTCAGCTGGAGGCCGAGCACAGGGCCAAGCCCGAAGTGCGCGAAAGGCGCGGCATCGGCTTCCGCTGAGGCGGGGCGGGAAGCCCTGCCACCGCAGCGGAGCCAATAGCGCTCCGTGCGGAACTTCACGCGGCGCGTCGGGGCATGCGCAGGTCCACAGGCAACAGCAAGGCCGCAAGGGCGCGACGCGTCTTGCGCCGCGCTAGCATGCGCCGCCGCCCAGCGGTGCTGGCGGAATCGAATCAAAACAGAGGAGGAATTCGATGATGAAAAGACTGAGCTTTGCAGGGTTTGCCGTGGCCGCGTCCTTGGTGCTGTCGGGTTGCGCATCCGTGAACATGGCGTCCAAGGAAGAGTCCGCCCAGGCCAAGGAATTCAAGCCGCCCGCTGCCGGGCAGGCCGGCCTCTACATCTACCGCAACAGCTTCGTCGGCCAGGCCCTGAAGAAGGACGTCTGGCTCGACGGCAACTGCATTGGCGAAAGCGCCAACAACGTCTTCTTCTACACCCAGGTTCCGGGCGACAAGGCCTACAAGATCTCGACCGAATCCGAGTTCTCGCCCAACACCTTCGAGGCGACGCTTGCGGCCGGCAAGAACCACTTCTTCCGCCAGTACATCAAGATGGGCGTGTTCGTCGGTGGCGCCAACATCGAGGCGGTTTCCGAGGAACAAGGCAAGAAGGACGTGTCCCAGATCGAAATGGCCAAGCTGGGCACCTGCAGCGCCCCCGCCGCAGCCAAGAAGTAAGTGGCGCACGCCTGAGTCGACGGCTTGCGGGTCTGCGGATCGGCAAGCTGGCACGAAGAGCAAAAAGGGGCGGTTTCTACCGCCCCTTTTGCTTGCCTCGATTGGCACTCATCGCGACGAAGCGGGCCGAGTCAGCATCACAGCATGCGGAAATAGTAGGTCGTCGAGCAGAACGGCCCGTCCGGCATCAAGGCGTAGTTCGGAATGTCGCCGGCTTTCAGCCACCCCAGCCTTTCATAGACCCGCGACGCATCGCTGCCCGTGACGGTGTCCAGCACCAGCGTCGTCCTGCCCAGCTCGCGCGCCTTCGCCTCCAGCGCCTTGAGCAGCCGCTCGGCCAGCCCCTGGCGCCGCGCGCGGCGGTGCACCAGCATCTTGGACACGTCGGCCCGGTGCGGCTGGTTGTCCGGCATGTCGATGACCAGGGACAGCGTGCCGCTGATGCGGCCTCCGTCGTCCTCGGCGACAAACAGATGGCGCTCGCCGGCGGCCACGCCGGCAGCGACCTTGCGCCAGAAGACCTCGGGCCGCCCCTCGGCCAGCGGCAGCATGAAGCCCACCGAAGCCCCGCCCTCCACACAGTCGCGCAGCACCTCGGCCAGCTCATCCACGCGGGCCAGGGCCTCGGCGCCAGCCAGTTCCCGGATCATGGCCGGGCTCCGGTGAGGGCGACGAGATAGCGCGCCGGCCTGGTTCCAGGATTGTGGAAACGGATGGGAGCGTCCAGGCGCATGGCCAGGCAGTCGCCCGGGTTCAGCTCCCAGTGCTCATCGCCATGGCCGATCTGCATGGCGCCATCGATCATCCAGACCAGCTGGTGGATGTCGGCATCGCGCTCCGAGGTCTCGAAGGACACGCGCTGCCCCGGCGGGAAGACGACGTCCACCAGCTGCAGCGGCGACACGCCCGAGGGCGACACATTGCGGCGCACATAGCCCGAGGCGGGGTCGCTCCAGACAGGCTGATCCGCCACCCGCGCCAGCGGCGACGGCGCCGTGGGCGGCGGGCCGGCCTCGAACAGGGACGCGACGCTGACCCCCAAAGCCGATGAGAGCTTGTCCAGCACGACCGCCGTCGGGCTGCTCTGGCCGCGCTCGATCAGCGAGATGTTGGAGCGGCTGACGCCGCTCTTCTGGGCCAGTGCGTCCAGCGACAGGCCGGCGGCCGAGCGCAGCCCATGCAGGCGGCGGCCAATGCGTTGCGTGATGTCCATGCATTCCAGTTTACTGGACTTTCCTTTTTACTGGATATCTCATCCATCAAACTGGAATGGCACGCTCCACGGCCCTGCGCCAGGCCGGATCGGGCCAGCGCCGCCCCAAGCGCCAGGCCGCATGGGTGAGCTTGATGACGTGGGGGTCGTCCTGTTCGCAGGCCGCCGCGATCAGCGCCGGCCAGGGCTGGCCGGGCTGGCGGTCGAGCGCCAGGACGGGCTCGGCGCCGCTGGCCAGCAGGCCGGCGGCCGCCGCGACGCTGAAACCACGCGCCAGCTCGGGTGCTGGCCACCACGGCTCCAGCACCGCCATCGCATGGCTGGCCGTCAGCAGATGCAGCACCGTGAAGTTGCCGCTCGCCGCATAGCTGCGGGCGGCGAGGAGGGCCAGCTCGCGCAGGGTGTCCGGCCCGTGGCACAGACGGCCGGCGACCGCCGCGAACGCCGGCATTTGCCCCCAGGCCTGCATGCGATCGGCGATGAAGCTGCCGGCCGGGTAGAGCGGTCGCGGCAAGGCCTTCAAGGCCTGCAACCATTCGGCCAGTTCCAGCGGCGGGCCATCGTCGGTCGTCGGCAAGGCCAGGAAGTGCGTCGCCCAATGCGCCAACGCCGTCGCCAGCTCGCCTTCGTGGCCGGCCAGCACCGCATGGCCGGTGCGGATCAAGCCATGGAAGGCGATGGCGCCCGCGCCGGGCAGCAGCAGCGGCAGGGCCTCGCGCAGCGTGGCGGCGGCGCCGACGGCCGCGATGCGGGCCACGAAATGGGCGTGCCAGCCCGCTTCGCTGTCGGCGCGCCCGAGGTCGCGGTCGGCGGCAATGCGGGCCGGGCGGGCGACGACGCGCGGTTCCAGCTGCGTTTCGTAGGCCTCGCTCCAGGCCTGCAGGCGCTCAGCCGAGGCGCCCAGTTCCAGCAAGGCCTGCTGGGCCATGGGCAGGTGGTTGCTCAGCCGGACGCGATAGGTGGGCGCCAGCGCCGCACCGGCGTCGAGCAGGTGGTGCAGCTGGGCCAGGGTGGCGGGTGCCGGCGTCGCGGTTTTCATCAGCATGGAGGGCCTCGGTTGTGGGAATATGGCGCCATGCTCGAAGTTGAAGTGGACTTGAAGTCAAGCCCCGACCCGGCGAAAGCCCCGCTGACCATCGGCCAGCTGGCCCGGCGCGCTGGCGTGGCGACGAGCGCCCTGCGCTTCTACGAGGCCGAGGGGCTGATCGCGGGCAGCCGCAGCAGTGGGGGCCACCGCCAATACCCCCGCCATGTGCTGCGCCGGGTGGCCTTCATCCGCGCTGCCCAGGTGGTGGGCCTGACGCTGCCGCAGATCAAAGCGGCCCTGGCCACCCTGCCCCAGGGCCGCACCCCCACCAAGGCCGACTGGACGCGGCTGTCGGCCGGTTGGGCGCCACTGCTGGACGAGCGCATCGCGGCCCTGCAGAGGCTGCGCACCCGGCTGACCGGCTGCATCGGCTGCGGCTGCCTGTCGCTCAAGGCCTGCGCCCTCTACAACCCCGAGGACGCGATGAGCAGGAACGGGACCGGCCCCCTGCTGCTGGACCGTCAGGAAGGCGCGTCACCCGGCTCGTAGCCGCCGCAGAATACGCGGACAACACAGGGAGACACGAATGACGCCAGCTTCCAGGGCCTGCACCTTGCTGCTCAGCCTGATGTTGGGCGCCTGCGCCCACCGCCCCAGCGACGTGGACTACCGCACGCTGGCCATCCTGGAGCCCACGGAAGGCGCCGCGCAGCCGGCGGACCGCACCAAGGGCGACGTCGTCGCCTCCAGCGCCATGAAGGGCGGCCTCGGCGGCTTCGCGGCCGGCGCCCTCATCTGCGCGGCCGTCGTCCCCTACGCCCTCCCCGCCTGCGCCCTGACCCTGGCCCCCACCACGGTGACGACCGGGGCCGTCGCCAGCGGCATCGTCGGCGGCTCGGTCACGCGCAACACCGAGCTGGCGCCGCCCGAGCTGGCCGCGCAGCTGGACACGGTGGCGTCGCAGCAGCGGCTGGTCCTGCTGCTCAAGCTGCGCGCAAGCGAATGGGCCGCGAAGTCAGGGCAGCCGGCGGCGACACCCGTGGCGGCAGCAGACGCCGAGGCGGCGGCCGCTGCGCAGCCCGCCTACCGGCTCAACGTGGCGCTGGCGGACCTGCGCATGGTGCGCGCCCCCGAAGGCAAGCCCACGGGACTGGTGCTGGTGGCGCAGGCCAGCATCTACGCCGCGGGCAGCGACACGCCGGTCTGGACCCGCAAATACCGCATCAAGGGCACCGACAGGCGCACGGCGGCCGAATGGGCGGCGGCCGGCTCTGGGCCTATCGAGGTGCTGCTGGACGACCTCGCGCGCTCGATCGCGCCGGTGCTGACGCCACGCCGGGCCTGAGCGCGGGCACCGAGCTTTCGCCACGAAAGAGAGCGGCCGGGAGAGGCGCGAAGCCCCCTATCTGACCCCCAGGCGACAAAGGGTAGTCAACTCGAGGCGAAAATCGGGGTGTTGACCTGCCAAACTCCCCTGCCATGAGTGCTTTCCACGAAGAGACCGTCCTGACCGTCCACCACTGGACCGACCGCCTGTTCAGCTTCACGACGACGCGCGACCAGGCCCTGCGTTTTTCCAACGGCCACTTCACGATGATCGGCCTCAAGACCGAGACGGGCAAGCCACTGCTGCGCGCCTACAGCATCGTCAGCGCCAACTATGAAGAGCAGCTGGAGTTCCTCAGCATCAAGGTGCCGGACGGCCCGCTGACCTCCAAGCTGCAGCACATCAAGCCGGGCGACAAGATCATCGTCGGCCGCAAGCCCACGGGCACGCTGCTGATCGACTACCTGCTGCCGGGCAAGAACCTGTATCTGCTGGGCAGCGGCACGGGCCTGGCGCCCTTCATCAGCGTCGCGCGCGACCCCGAGACCTATGAGCGGTTCGAGAAGGTCGTCGTCGTGCACGGCGTGCGCCATGTGAACGAGCTGGCCTATCACGACCACCTCACCGTCGACCTGCACCAGCACGAGTTCCTGGGCGAATTCGCCAGCGAGCAGCTGCTCTACTACCCGACTGTCACGCGCGAGCCCTACAAGAACATGGGCCGCATCACCGACCTGATCCAGACGGGCAAGCTGCAGGCCGACCTGGGCCTGCCGCCGCTGAACCCCGAGACCGACCGCATCATGCTGTGCGGCAGCCCGGCCCTGCTGAAGGACATGCAGGAGATGCTGGAGATCCGCGGTTTCAAGGAAGGCAGCACGACGACGCCGGGCGACTACGTCATCGAGCGCGCGTTCGTAGAGAAGTAGGTGCCCCTCGCCCAGTCTTGCCGCGCAGGACGCGTGCAAGCCTGGCCGGTCCCCCGAGGGCAGGGCAATGCAAGCGGCATCGGGCCGCTCGCACATCGCCTGCGGGCTCAGGCGAGCTGCTTGATGAGCAGCTCGTCCGCCAGCTCGCCGGGCTGGCCGCGCCACAGCACCTTGCCGTCGGCGCCGAGCAGCAATGCGTAGGGCAGGGCCTTGATGCCTAGCTGCGTCTGCAGCGGCTTCGATCCTCCGGCGCCTATCGCGTAGCGGACCTCGTGCCGCGCGAGGAAGGGCTTGACCTTCTCGATCGGCTCGCTCGACAGCCCGATGACGCTCAGGCCTCGCGCCTCGAAGCGTTGCTGGCGCTCGTTGAGAGCGGGAATCGCGGTGATGCAGGGGGCGCACCAGGTGGCCCAGAAGTCGATCAGCGTGAGCCGGGGCGATTCGGCTGGGGGCGTGTTCAGGTAGACGGCGTCGTGCGCGGGCAGCGTGCTGCCAAGCTTGACGCCGTTCATCCAGTCGATGAGGCCGGCCGCCGATGGCAGCGCCGGCAGGGCCAGCAGCGGTGCGATCAGCGCACGGCGGCGCCGCATCACATGCCCTTGAACAGGTGCGTGTAGCTGCGGCTGACTTCGAGCTTCTCGGTCAGGCCGCGCACCCCCACCAGCTGGCGGCCGCGGAAGTCGCGGGTGATGCCGTCGATGGCGCGGGCGTTGACCAGCGTCGAGCGATGGATCTGCCAGAAGACCTGCGGGTCCAGTTCGTCCACCAGCTCCTTGATGGGCTTGCGGATCAGGGCCTCGATCTTGGCCGTCTGCACGCGGGTGTACTTCTCGTCGCTGATGAAGAACAGCACGTCCTCGACCGGGATCATCTGGATGGCCTGGCCGACGGTGGCCTGGATCCATTGCAGATAGGCCGGCTTGGCGGACGGGTTCATCTGGCCCGACAGCTTGTGCAGCAGCTGCTGCAGCGGCACGGGGGCACTGTCGCTGAAGTCGCTGGAGGGCGCCTCGCGCTGGGCCAGGCGCTTCTTGATGCGCGCCACGGTCAGCTGCAGGCGGTCGCGCTCGGCGGGCTTCAGCACATAGTCGGCCACGCCCTGCTCGAAGGCCTCGACGGCGTACTGGTCGTAGGCGGTGATGAAGACGATCTCGGGCACCAGCCAGTCGTCGTCTTCCGAGCCCTCATCCCCCAACTGGGCGATCTGGCGGGCGGCCTCTACGCCGGTCAGGCCGGGCATGCGGATGTCGAGGAAGACCAGGTCGGGCTTGTGCTCCTTGGTCAGCTCGACGGCTTCCAGGCCGTTCTTGGCCTCGGCCACGATGTCCAGCTCGGGCCAGACCTCGGTCAATCGGGCGCGAAGCTGCTCGCGCATCAGTCTTTCGTCGTCGGCCAGGACGGCCCGGATGGGTGCATTGCTCATAGCCGACGATGCTAGATCAGATCGGCTGCCGTCAGACCGGTGTCGACTTGGCCGCGTTGGCGCGGCTGCGGTTGCGCAGCACGACGAAGAACAGCAGGCCGAGCAGGATCAGCGGCGAGCCGAGCACGGCGCCCACGCCCAGCAGGCCGGCCAACACCACGGCGATGACGCCGCCGACGATGAGCAGGGGCAGGGCCACGCCGAGCAGCAGCACCAGGGGCACGACGATGACGCAGATGATGCCGGCGACGAAGAGGCCGATGGTCGCTCCCAGCCAGTCGCCGACGTCGCCGCCGCCGAAGAAGAGGTCCTCGTCGCCCAGCACGATGTGCATGTCGGAGCCATGGTGGTTGAGCAGCGCGAAGCCGCCAAACATGGCCATCAGGACCATCAGCGCTGTGCCGATGAACAGGATCTTGAACAAGGTCTTCATGCTGCGGCTCCTTCGTCGTTGCGGCTGCGATAGGGCACGGTGATGGTGACGACCGTGCCACTGGGTTGGTTCTCGGTGACGGTGACGCTGGCCTTGCTGCCATGCAGCAGTTGCAGGCGTTCGCGGATATTGGCCAGGCCCACGCCGGTGCCGCTGGTGGCGGCGCGGCCGAAGCCCAGGCCCGTGTCGGCCACCGTGACGGCGAGCTTGCCGTGCACGATCTCGGCCTTGACCTTGAGGCTGCCGCCCTCGGCCTTGGGCTCCAGGCCATGCTTGATGGCGTTCTCGACCAGGCCCTGGATCATCATGGGCGGGAATTCGGCGGACAGCAGGCCCTCGGGCACGTCGATCTCGGTCTGCAGGCGCTCTTCCATGCGCATCTTCAGGATCTCGAGATAGGGCCGGATGACGGCCAGCTCACGGCCCAGGTCGCGCACCGCGGTGGCGTTGGCCTCGCGCATCGTCGGCATGGAGGCGCGCAGCAGGGCGATCAGGTTCTTCTGCATCTGGCTGGCGCGCGGCGGGTCGACCTCGATGAGGTGGTCGATGCTGGCCAGCGTGTTGAACAGGAAGTGGGGCTCGACCTGGGCCTGCATGGCGGCCATGCGGGCCTCGATGACCTGGCGCTTCAGCGCCTCGCTCTCGGCGTTCTCGGCGGCCTGGGCAGCCTTGACCTCGGCCTGGATGCGGCCCTTGTACATGGCCTTGATGACGGCCGAAGCCAGGATCCACAGCACGGCCAGGTCGACCAGCGAGTCGCCGGCATGCACCACGGTGACGCGCTTGCGGCCCTGGGCGTTGGCCACTTCCTCGACGGCCTCCTGCAGGGCGGCCTGGGCCTGAGCGGCGGCCTCGCGGGCCTCCTTGACCTCCTCGGCCTCGTGCTTGAGCTGGCTGAGCTGCTCCTTGGCCTGGTCGATGGCGTCGCGGATGTCCTCGGGACGGGCGCTCTTGGGGAAGTCGATGGCGATGGCCGGGGCTTCGTCGGCCTTGGGCTCGCCGCTGTCGTCGACGGCGCTGGCCGCGGAGGCCGGGCGCACCGGCTGGATGCGCACGCCCTTCTCGTCGATCTTGACCTCGTAGCGGACACCGCCCTTGCCGGATTCGCCCTTTTCGGCCTTTTCCGCCTGCTCGGCCACCTTGCGGGCGTACTCGGCGGCCTTCTTGGCCTCGACCTCGAGCTTGGCCTTGCGGCGGGCGGCGCCGTGGTCATGGTCCTCGACCTGCTCGCTGATGCGCCAGGTGAAGGGCGGCAGGTTCTTCAGCACATTGACGCCGATCATCAGCGCCAGCGCCAGCAGCACGAAGCGCTTCCAGCTGATGCCGACCAGCCAGCCGGCATAGATGTGGAAATAGCGCACCACGGTGCTGGAAAAACGCTGCCAACGCTCGATCCAGAGCTTTTGCTGGGGGCTGGGGGAGAAGGAGGGAGTCATGGCCGGGGTCTGTCGTTGGGAGCCACTGTAAAGAGGGGCTCAAGGCCCTGTGGGGCGGAAGCGACGCTCCGGCCGGGCTGGGGGACGAACTGCATGGGCGCGCGACAGGCCGTCGGGCCTGGTGTGACAGGGCGGTGACGGCCCCGGCAATAGTTCACGGATCACACGGCAAAAAGCCCGCCGGGGGCGGGCTTCTCAAGGGCGTCGGCAGCGAATTACTGCTTGATGGCCTCGACCTCGATCAGCAGGCGGATGGCATCGGGCGTGACAGCCGGCAGTGCATAGGTGATGCCCCACTGGCTGCGCTGGATCGTGGTCTCGAAGTCGCCGCCGCAGACCTCGCGCTTCAGGCGCGCGTTGTCGTAGCAGTTGAAGCCGGTGGCCGTCAGCGTGACGGGGTTGGTCTTGCCGCGCAGCGTCAGCTCGCCGGAGACGCTGGTGACCTTGTCGCCGTTGAAGGTGAACTTGTCGCCGACGAACTTGGCCGTCGGGAACTCCTCGACCGCAAAGAAGTCCTTGCTCTTCAGGTGGCCGTCGAAAGGCACGGTGCCGGTGGAGATGGAGGCCATGTCGATGGTGAACTCGACCTTGCCGGTCTTGGCGGCCTTGTCCAGCGTGACCGTGCCTTCCTTCTTGTCCCAGCGGCCACGCAGCGTGCTGGTGCCGAAGTGCTTGGCTTCGAAGGTGACCGCCGTGTGGCTGGGGTCAATGGCGTAGGTGGCGCTCTGGGCCTGAGCGGCGCCGGCGGCGGCCAGCAGGGCGGTGATCAGCAGGGCTTGCTTCATCGGGAGGGTCTCCGGGGGGTGGGAAGAGAGGGGTGGAAGGTTACAGGCCAGCCTAGATGCCAGAGAAGGCCAGCTTGAACTTGACGGTCACATCGTTGGCGACCATGGAGGTGTCGGCCCATTCGCCGTCACCGATCTTGAAATCCAGGCGCTTGATGGCCACGCTGCCACTGGCCACGCCCGAGGCGAGGGTGATGGGCACGACCACGTCGCGGGCGGCGCCCTTGATGGTCAGCTTGCCGGCCACGTCGTATTTGCCGGGGCCGGTGGCCTTGATGCCGCTGGACACGAATGTGGCCTTGCCGTTGCGCTTGGTGTCGAACCAGGGCGTCTTGGCGACTTCGGCGTCGAAGCTGGCGTCGCCCAGGGACACGCTGCCCAGGTCCACCGTGAAGGCGATCTTGCCGGCTTCGGGCTTCTTGGCGTCGAAGTCCAACTGGGCTTCGAACTTCTTGAACTTGCCGTCCACCGGCACGCCCATCTGCTTGAAGGTGAAGCTGAGATCGCTCTTCTCGGGTTGCAGCGTGGCAGCGTGGGCGGCCAGGGCGCTGGTGGCGATCAGCAGGGCGGAGAGCAGTCGTTTCATGGGTTCCTTTCTTCAGGCGCGGTTCAGTTGCGACCCGGGCCCATGCGGGCGAGCAGGCCGTCGCGGTCGATGAAATGGTGCTTGAGGGCGGCGCCGACATGGCCGGCGACCAGCAGGGCCAGACCATAGGCGGCAAAGCGGTGCACCAGCTTCAGCGTCTCGGCGAGTTCCTTGTCCTTGGGCACGAAGTCAGGCAGGGGCAGCACGCCGAACCAGACGATGGGGAAGCCCGCCGCCGAGCTGTAGGCCCAGCCGGCCAGCGGCACGGCGAAGAACAGCACATAGAGCAGGTTGTGCGTCACATGGGCGGCGCGCAGCTGCCAGGCGGGCATGGGGATGTCGGCGGGCGGACGGTGCGTCAGGCGCCACAGCAGGCGCAGGGCCGACAGGGTCAGGATGGTGACGCCGGCCCATTTGTGCCAGTTGTAAAGCTTGAGCCGCGCCGGCGAGAACGGCAGGCTGGTCATGTAGAGCCCGACACCGAAGGCGCCGACGATGGCCAGGGCCAGCAGCCAGTGCAAGGCGATGGCGACGGGGGTGTAGCGGGTGGCAGGGCTCATAGGACTCGCAGTGTGTTCCCGGCAGACCGGGGAGCGGTTCATCGGCGTTGACGCCAATGTTCAGCGATTTTGAACAGCCCTGGGGTGTTCCGTGCAATCCCGTGGGTTTGACCCAGTTGCGCGGCGCTGCCGTGCAGCCAGACAGTCAGGCAGCGGCCAGCGCCGGCCGCAGGTTCTGTTCGAGGCGCATTCCAACACCATCGATGGAGACTAGCCCATGACCCAGAAACCCAGCGCGCGCCGCCGCTTCATCAAGACGGCCGCAGCCACGACGGCCGGGGGCGCCGCTCTGGCAGCTCCCATGATCTCGACCGCGCAGACCGTCAACCTGCGCTTCCAGTCGACCTGGCCCGCGAAAGACATCTTCCACGAGTACGCCAACGACTTCGCCAAGAAGGTCAACGACATGGCCGGCGGCCGCCTCAAGATCGAGGTGCTGCCCTCGGGCTCGGTGGTGCCGGCCTTCCAGTTGCTGGAAGCGGTCAACAAGGGCACGCTGGACGGCGGCCATGGCGTGGTGGCCTACCACTACGGCAAGAACTCGGCCCTGGCCCTGTGGGGTTCGGGCCCGGGCTTCGGCATGGATCCCAACATGCTGCTGTCCTGGCACAACTATGGCGGCGGCGAGGACCTGCTGGAGGAAATCTACAAATCCATCAGCATGGAGGTCGTGTCCTTCCTCTACGGCCCCATGCCCACCCAGCCCTATGGCTGGTTCAAGAAGCCGGTGGCCAACCTGGACCAGATGAAGGGTGTCAAGTTCCGCACCGTCGGCCTGGCGGTGGACCTCTACACCGAGCAGGGCGCCGCCGTGAACCCGCTGCCCGGCGCCGAGATCGTGCCGGCCCTGGACCGCGGCCTCATCGACGCGGCCGAGTTCAACAACGCCTCGAGCGACCGCGTGCTGGGCTTCCCCGACGTGGCCAAGAACTGCATGCTGCAGAGCTTCCACCAGAGCACCGAGCAGTTCGAGATCCTGTTCAATAAGGCCAAGTACAACGCGCTGCCGGCGGAGCTGAAGAAGATCATCGACTACGCGGTGCAGGCGTCCAGCGCCGACATGAGCTGGAAGGCCATCGACCGCAACTCCAAGGACTATGCCGAGATGAAGAAGGCCGGCGTGGCCTTCTACAAGACGCCCGACGCCATCCTGCGCAACCAGCTCGACGCCTGGGACAAGGTGATCGCCAAGAAGTCGGCCGAGAACCCGCTGTTCAAGAAGGTGCTGGACAGCCAGCGCGCCTTCGCACAGCGCGCCGGCCAGTGGCAGAACGACTACCTCGTCGACTTCAAGATGGCCTGGAATCACTACTTCAGGAAATAGCCCACCCCCTACGGCCTGACGGCCGCCCCCTCAAGGGGGCAAGCCAGGTGGACCGGCAAAGCCGGATCCACCGGCTTCGCTGGGTAGCTGGACACGGTGTCCTTTTTCGGGGGCTTGAATGTCTGTGCAGAAGATTCTTCATACGGCCGAGGGCATCAGCACCTGGGTCGGCAAGGCCTTCGCGTGGCTGATCGTCGCGCTGATGCTGCTGGTCGTCGTCGAGGTGTTCAAGCGCTATGCACTGAACATGCCGACGGCCTGGGTCTTCGACGCCAGCAACATGCTCTACGGCACCCTCTTCATGATGGGTGGCGCCTACGCGCTGGCCCATGACGGCCATGTGCGCGGCGACTTCCTCTACGGCAGCATGAAGCCGCGCACCCAGGCCGCGCTGGACCTGGTGCTCTACATCGCCTTCTTCCTGCCCGGCGTCGCGGCCCTGACCTGGAGCGGCTGGACCTATTTCGGCGACTCGCTGCGCATCCGCGAAACCACCTTCAACGCGACACCGCTGCCCGTCTATCCCTTCAAGCTCATGATCCCCATCGCCGGCGCCCTGGTGCTGATGCAGGGCCTGTCCGAGATGCTGCGCTGCGTCGTCTGCCTGCGCACCGGCGCCTGGACGGAAAGGCTCAAGGACGCCAAGGAGATCGACGTCGTCGAGCAGCAGCTGGCCGCCAGCGAGCATGTCGACGAAGAAGCGGCGCGCGAAGCCATCGCCAGCGCCAAGCACATCGACGAAGCGGCGCGCCAGCGCCTGGGTGGAGGAAGCTGATGACCGATGCCGCACTCGGCCTGACGATGCTCAGCCTCATCGTCGTCGTCATCCTGCTCGGCTTCCCGACGGCCTTCACGCTGATGGGCCTGGGCATGCTGTTCGGCTTCGTCGCCTTCTACGACCCCGGCCAGCCCTGGCTGGACAACCGCATCTTCGACCTGATGGTGCAGCGCGCCTTCGGCGCGATGAACAACGACACCCTGCTGTCCATTCCGCTCTTCGTGCTGATGGGCTACATCATGGAGAGAGGGGCGCTGGTGGACCGCATGTTCCACAGCGTGCAGCTGGCCTTCCGCCGCCTGCCGGGGTCCCTGGCCGTGACCACCCTGGTCATCTGCACCTTCTGGGGCATCGCCAGCGGCCTGGTCGGCGCCGTCGTCGTGCTGATGGGCGTCATCGCGATGCGGCCCATGCTGAAGGCCGGCTATGACGTGCGCCTGGCCTCGGGCGTCATCACGGCCGGCGGCACCCTGGGCATCCTGATTCCGCCGTCCGTGATGATCATCGTCTACGCGGCCGTGGCCGGGCAGTCCGTCGTCAAGCTCTACGCGGCGGCGATGTTCCCGGGCTTCTTCCTGGCCTTCCTGTATCTCGTCTATGTGATCGGCTGGGCGCTGATCAACCCCAAGGTCGCGCCGCAGCTGCCGCCGGAGCAGCAGCGCGCTCCCATCTCGGCTCCCGTGGCTGCGCTGGCCGAACGCTATTCGCCCCGCATGCTGTGGGCCCTGTGCAAGGCGGTGCTGGCGCCGGCCGGCGCCACCATGAGCTGGCCCAAGCTGGTGTTGGGTCTGCTGCGCGCCCTGGTGCCGGTCTGGCTGGCCCTGGTCTGCCTGGGCAGCACCTGGTGGTACGTCACCATCTACACGCAGAGGACCGAGGTCAGCGCGCCTGCGCCGGCTTCGCTGTCGGCGCCGCCGAGCAGCAACAGCGGCGGGCTGGCCGAGCCACCCAGCGCCAGTGGCGGTGGCCTGGCGGAACCGCCCGGTGCGAGCAGCGGCCTGTCCGAGCCCCCGGGTTCCAGCGGTGGCTTGAGCGAGCCGCCCGGCGCGCTGAAGGAGCCCGGCGCCAAGCCCGAGTCCGGCGGCCTGGAGCGCATGGACGGCACCGCCGCCGCGCCGCATGCGGAGGCCGTGCCGCAGAGCTTCTACACCGGCTTCACCGTCGTCTGCGTGCTGACGGCCCTGCTGCTGGCCTGGTACTACTGGCGCTTCGACGCCGAGCAGTACGAGATCCTCAACATGCTGGTGTCGTCGGTGATGCCGCTGGGCATCCTGACCCTGGTGGTGCTGGGCGTCATCCTGTTCGGCATCACGACGGCGACCGAGTCCGCGGCCGTCGGCGCGGCCGGCGCCTTCCTGATGGCCTGGCAGGCCGGCACGCTGAGCCTCAAGAAGATCCAGGAGGCCGTCTTCCTGACCGCCAAGACGACGGCCATGGTCTGCTGGCTCTTCGTCGGCTCGGCCCTGTTCTCGGCGGTGTTCGCCCTGCTCGGCGGCCAGGCCCTGGTGGAGCAGTGGGTGATGGGCATGAACCTGACGCCGCTGCAGTTCATGCTGCTGTCCCAGGCCATCATCTTCGTGCTGGGCTGGCCGCTGGAATGGACGGAGATCATCGTCATCTTCGTGCCCATCTTCCTGCCCCTGCTGGCCCACTTCCAGATCGACCCCATGCTGTGGGGCGTGCTGGTCTTCGTGAACCTGCAGGCCGCCTTCCTGAGCCCGCCGGTGGCCATGTCGGCCTTCTATCTGAAGGGCGTCAGCCCACCGCACGTGACGCTGAACCAGATCTTCGCGGGGATGATGCCCTACATGCTCATCGTCATCCTGTGCATGGTGTTCATGTACGTGTGGCCGCAGATGACGCTGTGGCTGCCGGGTTACCTTTACGGGCGGTGACGAGGAAGACGCCGACCATCACCAGCGCCGTGCCGAACACGATCCAGGCATTCATCGCCTCACCGAGGATGAAGACGCCCATCACGATGGTGCTCATGGGCCCCACCATGCCGACCTGCGACGACAGCGGCGCGCCGATGCGGGCGATGGCGAGCATCACCATCAGCACCGGCGCCACCGTGCAGGCGGTGGCGTTCAGCAGCGACAGCCACATCACCGGCTCGGGCACGATGAAGGCAGACATGGGCTTGAGCACGGCAAACTGGGCGATGCACAGTGCACAGGCCACGCTGCTGGCCAGGCCGGCCAGGCGCATCGAGCCCAGACGCTGCACGACCTTGCCGGACAGGGCCAGGTAGACGGCATAGCTGACGGCGCTGGCGAACACCAGGGCCGCGCCTATGGCCGTGTTGGCGCCCTCGAAGCTCAGCTCATGCGCGAACACCGCGACGACGCCCGCATAGCTGATGGCCAGCGCGACCACCTGGCGCGCCTGCAGCTTGTGGTGGAAGAAGACGACGGAGATCAGCAGCACCAGCGTCGGGTTCAGATAGAGGATGAGGCGCTCGAGGCTGGCGCTGATATAGGCCAGGCCGGCGAAGTCGAGATAGCTCGCGAGGTAGTAGCCGGTGAAGCCCAGCACCGCGATGTCGCGCCAGTCCTGGCGCGTCAACGCAGGCTTGCCGCGGCCGGCCCACCAGGCCATGGCGAGAAAGAACGGCAGGGCCAGGAGCATGCGCCACATCAGCAGCGTCACCGCGTCGACGCCATGGCGGTAGGCCAGCTTGACGATGATGGCCTTGCCGGAAAAACCGATGGCGCCCAGCACCGCGAGCAGCAGGCCGGGCCAGAGCTGCTGCGCCTTCACAGCAGCCCGTAGCTCGTGCGCAGTCGCGCCGCCATGCCGTTGATCTCCAGCGCGCGCATGGCCGCGACGACGCGCGCCAACCGCTCCGGAGCCAGGCCGGGTGAGTGGGCCAGCAACTGCGAGTCCGCGTGAAAGACGGTCGGCAGGATGCGCACACTGCCCTGCAGGCCCTCAGCCTCGATGAGATGGCGCAAGGTCGCGTCGGATTGGTAGAAGAAGCGGCCGCGCCCATTGATCAGCTTGCGCAGATTGCGCAGGTTGTCGGAGGCGCCGGTATCGACGATGAGCCCCGGCTGGTCGGCCAGGAAGTTTGGGTAGCCCGTCGAGCGGGTGGCCAGGATGACGCCCCGGGGCCCGAGCGCGCGGATGTCGTCGAAGGTGCGCACGCTGATCGGGTCATCGGCGCGGACGGCGACCTGGTGGCGCACGTTGTACAGGGCCGGCACCTCGACAAAGCGGAACCGCGCGGCGCGCTCGCGTGTCTTCAGCAGTGCGAAGAAGAGATCGATGCGCTCGGCGGCGAGGTCGCCCTCGATGCGCGTCAGCGGCAGCGCGTCGTCGAGGCCGCTGAACTGCAGGCCGGGGTCGATGCGCTGCAGGGCCTGGATGTAGTCGATGCAGAAACCCGGCGGACCTTCGCCACTGAAGTTGAACTTCAGGTTCATGCCCGACTGCGCCACCGTGCGCAGCGCTTCGCCCGCGGCCGCGGCACCCGCAGCGAGGGCCAGCGGCAGGGCGATGAAGGGGCGGCGGCTCAACATGGCGGTGCAGTCTAGGCCGGCCATCCTGCGTGCGCCGCGAAGCACCGCCCCGTTTCAGGGCAAGCGTTCAGGCCTGGGTCTTGTCGCGCTTGAGGAACTTGGTCAGGGCCGCGCCGATACCGATGACGGCGATGAAGATGACCTTCGCAAATTTGGCGGCGAAAGCCAGGATGACGGCAAACAGGCCGAGCTTCTTGGCACCCACGCCCAGCACGAGGGCCGCGAGGCCGTACTCGGCGACATGGTCCGTGGCCTCGTTGAAATCCTCGTAACGCTTGCCGCTGTCGAACTCCAGCGCCCCGAGCAGGGCCTTGGCATCGGGCTTCTGGGCCGGCAGCTCCTTCAGGTCGGTCACGAAGTTCAGGCTCAGATAACCCTCGCGGCCCAACGCATAGGTGTTGTAGTTGACGCCCTGCCCCGCATCGGCCGGCGCGCCCTTTTCCCTGGAACTCATAGCCCAGACGAGGCGGTGGGTCGTGGCCTCATAAGCGGGCACCTCCGCCCAGCCGGTGATCTCCAGCGCCGGCACGCCCATCTTCTTGCGCTCCTCATTGCCCGCCTCGGTGCCTTCCTTGTAGCTGGCCAGCAGGTCGTCGGCCTTCCATTCCTTGGCGTCACCGTCCTTCACATAGCCGGACGCGATATAGCGCAGCGTCGCGAACCATTGCTCCTCGCCCTTGGGGAAGATCAGCCCGGCCAGTTCGGTGTGCTCGCCCGGATTGCCCATCGCCGTCAGCAGCTTGCCCGCCTGAGGCTGGGGAATGAAGACCCGGTCGGCCGGCAGGTGCAGCGTGGCCTGTCCGGCGATCGCGATGTCGGCGGGACCGGCCTTGGCGGCCGCCTTGGCCGCGGTCCAGGCCGGGTTCTCGGGTGCGTCGGCCGCCTGGATGCTCAGGCCCAGCAGCAAGGCCGACGCGGCCAGCAGGCCGCGTGCGATGTTCTTCTTCATGGATTTCCCCCTGTGAATCAGGCCGCAGTCTAGGCAGGCCCCAAGTGGGATTTCTTCAGGGATTGCCCCGCAGGGGAGGATTCACGGCTTCGCGGCTCGAGCCTGCAACGCGCCGTCCCACAATCCTCCCCACGACCAGGGAGACTCGAGATGGCAAGGATCAACAAGCTGCGCCGGCCGCTCGCCGCCGCCTGCCTGCTGCTGCTGATGGGGCTGGGCAGCGGCTGCACGTCGACGCCGAAGGTGACGGTGTCGGCCCCGCGTGGCTGCGACGACCCGGCAAGCCACTGCGTCAATGACCTGATGCTGGCGTTGGAGCACTGGAAGGACGCCTACAACGCCCGCGACCCGCGCCGCCTGCAGCAGCTCTACGCCCCCGGCGCCCTGATCACCGACGACGAGTACACGGCCGTGCCGCTGGACGGCGTGGCGCTGCCGGAGTTCTTCGACCAGATGGCGCAGCGGCCGACGGCGCGCATGCGCTGGATGATCGGCAACCTGCAGTTCTTCGGCGACACGGCGGTGCGTTCAGGCGAATACGAGCTCAGCGAGCAGGTGGGCGGCGTGACGAGGGAGAAACCGGCCCGCTACAGCTTTGCCTACCGGCGCGTCGAGGGCCGCTGGCTCATCGTGCTGCAGCACTCGACCCTCAGGCCCTGAGATGAAGCCCCTCGTCCAAGGAGTACCTTGGCCGGTCCCCCGAGGGGACGGCGATGCTTGCGGCATTGAGCCGCAAGCACATCGCCTAACGCGGGCCGGCTAGGGAGCGGCCCGTCGCTCGGCCCGCAAGTCGTCGTGCGGGCCGGCGCGAGATCAGACCTTGGCCAGCAGCGCGTCCCACTTGGCCTTGGCGGCCTTCTCGTGGCGCTCCTTCACATGGCCGTAGCCACGGATGTCTTCCGGCACGCGGGCCAGTTCGACGGCGGTGGCGAGTGAGTCGGCCGTCAGGCCGGCCAGGGCCTTGTCGACACCGGCGCGGTAGTCGCCGATCCAGCGGCGTTCCATCTTGCGCTCGGCCGTGTGGCCGAAGATGTCGAAGGCCGTGCCGCGCAGGCCCTTCATCCGGGCCAAGGCCGCAAAGGCCGGACGCACCCAGCCGCCGAAGGGCTTCTTGACCAGTTCGCCCTTGGCGTTCTTCTTGGCCAACAGCGGCGGCGCGAGGTGGTGGACCAGCTTGTAGTCGCCTTCGAACATGCCGGCGACCTTGTTGATAAAGGCGGCGTCGGTGTGCAGGCGGGCGACTTCGTACTCGTCCTTGTAGGCCATCAGCTTGAACAGATAGCGGGCCACGGCTTCGGTCAGCGTGGTCTTGCTGCCCAGCTTGGCTTCGGCAGCGCGCACCTTGTCGACGAAGGCCTTGTACTCGGCCGCATAGGCGGCGTTCTGGTAGCCCGTCAGGAAGTCGACGCGCTTGGCGACCATCTCGTCGACGCTCTGGCGCTTGACAAGCTGGATGACGGCCTGAGCCGCGTACAGCGACTGCACGCTCTTCAGGTCATGGGCGCAGCGACGGCCCCATTCGAAGGCGATCTTGTTGTTGTCGATCTGCACGCCGTTGAGCTCGATGGCGCGCATCAGCGCGTCATAGCTCAGCGGGATGCGGCCCTGCTGCCAGGCATAGCCCAGCATCAGCGGGTTGGTGTAGAGCGAATCGCCCACCAGCTTCACCGCCACTTCCTCGGCGTCGAAGGAGCCCAGGTGGTCGCGGCCCACCGCGTTGCCCACGGCCTGCTCGCAGGCGGCGCCCGGGAAGCTCCAATTGGCGTCGTTGACCAGCGTCGCCGTCGGCGAGCCATGCGTGTTCAGCGCCACATAGGTGCGGCCCTCGCGCATGACGGCCAGCGTGGCCTTGTTGGCGGCGACGATGGCATCGCAGGCGATGACGAGGTCGGCCTCGGCCGTACCCACCTTGGTACAGAAAATGGCCTCGGGCGTGTTGGCGATCTGGATGTGGCTCCAGGTCGCGCCGCCCTTCTGGGCCAGGCCGGCGGCGTCCTGGGTGATGACGCCCTTGCCTTCCAGGTGGGCCGCCATGCCCAGCAATTGGCCGATGGTGATGACGCCCGTGCCGCCGACGCCGCCGACGACGATGCCCCAGGCCTCTTCGGCGTTCGGGATGACGGGCAGCGGCAACTGCGGCAGCGCCGCGTCGAAGGGGCTCTTGCGGCTTTCCTTCTTGGGCTTCTTCAGCTCGCCACCTTCGACGGTGACGAAGCTGGGGCAGAAGCCCTTCACGCAGGAGTAGTCCTTGTTGCAGGTGTTCTGGTTGATCTGGCGCTTGCGGCCGAAATCGGTCTCCAGCGGCTCGATGGACAGGCAGTTCGACTGCACGGAGCAGTCGCCGCAGCCTTCGCAGACCAGCTCGTTGATGACGACGCGCTTGGCCGGGTCGACCATCTTGCCGCGCTTGCGGCGGCGGCGCTTCTCGGTGGCGCAGGTCTGGTCGTAGATGATGGCCGTCGTGCCTTCGATCTCGCGGAACTGGCGCTGGATGTCGTCCAGTTCGTCGCGGTGATGCACGGTGACGCCGGGCGCCAGGGCCACGCCCTCGTACTTGGCCGGCTCGTCGGTGACGATGACCAGCTTCTTCACGCCTTCCGAGATCACGCTGTTCATGATCTGCAGCACCGTGTGGCCCTCGGGTCGCTCGCCCACGGTCTGGCCACCGGTCATCGCGACGGCGTCGTTGTAGAGGATCTTGTAGGTGATGTTGACGCCCGAGGCGATGCTCTGGCGGATGGCCAGGCTGCCGCTGTGGAAGTAGGTGCCGTCACCGAGGTTGGAGAAGATGTGCTTCTCGTCGGTGAACGGCGCCTGGCCCGTCCAGGGCACGCCCTCGCCGCCCATCTGCGTGAAGGTGGCCGTGTTGCGGCCGGGCATCCACGTGACCATGTAGTGGCAGCCGATGCCGCCGACGGCACGCGAGCCTTCCGGCACGCGCGTCGAGGTGTTGTGCGGGCAGCCCGAGCAGAACCAGGGCGTGCGGTCGGCGCCGCCGGCGGTCTGGGTCTCGGCCAGCAGCGCGTTTTCCTTGGCGTCGATGATGGCCAGGCGGGCATCCAGGCGGGCCACGATGTCGCTGTCCACGCCCAGCTTCTTCAGGCGCTTGGCGATGGCGCGGGCAATGATGGCCGGCGTCAGGTCGGCCTGCGGGCGCAGCAGCCAGTGGTTGCTGGGGTTGGGCACGCTCCACTCGCCGCCTTCGCCGCCGTCACCGGCGTCGAACTTGCCGAGCACATTGGGGCGCACGTCCGAGCGCCAGTTGTAGAGCTCTTCCTTGACCTGGTATTCGATGATCTGGCGCTTCTCTTCGACGACCAGGATCTCCTGCAGGCCCTTGGCGAAGTCGCGCGTGATCTGCGCTTCCAGCGGCCACACCACGTTGACCTTGTGCAGGCGGATGCCGATGCGACGGCAGGTGTCGTCGTCCAGGCCCAGGTCGTGCAGGGCCTGGCGGGTGTCGTTGAAGGCCTTGCCGCTGGTGATGAGGCCGAAGCGGTCGTTCTTGCCCTCGATGACGTTGTAGTTCAGCTTGTTGGCGCGGATGTAGGCCAGGGCGGCATACCACTTGTAATTCATCATCCGCGACTCTTGCTCGAGCGGCGGGTCCGGCCAGCGGATGTGCAGGCCACCGGCCGGCATCTGGAAATCCTCCGGCAGGATGATGTTGACGCGGTCGGGGTCGACGCTGACCGAAGCCGACGACTCGACGATCTCCTGGATGGTCTTCATGCCCGCCCACACGCCCGAGAAGCGGCTCATGGCGAAGGCATGCAGGCCCATGTCCAGGATGTCCTGGACGCTGCTCGGGAAGAAGGTCGGGAAGCCGACGGCCTTGAAGACGTGGTCGCTCTGGTGGGCCGCCGTCGAGCTCTTGGCGATGTGGTCGTCGCCGGCGATGGCGATGACGCCGCCGTGCTTGGACGTGCCCGCCATGTTGGCGTGCTTGAACACGTCGATGCAGCGGTCCACGCCCGGGCCCTTGCCGTACCAGAGGCCGAAGACGCCGTCGAACTTGGCCTTCTCGGGGAAGAGGTCGAGCTGCTGGGTGCCCCAGACGGCCGTCGCGCCGAGCTCCTCGTTCACGCCCGGCTGGAAGACGATGTTCTGCTTGGCCAGATGCTTCTTGGCCGCCCACAGCGCCTGGTCATAGGTGCCCAGCGGCGAGCCGCGGTAGCCACTGATGAAGCCGGCGGTGTTCAGCCCGGCCATCGCATCGCGGGTGCGCTGCAGCATGGGCAGGCGCACCAGGGCCTGCACGCCGCTCATGAAGGCACGGCCGGAATCGAGGGCGTACTTGTCGTCCAGGGAGACGGTCTGCAGCGCCTTCAGGATGTGTTCGGGCAGCGGGGCGTTCATCGGTGGGAGCTCCTGGGATGGCGACCCGTTCGACCTGCCCTTGTGAGGCGGCCGCGCGGGCCATGGGCCAGTATGGCCGGACCGGGCAGTGTAGGGAAATGGTCGGGAGGAGTGCTTTCTCATTTGCGCTCCAAATCGAGTCGACTGGCAATTTCCTTTCTTCAAGATGCAAAATTCGTGCGAATTGCATCGCCACTTCGCCAATCAGGGCAAACCATGAGCACCGAAGACTCAACCCCCGAGGCCCTCGACCGCCACCACATCGCCATCCTGGCCGAGTTGCAGGCGGACGCCCGCCTGTCCAACGCCGAGCTGGCCCAGCGCATCGGCCTGTCGGCCGCGCCGACCTGGCGGCGCGTCAAGTGGCTGGAAGACCAGGGCTATATCACCGGCTACCGCGCCGAGATCGACAGACGCAAGCTGGGCCTGGGCGTGCTGGCCTTCGTGCGCGTGGACGCCGAGCGCAGCGCGGGTGCCGCCACCAAGCCGCTGGAAGACGCCATCCGCCAGCTGCCCGAGGTCATCGCCTGCCACTACATCTCGGGCGCCGGCACTTTCGAGCTGCAGGTCATGGCCACCGACCTGGACGCCTTCTCGCGCTTCTCCATCGACACGCTGCTGAACCTGCCCAACGTGAAGGACATCCACACCAGCTTCTCGCTGGGCGAGGTCAAGGCCAGCGGGGTGCTGCCCTTGGGTCATCTGGGCGGCTGAGCCAAACCGTTACAGCGTGCGAACCCGCAACCGCGAAAAACCTGACCCCGCCACCTTTGGCCGCGTTAGGCTTGCGGCATGGCCCTGGCAAAGCTCGTCGACCTGTGGCTGGGCAGCGACCCGGCCCAGCGCCTGCGGCTGCGCCAGAACCTGCTCGCCGTCGCCCTGATGGGCATCAGCGTCGCCATGCTGCACTACGCGGTGCGCGTGGGCGGCGTGCCCCCCGGACCCTGGCTGTGGCCCTGGACGGTGATGTCGCTGGGCGGCCTGGTGCTGGTCTATGCCGCCATCCGCAGCGGCTGGTCGCTGCGCTTTGCCGACCCCTCGCTGACCCGCGAACAGATCGCCTTCGCCATTGCGGCTGCCGCCCTGGCCTATGCCCAGGCGGGCGCCTTGCGCGGCGCCTGCTTCCCCGCGCTGATGCTGACGCTGATGTTCGGCATGTTCCAGCTGCGCACGCGCAATGCCCATGCGATGGGCGTCTACGCGCTGGTCGTCTTCGGTCTGGTCATGGGCGTCATGGCCTGGGTGGACCCGGTGCACTACCCGCCGGCCGTGGAGCTGGGCCATTTCATGATGCTGGCCTGCGTCCTGCCCGCCGGCGCGGTGCTGACGACCCGGTTGGGCCACATCCGCCGCCGCCTGTCCGAGCAGCGCCAGGAACTGGAGCGCACGCTGGCCCAGCTGCAGGCCATCGCCACGCGCGACGAGCTGACCGGCCTGCCCAACCGCCGCCAGATGCAGGCCCTGATGGACCAGGAACTGCTTCGCTCGCTGCGCCACCAGCACGAGTTCTGCGTCGCCATCGTCGACCTCGACCACTTCAAGCGCGTCAACGACGAGCATGGCCACGCCGCCGGCGACGCCGTCTTGCGCGCCTTCGCCCAGGGCGGCCAGACGTCCATGCGCGGCACCGACGTGCTGGCCCGCTGGGGCGGCGAGGAATTCCTCGTGCTGCTGCCCGAGACCGCGATGCCGCCGGCCGTGGCCGGCATGGAGAGGCTGCGCCAGCAGACCGCCGCCCTGCGCATTGCCATCGACGGCGGCGTGCAGGTGGCCATCACCGTCTCCATCGGCCTGACCGGCCACCGCCGCGGCGATACGCTGGCGCAGACGCTGGAGCGCGCCGACCAGCTGCTCTACAAGGCCAAGGCCCAGGGGCGCAACCGCACTTGCATTGAATGAAGCCCCTTGCCCGGCCTCGCATCGCTGAACGCGAGCGAGTCCGGTCGGCCCCCCGAGGGGACGGCGATGCTTGCGGCGTCGAGCCGCAAGCACATCGCCAACGCGGGCCGGCCAGGGAGCGGCCCGTCGCTCGGCCCGCAAATACAGGGCTTCATCGCCTCTTCAGCGAGTGGCTGCGCGCAGGTGCTCGCAGCGCCCCATGCGCGCGCCACGCTTCACTTCATCGATGAAATCGCCCGGGAAGCTGACCTCCGTCGAGTTGCCATGCTTGCAGACGAAGGCCTTCTTCAGGTCGACATACCAGCTCATCGGGTAGCCGGGGATGCCGCCGACGATCTCGTTGCCGGCCGCGTTCATCGAGCCCGGGCCGTCCAGGCCATAGCGGTAGGCCTCGGCCACGCCCTGGCTGCGGAAGAAGTCGCTGAGCTGGATCCAGCCGAGGTCCTCCAGCCACAGCACGCCGTGCAGGCCGCCGAACCAGATGCCGGCCGAGCCGATCATGACCTTGCCGTCGTCGCTGATGTCGCTGATCTGGATGGGGATGGGGCCGAACTGCTGCTGGATGGACGCCGCGCCCTCGCTTTCGCAACTCACGTCCAGGCCCAGCAGCGGCAGGTCCACGCACCACTGCATGGGCTTGAGCTTGGTGAAGGCGCCGGCCTTGGTCCCCTTGTTGGCATTCCACAGCACCACGCCGTCCTTCTCGGTCTGCAGCGCGACGCGGCTGGCGTCGGGCGTCATCGCATAGGCGTCGATGGCGCCGGCGGCCTTGTAGAGGTCGATGGGCTTGCCCTCGTCGATCCAGGCATAGGCCTTCATGAAGTTGCTGTTGCCCAGCACGACGCGGCCGTCGGCCGACACCGCATGCGCCCGGTGCCAGGGCTCGCTGGCCAGGTCCACGCCCTCCAGGCTCAGCGCCCGCATGCCGCGGCCTGATGTCCAGATGAAGGGGATGACTTCCCCACCACCGGCGCTGTCGCCGCTCCAGCCGCCTTCGCAGTTGCCATCACCGTTGCGGTCGACATAGGCGGTGCCCACGGCCGTGCGTCCGGTCGAATCCAGCGCCCAGCCATAGCTGCTGGAGTAGCCGATCTGGCTGCTGCCACCGCAGCGGTCGCGGTTGAGGCTGCCCAGGTCGGTCAGGCCGCCGGTGCGCGTGTCCCAGATCGTGGCCGAGTTGGTCTTCAGCGGCAGGCCCTCCCAGTCCGTGCCGACGGCGCGGCCGTCCAGGTCGGCCTGCACGATGAGCTTGCGGCCGTCGCGGGTGATGCTGGTGTTGACGCCGACGACGCCGTCGGGTGCCCACTCGACACCGGTCCTGGCGTCCCAGACAAAGGGCTTGTTGTCGATCCAGCCCGCCGCGCGCTCGCCGTCCTTGGACATGCTGCCCAGGAAGCCATAGACGACCGGCGTGTACTGCACGCCGTCCTTGTAGCCATTGAAGTAGAAGTTGGCCGTCTTGGTGACGCCGGCCTCGGCCGTGATCGTGCTGGCCGTGCAAGCGCGGTCCCTGGCCGCGTTGGACTGCTCGTTGCTGTTCCAGTACTCGGCCTCCGAGACCAGGGCCGTCGGCGTCGTCGGGTAGCCGCCGGCGACGATCTCCTCGAGATACAGCAGGTATTTCTGCCCCGGCTTCAGGTTGTTGATGCGAAAGCGCCCGTCGGGGCCAACCAGGCCCTGGGTCTTGTCGCCGCTCATCGCGGAGATCGCGTCGCCGAGCGGGTCGGCAATGTTGCGGGCGACGATGTTGATGCCGCCATAGGGGGTGCGGCCGTCCTTCAGGAACAGCGTGCCGGCGACGGAGCCGCGCGTCTTCGCATAGGTCGCGCTCGGATAGAGGTCCGAGATCGCCGCCATGTCATCGCTGCGGTCCACCGTGCTCTGCTCGTAGCCGGCGTTGCGGCCCTGGGCATCCGGGTAGGCCGGGTCGATGAAGGGGAACATCGTCTCGATGTACTTGGGGTCGATGCGCCTGGCCGATGGATCGGCGCTGGCCCAGGAGTGCAGCGCCGGCACGCAGCCCGGCACGCCCGGATAGGCCTCGTAATAGCCCGGCTCGCTGAAATAGGCCATGGCGCCGTTGACCTGCGAGTGCGACAGGTTGATGGCATGGCCGAACTCGTGCGTGAACACGCCGGCAATGCGCTTGCCGTCCACGTCGGGCGGCGGCATCCAGGGTTGGTCGGCGGGCACCGGCTCATGCGGCACGACATAGCCGTTCATGACGGCCGTGGCCTTGACGATGGTCTCGGGGTAGCCATCGCCATCGCGGTCCTCGGCAATCTCGGCGAAGGCGATGCCCAGCACCTGGTCCTTGGGCACGCCGAAGAACTCCTCGATGACGAGGCCGTGCTGGTCGTAGATGACGTACATGCCGCCCACGTTGGGCTGGCCATAGACGCGCTTGGCGGTCTCGCCGTCCTTCACGTCCACGCCGATGCTGGGCACCTGGCTGAACTTCTTGAACTTGGCCGGGTCGGTCACGGCCTTCCACGTCGACGTCGACACATCGCTCCACTGCTTCAGCGCGAAAGCAGTGATCTTGTCGGCCTGGGCGTTGCCGAGGAACTCCTTGCCGTTGTCGCGCAAGGTCAGCGGGCCGATGTCGGTGTAGACCTGGACGGGCTTGGCCGTGTCCCAGCGCAGCGGCTGCGGGTTGCGCGGGTGCTCGGTCAGCAGCAGGGGGCCGGCGGCCTGGGCCAGGGACGCGGCCGCGAACAGCGCGGCGAGCGGGAACTTGAGCAAGGTGTTCATCAACGCATCACTCCCTTCTGAATCCACTGCTCGCGCACCGCGCGCTTGACCAGCTGGTTCAGCACGCCGCCATCGACGGCGCCGCTGTTGCGGGTCAGCATCTCGGCCTCCAGCGGGCTCAGCACATCCGGGTCCACGCTCATGCCCTGGAACAGGCCGCGGTTGTCGAAGGCATTGGCCAGCTTGGCGCCGCTGCCGGTCAGCTTGCCCTGGGCCAGGCCGACCGGGCTGGTCAGCCCCGTGCGCGCCGACGGCTTGTTCATGAAGACGGTGACCTTCTCGCCCACGGTCCAGGACGGCAGGCCTTCGATGCGCGTGGCCAGCAGGTATTTGCCATCGCCCATGCGGCGGTTCTTCAGCAGGCCGTACTGGCGGAAGCGATAGCTGCTGTTGGCCGCCAGCTCGCGCTTGACGCTGCCCTTGACCTTCAGCGTCACCTCGGTGAAAGGCACGCCGCGGTCGATGCCGTCGCTGACCTTGGCGACATCGCCGCTGACGATGAGGTCGGCGGCATGGATCATCTGCTTGAGGTTCTGGTGCACCAGCTGGGTGGCGTGGGCCGGCGCCAGCAGCGCGGCCAGGCCGCCCAGCAGGGCCAGGCGCCGCAGCGCGGAGAAGGGTTCTCGTTTCATGGCGGGAAGCGGTTCGGGTTTGCGGGCGGACAGCGCTCCGCCCGCCGGGCCCGCGTTCATGTCGCCGGCCCCGCTCGGTGGTCGTCCTGTCCGGGGTGAAGCCACTGTGCGGCGCCTCCAGCGGGCCGCCCATCCCCCGCGGCGGGGGACGCCCGAGCGCGGGGAGCACAAACCCGCCGCTGGAAATCCCTTATCCCGCGATGGCGATGACGCCCAGGGCCCGGGCCCGTGTCACCGCATGCTTGCGCGAGCCGGCTTCGAGCTTGGCGTAGATCTTCTTCAGATGCGACTTGACCGTCTCATCGCTGACCGCCAGCGCCGTCGCGATCTCCTTGTTGGCATAGCCCCGCGCCAGCAGCAGCAGCACCTCGCGCTCCTTGGGGCTGAGCAGGCGCTCGGCCGCGCTCGCGGCTGGCGGCAGGGACCCGCGGCGCAAAGCCGCCAAGGGCTGGCTGAGCCGCATGCGGCCGGCCTCGCGGTCCTTGGCGGCCAGCGCCTGGCGGGCGTGGGCATAGGCCCGCGCCATGTCGCCGGCCGCGGCCCAGTCCTCGGCCAGCGCGACGAAGAGGAGGGCCGGCGCACGCCAGCCGGCTATCTTCAGGCCCTCCGCCAGCGTCGCCTCGCCATGGTGCAGGGCGGCATTGGGCAGGCTCATGCCGGGCGGCGGCGGCAGCCCGGGGTGGCGGCGGTGCATCTCGGTCAGCGCCTCCTGCACGCCGACGACCAGGGCGCTGAAGCCATGGCGCTCGATGAGCTGTTCGGCCTCGGCCAGGGCCTCACGCGCCGCATCGACCCGGCCGGCCGCCGACAGCGCCCGCGCCAGGCCCAGCAGGTTGACGGCGAGGTTGTCGGTCGACCGCGCCGCGCGGTACATCCCGATCGCCTCGCCCATCGGCCCGACGGCCTCGACGCCGCGGCCCAGGCCGAGCAGGGTCTGGGCCAGCTCGGCACAGGCATTGGCCTTGTTGATGCCGGGTGGCACGGCCGACAGCGAAGCCAGCGCATCGCCCAGCAGCAGCAGGGCCTCGTCCAGGCGCCCGATCTCCTTCAGCAAGGCCCCCAGCCGCGTCTCGCAGGCGCCCACCAGCGCCGGCCAACCGGCCGCGCGCGACTCCAGCGTGGCCTGGTCGTAGCAGGCGGCGGCGCGGTCGAACTCGCCCAGGCCCTGCAGGGCGGTGCCTGCATTGATGGTGCAGACCAGGGCATGGCGCAACAGGCCCCAGTGGCGCGCCACGTCGGCGGCGCGCAGGAACAGCTCGGCCGCGCGCACCGGGTCGCGGCGCGACAGCGTCAGGGCCAGCGTCGCATCGGTGAATGCCGAGGCGGCTTCGTCGGGCGCACCGCCCACCGTGTCGGCGGGCGTCGCGAAGCTCTGCTCGTAGGCCAGCCAGGCCTCGGCCAAGGCCTGGCGGCGGCGGTCCGGCCCGCGTGCATGGCAGGCAGCGGCACGCGCATGGGCGCCCAGCTCGCGCTCGCGCTGGCCCCGCGCCTTGGCGACGCAGGCTTCAACCAGCAGCGCGTCGCCCTCCAGCGTCGCATCGCCGCGCGCCTGGGCCAGCAGGCCTTCGGCCTCGTCGAACCGGCCCTGCAGTGCCGCAATCTCGCAGCGTGCCAGGGCCAGCCGCGCCCGCAGCGGTGCGCCGAGCGCGGCCTCGACGCCGTCGCACAGCGCCGATGCGCGGCGGCTGTCGCGCTGGCGCAGCTGCCACGCCAGCTCGACCAGCGCCGCGGCGTCACCCGACTCCGCGGCTGCTTCGAGGCCGGCGATCGCGCCAGCGGGGACGAGGAACTCCATGCAAAAAATTGTAGGAGCCCGCCCCGCACTGGCCGAGGTGGCCTGCCCGAGGTTCACGCCAGAATCGCCCGATGCCCCTGGTCTACAAGATCGCCACCACCACGGCCGAGTTCGAAGCCATCCACGAACTCAACTACCGCACCTTCGTCGAAGAGATTCCCCAGCATCCACCCAACCCGCAGCGCCGGCTGATCGACCGCTTCCATGAAGAGAACACCTATGCCATCGCGCTGGAGGGCGACGAGCTCGTCGGCATGATCGCCGGCCGCGCGCGGCGGCCCTTCTCGCTGGACGGCAAGCTGGCCGACCTGGACAACCACCTGCCCGCCCACCAGCGCGCCCTCGAGGTGAGGTTGCTGGCCGTGGCGCCTGACCGGCGCAACGCCACCGTGTTCGCCCGCCTGGTGGGCGTGCTGGGCCGCGAGTTCCGCGACCAGGGCTGCGACCTGGCGGTGATTTCGGGCACGACGCGCCAGCTCAAGCTCTATGCCCACCTCGGCTTCCAGCCCTTCGGCCCGCGCGTGGGCAGCGGCGATGCCATCTACCAGCCGATGTGGCTGCGCCTGCCGGACTATGCGGAGCGCGTGGCCCACCTGGAGCTGAGCGCCGGCGAGGAGGCTGCATCCTTCCTGCCCGGTCCAGTGCCGCTGTCGAACGCCGTGCGCGAGGCCTGGAGCGCCGCCCCGGTGTCGCACCGCTCGGTCGAGCACATGCGGCGTGTCCAGCGCATTGGCGAACGTCTGCAGGCCCTGACCGGCTGTGCCGGCACCCTGCTGCTGCCCGGCGGCGGCACGCTGGCCAACGACGCGGTGGCGGGCCAGATCGCCCGGCGCGGCGACAGCGGCCTGGTCATCACGAACGGGGAGTTCGGTGAACGCCTGGCCGACCATGCGCGGCGCTGGCAGCTGCCGCACCGGACGCTGTCGCTGGCCTGGGGCGAGGCGATTGACCCGCAGCGCCTGCGCGCCCTGCTGGCCGAACAGCGCCCGGCCTGGGTTTGGGCCACCGTCTGCGAGACCTCGACCGGCATGCGCAATGCGCCCGAGCTGCTGCGCGACGCCTGCGCCGAGGTCGGCGCGGCCCTCTGCCTGGACGCGGTCAGCGCCCTGGGCCTGCAGGCCCTGGACCTGCGCGGCGTCTGGCTGGCCAGCAGCGTCAGCGGCAAGGCCCTGGGCAGCTATCCCGGCCTGGCGCTGCTGCTGCACGACGGCGAGCTGGCACCAGGCGACACGCTGCCGGCCGCGCTGGACCTGGGCGCCATTGCCCGGGCGGGCGGCGTGGCCTCCACCCAGAGCTCCAACGCCGTGGCCGCGCTGGAGGCCGCCCTGGCCATCGACTGGCCCTCCCATTGGCAGGCCACCCGGGCGGCCGATGCCGAGCTGCGCGAGGCCTTCCAGGGCATGGGCCTGCCGGCCCTGGTGCCGGCGGCCCAGGCCCAGCCCGGCGTCATCACGCTGGCCTTGCCACCCGGTACGGACGCGCAACGCCTGGGGCAGCGCCTGAACCGCCTCGGCTGCCGCATCGCCTTCCAGAGCGCCTATCTGCGCGACCGCAACTGGGTGCAGGTCTGCCTGATGGGGGCCTGGCGGCCCGCGGCGGTGGAGGTGCTTCCCGCGCTGCTGAAGCGTTATGCCGCTGCCATGGACTAGGCTGCGTCCATGTCGACGACCACCGCCCTGCCCTTTCGCCACCTGCTGCTGGCCCTGGCCGTCGTGGCCATCTGGGGCAGCAACTTCGTCGTCATCAAGTACGCCCTGCACACGCTGCCGCCACTGACGCTGGCCATGCTGCGCTTCGCCTTCGCCCTGGTGCCGGCCTGCTTCTTCCTGCGCCGCCCGCAGGTGGGCTGGGGCAATCTGGCGGGCTACGGCCTCCTCATCGGCGTGGGCCAGTTCGGCCTGCTCTACCTGGCCATGCGAAGCCAGATCTCGCCGGGCTTGGCGTCGCTGGTGGTGCAGACGCAAGTCTTCTTCACGCTGCTGCTGGCCGTGCGCCTGCGCGGCGAGCGCGTGCTGGCGACCACCTGGCTGGGCCTGGCGCTGGCGGCCGGCGGCGTGGCCGTCATCGCCTCGCACACCGACGGCACGACGACCTGGCTGGGCCTGGCCATGGTGCTGGCCGCCGCCTTCTCCTGGGCCTGCGCCAATCTGCTGACGCAGAAGGCCGGCCGCATCGACATGCTGGCCTATGTGGTCTGGAGCAGCGCCTTCGCGGTGCCGCCGCTGCTGGTGCTGGCGCTGCTGATCGACGGACCGCAGGCCATGGCTGCCGGCGTGGCCGCATCCGACCTCGGCACCTGGGCGGCGGTGCTGTGGCAATCGGTGGGCAACACCCTGTTCGGCTATGGCGTCTGGAGCTGGCTGCTGGCCCGCCATCCGGCCGGGCGCATCGTGCCGATGGCCCTGCTGGTGCCGGTGTTCGGCATGGGCTCGGCCGCGGCCCTGCTGGGCGAGCCGCTGCCGGGCTGGAAGCTGACCGCGGCGGCCCTGGTGCTGGCCGGTCTGGCAATCAACCTGTTCGGACCGCGGCTTTTGCCCGCCAAGGCAAGCGCGCAGAAGTCTTAAGCTTGGGCGCATGAAGCGCCGCGCCGCCCTGCTGCTGACCCTGCTGCCCCTGGCCGCGGCCGCCGCGCCGCCGACCGTGACGCTGGTGGTCGAACTGCGCTGGGTGGACTCCAACCTGCCGCCCGCCGCCCAGGCCGCGGTGCGCGACGGTGCCGTCGTCGTCGGCACGGCGGGGGCGGTGTCGCCGCGGGGGCCGAGCGTCGTCACGTCCACAGCCCAGACCTCGCCTCAGGTGGGCCAGCGGCTGATGGTGCAGAACGGCCAGCGCGCCAGCACGCGGCTGACGACGCGCGAGCCGCTGCAATGGGTGGACATGGTGGTCGACGTGGCGCCGACCGGCAGCGTGCGCGGCATCTATGCCAACCCGCAGCCCCGCGAACGCCGCGTCACGCGCGGTTTCACGGTCACGCCGACCTGGGCCGGCGGCCGCGCGCCGGTGCGCGTGGAGTTCCACATCGACGAGGACGGCAGCGAGTTTCAGTCCATGCTGGAGCTGCCGCTGGAGCGCTGGCAGACCGTGGCACGCAGCGGCGACGCTGCAGTGCAGCCCGCGCCGCGCGGCACCGTCAGCAGCCGCGACGCGGCCGGCCAGCCGGAGCGCGAGCTGCAGTTGCGCGTGTCTATTCAGCCTTGAGACTGATTCGCGGCCGCCAGCGCGCCGTTGATCTGCGGATAGGGTGCCGCGCCGTCATAAAGGTCGGCACCGCCGCCCTGGGCCAGGAAGCCTGCCGCCGCCCGCTGGGAGCGCCCCCAGGCCGCCTCGGCAATGGCGCTGCCGGCGCTGAGGCGGCGCACGCCCAGGCGCTGCAGCTCGTCCAGGCCGGGCAGGGCCGGGCGCGCCATCACGTTCAGGGGCAGCGGCTGGCCGCCCACCAGGGCCGCGATGTCATCCACGGCCGTCACGCCCGGGGCAAACAGGCCGTCGGCGCCCGCGGCCGCGTAGTCGCGCGCCCGCAGCAGCACCTCCTCGACCGCCCGGCCGGGCGCCAGATTCCTCAGCCAGACATCGCAGCGGGCATTGATGAACACATCCACACCCGCCCGGGCCGCGGCCGCCTTGATGGCCTCGATCTTGCGGCACAGCAGGGCCGGCGCGTCACCGCCGTCCTCGAGGTTGATGCCGACGGCGCCGGCCGCGGTGAACTTCATGATGTTGTCGGCCACCGTGGAGGGGTCGTCGCTGTAGCCGGCCTCGCTGTCGGCCGACAGGGGCACGCGCGCCACCCTGGCGATGCGGCGCAGCGCGTCGGCATGTTCGTCCACGGGCAGGTGGTTGCCGTCGGCATAGCCCAGGGCCCAGGCCAGGCCGGCGCTGGTCGTGGCCAGGGCGGGTACGCCCAGTGCCTGCACCAGGACGGCGCTGCCGGCGTCCCAGACATTGGCGATCTTCAGGAGGGCGGGGCCTTGGTGGAGCTGACGGAAGTTCATGGTGCCTTTTGCGGGTTGGCGCGATAGATTGGGGATGTTGCCCGGCGCCGCTGCCAGGCCGTGGCAGCAGGTACGTTGAGTAACAGCTGTGGCCAGAATGGCAATGTGCCAAGTCTTGCGCGTTTGCGGTCACGTCTTGCGTGTAACGTCAATCCTTTGCAGAACTCACCGCCTTCCCGACCATGAAGCTTGCCTTGATCGCCCATGACGGCAAGAAGGACGCCATGATCGCCCTGGCAGCCGACTTCCTGCCCCTGCTGCGGCGCTGCCAGCTGATGGCCACCGGCACCACGGGCAGCCGGCTGAATGCCGCCCATGGCCTGACCATCGAGCGCATGCTGAGCGGCCCGATGGGGGGCGATCTGCAGATCGGCGCCCGGCTGGCGGTGGGCGACCTGGACGGCGTCATCTTCCTGCGCGACCCGATGACGCCCCAGCCCCATGAACCCGACATCAACGCCCTGGTGCGCGCCTGCGACGTGCATGACGTGCCCTGCGCCACCAATGTGGCCACGGCCCGCCTGCTGCTGACGAGCTGGAGCGCAGCGTGAGCGCCGCCCGGCCGCCCGAAGGCGCTCAGCTCCCGCGTGGCGGGAGTGAGACCGGACTTGCGATGCAGGGCATCGCAAGCCTGACGAACGCGCTGGCCACTGCAATGGCCAAGCAAGCGCGCAGCGCGAAGGATGCCAAGTGACGCACGAGGTGCCAACCCTGCCATGAGCAGCCTCAACAGGCCCATCAGCCGGCTGTCGCGGCGGCTGCGCATCCGTACCCGCCTGGGCGTGGCCTTCGGCCTGCTGCTGCTGCTGTTGATGGGGCTGGCGGCCCTGTCCGTGCACCGTTTGAACGGGCTGTCGGACGCGCTGAACCGCATCGTCGACGACCAGGCCGTCATCCGCGACTCGGTCAACGAGATCAACCGCAACGCCGAGGCCGTGGCGCGCAAGCTGCTCGTGCTGATGAGCCCCGACGCCGAGCTGCGCGTGGCGGCCTATCCGGAGATCAACTCCTCCAACAGCCGGCTGGACGACGCCATGCAGCGCCTGGCCATGGTGCTGCCCTCGGGGCCGCGCACGGAGCGCCTGGCCGAGGTGCGCCAGCGCCTGGCCGACTATCGGGCCAGCTATGTCGACGTGCGCAGCCTCATCGAGCGCGACGACTTCCAGGCCGCGCGGGCCCTGCTGGGCAGCGACACCGAATCGGCCCTGTCCCTCTTCGTCAGCGCCATCCACCAGCTGGCCGCCAGCGAGGAGCGCGCCGGCACCGCCCAGGCCCGCGAGCTGCGCGACCAGATCGACGCCGACCGCACCGGCGTGCTGGGCCTGTGCATCGGCGCCCTCATCGCCGGCGCCCTGCTGGCCGTCGGCGTCACGCGCTCCATCATCAACCCGCTCAAGCGCGCCGAGGACGGCGCCGAGCTGATCGCCCAGGGCCAGTACAGCCACCGCATCGAGGTCGACTCCGCCGACGAGGTCGGCCACATGGCCAGCGCGATGAACACCATGGCCGAGGCCGTCGGCCAGCGCGAGGCCGAGCTGCGCCGCCTGGCCGACGTCGACCTGCTGACCGGCCTGCCCCAGCGCGCCCGCTTCATCGCCGACGGCGACCGCCTGCTGGCCAACTTGCCCGAAGGCGAGCGCCAGGCGGTGCTGATCTGCATCGACGTCGACCGCCTCAAGGCCGTCAACAGCGTGCTGGGCTTCGACGCCGGCGACGCCCTGCTGAAGGGCGCCGCCGCCAAGCTGGAAGGCCTGTTCGAGGGCGTGGCCGCCTATGGCCGCCTGGCTGGCGGCACCTTCGCCGCCCTCGCCCCCGTGGCCAGGCTGGACCATGGCACCGCCCTGGCCTCCCAGCTGCGCGAGGAGGTCGAGCACAAGCTGAGCTGGCAGGGCCAGTCCCTGGACCTGTCGGTGTCCCTGGGCGTGGCCCACTGGCCCGAGCACGCGGCCGACACCGAGGCCCTGCTGCGCCGCGCCGAGCAGGCCATGTTCGAGGCCAAGCGCCTGCGCCAGGACGTCGCCGTCTTCAACCCCAGCGCCGAGGCCGCCCGCGCCCTGCACCTGAGCCTGCTGTCCGACCTGGCCACCGCCATCCAGCAGGACCAGCTGCGCCAGTTCCTGCAGCCCAAGCGCTGCCTGAAGACCGGCCGCATCACCGGCGCCGAGGCCCTGGTGCGCTGGCAGCATCCGCAGCGCGGCTGGCTGCCGCCGGGCGATTTCGTGCCCTTTGCCGAGCGCAGCGGCCGCATCCGCCAGATCACCGACTGGATGCTGGCCCGGGCCGTGAAGACGCTGGCCGCCTGGGAGGCCGAGGGCCGCAAGCCCATGAGCATCGCCGTCAACATCTCGACACTGGACATCCAGGACCAGACCCTGCCGGCCCGCCTGGCCGCCCTGCTGGCCGAGTACAGCGTCGACCCGGGCCAGCTGCAGCTGGAAGTCACCGAGACCGGCCTGATGTCCAGCGGCACCGACCCCATCGCCGTGCTGAACGCGCTGAAGGCCTGGGGCGTCAGCCTGGCCATCGACGACTTCGGCACCGGCCAGTCGTCCCTGGCCTATCTGCAGCACCTGCCGGTGGATGAGCTCAAGATCGACCGCAGCTTCGTGCAGGACGTGGACGGCGATCCGCGCCGCCAGGCCCTGCTGAAATCCATCGTCAGCGTCGGCCAGGGCCTGGGCCTGACCGTCACGGCCGAGGGCGTCGAGAACGCTGCCGAGCTGGCCTGCATCACCACCTGCGGCTGTGACCTGATCCAGGGCTATCTGCTGGCCAAACCCATGGATCTGCCGGACTTTGAAGCCTGGTTGGCCCGTACAGGCTAAAATCTGCGCTTTTCGTCGCTGTATTGGCGATTCGCCCCTGCTGTGGGCTTGTTTCACTGGAGCCATCATGGGCAACAAGATCGTTACCGAAGCGGACCGCAAGGCCACTCCCCGTCCCGCCGCCCCCAAGGGCGTCACCTTCACCGCCGGCAAGGGCCAGCTGAGCAGCCTGGAGCGCGGTTCGCACACCCGTTCCAAGAAGAACCCGGGCAAGCGCCCCCATTCGGGTTGATCATCGGGCCAAGCGCCTGAAGGTCCCCCTCTCACAGGCCCCTCGGGGCCTGTTTGCTTTTGTCGGCTAGATATCGACCAAATCATGATCCGCATCAACGAACTCCGCCTGCCGCTCAACCACGCCGAGGAGGCGCTGCGCCCCGCCGCGCTGGCCCGGTTGAAGCTGGCCGACGCCGACCTGGCAGGCCTGCACATCGCCCGCCGCGGCTATGACGCCCGCAAGCGCAGCGACATCCAGCTGGTCTACACGCTGGACTGCACCTTGGCCGAGGGTGTGGATGAAGCCGCCGTGCTGGCGCGCTTTGCCGGCGACCACCAGATTCGCGCCACGCCCGACACCGGCTATCACTTCCTGGCCCAGGTCGGGGAGCACACCGGCCCGCGGCCCGTCGTCGTCGGCTTCGGCCCCTGCGGCCTGTTCGCCGCGCTGATCCTGGCCCAGATGGGCCTGCGCCCCATCGTGCTGGAACGCGGCAAGGCCGTGCGCGAGCGCACCCAGGACACCTGGGGCCTGTGGCGCGAGCAGAAGCTGCATCCCGAAAGCAATGTGCAGTTCGGCGAAGGCGGCGCCGGCACCTTCTCGGATGGCAAGCTCTACAGCCAGATCTCCGACCCGCGCCATCTGACGCGCAAGGTGTTGACCGAGTTCGTCAAGGCCGGCGCGCCCGAGGAGATTCTCTTCGTCAGCAAGCCCCATATCGGCACCTTCCGCCTGGTCAGCATGATCATCAAGATGCGGGCCGACATCGAAGCCCTGGGCGGCGAGATCCGCTTCCAGCAGAAGATGACCGACCTGCTCATCGAGGACGGCGCCGTGCGCGGCGTGCAGCTGGAATCGGGTGAGCAAATCAGCACGACCCATGTCGTCATTGCGCTGGGCCACAGCGCCCGCGACACCTTCCAGATGCTGCATGCCCGCGGCGTGCAGATGGAGGCCAAGCCCTTCTCCATCGGCTACCGCATCGAGCATCCGCAAAGCCTGATCGACGCGGCCCGCTTCGGCGCTGCCGCCGGCAACGAGATCCTCGGCGCGGCCGACTACAAGCTTGTCCACCACGCCAAGAACGGCCGCTCCGTCTACAGCTTCTGCATGTGCCCCGGTGGCACGGTGGTGGCCGCCACCAGCGAACCGGACCGCGTCGTCACCAACGGCATGAGCCAGTATTCGCGCAACGAGCGCAACGCCAACGCCGGCATCGTCGTCGGCCTGACGCCCGAGGACTACCGCCAGGACGGCAAGCGCGACGGCAGCCCGGTGAACCCGCTGGACGGCATGGCCTTCCAGCGCATCTGGGAAAGCCGCGCCTACGAACTGGGCGGCGGCGGCTATCTGGCGCCGGGCTCCCTGGTGGGCGACTTCGTCAAGCGCCAGGTCAGCAAGGCCATCGGCGATGTGGCACCCAGCTACAAGCCGGGCGTCACGCTGACCAATCTGCAGGAAAAGGGACGCGGCTCGCTGCCGCCCTATGCGCTGGAAGCCATCCGCGAGGCCCTGCCCGCCTTCGCCCGCCAGATCCGCGGCTTCGACCGGCCGGACGCGGTGCTGACGGGCGTGGAGACGCGAACCTCATCCCCGCTGCGCATCAACCGCGGGCGGGACTACCAGAGCCTCAATGTGCGCGGGCTGTTCCCGGCCGGCGAGGGCGCCGGCTATGCGGGCGGGATCATGAGCGCCGGTGTCGACGGCATCGAAGTGGCCGAGGCGCTGGCGGCGGATCTGCTGGGCATGCCGGATGCGCCGGTGCTGCAGGGCAAGGGGGCGAAGGCGGGTGGGCAGGTTTAGCGCTGCACGCGCGAGATGCCGCCTTTCTTGTAGGCGGCCTGCTCGTGGAAGAGGTCGAACAGGAACTGCTCCAGTTCCTCGTCCATCACGAACTCCGGGATGACGAAGCCCGCGGGCGCCCGCTTGCCGTCATTGCCGACGTACAGCACCGACCACTGCTCGCCGCGCCGCTCGATGTCGAAGAGGCGGCCGAAGATGTTGAAGCGTTGGGTTGCCATCGCCTTCAATCCTCCGGAAAGCGTTCTCGCCACAAGGCCGTCAGCCGCGGCTCCTCGTCAACGCGCCGGATCACCTCCGCCATCCCCGGCGCCGCCCCATAGAAGCGCTCCCGCCAAGGCCCGAAGCGTGAGATGGTGGCGACATACAGATCCAGTACCGTCAGCTGATCGCCCAACAGCCAGCGCCCCGGCGTCAGTTGGGCATCCATGTGGGACCAGCAGAAGGCGATGCGCTCATGCACTGCATCGACAACGGCATCGCGCGCACTCTCGGGTGCGCCAATGCGCTTCACATCCGGCTTGATCCAGTGCAAGGAATAGATGGCCGAGGACACATAGGTCATCCAGCGCAGGAACTGCCGCCGCAGCGGGTCGTCAGCGGCCGGCGCCAGCCGCGCCTCGGGATGCAGATCGGCCAGATAGATGAGGATGGCCGCGCTCTCGGTCATGACCTCGCCCCCCTCCAGCACCAGCGTCGGGATCTGACGCATGGCGTTGGCCGGCGCGACGCGTTCGCGGGCCGACGCCTCGGCCCAGGTGGCGCCTTCGATCAGTTGATAGGGCAGGCCCAGCAGCGTCAGCGTGGCTTCGACAGCCACGGAGCCCGAGGCGGCAGCGCCGTAAAGCAACAGCGGCGACATGGGGTTGGGGGCAGTGCTCATCGAGCGACCATATCCGCTGCGATCGCCAGCGCCAGCCAGCTCGCCGCCGCGGCCAGCGTCACCGCGCCTCGCGCGCCGTTGCTCAAGGGCATGGCAGCCTGCTCCGACTCGTGTCGCTGTGGACCGCCTGACGAATCACCCCGCAGCAAGGGCAGGGCCAGCAAGGCAATGGCCAGGGAAACCAGGGTCGCGGTATCGACCCAGTCCTTCATCGCGCCTGCATGGCGAAACCAGCCCACCCCTGCCGTGGCACCCGCGACGACAGCCAGCACGAGCAGATACCAGCTGACGACTCTTCTCCACGCCATCGCTCCCTCCTTCACTCGGGTGCGGCCATCATCTCGATCAACTCCTTCGCAAACGCCAGCGCATCCTCCGGCAGCTCGAAGTGCATCTCGTTGTTGAGCTCAATGACCTCGCCGCCAGGCCCCTTGTGGACGACCGACCAGCCACCGGCGCCGCCATCGATGGCGAGGACGCCGAACTGACCCGGCTCGAGGTCGCGGGCGCTGCCGCCCGTGAGGACGATGTCGCGGCCGAGGTGAGAGTGGTAGCGTCGCATCCCTTCATTCTCCCCGGAGCCCCTTGCGATGAAAGCAGTCTGGAACGGCATCACCCTCGCTGAGAGCGACGACACGGTGGTCGTCGAAGGCAATCACTATTTCCCGGCCGAGTCGCTGAACAAGCAATACACGAGCTTCAGCAACCATGTGTCGCGCTGCGCCTGGAAGGGCGAGGCCAAATACCTGAGCCTGCTGGTCAATGGCGAGATGAATCCGGATGCGGTCTGGTACTACCCGGACCCGCTGCCTGCCGCCGAGAACATCAAGGGCCGCTACGCCTTCTGGAAGGGCGTCAAGGTTTCGGAGTAGCGAGCTGGAGCCCCGGGTCGAGGCGAGGACTCGACCGCCCCCGAGGGGGTTCGAGGGGCTACGGAACGGCCGGGCGTCCCTCGACGGGCCACAGCGCCCACAGCCGCAGGGCCTGCCTGGTGCGGCCCGCCTGCAGCGCGGCCTCGTCGCCCCAGCCCCAGAAGAAGTCCGCCCGCACGGCGCCCTGGATGGCGCTGCCGGTGTCCTGGGCCAGCACGAGGCGGCGCAGCGGCGTGGGGGACAGGGGCTCGGTGCTGTCCAGCCACAGCGGCGTACCGAGCGCGATGAAGGCCCGGTCGATGGCGACGGAGCGGCCCGGCGTCAGCGGCACGCCCTGGGCGCCGCGCGGGCCCTGGTTGGCGTCGGGCAGGGCCTCCTCGCGGAAGTAGACGACGCGCGGGTTGACCGCCAGGGCCTCGCGCACCTTGGCCGGGTTGCGGCGCGCCCAGTCGCTCAGCGTGCGCGGCGTCGCATCGCTCACCTCGCCGCGGTCCAGCAGGGCGCGCGCGACGGACTGGAAAGGCTGGTCGTTGTGGCCGGCCCAGGCGACGCGGCTGGTGCGCTCCGCGCCCGACGCATCACGCACGACGAGGCGGCCCGAACCCTGGATCTGCAGCTGCAGCAGGGCGAAGGGGTCCTCCACATAGGCCAGCTCCAGCGCCGTGAAGCGCGGATTGGCCTCGATGTCGCGGCGCGGCGTGCGGCGCAGAGCCGGGTCGCTGGGCAGGGCGTGCAGCGGCCATTGAAAGACGCCCTGGCGCGTGCGGCTGGCGGCCAGCTGGGGTTCGAAATAGCCGGTCAGCAGGCCGGTGGTCTCGCCGCCGTCGGCGGCCAGCCGCCAGGGACGCAGATGCTTCATCAGGAAGAGCGTGGCTTCGAGCGCGTCCGTCGGCGCCTGCAGCGCGGCACGGGCGCAGAACTCGGCCCAGCCCGGCGCCGGGCGCTGGCAACCGGCCAGCAGGGCAGGCCAGGCGGCGACGAGGTTGTCGCTGCCCCAGCCGGGCAGGTCCTTCCAGTCGACGGCGACCCAGCGCTGCGCGGGCCGGGGTGACGGTGTCGGCGCAGGGGTCGGCACGGGCTCGACCGGCGGCTGAAGCGGCGGTGGCGAGGAGCAGGCGGCCAGGCTTCCTAGAATCACGGCCAGCAACCCACGCGCCCATCCTCCTCCCATGCTGCTCCTCGCCCTCGAAGCCCTCGGCGCGCTCGCGATCTTTGTCTTCATCATCTGGTGGACCATGTTCGCCGGTCGCAAAAAGGGCGAGCGCAAGGAGGACTAGCGCGGGGGAATCAGGAAGCTCAGGGGCGCACGACGCAGCCGCGCGCGGATGGCGGCGTAGACGCGCTTGCGGTCGGCCAGGCGCACGCCGCGCGAACGCATGGCGACCTTGAAGGCGCAGAAGAAGCTGACGCCGACATTGAGCATGCCGATGCCGGCGATGCACAGCACGCAGGACCAGAAGGCCCAGGTGGCCATGACACCGACGCCCAGCGCCCCCACGGCGGCCGCGAGCTGGCCGGTGGACAGGGTCACATGGCGCACCTCGATGCCGAGGCCGAAGAAGCCGAACAGGGCCGGCACGAGGCCCAGCATCAGGCCCAGGCTGGTGTTGGCCGTCAGGCCCGAGATATTGGCCCGCCACCAGCGCGACCAGCGCTGGGCGCGAGCGGGCCCGAGCGTCGCGACGATGCGCGGGTTCCAGGCGATGGCGCTGTCCAGGCGATGGAAGACGAACCAGTTCTCGACCCAGCCGGCGATCAGGCTGGACGCGAACAGCAGCGTGCCGGTGAAGGCCGCGAACAGCAGCGAGGGGCCCAGCAGGCTCAGCGAGTGCAGCACGTACTCGGCGTCGCGCAGGCCTACCAGCGGCGCGCCGAAGGCCAGCCAGCACAGGCCCTGCACGGCCAGCACCAGGGGCGCGGCCAGGGCCAGGTTGCCGATGATGCCGGCGACCTGGGAGCGCACGAGGTGAGTCACCTCGTCGACAAAGCCTTCCAGGCCTTCGTCGCGGTCAATGTGCTGCAGCTTGTCGGCCATGGCCGGCGCCGTCATGGCGGGCTGCTTGGTGGCCACCGTCCAGTGCAGCAGATGGATGAGGACGAAGCTGACAGCGTAGTTCACGCCGGCCCAGAAGCCGCCCCAGAAGGCCGTGAAGCCGAGCAGGGCGATGAGGAACTTCAGCAGCGTGGTGCCGGCGATCACGGCGCCGCCGCCGGCCGCGCGCTTCAGCATGTCGCGGTACTCCTCGCGGCTGCGGGTGATGTAGTGCTCGCCCGTCTCGGCGCTGCGCTCGGCCACCTTGCGGGCCAGCAGCGAGTAGTGGCGGGCGAACAGCGTGCGCAGGCTGCGCCGCTCGTGCACCACCCGCACCAGGCCGGCCACCAGGCGCAGCAGTTCGCGCTGCGGCTCGTGGGACACCAGGCAGGCCAGCAGGGCCTCGATGCGGTCCAGGCGCGCGGTCAGCTGCTCGACCGAGAACATCAGGTCCACCGACACGCCATGCGCCTCGAGATGCTCGGGCACGGTCAGCGCGGCGGCCCGGCAGCGGTCCAGCAGGGCATGCAGATACTGCAGCGCCGGCGCCAGCGCGGCATCCTCGCCTTGCTGCAGCGCGCGCTCCACGGCCTCCCAGGCGGCGGGCAGCTGGTGGAAGGGCCGGTCCTGCAGCAGCAGCTCATCCATGCGCACCCGCAGCGGCCCGGACAGGCCGGCCGCATGCACGCTGCTGACCAGCACGGTGATGGCGGCATGCATCTCCACGCGCCAGCCGCCGTCCGGCGCCGCGACGAAGAGCAGGCTCAAACGGCCCAGCAGCTCGTCGTCGATGGCGGCGATCCAGTCCTCGTCGGCCTCGTCGCCGAACAGCAGCTCGAACAGCGCCGCCAGGTCGCGCGTGTCGGCCGTGGCCGGCAGCACGCGCCGGCGCAGCCGCGCCAGGAACTCGTGCCACAGCGCCATGCGCGGCGCGAAGCCCACCTCGGCGAACAGGCTGACGGCATCGACGTCGCTCCAGACGCCGGCGATGACGCCCGCGAACTTGTAGGCGTGCTCGGGGTGGCGCTCCAGCACATTGAGCAGGTGCTTGAGCCGCACGATGGGCCGGGGCGTCCCCTCCTCGCGCGGCGCGTGGCGCAGCCATTCCAGCAGGCGCACCAGCCACAGATTGCGCTCGGCGAGGGCGGCCTGCGGGTCGGCCGCGTTCAGCAGGGCGGTGAGATCCCAGGTCAATGCAGACTGGCGCTGTCTGCCAAGAGGAACTCGGCGACCTCGGTATGGAAGACCTCGCAGGCCTCGGTCACGCACAGGAAGCGGCCCTGCATCGTGCCCTGGGGCGTGCCGATCTGGGCCCAGGAGCTGTACTGGAAGCTCTGGCCCGGCGCCAGCACCGGCTGGTGGCCGACGACGGCCAGGCCGTCGACGATCTGCACCTGGCCGCGCGCGTCGGTGATCTCCCAGTGCCGGCCGATGAGCTGGGACAGCACATCGCCGGTGTTCTCGATGGTGATGGTGTAGCTGAAGGCGTAGAGGCCTTGCTCGAGGTGGGTTTGCTCGGGCAGGGCCTGCACGGCCACGCTGCAACTGAAACGGGGGTTCGCCATCAGCTTATTTTCGGTGTCGAACGCTATGCTCGCCGCATGTTCTTCGGGATGCGTGATCCTAAGTGCTGCGCTGGCTCTGTCTGCTGAGTGCCTTTCTGAGCCTGGCAGCGCCGGCCCAGGAGCTGACGCTGCGCACCGTCCAGCAGGCCAACTCGACGGTCAAGTACGACCCTGAGGGCGCTCCGCTCAAGCCCGGGCTCTGCCTGGAGGTGCTGCGCGCCGTCGAGAAGCTGGACCCGGGCCTGCACTTCACCGGTCTGGATCAGGCCGTGCCGCTCAAGCGCGTCGAGCGCCTGCTGGCCGAAGGCCTGGTCGATGCCTTCTTCTGCCTGCTGAAGTCGCCCGAGCGCGAAAAGCAATGGCGCTATGCGGCAGTGCCGCTGTACACCATCCGCCATGTCGTCGTGCAGCGCGCCGACGATTCGCGCAACCCCGACACCCTGGCCGAGCTGGCCGCCTGGAGCAAGCGCAAGCCGGTGCTGGTCATGCGCGGCACGGCCCTGGCGCGCCGGCTGCTGGCGGCCGACGTCAACATCTCCGAGGTGGGTTCGGAGCGCGAAGCCCTGCAGATGCTGACCATGGGCCGGGCCGATGCCATCTACGGCCAGGACATCAATCTGCAGCGCCATGTCACCGAGATCCGGCAGGGCGACAAGTTCAAGTTCGGCCGCACCGTCTTCCAGGAGGAGCCGCAGTTCCTCGCGCTGCGTGCCGACCTGCCGGCAGCCCATGAAGAGCGCTTGACCCAGGCCCTGCGCAAGCTGGAGAAAGACGGCACGCTGCGCCAGCTCGCAGACAAATACCGATGAAGCCCTTGTACTTGCCCCCTGACGGCCGCCCCCGCTGCGCCTGGTGCGCCGCCGCCCCCGGCGACGAGCAATACCTGCGCTATCACGACGAGGAATGGGGCCGACCGGTGGGCGACGACTTCCGCCTGTTCGAGAAGCTCTGCCTGGAAGGCTTCCAGAGCGGCCTGTCGTGGCGGACCATCCTGAACAAGCGCGAGGCCTTCCGCGCCGCCTTTGCGGGCTTCGACTACCACCAGGTCGCGAAGTTCGGCGAGAAGGATGTGAACCGCCTGCTGGCGGACGCCGGCATCGTGCGCCACCGCGGCAAGATCGAGGCGGCCATCCACAACGCCGCGCGCTGCGTGGAGCTGGTCGCTTCCGAGGGCTCGCTGGCCGCCTATCTGTGGCGCTTCGAGCCGCCCAGGAACTCGGTGGCCCACAACCTCGCCACGTCGCCGGCCTCCGAGGCCCTGTCCAAGGACCTGAAGAAGCGCGGCTGGAAGTTCGTCGGGCCCACCACCATGCACGCGCTGATCCAGGCCATGGGCCTGATCAACGACCACCAGCCCGGCTGCCACCACTGGAAAGAGGCGCAGAAGGCCAGGGAGGCCTTCCAGCGCCCGGGCTAGGCTTTCACTTCGGCATCACGACGCTGTCGATGACATGGATGACGCCGTTGTCGGCGGCGATGTCCGTCGCCGTGACCTTGGCGTTGTCCACCGTGACGCCGCCGCTGGTGCCGACCGTCAGCTCGCTGCCCTGCACGGTCTTGACCTTGCCGGCCTTGACGTCCTTGGCCATCACCTTGCCGGGCACGACGTGGTAGGTCAGGACGGCGGTGAGCTTGGCCTTGTCCTTCAGCAGCGCGTCCAGGTCGGCCTTTGGGATCTTGGCAAACGCCGCATCCGTGGGCGCGAACACGGTGAACGGGCCCGGCCCCTTGAGGGTGTCGACCAGGCCCGCAGCCTGCAGCGCCGTGCCCAGCGTCTTGAAATTGCCGGCCGCGACGGCGGTGTCGACGATGTCCTTGGCCTGGGCGGCTGCGGCGAGCAGGGACAGGGCGCAGATGGTGAGATAACGCTTCATGGAAAACTCCTGGGGATGTGCCGGGGGGCGGTGTTGACCGGGCCCGACGGGCCCGGCGGGAAAATCAGGGCCGGGGCAGGATGACCGTGTCGATGACGTGGATGACGCCGTTGCGGGCCAGCACGTCGGTGGCGGTGATGGATGCCTTGCGGCCACGCTGGTCGGTGATGGCCAGGCTCGCGTCCACCGTGAAGGTCTGCCCTTGCACCGTGGTGATGGCGGCGCCAACCGGCACCTCGGCCTTCAGCACGCGGGCAGGCAGCACGTGGTAGGTCAGCACCTGGGTCAGCAGCGGCTTGTTGGCGAGCAGCTGCTCCTTGGTGACGCCCAGTTCGACCAGCAGCTTGGCGAAGGCGGCATTGGTTGGCGCGAAGACGGTGAAAGGCCCGGCGCCGTTGAGCGTGTCCACCAGTCCCGCGGCCACGACGGCTTCCACCAGGATGCTGAAGTCGGGCACCGCCTGCGCGGTGGCGACGACGGTCTTGTCAGCCGGAAGCAGCACCCGGTCGATGGCGTGGATGACGCCGTTGCGGGTGTGAATGTCAGCGGCGGTGATCCTGGCGGTGCGGTTGCGGCCGTCGGTGATGACGAGGTCGCTGCCAACTGCATCGATCTTGAAGATGCCGCCCTGCAACGGCGCGATCGGCTTGCCCAGCGGCACGGCGGCCTTCGCCACCTCGCTGGACAGCACGTGGTACTGCAGCACCTGGGTCAGCAGCGCCTTGTTGGCCAGCAGCTGAGCCTTGGTCACGCCCAGCTCTGCCAGCAATGCCGCGAACGCGTCGTTGGTGGGCGCAAAGACCGTGAACGGCCCTGGACCCGACAGCGTACCGGCCAGCTCCGCGGCCTGCACGGCCTCCACCAGCGTGCTGAAGCGGGCATCGGCCTGCGCGGTTTGCACGATGTCGGGTTCGGGGTCGCTACCGCCGCAGGCGCTCAGGCCGGTGAAAACCAGCGCCACTCCAAGACGCTTCAACCAGGTCGTGACAAGCATGGAAACCTCCTTGGAATCGAGGGGACGAACACAGCCACGGCGCCTTGCGGGCACCGGTGCGAAACGAAGGGGAGGACGCCGCGGCCTTCAGCCGCTCGGCCGCTGCGGCAACCCTGACGGGGGCTTCTTGCGCATCAGGCAATCGATCAAAACTGCACGGTGCAGAATGTGAACCAATCAGTTTCCAAAGTCAACCATGCAGTCCAATAGCGAAATGCTTAGTTCTGTAAGCGACTCGAAAGTCTGAAACTGGACCGGTCAGCCTAGAATGACGCCATGGTCAGACCCAGCTTCAAGCAACAAGTGCTGCAGGCCCGCGAGGAAGCCATCGTGGCGTCGGTGAACCGCCTGCTGGCCGAGAAGGGCTTCGAGGCCATGACGGTCGACCAGGTCGTCGCCGACGTCGGCATCGGCAAAGCCAGCCTCTACAAGCACTTCACCTCCAAGGAGGAGCTGGCCGCCGCAGCCATGGTGCGGGTGCTGGACCGAGCGCTGGAGGAAGTGGCGCGGCTGCGTGGCTCTGACCTCGACGACATCGGCCGCCTCAAGGCACTGGCGCGCTGGGCTTATGGGCAGCAGATCGCAGGCCAGATGCCGGCGCTGCCGTCGCAGAGTTCGTCGTTGCGCACGGCCCTGATGGCCGACAAGGCCTACATGGACCGGCTGATCCATCTGTCCGACGAACTGGGAGCCTGGATCATGCAGGCCCAGGCAGACGGCCGGCTGGACCGGGCGTTGCCGCCCGAGCTGGTGCTGTACCTTCTCTACGCCCGAGCCTGCGACCCCGTGCTGGGCGTGATGCGGGCCAGCGGCCACAGCGACGAACAGGTCGTGGGCTGGCTCGTGGACCACTGCTTCCGCGGGCTCGGCGCCTAGGGCCCATTCCCTAGAATGCGGGCATGCCCGCCGCACGCCAACACTTCATCGCCCCCAGCATCCTGTCCGCCGACTTCGCCCGCCTGGGTGACGAGGTGAAGAACGTGCTGGCCGCCGGCGCCGACTGGATCCATTTCGACGTGATGGACAACCATTACGTGCCCAACCTGACCTTCGGGCCCATGATCTGCGAGGCGCTGCGCAAGCACGCGGTCAAGCCCGACGGCACGCCGGCCATCCTCGACGTGCACCTGATGGTGCAACCCGTCGACAGCCTCGCCCTGGCCTTCTGCCGCGCCGGCGCCGACATGGTGACCTTCCACCCCGATGCCAGCACGCATGTGGACCGCACGCTGCAGCTCATCAAGGGCGAAGGCAAGCAGGCCGGCCTGGTGTTCAACCCGGCCACGCCGCTGGACGTGCTGGAATGGGTCATCGACAAGGTCGACCTCGTCATGCTGATGAGCGTCAACCCGGGCTTCGGCGGCCAGAGCTTCATCCCGTCGTCGCTGCAGAAGCTGAAGAGGGTGCGCGAGATCATCACCAAGAGCGGCCGCGACATCCGCCTGGAGATCGATGGCGGCGTCAAGATCGACAACATCTGCGAGATCGCCGACGCGGGCGCCGACACCTTCGTGGCCGGCTCGGCCATCTTCGGCAAGCCCGACTACAAGGCCGTCATCGACGCGATGCGCGCCGAGCTCGCGAAGGTCTGAACGCCATGGCCGCCGTCCTCCTCATCTGCACCGCCAACATCTGCCGCTCGCCGATGGCCGAAGCCATCTTCAAGGCCAGGCTGGCGGATGTGTTCAAGACCATCGAATCGGCCGGCGTGCATGCCGACCCGCGCGGCGGGCCGGTCGACGCTCGTGCCGCCGCCGCGCTGGAGAGGCACAAGTACGGCCTGGAGCGCAAATGGCGCTCGCGCCGCGTCGATCCCGAAGCCTTGGGCAAATACGACCTGGTGCTGGCCATGGAGTCCGAGCATGTGGACGCCCTGCGCAAGAAGGCCGCGCCCGAGCACCATGCCCGCATCCTGCTGCTCACCGACTTCGTGCCCGAGATGGCCGGCGAGGACATCCCGGACCCCTATTTCGGCCCGGTCGCCGGCTTCGATGCCGTCATCGGCATGATCGAGCGTGCGGCCCAGCGGCTGCTCACCGAGAGCCGCGAAGGCCGATTGAAGTTCAGCTGATCAGGCCTTGGTCGCGAACTCGGCAACTTCCCGAACATCCGGACCGCTGCCGCTGAAACGGTCCAGCGCCAGGTAGATCACCGGCGTGATGTAGAGCGTCACCGCCTGCGACAGGATCAGGCCGCCGACCACGGCCAGGCCCAGGGGCTGGCGCAATTCGGCGCCGGCACCCAGGCCCAGGGCGATGGGCAAGGCGCCCATCAGCGCGGCCAGCGTCGTCATCATGATGGGACGAAAGCGCAGGATGCAGGCCTGGCGGATGGCCTCGCCAGGGGCCAGCCCCTGGCTGCGCTGCACGTCCAGCGCGAAGTCGATCATCATGATGGCGTTCTTCTTCACGATGCCGATCAGCATGACGATGCCGATGGTCGCGATGATGGTCAGCTCCATGCCGAAGAGCTGCAGCGTGATCAGCGCGCCCACCGCCGCCGACGGCAGGCCGGCCAGGATGGTCAGCGGGTGGATATAGCTCTCGTAGAGCACGCCCAGCAGCACATAGATGACCGCCAGGGCCAGGCCGATGAGCAGCAGCTGGCCGCCCTGCGAGTCCTGGAACACCGCCGCATCGCCGCCGTAGCTGGTGATGACGCTGGGCGGCAGCTTGATCTCCTGCGTGAAGGCGGCGATCTGCTGCGTCGCATCGCCCAGCGGCACGCCTGGGCCCAGGTTGAAGCTGATCGTGACGGCCTGCAGTTGGCCCTGGTGATTGACCGCCGTCGGCCCCAGCGTGCGCTGCACGGTGGCGAAGGCCGTCAGCGGCACCTGGGCGCCGTTGTTGCCGCGCAGGTAGATCTTGTCGAAGGCGGCTTCGCTGCTGCGGTCGGCCTCGCCGGCCTCCATGATGACCTGGTAGGTGTTGCTCTCGGCATAGATGCTGCCGACCTGGCGCTCGCCAAAGGCGCCATAGAGGGCGTTGCGCAGCTCGCCCATGTCGACGCCCAGCAGGGAAGCACGCTCGCGGTCGATGACAAGGCTGGCCTGCAGGCCGCGCAGCTGGGAGTCGCTGGTGACGTCGCGGAAGCGCGTGTCGCCGCGCAGCTTCTCCTGCAGCTTGACGGCCCAGCTGTTGAGCTCGCCGGCCGACACCGACTGCAGGGTGTACTGGTAGCGGCTCTTGCTCTGGCGGCCGCCGAGCTGCAGGTTCTGCACCGGCCGCAGATAGACCTGGATGCCCGGCACGGTGCGCAGCTTCTTGCGCAGGCCTTCCAGCACCTGGGTCATGGGGGCGCGGTCGCCACGGGCCTTCAGGTTGATGAACATGCGGCCGTTGTTGACCGGCTGGCTGCTGCCGCCACCGCCCACGGCCGAGCTGACCGCCGCCACGTTGGGATCGTTGCGCACGATGGCGGCGACGCGCTCCTGCAGCACGGTCATCGCGGCGAAGGACGTGTCTTCGGCGGACTCGGTGCTGGCCTGGATCTGGCCGATGTCCTCCTCGGGGAAGAAGCCCTTGGGGATGGTCATGTAGAACCACACCGTCGCAACGAAACTCAGCAGGGCCACGCCCAGCACCCAGTTGCGGTGGCGCAGGGCCAGGTCCAGCGTGCGGGTGTAGGCGTTCAGCGTGGCCGTGAAGCCGCGCTCGAACAGCCGGCCCAGGGGGCCGTCCTCATGGTGGGCATGGGGCTTGAGCAGGCGGCTGCACAGCATGGGCACCAGGGTCAGCGAGACGACGGCCGACACCAGGATGGACAGGCCCACCACCACGGCGAACTCGTGGAAGAGCAGGCCGATGACGCCCGGCATGAAGAAGATGGGGATGAGCACCGCCACCAGCGATACCGAGATGGACAGGATGGTGAACGCCATCTCTCTCGCGCCGCGCACCGCCGCGTCGAAGGGCTTCATGCCGTCCTCGACGTGGCGGACGATGTTCTCCAGCATGACGATGGCGTCGTCCACCACCAGGCCGACGGCCAGCGTGATGCCCAGCAGCGAGATGTTGTCCAGGCTGTAGCCGAGCGCGAACAGGAGCGTGAGCGCGCCGATCAGCGAGATGGGCAGCGAGACCGTCGGGATCAGCGTCGCCACGGCGCGGCGCAGGAAGATGAAGATGACCAGCACCACCAGGCCGACCGTCAGCGCCAGCGTCAGGTAGACGTCGTGCAGCGACTCGCGGATCGACAGCGAACGGTCGTTCAGCGTGTTCATCTGCACCGACGCCGGCATCTGCGCCGCATAGCGCGGCAGCAGCGCCTTGACCCTGTCCACCACCTGCACCGTGTTGGCGTCGGGCTGGCGCTGGATGGCCAGCGTGATGGAGCGCTCGCCCTGGTAGCTCGCATAGGTCTTGCTGGTCTCGACGCTGTCCTGCACGTCGGCCACGTCGCGCAGGAAGACCGGCGCGCCATTGCGCGAGGCGACGACGATGCGGCCGAACTCGGCGGCGTTCTTCAGCTGCTTGTTGGCCTGGATGGTCAGAGTCTGGCGCGAGCCGTCCAGCGTGCCGACGGGCGTGTTGGCGTTGGCGCTGTTGACGGCCGCCTGCAACTCGCTCAGCGTGATGTTGCGCTGGTTGAGCAGGTCGTTCTTGACCTTGATGCGCACCGCATAGCGCTTCTGGCCAAAGATGGACACCTGGGCCACGCCGTCGACCGTGGACAGGCCCGGCGACAGCAGGTTCTCGGCGTAATCGTTCAGCTCCGTGAGGTCCATGGACGGCGACGTCAACGCCACCATCAGCACCGGCGCGTCGGCCGGGTTGACCTTGCGGTAGTTGGGCGGCGAGGTCATCTCCGCCGGCAGCGCACGCAGGGAGCGGAACAGCGCCGCCTGCACGTCGACGGCGGCGGCGTCGATGTTGCGCGAGGGGTCGAACTCCAGCGTCAGCGAGGTGTTGCCCAGCGTGTTGGTCGACGAAATCGTCAGCAGTCCGGCGATCGTCGAGAACTGCTTCTCCAACGGCAGGGCCACGGACGAGGCCATGGTCTCCGGCGACGCCCCCGGCAGCGATGCGCCCACATTGATGATGGGCGTGTTGTAGGACGGCAGGGCCGCCACCGGGATCTTGCTCCAGGCCGCCAGGCCGGCGATGACCAGGGACAGGTTCAGCAGCACGGTCATGACCGGCCGCCGGATGAAAAGCTCCGTCAGCCTCATTTGCTGGCACCCGGTGCGGGCGCCGAGGCCGCGCCGGCCGCTGGCGCCGCGATGCGCAGCGGTGTGCCGGGCCGCAGGTTCTGCTTGCCGTCCATGACGACCTGGGCCGCGGCCTCCAGGCCCTCGACGACGGCCTGCTCACCCATGGACTGGCGCATCTGGACCTGCACCAGCTGGGCGGTGTTGTCCGGTCCGACGACGTACACCGAGCGCTCGTTGCCGCGCATGATGATGGCGGCCTGGGGCACCACCGTCACGCCCTTCAGCGTGCGCAGCGTGACGCGCACGCGCAGGTACTGGCCCGGCCACAGGGCCTGGGTCTTGTTGTCGAACTCGGCCTTGACCTTGATGGTGCCGGTGTTGGCGTCGACGAGGTTGTCCACCGCCGACACGCGGCCCTTGATGGGCGCCGTGCCCTTGGGCGAGCCCGGCGGCGGCAGGGCCTCGACGTCGAGCTCGCCGGCGCGGGTCGCGGCCAGCAGCGCGGCCAGCTGGGTCTCGGGCACGCTGAAGGTGATGCCGATGGGATCGAGCTGGGCGATGTTGACCAGCGGCGCGGCCGTAGCGTTGGCCTGCACCAGGCTGCCCTGGAAGACGCTGACGATGCCAACCCGGCCGCTGATGGGCGCGCGCAGCTCGTTGTAGCCGGTGGTGACCTGGGCGGCCTGGATGGCGGCCTCGTCGCTGCGCATCACGGCCTGGCCGGCGTCGAAATTGGCCTGCGCCGTGTCGACGGCGTTCTGGGCGATGAAGTTCTGGCCTTTGAGCTCCTTGGCGCGGTTGAGCTGGCGCTCCAGGTCGCTGAGGCTGGCGCGGTCGCGGGCCAGCTGGGCCTTGGCCTTCTCCAGCGCCGCGCGGTCGGCGCGGTCGTCGAAGCGGAACAGCAATTCGCCCTTCTTGACGCTCTGCCCGTCCTTGACCAGCACCTGGGCGACCGTGCTGGTGGTCTGCGCCCGCAGGTCCACGCTCTGCAGGGCCGTCACGGTGCCGCTGGCTTCCACGGTGAGGGGCACGTCGGCCTGCTTCACGCGCATGACGCTGACGTTCTGCGGCGGCGGCGCGCTGGCCGCACCGGCCGGCGCCGAGGCGCTCGCGGCGCCACCGCCTTCGGCCTTGCGGCCGCAGCCGGCCAGGCCGGCCGCCAGGGCCAGGCTGCAGAGGATCAGGGGGAGAGTCGCGCGCATGGGGCTGCCAAAAGTAATGGGAATCGACGGCAAAAACGAGCCAGCTTAGGTGGCCCGTTTTGCTCGCAGATTGCTGGCCACCCCGCCAGATGCGCGTTTTGCTTCTTTAGTTCTTCAGCGAACGCGCCAGCCGCGCCCCGACGACGGCGTTGTGCTTGACCAGGGCGATATTGGTCACCAGGCTGCGGCCGCCGGTCAGCGCCTTGATGCGGGCCAGCAGGAAGGGCGTGATGGCCTTGCCCTGGATGCCCTGGGCCTCGGCTTCGGCCAGGGCCTGGGCGGTGATGGCGTCAATCTCCTCGCGCGGCATGGCCTGGGCCGCCGGCACGGGGTTGCTGACCACCACGCCGCCATGCAGGCCCAGGGCCCATTTGGCGCGGATGAAGCGGGCCTGTTCGTCGGCGCCGTCCATGCGGAAGTCGGCCTTGAGGCCGCTGTCGGGCGTGAAGAAGGCGGCGAAGTTGTCCTGGCCCACCGACAGCACCGGCACGCCGTGGGTCTCCAGGTACTCCAGCGTCAGGCCCAGGTCGAGGATGGACTTGGCGCCGGCGCAGACGACCGCCACCGGCGTGCGCGCCAGCTCCTGCAGGTCGGCCGAGATGTCGAAGCTCTCGTGGCCGCCGCGGTGCACGCCGCCGATGCCGCCGGTGACGAAGACCTCGATGCCGGCCAGATGGGCGCAGATCATGGTCGCGGCCACCGTCGTCGCGCCGAGACGGCCGGTGGCGATGGCGAAGGGCAGGTCGCGGCGGCTGAGCTTCATGGCGTCGGGCGCCTGGGCCAGCTGCTTCAGTTCGTCGTCGGTCAGGCCGACGCGGATGCGGCCACCGATGACGGCGATGGTGGCTGGCACGGCGCCTTCGATGCGGATGACATCCTCGACCTCGCGCGCCGTGTCCAGGTTCTGCGGCCAGGGCATGCCGTGGGCAATGATGGTCGATTCGAGGGCCACGATGGGCCGGCCCTGTGCCTGGGCGGCGGCGACTTCGGGCGAGAGGTGGATCAGGTCGTTCATCTTCTTCTATCGTTCTTCGAGGAAACGGGGGGTCAGTTCGGGGTGGACGCTGTCCGTGGTCTGCAGCGTCAGCGCGGCCAGGTCCAGGCCCAGGCGGGCGGCAGCGTCGAAGTCCGCGCAGTCGCGCAGCAGGGCCGCGCAGACGCCGGCCGACAGCGCATCGCCGGCGCCGGTCACGTCGACGACCGCGACATCGGGGGCCGGCCAGTGGCGCGGCGCATGCCCGGGCTCGCTGAGCAGCAGGCCCTCGGCGCCCTTGGACACGAGGACGCGGGCAGCGCCACGCGCATGCAGGGCCGCGAAGGCCTCCAGGGGATCGTCGGCCACCGTGGCCAGCTCGCCGGCATTCAGGATCAGCAGGTGCAGGCCGGCCAGCGACTCGGGCAGGCGCCCCATCTTGGCCTCGGACACGGCCACGCAGACCAGCGGGATGTCGTTGGCGCGGGCCTCGCCGAGCAGCAGCGGCCAGGCGTCGGTCGGCAGATTGCCGTCGGCAACGACCAGGGCCGCGCTGGCGCGCAGGGCCTTGCTGGCTTCCAGCGCCCAGGGATTGAGGCTTTCGACCAGGGGCATGGCCGCCAGGCCCAGTTCCAGGCTGCCATCGGGCGCCAGCACGGCCGTGTAGCTGTCGCTGGCATGGCGGCGCAGGCGTATGACCGCGCGCGTGTCCAGGCCGACGGCGGCGGCCTGCTCCAGCAGCATGCGGCCGCCGGCGTCGTCGCCCACGGCCGCGACCAGCGCGACGGGCAGGCCCAGGCGCGCCAGGTTCTCGGCGACATTGCGCACGACGCCGCCGGGCGTCTCATGCGATTCACAGGGGTTGGACGAGCCGCTCCAGGAGCGGGCCAGCAGCTTGAGCTTGCGGTCGATGTTGAGGCCGCCGATGCAGACGATGGGGGCGGCGGTGGTATTCATCGCCCGATTCTAGGAAGCCGGGAACCAGGCCGTCATCGCCCCGGCCAGGGCCTGTACCACCTGCGCATCAGTGCGGCCGCTGCGCGCCCTGACGTGGAAGGCGTGGTCGGCATCGTCCTCGATGTGCAGGGTGGCGCGCTTGCCCAGGTCCTTGACAACCCCGCGCAGCAACTCGAGCTCGGCCAGTTCGTCGCGCGTGCCTTGCAGGAAGAGCAGGGGCACCTGCACCTGGGCCAGATGCGCCGCCCTCTCGATGCCCGGCTTGCCGGCCGGGTGCAGCGGGAAGCCGACAAACACCAGGCCACGCACGCCGGCCAAGGCCTCGGCCGCCTGGGCCTGCGAAGTCATGCGGCCACCAAAGGACTTGCCGCCGGCGAACAGCGGCGCATCGGGCAGACGCTTGCGCGCGGCCGCCACCGCGGCGCGCACGGCCCTATGAGCGACGGCCGGCGTGTCGGGCCGCTTGGAGCCCTTTTCCATGTACGGAAACTGATAGCGCAGCGTCGCCACCGCCTGGTCGAACAGGGCCTGCGACAGCTCCGCCATGAAGCTGTGGTGCATGCCGGCCCCCGCGCCGTGGGCAAACACATAGACGGCGCGCGGCTGCGGCGGCTGCAGCCACAGGGCCGACACGGTGGTGTCAGCGTCGACCTTCAGCTTGAGGGGCTCGATTTCCATGCCACGAGCTTAGTGCGCTAGAGTCGCCCGCGGTGCGGCGCCAAGCCGCCCACGTCGCTCGGACGGTTCCGGGCGCTTACGTACACAGCCAATGACTGCCTCCTCTTCCGCCTCCGGCGGCAAGCGCCGTTTCGCGCGCATCGACCGCCTCCCGCCCTACGTCTTCAACATCACGGCCGAGCTCAAGCTTGCGGCCCGCCGGCGTGGCGAAGACATCATCGACATGAGCATGGGCAACCCCGACGGGGCCACGCCACCGCACATCGTCGCCAAGCTCACCGAGGTGGCGCAGCGCCCCGACACCCACGGCTATTCGGCCAGCAAGGGCATCCCGCGCCTGCGCCGCGCGATCTCGCACTGGTACCAGCGCCGCTACGGCGTCGACATCAACCCCGACAGCGAGGCCATCGTCACCATCGGCTCCAAGGAGGGCCTGGCCCACCTGATGCTGGCGACGCTGGACCGTGGCGACACCGTGCTGGTGCCCGACCCCAGCTATCCCATCCACATCTATGGCGCCGTCATTGCCGGTGCCGATATCCGCGCCATCCCGGTCAGCAGCGAGGTCGACTTCTTCGCCGAGCTGGAGCGCACCATCCGCGGCAGCTATCCCAAGCCCAAGATGATGGTGTTCGGCTTCCCATCGAATCCGACGGCACAGTGTGTGGACATCGGCTTCTTCGAGCGCGTCGTGGCCTTGGCCAAGAAGCACGACATCCTGGTCGTGCACGACCTGGCCTATGCCGACATCGTCTATGACGGCTATGTGGCCCCGTCCATCATGCAGGTGCCCGGCGCCAAGGACGTGGCGGTCGAGTTCTTCACGCTGAGCAAGAGCTACAACATGGCCGGCTGGCGGGTCGGCTTCATGGTCGGCAACCCCGACCTGGTCGCGGCCCTGGCCCGCATCAAGAGCTATCACGACTACGGCACCTTCACGCCGCTGCAGGTCGCGGCCATCGCCGCGCTCGAAGGCGACCAGCAATGCGTGCAGGACATCGCCGCCAGCTACCAGCGCCGCCGCGACGTGCTCTACAAGGGGCTGATCGAAGCCGGCTGGCAGGTCGACTGCCCCAAGGCCAGCATGTACATCTGGGCCCGCATCCCCGAGCCCTACCGCGAGCTGGGCTCGCTGGAGTTCGCTCGCCAGCTGCTGGAGAAGGCCAAGGTCTGCGTGTCACCCGGCATCGGCTTCGGCGACCACGGCGACGGGCATGTGCGCTTCGCGCTGATCGAGAACGAGTCGCGCATCCGCCAGGCGGTGCGCGGCATCAAGGCCATGTTCAAGGCCGATGGGCTGCTGAAGCCCTAGTTCGCCCTCGCGGCCTGCTCGCGGCGCCAGGTCGCCGGCGGCAGGCCCGTCGCGCGTTTGAAGGCACGCGAGAAGGCCGCCTCCGAGTCGTAGCCGACCTGCTGGGCTATCTCCGCGACGTTGCCCGGCGTCTCGCGCAGCAGGCGCGCACCGCACTGGATGCGCCAGTTGGTCAGGTATTGCATGGGCGGAATGCCCGTCAGCGCGACGAAGCGCTCATGCAGGGCCGAGCGCGACAGGCCGGCACGCTTGCCGAGCTCGTCCAGCGTCCACGCCTGGGCAGGCTCGGCATGCATGAGGCCGATGGCGCGGCCGACCTGGCGGTCGCGCAGGGCGCCGAGCCAGCCCTGGCTCTGCTCGGGCAGGGAGTCCAGATAGCGCCGCGTCGCGTCGACGAAGACCATCTCGCTCATGCGCTGCAGCAGGGCCGAACTGCCCGCCCGCGGCGAGTCCCATTCGGCGGCGGCCTGGGTCATGACGGGCTCTACCCACGGGCCCACGCCCTGGGCCGGCAGACGCAGCAGCCGCGGCAGGGCCTCGATCAGCGGGTTGAAGGGCTTGAGGTCGCAGGCGATGAAGCCGCAGACCAGCACCGTCGAGGCCTCGGCACTCGGCAGGCCCTCGCCGGGCAGGAACATGCCGCCTCGGTAGGTGATGGGGATGGGCTTGGGGCCATCGCGCATGCCCAGCAACCAGGCGTCGTCGTCGCCGATGGCGGGCGCCAGCCCGGGCGCACTGGAGACGACATGGGCGTCGCCATGCGGCAGCATGACGATATCGCCCTGCTCGAGGCGCATCGGCGGTTCGCCCTCGACGGCGCACCAGCCGGCGCCCTTGGCGAACAGGTGGTATTCGATGACGTGGTCGGCGCCCGGCATGACCATCGGGCCCAGCTCGCTGGCCGGCGCGGCCAGGGCCGACCACTCGTCGCGGCAGCTGACATGGAAGAACACCGCCCCGCGCAGCCGCACGCTGCGCAGCACGTCGGACAGCGGATCCGCAACCGTCATGAAGCACTCCTGGGAATTTGCACGGACGCTCGAGCAAACGCGGGCGACGCCGGGTGAAGCGCGAAAAGCCGCAAAAACGAACCATAGCGGCACCGATGCACACGAAGTCGGGTCTTCTTCACCACCAAGGAAATGTCATGAACACCACCCCCACCCCGGCAAGCCCCGACTATGCCGCCATCAAGCAACGCCAGCAGGCCACCTGGGCCAGCGGTGACTACGCCGTCGTCGGCACCACGCTGCAGATCGTCGGCGAGCAACTGGCCGAAGCCGCCGATGTGCGCGCCGACGAGCTCGTGCTCGACGTGGCCGCCGGCAATGGCAACGCGACGCTGGCCGCCGCGCGCCGCTACGCCCGCGTGACGTCCACCGACTATGTGGGCGCCCTGCTCGACAAGGGCCACCGGCGCGCCGAGGCCGAAGGCCTGGCTGTGCATTTCGAGGTGGCCGACGTCGAGGCCCTGCCCTTCGAGGCCGGTGGCTTCGATGTCGTCATGTCGACCTTCGGCGTCATGTTTGCGCCCGACCACGCCACGTCGGCGCGCGAGATGCTGCGGGTCGTCAAGCCGGGTGGCCGCATCGCGCTGGCCAACTGGACGCCCGAGGGCTTCATCGGCCAGCTGTTCAAGACCCTGGGCAAGCATCTGCCGCCGCCCGCCGGCCTGCGCTCGCCGGCGCTGTGGGGGTCCGAGCCCCACATCACGGCCCTGTTCGGCCCCTCGGCCAGCGATCTCCAGGTGGTGCGCAAGCACTTCAACTTCCGCTACCGCTCGGCCGAGCACTTCCTGCAGGTGTTCAAGACCTTCTACGGTCCCACGCACAAGGCCTTCGCGGCCCTGGATGCCGAAGCCGGCGCGGCGCTGGAAAAGGACATCCTCGCGCTGACCCGCGAGCACGACATCGGCGCCGGACGCGGCCTGGTCGTGCCCAGCGAATACGCCGAGATCGTCGTCAAGGTGGCCTGATCTTCCATTGAACCGCCGTGCGGCCCGGGCACCGGGTCCGGCCGCCGCATGGCCAATCCACATCCCCATCATGAAAACCTGTTTCTCGATTTGCACCCTGGCGGCTCTCGCAGCAGCCCTTCCGGCACATGCCGATGTCGTCACGAGCTGGAACTTCACTGCCGGCGAGCTGCTGATCCAGTCCCGCATGGGCACGCCGCCCGCCGTGCGCACCATGGCCATCGTGCAGACCGCCGTCCATGAGGCCGTCGCCGACGCCCAGCGCCTGCAGGCCAGCACCGACGCGGCCGTCGCCGCCGCCAATCGCACCGCGCTGCTGCAGCTGATGCCCCAGCTGGAGGCCGACATCAACACTGCCTACGGCAAGGCCATGGACAAGCTGGGCAACGCCCCCGCGGTGCTGGAGGGCGCCGCCACCGGCGAACACGCTGCCCGCCGCGTGCTGGCCTGGCGGGCCACCGACGGCGTGGCGGCCAAGGATGTCTACCGCCCGCATGCCGCCGCCGGCCAGTACGTGCCGACAGCGCCGGTGGCCACGCCGCAATGGGGCCAGCGCAAGCCCTGGCTGATGAAAGACGGCGCGCAGTTCCGCCCTGGCCCGCCGCCGGCCCTGGACAGCGAGGCCTGGGCCCGCGACTTCAACGAAGTCAGGACCCTGGGCGGCAAGACCAGCACCCAGCGCACGGCGGCCCAGACCGAGATCGCCAAGTTCTGGGAGTTCTCGCTGCCGCCGATCTACTTCGGCGTGCTGCGCTCCGTGGCCGACGCGCCCGGCCGCAGCCCCGCGCAGAACGCCCAGTTGCTCGCCGCCGCGGCCCAGGCCATGGACGACGGTCTCATCGCCATCATGGACGCCAAGTACCACTACGGCTTCTGGCGCCCCGTCACGGCCGTGCGCAATGGCGATCGCGACGGCCGCGAGGACACCGCCATCGAGGCCGGCTGGTCGCCGCTGATCGACACCCCCATGCATCCGGAATACCCCAGTGCCCACAGCGTGCTGGCGGCCTCCCTGGGCGAAGTGCTGAAGGCCGACGCCAGGGACAGGCGCCTGCCCGAGCTGTCGACCAGCAGCCCCACGGCCAATGGCGCCACGCATCGCTGGACTTCGGTGGAAGCCTTCACCGAGGAAGTCTCGCTGGCACGCATCTGGGCCGGCATCCACTACCGCACGTCCACCCAGGTCGGCCTGGACATGGGCCGGCGCGTCGGCGCCCTGGCGGCGCAGCGCATCGCCACAGCGCCGGTCGATGCCGGCGTGCCGGTGGCCCTCGCGGCCCCGGCCGGCGCCAAGGTGGTCGAGCGCATCAGCGCCCGCGGCGTGCAGGTCTATGAATGCCGGGCAGGCGCCTGGCAGTTCACCGCTCCCGAGGCGGCGCTGTTCGACGCCAGCGGCCGGCAGATCGGCAGCCACGATGCCGGCCCGCACTGGCAAGCCGCCGATGGCAGCCGCGTGCGCGGCGCCGTGCAGGTCAAGGCCGACGCCGCCCAGCCCGGCGCCATCCCCTGGCTGCTGCTGAGCGCCAACTCCGTCGGCACCAGCGGCCGCTTCTCCGGCGTGACGGCCATCCAGCGCATCAACACCCAGGGCGGTGCCGCGCCCCAACGCGCCTGCGGCGTGGCCGACGCAGGGGCCGTGGAAAAGGTGCCCTACACGGCGGACTATCTGATGCTGACGTCCTGACCATGACAATGGCGGGGATCTCCCCGCCATTGCATGCCATGCCCCCATCCCAGCCGCCCCAGGCCCTGATCCTCGACCTCGACGGCACGCTGATCGACACCCTGGGCGACTTTGTCGCCGTGCTGGGCCGGGTGCTGTCCGACCTGGGCCTGCCGCCCGTCACGCGCGACTTCATCGAGCACACGATCGGCCGCGGCAGCGAGCACCTGGTGCGCACGACGCTGGCCCATGTGGGCGGCGCGCCCGAGCTGTTCGACCGCGCCTGGCCGCTCTACCAGCAGCATTACGCGGCCATCAACGGCGAACACGCGGCGATCTACCCGGGCGTCATCGAAGGGTTGCAGGCGCTGCAGTCTCTGGGCCTGCCCTTGGCCGTGCTGACCAACAAGCCCGGCGCGCCGGCTCGCGAACTGCTGCGACGCAAAGGCCTGGACGGTTATTTCCGCCATGTCTTCGGCGGCGACGATTTCGAGCGCAAGAAACCCGATCCGCTGCCCCTGCTCAAGACCTGCGAGGCCCTGGGGACGGCGCCGTCATCCACCTGGATGGTCGGCGACTCGCGCAACGACGCCGAGGCGGCCCGCGCGGCGGGCTGCCCCCTGGTGCTGATGACCTATGGCTACAACCATGGCGAGGACATCCGCGCCGTGCCGGCCTTGCAGCATCTGGGCCGGCTGGACGAGATCACGTTCGGCTAGCCCGGCTCATCGCGTTGCTGCGGGCCGAGCGCCGGGCCGCTCCCTAGCCGGCCCGCCTAAGGCGATGTGCTTGCGGCTCAACGCCGCAAGCATCGCCGTCCCCTCGGGGGACCGATCAGGCTTGCCGGCGTTCAGCCGAAGCAAGACTGGGCGAGGGGTGGTCAGCTACCCCGACGCGCCTTCTTGATACCCAGCAGGGCGTCCTTCAGTGCCGCGTCGGCGGGCTTCTCGCCCAGCCAGATGCGCAGCAGGCAGGTGAAGAACTCCGGCTCCTTGATGGGCTCGTTCATCAGCGGCTTGCCGTTGAGCAGCAGCGTGGAGCCGATGCCGGGCACATAGTCGACCGAGAAGCTGTCGCCGGTGTTGAGCTGCTTGCGGCTGGCGAAGACCTCGCTGAGCTTGAGCACGCCGTTGATGGACTTGACGAACTCGTCGCGCGGCGCGTTGTCCTCCATGCCCTTGGTGAAGAGCTTGCCCAGCTCGTTGCCGTCGATCTCGCGCAGCATCGAGATGTGGATGCGCTTGGGGCCGGGTGCGGCCAGCACCTCGGCCGTCGTGCTGGCCTTTTGCGTCAGGTACAAACCCGCCGTGTAGACCTTGACGACGAACTTGTAGCGTGTGCCGGCACCGTTGAGCTGCAACTTCTGGCCGGCGATGTCGACGGCCTGCTCATACTTCACATTGCTCACCTCGACCGCCTGGGCCCAGGCGCTCCCCCCACTCAGACTGCCCGCGGCCACCAGGGCCGCGACGATGAATGCGCGCATGTCTCGCTCCGTTGTCGTGCCGCGATGGCGGCATCTTCGTGAACCGAAGTATGGCCTGACATGCCCAAAAACCCGCTGATACACTGGTTCGATCATGTTCATCACGCGGAAGTACATCACGGGGTCGAGCGACCGGGGAGCCTGGCCCTGGCGTCGCTGGTCAACCCTGGCCTGATGTCGCTTGGCGCGCCCTGACGCGCATTTTCCGCGTTGCCCGTGTTTCCCCCGGGCTGCACGCCAAGCCCTGAAACTTGTCTTTCAAGGTTTGAGACGTGATCACTGAACTCGAATTCCAGAGCCTCGCCGCCGAGGGCTACAACCGCATCCCGCTGATCAGCGAGGCCTTTGCGGATCTCGAAACCCCGCTGTCCCTGTATCTCAAGCTCTGCGCCGGCTCCGGCCAGGGCCGCAACAGCTTCCTGCTCGAATCCGTCGTGGGCGGCGAGCGTTTCGGGCGCTATTCCTTCATCGGCCTGCCGGCCCGCACGCTGATCCGGGCCACCGGCCACCTCAGCGAGGTGCTGACCGACGGCCAGATCATCGAGACGCATGAAGGCAATCCACTGGACTTCATCGCGGCCTACCAGGAGCGCATCAAGCCCAAGATCCCCGCCGGCCTGCCGCGCTTCTGCGGCGGCCTGGCCGGCTACTTCGGCTATGAGGCCGTGCGCGCCATCGAGAAGAAGCTGGACCATGCCCACAAGGGCGAGGGCCTGGGCACGCCGGACATCGTGCTGCTGCTGTCCGAGGAAATCGCCGTCATCGACAACCTGTCGGGGCGCCTCTACCTCATCGTCTGGGCCGACCCGCGCCAGCCCGAGGCCTATTTCCGCGCCAAGAAGCGCCTCTCGGCGCTGCGCGACAAGCTGACCTACTCGGTCAGCGTGCCCCGCGTGCAGCGCAGCGAAGCCCATCCGGTCACGCGCGGCTTCGCCAAGGCGGACTACCTGGAGGCCGTGGCCAAGGCCAAGGAGTACATCGCCGCCGGCGACCTGATGCAGGTGCAGGTGGGCCAGCGCATCTCCAAGCCCTACAAGGCCGAGCCGATTGCGCTGTACCGGGCGCTGCGGGCGCTGAACCCCAGCCCCTATATGTATTTCTACGACCTGGGCGATTTCCAGATCGTGGGCGCCAGCCCCGAGATCCTGGTGCGCGAGGAGCATGCCGGCGACGGCAGCCGCAAGGTCACCATCCGCCCGCTGGCCGGCACCCGCCCGCGCGGCGCGACTGTCGAGCGCGACCTCGCGCTGGAAGCCGAGCTGCAGGCCGACCCCAAGGAGCGCGCCGAGCACCTGATGCTGATCGACCTGGCCCGCAACGACATCGGCCGCATCGCTCGCACCGGCAGCGTCAAGGTCACCCAGGCCTTCACCATCGAGCGCTACTCGCATGTGATGCACATCGTCTCCAACGTCGAAGGCGTGTTGCGCCCCGAGGTGGGCCAGCTCGACGTGCTCAAGGCCACCTTCCCGGCCGGCACGTTGACCGGCGCGCCCAAGGTGCGGGCCATGGAGCTCATCGACGAACTGGAGCCCGTGCAGCGCGGCATCTACGGCGGCGCCTGCGGCTATCTGAGCTTTGCCGGCGACATGGACCTGGCGATCGCCATCCGCACCGGCATCATCAAGAACGGCACGCTGTATGTGCAGGCGGCGGCTGGCGTCGTCGCCGACTCGGTCCCCGAGCTGGAATGGCAGGAAACAGAGGCCAAGGCCCGCGCCTTGCTGCGCGCCGCTGAACTCGTCGAGGAGGGCTTCTAAATGCTGCTGATGATCGACAACTACGACAGCTTCACCTTCAACATCGTCCAGTACTTCGGTGAACTGGGCGCCGACGTGAAGGTGGTGCGCAACGACGAGATCACGGTCGCCGACATGGCGGCGATGAACCCGGATCACATCGTCTTCTCGCCCGGCCCCTGCACGCCCAACGAAGCCGGCGTGTGCGTGGAAGCCATCCAGCACTTCATCGGCAAGAAGCCGCTGCTGGGCGTCTGCCTGGGCCACCAGTCCATGGGCCAGGCCCTGGGCGGCAAGATCATCCGGGCCCAGCGCCAGATGCACGGCAAGGCCAGCACCATCACGACCGACGGCCGCGGCGTCTACACCGGCCTGCCCAAGGATTTCTCAGTCATCCGCTATCACTCCCTCGTCATCGAGGAAGCGAGCTGCCCCGCCGTGCTGGAGATCACCTCGCGCAGCGAGGACGGCGAGATCATGGGCGTGCGCCACCGCGAGCTGGCCGGCTCGGCCACGCCATGCGAGGGCGTGCAATTCCACCCAGAGTCCATCCTCAGCGAACATGGCCACGCGATGCTGCGCAACTTCCTGGAGCTGAAGGCATGAGCGACTACGCCCCGTCCTCAGGAGACGGTGGCGATGCCATCGTCGACCTGCGCAGCGACACCGTCACCAAGCCGACGCCGGCCATGCTGGAGGCGATCAAGGCCGCCAAGGTCGGCGACGACGTCTTTGGCGACGACCCCACCGTCAATGCGCTGCAGGAGCGCGTCGCCGCCCTGCTCGGCAAGGAGGCGGCGCTCTTCATGAGCAGCGGCACGCAGAGCAACCTCTGCGGCCTGCTGGCGCATTGCGGCCGTGGCGACGAGTACATCGTCGGCCAGCTCGCCCACACCTATCGCTATGAAGGCGGCGGCGCGGCCGTGCTGGGCAGCATCCAGCCCCAGCCCCTGCCCAACCAGGCCGACGGCACGATCAAGCTCGAGGACATCGCCGCGGCCATCAAGCCCGATGACCCGCACTTCGCGCGCACGCGGCTGCTGGCCTTGGAGAACACCTGGAGCGGCAATGTGCTGCCCGCCAGCTATGTGGCCGAAGCCTGCGAGCTGGCCCATTCGCGTGGCCTGGCCACGCATCTGGACGGCGCCCGGCTGTTCAACGCGGCCGTGGCCTCCGGCCGCACGGTCGGCGAGCTGGTGCGCCATTTCGACTCGGTCTCCATCTGCTTCAGCAAGGGCCTGGGTGCGCCCATCGGCTCGATGCTGGTCGGCAGCAAGGAGCTGATCGCCCGCGCCCACCGCGTGCGCAAGATGGTGGGTGGCGGCCTGCGCCAGGTCGGCCTGCTGGCGGCCGCGGCGGATTACGCGCTGACCCATCACGTCGAGCGGCTGGCACAGGACCATGCGCTGGCCAGGCGCCTGGCCGAGGGCCTTGCCGCGCTGCCCGGTGTCACGGTCACGCCACCGCAGACGAATATCGTCTTCGCCCAGGTCAGCGGCGGCCGCACGCCGGCCCTGCTGGAGCATCTGAAGTCGCGCGGCGTGCTGGCCACCGGCCTGATCGGCCTGCGTTTCGTGACCCATCTGGACGTCGATGCCGCCGGTGTCGACCATGCCATCGCGGCGGCCCGCGAGTTCCTCACGGAGGCTTGATCGTGTCGACATCCACGCTGCTGATCTCGCTCTACGAGCAGAAGGCCGCCATCAACCGCGAGTTCTTCGCGGCGCTGGCCGGCGCGCCCTTGTCCGCCGACAACCGCCACATCGCCATCCGCACCCTCAACCACATCCACACGGTGGACCGCATCTTTGCGGGCCATCTGCGCGGCGAACCTCACGGCTTCACCGCCAGCAATACCGAAGCCACGCCGACGCTGGACGAACTGCGTGCCTCCGTCGAGCAGATAGACGGCTGGTACATCGACTACGTTCGCGCGTTGGCACCCGAGCAGTTCGAGGAAGTGCTGAGCTTTCACTTCACCGACGGCGACACCGGCCGCATGAGCCGCGAGGAAATCCTGGCCCATGTCATCCACCATGGCAGCCACCACCGCGGCAATGTCGGCATGCTGATGAAGCTGATCGACACGCCGCCACCGCGCGACCTGTTCACCCGCCACCTGCATCAACAAGAACCCCAGCGCCGCGAGGCCGGGGCCTGCTAGCGCTACGGGGATCGGATGCGTTGCCACTCAAAAGCCCGCGAGCAAGGCGCGAAACGAAGCTGGGGCCGGCCCCCAGCGAGGCTTCGTAACGCCGCGCGCGGGCTTTTGAGTGACAACCCTTCGGGAGAGTGTCTGCGCGGGCGCATGGCGTTGTTGCGCGCCTGGCCTGGGCATGAGCCCAGGCGGCGTCGCCCGCCTAGCCCTGCACCCGCGCAGACACTCTCGCACCGATTCCCGTAGCGCTAGCAGGCCCCACATGCCCATCACCGACACCGAAGCCCTGACCCGCGTCATCGAGCACCGCGAGATCTTCCACGACGAGATGCTGACGCTGATGCGCCGCATCATGGCCGGCGAGATGTCGCCCGTCATCGCGTCGGCCCTGCTGACCGGCCTGCGCGTGAAGAAGGAAACCATCGGCGAGATCACCGCCGCCGCGCAAGTCATGCGCGAGCTGTCCAACAAGGTGCCGCTCGGCCCCCTGCCCCACCTCGTCGACGTCGTCGGCACGGGCGGCGACGGCGCGCACAGCTTCAACATCTCGACCTGCTCGATGTTCGTCGCCGCGGCCGCCGGTGCCCAGGTGGCCAAGCATGGCAACCGGAGTGTGAGCAGCAAGACCGGCAGCGCCGACGTGCTGGAGGCGCTGGGCGCCAACATCCAGCTGGCGCCGCGCGCGGTGGCCGCCTGCCTGGACGAATGCGGCATCGGCTTCATGTTCGCGCCCAACCACCATCCGGCGATGAAGAACATCGCGCCGGTGCGCCGCGAACTCGGCGTGCGCACCATCTTCAACATCCTGGGCCCGCTGACCAACCCGGCCGGCGCGCCCAACATCCTGATGGGCGTCTTCCACCCCGACCTGGTCGGCATCCAAGTGCGCGTGCTGCAACGCCTGGGCGCCGAGCACGCCCTGGTCGTCTATGGCAAGGACGGCATGGACGAGATTTCCCTCGGCGCGACGACGCTGGTCGGCGAGCTGAAGGACGGCGCGGTGCGCGAGTACGAGATCCACCCCGAAGACTTCGGCATGGCCATGGCCAGCAACCGCAGCCTCAAGGTCGACAACCCCGAGCAGTCGCGCCAGATGCTGATCGGCGTGCTCGACGGCAATCCCGGCCCGGCACGCGACATCGTGCTGCTGAACGCCGGCGCGACGCTGTACGCCGCCAACGTGGCGCCCACGCTGGCCGACGGCATCGGGCGTGCCCGCGCGGCACTGGACAGCGGCGGCGCCCGTGCCAAGCTGGATGCCTTCGTCAAGCAGACGCAGGGCCTGGGAGGCAAGGCGTGAGGGCCGGGCGCTGGGCCGCTCCCGAGCCGGCCCGCATCCCCTTGGGGGATCGGGCGGCGTATTCGCCGAACGAGGGGCACCATGTCTGACATCCTGAACCGCATCGTCGAGGTCAAGTGGGAAGAGATCGCGGCGGCCAAGGCCAGGCGCTCGCTGGCCTCCCAGCGCGAAGAAGCCGAAGCCCGCAAGGGTGAGCAGCTGGGCTTCGAGCGCTCGCTGCGCGCCACCATCGCGGCCGGCCATGCGGCCGTCATTGCAGAGATCAAGAAGGCAAGCCCCAGCAAGGGCGTGCTGCGCGAGGATTTCCAACCGGGGCTGATCGCCGAGAGCTATGCCCGCAACGGCGCTGCCTGCCTGAGCGTGCTGACCGACGAACGCTTCTTCCAGGGCTCGGCCGCCTATCTGCGCGAGGCCCGCGCCGCCTGCGAACTGCCGGTGCTGCGCAAGGACTTCATGGTCGACGAGTACCAGGTCATGGAGGCCGGCGCCATGGGTGCCGACTGCATCCTGCTGATCGCCGCCTGCCTGGCCGACTCGCAGATGGCCGACCTCGAGGCCGCGGCCCATGCCATCGGCCTGGACGTCCTCGTCGAGGTGCATGACGGCGACGAGCTCGACCGCGCGCTGCAGCTGAAGACGCCGCTGGTGGGCATCAACAACCGCAATCTGCGCACCTTCGACGTGACGCTGGACACGACGCTGGGCCTGCTGCCCCGCGTACCGGCCGACCGCCTGCTGGTGACCGAGTCCGGCATCCTCGGCGCGGCCGATGTGAAGCGCATGCGCGATGCCAACGTGAATGCCTTCCTGGTGGGCGAGGCTTTCATGCGCGCGCCGGATCCGGGCGCAGCGCTGGCAAACTTGTTCGGATGAAGCTGCCTCTCGATCTGCCGGATACCGACTGGCGTCCCGTCGTCGAAGCCTGGGCCACGTCGCCCGTTGGCCAGAAGCTGGAAGCCTTTCTGGAAGAGCGTGCCGCCGCCGGCGCCACCATCTATCCGCCCCAGCCATTGCGCGCGCTCACTCTCACGCCGTTGGCCCAGACCCGCGTCGTCATCCTGGGCCAGGACCCGTACCACGGCCCCGGCCAGGCCGAGGGCCTGTCCTTCAGCGTGCCGGCCGGTGTGCCCTTTCCGCCCAGCCTGCGCAATATCTTCAAGGAGATCCAGCGCGACTTGGGACGCCCCTTCCCGCCCGACGGCAGCCTGGTGCGCTGGGCCGAAGGCGGCACGCTGCTGCTGAATGCCGTGCTGACCGTGGAAGACGGCCAGCCCGCCAGCCATGCCAACCGCGGCTGGGAGGTGCTGACCGACGCGCTGATCAAGGCAGCTGCCGAAGACGCCGCCCCCAAGGTCTTCATGCTCTGGGGCAGCTATGCCCAGGCCAAGGCACCGCTGATCGAGGCGGCCCGCCAGGGCCATCTGGTGCTGAAGGCCAACCACCCCTCGCCGCTGTCGGCCCTGAAGCCGCCGCGGCCCTTCATCGGCTGCGGCCATTTCTCGACGGCCAAGGCCTGGCTGGAAGAGCGAGGCCGCGGTGCGCCCCGCTCGCCCAGCGTTGAAGACGGCCACTGACGCAGCGCCTCAGTCGTCCTGCTTCGCTGCCGCGGCGCCCATCGACAGGTAGCGCTCGAAGGCTTGGGCGCTGGCGGCGAACGCCACGAATGCGAGCGCCAAGGCCAGGGCAACGGCGAGAGCGACAGTCCAACGGCGAGAAGACATGATTGACCGGGTTGTTGAGGCCAACCCAGTGTCGAAACCTGCCCCGGAGGCTTCCAGCCCCTGCCGCGGAGTCTTCCTTCCGCGCCGACGATTGTTTCGTCTGGAGCAACTCGCCGTTCTGTCCAGGCCGCTTTTTCTCGCGGCCCGCAATTCCTACAGTGACAACCTATCGGCACACCCCATTCCAACAAGAGGTTGCCGACCAGGAGAGTCACCATGAACACCCGATCCTTTTCCACGCTGATCACCGCCGCGACGGCCGTCGCAGCGCTGGCGGCGGGCATGTTGCTGGCGATCAGCGCCCCGGCGCCCGCCGCTGCCGATTTCGGTCCGGCCGCACTCGTGGCCACCAGCACGCCCGACGAGGCCTGAGCCTCAGCTCGTCGTACAGCGCAGCTTCAGCCCGCCCAGCGCCTCGCGGCCGATCAGCTCGACGACCCAGTCAACGAAGACCCGCAGCTTGCTGCTGAGGTGGCGATTCGGCGGGTAGACCACATAGACGGGCACCGCGTCGGCGTCCCAGTCCTCCAGCACCCGCACCAGCTCGCCGCTCTTCAGCAGCGGGCCGGCCATGAAGCAGGTCACCTGCACCACGCCCAGATGGGCCAGGCCGGCATTCAGATAGGCATTCGCATCGTTGACCGCAATGATGTGGTTGCCCACCACCTCCACCTCTTCATCGCCGCGCCGGAAGGTGTCGGACATGACCTTGCCGGTGCGCGCCGAGAAATAGCCCACCATGCGGTGGGGCGATTGCGTCAGCTCCAGCGGATGGGCCGGCGTGCCATGGCGGCGCAGGTATTCGGGCGTCGCGCAGGTGATGAAGCGGAACTCGCCGATGCGCCTCGCCACCAGGCTCTGGTCGGTCAGTTCGCCGCCGCGGATGACGCAGTCGATGTTGTCGCTGATCAGGTCCACCGTGCGGTCGCTGACGCCCAGCTCGATCTGGATGTCCGGGTACTTGGCGTAGAAGTCCGGCAGGTGGGGAATGATCATCTCGCGGCCCACCACGCCCGGCACGTCGATGCGGATGCGGCCGCGCGGCGTCACGCGCGCCTGGTTCATGCTGCCTTCCAGCTCCTCCAGGTCGCCCAGCAGGCGCATGGCGCGCTCGTAATAGGCGGCGCCGTCGGGCGTCACCGTGACGCGGCGCGTCGTGCGGTTCAGCAGCTTGGTGCGCAGATGGCCTTCCAGGGTCTGGATCAGGCGGGTGACGGTGGCCTTGGGCAGGTCCAGGGAGTCGGCCGCCTTGGTGAAGGTGCCGGCCTCGACGACCCGGACATAGGCTTGCATCGCGGTGAGTCGGTCCATGGCTTCATTGTTCCACGGCAAGGAAAAGTGAGTCACCCGAAGGGGCGTTTATCCCAAAGCCATTGATCCCTATCTTTCGGTCCATGGACAAGATCGCCTCCCCTGCCACTTTGCGCCTCGGCCCCGCGCCGGGCCTGATGGCCCAGGTCTATGCCGCGCGCCGGCCGCTGGAAGGCGGCGACCGCGCCCTGCTGCTGTGGCTGCATGGCGGCAGCTTCACCGACGGTTCGCTGGAAGCCACCCAGGCCCGCGGCGAGATGCTGGCCCAGGCCGGTGCCGATGTCGTCGCCCTGGACTACCCCCTCGCGCCCGAGCACCCCTTCCCCGCCGGCCTGAGTGCCGCCTTCGAGGCTCTGCAGGCCCTGGCCGCCAAGCCGGCCAAGCTGACGGGTTCGGCACACACGGCTCTCTTCGTCGCCGGCGAGGAAGCCGGCGGCAATATCGCCGCGGCCCTGGCCCTGATGGCACGCGACCAGCACGCGCCCCGCCTCGCCGGCCAGCTGCTGATCTCGCCCATGCTGGACCCCCAGCTCGGCAGCGCCTCCATGCGCGAAGGCGAATGCGGCGGCTGCGAATGCATCTATGCCAGGGGCTGGCAGGCCTATCTGGGTGACTGCACCCGCGCCGACCACCCCTATGCGGTGCCGCTGAACGCCAGCCGCCTGACCGGCCTGGCCCCCGCCCTCATCCTCAGCGCCGCCGGCCATCCGCTCAACGATGAATCGCGCCGCTACGCCACCGCCCTGCGCGAGCACGGCGGCAGCGCCCGGGACCTGACGCTGCCGGCCGTTGCGCCGGGCTATGCGCTGAATCCCATCCACGAGTTCCTGCGCGAGGCAGCCCGCCGCGCGCTTTCGCTTCCTGCTTGAACCACCCCCCGGGAGAAATAGAAATGCAGTCCACCCCTCCTCGCTTCAACCGCCGCCTCGGCTTTATCGCCGGTGCCGCCGCCCTCGTGGCCCTGGGTGCCGTCGGCATCGGCCAATTCGGCAGCCACAACGCTCAGGCCAATACCGGCCCTGGCGCGCCCCAGGCCACGCCGGTCTCCGTCGCCCAGGTTGTCAGCCAGGAGGTCTCGGCCTGGAACGAGTTCTCCGGCCGGCTGGAAGCCGTGGACCGCGTCGACGTGCGGGCCCGCGTGTCGGGTGCCGTGCAGGCCGTGCACTTCCGCGAGGGCAGCCTCGTCAAGGCAGGTGATCTGCTCGTCACCATCGACCCCGCGCCCTACCAGGCCGACGTGGCCCGAGTGGAGGCCCAAGTGGCCGCCGCCCAGGCACGCGTGACCTACACGCAGAGCGAGCTGGCCCGCAGCAAGGCCCTGCTGGAAGAGCGCGCCGTCGCCAAGCGCGACTTCGATGAACGCGACAACGCCGCTCGCGAGGCCGCCGCCAATCTGCGCGCCGCCCAGGCCGCGCTGCAGACGGCCCAGCTCAACCTCGGCTACACGCAGGTGCGCGCGCCGGTGGCCGGCCGCGTCGGCAAGATCGAGGTGACGACGGGCAATCTCGTCGCCGCCGGCGCCGGTGCTCCGGTGCTGACGACGCTGGTCTCGGTCAGCCCCATCTACGCCAGCTTCGACGCCGACGAGAAGATCGTCGGCAGTGCCCTGGCCGCCCTGCCGGCCGACCGCCGTGGTCTGGAGAAGATCCCCGTCGAGATGGCCCATGGCGGTGCCGACTCGCTGACCGGCCGTCTGCAATTGGTCGACAACCAGGTCGACGCCAAGAGCGGCACCCTGCGCGTGCGCGCCGTCTTCGACAACAAGGACGGCCGCCTGCTGCCGGGCCAGTTCGCCAAGCTGCGCATGGGCCAGGCCAGGAACGAGCCGGCCCTGCTGGTGAATGAGCGCGCCGTCGGCACCGACCAGGACAAGCGTTATGTCATCGTCGTCGGCGACGGCAACCAGGCCGAATGGCGCGGCGTGACCCTCGGCGCCAACGTCAACGGCCTGCGCGTCGTGACCAGCGGCCTCAAGGGCGGCGAGCGCATCGTCGTCGGCGGCTTGCAGCGCGTCAGGCCCGGCTCGGTCCTTGCACCCAAGGACGTCGCCATGGATGCCAAACCGGAGCTGGCCGCGCAGCAGGCCGCTGCCAAGAACTCCTAAGCCCTTCCCCCACAGAAACCCCGCTTGGCGGGCCGGTTCAGCCGGCCTGCGGGCGGCGTGCTGCCGGAGCACCTCATGAATCTCTCCAAATTCTTCATCGACCGCCCCATCTTTGCGGGCGTGCTGTCGCTGCTGATCTTCATCGGCGGCCTGCTGTCGATCCGCGCGCTGCCGATCTCGGAATACCCCGACGTCGTGCCGCCCTCGGTCGTCGTGCGCGCCCAATACCCCGGCGCCAACCCCAAGGTCATCGCCGAGACGGTCGCCACGCCCCTCGAGGAAGCCATCAACGGCGTCGAGGACATGCTCTACATGAGCAGCCAGGCGACCACCGACGGCCTGATGACGCTGACCGTCAGCTTCAAGCTGGGCACCGACCCCGACAAGGCCCAGCAGCTGGTGCAGAACCGCGTCTCGCAGGCCGAAGCGCGCCTGCCCGAGGAGGTCAAGCGCCTGGGCGTGACGACGGTCAAGAGCAGCCCCGACCTGACCATGGTCGTGCACCTGACCTCGCCCAACGGCCGCTACGACATGACCTATCTGCGCAACTACGCGCTGCTCAACGTCAAGGACCGCCTCGCGCGCATCCCGGGCGTGGGCCAGGTGCTGATGTTCGGCTCGGGCGACTATGCGATGCGCGTCTGGCTGGACCCGCAGAAGGTGGCGGAGCACGGCCTGTCGGCCAGCGACGTCGTGGCCGCCATCCGCAGCCAGAACGTGCAGGCCGCCGCCGGCGTCGTCGGCGCTTCGCCGGGCTTGGCAGGCATCGACCTGCAGCTGTCGGTCAACGCCCAGGGCCGCCTGCAGACCGCTGAAGAGTTCGGCGACATCATCGTCAAGAGCGGCTCAGGAGGCGCCGTCACGCGACTGCGCGACCTCGGCCGCGTCGAGCTGGGCGCCAGCGAATACGCGCTGCGCTCGCTGCTGGACAACAAGCAAGCCGTCGCCGTGCCCATCTTCCAGGCCCCGGGCGGCAATGCCCTGGACATCTCGGCCAATGTGCGCGCCGCGATGGAAGACCTGAAGACGGCCATGCCCGAAGGCGTGGACTACACCATCGTCTACGACCCGACGCAGTTCGTGCGCGCCTCCATCGAGTCGGTCATCCACACGCTGCTGGAAGCCGTGGCCCTGGTGGTGCTGGTCGTCATCCTGTTCCTGCAGACCTGGCGCGCTTCCATCATCCCGCTGCTGGCCGTGCCGGTGTCCATCATCGGCACCTTCGCCGTCATGCACGGCTTCGGCTTCTCCATCAATGCGCTGAGCCTGTTCGGTCTGGTGCTGGCCATCGGCATCGTCGTGGACGACGCCATCGTGGTGGTGGAGAACGTCGAGCGCAACATCGCCAACGGCCTCTCCCCGCGCGACGCGACCTATCAGGCGATGCGTGAGGTGTCCGGCCCCATCATCGCCATCGCGCTGACGCTGATCTCGGTCTTCGTGCCGCTGGCCTTCATCACCGGCCTGACGGGCCAGTTCTACAAGCAGTTCGCGCTGACCATCGCCATCTCGACGGTGATCTCGGCCATCAACTCGCTGACGCTGTCGCCGGCGCTGGCCGCCATGCTGCTGAAGGGCCACGATGCGCCCAAGGATGCGCTGACCCGCGGCATGGACGCCGTGCTGGGCCGCTTCTTCGGCGGCTTCAACAAGCTGTTCACCAACGGCTCCAACAAGTACGGCAGCGGCGTGAAGACGCTGATGTCGCGCAAGACGATCATGATGCTTGTCTACCTGGCCCTCGTCGCGGCGACGGCCGGCCTGTTCAAGGCCGTGCCCGGCGGCTTCGTGCCCGGCCAGGACAAGCAATACCTGATCGGCTTCGCCCAGCTGCCCGACGGCGCCACGCTGGACCGCACCGAGGACGTCATCCGCCGCATGACCGACATCACGCTGAAGACGCCGGGTGTCGAGCACGCCGTGGCCTTCCCCGGCCTGTCCATCAACGGCTTCACCAACAGCTCGAGCTCGGGCATCGTCTTCGCGACCCTCAAGCCCTTTGACGAACGCAAGAGCAAGGATCTGTCGGCCGGCGCCATCGCGGGCAAGCTGAACGCGCAGTACGGCGCCATCGAGGACGCCTTCATCGTCATGTTCCCGCCGCCGCCCGTGCAGGGCCTGGGCACGACGGGTGGCTTCAAGCTGCAGCTGCAGGACCGCGGCGGCCTCGGCTACGAGGCCATGGACCAGGCGCTGAAGGGCTTCATGGCCAAGGCCTACAAGACGCCCGAACTGGCCGGCCTGTTCTCGAGCTACCAGGTCAATGTGCCGCAGCTGTTCGCCGACCTCGACCGCACCAAGGCCCGCCAGCTCGGCGTCGCCGTGACGGACGTGTTCGACACCATGCAGATCTACCTCGGCAGCCTGTATGTGAACGACTTCAACAAGTTCGGCCGCACCTACTCGGTCCGCGTGCAGGCGGACGCCGCCTACCGCGCCCGGGCCGAGGACATCGGCGCGCTGAAGGTGCGTTCCAACACCGGCGAGATGGTGCCGCTGTCGGCGCTGATGAAGGTCCAGCCCAGCTTCGGCCCCGAGCGTGCCATGCGCTACAACGGCTTCCTGGCCGCCGACATCAACGGCGGTGCCGCCCCCGGCTTCTCGTCGGGCCAGGCCCAGGCTGCTGTCGAGCGCATCGCCGCCGAGACCCTGCCCCCGGGCATCGGCTACGAGTGGACCGACCTGACCTACCAGGAAAAGATCGCCGGCAACTCGGCCGCCTGGGTGTTCCCGCTGGCCATCCTGCTGGTCTTCCTGGTGCTGGCCGCCCAGTACGAGAGCCTGACCCTGCCCATCGCCATCCTGCTCATCGTGCCCATGGGCCTGCTGGCGGCGATGACGGGCGTGTACCTCAGCCATGGCGACAACAACGTCTTCACGCAGATCGGTTTGATCGTGCTGGTCGGCTTGAGTGCGAAGAACGCCATCCTGATCGTCGAGTTCGCCCGCGAGCTGGAGTTCGCCGGCCGCACGCCGATGCAGGCGGCATTGGAGGCGGCGCGGCTGCGGCTGCGTCCCATCCTGATGACGTCGATGGCCTTCGTCATGGGCGTGCTGCCCCTGGTGCTCTCCACCGGCGCCGGCGCCGAGATGCGCCAGGCCATGGGCATCGCGGTGTTCGCCGGCATGATCGGCGTGACGCTGTTCGGCCTGTTCCTGACGCCTTTGTTCTACGTCATCGTGCGCCGCCTGACGGGCAATGCGCCGCTGCGCCACCACGGTGGCGTGGTGGCAGCGCCCACCGCGCCCACCACCCACCCTGCGCAGCCCTTCATCGACGCCCTGCCGCAACGCGGAAAGTGATTCCCATCATGAGAACGACTCTGACTTCTCTGGTCGCTGCCCTGGTCCTGGCCGGCTGCGCGTCGGTCGGCACCGTCGACCCAGCCCAGCTGCCCCAGGCGCCTGATGCCTACAAGACGGCCAGCGCAAATGGCGCAGCTGCACTGACCGCCAGCTGGTGGCAGCCCTTTGCCGACCCCGTGCTGGACGACCTCGTCGGCCGCGCGATGGCGGCCAATACCAGCGTGCAGGCCGCCGCCAACCGCCTGGCCCAGGCCCGCGCGGCCCTGGGTGGTGCCGAGGCTGCGCGCATGCCGCAGCTCGGCATCGCCGCCGGTGCCGGCCGTGCTGCCGACCCCGGCGCGCGCGGCATCAACCAGTACAACGCAGGCCTGAACCTGGCCTATGAGCTGGACCTCGGCGGCCGCCTGCTGCATGAACGCAATGCCGCATCGCTGGACGTGCAGGCCCGCGAGCAGTTGCTGGCCGATGCCCGCCTGCTGGTGCAGGCCAATGTGGCGCGCGGCTATCTGGCGCTGCGTGCGCTGGATGCCGAGCGCGAGATCGTGCGCGGCACCGTCGCCGCCTATGGCGAGACGCTGTCCCTGACCGAGAAGCGCGCCCGCGCCGGCGACGTGGCCGACCTGGACCTGGCGCGCGTTCGTGCCGAGCTGGCCGCCAACGAAGCCGAGGCCCTGGCCCTGGACCGCCGCCGCCTGGAGCTGGAAACTGCGCTGGCCGTGCTGCTGGGCGAGCCGGCCTCCAACTTCCGCCTCGCGCCCACTGCCTGGGCGACCGCCCTGCCCATCGTGCCCGCCGGCCTGCCATCTGAGCTGCTGCAACGTCGCCCCGACCTCGCCGCCGCACGCAGCCAGCTGCAGGCCGCCCAGGCCCGCGTCGGCGAGGCGCGTGCCGCCTGGTGGCCCAGCCTGTCGCTGACCGCCCAGGGCGGTGGCGTGTCCAGCGAGTTGTCCAATCTGCTGAAGAGCGGCGCCAGCACCTGGGGCGTCGGCCTCTTGGCTGCGCTGCCTATCTTCGACGGCGGCCGCCGCGAGGCCGGTGTCAACGCGGCCAAGGCCCAGCTCGATGGCAGCGCCATCGCCTTCCGCGAGCAGTTCCTGCTGGCGCTGAAGGACGTGGAAGACCAGCTCGGCGCGCTGACCCTGCTGCAACAGCAGGGCGAGGCCAATGCCCGCGCCGTCAGCGCGGCCAGCCAGGCCCTGAAGCTGTCGGACACACGCTATCGCAACGGCCTGGTCAGTCAGCTGGAACTGCTCGACGCGCGCCGCAGCGAGCTGGCCAACAAGCGGGCCGCGTTGCAGGTGCGCTCGGCGCAATACCAGGCCACGGTCGGGCTGATCCGGGCCTTGGGCGGCGGCTGGAGCAGCGACCCCAGCGTCAAACTGGCTGGCGTCTAGGGAACGTTGAATGAGTCCTCGTGATGCAGCGCGCCCTGGTTTGGGATGAGATGCAAGGCGCAAAACGGAGTCGGGTTGAACACCCGACGAGTATTTGCAACGCAACAGATCGCCCAAAGCAGGGATGCGCTGCGCACGAAGGGCTCGTTCAGCGTTTCCTCAGGACGGCGATGTTCACCGTGGCCCGCGTGACGAAGCCCAGGCTTTCGTAGAGCGCGATCGCGGCGGTGTTCGTCGTCCAGGCGTGCAGGAAGGCCTGCCCGCCACGCCGCTGGATATCGGCCGTCACGGCGGCCGACAAGCGCCGCGCCAGGCCCCGGCCGCGGAAGTCGGGGTGGGTGCAGACGCCGCTGACCTCGACATGGCCGGGGAAGCGCATGCGCTCGCCGGCCATCGCGGCAAGCCGCCCGTCGATGCGGATGCCGATGAAGCGGCCCATGGTGTGCGTCCGCGCCAGGAAAGGGCCGGGCTCGGTCAGCGTTGCCAGCGCCAGCATCTCGGCGGCGTCGGCATCGCCAAGCACTTCCAGGCCCTCATCGGCCTGGAGGACGCGCGTCGCCATCATCTGCACGCCCAGCGCCTGCTTCGCGGCCATCAGCCCCGGCGGCACGACGATGGGCGGTACCTGGGCCAGGAAGACGGCGTCATCGCCCGGCTTCACGAGTTCGGCCAGGGCGGCCAACTGGGCCGGGCTCTCATCCGGCGTCGCGGCAAAGCGATTGATATCGGCCTTGAAACGCCGCGCGCGCTCATCACCGACGCCCCAATGGGGCTGATGCCGCAGGCTGGCCCAGACGGGTCTGTCGAGCTCGCTCATGACGGCACCCGCTGCATCAGCGGCGCTTCGATCAGCGCGTCTTCCAGCGCCGCGAGCTGGGACAGCAGATCGCCTTCCAGACCCGCACAGGCCTCGGCGACGGCCGCCTCGATGGCCGGCCAGGCCTCGGTCTGGGACCGCTCCACCAGCTTCTCGCCCTTGACGGTGAGGCCGATGCGGCGCACGCGCCGGTCCGCGTCGGAAGCCTCCGAGCCGACCAGGCCTTCGTCCTCCAGGCCCTTCAGCGAACGCGTGACCACGGGCTGGCTGACGCCGACCGCCTGGCTCAGTTCGCCGACGCTCAAGGGCCCCAGGCGGTCCAGCGCCGCCAGCAGCGGAAACCAGGCCGCCGGCTGCTCGAAGCCATGCGCGGCCAGCACCGCCTGGGTCTGGGCCTGCAGCGTCTCGCCAATGCGCTTGAGCCGGGTACCCAGGCTCAGATGGCCCAGCTCCTTGACGACGTCCTCGACCATGGCGCCTCCTGCTTCATCGATATACATATCATGCTATGCATTCGATCAAGCCGCGTCAATGTCGTGGCCGCAGGGCGCGCCAGGCGCAGCCCGTCAGCAGGAGATCAGCTCAGGGCAGGGTCTTGCAGTTGGGCTTGCAGACCACTTCGTTGCGGCCGAGCAGCCGGATGGACTGCAGGCTGGCCGGGGCGCGGTGCTTGCCGCACTTGAAGCAGGAGCGGGTATGTCCGCTGCCGAGGAAGGGCGAACCGCCGATCTTGGACTGATAGCGCAAGCCATCCTGGCGGACCGCGGTGACGGTGTCTTTGCTCATTCTTCAGACAGGTCAGGGACGAAACATGAATTGACTCACGCCGAAGATGACAGCGCCATCTCGCAAGCCCCAGGTTTCTGACTGAACAGTGTGAAACCGCGGGCTTTCCCGACCTCGATCCGCGGGGTTCGACTGCGCGGACAATGCCGATCCGCTTCAAACGACCCCATGGCCAAGCTCTTCTTTCGTTATGCCGCGATTATTGGGTGCTGCGAAAAGTCAAAGTTCTCCTTCGGCTCATACGCTTGAGCCGGTCTGGGGCAGCAACAAGCCTTCAAAGGAGGCTCTCGCATCGGCTCCGTCTGGCTGACAACGCGACTCTGTGAGCACCTGCGAATGGCTAAAGTGCAAAGTTTTGCAGGGGCTCCATGCGGGGTGAGTCTCGCCGCGGCGCAGCCGCGGCCGCCCCTCCACCCTCCTTGGGCATTTCACTACCGGCGATGAGCCAATTGCAAGCCTCATGCTTCGTTGTCTGCACATGTAGCAAGACATGCTCTGGCTCGAAGAAGACTGCTCCCGTGGCAATGAAAAAACGGCGAGCATAGAAAGGATTTTTATATGGCGCGCCTCTTTTTGCGTTATTCGGCGATGAATGCCGGCAAGAGCACGTATTTGCTTCAGGTCGCCCACAACTATGAAGAGAATGGGCGCGAGGTGCTGCTTCTCACTTCGGCTCTAGACACCAGGGACGGCTCAGGAATAATTTCCTCTCGTATCGGCCTTAAAAGGCCGGCCATGACGTACAACGAAAATACTGATTTCAGCGAATTGCTTAAACACGTAGATGTAGCCTGCGTTCTGATCGACGAGGCGCAATTTTTATCGTTCAATCAGGTTCGCGATTTACACCGTTGGGTTCATCAGAAGAGCATTCCAGTAATTTGCTTTGCAATACGTTCGGATTTTCAAGGAAACCCGTTCCCTGGGTCTGCGGCGCTGCTAACGCTGGCGGAAGACATTGAGGAGATAAAAACCATTTGCGAATGCGGCAAGCGCGCCACCATGAATTTACGAACGGACGACTCCGGAAAACGCGTTCGCGAGGGAGAGCAAATTTTAATTGGCGGGAACGATCGTTATCGCCAAGTTTGCGCCCGCTGCTTTTACACAGACTAGCAAAGTCCGATAAAGGATCTGAAAATAAAAATGGCATACGAACTAGAAAACCGTCTTGTTATCGGAGTCGCGTCTAGTGCTGTTTTCGACCTCAGCTCGTCGGATGCTGTTTTTCGGAGCGAGGGCGAAGAGCAGTACCGCAAGTACCAAGAGCAGAATCTTGATGTGCCTTTGCCCACGGGGATTGCGTATCCGTTCATCAAGCGTCTCTTAGCACTCAATGACTTGAGTCCCAGTGAGTCAGATCCACTGGTGGAGGTAGTGCTACTTTCGCGAAACGACCCGGATACGGGCCTAAGGGTGATGAAGACGATCGAGCACTATGGCCTGGGAATGACTAGGGCAATATTTATGCAAGGTCGGTCGCCCTATGAATACATTCCTGCACTGAATATTGCTCTGTTCCTTTCAGGAAATAAGCCTGACGTTCAAGCGGCAATCGGCTTAGGACACCCAGCCGGCCACGTTCTCGATTCCAAGGTATACGATGACGAAAACGACAAAACACTGCGAATCGCATTCGACTTCGACGGAGTCCTAGCTGGTGACGAATCAGAAACCGTCATGCAGGCTTCTGGCTTAACCGCCTTCCACGACCACGAAGTGAAGAATGTTATGCAGCCGCACCATCCCGGCCCGCTGAAAGAATTCTTGGTTCGCATTTCAAAGATTCAGTCCGCAGAAGAGTCATACAAGAAGCAGAATCCGGAATACGAGAATCGAATTCGCGTTTCTATCGTGACGGCGAGAAATGCCCCATCACATGAAAGGGCTCTCAAAACATTAAAGAGCTGGGGCGTCATGGCAAATGACGCTTTCTTCCTTGGGGGCATCGAAAAGGGAAAGGTTTTGGGCGTGTTGAAGCCACATATCTTCTTCGATGACCAGTCAGGACATCTAAAATCCGCTAGCGCAGTGGTTCCGTCGGTTCATATCCCGTTCGGGGTCACCAATCAACCGGCGAAAACGTAGGCCTGCCTGATGTTTCGATTCGACGGACAGGATCGCTGAACCTCTGCGTCGTCTTCGTCGTCTGAGCCAAGGCTCACCGTCGACGGTCGCCCAGTGGAAACCTGGACGTCGCCGGGTATTGGCTCTGTTACATTGACTTCCGTGGCGCGGCCTCGGTTCCGTCACCCTGCTTTTCCTCCCTGAGCAGGCCTGCGACAGCGTAGGTTCCTGCCACTCGGCGATTCGCTGCGGGGCTTTCTTTCTGGCCCTACCGAGACTCGCGCGCCTTCGCTTGCGACCATTGCTCTCACACCCTTCAAGGGCGCTACGCGATGGTTCAGTTGGATGCGAAGTTTGCTACCGCATGGTCCACAAGCGCTCGGAGCTTCGCCGGTTGCTGTCTTAGGCTCGGGTGATGGTCGCTGGCTCTCACCGGCTGCTTCACTTGCGGAACCGGTCGCTCGACGCGGCTCGAGTACTCGTGCAGGCACAAACGACTGCTCTCGCCCGTTGCGAAAGGCGCCCCGTTGAGGCCACCGGCCCGCGCGTCGGGGGCGTCAGCAATGTGCCCAAAGCGGAAGGTCGCGATCGACGACGAAGGACGGCGCCGCAGCGTGTGCAGTTTTTCGGTCTGGCCCCAGATCTGACCGCTGCAGGCGCCAAAGCAGTCGACAGCGAGGCGACCAGCCCGCCGCTGTTCACGCCCGCGTGCCTCGACTTGGCGGCGTCGGCAAACTTGATCTACGGCAGCCTCACAACACACCCGGTCCCGTCGGCGGCGGGCCTGGCATCAGCACCTCGCCGTTCGGGCCCCAGTCGACCTGGGTGATGCCCGGCTCCAGCGCTTCCAGCCGGCGCCGTTCCAGCTCGTAGGCGCTGGGCATCGCATAGGGGTCGAAGGCCAGCGCGGCCTGCAGATCGGCGAGCAGCTGCGCCTCGCTCCAGGGCTTGGGGATGAAGCGGAACACCCCGGCGCGATTCACCGCGGCCAGCAGGGTGCCGAAGTCGGCCGCGGCGCTGAGCATCAGGCGCACTGCGCGCGGGTCCAGCTCGCGGGCGCGGGCGAGCAGGCTGACGCCGTCCAGCCCCGGCATGCGGTAGTCGCTGATCAGCACATCGAAGCGCTCCTGCTTCAGGCGCTTAAGGGCCTGCAGCGGATCGCTGCACAGCGCCACGCTGAGCTGCTGCGGCGTGAACTGGCGCTGCAGCAGGCGGCGCAGGGCCTGCAGCACCGGCATCTCATCGTCGACGATGAGCAGGCGCTTCACGGCCCGTCCTCCTGCGGCGGTTGCACGCACAGCAGCAGGCTCAGGCCATGCTTGCGCTCGAAGCCCCGGATGCGCTCTATCAGATCGTCGCCGAGACGCTGGCCGGCCGACAGCAGCAGCACGCCCTCGGGCGACATGAAGTCCTTGGCCAGGATCTGCCCGGCGCGCAGCTCCGCAGTAGACAAGCGCAGCATGGCCGGCTTGGGCCTCGCCGGCGCGGTCGAGAACAAGCTGACGAAGGCATCGACGACGGCCGGGTCGAATTGGCTGCCACGCCCGGCGATCACCGCCTGGCGGGCCTCGAAGGGGCTCAGGACCTGGCCGTCGAGATGGCCGCTGCGCAGGTCCTCGTAGGCATCGGCCACCGCCAGGATGCGGGCGCCGAGGGGGATGGCCGTGGCGCGCAGGCCGTCGGGGAAGCCCTGCCCGTCCCAGCGCTCGTGGTGGGCGCGGATCAGCGGCGCCACGCCCTGCATGTCGTCGCTGGCCAGCAGCGCCTGCTCGCCCAGCACCGGGTGCAGGCGGTAGCGGCGCAGCTCGTCACGATCCAGCTTGTTCAGCGGCCGCGCCAGCACCGCGTCGCTGAGACCGATGTGGCCGATGTCGTGCAGCAGCGCGGCGATGGGCAGATCGCGCGCCGTATTGGCATCCACCGTCATCACCTGGGCGATGCGCCGCGTCAGGTCGGCGACCTGGCGGGCATGGCCGACCTGGGCGCGGTCGCGCAGCTCGATCAGCGCGGTGAAGGCCTTGATCGAGGTCAGGTAGTTGCGCTTGAGCCTGTCGTTGGCGGCGGCCAGCTCCTCGGTGCGCAAGGCGACGCGGACCTCCAGACTCGCGTTCAGCGTCTTCAACTCGTGGTTCTGCTGTTGCGTCAGGCGCTCCAGCGCCCGCTTGTCGGCTTCAAGCTGCTGCATCTCGGCGACCTGCCTCAGGGTCAGCAGCAGCTCTTCATCGTTCCAGGGCTTGGCGATGTAGCGGTGCAAGCGGCCGTGGTTGATGGCGGCGATGGTCGAGCTCAGGTCGGCCTGACCGGTCAGCAGCAGGCGCGCGGTCTGCGGCCAGTCCTGGCCGATGCGTTCGAGCAGCTGTACGCCGTCCATGCCCGGCATGCGCATGTCCGACAGCACGGCGTTGACGGGCTCGCGGGCGAGCAGGGCCAGGGCCTCCTCGGCGCTGCTGGCGGTCAGGATGCGCCAGCCGCTGCTGCGGAACAGCCGGCGCAGCGCGGCCAGGATGTTGGGCTCGTCGTCGACGGCAAGCAGGGTCCAGGGCATCGTGTCTGCGCTCATGCCGCGGCTCCCGGGGCGGCCGTGCGCCGCACCGGCAGCGTGACGCGAAAGCACGAGCCCCGGCCCGGTTCGCTGCGCACCTCGATGCGGCCCTGGTGCTTCTGCACGATGCCATACGCCAGCGACAGGCCCAGGCCGGTGCCGCGGCCGACAGGCTTGGTGGTGAAGAAGGGGTCGAAGATGCGCGGCAGGTGTTCGGGCGCGATGCCACAGCCATCGTCCTCGACCTCAACCCAGACCTTGTCGCCGGCATCGCCGCTGCGCACGGCGATCAGGCCACGTTCCGGGCCGATCGCGTGGGCCGCGTTGACGAGCAGGTTCAGGAACACCTGGTTCAATTCCGAGGGCAGGCATTCGATGTCGGGCAGATCGCCGTACTCGCGCTTCACCTCGGCCCGGTACTTGATCTCGTTGGCGACGATGTTCAGCGTCGAGTCGATGCCCTGGTGCAGCGAGGCCCAGACCCATTCCTGGTGGGTGTCGACACGCGAGAAGTCCTTCAGGTCCTGGACGATCTGGCGCACCCGGGAGAGACCCTCCTTGGACTCGCCCATCAGCATCGGGATGTCCTGCTTCAGGTAGTCGAGTTCTACCCGCTCGCGCAAGGCCGCGAGCCGCTCCGCGACGGCGCTGCCTTCCAGCGCTGCCTCGGCCTGCTCGTAAGCCTCGAGCATCTCGAACAGACGCTCGAGATAGGCCTGCAGCGTGCCGAAGTTGGAGAACACATAGCCGATCGGGTTGTTGATCTCGTGCGCCACGCCGGCGGCGAGCTGCCCGATCGAGGCCAGCCGTTCGGACTGCAGCAACTGGTCCTGCGCGCTGCGCAGGCTTTCGTTCAACGCGCGCAGTTCCTGGTTGGCGCGTTGCAATGAGAGGAGTTCGGAGTCGGTCATGGGGGTCCTTCAGTGAAGCAGCGCCTCGCAGATGGCCTCGAACTGGGCCTCGGTGTGCGTAAACACCCGCTGGCAGGCGGCGTCGTCCAGGCCGCAGGCGGCCCAGACCGGCAGCGCCACGCTGGGCACCGCCTCGTCGGCATCGCCGGCCAGTCCCAGCGCATGGGCGATGGCGTCGGCGACATGCGCGATGCCGGTCAGCGTCAGCCCGGCGGCGGCCGGCGGTGCGTGGTGCTCGCGGATGGCGTCGACGATGGCCGGCGAGAAGTTCCAATGCCCAGCGATCAGCCCGCCGACCTCGGCGTGATCTATGCCGAGCACGGCGCGCTCAGCGTCGTCGGCGGGGCAGTCTTGCTCGTGCCTCCAGCGTTCGACCTCGGCATAGGCCGGTGCAAATGCACTGGCCAGGGCCAGCCGCCCGATGTCATGCAGCAGCCCCACCGTAAAAGCCAGGTCGGCGTCGTCGCGCCCCAGTTCGCTGGCAAGCGCCTGTGCGCTCAGGGCGCTGGCCAACGAGTGGCGCCAGAAGGCGCCGTGGTCGAAATCGGCGGGGTGGCCGAAGCTGCCGGCCAGGCCGGCGGCCGTGACAACCCCGCGCACGGTGCGCAGGCCCAGCACGCCGATCGCCTCCGCCACCGACCCAACCCGCCTGCCACGACCGTAGAAGGACGAGTTGGCCAGGCGCAGGGTCTTGGCGGCCAGGGCCTGGTCCTGAGAGATCTTGGTCGCGAACTGCTCGGCGCTGAGCCCTTCCTGCCCTAGCGACTCGACCAGTTCGAGCACCAACGAGGGCAGCGGCGGCAGGTCGCGCAGCGCGGCGAGCAGCTCGTCGCGGCTGATGGCTTGCGAGGCCGTGCTCATCGCGGCGACTCCTGGCGATACCGGCGCACCGGATGCAGCAGCGGGTGCACCCGCCCTTCACGCAGGCTGTAGCGGAACAGTTGGGCCAGCGCCGCCGGCTCCACCGGTGCTTTCTCGGGAATGTTTTGACTGCTCATTTCGAATCCTCGGTTTGCGGCAGCAGCACCAGCAGGCGGCCGCGCGCATTGCCGTCCAACAGACGGCTGATCGCCCACCAGCGGCGCCCGGCCAGCGTCACCAGCATGGCGACGCCGTCCAGTGCTTGCTGCAGGTTGGACGGCAACTGCTCGCCGGCCGGCTCACCCAGCCGCTCGACGGCCAGACCGCACAGCGCGCGAGCCGGCGCATTGGCGAACACCAGGAGGCCTTCGTCGTCGATGCCGAACGCGGGCACCGGCACGGCATCCAGTAGCTCCTGCGCCGCCTCGCGACTGCCGACCTCTCGCAGGTTGCGTTCGCGCTGGGCGCTCAGTAGCGTCTGCAGGCGCCGATTCAGCTCGGCCAGTTCCCGGTTGGCGGCCTGCACTTCGTGGCCGAGGCGGCGGTTCTGGTCGGCCATCTCCTTCATCGCGAAGGCCTCGCGCAGATGGGAGCGCAGCTGCTCGTCGTCCCAGGGCTTGGCGAGGAACTTGTAGATCGCCCCCTCATTGATCGCGTCGGTGATCGACTGCAGCTCGGTGTAGCCCGACAGCACCAGGCGGATGGTCTCCGGGTACAGCTGGCGGGTGCGGCGCAGCAGCTCGACGCCGGTCATGCCCGGCATGCGCTGGTCGGACAGGATCACGTCGACCTCGTGCCGTGCCATCTGCTCAAGCGCCTGCTCCGCGCTGGTGCTGCTGAGCACCAGCCAGCCTTCGGCCCGCAGCAGCCGGCGCAGCGCGGCGAGGATGTTCTCCTCGTCGTCGACCAGCAGCAGGGTGCGCTGCCGCGAACGCCGGCCGATCAGCGCTGCATCGATCTGCCGGCCCTCGCGTAGCATGGTCTCGACGGCCTCCGCCGGCACCGCGGCGCTGAACCAGTAGCCCTGCATCTGGTCGCAGCGATTGGCGGCCAGCAGCGCGGCCTGTCCTTCGCTTTCGACGCCTTCGGCGAGCACCTTCATCTGCAGCTGCTGGGCCATGGTGATGATGGCGCGCGTGATCGACACCGCTTCCGCCGGGGCACTGACGTCGGGCACCAGCGAGCGGTCGATCTTGACCACGTCCACCGGCAGCCGGCGCAGATAGCTCAGGCTGGAATAGCCGGTGCCGAAGTCGTCGAGCGAGACCTCGACGCCGAGGGCGCGCAGCGCCTCCAGGTGCTGCACGGCCTGGTCGAAGTTGGCGATCAGCATGCTCTCGGTGACCTCGACGCCGAAGCGCTGCGGGTCCAGGCCGCTGGCCGCGAGCAGGGCCTCGATGCGCCGCGCCAGGTCCGGCTGCAGCAGCTGGCGTGCCGACAGGTTGACCGCCATGCGCAGCGGCGGCAGCCCGTCGCGCTGCCAACGGGCAGCCTGCTCGATGGCGTGGCGCAGCACCCAATCGCCAATCGGAACGATCAGGCCGGTTTCCTCGGCGATGGGGATGAACCGATCCGGGGCGACGGCCCCCAGCGTCGGGTGCCGCCAGCGCAGTAGGGCCTCGACGCCAACGATGCGGCCATGGCCCAGGTCAACCTGCGGCTGGTAGTGCAGTTCGAGCTGTTCGTCACGCAGCGCATGGCGCAGTGCGGTCTCCAGCGCCAGCCGATTGGGGTCGTCATCGTGCGGTGCGCCGGCATAGAAGCTGACCTGATTGCGTCCCAGCAGCCTGGCCTGGTGCAGCGCGGCGTTGGCGCGCCGCACCAGGGTGTCGGCGTCGTCGCCGTCTGCGGGTGCCGAGGCAATGCCTATGCTGCAGGTGATGTGGATCTCTTGTCCTTCGACGAACATCGGCCGGGCAATGGCATCCAATAGTGCCTGCGCCGTATGCAGCGCCGGCACTGTTGGGGCCGGCATTACGATCACGAACTCGTCGCCTCCGCGGCGCGACACCAGGTCGATGCTGCGTACGGTGGTGGCGAGGCGCTGGGCCGTTTCGCGCAGCACTTGGTCTCCGATGTGTGTGCCGAGGCCATCGTTGATGCGCTTGAAACGATCGAGCTCTAGCAAGAGCACCACGGTTTCGGTGCAGGTCTGCAGGGTCGCGCTCAGGCGCTCGTAGAGCAATTGGCGGTTCGGCAGACCCGTCAGCTCATCGAACTGCAGCAGTTGCTGGATGCGACGTTCGGCGGCCCGGCGTTCGCGCAGGTCGTCGATGCAGACATGTGCGAAGGAGGTGTCGCCGCTGGTCACCAGGCTGACGGAGACATCGACCGGAATCTCATGGCCTGCCTGGTGGCGGACTTGGGTCTCGAACCGCAAGGAGCCGCGTTCGCACAACTCGCGCCAGCGCTGCGGCCACTGCGCCTCGTTGACCTGGGTGTCGATGTCGGGCACGCGCAGCCGCAGCAGTTCGGCGTGCGCCAGACCGAGCAGCCGGCATGCCGCCGCATTTGCATCGAGAACCGCTCCGTCGGGCCCGACCTGGAGCAGGGCGTCGTTGGCCTGTTCGACTGCGTGGCGGGTCAGCAGCAATTGCTGCTGGGCCTGCTCGCGTTCGCTGACGTCGCGTGCGGAAGGAATCAGCCAGAGCACGCGTCCGTCGGGGCCGAACAGCGGCAGCAAGGAAAAGTCCATGGCCAGTGTGGCGCCGCCGGCAGTGGTAATACGCACATCGAAGCGCGAGGCTTCGCCGCGGGCCGCGCTGGCCAGGGCCCGCTGCACGCGCCCCCTCGACACTTCGCAGGCCTGCCACCAGGGCGTGGCCTCGAAGCGCTGGCCGAGCACCTGATCCGGCGTGCAGCCGACGGCCTGCAGCGCCGCCTGGTTGGCGTAGCGCAGCCGGCCATCAACATCTAGCAGGCCGGCAAAGACCGAGGGGCCCAACCTGTCCATCACCTCGTGCAGGGACAGCTCGGGGCCGGATGCGGGGGGGCTGGACGGCACCAGCGTCAGCGCGGCATGGCGGTGCGGCATACGCGAGGCAGGGTGGGTTTGGACATGCCTTCACTCTGCCCGGCGGCCTGCGCCGCTGGCGTGAGCAGTTGCCGCCGCCGACGACCGGATCAGTTCGGTGCAGGCGCCGGTTGGCCTGCGCGCACGGCGTCGTCGACCAGGCGCGCCAGGGTGCGCATGGCGCGCTCGAGCGTGCCGTCCCACGGCTGCCCGCAGGTCAGCCGGATGTGGTGCTGGAAGTCGGCGCGTGCCGAGAACATCGGGCCCGGGGCCAGGCTGATGCGCTCCGCCAGCGCGGCCTGGTGCAGTGCCATCGCATTGACGCCGACGGGCAGTTCCACCCACACGAAGTAGCCACCCGCGGGCCGCAGCACCTTGCTGCCGTCGGGGAAGTGCCGGCTGACGGCGTCGAACAGACTTTCCCGCTGCGCCTGCAGCGCCTCGCGCAGGCTGCGCAGATGGCGGTCGTAGCCGCCCTCCTGAAGGTACTCGGCCAGCGCCGCCTGTACCGGGATCGATCCCGACAGGCTGGTCATCAGCTTCAGGCGTTCGACCTCGCGCGCCCGCCGGCCGGGCGCCGCCCAGCCTACGCGATAGCCCGGCGACAGGCATTTCGAGAACGACGAGCAGTGCAGCACCAGGCCGCGACGGTCGAAGGCCTTCGCCGGCAGCGGCGCCGTCTTGCCTTCGTAGAGTTCGGCATAGACATCGTCTTCGATCAGAGGCACCTCGTGGCGAGCCAGCAACTCGACGAGGTCACGCTTCTTCGCCTCGGGCATCAAACTACCGAGCGGGTTCTGGAAGTTGGTCATCAGCCAGCAGGCCTGCGGGCGGTGGAGCTCGAGTACCTGCGCCAGACGGCCCAGGTCGATGCCCTCGCGCATATGCGTCGGCACTTCAATGGCGTGCAGGCCCAGGCGCTGGAGCGCCTGCAGCGCCATGTAGAACGTCGGTGACTCCACCACCACCGCATCACCCGGCCGCGTCACGGCGTTGAGGCAAAGGTTCAGCGCCTCCATCGCGCCGTGGGTCAGTACGATTTCGTCGGTGGCGATGGCCATGCCCTGCAGTAAGTAACGCTTGGCAATCTCGCGCTTGAGTCGCAGATTGCCCGGCGGCAGGTCCTCGACCATGCTCCAGGGATCGAGTCGGCGCGTGCTGGAAACCAGCGCGCGGCGCAGTCGATCCAGCGGAAACAAGGTTGGGCTCAGGAACGCGGACCCGAAGGGCACGATGTCACGCGCTCGTGCCGCACCAAGACAGGCGTAGATCAGGTCGTTGACCTCGACGGGCTGCGCTCCGGACTGCGGTGTCGACGTCTTGGGCTCGGCGAGCAGCACGCCGCTCGCGCGGGCGGCAACAAAGTAGCCGGAGCGCGGCTCGGCACGCACCAAGCCGCGCGATTCAAGCAGGTAATAGGCCTGGAAGACGGTGCTCGGACTCAGGCCCCGGCTGGCACAGGTCTGGCGCACCGAAGGCAGGCGATCGCCAGGCCGCAGCACCCCTGCGGCGATCTGTTGCTCAAGTTCGCGCGCCAGAAGTTCGAACTTCGCGTTGGCAGCGGCGGATGGTCGATCACGCATGGTGTCGGCACCGCGCCTCGGTCGACTGCCGGCTGAGTGGGGTGGCGTGCTGCGAGTCTAGGGCTTGGGCGCAGTGGTGCAAGCGTCGTCAAAGCGGGCCGCGAGAACCCGGGCCGGCCTTCCAACGCCTGGCGGGCGCGTGGCGGCCCCAGCGCAGAGATGCTGGCCCCTCTCGACGAGTCGGAGGTCAACACGACGAAGGCCGTCAGTCACTTCGCTTGAACGAATGCCTCCAGATGAGCATCGGCCATAGGTTGCAGTGCCAGTCGAATGGCAAGTGTTGATCAATGCAGCCACTCAGACCGCAGACCGCGAATGGCTCTGACCAGCCTCTTGCTGAGGTTCGGCGAGCTTCCGCTTTGGGCACATTGCTGCCATATGGACGTCGACCGCGACCGTCAGCAACCGCTGCAGAGCCGTCTTCCAGTCAGGCGTTTCCGCCCCAGCGGGGCGGCCGCGGCTTGACTGCAAGACGATTGCTAAGGACGCTTCAACGCTGACAGCGCAGAAGGTTCAATCCACGGCACGACCGGGGATTCTTTGAGAAGGAACAGGCGGCGTTTGGCCGGTAGAGCACTAGCTCTTGATCCGGAATTCCTCCCGGGCCCGACCTTGAGCTTCGTACGCCTTCAACCATTTGGCAGGAAGACCGCGGCCGCTCCAGGTGTTCGCATGATTCGCGGGGTCACGGTACAGCGGTGCCGCGGCGCTCGTTGAGCGCTTTTTCGTGCGCGCTGAGGGCGTGTCATACGCCTCCAACTCGTCAATGGCCTCCCGAACCGTGAATCCGGCGGCCTGAATTTTCTTGGCGAACCCGTCTGCCATAACCTTCAACTCCTCGCCGCGCTTTGCCGCGATTTGTCGATCCAACTCTTTGCTGAGGGCCACGAGTTCAATGTAGGAAAGCGTGGAAACGTCGGGTGCGGTCATCAATCTGCTCTGGGAGGCAGGCCGCTCGTGGCCTGTTAGCGAAGTGTAGGGCGACCGCCGCGGTGCTTGTCGCGGCGCACAATCAGCGTGGGCGACGCACCTGATCCATTGACATCTGACATTCGGCCGAAGGTACATGCGAACATTTCTCGGGATCGCGCAGATCGGCGCGACGGGGCCCGTCGTATGGCGTTGGCCGACTCTTCAGCACACAGTCTCCGTGGCATCCTTGGGGTGCCTCGGCGCAGTGTGTCGTTGAGGATGGCGGCCATCTGCGGCGGCTTCTGGCTGATTACGGTAATTACCGTAATCACTGTGCAGCCGCTTGCGCGGGCTCGATCACACGCTGGCACCACACCCCCGGGCCTGTCGAGTTGAGGTCTACCAATGAAACGAGTACGCATCGCCAAAGGTAAACACGTCGTCATCTCCGATGAGTTGGCGGCGAAGGCGGCACGCGTGTTCGCTTCTGGGCTCACGCGCGAGCAAGTCCTCGATCTCGTGGCGACCGAGCCGCGTCATGCGACCGGCTTGATGGCCGGTTCCAAAAAGCCCCTAGCTCTTTCAAGGTCGAGGGGTGCTGAGCATGGCGAGACGTCGACTAGTGCCCTGGCGAACGAAGATTCGGCCAACGAACCCCGAGAGGGGCAGCCTTGACGGCAGCTACTGGTCGCCGAGCAACTTGTCTCGCCTCGCCTCAAGGCGCTTTATCGCCGAATCGAGCCAAGGAGTAGCGTACGGCGCGCTCACGATCAGGGCGCCGACAACGAGAACGATGCCGAGGAATATGAAGCCGTTCATGGTTGGGGTGCGCCTACGATTCGTCTCGTGCAGAAGGCCGTTTGGATGGCCGCTCAACCGGCTTGCGCAGTTATTGTTGACAGCTTAGCGTGCGTCATCCTCGTTGAGGAACAGCTTGCACGGGCACGCTTCATCTCCAGCGTTGAAGTCGCAACTTGCATGAAAGTCGCAACTTAAAGGGTTAGTCCATGAAACTGCTGGCGCCCATTGGGTTCCCCGAGTCGCCTTCCGTCGCGACGCTGCGCGCTTGGTCGGTGTTGGAGGTGGTGGACGACGATAACAGCGTGGTTCGATTGGCCGTGGGTTGGATCAAGCTCACGAGGCTCCGGATTACGAGCCCGATAGATCAGTTTGAGGGCGGACAGGTGGTGACCAGGTCCGGCAGCATCTATCGCCTGGAGGGCCCGCCAGCGAACTCCGAAGAATTGCGAGAACAGAAGGCGCGCCGCGACGCGCTGCTGGGCGGCCGCGATGCGGTGGATGTGACCGCTTCGTTTGCTGGGACAGGCTAACGGCGTCTGCTCATAGTCTTCAAGGGTCAAGCCGGAAGTCGCTCTGGCCAAGATCCTGCCATTCGCTAAGCTGTCTAGGAGCGCCAGCACGCTGCGCAGGAGCATCAGCGCCCTGCGCAGCACGCTGGAACGATCAGCACCCAGGCCCGGCGATAGGACATGCCCAACGACTTCGCGGCAGCAGAGATCGAGCGGTGTTCTTCAACAGCCTCCAGCAGGACGCTGGACCGGGTGCTCAGGTCGCGTCGGAATATGCACAGGTGGTGGTGAACGTCAATTTCGAAGACCAGGGCATCAGGGCTGGACGGCGCTTGACTCAGTTGCTGGCCGCGACCCGTGCGCGCTGAGGCAGCACTCCTCCCCACAGTCAGCAGGTCACGAGCGTCAGATCATTTGACTAGACGCTCCAGGTCTGAGCTAGCGGCGTCGCTTGAAAGCCTTCTCAGCCGGCCCCAACAGCTCAGCCACCTCGCATCCAAGGCCCTTGGCGAGTTTGAGCAGCGCCAAAAGCGTCGGCTGACTCTTGCCCCGTTCAAGCCGGCCAAGGTATGAGCGTTCGAGTCCTGCCTCAAGAGCAAGCGCTTCTTGGGATAGCCCCGCCTTCAGGCGGCGCGCTTGGGCGTGCTTCCCGAAAACCTCGGCGATACCCAGATCCAGGCTGGTAGCGCCCTTTGGTCGACCGGGCTTGGGGGGCGTCTTTGGGCGGACTGGCATCCGCCCAAGGCTCTAAGAACTGAGCTTCTTATGCCACGTTATATATAACTCAAAGCAATCAGCCTGACGTTACGGTGGTGAGGGGCGTGGGCAGTTCCGGCGCAAGACCCGAAGCCCCGCAGTGCCATGTGGCGTTAACTCAGCGTGCAGCTCGCTCAGGAATTGCACGAAGTCAATCTCCAGCGCCGTCAACCAGTCCCGAAGCTCTATGACATCCAGTCTGCGCTCGCCCCGTTCAACCTTGCTGACCAGTCCTTGATGGCGGCCGAGCAGATCCGCCAGATCTCTCTGGCGTAGGCGCTTGCTCTTCCTTGTGTCCTTGAGCTTCTGCAGAAAGATGTCGTTGTGGCGGGAGTGAAGGATCTTGGGCATGGTCAGGTCCAACTACACACCCTAGCCCATTCCGCGCCGTATTCGATAAGCGCTTTTTTTTCCTCGCGGCCACGTGGCGCATTGGCTGAAAAGCTTGGCGCAGGCCCGATGGTCGCTCAAAATTTCTTGAGTTATATAAACACATAGGAAGCCGCCGCATGACCGTGACCCAATTTGGTGACTTCGACGTCACCGTGGCCAACGAACGGGCGGCGGCGCCGGTACAAGAAGAACGGCGTATCGAGGTGGATTCCTGGCGGGTGATCCGCGCTCCGTCAGGCAAGGCACATTTGGTGATCCTCAGAAGCCTGAGCGCGGGTCGCGGCACGGTGTGGTTGACCTCGCCGATTTCAAAGGTCGATGGCCAGGGCCGCGTGGTGACCACATCATCCGGACGTCAGTACCTGTTGACGCAGCCACCAGAGGCTCGTGAATTCGAGCGCGACGTCCTGCACTGCGTCGCGGCAAAGCTCGGCATGGGGGACGCAGTGGACGTCAGCGTATATGCCTGGGATCTTCTTCGCTTCGACTTAACCGAACTTCGGCTTCGTTGAGTAGAGCGCTGACCGTCACTGGCCAAGCTGACATGCCTCGCTCGACACGACCGGCTGAGCAACGCCGACGAGAGCCGTCATAAAGCCTGACGTGATGGTCGAGTTGAAGGCGCTACGCCTGCACGGCATGCCGGCGCCTGGGCCGACCTGGTCGAGCAAGGCGGCAATGCAGGTATCGAGTCCTCGCGCTGATTGATCGAGCACCTGTTGCAGGCCGAAGGGACGGACGGCGCGATGCGCTCGGTCCGCCACCAGACGCATGCTTCGCCGAGTGGTCCAGCGTGTTCGTTGACGCCAAGATGACGACGGCGCTGCTGGCTCACGCACCACTGCCACATCGTGGAGATGGGCAACGAGTCGCTAGGCAGACGCCCGACTGAACGTCCTAACGCATCGAGCGGGACGGCGCACGGGATGGTGCTGCGCAAGCGCGGCCCGTGGTAAATTGTCTATATAAATCAACCACTTACAACACATCTGCGCATACGCACACTGAATGAATTTAATACAGCCAAGGTAGGCGTCGCTGGAGATCCCAAATGTTCGTGCGCGTAGAAACTGAGGTTCGGCTCGACAACACTGGCAACGTGATCGAAGTGCCTGGCTTGCTCACCCCCGGCGGCTTTCTCACCCCGCTCTTGGAATACTTCATCGAAAAATCCCAGAGCCGGAGCCCATCTTGGATGGACAAGGTGCTCCGCTCGGTGCGTCTTCTCTGCTACTACATCGATGCCAACCCCCACCAACGGAATACGCGCGCACTGTTCACCGGATTCACCTCAGCACTACTTGCGGGCACATGCGACATCGCGACAGGCGATGACCCAAGCAGCCTTTTTTGGGGACCGCGAAGGGGTCCGGACCGGGATGGCGTAGTCACGGACCTAACTCAGTTCTTTGACTGGATGGGGCAGAGCAATCCAATTGCAGCCAACATCAACCCATTGGTCGTTGCGAACGCATACGAGGAGCGCTGGAACGCCGCAGCGCGCTTGTACCGCCGAGAGCGCGCCCTTCTCGGTCACCTCTGGTCGAATCCAGGAGCGGACAAACTCACGCGCAGGCAAGACAGAGTCAGGGATCCCAAGCCAAAGGCTGCGGAACCTCCTGCCTTCCCCGAAAACCGCTTTGTCGACCTCATCACGGACGGCTTCAAAGTTGGCGAACGCGTGGACCATCGAAGCATCTGCATAACCTTACTCATGCATGGGGCAGGCTTCCGTGTCTCAGAGCCGTTCCACCTGTATGTACATGACGTCGCTCCTGACCCAACCAATCCCAAAACCGCTCTTGTAGCAATCCATCATCCATCGGCGGGATACGCCCCCGACGGCTGGCGTGATCCGATCGCTGGCGTCCGAGGCCAACGGCGCGCTTATCTGGCCGCGCAATATGGACTGAAGCCACGAGATGAAGTCAGGCGAAGCCTCCACGCCGGCTGGAAGGGAGGGCTATACGACGCGGACAACTACAAGATGGCCCACTGGTTCGCGCCTTGGTACGGCGAGGTGTTTCTCTATCACTGGAACCGCTACATGGAGCAACTCGTGCACGTTAGGCGCAACCATCCCTTCTTGTTCGTGAACATGAGGCGCGGCGAGGTGGGAGAAATCTTCAAGCTCGGAAACTTCCTCAACCAGCATGCCGCAGCGTGCCGCCGAATCGGCCTTGAACCACGCAAAGAGCTGGGCACCACACCTCATGGCCATCGACACGCCTATGGCCAGCGAGCTGACGCTGCAAAACTCGACACAAAAATCATTCAAGTCATGCTTCACCACGCATCCGAAGACAGCCAGAAAGTCTATACAGAGCCGGGGAGTGCAGAAGTGACTCAAGCGCTCGCCGATGCCCATGTTCGGCTTGGTCAGAACATTCCCAAGCGTTTCTCCCTCCAAATCGGCGATCACTGAGCCATCTCATGCGGACGCACGAGCCTATCCACCCAAACTCGACCATTGACGGGCTGATCTCGAAGTACTTGCTGAGCGAGAAGAAGAAGGCGACGCTTCTTGTCATTCATGATTTCTGCCAGGCACGCTTTGATCGCGGCGAACGCAACTTTCAACCGTTCGAGATGAGCAGGGCACTTGCCGACGCCGGCTTGCTTGCGGCTTCAACTTATGCGGACTCGCGAGCGCCCCAGAATCAAGAGCTTGGCAAGGCATGGCAAGACTACGCCGACGCTGTGGATCTTGGGCTCGATCACTGCGCTCCTCCCGGACATCCAGACTCGGTCCTGCTTCGGCTTCTGGCCGACCCCAAACGGCGCGGCAATGCGGCGACCACGATGCGTGCCGTCCACAAGGTCTGCAGACAACGCTTCAATCGCCAAGAGCGGAACTTTTCTTCTGCTGCTATCACGCGTGAAGCAGTAGAAATCGGCGCCATTGCCAGTTCAAAAAGTCTTTCCGGTAGGCAGTCGGCAAGCTATGGAGAGTTGATTCTTGCGTGGCAAGAGCTTTCCGATTCGCGCGCAGCTGCATCGCCGAATGCTTCCGAAGCGGACTTCGAGTCCGACAGAACGTCGGATGAGGATGTTGCAGGGCGGCGTCCGTCTAGAGCACCCCGCTTTCGAGGATCGCAGGCAGGTCGACCAGAGGATGACCCAGCTGTTGTCCTAGATTTGCTTCTTCGCGAACGACGCATCAAGTCCTCGACTATCGATCTACTGAGATCCATGTACGAGGTCTGCAAGGCTCGCTTCGACAGCGGGGAGGTCGATTTTGGGCGATGCGCCAGCGCGAGAGCATTCGTACAGAACAAAGTATTTGCTAGCAACTCTGCACTGCCGAGTAGGTTGTCAGAGAACAGCCGCTTTGCCCAACTGCTCGACGCTTGGCAGGCAAAAGCGGACACCCGGTGGATCGACTTTGATCCAGATCTCGCTCCGACCAACCCTCATTCGGTGTTTCGGCGCCTTAGGGAAAAGCTCTATCGAGCAGACATGCAAGAAACACTTCTCGGCGTGCACCGCGTTTGCTACCTAGCCCACGCGGCGGGTGACCGAGATTTCTCGGTCATCACGGTTGGCAAGCTGCTCGCCGCCCGTGGCATCCTATCTGTGCAGTCGCTCCGAAATAGCGTGTACGACGAGCTTCGCACGTTGACAGATGCATGGCACAGGTTCTCCCGCCCATGGCTAGAAGCCGAAGGAGCGCCACCGCCTTCGCAACGTGTGCTTCGCCCCAAGTCCCATGACCCCGACCTTGAGTGGGTACGGCAGGATTGCCCGCAGTTCGAAGAATGGCGCGCACTTGCATCTGAATGGCTACAGGCCGCGGGAGGAGGTCTCTCGAAGCGCTTGATCGCGATCAATGCATTTTTTGAGAGCTACTTGACCCGAGCCGACGTTCCGAATTCGCCTGCAGAACTTCTACGCCGCGGTGTCCATTTGCCTGAGTTCACGGAAGTGAGCAAGGCGCGAGATAGCGCCGACAAGACCAGACAAGCCAACTACCTACACGATTTCTTCGCCTGGGTACTGCTAAGGAACTTCAGTGACGAGACAGACGACGGCGAGCTGATGGTGTCGCCTGCGTTCCGCAATCCGATCCAGCGCGTGAGCACGCGACGAGGAAAAGGTACCTCACAGTCTGTCCACAATGCCCTTCCTTACGGCTACATCCACACCCTCCGGCACATGGTGGCACAAGGTCCTACGTTCAGCGATTGGAAGCTTGCCCAAGGCGCACAGGGATCGGATGCAGGCGAGAAAGGGCGTCCCGCTCGGGAATGGTTTGACGTTGACCCGTCCTTAATTGACAGAGACGACCCGGACTGCGTCTGGCGCGTACGCAAGTATTTCAGCGGTCGAGCGGCGTATCAAATTTGGAGCCCAGTCCGGTGGGTAGCTTTATTGGTCAAGCTGCTATTGCCGTTGCGCACCGGCCAGGTGCGCATGCTTGATTCAGGCGAATCCGACACCTGGAAGCTGCTGAAAGGCCAATGGGTGCGCAACGACCATCCCCTGGCCGATAAGAACGAGCGGCAGCCATGGGAGCAAGGAGTCTTGCGCAGGGACTTTGACCCGAATCACAGCGAACCCAAAACCGTCCTCTACATCAGCACCAACAAGACTGCCGACATGGACAAGGAAGGCCCCTACAAGGGCTACACGATGCCATGGCATGCCGCATCTGACCCGGTAGAAAACGTCTACTACTGGCTGGAAAAGCTGCGTGATTGGCAGAGCAAGTACAACCCTATTAAGCGAAGAACTGCTTGGCTTGAACTGGGCGGGAAACACATCAATGCCAAAACCGACGAGCAACTTCAGTCCTACGCTGATACATGCTTCCTTTTCCGCCTCCCTGAGGAGAAGGCCGAGCTCCGAGGTCTCCCGCTGACCGATGCAGTTGTCGCCAATGCATGGTTCAACCTACTTGAAGCATTGCAGGAGAGCCTGGCTGAGAACGGAGAGGTCGATCCAGATGGCCATGCCATCGTCTTTGTCTCGCGAGATGAAAAAGGGCGGTGCGAGTTCAACCGGTTTCCGCTGCACAGCCTGCGCGTATCGCTGATTACTGCACTTGCACTTGACGGCGGCGTCCCGTTCGCGATCTTGCAGAAGCTAGTTGGTCATTCCCGTCTGATCATGACCCTGTACTACACAAAGCCGGGCCTCAGTCGAATCGCCGAAACGCTTGCCGAAGCGGCCGCGAAGATGGCCGCCAAGAAGGAGGCGAGCATCTACGGGTTCCTTCGCAATACCGCTCACGAGAACCTGGTGAGAGACGCTATCTGCAACAGCTCATCGACACTTTCCGCGGTGATTCAAATCCACCCCGCTGATCGAAATCCGGCAGGTTGGATGCTGATGCATCACGGGCTCTGCTTAGCAGGCGGCAACGTCAGTGAGATGGAAGACCGCAAGATCGGTGGCTGCTACAACGGCGGACCGAACATGGGAACACCTAGCACGCCGAAGCATGGCCCTGTGCCCGGTGGTTCTCGAAATTGCGTTCGCTGCCGCTGGTTCGTGACCGAGCCGCACTACCTGCACGCGTTGGTCAATCACTTCAACAACCTGGCCTACCACTTCGACGAGGCGCGAAACCGGGCAGCCGACGCGGAACGCACTTGGCAGCAACTGCTACGTCGCAAGGTCGAGGCTGAACTGGCCGACGAACTGTTCAACGACCACAGCAAAGTCGATGCTGCAGAGCGGCTGGTGGAGACGACGCTCTCCGATTTCAGCGACCGCGCCGAAGACTTGGTGGCAACTTGGCGTCTTGTGGAGCGCTGCATCAGCGTGTTGAACGCAGACCCGACCAATGCCACCCAACTCATCATTCAAGGATCCCAATCTGAGGTGAAGGCAGCCTTTGAGGAGGTCGACTCGGAGCTTCTTCAACTTTCGGGCGTTTGCGAGGGTGTTGAGCTTTACCCCGACCTCCAGGCCGACAAAGCTGTGTTGCGACGCAGCCAGCTGCTCGACTCTGCCTTGTACAGCGAGGGGCTTCCACCCATGTTTATGCGCCTGAGCGAGGAAGACCAACTAAAGAACGGCAATGCGTTGATGCGGCGCCTGTCTCGCGCCGCATCTCCGAAAGATGATTTCATCGGCCTTCGTGAGGTAGTCAAGGTCATGGACGCAGGGAAGAAGCTTAGCGACAGCCTGGGAATCGACTTGCAGGCGATGATGACTGAACTCACGCTAGGCGACGGTTCAGTTCGTCAAACGTCGCTAGACGCGCTGGAAGCATGACTGGCATGTCGACTCCCGATGAGGTCTACGAATCGATCCTCGAGACTTCGCCGCGACCGCAGAAAGTTCGCAACCTCAAGGCGCTGCAAGAAATTTGCACGGCCTTGTATGAGGTTGGGCCTCGCGACTACTCCTACAGCAACATTGGAAAACTGTGCGAGGCCAAGCTAGTCATGAAGGCCCGCGGCTTGTACAACGAGGCGGCAGCGGACTACCGAAAGCTCATTGACGCATGGGGGAATCTGGCTGGGCCGATGCCACCAAAGCTAATCGACAAGGACAAGCCTTCACAGGCTTATGTGAGCGAGATCAAGGACCCCGTCTTACGGATGCTGGTGAAGCGCGACCTGGCTCGCCTGAGCCGAGTGACCACCGAGCTCAACCTGCTGAAGTCGCAGACCAAGTTCATTGTCGACAAGCGCCCAATCGTGGAAAGCTCTGATCCACTGCTTGGCAACCCAGTCAAGAGGCTTGAAGACTCCGAACTCCGCGCGCTCAAGAAGGCGTTCGCGCCCGATTCTTTGAGACGCAGGGGTTGGGAAGTGACCAAGCTCGGAGAGGTGGTCAGCGAGAGCGGCCGAACGATCTTTGAACCCGGTTTCGCTACGGGCCTGAAGAAGCTGCTCGGCGAAACGTGACAGGCACCGCCGCAGCAACACGTCCCAGCGGAATCGACAGCGTAAGGTACTGTCGAAACTACTCAAAGCGCGACGCGGGCCGAAACCGTCATAACAGCGTCCAGCAGCCGCGAGACCTTTGCCGCGGCGCTACCTCTCACGTGAAAGCCGAGCTCCAGCGAATACTCGAAGCTCCATCTAGTCATGTTGGACGATCCGGCGTAGCACTCCGAGGCATCTACCCGAACCACCTTCGCATGAAAGGTCTCGTTCTCAGGCCTGTCTGGCCGAGGAATACGAAAGTCGTAAACGCTGACACCCAGCCTTTTCAACTCCTCGGCTTTGCCAGCTAGCGCCGCAGGAAGTCCATCTCTCACAATCAACTCCCTCAACACGCTTGGCCCAGTTGCGTGGAACAGGCTGACGATTCGTTCAGCCCCGTCCTCGTCGACGAAGGGGGTCATGACCGAAAAACGACTTGATGCGCTAGCGGCCATCTGGCCCAGCAGCACAGCGGTCTCTTCGAGTCCCCATAGTCCTTCCAGGGTGCGCTCCAGCTTAGCGACTAGTTGGCTTGGTGCCGCCGGGCGTGAGATGACGACATCGACCTCGTTGGCGTCCGCGTGAATCCGTTCCCGGTATAGCCGTGCCCCGCGCATCAACCAGGCGACCTCTCGGGAGGCCTCCTGCGCCAAGGCAACGGCCCACATGCCGTGCCCATCTCTGCTCATAGCGCCGGCCAGTTCGGCTGCTTGCAGCGCCGCAACGACCGCAGGCAGCCGCGCCCCACTGATGCCGCAAAGCCGCGCGAGCTCCCGCGCGTCGTATCGACCGGGCAACTTTCCCGCACCAGCAATCACCAGCGCAGGCTCCAGTACTTGGGCATGAGGTGCAAGCCGGACGAAGATTTCGTCAGCTCGCAGCAACAGAGGACACCTTGGTCGTAGTGATGTCGAGATACCCGACGATTCGCTTGCCCTGCTGCCTCCCCTCGTCCTCGCGAGGGGCCAGCCCGCCCCGAAGCGCTGAACGGGACAGGAGCCGGTTCGCAGCGACGCAGGATGTCTCCGGGATGACGATGCAGCTCGGGCACGCGCCGCCATCGGCGTCACACAGACTGCCGGAGCCACACATCAGCGTTCTTGACTCCAACAGATGCTCGAGGAATACCGTGTTGTAGTTGCGCCAGAGCGCTGACAGGTTGCCGAGATCCATCGTCGTTCCGTTGCGGTAGATGACGAACGCCAAGTCCGCCGGAAACAAGTACTCGCCGAGACTGCCCATGTCCAGACCTGAAAACTCGGCCACCGCTTTCATGAGGGTGTGCGCGTAGGTGTGCAGCAGGGTGTAGACGTAGCGATAGGTGTTGGCCGGCCCGGGCTTCAGATCCGCAAAGTACTTGCCGAAAGGTGCGGCGCTTTGCAGGATGTGCGCACCCAGCTTCAAGTCTCCAGCAGGGTCCCACTCGGGCAGATCCGTTACGCCGACAGCCCGCAGCCACTCGTAGACGAGCTCCGGGTTCAGTCGAGCGTAAATAGCCTCGTTGGCTTGGGTGACAACGTAGATGGGAATCTTGTTGTTGCCCAGCGCCTGGAAGAGGTTTAACCGCACAGGCAGTGTGAGTTGCTGCTGGTCGCTCTTCTCAATGAGCGGGTCGGTGGACATGCGCGTGAATCCGTGCGTGAACCGGCACAAGTCGAACTCGCGAATGAGACCCATCTCGGCCAGCCCCATGGCGGAGACCAGTCGTGAAGTAGTCGCCGTCTGCGCGTTGAGCTCGGCTTGCGTTCTGGGAGCGAGATCGCGGTCCGGCTCCCTGAAGCGCACGAACGGTGATCGGCCGTCCGCCAAACTCAACTTGCTGAGCTTGCTGCGGCGCAGGGCTTCATGTTCAACGGAGAGCACAAGGGGGTCGTAACGACTTCCGAACTCGGCGCGTCGGTCTATCTGCCCTACCAACCACGCCGGCGGTTCATGCTGAACTGGAACGAGTCCCGGCGTGGCCCTCCAGTCGTCGATCATGACCCGCAGCTGCTTCGTCAGCTCGTCGGCCATGGGGCTACCGGCGAGTGTGCTGCGCATGCCATCAATGCTCTCGTAGAGCGACACCTTGGCGGTCTGCCCGGCCTTCTTCATCATCTCAACGATCTCTGCGTCAGAAGGCGGCTTGGCGCCGAGACCGAACCTCTCCGAGGCAAATCCAGCCAGCTCTGACTCATTGCCCTCCTGCAGCATCAACAGCAAATCGCGCTCGTCGGCCGCGAAGACGATGAACTGTTCGCTGTGCGGGTAGAAGGCCGGCGTGGCTCGATACGAGATAGGTTCCATTCGGCGCCAGCGAGGCGGGCGCTGCAGACACTCGTCACCGAGCAGTTGAGTGGTCTCGGGGTCGTTTTGCAGCCAACTGTCCCCTTCCTTGTGGCCGTTCTCGCACTCGAAGACCCACTCACCGATCCGAGGCGACTTGTCGACAAGGTAGAACTTGCGGCTCTGGCAAACGGAACACGTCAGGATGGGCGGCTTGACCTTCTGCTCGGGCTGACTCCATTCCCACTTCCCGGGGCTCGGCGGCTCCCAGTTGCCTGACCAGTGCACGAAAATGACATCGAGCTGCCGCCAGCGGCACTTGCCCTTGTACTCAAGCTTTCGGGTGTCGCACTGGTCCGCTCTCAGCTCGCCAATCTCGGCCGATGCATCTCGGACTGAATCGAACTTCCGAAATCGTCCGCACGTATTGCACACAAAGTCCAGCGGCGCTGGCACGTAGCTCATGGCCTTGGGGTCGACGAGCTCGAACCGATTGGTCGATGGCGCCTTGAAGGTTCCGTCTGGAAGCAAGGCTGGATCAAGACACTGAACTGGCAGTGCGGGAGCCTTGTCAGTGCCGCCTTGCATCGCACGACTCAACCAGCTCTGCCAGATTTCGCGCAATCGCAAGTGAATCTGGGTAGCTGTCTCGTGCGTGATATCCGCCTTCACCGGGCTCTGGCTTTGGTCGGCAATGGACAGGCAGGCCCCCAGACCGCCTTCAAACGTGAACAGAGCGCCGGGTGCATAGGCGGTGGCAAGTTGCCCACGCGAGCGAATCATTCGCGCGGCGGAAGGCTCTCGTTCCTCGAAGTCACCGCGGGTGGTCTTCTTCGTCGCCATCTTCAATCTCCTAAATCCGTGCCTTCGGCCACACCACGCCTGATGAACTGCATGACCTTGCGTGCTACTCCGTCGCTGACCCCATGTCGCCCATCAAGATCCCGGTGACCGAAGTAGATAACCCCGGCTTCGTCCACGTCACGCAGCGATGTCATGGGCCTGTTCATAACGCTCGGCTGTGCCTTGAAGTAGTCCATCAAGCTGCGTTGCTCCCCTAAGGCGTCGCGAGCCCAGCTAGTCAATAGCGTTTCGACACGCTCACGGATGAGTTCTTGGTAGTGTTGCTTGCCGCCAGGCGCGAAGTCGCCGTCCAAGCCGATGGCCTTTTCGACGAACTCGCAGATGCCCTTGATGAGGGGCCCCTTGGCTGCAGGGCTCTTGTAGACGTCGACGATGAACGGAATCCAGGACAGGTCTCGCACGGTGTGCTTCTTGTCTGGATCGAGCTTGTAGAGCTCCGAGATGTAGCGCACGCCCGTGAGATAGGCCTGTATGAAGCTGGGCAATACGCGCTCAATGGCTCGTCCCGCCCACCGATCGATGGCCGCGGGCGAGACCATCCGTTCCAAGAAGCGGTGGTAGCTGTCGAAAACCTCGACGATGTAGCGGTCGCGACGACGCTGCGGCGTCGGGATGAGCACGACGAAGCCCACATGCGTGCGGCCCACCCGAGATGACGCCTGGATGTACTCGGCGACGTCGGAGGGCATCCCCGCAAAAAACATCGAGTTGAACTCCTCGACGTCCACGCCGTGCGAAACGGCAGAGGTGGCGATGACCGAGCGAAGCGCGTCAGCGAGCTCCGGAAGCGCATCACCGGGCTTCGGGCGATCTTGAGCGTCCTGAACGGTCTTCTGGATTTCGCCTTGTGACACCGAGCCGGTGATGAGTTCGGTGCGCAAGTCCGAGATGGGAAGCCGACGCTCTGCGTGTCGCTTGCGGGTCTCCTCAAACTCCGCTGCCATGATCTGGTCGCCACCCTTCTTGTTGGTCACGTAGGTCAGCGCGATTCGATGCAAGTCGACGACGGTGGCGAGTTCCGATGGCGTAGCGGCTTGGAGCTTTGCACGGTAGAGCTGCTCAAGCGTGCCGGGTGAAACGCTGTCGACTAGCTTGGCCCGAGCGGCAGCAACTTGCGCTTCGTCGCCCGTAGTTAGCGCCAGCATAAGCTCCGTGATGATGGTGTGGAAGTTGGAGAGCACCGCTACGGTCGTGGCCGTGTGGGCGCGTCCGTTGGTCATAAAACCCACGTAGACCCGACTCCAGCGCGACCACTCTTCGACGTTTTGCAGGGCGGCGCGCTGAAGCTCATCTTCTGGCGGTGATGTCGGCCCCGCGTAGAAGGACTCGTAGAGGCTCTGTCCCGGATACGGGAACTGCATGGCAGGCACGGGCCGTTGATATAGGTGCTCGAGCTGCCGGTCGGGGTCGGAGACCGTCGCCGAAGCCGCCACCACCTTGGCGCGGCGGCGTGTGCTGCCATCGGGCTCATAAGCTACGAGCTCGTAGAGCGGCTTTGCGATAGACGTCAGAACCGCGTCTAGCGCCGACTCAAACAACCCCGCGAACGTCCCTAGAGACTCATCGAGCAAGTGCGCCTCGTCTTGGATGAGCAGGCTTGGGAACGGATCGTGGAAGAGGTGCGTCCCGTCCGGATAGGCTGGATAGAGCTTCTCGTAGCCCTTGGCCGTAACGTCTCCCTCGTACTCGCTCGTCTTGGACGGCATGACAAGGCGCTTAGTCACCCTGTCACGCAAGGGCGCCGCGCCTAGCATCGAGTAGATACGGCGCAGGGTGCCGGAGGACTGGCCAATCAGTGCCAGCTTATCCACCGTGCCTAGAAGCACCGATGGCGCGAGGTCATAAATATCGACGTCGCAGATGTAGAACGGAAGCGGCTGGTAGCCGCCCGTGTTCGACTCGCACTTCGCGTTGGAGCAGACATGCGCGAGCGTCCCGCCCTTATCGGCAAAACGACGCAGTACCGTCTCGCTGCGGCAAAAAGGGCAGCGCGGGATCTTGTTCCAGGCGGCCTTCTGCAGTTCGTAGTTGACCTCTGCCGATTCCAGCGCTCGCTCGGTCTTCAGGTCCGCGGTCACGTCCTTGATGTCAGGGATGTCAGTGACACCGGGCGCGTAGTGGTTGTTGGGCGAGCCGCCGCTGCCCACCCAAAAGCCGATAGCGAAAGGGTCGCCGCCGATGGCCAAGCGCCTGCGAACCAGTTCTGCCTTGGCCAGCGCCAGCGCGCATCGTTGAGCTTGCTGAATAGTCAGCAGCCGCAGCGGATAGCGAATCATGGCGGTTACGCCCACGTGCTTGCCACGCAGTCTGTCAAGGAACAGCGAGAGCACCAGCAGGCCGAAGAACGCTTCGGACTTGCCGCCACCCGTAGCGAAGTAGAGCAGCGACACGGTGTCGTCGCGCTCGCGCTCATACTTGTCGCGGAAGCACTTCATCCGGCTGGCCATCGCCGGGACATGGGCGATGACAAAGGCGATCTGGAAGAGACGCCACGAGCCGTTGTCGCTCTTGAGCTTGTCGAGCATGAGATCGGCCATGGCTTCATTCATGCACAGCCACGACTCGTAGACGATCGCTCGGTCGTCAGTTTGGGGTCCGCGCTTGGCGGTCTTGTCCCAGGCCGCCTTGGAATCTTGGAGGATTGCCAGGCCTGCCTTGACCGCGGCGATTTCTTTCTCCCAGCCTAGCTTGTCCTTCGTGAAGCCGCCTTGCTCGCGCTCAAGCCCCACCATGTCTCCGGGCTCCAGGCCGGCTGCTAGCTCCACGGTCTTGTCGAGGTTGGCGAACCAGTTGTCTAACGCCCCGGACAACGGCAGTACGGCACCCAGACCTCCGGGGGTGGAGAGGTGGCGCATGTTGGGATTGATGCCGTCATACCCTTTGGGTGTGATGCGCGGCTGCGTGTAGCGAGGCGCCCATGTTGTTCGCAGACGCAGCGCTGTCGTGTCATGCGAGTGCTGCAGTTGCACTCCACCGTTGAAGCCCATCGCCGGGTAGTCAAGGTAGCGGTTGTAGCGATACGAAGCCTCCACGCGCCCGAGCCGCAGTGGCGCGTGAAGCGCTCGCGGCATCGAGACTTCCAAATGCACCTGGAAGATGCTTTGGTCGGTGAGATCCCCGCCTCGGAGCGGTTCATCCGAGACGTTCTCGAGGCTGATGTGCAAATTGGAGCGCGAGGGATGCGCCCAGTCAGCGGACAGCTTCACTTGCCACGACAACAAGATCTCAGGCAGCGCCAAAGCCTTGGTCGGATCGGCTCGCACCTCTTCGATGAACTTAGGCCAGTCACGATACTGAGAGGGGCGAACGACCGCGTTCTTGCGGAAGCACCAGAGCTTGCCTTCGTCTGAATCGGCCCACTGCCGCACGGCACGCTGAACCGCAGCCGTCAGATCAGCGGACGCCTGCTGGACTTGCGCCGCCAACTCGCCTCCCGAAAGTGCCGGATCAATGACCAAGGCCGGCAAATGTGCATGATCAATCGGGATGCGCAGCCACTTGTGAGGCAAGTCCATCGGTTTGAAGAGGTCGTCGCGGATCTCGGGCAGCGCTCCTCCCGTCGCGACGACGCCCTCTCCGGACTCCTCGCCGGGCTCACTCGAACCATCACCCTCAACGGAGAACAGCATCGTGATGTTTGGCGGGAGCTGCAGGCGTTCGAGCACTTCCCGTCTGACAGCCTGCTCGATCTCTCGCCATTGAGGATGGTCGACGCGGCGCTTGAAGGACTTCCCGGCCGATTCGATCTTCCAGCGCTCGCTCAGCGCTTCCTTGGTTTGCGCCTGCAGGCGTTTGCGGACGTCGTCGCTCAGGCGAAATCGCGGCGCACAGTCCGGCCGCCTCATGTCCTCCGGCGTCGGTAGAACTCGGACGTAGACTTCAAAGCGAGGATCAATCGTTACGACCCCGGCCGCGCCACGGTGGATCTGGCAGTCCAGCCCGTGCGCCGTGATGCGGATGGGCTGCGTAACCTCGTCCCCCGTACCTCCTACGCGCAGGGGAGGTAGCAGGAAAGCCGATGCCAAGATTGAGCGCGGACGAGAGCCGAAGAGCACTTGGCCTTCCGGGCCGTGACCGCTTATTCGTGAGAAGGTCAGGTTCAGCAGCGAGTCGACCATACCCTCTTTGAGGGTGGTCGAGATCTTGGCAGGATCTGCGCGAACGACAACATTAGTCATCCTTCATTTCTCCCTCGGGCCGATGGATGGCTTCGATGTGGTGAACGTTTTCCTTGGCTCGTTCGAAAAGCATCTGCACGACCGCGGGCCTAAGCCTGCGATGCACTACCGTCGACTCAGGCTCGAGCAGCATCTCCGCGTAAACATCCGACAGTCGGCGGCCGTCGGCCCTGCGCACCCCTCGCAGCGGCTGGATCACGGCCTTCCAGAAATAGACCGCATGGATGTCGTCCATGCCAAGGGTCTTGGCAAATGCTTTGAAATGACCTTCCGAGCGAGGCGCGCCCGGTTTTGCGTCATCGAATGACCTACCGGCAAACCGCTCCACGTCGAGCCAAGCGCGAACCGTGCCTTCGGCAGGAGGTGCGCCCCTCGGGCTGAGCTCCCGTGTGATGGCCTCGTGGACATGAGCGGCCCTCAGACTCAGCGTGGCCCCCGGAACCTGGCTTGCCAGATCTCTCACCGTTCGGTGGTAGCGACGTAGATCCTCTTCGAAACGACGGTCGTGGCTGATGGGGACCCCGGCTTCTTTCAAAGCCGCTTCCGTCAGCTCCCGCAGCTCCAGAGTCATGACAAAGAGCCGATCACCCTCTTGCAGGTCCGACACGCTCACCCCCTTAAACCCCCGCGTCGAGGTATGCGCGAGGGCGGGCTCGAAAAGGTAGGCGCGCGTGGCGGGGCTGCGCTTAACGGAAGCACCGCCTTCGAGCACAAACTCCCATGCGTTGGGGTCGTGTTCCTCGTGATCTTTGACAACAGACGACAGACCTTGCTCGAAGGAGAAGGTCGGCAGCACGAAGTCGCCGCGCTTGAACAAGGTGTATTCGTCGATGTCGGGAAAGTCAGGCAGCTGCTGAAAAAGCGCATCGAGCCGGCTCCTTAGGGTCGTAAACCCGGACAGCGTGCGGACGGCCTTGATCGTCGCCTTCAGATAGGCGGCGTTTCGGCGCGTTAAAAGCACGTACGCTGGCGACGAGATGCGCGGTTCAAGAATGAGCATGCGCAGAGAAACTTCGTCGAGACCCACGAAAATCAGAGTCTCTTTGCGAGGTGCGTCGACCTCGGACTCGAGGTTGCGCGAAACCACGAATCGAACGCAGTCGCGCAGCACTTCGAAGCCCGCGCCGTCCGGATAGCCGTCGTAGGTCTCGAAATACCGCTGTGCAAGGCGTAGAGCCGTTGGCTTGGTGAAGACAAGGCAACACTTCTCGGTGCCGCGAGTCCGCTGCTCTATGAGCTCAGCGAGCATGCGTGCCAGAGGCGTGCCGTTCTCGTAGTTGCGCCACATTTCATCGCCCTTGTCGATAGCGCGCTCAAGCCGGATGCGCTCTCCGAAGGCTGGGTCGTTTCGGATGGCTTCGAGCTTCGACTTGTAGACAGGCCAGGCGTAGTTCTGCCGAACGGCCATCGGCACGTCAGCCTCGCCGAGCCAGTTCACGAGCACACGGGTGCTGGATGGCAGCGCAGCCAAGCGAGACAAGTAGGCAGCGGCCTGGTCCATCGACTCGCCCCAGGTCGGATTGGTCACGTCGCGTCGCACTCGAGAGAGCAACTCGATGACGTTGGCCGCTTCAGTGTCGGCCACGTCAACGACGATCTGCCTGGGTTCAGGGCTCAGCGACTCGGGCCTCGCCGCTGGCATCAGGCTGTCGCCGGTAACGGTGCAGACCACACCGTGCACGGGAAATCCCGAGCCCAGCAGCCAGGCTGCGGCTGGACTTTGCTTCTTCGCCCGCTTTTCGAACTCTTGCAAGAGCTGGGTGCGCAAATGCGGCTCGTCGATGACGATGAGGACAGGCGGGATGCGCTCGCGCCACACTTCCCAGGCACAGTCGAGAAACTTGACGAGGTTTGTCTTCCAAGAGGGGTTGTCTCTGCGCAGCGCCCGAGTGGCATCCAACAGCAGGACATCAGGCTGGCGACCGTTGCGAAGACTTCGCAGGGCCTGCCGAATGTCGTGCTCCGCGGCCTTCCAGCTCACAGCAAGGAGCGCGTCCGGGGCGTTGTCGATCTCGCCAAGTGCGCGTAGCGACAAGTTGCTGAGTGCACGGCGGTGATCAATGTCCGTGATGCGAGCTTTGACGTATCTCAACAGGTCGCCGTCGCAGGCCTTCCAGGACTGAAATGCCCTATCGGCGAAGAAGTGCGGAAGCAGTTCGGCGAGCGTCGGGTGAATGTCGCCCGACGCATCTGCACTGACGCTGTTGAGCGCAAGCCAGAAGGGGTCCTTCTCAGGTCGCGAAACAGTCACGGCCGGATTCGGCTTGACCTCAACGAGATGTTGCGCAAGCCGGACCAGAGCCGCGCGGTCAATGTGGGCATGGTTGAGTGCTTGCAAGAAGTTGGACTTGGCCGGGTAGACCAACGTCCGCATGCCTTGCTTGTCGCCTTGATGCCAGCATGCGGCGCAGGCGACGGCATGCACCATGCCCAGCGACCGCAGTGAACCTGGCCACAACATCACCAGGCCGGAATGCTTAGTCTGAGCAGCGTGCAGCAGTTGAGAAGCAAGCGCCTCGACCGAGGAAGCCACCTTCAGTGAAGTTGCCGCGTCATCCGCCCACAGCGGCAGCCCCATCGCTGCCGGGGGCAAATCGCGAGTGGCGGGGCGCGACGCCTGGAGTGATGCCGACGAGTTGGAAGGCTGACACGCTGTCGCCGGCCTTGCAGCACCGTTGCCGGATGTGGCGAGCTTGACGGACTGAGACTTCTCCGAATTTTCGGCCTGGGCTCGCATCCACGGCAGCTTCGCTGCGAGCGCCTTCTTCTGCTCGACTGCGAGTTGTTGCTTCTCCGCCCTGTCGGCGGGAAACTGGTTCCGTCCCTTGTCTGGCCTGTACATCGGGCGTTGCTGTTGAAGTGGATGTGATGCGCTATCGATATGCGACGGGCTTAGGCGCTGAGTCAGTCCGTTGACCGGTACGTCGCCCGGACCGCATCATCGAAACCGGGTGCGCCACCTTTGAGTCGCTTGACGCGGACGGGGTCCGGCAGGAGCAGTTCGTTCAGCTCTGAGACCGCAACGTTGCTAGCACCCGAGATGGAGCGAAAGACGCGGTCAACTGGCTGCGTATTTAGGACGGCCGCCAGCTTGTCTGGTGGCATTGCGTCCTCACTCACAGGTTCGAGCACGATGACGTGGTTCTCGCAGACATAACCTCCAAATTGGGCAATCCACGCTTCAGGCACTGCAGCCGCCACCAGCCGGCGTTTCTGATCGCTCGACGTCAGCCGTTGCAATAGGACGGTAGGTTTAGTGAAGACGCCGGAGTCGTTCAGAGAGCTGATCTGAACGAAACGTCTATCGCGGCTAAAGCGACACTCGCGCCCATGGTCAAAGCGTCCGTCTGGTGTGATGTCGGTTGCCCATACCAGGGGGACAACAACGCGGTCAGACCTCGATGCGGGCAGCTGAGCAAAGCGCGGACGCGCGTCACGGTACGCGACGAGGTGTCCAACCCGCGCTACGTAGCCGTAGTCTGAAAGGGTGAAACAAGCGGACTCTGCCGACTGAAGAAGATCGGCATCGCTTGCTGCGCGAGGTATGGGCCAGGGCCGTCCTGAGTTTGGCAACAGAAAGGCACCGACGGCCTCGAACTGCCCGTTAGGCTTGAGCACACTCACTCGAGTGTTCGACTCGACGACCTTGCTGGGAGAGCGAGTGCGTAGCACCGTGATGGCTGTCTCCTGCTCCACGTCGATGAACATAGCATTTCGATCGCTAAGCATGTCCACGTGCAGCGTGTACGCGTTGGTCAGAATTTTTGTTCGCAGCCTGGAGAAGGACTGACCGGAGAGAAAGCTGGTTGGGGTGAGCAGCCCGATAAGGCCGCCGTGCTTAGCGAGCTGCAGGGTGCGATTGATGAAGAGCCCGTAGATGTTGGGCTGCCCCTCCACAACATCTCCGTGCGCCTTGCGATAGCGCTCCAGTTCCGCTGCCTTGAGCTTCCTATAGGGAGGATTGCAGGCAAGAACGTCGGGCTTCAAAGTCTCGATGGCCGGAGAGGTCAGGCCGTCGCCCTTGAAGAGCTGGATCGAGAGTTCGCGACCTGCGGCCGTCATCAGGCTTGAGAGGGCCATCCGCAGGAACTGCCGCGAGATTTCGAGAAGCACGGGGTCAAGGTCGTTGCCACTGAGGTGGCGCTCAATGTGCTCGAGCCGCTGTTCTGCGGGTAAACCTGCATCGGCAAGCGCTGCAGCAATGCGCTGAGCTATCGGCACCAGGAAGGCGGCACCGCCGCAGGCCGGGTCGTGCCAGTGGTGCGTTGTCAGAGATGCACCTTGCTCCACCAGGTTGTCGATGACCCTCTCTGCCAGCTGCGGAGGGGTGAAATAGAGCGCGCGTTCGGTGCGCAGCTTGTCACCTACCAGCATGGCGTAGGCGGTCGCTAGCCAGTAAGCCGCCTCGTTAAACGGCTCTTCGGAGAGCCAGGCAGCGAAGTCCTGAACCGCATCCTCGGCGATGAAACCGCTGCTCCCATAGGGGGCACGATCAGCGGCCAGGCGGGGATAGGCCGCTCGCTGCCACAGGTAGAGCAGGCCTTTGACGAGCCGCTCCACGCCGTCGGGGTTGTTGACGGCGAGCGGTGCCAGGGCTTTAACGCGCCGATAGAACTTCAGGCGCTGGACGGGGATGACCATCGCAGGCTTGGGTAGCGCCTCCCCTTTTACTTGGGTCCGCGACCTGCCCTGTCTAGCCTGCTGATTCGGATCACGTCTGCTCTTGCCATGGCTCCCATCCCTGTATTTGCATTTTGGTGATGGTTTGTACGGCATCGGCCACTTGAGATCAATCGAGATTGGCGCTCGGCGCCGCAGGACGATCTGACTCGGCAGCCGGCAGCCTACTGGCACGGTGTATGTGCGACTGCAAGAGCTACTAAGCGGCGGCAACAATTCGATCCGCCCCCCACTGCACGTCCCCCAGAGCCCCCCGCAGCAGCGGGTAGTGTGGGCACGTCGTCTCGCTGAGGTAGCTCAGGCGGCGGCTCGGGGTGACAGTCATGCGGTTGCCGTCGTACTCGCTGTACAGCGGCGGCTGCGTGGCACCGTGCCAGGGCGTTAGCAAGCTCATAAAGATGCCAACGGCCGTGGATGCCAGGATGCCATTTGGCCAAACGACCTGCGGTCGACCGCCTGCAGCACCGTAGCGCTTCGCTTCCGCGGCCAGCAACTCGTCGGTCAGGAAGCCCATGCATCGCATGCAGGGGCAGCCGGGCATCGACAGGATGACCTGGCCGGAGATGGCGAAGCGGTTGGCCTCGCCGGTGACGTCCATGCCGACGTCGACGTAGGGGATCAGGTAGCGCCGAGCAAACCGCTCAAGTTGCTCGCGCTGATCGTATGAATCCACGCAGCCGAAGATGGCGTCGCAAGTGCGCAGCGCTGCCACGTTGTCCTGCCACCGCCCCGCAAAGGGATTGACCTTTGCCGCCGGGTTCACGGCCTTGATGAGCCGACGGATGACATCGGTCTTGAGCTGCTCTTGCAGTGCCGCGCGAGCCGTAAGCCCAATCATGCGATTTCGATTGGTCTGGTCGCCCCGGTCGAAGTCCATCGGCTCGAAGTGGCCCACGCCGATGTGAGCGAGCTGCTGGGCGACGTGTGAGCCGCCACCACAGAGCCCGATGATGCCGACTCGCGCAGAGGCGATGCGCGCGTCGCTGTCCGGGCCGAGAAAGCTTTGGCGTTTCAGGTGTGCTCGCATCAGCGCCACCATTTGCCGAAGATGCCCAGCGGCCGGCCCACGACCGACATCTGGTTGATCGTCCGGGGACGGCGCGTGGGAGGGTCCCAGGCCATACCCGTCATCTCGTTGTGGCTCAGCACCACCATGCCGTGCGGCAAGCCAGGGCGCACCTTCCAGAAGTCAGGCACGAACTTGGCGCTCTCCGACATGTCCACGCTGCTGAAGCCCGGCTTGCCACGGTGTTCATGACGGTGAACGTGCAGCATGACGGCGCCGCTACGGCCGTACGCGTACTCGAGCGCTTTGCGAATGGCTGCGGGTCCCATCATCGCGCCGACCATGGGGGCGTCGACGTAGTCATGGTCCGCTACCGGCAAGTAGTCGTCCGCCAGGAGGAGCATGCCGCCCGGGACGACCGAGGTCGCGCAGGCGATGAAGCCGACGCGCTCATGGGCGAACGCATGACGGCGATCGAGGTCGGCATGAATCTGGTTGAGCAGACCTTGTGCGATGCGGAAGACCGTCTTCATTTGAGCGCCTCCATGTGTTCGCGCAGGATCTGGATCGCCGCTTGCTCGCGCGGTACGTTGTTCCAGGACCAGGTGTGCCAAGTCCGGCCAAAGAGCAGGTGGGTCGTCCAGTTGGCGCCACGCTCGGGCACCGGCTGCGAGAGGAACAGCCGGGTCGTGTAGCCGCTGTTCGTCAGAGCCAGGAGCCCGTCGAGCACTCGCTCCTGCCCGGCTCCCAACAGGCGCAGTCCGGGCAAGAAGACATAGTGGCCGCCACCCTCGCTCATCGCGGTGGCACCGGGGCTCAACGCTTTGAGGGCGTTGATTTCCTCGTCCGTCGCCTTCACGACGAGCCACCGTGGCGAACGTGGCTGACAAACTGTTCCTTGGGGTGTACCTGGATGGTCTCGTCGTCGGCCAGCGGGATGAACTTGCCGCCAACAACGCGGTCGAGTTCGTACTCGGCAGGGATGTTGAACATCGCCTTGAGCGCGCTCACGACGTACTTGCCCTGCTCGATGGAGCGGGAAACGCCGTCGATCTCGATCGTAATGATGTGCCCGCGGTCCTTGGCCTCGCCGCTTGCCTGCATGGGCAACGTGGAAGTCTGGGTCGAATTCATGGCAGCTCCTTATCTGCTTAAATGAATCTGTTTAAAATCGCCTGCGGCTGAGCGCCGAAGACTTGCCATCAGACTAGCAGCTTCCTCGGCTTAAAGCAAGCGGTTTAATCAGATCCCTTGATCGCGCGGTACTGGAACTCGATGCCGCCGGTTGCAGCCACCTCTTCCACGCGCATCAGGTAACCGTCCTTCACCAGGTTCTTGAGCCGGGTGCTCGCGTTCTGCACTGACAGGTCAAGGTCGGCCGCAGCCTGTGATGCAAGGACTGCGCCCCGCTCCATCACGTAGTCGACCAGTAGCTTGGTTGCCGGCGACTGCTCGGGGCCGATCACTTCGAACTTCGAGTGGTCCCAGATGACCAGAGGCTGTTCTTTGGCGCGAGCAGCGTAAGCCCAGTTGTCGATGAGATCTCGGTCGTGCAGGTCCATCAAGTAGATGCCCACCTCGCCGCGCAGCTGCTTTGCCAGCGAAACGACGCTCTCACGTGGGAACGAGGCGTCGGTCGCCTCAATGTCCTTGAGCGTGATGCCGACGAACTTCGCCGCGGAGTTCTGCTCGACAAAGTCCCTCAGCTTCTGGAAGACGGCTTTGCCCTGGATGTTCCCGAACGGCCGCTCGCTGTCCGTGAACTCTCGAAGGTTCACGACGATGGAGTTCTGGTTCATTTGCTTAATTTAACGACGCATCCTACGCCGCGTCAAGCCGAAAGTCGAAGCAGATGTGCGTTCCGTCAATTCGTGCCAAGTTGAGCCAATGAGCGAATCTCACTCCGTCCGGTGAGTGGTAAACCTTTAACTCGAAATCGCTTTGGCGTACCGTGAATGTCGCTCTGAACTTCTCTGCCAAATCGCCTGAACGCTTAAGACCTAATCCACTGCCGTTCTTCTTTTTTTGCGAGATTGAGCCGTGAATGAAGATTTCTTTTAGAAGAGCCACTCCTTGATGATCAGAAGATTCCTTAATTTTCTCTGCAACGTCTGGATATCTCGATCCGAGTAGAGGCGCCAGCGTACCCACGATCCCTTTACCGTTATCAGAAATTACTACCTGGATCTTCTTACTACTAGGATAAAACTGCAATGCAGCGAACCCATGAGATGACGTTCCCGAGTGCTCAACAACATTTGTATAGAGTTCCGAAAGGATCGTGAATGCCGCTATGTCATAGGTCTTGCCCGCAAAATTTAGAAAGCTTTTGTGGATGAGTTCAATAACGGTCGCATCTTCTTCGGTAGGATCGATCGTTCGCAGTTCGATTAGGCCTTCATTGTTGCCTCGGTAGCTTTGCGCACGTCCTGTCTGCGGCCGCTCGGGAAGGACTTCGACGTCCTTAGATAGGAGCTCAAAGAATCCGTTGCGATCAAGAAAGCTCAGTGAGCTATTAGAGGAGTCTTTGAAATCAAGCGCAATCTTCTTGTTTGCCTCACTTAATTGGTTACAGAGGGCCAAGAGTCTGGCCTGAGCTTCCAACATAAGTTTGCAACTATCAACTCCGAAAATGACCCGGGTATCTTTAGCATTCCATATCGAGTCATGAAGCTGCAGCTTCCTTTCAAACTGTCTCGAAGTCAGCCATTCGTCCCCTAGTTCTATCCTAAGATCGATCGGTCGTATGAACCATTGATATCCGTCGCCCTGCAAGAAGACGTCAGCATTGCTGTAAAGCAGGCTATTTACGCTGCTCTTATCTACCTTGAGATATCGAGCAATATCGCCTGCCTTAGCACCGGGATTCTTCTCAAGATATGCACGAATGTGCGTAAGCATGGGAAGAATGATAACTGAACGCCTCCATTCGCCTGCGTGGGGCAGGCTCGACGACAACGCCCGTGCTCGAAGAAAGATGGACGCCCCACGTCCAGTGCGGTCGACCATCTCAAGACCGCTGGCGGCGCCGAACGCTCTTCAAACTTTGCACTTCGATGTATGCATCGACGCGCCGCCCTCTGCCAGCTTTTCTATGGTTGACAGTCGCTTATCCGCAGCGATGCCATTCTTTGTATAGATAGGGGATTGGAGCGAGAGTGAACGCCGGCAAATCCACCGCCCTGCTGCAGGTGGCCCACAACTACGAGGAGCGCGGCCACAAGGTGCGCATCTTCACGGCCAAGCTGGACGATCGCTATGGCCGCGGCTTTGTCACCTCACGCCTGGGCCCGCAGCGGGAGGTCGAGCAGTTCGACGCCGACACCGACTTCATCGCCCTGATGGGTGACAACCCCGGCATTGCCTGCATCCTCATCGACGAGGCGCAGTTCCTGTCCAAGCGCCAGGTGCAGCAGCTGCACGAGATGGCCCATCTGCGCAATCTGCCGGCCATCTGCTACGGCCTGCGCACCGATTTCCAGGGCGAGCTCTTCCCCGGCTCGGCGGCCCTGCTGGGCCTGGCCGACGAGATGGACGAAATGAAGACCATCTGCGACTGCGGCCGCAAGGCGACCATGAACATGCGTGTCGACGCCAGCAACCGCAAGGTCACCGAGGGCGCCCAGGTCGAAATCGGCGGCAACGCGCGCTACCGCTCGGTCTGCGGGCGCTGCTTTCGCCAGGGCTGAAATAGGGAAGCGCCGCCACGGGCACGGGGCCCGTGGCGGCGCTTGGTCATTCATGGGCCTCGCACAGGGCGAGGCAAAAAGGTCTTACTTGGCGGCGATCTGCGCGTCCAGCTCCTTGCAGGACGGCGAGCAGACGGGCTGTGACTTGCCCAGCAGCTTCTTGGACTTGAGCATCGCGCGCGGGCGATGCTTGCCACAGAGGAAGCACGACATCGTGGCCGCGCCGAAAGAGGAAGTTGCCGCGAAGGGCGAACCCGGGGCTTTGGAGCGGTAGCGCAAACCATCCGCTTCGATGGTGGTCTTGGTGGTTTCTTTGGCCACGCTGGTCCTGTCGAAGAGTGTTTAGAAGGGGCGCGCGGGCAGGCGCGCAGGCCCCGTATTTTCCACGATGTGGCGAAGGCCCCGGCCTAGGGCTTTCAACCCCCCTTGAATCGTGCCGGTCTTTTGCCCGCCCAGGCCGCCTGGCCCTCGGCCAGATCGGCGGAATCGCGGGCCTTCAGGATGTCGGCGGCGAGCTGCTTTGCATCGAGGCGGCCGGCGGCGATGGCGTTCAGATGCTGCTTCATCGGCAGCAGGGCCAGCGGGGCCATGTCCAGCAGTTCGGTCGTCAGGGCCGCCAGTGCCGCGTCCAGGGTTTCGACATCGGGCAGCAGCTGGTCCAGATAGCCGCAGCCCAGCAGGGCGGCGGCATCCAGCGTGCGCCCGGCCAGCAGCACCTGCTTGGCCGTGGGCAGGCCGAGCCGATCGACGAAGCGCCGCAGGCCGCCCGCATAGAAGTGCAGGCCGATGCGCGCCGCCGGCACGAACATCTCGACCGCCGGGGCGCCGAGGCGGAAGTCGCAGGCCAGGGCCAGGTCGGCCGCCCCGCCATAGACGCCGCCGTGCAGGCGCGCCACGGTGATGGGCCGCGCGGCCTCCAGCGCGTCGGCCAATTCGCCGAAGCGCGCGCCGGCGTCGATGGCCCCCAGGGCGCCCAGGTCGAAGCCGCTGCAGAAGTGCTTGCCCTCGCCGGCCAGCACGAGAACGCGCACGGCCTCGGCACTGTTCACCTCGTCGATGAGGCGTCTCAGGCTGTCGAGATCCTCGACGGCCAGCCGGTTGGCCTGGCGCGGCCGGCGCAGCGTGATGCGCGCCAGGCCGGCGTCGACCTCCAGCAGCGGCGCCAGGCCGCTCGTCATGCGCGCCGCCTCGCCACGCGGCCCTGCAACGCATAGGCTTCGCCAAGGCGTGCCAGGCGCGCCTTGCGCTCCGCCTCGGCCAACTCCTGCAGCGCTCGCGCCTCGGGGGCCTTCAGCCCGGTGTCCTGATGCAGCACCAGTTCGGCGACCAGATCCCAGTCGACTTCCAGGCCGGCCGACCACAAGGGCGCCGCCTCCGGCAGTTCGGCAAGCAACTGCTGCAGGGCATCGGCCCTCGTTTCGGCCGCCACGAGGGCCGCCAGTTCGGGCCAGCGGCCCAGCGACGCGTCCTGGGTCTGCGGCGGCCAGATCGCGCACAGCCACTGCGGCGAGCGACTCTCGACGCGCAGGCCGGCCGGCGTCTGCGCCAGCACCTCGCTCGCAGCGGCGACCTGCCGCGCCAGCGCCGTCCAGGCGTCGGCCTGCCAATGCGCGAGCAAGCGCGGATCAAGCGCTGGCGGCTGAGGCGTGAGCGCCGCCATGTCCAGCTCCGGCATCTCGGCGCTGACCGGCGGCGGGTTCACCTGGGGCAGTTCGATGCCGGCGATGACCGACTCCGGATCGGGGTCGGGCGGCGGTGGTGCGACGCGGAAGTCCAGCACCGGCGACTCGACCACGGCGGGCGCTGCCGCCACGGAAGGCAGTCGGATGTCGTCGAGTGCGCGGGGCGGCTCGGGCGGGGGGGCGTGGAAATCAAGCACCGGAGGCTCGATCGGCGACGCTGAGGCCGATGTCTCGCCGACAGCGGGCGCCTCAGGCTCCGGGACGGCCTCACCCCTGTCAGGTTCAGCGACCCCGGGCTCTGACATCTCCGCCAGGACCGCCATCGCTGCCTCCGCTTCGGGCTCCGGCAATTCATCGGTGACCGCCGCCTCGATATCGGCCGTCGGTGCGCCGCTGGCATCCAGCACCTGCGCCTCCTCCGCGAAGAGGGGCCAGAGCGATTCGTCGGGCAGCGGCAGGTCGACCGCTTCCCGGGCCTGCACCGCGTCCTCGCTGGCCAAGGACGGCGCCAGATCCGCATGGTCCGGCTGGGGCGTCGTGGGGATCTCCGGGACCCAGGCCTCCAGCACCACTCGCGCTGGCGGCGCCTCGGCCAGTTCGACGTCCTCGACATCCAGCATCTCGTAGCCGCGCGCCTTGAGTCGCGCCAGCTTGGCCGGGTCCGGGCCGCTGCCGCCACGCAGCAGCGCCTTGAGGTTCAGGTCCAGCGGCGCCGGTGCCGGCGGGCGCCAGCCATCGAGCAGATGCGTCGGGTCGAAGCCCTCGGTATCGATGCGGGCCGCCAGCGGCGCGTCCTGCCTGGCGTTCGCATGCAGCAAGCTGTCCAGCGTCAGCTCGGACAGGGCAGCAGGCGCGGGCGGACGCCAGCCGTCCAGCGCGTGGGTGGGATCGAAAGCTTCTGGTTCGGCCATGGCGTTTACAAGCCAGACATTGTGACGACGTAAGCTCGCGGATCCACTGTCACAAAAACGTCATGTTGCACACTCGCCGCCGCCTGCTGAGCCTCGCACTTGCTGCCGCCCTGTCCGCCTGCACGACGGTGGCGCCACCGGCGACCGCGACGGCAGCGCACAAGCCCAAGCTGCTCGTCCTCGTCGTCATCGACGGCCTGCCGATGCGCCAGGTGACCGGCTACCGCGACCAGCTGGCTCCCGACGGCTTTGCCCGCTTCCTCGACCAGGGCCGCTGGTTCGCCGACGCCCATTACGGCCACGGCCACACCGTCACTGCGGCCGGCCATTCGGTGATGCTGTCCGGCGCCTATCCGCAGCGCAGCGGCATCATCAGCAACGAGTGGCGCAACCCGGCCACCGGCGAGCAGGTCTACAACACCGGCGATCCGGACTATCAATACATCGACAGCCCGACCGCGCCGCTGTCCGGCACCAGCCCGCGCAACCTCAAGGTCGAGACCCTGGGCGACGTGCTGCGCACCGGCTCGCCGACGTCCAAGGTCATCGCCATCTCGGGCAAGGACCGCGGCGCCATCCTGCCGGGCGGCCACAAGGGCACGGCCTATATGTATATGAGCGAGACCGGCCGGTTCGCATCCAGCACCTATTACATGCAGGCCCACCCGCAATGGGTGACGGCGTTCAACGCCGCCAGGCCGGCCGACGCCTTCTTCAAGAAAACCTGGTCGCCGCTTCTGCCCGACACGGCTTATGCGCGCTCCGTGCCGGACGGCCAGTCCTGGCAGATCGCCAGCGGCAACGGCAACCGGCTGCCGACCGTCGTCGGCGACAAGATGGACGGCCCAGGGCCGCGCTTCTACGGCAGCCTGCTGGCCTCGCCCTTCGGCGACGAGCTGACGCTGGCCTTCGCCCGCGCGGCGGTGAAGAACGAGCAGCTGGGCCAGCGCGGCGTGCAGGACCTGCTGTCGGTCAGCCTGTCCAGCCACGACTACATCAACCATGCCTTCGGCCCCGAGTCGCGGCTGTCGCAGGACCACACCCTGCACCTGGACCGCCATCTGCAGGCCTTCTTCCAGTTCCTCGACAAGGAAGTCGGCGCCGGCAACTATGTGCTGGCCCTGACGGCCGACCATGGCTTCACCGACACGCCGGAATGGGCCGTCACCCAGGGCCGCGATGCGGGCCGCTTCACCAGCGGCCCGGCCCTGGCCGCCGTGAACGGCGCGCTGGCCGCCAGGTTCGGCGTCGACAAGCTGGCCTGGGGCTTCTCTGCCTCCGGCCTGCTGATGAACGAGAAGCTCGCGGCCGACAAGGGCTTGAAGTTCGCCGACGTGCAGGCCGCCGCCCGCGAGGAGCTGCTGAAGCTGCCGGGCGTGGAAGCCGTCTTCACGCGCGAGCAGCTGCTGGGCAGCGACAAGGCCACGCCCTACCTGGAAGCCATGCGCAAGTCCTACGACCCGTCGCGCGCCGCCCAGCTGCAGATCGTGCTGAAGCGCGGCTGGATCTTCAGCTACCGCGCCGGCGGCAGCACCCATGGCAGCCCGTATGACTACGACACCCATGTGCCCCTGCTGTTCTGGGGGCCGGGCTATGTCGGCAAGGGCGAGATGAAGGAGAGAGCCGAGGTCGCCGACCTGGCGCCGTCGCTGGCGGCCGTCGCCGGACTGAAGGCCCCCGCCCAGGCCCAGGGCCGCGACCTGAAGCTCAAGCCCTGAGGATCAGCGCCGCCGCGGACTCGCCCCAGACGGCTTCGGTCAACGTCAGCGCGCCCAGCCGCTCGCCCAGGGCGACGGCCTGGGCCGGTCCGGTGGAGGGCAGCATGACGAGCAGGCGGCCGTCGTCCAGCCGCATGCAGCCGTCCTCGCCCCGGATGCGGGCCAGCAGTTCGGCCGGGTCGGCCTCGACGGCCAGCGTGGCCACGGACAGGGGCCAGGCACGCGGGTCGGCCAGCAGGGCCTGCAGCAGCTCGCGGCCGGCCTGGGATGTCAGCAACTGGCCGGTCAGGGGGCGCGGCCCCGCCAGCGCGCTGATGTCCACGCCGGTCAGGGCCAGGCCGCCGTCCGGCGTGCGCTGCTCCACCCACCAGAGCCGCCGGCCGTCGCGCCAGGCCTGCTCATAGCCGCGCTGGGCGATGCGGCTGCGTCGCTCCGGCGCATCGACGGGGCCGAGGCCGGCCCGGCGGGCGGACTCGACCATCTCGCTCCAGTCCGGCGCCGCTTCGGCATCCAGGCCCCAGGCCTGGCGATAGGCCGCATTGGCCTGCAGCAGGCGGTCGCCAGCGTCGAACAGGGCCAGCAGCAGCGGGCCATCGGCCAGGGTCTGCCACCAGAGGTCATTGGGGTTCACGGCCCGATTCTGGGGCCGCGACGCGTCAACGGCGGCTGATCTCGCCCGAGCCGCTGACGCTTTGGCGCAACTGCGGGCGTCCGGCATAGCTCAGATCGCCGGAACCGCTCAGTTGGACGTCCAGCTGTTCGGTGACGCCAATGGACACATCGCCCGAGCCGTTGATGTTGACCTTGGCGGCGCGGCCGGCCAGGGAGCGCGCATCGACATCGCCCGAACCGCTGACCGACCAGCTCTGCTGGTCCGCCCGGCCGGCCAGGCGCACATCGCCCGAGCCGCTGATGCTGACGCTCAGGTCCTTGACCTCGACGAGGCCGAAATGCACATCGCCGGAGCCGACGATGCTCAGGTTCAGGCTGTCGGCCTTGAAGCGATCGGCGGCGAGGTCGCCGGAGCCGTTGATGGCGATGGCCTGCAGGGCGCGGGCATCGACGCGGACCACCGGCGCCGAGCGCGTCGTGAAGCCGACCTCGCGCTTCATGCGCACCACCAGGGCATCGCCCTCGACGACGGTCTCGACCAGGGGCTCGATGTTGTCGTCGGCGACGACGGTGGCCTGGTCGCTGCCGGCCTGCGCCAGCTTGACGTCGAAGGGGCCTTCGATGCGCAGCTTGCTGAAAGCGCCCAGGCTGCGCGCCTTCTCGACCTTGACGCCCGAGCCCTTGATGCGGTTCTTGCCGCTGCCGTACTCGATGGGGCCGCTGAAATGGGCCGTCCAGCCGTCGGACTCCTTCTTGATCCTCAGTCGCCAGTCGTTGTCGCTGGCCGAGACGGTGCCGCAGGCGGCGGCGATCAGGATCAAGAGGGCGAGTCGTTTCATTTCTGGCTTCCCGGTTCAGGCGATGACGGCAGTTTGTCCGACCGACAGACGCGGCACCGTTGCCGCGCGACAGACTGCATTTCCGCGGTCATGGGCCGTAGGATGAAGCGATCTGCAGGAGAGCCATCATGAAGTGGGAAGGCCAGCGCGAGAGTGAGAACGTCGAGGACGCCCGTGGCGGCGGTGGGGGTGGCGGGCGCGGCCTGCCCATCGGCGGCCGGGGGCTGGGCGTGGGCGGCATCGTCGTGGCCCTGCTGGCCTCCTGGGCCCTGGGCATCAACCCGCTGACGGTGCTGGGCCTGCTGGATGGCGGCGGCGGTGGCGCGCCCGTGCAGGCGCCGGCCGCGGATTCCCATGCCCAGGACCCCGGCTACCGCTTCGTCAAGGTCGTCCTGGCCGACACCGAGGATGTCTGGAGCGCCTATTTCCAGCGCAGCGGCCAGCAATACCCCATGCCCAAGCTGACGGTCTTCCGGGGCCGCGTGCCCACGGCCTGCGGTACCGGCGAGTCCGCCATGGGGCCTTTTTACTGTCCGGGCGACCGCAAGGTCTATATCGACCTGGATTTCTACGACACGCTGCGCCAGCGGCTGGGGGCGCCCGGCGACTTCGCCCAGGCCTATGTCATCGCCCATGAAGTCGGCCACCATCTGCAGAACCTGATGGGCACGACGGAAAAGCTGGACCGGGCCCGCAGCCGCGTTTCGGAACGTGAAATGAACGCCTTGAGCGTCAAGCTGGAGTTGCAGGCCGACTGTTTTTCCGGCGTCTGGGCCCAGCTGTCCCAGCGCGGCAAGGGCTGGCTGGAGCAGGGCGACATCGAGGAAGCCCTGAACGCCGCCGCCCAGATCGGCGACGACACCCTGCAAAAGCGCTCCCGGGGCGCCGTCGTGCCCGAAAGCTTCACCCATGGCAGCAGCGCCCAGCGGGTGCGCTGGTTCAAGCGCGGCCTGGAAGCCGGCGACCTGAAGGCATGTGACACCTTTTCGTCAGCCGCCCTATGAGTCCCCAATTTGGGCCCACCCAATCAAGGGGGCGCCAGATGACCCCCAAAAGGCTTTGTGTGAAACACTTCCATCCAAATAGCCGAGCCCTCCAGTAGCATCGGCCGCCCTGAATTCCAGGGAAGTTGCTCCCTCAACTGGTGCAACCAAAACGATACGAGGCCCACTGTCATGAGCGAACACCACCACAACGACCCGCGGTCGACGCCCCAGGCGCCGGCGTCTGTCGACGTGTGCGCCCGCCAACTGGCCTCGGCCCGTCGCCGCCGCTTCATCAAGCTGGGCGGCGCTGCCGTCCCGACCGCCCTGACGCTGGCCAGCCGCCCCGTGATGGCCTGGCACTGCAACACGGCATCCACCTGGGGTTCCGCCCAGGGTCAGTCCAACAGCTCCTACACCCGTTCGCGGGACGCCACCCGGCTCTTCCCCGACGAGACCTACACGACGACCTGCTGGCTGAACAACTCGACGCGCGCCGGTCTGAACACGAATCCCTGGGCGCAGACGCCGCTGAGTCGCAACACGACGACGACGACGAGTTCGACGTACTACAAGGGCTACACGGTGGCCCAGCTGCTGTCGGGCACGGGCTGCGCCAGCATCCTGGGCATCAACAGCAATGACACCGTCTGGAGCATCCTGAACGGCACGGCCAAGAAGCCGGCGACCAGCCCCTTCAACGGCAGCTTGGTCGGCGGCTCCTCGACCTGCGGCGAATTCCAAAAGCTGATGCTCGTGGCCTGGCTGAACTTCAAGGTTCTGAACTCGACGCTGAACAAGTGCCTGATGCCCGGCACGACCAATGTGCTGGTCAAGATGAGTTCCGCCACCTATGTGGGCCCGACCGGCGCCCAGTGGGATCAGGCCACCATCATCAAGTACCTGAAGAAGAACTTCGTCGCCTGCGCCGACGACAACTGCGTCTGACCAGGGCCGCTCGCGCCCGCCTCGCGTTCTCTTCGCCGTGCCCGCGCGCTGGCAATTGATCCGCGCCGAGGCCCTGCGCGTGCGGGAATGGGATGATGCCGGTGTGATCTACGACGCCGCCAGCGGCAACACCCACCTCATGGATGCCCTCGGCCTGGAGCTGCTGGATCTGCTGCGCCAGCAGGCCTGGAGCCTGGACGAGCTGGTGGCCGAGCTGCGCGACTCCCTGCCCGACGACCTCGATGCCGACGCCGTGCCGAGACTGCTGGGCGCCAAGCTGGAGCAACTCGCCCGGCTGGACCTGGTGACGGCCGTGGCATGAGCCAGCGCCTGGCGGCCCTGGGAGAGGGAGAACTGCACCGACGCCTGCGCGGGCCGGGCCTGACCCTGCACCTGCCGCCCTTTGTCGCCCGGCTGCAATCCGACGTGCCCCGCGTCGCCGAGGACCTGCTGCGCCTGTATGGCGAGTTCCCGCTGGGCCGCGATGACGAGTTCGCCGACTTCCATCTGGCCGTCAACTTCGACCGCGGCTGGCATGCCCTGTGGCGGCGTCTGGCCGGCAAGCGCCAGGCGCGCTTCTCGACCGATGGCCTGGCCGCCTTCACGACGCTGCCGGCCACCCAGGCCTTCCACATGATCGAGTGGGGGCTGAACTGGGCGGTCACCGCCCACGCCCATCATTTCGTCGTCTACCACGCCGCCGTGCTCGAGCGTGACGGCCGGGCCCTGGTGCTGCCGGCGCCGCCGGGCTCGGGCAAGAGCACGCTGACGGCCGCTCTCGCGCAGCGCGGCTGGCGGCTGCTGTCCGATGAACTGGCCCTGCTGGACCCGCGCGACCACCTGCTCTACGGGCTGGCCCGGCCGGTCAACCTGAAGAACCAGGCCATCCCGCTGATGCGGGCCTTCGCTCCCGACGCCGTGCTCACCGAGCCCGTGCCGGACACGCTCAAGGGCACCTTGTCGCTGATGAAGGCCCCAAGGGACGCCATCCCGCGCGTGCGCGAGGGCGCGCGGCCGGCCTGGATCGTCGTGCCCAGCTACGAGCCCGACGCCGCGGCCAGCCTGGAGCCCCTGCCCAAGGCTCAGGCCCATCTGCTGCTGGCCGACCAGGCCTTCAACTACGACATCCATGGCGTCGACGGCTTCGAGGCCACGGCCGACCTGGTGGAGGGCGCCGCCTGCTGGGCCTTCAGCTATTCAAGGCTGGAGGACGCCGTGGACGTCTTCGACCGCCTGGCGGGCGAGCCATGAAGCGGCCCCTGCTCGTCGAGGTGCTGCTGGCGCCCGCCAGCGCCGCCGGGCTCAGTGCCGCGCAGTGGGACCTGCTGATCCGCCAGGCCCGCCGGGCCAACCTGATCGCCCGCCTCGCCACGGCACTGGAACCCCAGCTGCAGGCCCTGCCCGCCGCTCCGGTGCGGCATCTGCGCGCGGCCCTGCTGATCGCCCGCCGCCAGCGCATCGCCACGCGCTGGGAGGCCGAATGCATCCGCGCGGCCCTGCTGCCGCTGGGCATCCAGCCCATCCTGCTGAAGGGTGCGGCCTATCTGCTGGCCGGCCTGCCGGCAGCACAGGGCCGGTTGTTCGGCGACATCGACCTGCTCGTCCCCAAGGCCAGCATGGAGGCCGCGGAAGCGGGCCTGATGGGCGCCGGCTGGGCCTTCGACGCCGAGATCAGCGACTACGACAGCCGCTACTACCGCCAGTGGATGCACGAGATCCCGCCGCTGTACCACCAGCAGCGCGACACCGCCCTGGACCTGCACCACAGCATCCTGCCGCCGACGGCGCGCGTGAAGGTCAACACGGCGGCGCTGTTCGAGGACGCCCGGCCGCTGCCCGACCTGCCGGGCCTGCATGTGCTGGCGCCGGTGACCATGTTCCTGCACAGCGCCGCCCACCTCTTCCACGAGGGCGAGCTGGACAACGGCCTGCGCGACCTCTTCGACCTCGACGCGCTGCTGCGCGATTTCGGCCGCGAGCCGGACTTCTGGGCAGAGCTGGTGCCACGGGCCCGCATGCTGGGCCTGAGCCGCCCCCTCTTTCACGCGCTGCGCTACACGACCCGGCTGCTGGGCACGCCGGTGCCGGCCGAAGTGATGCGCGACGCCGCGGCCGATGCGCCGCGCCGGCAGGCCCTGCTGGACGCCTGCTACGGGCGTGCGCTGATGCCCGTCCATGACAGCTGCGACGGCCCGCTGACGCCTTTTGCGCGGCTGGCCCTGTATGTGCGCTCGCACTGGCTGCGCATGCCCGTGGGCCTGCTGGCGCGTCATCTCGCCCGTAAGGCCTGGTTGCGCCTGCAACCTCCTGCCGAGACGCAATCGCCCTGAGCCGGTCCACAATGTCGGCAGACATGGACAAGCCCAAGCCTTTTTCGATGATCCGCGAGTTCCATCTCGCCGACTGGTTCACGCTGGGCAATGCCTGCGCCGGCATGGGCGCGCTGTTCGCGGTGATGACCTATCTGCAAAGCGGCGAGTCCAAGCATCTGCAGTACGCCTGCGCCCTGATCCCGCTGGCCCTGGCCTTCGACGTGCTGGACGGCCGCATCGCGCGCTGGCGCCAGAAGAGCTCGGCCCTGGGCCGCGAACTCGACTCCCTGGCCGACGTCATCTCCTTTGGCGTCGCGCCGGCCGCCATCGCCTATGGCTGCGGCATGCAGGGCCTGTACGACCGCGTCGTGCTGGTGTTCTTCGTCGCCTGCGGCGTCAGCCGCCTGGCGCGCTACAACGTGACGGCCGAGAAGCTCAGTGCCGGCTCGGACAAGGTCGCGTATTTCGAGGGAACGCCCATCCCGACGTCCATGCTGCTCGTGGCGGTGCTATGGGTGGCCGCGGCGCAAGGAGCCGTCGGCGATGCGCTCTGGGGTGGCGTCTGGTGGCTGGCGGGCTTCAAGCTGCACCCGCTGGTGCTGATGTTCCTGCTGTCCGGCTCGCTGATGGTGAGCCGGATCCGGATTCCGAAGATTTAGGCTGTCCGGCGCGACAACCAGCTCAACGGCGATTCCTGCTGGGCTTGACCCGACTGGGACTCGAGGAAATCGCTGGGCGGCTGGCTGCGGTATTCGCTGAAGCCGACGCCGTCGAGGCAGGCATCCAGACCGAAGGCGGTGCCGAGATCAGCCGGATCGGGCTCGCTGCGCGCGGCGACGTCACGGCGGAAGAAACGCAGCGCTGGAACGAATCGCATGGCAGACCTCACTCGCATGACGGGCCGACAACAACATCAGCACCGTGAACTCAGTGTGCGGGATTCGTGTGACAACCGAACCCCTCATCTGTGAGTAAATATTGCCTCTACTGGCATTACCGCACGGCCGCAACGCCTGTTTTTCCCAGTGGCGATGGGCCTTCCGAGGCGGCGGCCCCCAATCCAAGGGGGGCGTTGCGCTTTTGCAATTCTTTTCTGCACCTCCCTAGAGCTCAGGATAGGTTCGCAAGCTCCGGCGCTTAAGCTGCGCCTCCTCAAAGCCCCCCGGCTTACTGCATGAGTTCAGAACTGTTGAAGTGGGTCGCCAGCGGCCTGATTGCGGCCGTGCTTGCCAGCACGCTCTGGATGGCGCACGCCGTGCACCCCGAGCAGGGCGGCCCCACGCTGCTGCTGGCCCAGGTTGCCGCGCCCGCGGCGGCGGCCTCCGCGCCGGCCACGGCCACGCGCTGATCAGGCCAGCTCCCGCCGGGCGCCATCGGCCAGCGCCTCGCCAATCTGATCGAGCAGGGCGCCCCGCCCCTGCAACTGCCATTGGTGCCAGTACAGCGCCACCTCGACGCTGATGTCCGGCCTGAGCATGACCAGCTGCCCCGCCTCGGCCAGCGGGCGCACCTGGATTTCGGGCGCCACACCCACCCCCCAGCCCATGACGACGGCCCTCACATAGGCCTCGCTGGACGGCACGAAGCGCTCGCGCAGCCTGGGGCCGCGCACGCCGAAGGCCTGCGACACCCATTGCACCTGGGTGTCGTCCTTGCGGTTGAAGACCAGGAAAGGCGTGTCAGCGAAATTGCCCGCATGCAGGCCGTCGGGCAACTGGGCCGCCAGGAAGCCCGGGCTGGCCACCGCCACATAGCGCATCACCCCCAGCGGCTGTACCCGGCAGCCCTGCAGGGCCTCGGCCACCGTGGACACGCAGCCCAGCACGGCGCCCTGGCGCAGGCTGTCGTGGGTGAAGTCCTGGTCGTCGACGACGAGTTCCAGCCCATAGCCCTCGCGCAGGCCGTGCTGCACGAGGCCGTCCAGCGCCGGCATGACCCAGGTCGCCAGGCTGTCGGCATTGACGGCGATCGCCAGGCGCGACTGCGGCGCGACCCGCTCGCCCAGTTCGCGGGCCACGTCCACGCGCAGGGCCTGCAGCTGGCGGGCGAAGCGCAGCAGCACCTTGCCGGCCTCGGTCAGCCGCAGCGGCCGCGAACGCACGACCAGGGGCTGGCCGACCTGGGCCTCCAGGGCCCGCAGCCGCTGCGAGACCGCGCTCTGCGTGATCGACAGGCGCTGGGCGGCGCGCTCGAAGCCCTGCTCGTCGGCCAGGGCGGCCAGGCAGTCCAGCGTGGCGGGATCGAAGTCATTCATAAGCACCGCTAATGTATGGCGAAGAATATGAATGACGCTTCTTGAAATCGCGGCCCATGCAGAGAATCCGCCGATGCCCGCCTCTGCCCTGGCCTCCGTCACCGCGCCTGCCGTTTTCGCGCAGGGCTGGGTCATGGGCGCCGGCCTCATCCTGGCCATCGGCGCGCAGAACGCGCTGGTGCTGCGCCAGGGACTCAAGCGCGAGCATGTCGGCGCCGTCGTCGCGGTCTGCACGCTGTCGGACTGGCTGCTGATCGCCCTGGGCGTCTTCGGCTTGGGCGCGCTGATCCAGGGCCAGCCCCTGCTGCTGGAGATCTTCCGCTTCGGCGGTGCGGCCTTCCTGCTGGGCTATGCCCTGCTGGCCGCGCGCCGCGCCTGGCGCCCCGCCGCCGGCCTGGAGGCCGCCGGCACCGCCTCCAGCCTGGGCGCGACGCTGTCGGCCGCCTTCGCCTTCACCTATCTGAACCCCCACGTCTACCTGGACACCGTCGTGTTGCTCGGCGGCCTGGGCGCCCGCCAGCCGTCCGAGCTGCGCGCCGCCTTTGCCGCCGGCGCGGCCGTGGCCTCGGCGATGTGGTTCGGCCTGCTGGGCTTCGGCGCCGCGGCCGCCGCCCCGCGGTTGCGCAGCGCCCACACCTGGCGCGTCATCGACGCCCTCGTCGCTGTGCTGATGGCGGCGCTGGGTTTACAACTCCTCCTGCAACCCCTCTAAGAACTCGAAGGACCGCCATGAAGATCGTCGTTCTCGGCGCCGGCATCATCGGCATCGCCACCGCCTGGTATCTGCTCGACGAGGGGCACGAAGTCATCGTCGTCGACCGCCAGCCGGACGCCGCGCTGGAGACCAGCTTCGCCAACGGCGCCCAGATCTCGGTCAGCTTCTGCGAACCCTGGGCCAATGCCGGCGCGCCCTTCAAGGTCGCGAAATGGCTGCTGCGCGATGACTCGCCGCTGCTGTTCCGCCCGCGCCTGGACCCCAACCAGTGGCGCTGGGGCCTGGCCTTCCTGCTGCAATGCACGACCGCCGCCTTCGAGCGCAATGTCGAGGAGCTGGTGCAGCTGGGCCGCTATTCGCACGCCTCGCTGAAGGAGCTCGTCGCCCGTACCGGCATCGAGTACGACCGCCTGGAGCGCGGCATCCTGCACTTCTTCTCCAGCCAGGCCGACTTCGACAACGGCGCCGCGGGCGCCGAGATCATGCGCCGCCACGGCGTGGACCGCCGTGTGCTGAACCGCGACGAGGTGCTCAAGGTCGAGCCGGCCCTGGCGACCTTCGGCAGCCGCATCTTCGGCGGCACCTTCACGCCCAGCGACGAAAGCGGCGACGCCATGGTCTTCACGCAGAAGCTGGCGCGCCTGTGCGCCGAGCGCGGCGCGCAGTTCCTGTACGAGCACGACATCCTGGCCCTGCAGCGCGGGGGCGACGGCATCGAGGCCGTGCAGATCGCCCATACGCGCAGCGGTGAACGCAAGATGCTGAAGGCGGACGCCTTCGTCGCGGCCATGGGCTCCTACACGCCGGCCCTGGTCCAGCCCCTCGGCGAGCACCTGAACATCTACCCCGCCAAGGGCTACTCCGCCACGCTGCGCCTCAAGAAGCCCGAGGCGGCCAGCGTCGTCAGCCTGCTGGACGACACGCGCAAGATCGCCATCTCGCGCCTGGGCGACCACATCCGCATCGCCGGCACGGCCGAGCTGTCGGGCTTCGACCTCAACCTCGATTCACCGACGGCCAAGGTGCGCTGTGCTGCGCTGGTCAGGCGCTACGAGGAGCTCTTCCCCGGCGTGGCCGACACCAGCGAGCCCAACTACTGGACCGGCCTGCGCCCCAGCACGCCGACCAACATCCCCTATATCGGCCGCAGCAGACGCGCGCGCAACCTGTGGATCAACGCCGGCCACGGCACCCTGGGCTGGACGCACGGCGCCGGCTCGGGCCACGCGATGGCGGAGCTGATCGCCGGCCGAAAGCCCGAGATGGCTTTCGGCTTCTACGGCAGCGTTTAAAGCGTCTTCAGCAGCGCTTCGACCTGGGCTTGCTGCGGGAACTTCTTGCCCAGCTTGGCCAGGCCCTCGAGTTCGGCCTTGGCCGCCGGCTTGTCGCCGGACTGGATCAGGATCTGGGCCAGATTGAGCTTGTAGGCTGGCTGGTCGGGCTGATCGCTGATCAGCTGGCGCTGCAGGCTGACCGCCTTGCTGAAGTCCTTCTCGTTGGCCAGCACGGTGGCATAGGTGTCGCGCAGGGCCGCGTAGTCGGGGTTGATCTTGAGGCCGCGCTCGGCCAGCGCACGCGCCTCCGGCTTGCCCGTCCTGCTGCGCAGCCAGGCGACGTTGTTGATGACCGGCAGGGCCTCCGGCGCACGCTTGAGCAGGGCTTCGTAGCGGGTCAGCGCGCCGTCGAAATCGCCGCGGGCCAGCAGCACATCGGCCGTGGCCGCCGGGAAGGCCTGGTCCTGCGGGTGGGCCGCCAGGTATTGCGTCTCGAAGGCCAGCGCCTCGTCGCGCTTCTTGTTCACCATCAGCGTGGCGAACAGGCGAGCCGGCGCATCCCCCGGCTCGCGCAGGGCCGCAGCCTTGCGCAGGGCCGCGATGGCGGCATCGGGACGCTGGCGGTTGGCCTCGATCTCGGCTTCGGCGATCAGCGCGAAGGCCTCCTGCGGGTACTTCTTCTGGCGCTCGCGCAGGGCGGCCAGGGCTTCATCCGTGCGGCCCTGGCGGGCCGCCAGCTGGATCTGCAGGCGCTGCGACGGCACCGAGCCCGGCTCGGCTTCCAGCGCGCGCTTGACCTCCCGCTCGGCGCCCGCGTCGTCCTTCTCCAGGAAGCGCAGCTGGGCCAGACCCAGCCAGCCCTGGGCCCGGTTGGGTGCCAACACCGTCAGGCGCGAATAGGTCTTGGCTGCCTGGGCCCGGTCGCCCGACGCCAGCTGGGTGCGCGCCAGGCGCTCCAGCAGGTCCGGGTTCTGCGGCATGGCCGCCGACGCTTCCTGGGCGGACTGGGCCGCCTTGGCCACGTCGCCGGCGCGCAATTGGTGGTCGATCAGCGCGGTGCGCAGCGCGGCTTCGGTCGGCTCCTCGCGCACGCCGGTGGCCAGCACCTCCGTGACCTTCTCGAGGGGGGCGCGCGTCTGCGCCAGCAGGTCGGCCAGGGCCAGGCGGGCCTGGGGCGAACGCTGCTGGCCGGCGACAAAGGCCTCCAGGCGCTTGATCGCCGCCTCGCTGCGGTTGGCCTGCATGTCCAGCGTGACCAGGCCCAGCACGGCCGGCAGATAGCCGGCATCGGCCTTCAGCGCCGCCTCGAAGGAGGCCTGGGCCGCGGCGTTGTCCTTGCGCACGAGGTGGATGCGGCCGCGCAGGCCATCGGGCACCGGGCTGCCCTTCATCTTCGGCACCAGCTTGTCCAGCGCCGTCAGCGCCGCGGGCAGGTCATTGCGGCGCAGCAGCGCGTTGATGAGCATGAGGTCGTAGCTGCTGCCGCTGTCCTTGGCGGCGATGTCGCGCAGCTGGCCGATGGCCGCATCCGCCTTGGCGCGGTTGGCGCCGCCTGGCGCGGCGCTGTCGCGGATGATGGCCGACAGGGCCAGGGCCGCGCTGGTCTTGGCGTCATCGGGGCGCAGCTTGGCGGCGGCGCCGAAGGCCTGGTCGGCCGCCTCGAAATTGCCCTGCATCAGCTGCGCCTTGCCGGCCAGCAGCAGGGACTCGGCATCGGCCTTGCCGCTCTCCATCAGCGGGCGCAGGGTCTCCAGCGTCTTGGCCGGTGAGCGCCGCTGCAGCTGCAGGCCGGCGAACTGGCGGCGCAGCGCGAGGTCTTCCGGTGCGAGCTTGAGGGCCTGGTTCAGCAGGTTTTCCGCGTCGGCAATCTCGCCGAGCTGCTGGTGCGCACCCGAAGCCAGGCGCAGCAGCGGCAGGTAGTTGGGCATCAGCTTGAGCAGCGGAACGGCCAGCTCCTTGGCCTTGGCCGCCTCACCCTTGGCCAGGGCCAGCTGGGCCTGCATGAAGCGGCCCTGGGGCTTCTTGGCCACGGCCGGCGGCATCTCCTCGACGAGCTTGGCCGCGACGTCCAGCTTCTGGTTGCCGAAGGCCAGGCGCAGCAGCAGCGAGCGTGCGTCGTAGGAGTTGGGGTCCAGCGCCAGCACTTCGCGCAGCAGCGGCTCGGCCTCTTCCAGCTTGCCGCGCGCCAGCAGCACCTCGGCCTTGAGCTGCAGGGCCTTGGCCGCCTTGGGATTCTTCAGGATGACCTGGTCGAGGGAGACGATCGCCTCGTCCGGGAAACCGGCCGCCAGCCGCGTGCGCGCGCTGACGATGACGGCGTCCTCGGAGTCGGGCTGCAACTGCAGCGCGCGGCCGGCGGCGGCCCTGGCCTCGGTCACATTGCCCTGGGCCAGGAAGGCCAGCGCCAGGTGCTGCTGCAGCTTGGACTGGGCGACGGGGTCCGACAGGGTCTGGTCGGAGAACTCGCCGATCAGCTTGCGCGACTGGCCCGACTGCAGCAGCGTCTGCGCCAGCAGCGGCGCCAGCTCGTCGCGCGGCGCGCCGAGCTCCCAGGCGCGGCGCAACTCGATCTCGGCGCCGGCCACGTCACCGGCCTCCAGCAGGGCCTTGCCCAGCAGATGGCGCGCCTTGGCGTTCTCGGGGTTCTGCTGCAGCAGGTTCTTCAGCTCGATGACGGCGCCGCCGACGTCCTTCTGCTCCATGCGCTTTTCCGCAGCGGCGAAGATGTCCTGCTCGGAGCGTTGGCCACAGGCGGCCAGCGCGGCGACGAGCAGCAGCGGGGCGAAATGACGCGTCTTCATTGAATCTCCCAAATACAGGCGCGCGATTGTGTTCCTAGAATCCGCGCCCCTTGTCAGTGATGCCCCCAGGGGTAGATTCGCTCCGGCGTGACGTCATGAACATGTCTTCCCTTTTCTGTGCCATCGACTTCGGCACCTCCAATTCCGCCGTCGCCGTGCCCCAGGCCTCCAGCGCCGCCATGCGCCTCATCGAGCTGGAGCCCGGCCAGCGCACGATGCCGACGGCCGTCTTCTATTTCGCCGAAGGTCCGCACGACGCCGACGGCCCGCCGCGCGCCTTCGGCCGGGCCGCCGTGGCCGCCTATGTGGAGGGCCATGACGGCCGGCTGATGCGCTCCATGAAGAGCATCCTGGGCTCGCCGCTGATCGACCAGACCACCGATGTCGGGGGGGGCCGGGGTGCCAAATATGCGGACATCGTGAGCGGCTATCTGAAGCGGCTGCGCCGTCTGGCCGGTGAACCCGAGCGCGTCGTGCTGGGCCGGCCGGTGTTCTTCGTCGATGGCGAGCCCGAGCGCGACGCCGCCGCCCAGGCCCAGCTCGAGGCCTGCGCCCGCGCCGTGGGCTTTCGCGAGGTGCAGTTCCAGTACGAACCCATCGCGGCCGCCTTCGACTTCGAGCAGCAGGCCATCCGTGAAGGCAAGGGCGAGCAGATCGTGCTGGTGGCCGACATCGGCGGCGGCACCAGCGACTTCTCCATCGTGCGCGTCGGCCCCGAGCGCATGCAGCGCCTGGCGCGCCGCGACGACATCCTGGCCAGCCACGGCATCCACATCGCCGGCACCGACTTCGACCGCCACATCGAGCTCGCCGGCCTGCTGCAGGAGTTCGGCTACCGCGCCACCGGGCCGAGCGGCCGCGAGATCCCCAGCGGCATCTATTTCGACCTCGCCACCTGGCACCTCATCAACACCTGCTATTCGCCGCTGCGCGTGGCCGAGTGGCGCGGCATGAAGAGCTGGTTCACCGACGTGCGCCAGCATGCGCGGCTGATGACGGTGCTGGAGGAGCGCCTCGGCCATGAACTGGCCGCCCGCGCCGAGGGCGCCAAGATCGCCGTTTCCGGCGGCGAGGACACGACGGTGGACCTCGGCCACATCGAGCCCGGCCTGGTGCTGCCGCTCAGCGAGAAGACCGCCGTGGACGCGCTGCGCGCCGACCTCGACCGCATCATCTCGACGGCCCACGAGACCGTGGCCCTGGCCGGCCTCAAGGCCGAACAGATCGACGCCCTCTACTTCACCGGCGGTTCTACGGGCCTGCGCCTGCTGGTCGACGGCATGGCCGCCGGCTTCCCGCAGGCGGCGCGCGTCAGCGGCGACCGGTTTGCTTCGGTCGCGACCGGCCTGGGCCTGCACGCCCAGCGGGTCTTTGCGCCTGCTGGGGCCTGACGGGTCGAGAAACGTCGGCCAGCATCAGCACCGCGCTGACCAGGCCCTCGACGGCCTCTTCCAGGTCGACCGGCGGCTCCAGCGACTCGATCTCCTCGAGCAGCGCATCGGCATCCTCGAGGTCGTCGGGGTCCAGGTGCAGGTAGATGGCCGCCAGCGGCTCCAGCAGGGGCTCTTCGGGCAGGCGCATCAGCGCTGGATGGGCATCCAGGGCGTGGGCGAAGCCGGCCACCCAGGGCAGTACGGTCTCGCTCGGGTTCTCGACATCGTCCAGCTCGAAGATCCAGGGGTCGAACCACTGCCGGCCGGCGATGGCGACATTCAGCTCCTTGTGGCGGCGCCGCAGCAGGGCCAGCAGCTCGTCATTCAACCGAGCCGGCGTGGGGCGCCCCTCGCTGTCCAGCAAAGGCGGCAGCCATGCGTTCAGCGGCACCGCCTCGGGCTGCAGCAGCACGCCGCAGAGATAGCCGTCGAGCATGCTGACGTCCAGCGGCTCCAGCGGCGCCGGCAGCGCATCCAACAGCTGCTGCAGGCGCTCCAGTTCGGCTTCTGAGAAGGATTCGGCGGGGGCGTGCTGGGGGGCGGACATGGCGGGATTATCAGTACGCGCAAGTGAATATTGCCCGCCGCCGCATCGGTCAAGCGCCTAGAGTGCACCCATCCCAACGACGCCCTCACCCGAGGGCTTCACGACCCGGCAGCGTGCTGACCGGGTCTTTTTTTGCCGGTCACTGGGCACGCGCCTCGCTAGCGCGAACCGCTCGGCACTGAAGCGCCGGGGCCTGGAGGCCCTGTGCCCAGAAGCCCGTCCGCGCCCAAGGGCGCGAGGCCGGCCGGGTTTGTCGGCGAGAGTTCCGGCAGCCCTTCACGCCTGCCACGGGGTGCGGCAATCCAATCTTGCGCTGAGCTTTCATACTGGCGGCATGTCCGCCGTTCTCGCGCTGCGCTTCGACCCTGCGGTCGTGGTGCTGTCCTATCTGACCGCTGCCTTCGCCTCCTATGTGGCGCTGGACCTCGCCCAACGCGTCCGCACGCCGGATGCGCTGGTCGCGCGCACCTGGTGGATCGCCGGCTCGCTGTCCATGGGCACCGGCATCTGGGCCATGCATTTCGTCGGCATGCTGGCGTTGAAGCTGCCCTTCATGGTCGGCTATGACACCGCCATCACACTGCTGAGCTGGCTGGCCGCCGTCGGCGTGTCGGCCATCGCGCTGCGCGTCGCGTCCCAGGAGACGCTGACGCCGACGCGGCTGGCGGCAGGCGCCCTCAGCATGGGCGCCGGCATCTGCGCCATGCACTACACCGGCATGGCCGCCCTGGTGCTGGACCCCGGCATCCAGTGGAACTGGGCCCTGGTGGCCGCCTCCGCCGGCGTCGCCACCGGCGCGGCCGCCGCGGCCCTCATCATCTTCTTCGGTCTGCGCCAGCTGCCGCGCGCCTGGGCCCGCTGGGGCCAGTTCGTCGCCGCCCTGGTCATGGGTGCCGCCGTGGCCGGCATGCACTACACCGGCATGGCCGCCGCCGGCATTGCCGAAGGCGCCCTCTGCCTGAGCGCGGGCGGCCTGCGCGGCGACAACCTCGGCAACCTCGTCGCCGGCGCCACCTTCGCGCTGCTGCTGCTGACCCTGGTCACCTCGGCCCTGGACGCCCGCGGCCAGCGCCGCACCAACCGGCTGCAGCAGTCGCTGCAAGCCGCCACGACGGAGCTGCAGCAGCTGGCCCTGCGCGATCCGCTGACCGGCCTGTCCAACCGCCAGCTGCTGGACGACCGCCTGCAGCACGCTGCGGCACGCGGCGAGCGCGAGGGCCACCGCCTCGCCCTGCTGACCGTCAACCTGGACGGCTTCAAGCCCATCAACGACAGCTTCGGCCTGGCCGCCGGCGACCAGGTGCTGCGCGAAGCCGCGCGGCGGCTGCAGGGCCTGGCCCGCGGCCACGACACCCTGGCCCGCCTGGCCGCCGACGAATTCGTGCTGATGGTGGAAGGCGATGTCGGCGAAACGACGCTGGCCCAGATCGCCCAGCGCCTGCTGGACGCCCTGGCCGAGCCCATGACCGAGGTGCCCGGCGCCGGCAGCCAGCCGCTGCGCCTGTCCGCCTCGGTCGGCATCGTGCTGTACGACGGCAAGGGACCGGGCGAGGCCCTGGTGGCCCAGGCCGACTCGGCCGCGCAATCGGTCAAGCGCGCCGGCGGCAACGGCTTCGCCTTCTTCGAGGCCCATATGCAGGCCGGCGTGCGCGAGCAGGTCGAGCTGGCCCGCGACCTGCGCGCCGCCCTGGCCGGCGAGGCCAGCGGCGGCCGGCTGGCCCTGCACTACCAGCCCAAGATCGCCACGCTGGAGGGCGAAGTCACCGGCGTCGAGGCCCTGCTGCGCTGGCAGCACCCGCAGCGCGGCCCCATCAGCCCGGGCGTCTTCATCCCGGTGGCCGAGCGCTTCGGCCTCATCATGCCGCTGGGCGACTGGGTCATCGCCGAGGCCTGCCGCCAGATCGCCCTGTGGCAGGAACAGGGCCTGCAGATGCGCGTGGCCATCAACCTGTCGGTGCAGCAGCTGCGCCAGCCCGACGCCCTGGTGCGCCGCTTCGAGGACGCGCTGGCCCAGCATGGCGTCGATGCCCGCTACCTGACCTGCGAGATCACCGAATCCGTCGCCATGGACGACGCCACGGCCACCGAACGCTCGCTGCAGCGCCTGGCCGGGCTCGGCCTGGCCCTGTCCATCGACGACTTCGGCACCGGCTATTCCAGCCTCGCCTATCTGCGCCGCCTGCCGGTGTCGCAGCTCAAGATCGACCGCAGCTTCATCCAGGACCTGGAGAGCAGCGCCGACGCGCGCGCCATCGTCAAGGCCGTCATCGAACTGGCCCATGCCCTGGGCCTGCAGGTGGTGGCCGAAGGCGTCGAGACCGAAGGCCAGGCCGAGGTGCTGCGAGGCAAGCGCTGCGACAAGCTGCAGGGCTTCCTGTTCGCCCGCCCCATGCCGGCCGACGAGCTGACCCGCTGGGCCATGCGCGAGCAGGACGACGGCCTGCGCTTCAGCTCCTCGGTCTACGCGGCGCTGGATACGCGGATCTAGACCGCCATGCGCTCCGGCGCGACATAAAAGCGCCGGAACTCCTCGAAGTCCAGCGTGTCGGCGGCCTCGATGCGGGCCTGCTCGGCCAGCGATTCGGCGGCCATCTTCTCGAAGCGGCGCTGCTGTTCATCCGAGAACGGCAGGGCCAGCAGGGCGGCGCGCGTGGCATCGCTCTGGCGGCGGGTGAAGCCGACATAGCTGTCGTCGAAGTCCTGGGCCATCACGGTCAGCACGCGGGCCGAGGGGCAGAGATCGGGCTTGCGCAGGCGCTCGGCGACGCGGCGCAGCGCGGCGCGGTAGGCATCGCCACCATGGGCGGCGTCCAGGGCCTCGGCATGCACCGCACAGGCAGCCAGGATCTCGCCAGCCCATTCGGACAGGGACCGTTCACCGCCGCGCCAGTGCTCCAGCATCAGCCCCGGCTCGCGGCCGCGTGCGGCCACGCGGTGCTGGTTGCGGCCGTTGGCGGCGTTCTCGGCCGGCGTGTCGTCCGGGCTGTCGCTGTTCAGACAGTGCAGCAGGAAGGCATCCAGCACGCGGATGGCGTCGGCGCCGATGCCGACCGGCTCGAAGGGGTCGAGGTCCATCAGCCGCACCTCGATGTACTCGACGCCGCGCTCGCGCAGCGCATGCAGGGGCCGCTCGCCGGAGCGGATCACGCGCTTGGCGCGGATGGTGCTGTAGAACTCGTTCTCGATCTGCAGCAGGCTGGTGGAGAGCTGGTTGTAGTCGCCGCCTGGCGTCTGCACGCCGATGGCCTCGTAGGCCGGATAGGGCCGGCTCAGCGCGTCCTGCAGCGAGGCGGCGTAGCTTTCCAGGCAGTTGTAGGTCACGGCGATGCTGCTCTGCGCGTCGCTCTGGTAGCCCAGTCGCCCCATGCGCAGCGAGGTCGCATAGGGCAGATAGAGGGTGTGGCTAGAGAGGCGCTGCAGGCCGTGTTCGCGGTCGTGCACGAAGCTGTCGCACAGGGCCGGGCTGGCGCCGAAGAGATAGAGCAGCAGCCAGCCCTCGCGGCGGAAGTTGCGGATGGCGCCGAAATAGCCCTCCGTCGACACACCTGGCAGCGACCAGTTGTAGTGGATGCCCGAGATGGTCTGCATGCGCCGGCCATAGCGCTGGCCCAGGCCCATGCGGTAGATGCTCTTGGCGCGGCCGACATTGCTGCTGCCGTAGCGGCCGATGGGGATGGTCTCGTCGGCCGGCAGGCCGCAGGGCATGGAGCCCACCCACAGGCGCTCGTCGGCCAGGGCGCGGTAGACGGCCTGGTGGATCTCGGTCAGCTCGGTGAGGACATCGTCCACGCCCGCATGCACGCCGGTGATGAGTTCCAGCTGGGACTCGCTGTAGTCCGTCGTGATGTGCGGGTGCGTCAGGGCCGAGCCGAGGGCTTGCGGGTGCGGGGTCAGGGCCAGGCCGCCACCAGGCAGGGCGCGCAGGCTTTCCTTCTCGATGCCACGGCGGATGCCGAGCAATGTCTCTTTGTCGTTCATGGCGTCCGCGGACCGGGAATTGGAACGAGACGGTAGCAGAACGCGGCTACAGCTGCCCGGGGGCGTCGTGGTCAGCCAGACTCGGCCTCAGGGCATGTTCACCGGCCTGGATGCCTTCATGGTGGCTGAGGTAGAGGGAGACGTCGTAGCGTTCCAGCCAGCCCACGGCCTTGAGACGGTCCAGCACCGGCCCCTTGACCTCGGAGAACTCCAGCCTCAGCCCTTCAGCCTGCAGGGCGGCATGCAGCTCCTGCAGCGCCGTCAGACCGGACACGTCGATGTGGTTGACCGGCGCCATCAGCATCAGCACCCGGGCCGGCGCGCCGACCCTGGCGCGGTGCTCGCGCACATGGGCCAGCACCGCATCCGCCAGGCCGCGGGCATTGGTGAACACCAGGCTCTCGTCGACGCGCAGGCCCACCACCTCGGGCTGGCATTCGACCGCGTAGCGCTCGATGTTGCGGTAGTGCTGGGTGCCCGGCACCCGGCCGATGCGGGCCACATGGGGCTGGGCGGTGCGCTGGATCAGCAGCGCGACGGAACCGACCACGCCGATGGCCAGCGCCGCCGCGATGCTCCAGCACAGCACGGCCACCGTGACCGCCGCCATCAGCAGCCCTTCCGCCCGCGCATAGCGCCAGGCCTCGCGATAGGGCCGCAGCGAGAAGCCGCCCAGCACGGCGACAACGATGGTCGCAGCCAGCACCGGCTTGGGCAGATGGGCCAGCGGCCCGGCCAGGGCCAGCATGGCGATGAACATGAAGATGGCGACGAAGACCAGGCTCCAGCGGCTGGCCGAGCCGGCCTCGTGCAGCAGGATGCTGCGCGAGAAGCTGCCCGCCACCGGCATGCCGCCGCTGACCGAAGCCACCAGGTTGGCCGCCGCCAGGCCGCGCAGCTCGGCCGCCGGCAGCAGCTTCTCGCCGCGCCGCTGGGCCAGCGACTCCGACACCGCCAGGCTGGACACGAAGCCCATCAGCCCCACCAGGGCCGCCGACGGCAGCAGCTGCAGCCACAGCGCGGCGTCCAGCCGCGGCAGGGCCATGGGCAAGGCCAGCGACGGCAAGGCGCCGACCTGGGCCACGCCGGTCGCGGCGGGCGTGAAAGCCGAAATGAGCATGGCCGCGACCAGTAGCAACAGCGGCGCCAACCGGGCCAGCAATCGCGAGCCGGCCCGCCGCGACAGCAGCAGCAGCGCGATGCCGGCGGCACCCCACAGGGCACTGACCACGCCGAAGCCGCCCGACGGGGCAGACTCGATCAGCGCCGGCAGCGTGAAGCCGGCGGCCGCGCTGCCCAGCAGCACCGGCAACTGGCCCGCCGCGATCATCAGCGTCGCCCCGGTCTCGAAGCCGCGCAGGGCCGGCACCGACAGCAGGCTGGACAGGGCATCCAGCCTCAGCAGCGCGGCCACACCCAGCACCAGCCCGACCTCGGCCGCCAGCACCAGCGCCCCCTCGGTCACGCTGACACCCGCCGGCAGCCCGCCCAGGGCCTGGGCAATCATCAGCGCCAGCACGGCCACCGGCCCCAGGCCCAGCACCGGGCTGGAACCCAGGGCCGCATAGGCCAGCAGCGGCAGCAGGCTGGCGTACAGGCCCACCTGCGGCGGCAGGCCGGCCAGCATCGCGTAGGCCAGGCTCTGCGGGATCAGCAGCACGGCGACGACGGCGCCGGCGATGAGGTCGGCGCGCCAGGTCCTCGACAAGGGCATCAATCGACTTTCGCGCCCGAGGCCTTCACGACCTTGGCCCACTTCGCCGTCTCGCTCGCCATCAGCGCCGCGAATTCGGTGGATGAGCCGCCGCCGGCGACCGCGCCCTGCCCCGCCATGCGTTCGCGCATGGCCGGTGTGCCCAATGCGGCGGCGGCTTCGCGCTGCAGCCGGGCGACCTGGTCGGCGGGCTGGCCGCTGGGCGCGAGCAGGCCGAACCAGGAGCTGGCCTCATAGCCCTTCAGAACCGCGCCGCCGGCCTCAGCCAACGTCGGCAGATCCGGCACGGCCGGGCTGCGCTGGGCGCTGGTGACGGCGAGGGCCAGCAGCTTGCCGGCCTTGATCTGCGGCAGGGCCGAGGGCAGGTTGTCGAACATCAGGTCCATGTTGCCGGCGATCAGGTCCAGCAGGGCCGGGCCCGAGCCGCGGTAGGGGAAGTGCAGCATGAAGCTGCCCGTCATGCTCTTGAACAGCTCGCCGGCCAGGTGGATGGAGGTGCCGTTGCCGCTGGACGCCATGTTGAGCTTGCCCGGATTGGCACGCGCGACGCGGATCAGGTCGGCCACGGTCTTGATGCCGTAGCGCTCGGCGCTGGCCGGATTGAGCACCAGCACATTGGGCACAGCCGCGACCAGGGTGATGGGCGCGAAGTCCTTCACCGGGTCGTAGGGCAGCTTGGGGTAGAGGGCCGCATTGATGGCGTGCGTGCCGACCGTGCCCATCAGCAGCGTGTGGCCGTCGGCCGCCTTGGCCACCTCGGCCGAGCCGATATTGCCGCCGGCGCCGGGCTTGTTATCGACGACGACGCTCTGGCCCAGGCGCTGCTGCAGCTCGGGCGCCATGGCCCGCGCCAGCAGGTCGGTCGTGCCGCCGGGCGTGAAGGGCACGACGAGGCGCAGGGTCTTGGTCGGCCAAGACGCCTGTGCAGAAGCGGGCAGCGCGAGGCTGCCGGCCAGGGCAGTGACCTGGCGGCGATTCAGCTTCATGGCAGTCTCCATCGCAGTTGTCCTTGTTCGGGCCGAGCGACGGGCCGCTCCCTAGCCGGCCCGCTCGGGCGTGTGCTCGCGGCTCGATGCCGCGAGCATCGCCGTCCCCTCGGGGGACCGACCAGACCCGCGCGCGTTCAGCAGCGCGGAGCTGGGCGAGGGGCTCACTCTATCTGTCTACCTTGACACCGGACAGCTGGACGACGCGCGCCCACTTGGCCGTCTCCGCGGCGATCAGCGCGGCGAACTCCGGGCCGCCGCTGCCATGCACCAGCATGCCACGGTTGGTCAGCCGCTCACGCAGAACGGCACCAGCAAGCGCCGCCACGCTGTCGCGCTGCAGCCGCGCCAGCTGTTCGGCCGGCTGGCTGCCGGGGGCGAACAGGCCGATCCAGGCGCTGGCCTCGTAGCCTTTCAGCGCCGGGCCGCCGGCTTCCTCGACGGTGGGCAGATCCGGCAGGCTGGAGCTGCGCCGGGCGCTGGTGACGCCCAGGGCCAGCAGCTTGCCGGCCTTGATCTGCGGCAGGGCCGTCGGCAGGGAGTCGAACATCAGGTCCATGTTGCCGGCGATGACGTCCTGCTGGGCCGAGGCCGTGCTGCGGTAGGGGAAGTGCAGCATGTAGGTCTGGGTCAGGCGCTTGAACAGCTCGCCGGCCAGGTGCGAGGGGTTGCCGTTGCCGCCCGAGGCGATATGCAGCCGGCCCGGCTGGGCAGTGGCGGCGTGCACGAGGTCGGGCAGGCGGCGGATGCCCAGGCTCTGCGCGATGCCGGGGTTGACGACCAGCACCAGGGGCACGGTGGCCACCAGGGCGACGGGCGAAAAGTCCTTCACCGGGTCATAGGGCAGCCGGCGCGACAGCAGCGGGTTGATGACATGGGTGCCGACGCTGCCCATCAGCAGGGTGTGGCCGTCGCCGGCGCCGGCGACTTCGGCCGTGCCGATATTGCCGTCCGCGCCGGGCCTGTTGTCGACGGTGACCGGCTGGCCCAGGCTCTTCTGCAGCTCGGGCGCGAGCAGGCGCGCGGCGACGTCGGAGGCCCCGCCGGCCGCATAGGGCACGACGATGCGCAGCGGCCGCGCGGGCCAGGCACCATTGGGCTGGGCCCAGGCGGTGGGCGTCGACAGGGCGCTCAGCCACATCAGCAGGCGGCGCCTTGGCATCAACGCATTCATGGCTGGGCCGGTCCCGGCAGTTGCCTGAGCCTGACCTGGCCGTTCATGCAGGCGGCATCGAAGTCCTGCAGCATGGCGGTCAGGGTATGGCTGTCGGGCGCCTCGACGGCGCTGATGCCGACGCCGCGGTTGCGGCCCTCGGCCTTGGCCTTGTAGAGCACCATGTCGGCCCAGTTGACGGCCTGCTCCCAGTGCAGGCGCAGGCCCGCGCCGGCCGAGCCGCCGAGCGGGAAGCTGGCGAAACCCATGGAAGCGGTGACGCGCAGCGGACCCTCGGGCGTCTCGATGGGCTGGCCGCCGATGGAGCGCAGGATGCGTTCGCCCATCAGCGCGAGGTCGTCGCCGGGCAGTTCGGGCGCGAAGACGAGGAATTCCTCGCCGCCCCAGCGCACGACGAGGTCGCTGTCGCGCACGGCGGCCTTGATGCGGCGCGCCACCTCGACGATGACGGCGTCGCCGGCCGCATGGCCATGCCAGTCGTTGACGTTCTTGAAGTGATCGATGTCGATCATCATCAGCGCGCCCACAAAGCCCTCGCCCTTGGCCTCGCGGGCGGCCTGGTCCATGACGGCCAGGAAATGGCGGCGGTTGGACAGGTCGGTCAGCGGGTCACGCTCGCTCTGGGCGCGCAGCAGGCTCTGGTTGGCCGTCAGGTTGGCCTGGGCGCGGCGCATGCGCACCAGGGTCACGCCGACCAGGGCGACGGACAGCAGCAGCAGGGCCCCGACGGCGACGCCGACCTGCTGGGCGAGCTGCTGGTTGGAGATCTGCTGGTCCTTGAGCTGGCCGTCGCGGGCCAGCAGGTCCAGGTCGCGCTGCTTGGCGGCGCTGTCGTATTTGCGGCCCAGCTCCTCCAGCGCAGCGGCGCGGTTGCGCTCGTTGGCGCGGGTGTTGAGGTCGCGCTCGGCGTGCAGGGCCGCCAGGGCCTCCTTGTACTGGCCGGCTTCGGTCCAGGTTTCGGCCAGCTCGCGCAGCTCGCGGGCGCGCAGCACCAGGTCGCCCGGGTCGGAGCCGAACTCACCCACCTTGGCAAGCTCCGCGCGGGCATGTTCGAACTGGCGCAGCTTGATGTGGGCCACGGCCAAGTTGTGGTGGGTGCTGCGCTCGTAGAAGCGGTCGCCGAAGCGCTGCAGCACCGGCATGGCGCGCTGGCCGGCGGCGATGGCCTCCTTGGGCATGCCCAGATGCATGTAGGAGTCGACCAGGTTGGAGCGCAGCTGCGCGGCCAGATGCGGCGCGTCGGCCTGTTCGGCCAGCAGCAGCGCCGCCTCGACGGCACTGCGCGAGGCCGCCATGTCGCGGGCGCGGCGCTCGATGGCCGCCTCGTAGTTGCGCACGCGCGCGCCGGCGACGAGATCGCCGGCGGCCTCGGCGGCGGCGGTGCGCAGCTCGGCCCGCGCCATGTCCAGCTTGTCCTGGGACTGCAGGGACACGGCCAGCATGCCGTGGCTGAGGGCCGTCAGATGCTTGTCCTCGCCGGCCCGCGCCAGCGCCAGGGCGCGCCTGACATTGGCCTCCGAGACGGCGAAGGCACCCTGGGCGTACTGCTCGCGCTGCAGGATGCGCAGGGCCTCCCAGGCGCTGCGGAAATCGCAGCCCAGCTCGCGCACGCCACGCACCTCGTCACCAGCCGGGCAGCGCTTGTCCAGGCCCGACAGGGCCCGCGTGGCCAGGGCCGTGGCGGACTTGCCGGCGCGCTCCTGGGCCAGGGCGCGCAGCAGCCAGCTGCGGTCGACACCGTCCTCGCGGGCCATCAGCTGCACGGCGGTGGCGTCAACCGACTCGGCACGGCCGGCGTGCAGCAGCACGCGGCCGCGCGCCATCAGCCAGGCCGACTCGCGCGGCTGGCCGGGTTCGGCATGGGTGGGCCAGCGCTGGTTCAGCTCGGCCAGCATGGCCTCGGGTGCGTCGAAGGCGCGGCGCGTGATGTTGGCCAGCACGGTGTCCTCGGCCACCGGATCGGGGGCGACGACGGGCGCGGCCAGGGCGGCGGCGCCGGCCAGCATCAGCCACAACGCGACGGCGGCCTTCATGCGTTGGCCGGCCGGCTGGCGGCGTCGGGATGGAAGCCGCTGTCGGCCGCGCGGGCCGGGCCGCTGAGGGCCTGCAGGCCGACCAGGCCCTCGGCCCAGGCGGCCTCCAGGCGGGCCGTCAGCTGGGCCGCGGCCAGGGCGTCCTCCGCGTGGATGCGTTCGACGCCATAGGCCTTGTTGCGGCCATGGGCCTTGGCGAGATACATGACGGTGTCGACCAGGTCGATGGCGCGTTCCCAGGACAGGCGCAGCCCATGCGGCGGCACCGGCAGGCTGACGAAGCCGATGGAGGCGGTGACGTGGATGTCCCGGCCGTCGTGGCGCACCGGCTTGCTGCCGACGAGGTCCAGCAGACGCTGGGCCAGCTGGGGCGCGAACGCCCCCTCATGGGTGCGCGCGACGATGAGGAATTCCTCGCCGCCCCAGCGCACGATGAGGTCGTCGTCGCGCACCGCCTGGCGCAGGCGCCCGGCGATCTCGATGAGGACGACGTCGCCGGCGGCATGGCCGAAGCTGTCGTTGATGCGCTTGAAGTGGTCGATGTCGATGAGGAAGACGCTGGCCGACAGGCCGCCGCTGCTGGCCAGGCTCTTGATGGCGGCCTGGAAGTGGCGTCGGTTGGCCAGGCCGGTCAGCGGGTCGGTCTCGCTCTGGCGCTTCAGCGAGGCATTGCTGTGGGCCAGGGCCTCATTGGTGCGGCGCACGCGCCTGAAGGCCTGGTAGAGCAGGCCCAGCGACACCAGGATGCAGCCGCCCATGGCCGACCACAGCGTCAGCGCCAGGTTGCGCTGGTGGACCTGCTCGGCCTTCAAGGCGTTGTCGCGGTTGAGGAGTTCGATGTCGCGGGCGCGCTGCTCCGCGTCCTGGCGCTCCTGGGCCTCGAGCAGCAGCTTGCGGGTCTCGTCGCGCAGCACGCGCTCGTCCATGCGGCGGTGCTCGCGGTAGGCGGCGATGGCGCCGGCCAGATCGCCGGCACGCTCCAGATAACCCGCCAGTTCCTGCCAGCCGGCCGAGGCATAGGACAGGGCGCCCTGCTGCTCGTCCAGCGTGATGCCGGCGCGCACGTCGTCGCGGCCCTCGGCGATGCGGCCCATGGCGATCTTGGCCAGGCCGATGTTGGAGCGGGCCACGCTCTCGGCGCTGATGTTGCGCGTCGAGCGGGCCAGCGGCAGGGCCTGCTCGGCCAGCTCCAGCGCACGCGCCGGATGGCCCTGGCGCAGGTGGTAGTCGGCGAAGTTGGCCAGGCCCAGGGCGCGCACCGAGTCGGCACCGGCGCGCGTGGCCTGCTCCAGCGCATCGGAGTTGGCCTGCAGCGTGATGCTGGAGTCGCTGTCGTCGGCATAGACGATGCCGCGCATCGTGTAGACCTGGTTCAGCGTCATCGGATCCGGGTCCTTCTGGGCCTCGGTGAGGGCCTGGCCGATGAGCTGGCGGGCGCGCGCCGGCGTGTCGGCGCGGCTGGACGTGAAGGCCAGGTCCACCAGCGTCAGCGCAACGCGCCAGGGCTGGCCCATCTGCTCGGCCAGGCGCTGGGCGGCGTGGCCATGGTTCAGCGACAGGTCGAGCTCGCCCGAGTCGCTGGCGATGCCGGCGAGCTGGTGGTGGTAGCGCCAGCGGATGACGGGCGCGGCGGCATTGAGCTGGACGGTGTCGACGCCCAGCAAGGCCTTGCGGGCCTCGCGCAGGTCGCCATGCGAGCGCAGGTATTCGGCGCTGATGCTGGCTGCGGCGACGACGGCACCGGCGCGCTGCAGGTTGCCGGCCGGCCAGTCGCGCAGGCGCTGGGCGATCTGGTCGGTCAGGGCGCGGTCGCGCGCCAGGGCCACCAGCAGGCCGCGCAGAGCCAGCACTTCCAGTTCGGCGGCACTGCCGGGGGTGAGCTTGTCGCCGCGGGCGCGCAGCTCCTGCTCGAGCGCACCCGGCTTGGCACGGGCGGCCCGCTCGATGCGTTCCAGGTCGCGGGCCAGGCCCTCGTCCTGCACGGCCGAGGCGACGGACGGCGACGTGCCGGGGCCCTCGCCGGGCGAGCAGGCGCACAGCAGGGCCAACGCGGCCAGCGCCGCGCACAGCGTCGATCGGGAAGCCAGAGGTCGATGCATCGAGACGGTCAACGGCCTGGCAAGTGAGGCCGTGGCGCAGATTTCAGCGCGGTTCGGCGGCGCTGTCGCGGTAACCACGCCCGAGACCGTTGAAATTGCACGCAACCGTCAAAATCGCCCGGTTAGGCCGGCCGGGCGACACCGCCCTGGTAGCCGCGCGGCACGGCGCCCAGCAGCCGGCGCGTGTACTCCTCACGCGGCGCCGCGATGAGGGCCTGGGTCTGGGCCTGCTCGACGACATCGCCGTTCTGCATGACCAGCACCTCGTCGGAGATGAATTTGACGACGGCCAGGTCGTGGCTGATGAAGATGTAGCTGAGGCCGAACTCGTCCTGCAGGTCCTTCAGCAGGTTGAGCACCTGGGCCTGCACCGACACGTCCAGGGCCGACACGGCCTCGTCCAGCACCAGCACCTCGGGCTGCAGGGTCAGGCAGCGCGCGATGGCGATGCGCTGGCGCTGGCCGCCCGAGAACTCATGCGGGTACTTGGCCATGGCGCTCTCGTCCAGGCCGACCTTCTTCAGCAGGGCCACGGCGCGCGCCTCGCGCTCGGCGGTGTCCTTGCCGATGCCGTGGATCTCCATCGGCTCGCGCAGGGTCTGGGCGATGGTGAAGCGCGGGTTCAGCGAGGCATAGGGGTTCTGGAACACGACCTGGATGCGGCGGCGCATCTGCTGCCAGTCGGCACCGCTCATCTTCAGCAGGTCCTGGCCCTCGAACAGCACCTGGCCGCCGGTGGGCTCGTGCAGGCGCAAGAGCGTCAGGCCCATCGTCGTCTTGCCCGAGCCGGACTCGCCGACGACGCCCAGAGTGTGGCCCTTCTTCAGCTTGAAGTTCACGCCCTTGACGGCCTTGAACTCGCGCTTGCCGAACAGGCCGTCCTTGAGCCAGAAGCTCTTCTGCAGGCCGGTCACCTCCAGCACGACGGGCGCGCTGTCGTCCTTGGCCTTGATGTCGTTGGACGCGGTGCGGCCCGCGATGTGGTCGTCGATGACCATCAGCCGCGCCGGGTTCTCGGTCAGCGAGGGGCGGCAGGCCAGCAGGGCCTTGGTGTAGGCGTCCTGCGGGTGGTTGAAGATCTGCTCGACCGGCGCGTTCTCGCGCACCTGGCCATGGCGCATGACGACGACCTGGTCCGAGATCTCGCCGACGACGCCGAGGTCGTGGGAGATGAAGAGCAGGCTCATCTTGTGGCTCTCCTTGAGCCTGGCCATGAGCTCCATGACCTGGCGCTGGATGGTCACGTCCAGGGCGGTCGTCGGCTCGTCGGCGATGAGGAGCTTGGGCGAGCAGGCCAGGGCCACGGCGATCATGACGCGCTGCTGCTGGCCGCCCGACATCTCGTGCGGGTAGGCCGACAGGCGCCGCTTGGGCTCGGGGATGCCGACTTCGTGCAGCAGCTCCTCGGCGCGCACCAGGGCCTGGCGGCGGCTCATGCCCATGTGCTTCATCAGCGGCTCGCAGATCTGCGTGGCCACGTTGAACACCGGGTTCAGCGAGCTCATCGGGTCCTGGAAGACGCAGGCGATGTCCTTGCCGCGGATGGCCTGCAGCTCGCGCAGGCCGGTCTGCAGCAGGTCGCGGCCCTGGAACAGGATGCGGCCTTCACGCTCGGCATTGCTGGGCAGCAGGTTGAGGATGGACATGGCCGTCACGCTCTTGCCCGAGCCCGACTCGCCCACCAGGGCGACGGTGCTGTTCTCCGGCACGTCGAAGCTGACGCCCTTGACGACCGGCGGGCGCTGCATGACGCCGTCGACCTTGCCCATGCGGAAGGCGACCTTGAGATCTTGGATGCTGAGCAACATGGCGCTTACTCCAGACCGCGCAGCTTGGGATCGAGGGCATCGCGCAGCGCGTCGGTGAAGAGCGCGAAGGCGGTGACGAAGACGGCCATGAAGACCGCGACGACGGCAAGCTGCCACCAGTAGCCGAGGATGAGTTCGTTCTGCGCTTCGCCCAGCATGGTGCCCCAGGAGACCTGGTCGACGCCGACACCCAGGCCCAGATAGCTCAGGATGACCTCGCTCTTGATGAAGCTCACCACATGCAGGGACAGCTGCACCAAGGCCACGTGCGACACATTGGGCAGGATGTGCTTGAACATGCGCGACCACTGGCTGGCGCCGATGGCCTCGGCCGAGCGCACGTACTCGCGCACGCGGTGCTTCATGAACTCGGCGCGGATCAGGCGGTAGATGCCCGTCCAGCCGGTCAGGGCCAGGATGGCCACGACCGCGCCGATGCCGCGCGGGAAGATGGCCGCGAAGGCGAAGATCAGCAGGATGCTGGGGATGGCCGTGAAGACGTTGTAGACCCACTCCAGCAGGTCGCCGACCTTGCCGCCGAAGAAGCCCGACAGGGCCCCCAGCACGGTACCGATCAGCGTCGCGACGACGGCCGCCGCCAGGCCGACGACGATGGACACCTCGGCGCCCTTGATGACCTTGGCCAGCACGTCGCGGCCCAGGCGGTCGCCGCCCAGGGGCAGGGTCTCGGCCTTGGCCAGCTCCTCGGTCTTGAAGCTCTTGGCGCGCTCGGCCCACTCGGCATAGCGCGGTGCCAGCGGATCGATGTCGGACAGGTCGACATTCGGTCCCTTGGGCGCCACGATGGTGCCGGTGTCCTCGGCCGGCTGCGGGCCCAGCAGCGTCGGCGGCGCATTGGGCACGCCGATCTCGGACTGCCAGCCCGCGGCGACCAGGTTGGTGGCGGCCAGCAGCACCAGGATGAGGAAGGCGCCGACGATCCACATCGACACGACGCCGACGCGGTCGGTCCTGAGCCGGCGCCAGGAAGCGGCCCAGACGCCGCCGGAGGAGTTGGAAACCGTGCTCATTTGAGAACCACGCGCGGGTCGACGAGCTTGTAGAGCAGGTCCACCAGAAGGTTGACGGTCATCGTCAGCGCCGCGAGATAGATCGCGAAGGCCTGGATGACGGGATAGTCGCCGCGGTTGACGGCCAGCAGCAGCTCGCGGCCGAGGCCGGGGATGGAGAAGAAGACCTCGATGAGGAAGCTGCCCACCAGCACGCCGGGCAGCAGCACCGACACATTGGTCAGGATGGGGATCATGGCGTTGCGCAGCACATGCTTGAGCAGCACGGTGCCCTCGGTCATGCCCTTGGCGCGCGCGGTGCGCACATAGTCGTGGCCGATCTCGTCCAGGAAGAAGCTGCGGTACAGGCGGATCTGCGGCGCCATCGCGACGCAGACGGCCACCAGGATGGGCAGGGGCGCGTAGGTCGTCAGATTGGTCCAATGGCTGCCCGTCCAGCCCTGCACCGGGAACCAGCCCAGGCGGAAGGCGAACACATACTGGGCCAGGATGACGTAGACCAGCAGCGAGATGGACACGGCCACCGTCGTGCTGATCATCACGGCGCGGTCGGTCAGGCTGCCGCGCACCGTGGCCACGGCCAGGGCGAAGGGGATGGCCAGCATGACCTCGAGGATGAGGATGGGCACCGTCACCGTCAGCGTCGCCGGCAGGCGGGTGGCGAACAGATTGGCCACCGACTCGCGCGTGGCCCAGCTCAGGCCCCAGTCGAAGGTGACGATCTGCTTGATGAAGATCAGCAGCTGCTCCCAGACCGGCTTGTTCAGGCCGAGCTGGTCGCGGATGGCCTCGATCTGCTCGGGGCTGGCATTCATGCCGCCGAGGATGATGGCCGGGTCGCTGCCGAAATACTTGAAGAGGAAGAACACCAGCAGCACGACACCGAGCAAGGTCGGGATCATCTGCCACAGGCGTCGGACGAGATAGGCCGCCATTCAGGACTCCAGCGGGGCTCCAAAAACCATAAACCCCGCCGTGACAAGCGGGGTTACACGAGAAAACGGGCCGGAGTCTATGCGAGCTGACTTCCGGTTTGGCCTGACGGTTTCACTAGACTCCGCGGTTTTCAAGAGCCTGACAACGCGCTGTGATGAAGTTACCTGCCCTGCTGACCGGTCTGCTGCTGGCCTGCACCCTCCATGCGGCCCACGCCCAGGAGAAGGTCCTCCGCCAGGCCTTCAAGGTCGCCGAGACCGGCTTCGACCCGGCCCAGATCACCGATCTCTACTCCAAGGCCATCGTCGCCGGCATCCTCGATTCGCCGCTGGAATACGACTTCGGCGCCCGCCCCTTCAAGCTGCGGCCCGCCACGCTGTCGGAGATGCCGGAGATCAGCGCCGACTTCAAGACCATCACGATGAAGGTCAAGCCGGGCATCTATTTCTCCGACGACCCGGCCTTCCAGGGCAAGAAGCGCGAGCTGACGGCCGAGGACTATGTCTACAGCATCAAGCGCCACTACGACCCGCGCTGGAAGAGCGGCAACCTCTACCTGCTGGAGAACGTCAAGATCGTCGGCCTGTCGGAGCTGCGCACCGAGCTGATGAAGGCCAAGAAGCCCTTCGACTACGACCGCGTCGTCGAGGGCCTGAAGACGCTGGACCGCTACACCTTCCAGATCAAGCTGGGCGTGGCCGACCCGCGCTTCGTCTACCAGTTCAGCGATGCCGGCTTCCTGGGCGCCGTGGCGCGCGAGGTGGTCGAGTTCTATGGCGAGAAGATCATGGAGCACCCCGTCGGCACCAATGCCTGGCGGCTGGGCGAGTGGCGGCGCAACTCGCGCATCGTGCTCGAGAAGAACCCCAACTTCCGCGACGTGCGCTACGCCGAGACCGCCCCGCCGGGCTCGGACGCGCGGCTGCAGGCCGAGGTCGCCGCGCTGCAGGGCAAGAAGCTGCCGCTGGTGGACCGCGTCATCGTCGACATCATCGAGGAGAGCCAGCCGCGCTGGCTGTCCTTCCTGCGCGGCGAGGCCGACATGATCGAGGAGGTGCCCATCGACTTCGCCGGCATCGCCATCCCCGGCAACAAGCTGGCGCCCAACCTGGCCAAGCAGGGCATCTCGATGACGCGCTACCCGCGCTCCGACATCTCGCTGAGCTACTTCAACATGGAGGACCCGGTCATCGGCGGCTACACGCCGGAGAAGATCGCGCTGCGCCGCGCCATCAACCTGGCCGTCGACCTGGACAAGGAGATCCGCCTCGTGCGCCGCGGCCAGGCCCTGAAGAGCCAGAGCCCCGTGCCCACCGTCGCCTTCGGCTACGACCCGGCCTTCAAGTCCGAGATGACCGAGTACAACCTGCCCAAGGCCAAGGCCCTGCTGGACATGTACGGGTACAAGGATGTCGACGGCGACGGCTACCGCGAGCTGCCCGACGGCAAGCCCCTCGTCATCGAGTATTCGACGCTGGCCGACGGCGAGCGCCGCCAGCTGGCCGAGCAGTGGAAGAAGAACATGGATGCCCTGGGCATCAACATGGTCTTCAAGATCGGCAAGTTCCCCGAGCAGCTCAAGGCCGCCAACGCCGGCAAGCTGCAGATGTGGGGCGTGGGCTGGGTGGGCACGACGCCGGACGGCGACACCTTCCTCGCGCTGGGCTCGAGCGCCGCCAAGGGCAAGGCCAACAAGGCCCGCTTCGACCTGCCGGCCTTCGAGGCCCTGTACGAGAAGCAGAAGGCCCTGCCCGACAGCCCCGAGCGCGCCGCGCTGATGCTGGAGGCCCAGCGCCTGCTGATCGCCTATGCGCCCTACAAGTTCCATGTCCACCGCATCTGGACCGACATGGCCCACCCCTGGGTGCACGGCTACAGCCGCAACATCTTCGTGCGCGACTACTGGAAGTACGTCGACATCGACCCCGCCGCCAAGCCCAAGGCCAAGTGATGAAACAACTGCTCGCCGCGCTGGCCGTCTGCGCAGCGGCGCTCGCGCCGGCTCAGGCCGCCGAGCCCGTCAAGACGCTGCGCTATGCCTTCCGCATCGCCGAGACCGGCTTCGACCCGGCGCGCATCTCCGACATCTACTCGCGCACCGTCACCGCCCACATCTTCGAGACGCTCTACGCCTTCGACCCGCTGGCCCGGCCGACCCGGCTGATGCCGCTGCTGGCCGCCGGCGAGCCCGAGGTCAGCGCCGACTTCAAGACCTTCACGATGAAGATCCGGCCTGGCATCTACTTCGCCGACGACCCGGCCTTCAAGGGCAAGAAGCGCGAGGTCACGGCGGCCGACTTCGTCTACAGCATCAAGCGCTTCGCCGACCCCGCCACCAACGCCCAGGCCTGGGTGGCCTACGAGGAGAACGGCCTGGTCGGCCTGAACGAGCTGCGCGAGAAGGTCATCAAGGCCAAGAAGCCCTTCCCCTACGACACCGAGATCGAGGGCGTGCGGGCGCTGGACCGCTACACCCTGCAGGTCAAGACCATCGACCCGCGCCCCCGCCTCATCGAATCCATCTTCGCCGGCAACGACATCTACGGCGTCGTCGCCCGCGAGGTCGTCGAGTTCTACGGCGACAAGATCATGGAGCATCCGGTCGGCACCGGCCCCTTCCTGCTGAAGGAGTGGCGGCGCAGCTCGCAGATGGTGTTCGAGCGCAATCCGGCCTACCGCGAACGCGTCTACGAATCCCAGCCGGCCGCCGACGACAAGGAGGCCCAGGCCATCCTCGCCAAGTTCAAGGGCCGGCGCATTCCGATGGTGGACCGCGTCGTCGTCGATGTCATCGTCGAGAACCAGCCGCGCTGGCTGTCCTTCCTGAACAACGAGCACGATTTCATCGAGCGCGTGCCCGAGGAGTTCATCACCCAGGCCGCCCCCGGCGGCAAGATCGCACCCAACCTGGCCAAGCGCGGCATGCAGGCCGTGTTCACGCTCGCGCCCGACATGACGCTGACCTGCTTCAACCTCGAGGACCCGGTCATCGGCGGGCTGACGCCCGACAAGGTCGCGCTGCGCCGCGCCATCTCGCTGGCCTACGACGTGCGCAAGGAGATCAAGGTCGCGCGCCGCGGCCAGGGCGTGCCGGCCCAGTCGCCCATCGTGCCCAACACCAGCGGCTACGACCCCGCCTTCAAGAGCGAGATGAGCGACTACGACCCGGCGCGCGCCATGGCCCTGCTCGACATGTATGGCTATGTCGACAAGGACGGCGACGGCTGGCGCGACCTGCCCGACGGCAAGCCCCTCGTCATCACGCGCAACACCGAGCCCAACTCGCTGAGCCTGGCCATCGACCAGCTGTGGGAGAAGGCCATGCGCGCCGTCGGCATCAAGCTCAAGACCAAGATCCAGCAATGGCCCGAGAACCTGAAGGCCGCCCAGGCCGCCAACTACCAGATGTGGCCGGTGGGCTCGACGGCGGCCTCATCGGACGGCCAGGAGGCCCTTCAGCGCTTCTACGGCCCGGCCTCGGGCACGCAGAACCTGCCGCGCTTCAAGGATGCGCGCTTCGACGCCCTGTACGACCGCATGCAGGGCATGCCCGACGGCCCCGAGCGCGAGGCCCTGTTCCGGGAAGCCAAGCGCATCGCCGTGACCTATATGGCCTACAAGGTCCACGCCCACCGCATCCTGACCGACATCGAGCAGCCCTGGATGAGCGGCTTCCGCCGCCCGCTGTTCTGGCAGGACTTCTGGCAGTTCGTCGACGTCGATCCCGCCAAGCAGCCCGTCCATTGAAATCGGCGCCCGCGTCCCACGAAAACGACCGACTGTCGCAAGGCCCTGGCCCGCACGCACAGGGCCGCTAGGCTTCGTCTCATCAACACCGCAAGGAGTCCCAGATGAACGACGCCGAAGAACTCAACAAGCTGGCCGACCTGCATGCCCGTGGCGTGCTCAACGACGAAGAGTTCGCCCGCGCCAAGGCCCGCGTGCTGAGCGGCCAGGCCGCCCCCGGCGTCGGCGCCGGCAGCGCAGCCGCCAGCCCCAATGTCGGCGCCGTCAACGGCCTGCGCCGCGCCCGCCTGGACCGCTGGCTGGGCGGCGTCTGCGGCGGCATCGCCAAGGTCACCGGCCTGGACTCCTGGGTCTGGCGCCTGATCTTCACGGTGCTCTTCCTGGCCTTCGGCAGCGGCATCCTGCTCTACATCCTGCTGTGGATCTTCGTTCCTGAAGAGTGACGCGAAGGGCGGCCCGGCCAGGGTCGCCCCCGAGACGCCCGGGGCCGGGAGCGCGGGTATGCTGGGCCGACAACGCCCAGGAGACGCCCCGATGAAACAGCTCGCCGGCCTCGACGCCAGCTTCCTCTACCTGGAAACGCCGCAGATGCCGATGCATGTCGGCGCCCTGCATCTGCTGGAACTGCCGGTCGGCTACGACGGCGACTTCATCGAAGACCTGCGCGAGCACATGCGCGCCCGCATGCCGCTGCTGCCGGCCCTGCGCCGCCGCCTCGTCGCCATGCCGCTGGGCCTGTCCAACCCGGGCTGGGTGGACGCCGAACCCGATCTCGAAGAACACATCGTCGAGATCGCCCTGCCCGCGGGCAGCGGCATGGCCGAGCTGGAAGCCCAGGTCGGCGCCCTGCACCCCGTGCTGCTGGACCGCGGCCTGCCGCTGTGGAAGTTCCACGTCTTCACCGGCCTGGAGCCCGGCCCCGACGGCGAGCAGCATGTGGCCCTCTACACCCAGCTCCACCACGCCGCCGTGGACGGCCAGGCCGCCGTCGCCCTGGCCCAGGTCATCCTCGACCTCAGCCCCGAGCCGCGCCCCATCGACGCCATCGCTGCGCGCGGCAAGAAGCGCGGCCAGCTCGGCACCGTCGGCATGCTGCGCGCCGCCGTCTCCCAGCAGTGGAAGCAGACCGTCAAGCTGGCCCGCTCCCTGCCCAGCGCCGCCAACATCCTCGGCAACATGGCCATGGGCTATGCCGGCGGCGCCGCGGCCGGCGCCTCCATCGACAAGCTGCGCAGCCTGCTGTCCAGCGTCGCTTCGCAGACGACGGCCGTCGTGCGCGGCAAGCAGGCGGTTTCCAGCCTGGGCCCGGCACCGCGCACCCGCTTCAACGTCAGCCTGTCCGACTCGCGCGCCTTCTCGGGCGTGACCCTGGCCCTGGCCGAGCTGCACCGCACCCGCAAGCGCCATCACGCCAGCGTCAACGACGCCGTCCTCTTCGTCATCGGCGGCGCGCTGCGCCGCTTCCTGACCAAGCACGGCCCGTTGCCGCGCAAGAGCCTGATCGCCGCAGTGCCCGTGTCCACGCGCGCCGCTGGCGACACCACGTCCAACAACCAGGCCACCATGACCTTCATGAGCCTGGGCACCCACCTTAGCGACCCGGCCGAGCGCCTGGCCCATGTGATGGCCTCCAGCAAGGCCATGAAGGCGCAGATGAGCCAGCTCAAGAGCCTGATGCCGACGGACTTCCCGTCGCTGGGCATCCCCTGGCTGATGCAGGCCGGCGCCATGCTCTACGGCCGCGCCAAGGTGGCCGAGAAGCTGCCGGTGGTGGCCAACGTCGTCATCTCCAATGTGCCGGGGCCGCAACTGCCGCTGTATCTCGCCGGCGCCAAGATGCTGACCAACTACCCCACGTCCATCGCCGTTCACGGCCTGGCCTTGAACGTGACGGTGCAGACCTACAACCAGTCCCTGGACATCGGCCTGATGGCCTGCGGCGAAGCCATGCCCGAGACGGCCGAGTTCGCGGCCTATGTCGAGGCCGCCTTCATGGAGTTCCAGGCGCTGCCGGTGGCCGAGGTCGTGGAGCCTGAGCCGGTTCCGGTGGTGAAGAAGGCCGTCGCGAAAAAGGCGCCGGCCAAGAAGGTGGCGGCCAAGAAGACCGTGGCGAAGAAGGCGCCAGCCAAACGGCGCGTGGCCAAGGCGGCTTGATAGCCGGTGGACGCTTCACCCTGGGATCTGCTGCTGTGGGGCCTGGTCTTGCTGGCCGGCATAGGCTTGATCTGGCAGGTCGCCAACGACGACGGCCACACGCCATCCAAGCGAGAGCAGGCGTTGCAGGAGCGCCTGGCAAGCTATCCCGCCAGCGCCCGCGCAGTCATCCTGCGGGGTCAGCCCACATCGGGTTCATGGTGGCCGCCGTTGCGAAACGCTGCGTTGACGCTCGGCGTTCTCTATAGCCTGTCCTACGTCATGGAACACGGTCTCCTGTTCCTGTGCAGTCGCGTGGGAGTGGCCGAAACCTTGCGCTGGACCTTGGTGTTCATCTTCCCCGGCGTGCCCATTTTCACCTTGCTGCCCGCCCTGTGGATGGCCCGTCGCTTCCTCCAGATCCTGCGCGGCGGCTATGCCCCGCCGCTGGACTCGGCGCCAGCCCAGGACACCATTGCCGTCGCGGGTTGGCGCGCCCAGCTCAGGGGCATCGGTGGCCTGGCACTGCTGACGGCGTCCGTGTGTTGGATCGGCTATCTGGCCTTTGATGCACGCCAGGCCTTCGGAACCTCCCAGAAGCGCGCGCAAATGACGGTCGAGTGTCCGACCCGCTATTCGTCCGAAGGCGGATTCACTCGATGAACGAGCCCGCCCTCCACTGCCAAGGCTGTGGCGCGTCTTTGGCATCTCCCGATGCCGTCTGCGCGCATTGCGAAGCCGAACTGACGGCGGAAGCGCCCCGCGCGCCGGGCAAATACATCTGCCCGCATTGCCACGAACGCTTCGCCGCACCAGCGCAGGTGTTGTGGCCTCCCAAGGTGCCCTGGTGGCGGCCGACAACGGTCCGCCAGCAGTGTCCGCATTGCGACGGGTCTGTGCGCGACCGCCGCGACCTCCCCTTCTTGGGCTGGCTGGGCATGGCGGCTCTGGGCCTGGGCGTCTACCTGCAGGAGGTCGTGCGCTCGCAGCGGCTCTTCATGCGGGCCTATCTGCTGATGATGGTGGCCGCCCTCGCGTGGCTGGCATGGGCTGAATGGAAGGGCTCGAGCGACCCGCACCGCTTCGTGGCCGGCACCCGCAGGCTCTGGCTTCGCCAGCCCAAAGACCTGTCAGCATCGCGCCCCCATCGGCCCGAATAGCGCTCCAGTCGAGTCACCAACGCGACACGCCATCCCCCGGGCAAGCACGCCCCGGAAACCAGCGACAGCTGGCTAACATGGGCTCTGCTTTGTCCTGCTCCGATCCGCCTTGTTTTCCAGCATGTCCGCCCCCCGCTCGCCACGCTTCACGCGCTGGAACCAGAACCCCACCAACGCGCATCCCGACTGGTCCGACCTGCGTGCACCCAATGCCTGGCTGCTGATGCTGGAAGGCCGCGCACCCTGGGAGTACGCGGCCCTGCTGGCCACCATGCCGTGGATGAAGAAGCTGCCGCACGGCGACGGCCATCCGGTCTTGGTCTTTCCGGGCCTGGGCGCGCATGACTTCACCACCGCGCCGCTGCGCGCCATGCTGGAGTCGCTGGGCTATGCCACCCAGGGCTGGGGCCAGGGCTTCAACTTCGGCCCGCGCGCCGGCGTGCTGGACCAGATCAAGGCCGACCTCGTCGAGCTGCACCGCCGCCACGGCCGCAAGGTCAGCCTGCTGGGCTGGAGCCTGGGCGGCATCTATGCCCGCGAGCTGGCCAAGGAATGCCCCGAGCTGACGCGCTGCGTCATCACCCTGGGCACGCCCTTCACCGGCCATCCGCGCGCCACCAATGCCTGGCGCTTCTTCGAGATGGTCAGCGGCCATGCCTCCAACGACCCCGAGCTGCTGGAGGCCATCCGCCAGGCCCCGCCGGTGCCGACGACCTCCATCTACTCCAAGACCGACGGCGTCGTCGCCTGGCGCTGCAGCGTCAACGAGCCTTCGCCGCTGACCGAGAACATCGAGGTCCAGGCCAGCCACATCGGCCTGGGCGTCAACCCCATCGCGCTGTATGCGCTGGCCGACCGCCTGGCCCAGCCCGATGGCGAATGGAAGCCCTTCGAGCCCAAGGGGGCACGGCGCTGGTTCTACAGGACACCGGTCAAGCCGGAGTGAGCCGGCTGAGCCTCTCCTGCGATCTCGCGCCCTAGGCGCCCACCCCCTTGCCCTGGACATTTGCCCACCCCGCGGCGGTGCTGCCGCTGCGCCGGCTCTGCCCGCGCTGGCTGTCCCTCCCGGCCCTGGTGCTCGGGTCGCTGATGCCCGATCTGGGCTATTACGGCGGGCAGCTCGAGATGTCGTCGTTCAGCCATACGCCGCTGGGCATCGTCGTTTGCTGCCTGCCCCTGGGCCTGTTGCTGCTCGCGCTGCTGACGCGTTTCCTGCGGCCGCTGACGGTGCTGCTGCCCACGCCGCATCGGCAGCTCTCGCGCGCGGCGTTTCAAAGCACCGGGCGCAGCGGCCGGGTCGAGTTCATGATCGCCGCCCTGTCCCTGCTGATCGGCGCCGCCAGCCATGTGCTGTGGGATTCCTTCACCCATGCGAACCGCTGGGGCGTGGCGCTGATTCCCCTGCTTGACCTGCAGCTCTTCGCTGCGGGCGACCGGCAGATTCGCGTTTTCAACCTGCTGCAGCACCTGAGCACGGCCCTGGGCCTGGCAGCCATGGCTTGGGTCTACCGGGGCAGCATCCGATCGCGGCCCATGCCGGCGGTGTCGTCGCCCGACAGCGAAGTGCTGCGCAAGCGGCTGCTCCTCGCCGGTCTCGCGCTGTCCGTCCTCGTGGGCGTGCTGGTTGCATTCGCCCTGGCGACACCCTCCCAGCCCGCCGCCACATCGCGCTTCGTCGTGCGCACGGTCGTCTGGACCACGGCCTGCTTCGCCCTTTTATTCCTGGCCGCCAGCCTCATCTGGTGGCGAAGGCGGCGCGACGCCTGACCGCACCCTGCACCTCGCGCGACCTCCCCCGCCTCACTCGCGGTAAGGTATCGCCTTCAACCGGATATGCCCATGCACCACCACACCCTCGCCGCCGACGACAAGGCCGCCAAGAAAGACGCCCCCGAGAAGATGGAAGAGCAGCTGCTCTTCAAGGGCCGCTACGTGATGATCTTTGGCGAGATCGACGACAAGATGGCCCATGCCACCTGCCGCCGCCTGCTGGCCCTGTCGCAGGAGTCGGACGCCCCCATCACGCTGCTGATCTCCTCGCCCGGCGGCCATGTGGAGAGCGGCGACGCCATCCACGACATGATCCGTTTCGTGCGCGCCCCGGTCACGACCGTGGGCACGGGCTGGGTCGCCAGCGCCGGCACCCACATCTACCTGGCCGTGCCCAAGGAGCGCCGCGTCGCCCTGCCCAACACGCGCTTCATGATCCACCAGCCGGCCGGCGGCGCCGGCGGCCAGGCCAGCGACATCGCCATCCAGGCCAAGGAAATCCTGCGCACCCGCGAGCGCATCGCCGCCGTCATCGCCCGCGAAACCGGCCAGCCGCTGGAGCGCGTGCGCATCGACATCGAGCGCGACTTCTGGATGGGCACCGAGGAGGCCATCGCCTACGGCCTGGTCTCGCGCGTCATCGAGCGCCAGGTCGACCTGGGATGAGACCACCCCCTACTCGCTTCGCGAGCCCCCTCAAGGGGGCGCTGCCAGTGGCCCGGCAAAGCCGGGTCCACGGCAGCCGCGCCAAGGACGGCGGCGCTGCGCGCGCCTCGGAAATGCCCGCTGGCTGCTGAATCAAGATGCAGGTATCAGCCAACGGCGTCCGCATCGAGGTCGACATCCACGGGCCCGCCGACGGCGAGCCCCTGCTGATGATCATGGGCCTGGGCATGCAGCTCATCGCCTGGCCCGAGGGCCTGGTGGAGCAGCTGGTGGCCAAGGGCTTTCGCGTCATCCGCTTCGACAACCGCGATGTCGGCCTGTCGCAGTCCTTCGACGAGCTCGGCCCGGCCAACATCCCGCTGGCGGCCCTGCTGCACACGCTGCGCCTGCCGGTCAAGGCGCCTTACCAGCTCAGCGACCTGGCGCGCGACGCCGTCGGCGTGCTGGACGCCTTGGGCATCGCCCGGGCCCATGTCTGCGGTGCGTCGATGGGCGGCATGATTGCCCAGCACCTGGGTTTCTCGCACGCGCAGCGGCTGAAGAGCCTGACGCTGATGATGACGACCAGCGGCCACCGCGACGTACCCAAGGAAAGCCTGCGCGTGCGCGGCGCCCTGCTGTCGCGCCCCAAGCCGGCGGCCACGCCCGAGCAGAAGTTCGAGAACATCCTCGACCATTACGTCCGCCTCTACGGCGTCATCGGCAGCCCCGGCTACCCGCCCGAGCCCCAAGCCCTGCGCGAGCGCCTAGCGCGCGGCGTGAAGCGCGCCTTCCGGCCCCAGGCCGTCGCCCGCCAGATGGTGGCCATCGCCGCCGATGCGCACCGCGCCGAGAGGGTGTCGCGCATCACGGCGCCCACCCTCGTCATCCACGGCCAGGACGATGCGCTGATCCCGGTCGCCGCCGCGCATGACCTCGCCAAGCGCATTCCCGATGCGCGGCTGGAGACCATCGCCGGCTGGGGTCACGACCTGCCCGAGGCCTTGTGGCCGCGGCTGGCCGCCGAGATCGCGGTCAATGCGGCCCGGGTCTGACGGCCCTCAGCCCGCAGCGCCGAGCTGCTCGACCGCTTCGTAGGCCCTGACCGCTGTATCGGCCTCGGCGATGCGGCCGCTGTTCGCCTCCGCCTTCGCCTGCTTCTCGGCCGCCAGCCTGGCCTCGTAGGCCGTCTCTTCCAGCGGCGAGACCTCGCCGTCCTCGTTGGTATCGGCCGGCTCGTAGGTCCGGCCGACGCTGGTGGTCGCGCTGGCGCCACGGTCACCCGACACGGGCGTCTGGGCGGCCGCTTCGGCCCTTTGCGCGCCCTCGGTGGAGATGCTGACGACGACGGCTTGCAGATCGCGCCTGTCGCCGCCGTCCGGCTTGCGGACGACCGGCTCGGCCTCGGGCCGCACGCTGGACACCGCGACGGCCGGGGCTGGGGTGGTGACTGCGGTGACCATGGGCGACTCCAGGGTGGTCCAGGATTCTCGGCCGCCAGAGCCGGGCTGAACCGGCTTTACGTCGGCTTCACGACGAGTGTTGAGGGTTGCCGAGCTCGGTATTCAGCGCCACGGCTGCCTTCACCAGGGCGAGCGCAGTATCGCGCTCGAAAGGCGTGTCCTCGCGCAGCTCCAGCGTGCGCAGCTCGAACTTGCCGCCGCCGCGCATGCGCGGCTCCAGATGCAGCAGGCGCTTGCCGCGCCAGAAGCCGAACAGCACGCGGCTGGGCTCGGCGCGGATCAGCAGCACGGGGCCATTGCTGAAGTAGACGAGATGGCCCCACTTCAGCCGCTCTTCCAGGCCCGGCGCGGCCTCCAGCACGGCGGCGCGCAAGGCCACCACCCGGGCCTGCTGCCAGCCGCTCAGCGCGGCGACATAGCTCTCGGGATCGGTGGCGTCAACGCGGTACATGGCGGTGCATCAGCGCGCCAGCGCCTTGATCTCGACCGTCGTGCGCTGCCTGTCCTCGCCCTCCACGGTCAGCGTCAGCGGCACGGTCTCGCCGGCCTTGATCTGACCCTTCAGGCCCATCAGCATGACGTGATAGCTGCCCGGCTTCAGCGCCACGGCCTGGCCCGCGGGCAGAGGCAGCGCGTCGACGGCACGCATCTTCATGACGCCGTCGTCCATCTTCATCTCGTGGATCTCGACCATGGCCGCCACCGGCGAGCTGGCCGCGACCACCTTGGCCGGCTTAGCCGAGGTCAGCTGCATGAAGGCGCCGGTGGCCTTCTGCGGCGCCACGGTGGCGCGCACCCAGGGGTCGTCGACCTTGACGGCGAGACTCTGGGCCTGGGCGGCCAGGGCGGTGAACAGGGCGGAAGCGATCAGCAGACGGCGCATGGCGGGTGACTTCAACGACAAGGAAGCCCGCATTGTGCGCAGTCCCGTCAGCCCTTGCACGAGGCCTTGAGGGCGCCCCAGCGCCCGGTGGCTCGCGACCTCTTGCCAGCCCCTCAGTCGGGGGATTTCATGCCCAGCCCCACCCGGAGGACTGATGCATCATCGCGCCCGTTCGCCAAACCAATAGTTCAGGGAGAGATATGCGTTCGATCTATCGACTCGCGGCGTCAGCTGCGTTGATGGCCGTCAGTTGGGCAGCGGGAGCGGTTTCACTGGTTCCCGGAGATCTCTACTCGACCAACTACTTCTCGCGCACGATCCAGCACCATGACTCCAGCGGCCAGTTGCTGGAATCGGAAACATTGCCAAGCAGCTATGGCTGGGATCTGAGAGGTTTGGCATTCGGCCCGCAGGGCTGGCTCTACACGGTCGCTTCAACGCCGCAATTCGGGCTGGCCGTCTATGCGTTCGATGGCAATGGCGCGTTGCGTGAGACCTACGGCAGCAACACCTATGTCTATGGCAATCTCTCCTACGGCAAGATTGCCTTCGGCAAGGAGGGCCGGTTCTATGTGGCGGCACAGGACGAGCTGTTGTCGTTCACACCCGGCGTCGCCACGCCGACCGTGGTCTACACCAACAATCAGGTCTTCGATGTCGAAGTCCTGCCTTCCGGCAACCTGCTGGTCCTCTCCGAGTACGACCTCGACGAGATCACGCCGCAGGGCCAGTTGGTGCGTTCGATCAACCCCCATCCGGAATGGTTCAGCGGCGCTCGCGGCGTCGAGTACGACCCCGTCTCGCACGACATCTTCGTCAGCATGCTGGGCCACACCGACAACTTCTTTGCGCTGATGCGCCTGGACGGCCAGACGGGACAGGTCAAGGCCAGCACCAATCTGCTGTATGCCGACGACCTGCTGCTGACGCATGACGGCCGGCTGATCGTTGGCAGCAGGGAACTTGCCCCCGCCATCTTCGACCTGAACCTCAATCCCATCGGGACGTTCACGGGTGGCCAGCAGATGTTCGTGGCACAGATGCCCGTGCCCGAGCCGGCCGCCGCAGCGCTGCTGCTGCTCGGCCTTCCGTTGCTGGCCTGGCGGCGCCGCCAGACCATGCGCGCACACTGACTTCAACACTGAAGCAAGGCGGCCCAAGCGGGCCGCTTTTTTTTGCCCTGGCGGCACGGGCATTCCATGCCATCTTGACACCTTCTGTCCACGTGTACTATCGTACTGATACACATAGGCAGTAGCGCATGGATCCCTCCCATTTCGTCCAGATCAATACCGGCTCGCCTGAGCCCATCTACCGCCAGCTCATCGAGCAGGTGAAGCGGCGCGTCGCGGCCGGGCAGCTGAAGGCGGGCGACGAGATCCCGTCGGTGCGGGAGCTGGCCCAAGCGCTGGCCGTGCACCCCATGACCATCTCCAAGGCCTATTCCATGCTGGAGATGGAGGGCGTGCTGGAGCGCCGCCGCGGCCTGTCCATGGTGGTGGCGGCCCAGCACCAGAAGGCCCAGCCCGCCGCCGACCGCGTGGAGCTGCTGCGTCCCACGCTGGAGAAGGCCGCCGCCGAAGCGCGCCAGCTGGAGCTGTCCAAGACCCAGGCGCTGAACCTGTTCAAGACCATCCTCGACGAGCAAGCCCCATGACCCACTTCCCCCACTCCGAAACGCCAAGCGCCGAACTGAGCGGCGTGAGTCTGTCCTATCCGCGCGGCGCCCATGTGCTGCAGAACCTGGACTGGCAGCTGCTGCCCGGCCAGGTCGTCGGCCTGCTGGGCCGCAACGGCGCCGGCAAGACGACGCTGCTGGAGACGCTGCTCGGCCTGCGCGAGCCGGATGTCGGTGCGGTGCGGCTGTTCGGCCAGGACGTGCTGCAGCTGGACGACGCCGCGCGCGCCCGCATCGGCTATGTGCCCCAGCACAGCGACCTGTTCGAGTCCTTCACGCCGGCCCAGCTGCTGGCCTATTTCCGCAGCTTCTACCCGCGCTGGAACGAGGCCAAGGTCGAGGGCCTGATGTCGCGCTGGGACATCCGGCCCGACCAGCCCATCCGCAAGCTGTCGGGCGGCCAGAAGCAGCGCCTGTCCATCATCCGCGCGCTGGCCCACGAGCCCGACCTGCTGGTGCTGGACGAGCCCGTCGCCAGCCTCGACCCCGCCGGCCGCCGCGACTTTCTGCGCGAACTGGTGGACCAGGTGCTGGACCGCGGCGCGACGGTCGTGTTCTCCACCCACATCCTGTCCGACCTGGAGCGCGTGGCCTTCAACCTCGCCTTCCTGACGCAGGGCCGCATCGCGCTGCAGGCACCGCTGGACGAGTTGCTCGACCAGGTGCGCGCCTTCACCGGCAGCGTCACCGAGATGGCCACGCTGATGGCCCGCCTCGGCGCCCAGCCCCTCAAGCGCACGCCGCTGGAGGCCGGCCGCGAGCGCGTGCTGGCCCGGCTGCCGGCCGACAGGGCGCTGCCGGCGGGCGTCGCGGGCGACCGCGTCAACCTCGACGACCTGTTCTCGGAGCTGACCTGATGAGCGCCGCCGCCCGTCATTCGCAGGTGCTGCTGGCCGTCTGGCGCCAGCGCGACCCGGCAGCGCCGTGGCTGCGCCGCGCCCTGGCCGCAGCGCTGATTCTGAGCGCCGCCACTGTCCTGATCTGGCTGCCCTTCGAGGCCGGCTGGCGGCTGGTGGCGGGCATGCTGCTGCTCGTCCTGCTCGGCACCTGGCTGGGCGTCGCCGCCAACCTGCAGGAGCAGAACCACCCGCACGCCGCGCGCTGCGTACCGGGGCAGCTGCGCACGCTGCGCCGCGCCGCGATGCTGGGTTGGGCCCTGTGCATGGCGCTCAGCACACTGCTGATGCACGCCATGCTGGTGCCCAAGCACCACTGGCAGCTCCTGTTGCTGATCAACGGCTTTGTCGCCGTCTTCCTGGTGTGGTCCTCGCGGTCGGTCTGGCTGTGGCTGGCACTGACGATACTGTCGCCGCTGCTCGGGTCCTTGGCCGGCCACCTGGCGCCACTGGGCCGGGCCATCGCCGAGCTCTGGGCGGCGCATACCGGCGTCTTCCTGCTGTTCAGCCTGCTGGCCCAGGCCGCGCTCGTGACGGCCGCCTTCGAGGGCGGCGGCGCCCAGCACCAGGCGCGCTATGCGAGGCGGGTCCTCATGCGCAATGCAATGCGCATGCACCTGGAAGGCAAGCAGGGCTCGGCCTACGTCTGGGGCCGCCCCATCGAATGGCTGACCCGTCCCTTCTCGCTCGCCTTCGACGTCTGGCAGGACCGGCTGCTGGCGCGCGCGGACAACCGCAATCCGCGCAACGTGATGGCGCGCGCCGCCATCGTGCTGCACGGCACGCAGCATTGGCTGTGCCAGGTGATGACCATGGTCGTCGTCGTCGTCATCGTGATGCTCTCCTTCACCATCGCGTCCAGCTTCGTCCAGCTGACCTGGAACAACCTCCTGCCGGGCGCCTTGGGCATGGGCATCGGCATCGCCAGCATGGGCTACAACCCCAGCTTCTCGCTGCCCATGATGGTCTGGCACAGCCGGCGCGAACAGGCGTTGCTGTGCCTGCTGCCCGCCATGCCCCGCGGTGCCGCGCTGAACCGCGCCGTGGCCGCCCACCAGCTGCGCGACGGCCTGGTCGCCTGGCTGGTGACCAGCAGCGCGCTGGCGGCCCTCGCCACCGTGGCCGACAGCGTCTGGCTGCTCTGCCTGCCACTGGCCGCACTGCCCGTCACGGCGTTCAACCTCACCCGCCACTTTGCCAAGATGCGCGCACCGCACACCATGACGGCGCTGTGGCCGGTGCTCGCCTTCTTCGTGATCGCCGGGCTGCTCTACCTGCTGGTGCAATGGGCTGGCGTGCCGCTGGGGCTGCTGGCCGTGGCGGTGCCCCTGCTGTCAGCCGCGCTGCTGGCGGCGCGCTGGCGGGCGCTGGGCAGCGCGCCGGCTGCCTTTCCCGCCGGCCGCCTCAGCTGATCACTGCGGAATCTCGGGCTCGGCCAGCTGGGCCAGCAGCGTCAGCGATTCCTGCCAGCCGAGATAGCAGGCCTCGGCGGGGATGACGTCGGGGATGCCTTCCTGCTTGATGTGGACCTCGGTGCCGCAGAACACGGCGCGCAGCTCAACGGTCGTCTGCATCTCGCCGGGCAGGTTGGGGTCGTCGAAGGCGGCTGTGTAGCGCAGCTTCTTGCCCGGCTCCAGCTCCAGGTAGCGGCCGCCGAAGCTGTGGCTGCCGCCGGTCGTGAAATTGGTGAACGACATCTTGTAGCTGCCGCCGACCTGGGCGTCCATCTCGTGGACGGTGCCCGTGAAGCCGAAGGGCGGCAGCCACTTGGCCATCGCGGCCGGCGTCGTGAAGGCGCGGTAGACACGGTCCGGCGGGCAGCGCAGGACGCGGTGGAAGGTGACGGTGCTGGGCATGGTGGTTCCTGATGTGAGACAGAGGACATCCCTCTGCAGTCTCGACGATTCAGGCCCCGCCGGATCGACAAAGCAAGCACCGAAAAACCCGCGCTGCACGAAACGGGCATATTCCGGGCCGAGCGCTGGGCCGCTCCCGAGCCGGCCCGTCTGGCGATGTGCTTGCGGTTCAATGCCGCAAGCATCGCCGTCCCCTCGGGGGACCGGTCAGACGCATCCGCGTTCAGCGGTATGCGGCTGGACGAGGGGTCTCACAACGGCAACTCGGTGAAGTAGCGCCCGCCGTGGAAGATCAGCGGCTGGGCACCGACCCGGGCCGTGCAGCGCTCGACCTCGCCGACGAAGATGACATGGTCGCCCTCCTCGTAGCGGCTGCGGTTGGCGCACTCGAAAGTGGCGACCGCGCCCTCCAGCACCGGCGCACCGCCCGCCCCCTCGCGCCAGGCCACGCCGGCAAAGCGGTCGATGTCGCGCATCGCGAAGCGCTGGGCCAGCTCCTTCTGGTCGGCCGCCAGGATGTTGATCGCATAGTGGGAGCCATGCGTGAACACCGGCATGGAGCCGGCCCGGCGCGACAGGCTCCACAGCACCAGCGGCGGATCGAGCGACACGGAGTTGAAGGAATTGGCGGTGAGGCCGACGAGGCCTCCGTCGGGCGAGCGCACGGTGACGATGGTCACGCCGGTGGCAAAAAGCCCCAAGGCGGCGCGAAATTGCTGGCTGTCCATGGACTGATTGTCGCCAGTCCTGCGCGCTCGTCCTACGAGAGCAGGCTTTGCAGCCGAAGCACAATGCCGGCATGCCTTCCGATGACTTCCAGCTTCGCGACGACCTGCAGTTCAGCCACCCGCCGACGCGCATGTTTGGCAACTGCGCCGATTGCGCCGCCGGCCGCTGCGCGCCCCCCGCCCGGCGCGGCCGCCGCCTGTTCACCGGCCTGCTGGGCGCCGCCGGCGCCACGGCCCTGCTGCCGGCCTGGGCGCGCGAAGGCGTCGACGTCGGCCCCAAGAGCAAGTTCACCGGCTTCGTGTCGGCCGACCAGCTCGAAACGGCCGGCGGCCAGCAGTACGCGCAGATGATGCGCGAGGCCGGCCAGCAGCGCGCCCTGGCGCCCATGGAACACCCGCAGGCGCAGCGGCTGCGCTATATCGCCCAGCGCATCATTCCCTTCAGCTACGAATGGAATGACCGTGCCCGGCAATGGAAGTGGGAGGTCAACCTGCTGGCCAGCGCGCAGCTGAACGCCTTCTGCATGCCGGGCGGCAAGATCGCCTTCTTCTACGGCATCCTTGAGAAGCTCAAGCTCGAGGACGACGAGGTCGCCGCCATCATGGGCCACGAGGTCGCGCACGCGCTGCGCGAACATGCGCGTGAGCGGGTGGGCAAGTCGGCCGCGACCAATGTCGTCATCGAGCTGGGCTCGGCCTTGTTCGGCCTGGGCAACCTCGGCCGCGGCATCGCCGGCCTGGGCGGGCAGCTGGTGAATCTGCGCTTCAGCCGCGACGACGAGAGCGAGGCCGACCTGGTCGGCATCGAGCTGTCGGCCCGCGCCGGCTACGACCCGTCCGCCGCCGTGCGGCTGTGGGAAAAGATGATGACGGCCAACAAGGGCGCGCCGCCGCAATGGCTGTCCACCCACCCGGCCAGCACGACGCGCATCCGCGACATCCAGGCCAGCCTGCCCCAGGTCGACGGCCTGTACAAGCGCGCGCCCAAGCCCGATCAGCGCTTCCCGGTCGCGCCGCCGCTGCCGACGCGCGCCAACAAGTGACGGGCCGAGCGACGGGCCGCCCCTAGCCGGCCCGCATCCCCGCGGGGGATCGGCCGGTGTAATCGCCGGCCGAGGGGCGCCATGTCACCAGCGCGCCGGCAGGTTCTTCAGCCGCTGGTATTCGCCCGCGGCCACGCGGCGCAGATAGCCGCCCAGCTCCAGGTCCTTGACCAGCTTGGACACCATCTCCCGCGAGCAGCCCAGGCGCTGGGCCATGCCCTGGTGGGTCAGCTCGAGGTGGCGGCCGTCGCCCGTCGACTCGTCGACGAGGTTCTTGAGCCGGCCATAGACATCGTTCAGCGCCAGCTGCTTGGTCGACAGCGTCGCGGCGCGGGCGCGGCGGATGACCTTGGTCAGCAGCTCGAAGGCGAACTCGGGGTGCTCGCTGATGTGGGTCAGCAGGCTGGCCCGCGTGACCATGACCAGGCGGCTGGCCTCCTCGGTGATGACGCTGGCCGAGCGCGGCCCGCCGTCCAGGCTCATCTCGCCGACGTATTCGCCGGGGCCGTAGACGCCGTAGGTGATCTCGCGGCCGCGTGCATCGCTGCTGAAGGCGCGCAGCGAGCCGGACAGGATCAGGTAGAGGTTGTCGCCGACCGAGCCTTCCTCGATCAGCACGATGCCCTTGCGGTAGCTGCGCGCCATGCCGCGCGCGGCCAGCAGCCGCAGCGAGGGCGGCAGGGCCATGAGTTCGGTGTCGAGGGTGTCGTCAGGCATCCGGCGGCGCCCAGGGGCATGAGGCCCGTGGCGCGCCGGAATGTTAGTTCACTGGATCAATTGACCAGCTTGGCGGGTCTGAGCGACGAAACAAGCGGCGGAAGGAGGGCCAGCTGGCGCATCAATTCGCCGATGCTGTCCGCGCCGCTCTTGGCGCGGATGCTCTGGATCTGGCTGCGCACCGTCGAGATGGCCACGCCCTGGCGCTGCGCGACCTCGGTCGGCTTGACGCCGTTGGACAGGGCCTTCAGCACCTCGGTCTCGGCCGGGGTCAGCTGGTAGCGCAGCGCGAACCATTGCGCGGCCAGGTCGCCGCAGAGGGCGCGCCGCTCCAGGATCAGCAGCACGGCCGCCTGGCTGACATCGCGATTCAGCGGCACGACGACGACATTGGCGCGGCCGCACTCGGCGCGGTCATCGCCCAGGCGCAGCAGGCAGCGGCGGCCGCTCGCCTCGGCGCCTTCCAGCGCCTCGGCCAGCGGCACCGCGTCGGTCAGCAGGCGGGCGCGCAGATGCTGGCCGACAAGCTCCAGCGGGTGGTTGTCATCCAGCGACGCGCGCGCCGCGAGATTGCTGTGCAGCACGCGGCCGCCGCCGTTGAGCAGCACGACGCCATGGTCGAGCTCCTCCAGCACCAAACCCAGCCATTGATTGGACAGCGAAGCCGCCTGGCGGCGTTCACGCGGACGGGCGCCGGGGACCTGGCCCGGCTGCACAAACTCGGACAACCACATCGAAGCACTCCTCGGCCCGCGCCTTGCGAACCATCATCAAAGCGTAGGAGAGCATGTTTCTCGCCGGGCGTAAATGTTGCTGAGTGTGTTTGTGAAGGAATTACTGAGCGCCGTCGCTCAAATGCCATCTGCAACATAGGGATTGCTGCGGCGCTCGATTCCGATGCTGCTCTCCGGCCCATGGCCGGGAATGAACACGGTGTCGTCCCCCATGGGCCACAGGCGCTGGCGGATGGCATCGAGCAGCTGCTGATGGTTGCCGCCGGGGAAATCGGTGCGGCCGATGCCGCCGGCAAACAGCACATCGCCGACGAACGCGCGCCTGGCGGACGCCGAGTGGAAGACGACGTGGCCGGGTGTGTGGCCCGGGCAGTGGCGCACGGCCAGCGTCTCCTGGCCGATCTGCACGGTGTCGCCGTCGGCCAGCCAGCGGTCGGGCGCGAAGGCCTCGGCCGGCGGGAAGCCGAACATGCGGCTCTGCTGGGCCAGGCCGTCGATCCAGAACTGGTCGCCCGGGTGCGGGCCGATGATGGGCAGGCCCTGTTCGCGCGCCAGCTGACCCGTGCCGCCGGCGTGGTCGATATGGGCGTGGGTCAGCCAGATGGCCTTCAGCGTCAGGCCACGCTCCTGCACCGCTGCCAGCAGTCGCGGCAACTCGCCACCGGGGTCGATGAGGGCGGCGTCCCGGGTGGCGTCGCACCAGACGAGGGAACAGTTCTGCTGGAAGGCGGTGACGGGGAGGGTCAGGTACTGCAGGGCCATGGGTTTGGGAGCTGATAACAAAGTTTCGAACTGAAGGTCAATGTATCGAAACGGTCCACCCAGCCCCCAGCCATGCCCTCGCCAAGGCGCTTGCCGCCGTCAGACGAGCGTCTGCAGCAACGCGTCCAGCTGCGCGAACTGCTCGGGCAGCCCCTCGGTGCTCCCGATGTTGCGGTCGAGGGCTTCCTGGGTCGGGTAGAGCTCGGAGAAGGTCAGATGGGTCTGGCCGTCCTTCTCTTCGAAGGTGACGGTGGTCACGGCGCCGTCATCGCTTTCCTCGTTCGTCCAGGACAGGCGCGACGGCGGCGTCACCTCGATGTACTTGCCGAAGAAGGCCATCGTCTTCGAGTCACCGAGGTCGAACACGAGGCGGTAGCCGCCGCCCACGCGCACGTCCTGCTCCAGGGACAACAGCACCAGGCCTATCGACTTCGGCACCCACCACTGCTTGAACAGATCGGGCCGCGTCCAGGCCTCGAACACCAGGCGCGCGGGCGCGTCGAAGATGCGCCTGACCACCACTTCGCGGTCCGACTTGCGTTCCACCGAGGTGGGATGCTTCGCGCCCGTGGGCTCACTTCCTTCGACCATCTTCTCTCTCCTTGCGTTTCAGTTCCTCGACGACCTTGTCCAGCGCATCGAAGCGCGCCGTCCACACGCTGCGGTAGCGCGCCAGCCAGGCCCACTCCTCGTCCAGCGCGCCCTGTCCCAAGCGGCAGGTGCGCACGCGCCCCACCTTCTCGGTGACGACCAGCCCCGCCTGCTCCAGCACGCCGACATGCTTCTTCATGCCCGTCAGCGTCATCTGGAAGCGCTCGGCCAGTTCGGTGATCGAGGCGTCCTGGCGCCACAGCTGCTCGATCACGCCGCGCCGGGTTGCGTCGGACAGCGCGGCGAAGGAGGCGTCGAGTCCGGATGAATACTGAACCATAGAGTTCAGTATAGAGTGGGCGATCGCTGGATACAAGCGCGCTTGCGTCCGGCCCGCATCCGCTCTACAAGCCTCCCATGCTCTTGCGGCAACGCCCTTCCTCGCAGCTCATCCCCTACATCGACTGTCTCTGGTTCAGCCAGCGCGGCGCCCTGCCGCACACCCGCGAGCGCAGCCTGCCGACCGGTTGCGCCGACATCGTCGTGCCGCTGCTGCAGGACCACCTGGTCCGCTACGAGCACGAGCAGGCCACGCAGGCCCGGCGGCTGCACGGCGCCATCGTCCAGGGCGCCTCGGACCGCCTCGGCGTGCGCGGCACCGAAGGGCCGTCGGCCGTGGTGGGCGTGCACTTCAAGCCCGGCGGCGCGGCGGCCTTCTTCGGCGGTGCCCTGCCCGAGTTGCGCAACCGCACCGAGTTGCTCGAAGACGTCTGGGGCCCCGCCGCCCTCGAGCTGCGCGAACGGCTGCAGGCCGCGCGGTCGCCGCAGCTCGCATTGCAGCTGCTGGACGACTTTCTGCAGCGGCGGCTGAGGGGCAACCCACCACCCGACCCGCTGGCGGCCTTCGCCATCGAGGCCTTCCGGCGCGACCCGGCCGGCGCGCGGGTGCAGCCCGTGCAGCGCGACAGCGGCTGCTCACCCGCGCAGTTCATCCGCCGCTTCGAGCAGGCCGTGGGACTCACGCCCAAGCGCTATGCGCGCGTGCTGCGCTTCGGCATGCTGCTGCCGTCGCTGGTGCGCTGCGGGCCGCGCGACTGGGCGCAGATCGCCGCGGGCGCCGGCTACTTCGATCAGTCCCACCTGATCCGCGAGTTCCGGCAGCTGGCCGGCATGGCCCCCGGCGCCTACGCGCCCGTGCAGGCCGATCAGCCGACCCATGTGGCGCTGACGCGCTGAAAAAATATCCAATACGCCGCCCGCGCCCCCACCTAGCCTGCGGTCCTCGCGGCCAGTTGCCGCATTCAGCAGACAGAGGTTGTCATGAGCGAGATCCACGAAGTGTTCCCGTATCTGATGGTGCGCGACGCCGAGGCCGCGGTCGCCTTCTACGCCCAGGCCTTCGGCGCCACCGAAATCTTTCGGCTCGTCGAGCCCTCGGGCCGCATCGGCCATGTCGAGCTGCAGCTCGGCCCGGTGGTGCTGATGGTCTGCGACGAGTTCCCGGAGTACGGCATGGTGGGGCCGCAAGGCGACCAGTTCACCGGCTGCACCATCCATCTCCACGTCGACAACGCCGACACCATGGCCGAGCGCGCGGTGGCGGCCGGGGCGACGGTGCTGATGCCGCCCACCGACCAGTTCTACGGCGAACGCTCCTGCCGGCTGCGTGACCCTTTCGGCCACGCCTGGCTGCTGGGCCATTCGATCGAGAAGCTGGAGCCCGCGGAGATGCAGCGGCGCTACACCGCCATGATGGCCGGCTAGGGCGACCTTACTGGCCGCGCCCGCGCAGGCCGAAGGCGAGGCCGCCGCCCAGCAGGGCCGTGATCACCGAGGCCATGCCCGAGCCGAACAGCGGGTGCTGCCCCCACAGGGTCAGGTCGTCGTGCTTGAGCGCGTGGCCGAAGGACAGGCCCAGGAAGGCCAGCCCGACCAGCGCGGCCAGCATCAGCAGCGATACGAAAGCATGTTGAGCATTCATGGCGTCCCCGACTGCAACTTCGAGTCACAGTTTTAGCGGCGGTGCCCGCGGCTGGCGAGGCCCGGATCGGGTGGTCCGTCCTCAAGCATGAGGACTCCGCCACGCTTCAGGCCATTCAAGATGCTGTACAAAACACCAGTATGATGCCGGCCAAGCAGTTGCCAGGTGTGGGGTGCACACCCAGGCCTTCCCACCCAGCGGCCTCCGGGTCGCTGGGCTTTTTTGGCCTCAGTCCCTGAGGCCGTGCGCCCAGACGCGGTCGGCGGCCTCGAACATCGTGCGGCCTTCGAGCACGGCCGGGTTGCGGGCCAGGGCCAGCCAGTCCAGCGTGTCGTGGTGGCTGCCGGGCACCAGTTCCGCCGAGCGTTCGGCGACCAGCCAGGCGTGCAGCTTGGCATACAGCCCCGCGTGGCGGGCCTGGGCCCAGGCCAGGCCGACGAGGTCGCCATAGGCCTCCTCGCGGCGGGTGGAGCGCATGTCCAGCCAGGCCTGCTGCAGGTCCGGCGCGAGGCCGGCGGGCGCTTTGGCGGCGACGAACCCGGCCGGCACGCCGTGCCAGGCACCGTCGAGGTAGCGGCGGCAGTGGCCCAGTTCATGGGCGGCCATCAGTTCCAGGGCCGGGGCGCGCAGTTCGGGCGTCAGGGCGTCGATCTGGCGCTGCCCCTCGGGGTTGCCGCGCATCGACAGCACCAGCTTGCAGCGGCCATCGACGAAGCCCAGGGCCAGCGGTGCGACGCCGGGCGCGTCCTGGGGCTGGACGACGATGTCCAGCGGCAGGCCCAGCGTCTGGCGGGCGTGGCCGACGACGGGCGCAATGCCCTGCAGCCAGCGCATTTCCAGCGGCGTCAGCTCGGTGGCCTGGGCGGTCTGCGACAGCGCGGCAGCGACAAGGGCGAATACGGCAACAAGACGACGCGGCACGGCAGACACTCCAGCAATGAAGCCATCTTCGACCGAGATGACCCGCGGCTTGACGGCGCTGCGGCGGGCGTCCGTGAACTTTGAGGGCCCTGGCCGGGCTGATGTGTTTCCATGAAAACCCTGCGCGACCTCATGACGCCGCCGGCCCACATCCAGGGCCGTGTCGAGACCATCGTCGTGCGCGGCGCGCCGCGCGACCGCGCGCGTGCAATAGCGCACACCACGGCCCTGGCCGGCATCGGACTGGCCGACGACAGGCTGGGCCAGCGCGGCGAGGCCGAGCTGTCGACCCGCCAGGTCACGCTGATCCAGCTGGAGCATCTGCCGCTGATCGCGACCTTTGCACGCAGCGGCCCCATAGACCCGGTCGACCTGCGCCGCAATCTCGTCATCTCCGGCATCAACCTGCTGACGCTGAAGAACCAGAAGGTGCGCGTTGGCGACGCCCTGATCGAGATCGTCGGCCCCTGCGCGCCCTGCTCGCGCATGGAGGAGGTCATCGGCCCGGGCGGCTATGCGGCCATGCGCGGCCACGGCGGCATGACGGCGCGCATCCTCGAAGGCGGCGCCATCCGCGTGGGCGATGCGGTGAGCGTCAGCTGACGCGGCTGCGAGCGCGCTCCACGGCGCGCAGGGCGCTGCCGGCGGCGCTGAGCTGCTCCTGCAGGAACTGCGACAGCCGCGGCTGCTGGCTGAAGGCCACGTTGAAGCGGATGTGCGGGTCGCGCGCGCCATCGGCCGCGAAGGTGGCGCCGCGCACGAGCAGGATGCCGGCGCGGAAGGCCTCCTTGACGACGCTGTCCACATCGACGCCGGCCGGCAGCGCACCCCACAGGAAGAGGCCGCCCTCGCCCGGGTGCTCCAGCAGCACGCCGGCCTGGCGCAGCTGCTGGGTGGCCTGGCCGCGCGCCACGGCGAGCCTCTGCTGCAGCCGGTCCAGGTGCTTGCGCCAGCGGCCGGCGGCCAGCACTTCCAGCAGCACATATTCGTTCAGCGCCGAGGTCGTCAGCACCGAGACGATCTTCTCGCGCATCAGCGCACGCAGCAGCCCCGGTTCGGCGGCCATATAGCCCAGGCGCAGCGCCGGGCTCATGGCCTTGCAGACGCTGGAGTAATAGATGACGCGCTCCAGGCCCGACAGCTGGGCCAGCCGCGTCGGTGCGCCGGGATGGAAATGGCCCTGCACATCGTCCTCGGCGATGAGGAAGTCGTGGCGCTGGGCCAGCATCAGCACGCGGTGCAGATTGGCCGCCGTGCTGCCCCAGCCGGTCGGGTTGTGCAGCACGCTCTGGATGAAGAGCAGGCGCGGGCGGTGTCGGGTGCAGGCTTCGTCCAGCGCTTCAAGATCGATGCCATCGGGCCGGCGCGGGATGGGCACGATGTGGACGCCGGCCTGGCGCAGGCGATCGAAGAGCAGGAAATAGCCCGGCGTCTCGACGGCGACCGAATCTCCCGGGCGCAGGAAGGCACGGCAGATCAGATCGATGGCCTGGGTGCCGCCATAGGTGGTCAGGATGCGGCCCGCGTCCACCGCCACGCCCTGGCCGCGCAGCAGCGTCGCGATGCGCTCGCGCAGCTCCGGCAGTCCTTGCGGCGGGCAGCGCGAGGCCATGCCGGCATGGGCCCGCGCCAGGCCGCGCTGCACGGCGGCGGCGGGAATGGCCTCCTCCAGCCAGGTGGCCGGCAGGGCGCCGCTGCTGGCCAGCAGCACGCCGGAGCGCTGGTCATTGGCCTGCTGGGCCAGCCAGACGGCCTCCTGCTCCTCGCCGGCCTCCACGCGGGCCGCGTCGGGCATGGCATCGGCCGGCCCCTCGGCGACGAAGAAGCCCGCCGTGCCGCGCGAATCGATGAGGCCGGCAGCCACCAGCCGGTCGTAGGCGACGACGACGGTATTGGGGCTGACGCTCAGGCGGCCCGCCAGCTGGCGGATGGAGTTCAGCCGCGCGCCAGGCGGCAGCTGATGGCTGGCGATCAAGGCGTGCAGGCGCTGCTCGATCTGGTCGGCCAGCGGGAGGGAAGAGTCGCGGTCCAGGGAAAACATCAGCGCAACAGCAGCAGAGCCAACACGGCAAGGGAGACGGCCATGACCGTATTGAACACCCGCCGCCGGGCCGGGCTGGACAGGAAGCGGCCGATGCCCACGCCGAACAGGGCCCACATCGAGATGCAGGGAAAGCCGATGACGGCGCCGACCAGGCTGACGATGAGGGCGCCCGAGGCCACGCTCCACTGCGCCGGCATGAAGACCGAAGCGATGGTCACGGCCTTCACCCAGCTCTTGGGATTCACGGCCTGGAAGAGGGCCGCCTGCGAGAACCTCAGGCGCTCGGGCGGCCGGTCGCTGGCCGCCGGCGCCACCGCCAGCTTCCAGGCCAGCCACAGCATGTAGAGGGTGCCGGCGAGCTTGAGCGCCTCATGCAGCACCGGCCAGGCGACAAACAGCGCGCCGAGGCCCATGCAGGTGACAAAGGTCTGCACCGCGCCGCCGGTGTTGATGCCCAGGATGGCGGGCAGGGTGCGCCGGTAGCCGTAGTGCGCGCCATTGGCCACCAGCATCATGTTGTTGGGCCCCGGCGTGCCGGACATCAATGCGCAATAGGCCAGCAGGGGCAGCAATTCGTTCATGGCGCCATTGCAGCGGCTGACCACCCTGGCGTGAAGCTACAGCGCGGGCCCATGTGCGGCGTGCTGTATCAGGCCATGGACTGGCACAGTCCGGCCCATGGACTCGCTGATCTCCGCCGCCGCCCGCGCCCTGGCCGCCGGCGACGCGCTGGCCGCCCTCAAGCGCGTGGCGTTGCGCGAAGACCCGCCGGCCCTGGCCCTGCGCGGCATCGCCATGGCCCAGCTCGGCGAGCTGGCCCGCGCCCGCGAGCTGCTGAAGCGCGCCGGCCAGGCCTTTGGCCGGCACGAGGCGCTGGCGCGGGCTCGCTGCGTCGTTGCCGAGGCCGAGGTGGCGCTGGCCCTGCGCGACTTCAGCGCGGCGCCCCGCGCGCTGGAGGCCGCCATGGCCACCCTGGAGGCCCACGGCGACCGCAGCAACGCACTGCAGGCCCGCCTCATCGCGGCACGCCAGCTGCTGCTGCTGGGCCGACTCGATGCCGCGGCCGCGCTGCTGGCGCCGCTCGAGGGCCAGGCCCTGCCGCCCCTGCCCGCCGCTGTCGCGGCCCTGGCCACGGCCGAGCTGGCCCTGCGCTCGCTGCGCCTGGCCGAGGTGCGCGGCGCCCTCGCGCGCGCCCGTGAGGCGGCCGTGCGCAGCGGCGTGCCGGCCCTGCAGGCCGAGGTCGGCGATGCGGCCGCGACCCTGGACCACACCGCCGCGCGCCGGCTGCTGGCCGGTGAATGGCGGCCGCTGCGCCTGCAGGACGTGGCGACGCTGAGGGACTCGGGCAGCCTGGTCGTCGACGCCTGCCGCCATGGCCTGCGCGCCGGCCACTGGGCCCTGGACATGGCGCGCCGCCCCATCCTGTTCACCGTGCTGCGCGTGCTGGCCGAGGCCTGGCCGGGCGAGGCCGAGCGCGACGTGTTGATCGAGCGCGCCTTTCGGCTGCGCGAGGTCGACGAGACCCACCGCGCCCGGCTGCGGGTCGAGATCGGCCGGCTGCGCGCCCTGGTCAAGCCGGTCGCCGGCATCGAGGCCACGCCGCGCGGCTTTGCCCTGCGTGCGCCGGACGTGGCCGTGCTCGCACCACCCATGGAAGGCGAGGCCAGCGAGCTGCTGGCCCTGTTGTCCGATGGCGCCGCCTGGTCCACCTCGGCGCTGGCGCTCGCGCTGGGCGCCAGCCAGCGCCATGTGCAGCGCGAGCTGGCCGAACTGGAGGCGGCGGGCCGGGTGCGCGCCGTCGGCCAGACGCGCGCGCGGCGCTGGCTGGCGCCGCCGCTGACCGGATTCACGACGATCTTGTTACTCCCCGCCGCGCTGCCGCTTGGCTAAGGTTGCGACATCGCCAGGAGCAACACGATGACCACCCAGACCTCCACAACCAGCCAGCCCGCCGAGATCGTCCGTGAATACGGCCCCTTCGAGGGCCACAACATCGCCGGCATCACGCATGACGGCGAACGCGTCTGGGCCGCCACGGGCGAAGCCCTGGTCGCCTTCGACCCCGCCAGCGGCGAGACGCGCCAGCGCCTCGCCCGCCCCTGCGACGCCGGCACGGCCTTCGACGGCCGCTACCTCTACCAGCTGGCCGAAGCGCGCATCGACAAGATCGACCCGTCCAGCGGCGAGGTCGTCGCCTCCATCCCCGCGCCCGGCCAGGGCGGCGACTCGGGCCTGGCCTGGGCCGAGGGCAGCCTGTGGGTGGGCCACTACCGCGCCCGCAAGATCCACCAGATCGACCCCGCCACCGGCGCCATCCGGCGCAGCATCGAGACCAACCGCTTCGTCACCGGCGTGACCTGGGTGGATGGCGAGCTCTGGCACGGCACCTGGGAGGACGACGACAGCGAGATCCGCCGCATCGATCCCGCCGACGGCAGCGTGCTGCAAAGCCTGCGGATGCCGGCCGGCACCGGCGTCAGCGGCCTCGAGTCCGACGGCGCCGATCTCTTCTACGCCGGCGGCGGACGCAGCGGAAAAGTTCGAGCCGTGCGCCGGCCCAGGCAGCGCTGATTTCCCTCTGAGCAGAACCCCACCCGAGCCCGGGTGGAGCCGCTGCATTGCCTTCTCAACCCACGGAGCTCCATCATGAATGCACCGACACCCCACCCCGTCGTCACCCGCGACCGCTGGATCGCCGAACGCAAGGCCCTGCTCGCCCGCGAGAAGGAGCTGACCCGTCAGCAAGACAGCCTCGCCGCCGAGCGCCGCGCCCTGCCCTGGGTGCGCCTGGACGATGAAGCCTATGTCTTCGACACGCCCGCCGGCCCGCGCCGCCTGAGCGAGCTCTTCCAGGGCCGGCGCCAGCTGCTGGTGCAGCACTTCATGCTCGCCCCCGGCTGGGAGCAGGGCTGCAAGAGCTGCTCCTTCATGGCCGACCATCTCGACGGCATGGCGCCCCATCTGGCCCAGCGCGACATCGCCCTGCTGGCCGTCTCGAGCGCGCCGCTGGCCGAGATCGAGGCCTTCAAGCGCCGCATGGGCTGGCAGTTCGCCTGGGCCTCGGCCAGCGGCAACGACTTCAACCGCGACTTCCACGTCAGCTTCACGCCGGCCGACCGCGTCGACGGCGCGGTCTATTACAACTTCCACATGACGCCCTTCCCGCAGCAGGAGGCGCCCGGCATCAGCATCTTCTGCAAGGACGAGGCCGGCCAGGTATTCCACACCTACTCGACCTTCGGCCGCGGCGTGGAAGTGATGATGGGGACCTACCGCCTCATCGACCTCACGCCCAAGGGCCGCCACGAGGCCGGCTTGAGCTACACGATGGAGTGGGTGCGCCATCACGACCGCTATGAGTCGCAGGCGCCCGCGCCGGCCGCCTGCTGCGGCGGCGCCAAGACCTGAGCATGGCCAGCCTGTGGCCCTGGCTGATGGTGGCGCTGGCGGGTGCGCTGCACGGCCTCAATCCCGCCACCGGCTGGGGCCTGGTGGCGTGCTCGAGCCATGCCGGCCGCGCCCTGCTGGCGGTGTCGCTGGGCCATGCGGCGGCGGTCGGCGGTGTCGCGCTGCTGGTCGCCCTCGGCCTGTCGACCGGCGGCACGCCCCTGCAATGGGCTTGCGCGGCGCTGCTGCTGGTCGCGCTCTGGCTGCGCCGCCGCCGCTGCGGCCTGGCGCTGTGGTCCTGTCTGGTGGCCAGCGCCCATGGCAGCGGGCTGATGCTGGTGCCGGCCCTCGTGCCGCTGTGCCTGAGCGCGTCGCCCGCGCGCGAGATCACGGCCTCAGGCTCGCTCGTGCTGGCACTGGCCGCCGTGGCGGTGCATCTGGCGGCCATGATGGCCGTGACGGCGGTGCTGGCTCTCGGCGGAAGGGCCCTCTGGCGGAAGTGGATTTCTATACTTGGAACCCATGAGCCCAGCCCCCGCCCCCACGTCGACACCCGCGCCTGGCGATGAACTGACCGCCGTCGTCGAGGCCCTGCGCGGCGCACGCAGGCAATGGCGCGAGGCCCACCGCCGCGGCGGCGACGGCCGCGAGCTGCCGTCGCGCGAACTGCTGGCGGCCATGGTGCAGTGCCTGTCGGGCGCCCTCTTCCCGATGCGCCTGGGCCCGCCGACGCTGCAGCCCGAGAACGAAGACTTCTACGTCGGCCACACCCTGGGCACGGCGATGGCGACGCTGCGCCAGCAGGCCGCGCTCGAGCTGCGCCATGACGCGCGCCAACGCGGCGACGATACGCCCGGCCAGGACGCCGCCGAGCTGGCCACCCGCTTCCTGCGCACCCTGCCCGGCGTGCGCGTGCTGCTGGACAGCGACGTGCTCGCCGCCTACCAGGGCGACCCGGCCGCGCGCAGCGTCGACGAGGTGCTGCTGTGCTACCCGGGCCTGCGCGCCCTCATCAGCCATCGCCTGGCCCATGAGCTCTACAAGCTCGGCCTGCCGCTGATCGCCCGCGTCATCGCCGAGCTGGCCCATGCCGACACCGGCATCGACATCCACCCCGGCGCCACCATCGGCAGCGGCTGCTTCATCGACCACGGCACCGGCGTCGTCATCGGCGAGACCGCCATCCTGGGGGAGCGCGTGCGCATCTACCAGAACGTCACGCTGGGGGCCAAGAGCTTCCCCACCGACGGCGACGGCAACCTCGTCAAGGGCCAGCCGCGCCACCCCATCGTCGAGGACGAGGCCGTCATCTATGCCGGCGCCACCGTGCTGGGCCGCGTCACCATCGGCCGCGGCGCCGTCATCGGCGGCAATGTCTGGCTGACGCGCAGCGTCGCCCCCGGCGCCCTCGTCACCCAGGCGGACTCGCTGGCCGGCACAACCTGATACAGCGGCTGCCGTCGGGCGCGGTAAGGTCGGTGAATGAACGATGAACAAGCCATCCGCGACCTGGTTGCGACGTGGATGGACGCGACGCGCGCCGGCGATGTCGCTACCGTGCTGGGCCTGATGACGGCCGACGCCGTCTTCCTGACCCCAGGTCGCGCCCCCATGACCCGCACCGATTTCGGCAAGGCCGCCGAAGCCCAGACCCGCGGCCGGGCGCCGCGCATCGACGCGCACAGCGAGATCCTGGAGATCCAGCTGATGGGCGACTGGGCCTTCATGCGCAGCCGCCTCAGCGTGACCGCCACGCCGCCCGATGGCTCGCCGGCGACCCGCCGCGACGGCCACACGCTGACGCTGCTGCGCAAGGACGAGGGCCGCTGGCGGCTGGCGCGCGACGCCAACCTGCTGATGCCGGCGCCCTAGTCCTTCGATCTGTCCAGGCCCAGGCGGCGCGCCAGCGGTGCCAGCGTCGGCCCCTGCACCAGCAGGGACAGCAGCACGACGACGAAGGCCACGTCGAAGAAGCGCCAGCCGTCCGGCAGGCCGGCCAGCACCGGGTAGGTGGCCAGCACGATGGGCACGGCGCCGCGCAGGCCCGACCAGGCCACGAAGCACTGCTGGCGCCAGCCAAAGCCCAGCGGCGCCAGGCACAGCATGACGGCGGCCGGCCGGGCGATGAACATCAGGCCGGCCGCCACTCCCAGGGCGGGGACGATGAGGCGCCAGACCTCGTGGGGCGTGACCAGCAGGCCCAGCAGCAGGAACAGCACCGCCTGGGCCAGCCAGGTGTAGCCGTTCAGCCCCGGCAGGCTCAGCACGGCGACGCGCTCGGCGCGGTGGCGCACCAGCAGTCCGGCCAGATAGACGGCCAGGAAGCCCGAGCCGCCGCAGCGGTTGGTGGCGGCGAAGAGCAGGAATGCCAGGGCCATCATCAGCAGGGCCGCCAGGCCGTCGTGGTCGTCGGTGATGGGCAGGCGCGCCACCCACCAGGCGGCCAGCAGGCCACCGGCCAAGCCCAGCACCAGGCCCAGGCCGAGCTGCTCGGCCAGCAGGCGCAGCAGGTCGCCCACGCCGGCCACCTCGGTGCCGCCGGCCAGCGGCGTCAGCCAGGCGATGAGCCCGAGCGTCAGCACCATGGCCATGGGGTCGTTCATGGCCGACTCCACCTCGATGGTGGCGGCCAGGCGCGGCTCCAGCTTCAGGCGGCTGGCGCTGAACTGCGCGAACACCGCGGAGGCATCGGTCGCCGCCACGGCGGCGCCCAGCAGCAGGCCCTCGATCCAGCGCATGCCCAGCAGCCCATGGGCGATGCCCGCGACCAGCAGGGCCGTGACCGCCACGCCCACGGTGGCCAGCAGGCTGGCCGGCAGCATGCCGCGGCGCACGTCGTCCCAGCGCGTGCGCAGGCCGCCGTCGAAGAGGATGAGCGCCAGGGCCAGGTTGCCGACGTTGACGGCGAGCCAATGGTTGTCGAAGGGAACGCCCAGCGGCCCGTCCACGCCCGCCAGCATGCCCACGCCCATGAAGACCAGCAGGTGCGACAGGCCGAAGCGGTGGGTGTAGAGGGCGCCGGCGATGGCCACCAGCACCAGCAGGGCGGCCGCCGCCGTCAGCAGCTCGGCACCGGCGGCGACGCTGTGCAGCACGGATCAACCCGCGGCTGCGGGCACGATGTCGGGCGCATCCGGCGCGGCGCCCTTTCGTTGCGGCGCGGTGCGCGCCGGGGCCGCGTCGGCCTGGGCCTGCAGGCCGACGACGTTGACGGTGTTGCTCGTGAAGGCGAGGCGGATGCCGCGCTGCTCCAGTTCGCGCATCAGGGCCAGGTTCAGCATCTGCTGGTGGTCCATGTAGACGTCGTAGCTGGGGTCGTTGACGCGGTAGACCACCTCGAAGTTCAGCGAGCTCTCGCCAAAGCCCTTGAAGTGGGCGCGCACGAGTTCGAGCTTGGGGTCGGCCTCGATGAGGGTCTTGACCAGGGGCGGCACGGCAGCGGCATCGTCGGCCGAGGCGTCGGCCGTGATGCCGAAGTTGAAGGCCACGCGGCGCGTCTGCAGGCGCTTGAAGTTGGCCACCGTGCGCTTGAGCAGTTCGGCGTTGGACATGACGATCTGCTCGCCGCCCAGGCTGCGGATGCGCGTCGTCTTCAGGCCCACGCGCTCCACCGTGCCGGTGACGTCGCCGACGGTGATGGAGTCGCCCACCTCGAAGGGCTTGTCCACGGCGATGGCGAGGGACGCGAACAGGTCGCTGAGGATGTTCTGCACGGCAAGCGCCAGCGCAATGCCGCCGATGCCGAGCGAGGCGACGAAGGCCGTGATGTTGACGCCGAGGTTGGACAGCACGGCCAGCACCACGACGACCCACAGCGCGCCGCGCAGGCCCCAGCTCAGCAGCGTGGCCGAGGCCGACAGCGCCGCGGTGCCGCCATGCTTCTTCTGCTGGGCGCTCAGCACCTGGGCCACGGCCTGCTGGGCCCACAGGCCGAGCTGCAGGGCCACGACGGCAAACCACAGCTGGGACACGCGGTCATGCCAGCGATCCTCCAGCGGCAGCATGTTGAGACCCACCAGCAGACCGACGATCCAGATCAGCGCGCCATTGGTGCGCTCCAGCACGCTGACGAGTCCGTCGTCCAGCGAGCTGCTGGTGCGCTGGGACAGCCTGCGCAGCCTTTGCACGACAAAGCGCAGGCCCAGCTTGATGACGAGGATGGTCAGGGCGCCGGCCAGCAGGGCCGGCAGGACTTCGGTCCAGCCCACGTCGGGCCAGGCGGCTTGCACTCTTTCGATGAAATCGTTCCAGGTCATCACGACCTCCAGCAGTCTTCAATCCCACGACCGTAGGCGCGCAGGCGCCGCCCGTCTGTCAGCGGGTGGCAGCGGGGTCTGTGGGCCTCGGCTGACAGGCGACGCGACGGGGTGTCGGCTGACACCACGCGACGGCGGCGCCATCTAAGTTCTGCACACCACCGACCGCCCGTGAGAGGAGCGCCATGGACACCACCACCCACCACGACATGCCCGCCTTGTTCAGCCAGCTCGGCCTGCCGGATTCGCCGGCCGAGATCCGGCAGTTCATCCGCCGCCATCGTCCGCTGCCGCAGACGCTGAACCTGTCCGAGGCGCCCTTCTGGACGCCCAGCCAGGTGGCCTTCATCCGCGAGCAATGGCATGCCGACGATGGCGACTGGTGCGTGCAGATCGACCAGCTGAACGCCGCGCTGCGCGAGCATCCAGACCCGTCCGAGCTGGAGCAGGTCGACTGCTCACAAGACCCCGATCACCCCGAATGCCGATGAAGTCACCGTCCTGGTCGGCGCTGCTGAACCGCAACGCCGACCTGTTCCGGCAGGCCACCCAGCCGCTGCGTGAGCGCCACCGGCCGCCGGCCGGCGCGGGCAGCTGGCTGATGGGGCTGGTGATGGCCGCCGACGGCCCGCGCCGCTACTACCTGTTCCGGCCCGCCGGCGTGCGCTTCGGCGAGCGCCTGCCCCTGCTCGTCATGCTGCATGGCTGCCACCAGGACGCCAAGAGCTTCGCGGCCAGCACGCGCATGAATGCCGTCGCGACGCGCGAGCGCTTTCTCGTGCTCTATCCCGAGCAGCCGCGGCTGTGCAATGCCCAGGGCTGCTGGAACTGGTTCGACACCCAGTCGGGTCGCGCCTTCAACGAGGCGGCCTGGATCATGAAGGCCATCGACCAGGTCTGCATGCTGTACGCGGCCGACCGCGAGCGCACCGCCGTGGCCGGGCTGTCGGCCGGCGCCAGCATGGCGGCCCTGCTGGCCACGCGCTACCCGCGGCGCTTCAAGGCCCTGGTCATGCATTCCGGGGTGCCGCCCGGCGCGGCGAAGTCCCCGGTATCGGCCGTGGTCGCCATGCAAGGGCGGCGCCAACCGCTGCTGCGCGCGGTGGGCGAGGATTGGCCGCCGCTGATGGTCATCCATGGCGAGGCGGACGGCGTCGTGTCGGCGCGCAACGCCGGCGCGGCGGCGCTGATGTGGTCGGAGGCGGCGGGCGCCCGCGAAGGCGAGCCGCAGGCCCAGAAGCGCGGCGCGCGCTACCCGATGACGGTGACCCACTTCAAGCGCGCCAGCCAGCTGGTCGCAACGCTGGTGCAGGTCGACCGCCTGGGCCACGCCTGGAGTGGCGGCGCGGCGCGCCAGCGCTTCAGCGACGCCAAGGGGCCGGATGCCTCGCGCATGGTCTGGCGCTTCGTGGCGCGGCAGTTCGAGAACCCGCAGCCACGACTCCGCCCGCCCGGGTGAGTGCTTGCGCTTCGATCTATGATTCGATAATAATGGAATCATGGATGAACAAGCCGTCGTCAAAGCCCTGGCCGCCCTGGCCCAGCCCATGCGCCTGCAGGTGTTCCGCGCCCTCGTCGTCGTCGGCGACGCGGGCCTGACGCCCGGCGCCATGCAGGAAGGCCTGGGCGTGGCGCCGGCCACGCTGTCCTTCCACCTGAAGGAGCTGGTCAACGCCGGCCTGGTGACGCAGGAGCGCGCCAGCCGCAACCTGATCTACCGCGCCCACTACACGCAGATGAACGCACTGCTGGGCTATCTGACCGAGAACTGCTGCCAGGGCGCCGCCTGCGCCGTGCCCGGTGCCGCCAACACCTCCTGCTGCTGAGCGCACCATGACCGTCCACGTCCTCATCCTCTGCACCCACAACTCCGCCCGCAGCGTCCTCGGCGAGGGCATGCTCAACCACTGGGCCGGCAAGCTCGGCAAGGACGTGCAGGCCCACAGTGCCGGCAGCGCGCCCAGCGGCCGCATCAACCCCTTCGCCGTCGAAGCGCTGCAGAACGCGGGCGTCGATACCAGCGGCTGCTACAGCAAGAGCTGGGACCGGTTCAGCCAGGACGGCGCGCCGCCGCTGTCCATCGTCATCACCGTCTGCGACAGCGCGGCGGCCGAGCAATGCCCGGTGTTCTTCGGCGCCGGTGAACAAGGGGGCCAACCCGTCAAGATGCACTGGGGCTATCCGGACCCCTCCAATGCCGAAGGCGGCGACGAAGGCAAGCGGCGCGCCTTCGAGCTGACACGCCAGGCCATCGGCTATCGCATGCTGCAGTTGCTGCAGCTGCCCCTGGCCACGATGGGCAAGGCCGAGCTGCAGCAGGCCCTGGCCGACATTGCCAAGAGCTGACGCGATGAAGCCCTCTCGCAAGCTCCTCGCCGAGCTGCTCGGCACGGCCCTGCTGCTGACCGTGGTCATCGGCTCCGGCGTCATGGCGGAGCGCCTGTCCGGCGGCAATGTCGCCATCGCGCTGCTGGCCAACACGCTGGCGACGGTGGGTGGCCTCTACATCCTCATCGAGGTCTTCGGCCCCATCAGCGGCGCCCACTTCAACCCTGCCGTCAGCGCCGTCATGGCCTGGCGTGGCGAGCTGCCGGTGGCCGCGCTGCTGCCCTATGTCGCCGTGCAGCTCATCGGCGCCATGCTGGGCGCCTGGCTGGCGCATGCGATGTTCGACATGAGCATCCTGCAGTTCTCGACCCAGCTGCGCAGCGGCAGCGGCCAGTGGAGCGCCGAGGGTGTGGCGACCTTCGGCCTGCTGCTGGTCATCCTGCGCGCGCCGGCCGGCCGGGCCTCGGCCATGGTGGCGGCCTATATCGGCGCCGCCTACTGGTTCACCGCATCCACGTCGTTCGCCAACCCCGCAGCCGTCTTCGGCCGCATGTTCAGCGACAGCTTTGCCGGCATCGCGCCCCCCAGTGCGCCCGGCTTTGTCGCGGCCGAGCTGGTCGGTGCGGCGCTGGCCGTGGCCGTGGATCGCGCGCTGGCGGACCGCCGGCCCTCGCCCCGCCAAGCGGCTTCAACGACAACAGCCACCTGACACCCGGACCTGCGGGGCTGCGGCCCCGCTTCTTCAACCCAGATAGTTGCTATTGACAACCAGAGCGGCCACCGAGATCATGCGCCCAGATAGTTGCTATACACATCCAAATGACCGAATCCAGCGCCGGCAGCCTGCTGCGCGAAGTCGCCCGCATGTACACCCGCGCCCAGCGCGTCGTGGCCGACTGCTGCCGCACCACCAGCACGCAGTGCCATCTGCTGACCGAACTGGGCCGCTCCGGGCCGCTGCCGCTGTCGGAGCTGGGCACGCGGGTCAGCCTGGAGAAGAGCTGGGTGTCGCGTGCCGTGGAGGCCATGGCAGCCCGTGGGCTGGTGAGCAAGGAGCCGAACCCGCAAGACGCAAGGAGCTGGCTCGTCACGCTCACCGCCGACGGCGAACGCACCGTCGCTGAGCTGAACAAGACCCTCGATGAGCACGCCGAGACGCTGCTGGCCTCCTTGAGCCCGCGCCAACGCGATGCCGTCGAAACCTCATTGCTGACCCTCCTGAAGGCCTTGCGCGAAGACCCGGCCGCCACCTGCTGCCTGCCGCCCTCGACTGAAAGCTTGAAGGAGCCCACCCAGGACTCCAAACCATGTTGCTGAACTCTTCCATGGCGCTGCGCCAAGCCGGCGCGGCCGACTGGCCCGCCGTTGAATCCCTGCTGCTGGCCAACAAGCTGCCGACCGAAGGCGCCCAGGCGCATCTGCCCACCTATCTGCTGGCCATCAGCAATGGCGAGGTCGTCGGCTGTGCCGGCGCCGAGGTCTATGGCAGCGTCGCGCTGTTGCGCTCGGTGGCGGTTGCGCCCGGCTTGCACAAGCAAGGCATTGGCCGGCTGCTCGTCGAGCGGCTGCTGCACGAGGCCCGCTCGCGCGACATCGCGGCCCTCTATCTGCTGACGGTCACCGCACCGGAATACTTCGCGCAGTACGGCTTCAAGCGCATGAAGATCGAGGACGTGCCGCCCGCGCTCAAGGCCTCGGCCGAGTTCCAGGGCGCCTGCCCGGCCTGCGCCGCGCTGATGGCACTGACGCTGCGCGAAACACCGGTCGCCGATGCCGGCTTGCCCGTGGCCGTGCTCGGTGCGGGCCCTGTGGGCTTGGCCGCCGTGGCCCAGCTCGTCGAGCGCGGTCTGCCCTTCGTCGCGCTGGAGGCCGGGACGCAGGTCGGCGCCAATCTGCGCGACTACGGCCATGTGCAGCTCTTCTCGCCCTGGCAATACGACGTGGACCACGCCATGGCGCGCTTGCTGGCGCCGACCACTTGGACGGCGCCGCCCGCGGCCGAGTTGCCGCGTGCCGGTGAGGTCGCGGACCGCGTGCTGCAACCCTTCGCCGCGCTGCCGCAGGTCGCACCGTTCATCAAGCTGGGCGCCCGCGTGCTGGCGGTGAGCCGCGAGGGCTTGGACAAGGTCAAGAGCGCCGGCCGCGACAAGGCGGCCTTCCTCGTCCGCTTCGAGCAGCACGGCGAGGTGCAGGAGCTGCGCGCCCGCGCCGTCATCGACGCGACGGGCACCTGGAACCAGCCCAATCCCGTCGGCGCCAACGGCCTGCAGGCCATTGGCGAGGCCGAAGCGCGCGACCGCATCTTCTATGGCATCCCCGACGTGGCCGGCGCTTTGCGCAACCGCTACGAAGGCAAGCGCACGCTGGTCGTCGGGGCTGGACATTCCGCTGCCAACGCGCTGCTGGCCCTGGCCGAACTGGCGAAGCAATCGCCCGGCACGCAACTGGCATGGGCCGTCCGCTCCCCCGCCCTGCAGCGCGTGTTCGGAGGTGGCGATGCCGATGCATTGCCGGCCCGTGGGGCCCTGGGCGCCTCGCTGCGCCGGCTGCGCAATGGTGGCGCCCTGGAGTTCTTCGGCGGCCTGCGCATCACGCGCATCGAGCGCACCGGCGAGCAATTGCGCGTGCACGGCCTGGACGCGAAGCAGCAGCCCGTCATCGCCGAAGGCATGGACGAGATCGTCTGCGCGACCGGCCAGCGGCCCGATCTGTCCCTCGCCAGCGAGCTGCGGCTGAAGCTCGATCCCTGGCTGGAGTCCAACGAGGCGCTGGGCCCGTTGATCGACCCCAATCTGCACAGCTGCGGCACGGTGCGCCCGCATGGCCACCGCGAGCTCGCCCATCCCGAGCCTGGCTTCTACACCGTCGGCGTGAAGAGTTATGGCCGCGCGCCGACCTTCCTGATGGCCACGGGCTTCGAACAGGCTCGCTCCGTTGTTGCGGCCATCGCGGGTGACCTGGCGGCGGCGGATCGCGTCGAGCTGGAGTTGCCGCAGACGGGTGTCTGCTCGGTCAGTCCGCCAGCCGAAGGCGCAGCCACCGGCTGCTGCGGACCGGCGCCCGAAGCTGTGGCCCTTGCGGCCGCTGAAGTCCCGCCCAAGCGCGGCTGCGGGCCCAGCAGCTGCGGGCCGAAGCCGGCGCCCGAGGCGGTGGCGGCCAAGCGCTGCTGCGGCTGACGATGCCCGCCAGCCGCACGCGCGTCGTTGCCTCGCTGGGCACCGCCCAGACCCTGGCCTGGGCCTCGTCCTACTACCTGCCGGCCCTGCTGGCGCGACCGATGGCGGCCGAGCTGGGCGTGGACGAGCCCACCGTGTTCGCGGCCTTCTCGATAGCCCTGGTCGTGTCGGCCCTGGTGGGGCCGCACTCGGGCCGGCGCATCGACCGCTGGGGTGGCCGGCCGGTGCTGATGGCGACGAGCGGCCTGTTCGCCGTCGGCCTGGCGGCCATGGCGCTGGCCGGCGGGCCGGTCGGCCTGTTCGTGGCCTGGCTGGTGATGGGCGTGGCCATGGGCAGCGGCCTGTACGAGGCGGCCTTCGCTTCGCTGGTGCGCCTGTACGGCCAGGACTCGCGCAGCGCGATCACCGGCATCACGCTGATTGCGGGCTTTGCGAGCACGGTGGGCTGGCCGCTGACGGCGGCACTGGAGCAGGCCTGGGGCTGGCGCGGCGCCTGCTGGGCCTGGGCGGGTTTGCATCTCCTCATCGGCCTGCCGTTGAATGCCTGGCTGCCGCGTGCCTCGGTTCCCGCCACCGCGCAAGGAGCCGAAGCGGCCGCGGGCGAACAGCGCAAGCCGCCGGCAATGACGGCGGCGCTGCTGGCCTGGGTGTTCGCGGTGAGCTGGTTCATCAGCACCGCGATGGCGGCTCACCTGCCGCGGCTGCTTGCGGAGGTGGGTGCGGCCTCCACGGCGGTCATCCTGGTCAGCGTCCTCGTCGGCCCCGCCCAGGTCGCCGGCCGGCTGATGGAGTTTGGCTTGCTGCGCCATCTGCATCCGCTGCATTCGGCCCGCGCGGCGGCGCTGATGCATCCCCTGGGCGCGGCGCTGCTGGCCGTGCTGGGCGCCCCGGCCGTGGCCGCCTTCGCGCTGCTGCATGGGGCGGGCAACGGCATCCTGACCATCGCCAAGGGCACGCTGCCGCTGGCGCTGTTCGGTGCCCAGGGCTACGGCCAGCGGCAAGGCCTGCTGGTGCTGCCGGCGCGCCTGGCGCAAGCGCTGTCGCCCTGGCTGTTCGGCCTGCTGCTGGCGCAGTTCGGCACCCGCGTGCTGTGGTTGTCCGCGGCGCTGGCCCTCAGCGGCCTCGCGGCTTTGCTGCTGATCCGCGTGCCCGCGCGCTCCGTCTCAAAACCCACCGAGGATTCACCTTGAAGATCCGCACCGCCAAGCCCGACGACGCCGCAGATGTCGCCGCCATCTATGGCCCCATCGTGCAGCACACGGCGATCTCCTTCGAGACCGAGCCGCCCGACGCGGCCGAGATGCGCTCGCGCATCGAGAAGACCCTGGCCAGCCTGCCCTGGCTCGTGGCCGAGGACGCAAGCGGCGCTGTCTGCGGCTATGCCTATGCGAGCAAGCACCGCGAACGCGCGGCCTACCAGTGGTCAGTGGACACGACGGTCTATGTGCGAGAGGACGCACGCGGCCAGGGCGTGGGCCGGGCGCTGTACGGCCGGCTGCTTCCGCTGCTGGCCGAGCTGGGCTATTTCCAGGCCTTTGCCGGCGTCGCCCTGCCCAACGCGGGCAGCGTCGGCCTGCACGAGTCCGTCGGCTTCGAGGCGCTGGGCGTCTACCGCCATGTCGGCTTCAAGCACGGCGAGTGGCGCGATGTGGGCTGGTGGCAGAAGAGCCTGCGGCCGCTGGACACGCCCTCGCCACTTCAGGCGTTCAGCGGCCTGAATTGATCTGCTGGATCAGCGCCCGGTGGCTCGGGAGGTCGGCGATGGCGCGGTCGGCAAAGCGCTGGATCTTGGCGAACAGCTTGCTCGCCTCCTCGATCTGCGGGAAGTCGTCGCGGCCGGCACTGAGGTCGGTGGCGAAGCCCATGCCGTAGAGGATGTACTGGTAGTTGAAGAAGGCGAAGGTCTCGGTGTCGAGCACGAAGTCGAAGCGGCCCGGCGGGCGCAGCTTCCATTCCTCCAGCAGGCCGGCGAGGCGGTCGGGGATGGTCGAGGCCACGGCGTTGTCGCGCCAGAAGGGCTCCTCGCGCCGGCTGACGCAGTAGTGCAGCTTCAGGAAGTTGATGATGTTGTCGAAGCGGGCCGTCATCAGCTCGTTGAAGCGCCGCGCCGGCGCATGGATGGGGCCACTGTGCGGCAGCATCTCCGCGATCATGCCGACGGCCGCCTCGATGAGCACGAGGCCCGTGGCCTCCAGCGGCTCCAGGAAGCCGGCTGACAAGCCCACTGCGACGCAATTCTTGACCCACTGCTGCTCGCGATAGCCGGGCGTGAAGGGAATGCTGCGCATCCCCAGGTCTTCCTGGCCGGCGCCGCAGTAGGCGCGCAGGATGTCGGCGGCGCGGTCGTCGCTGAGGTGGTCGCTGGAGTAGACGCAGCCGATGCCGCGCGCGCCGTTCAGGCCGATCTCCCACAGCCAGCCGGCCTCGTGGGCGGTGGCGATGGTGGAACTCTCCAAGACCGCATTGGCATCCAGCGGCAGCTTGCAGGCCAGGGCGCGGTCGGCGAAGAGCTGGTGGCGCACGGACTTGACGCTCGTGCCCAGGGCCCGGCCGATGAGCTCGGCGCGAAAACCCGTGCAGTCGAGGTAGAGCTCAGCGTCGAAGCGCCCCTGGGCAGTGTCGAGATGCGAGATGGCGCCGTTGGCGTCCAGCACGACATCGGTCACCGTGCCTTGGACATGGCGCACGCCCAGCTCGAGGGCGCGGGCGGACAGCAGCTTGGCGAGCTTCAGCGCGTCGAAGTGATAGGCGTAGTTCAGCGGCGCCGCATAGGGCGCCTCGCCGGCGCGCTTGGGCGCGCGGTGCGCCTCGGCCACGCGCACCTGCAGCGTCATGGCCTCGGCGAAGGGCATGCGCCCGGCCTCTTCCTGCAGCAGCCAGTAGGGCACGAGGTTGAGGTCCTCGGCATAGAAGGGCGCCTCGAAGGGATGGAAGAACTGCTGCTGCCGGCCGCCCCTGGGCGTCTGGGCCCAGTCCACGAAGCGGATGCCCTGCTTCAGCGTGGCCGAGGTCTCGCGGATGAAGCGGGCCTCGTCGATGCCGAGGAACTGCAGCGTGCTGCGGATGGTGGGGAAGGTGCCCTCGCCGACACCGACGCTGCTGATGTCGGGCGACTCCAGCACGGTCACTTCAAGATGGCTGCGCTCGGACAGCTTCAGGGCCTTGGCCAGGTAGGCGGCGGTCAACCAGCCTGCGGTGCCGCCGCCCACGATGAGGATGCGTCGCTTGTTCATGCTCTCGTATAGAGGTTCTTCAGCCACTGGTGGCCGGTCTGCTGTGCGCCGTGGCTCCAGTCTTCGTCCTCCTCGCTGGGCTGGGCGACATAGCCGGAGGGGTTGAGCAGCTTGACGCGGCCGACGCGGAAGGCCGAGACGCGGTGGGTCACGAAGGTCAGGCCATGTTCCAGCGCCGTGGCGGCGAGCAGGCCGTCGCGGGTGTTGGCATAGGGCAGTTGGGCGCGGCGGCGCACGACGGCCGCATCCACCGGCAACACGCGGCCTTCGAAGGCCGGCAGCACCCGGTTGTCGATCCAGTCCCGCACGACCAGGCCGGCGGCGCGGTCCTTGCGGCCCAGGCGGGCGGCGGCGTTCTCGATCTCCAGCAGGTTCAGCGCCGAGATGAAGAGCTTCTGGCGCGGCAGGCCGGCGGCCCAGGCCGCCAGGCCGGCGTCGGACTGGTCGGCCTTGGCCTTGCGCAGCTCCAGCACGATGCCCGTATCCAGCAGGAACATCAGAGGTTCTCCCGGTGATCCCAGGCGCCGTCGGCCGCGGCATCGGCCGCGTCGATGGCCACGCTCTCGGGCATGGCCAGCAGCTCCAAGATGCTTTCGCCCTCCCCCGTCAGGCGGCGGTACTCGCCGATGCTCATCAAGACATGGGTGGGCTGGCCGCGGTCGGTGATCAGCACCGGCTCGACCTGGGCGGCCCGCTTGGCGAGGCTGACATCCCGGTTGAACTCGCGGCTGGTGAGGAGCTTCATCGTGCCTGGAATGTACCTACGTACCTTCAACTCCGCAATCGGGATGTAGGTACATAGGCTCTGAGCTGCTCGACCCAATGGACATCAGAAACCCGGCTGGCAAAGTGTTTCCAGCAGTGAATGCGCTTTCACAGAAAACGGCAGACAACGCTGTACAAAACCGCGACGCGGCTCAGGGACAGCGATAGAAAAACGACGAGGAACAGCCATGGAATTCGACCTTCTTGCCATCCTGGGCGACGTGTTCGCCAAGCATGGCGCCGCGGCACCCGCGGTCGCCCAGACCTATTCACCGACGGACTTCAGCGTCCATTTCTTCCTGCAGCTCGGGATCATCATCCTGGCCTGCCGCGTGGTCGGCTGGCTGGGCTCCAAGTTCCTGGCCCAGCCCCAGGTGGTGGGCGAAATGATTGCCGGCGTGGTCCTCGGCCCGTCGCTGTTCGGCATGCTGGCGCCCGACATCCAGGCGGCCATCTTCCCCAAGGAGATGAAGAACGTGCTCTACACCGGCGCGCAGCTGGGCGTGGGCCTGTACATGTTCCTGGTCGGCACGACGCTGCGCCTGGACCACTTCGCCACCAAGGCCAAGAGCGCCATCGGCGTGTCCATCTCCGGCATCGCGGCGCCCTTCTTCATCGCCTTCCTGATCACGCCGCTGCTGCTGCAGGTGCCAGGGCTGTTCGCCGAGGGCATCTCGACGGCCAACGCGACGCTGTTCATGGGCGCCTGCATCGCGCTGACGGCCTTCCCCATGCTGGCCCGCATCATCAATGAGCGCGGCCTGGCCAACACCTCGCTCGGCACGCTGTCGCTGACGGCCGGCGCCTTCGACGATGCCGTGTCCTGGTGCGTGCTGGCCCTGGTGCTGGCGGCCTTTGGCGCCGGCCCCGGCGTGGCGGTGCTGGCCATCGGCGGCGGCGCCCTCTGGGCGGCCTTCGTGATGATCTTCGGCCGCAAGCTGCTGGCACCGCTGGGCCGCAGGGTCGAGCGTGAAGGCCAGATGAGCAACACGGTGCTGGGCATCACGCTGATCGCCTTCTGCACCTCGGCCTTCATCATGGACGCCGTCGGCATTCACGCCATCTTCGGCGGCTTCATCCTCGGCGCCGTCATGCCGCGCGGCCTGTTCGCCGCCGAGCTGAAGAAGAAGGTCGAACCGCTGACCGTGATCCTGCTGTTGCCGATGTTCTTCACCTACTCGGGCCTGAACACGCGCCTGGACATGATCAATTCGGTCCAGCTGCTGCTGATCGCCCTGGGCGTGCTGGCCGCCTCGGTGTTGGCCAAGTTCGGCGCCTGCTACCTGGCCGCCCGCATGGCCGGCGAGGACAACCGCACCGCCCTGGGCATCGGCGCGCTGATGAACTCGCGCGGCCTGATGGAGCTCATCATCATCAACATCGGCCTGCAGAAGGGCATCATCGGCCCGGCCCTGTTCTCCATGCTGGTGCTGATGGCCGTCATCACGACCATGATGGCCAGCCCGGTGTTCGAACTGGTCTACGGCAAGAAGGCCCGCGAATCCGGCGAACTGGGCGCCGTGCCCGGTTCGACGGCCAGCAGCACCGCCTGAGCACCGACCTGATCTCCACGCCGCCGCTGTGAGGTGTCGGCGGCGTTTGCCGGGGGCGGAGCCAAGGGCCTGCCCCTGTTTTTTTGCCCCGATCCGGCCTGATCCTTGCTAGATCTCCGGGACCTGCCGAGGACCTCCATGAGCGAGCTTGCATCCGGCGTCGTGGCACCGCCCGCCGAGCCGGCGCCCACCGTCCGCCAGCCCAGCCGCGCGCCCAGCTACAGCCTGCGCGCCGGCATCGTCGCCTGCGCCGGCGTCTTCACCATCATCGGCGTGCTGGGGATAGCGTCCTTCAACCTGGGCCTGCTGCTGCTGCTCGGTTCCTTCGGCTCCACAGCGGTCATGATGTTCACCTTCCCGGAGCTGCATTTCTCGCAGCCGCGCAGCGTCATCGGCGGCCACTTCATCTGCACGGCCGTGGGCTTGGCGGCGCTGACCCTGCTCGGCCCGAGCTGGTGGTCCCTCGCGACGGCGGCCGCGGTGTCGGCGGCGCTGATGATGGCGACGCGCTGCATGCACCCGCCCGCCGGCTCCAATCCCATCATCGTCTTCCTGGCCGCCCCGAAATGGGGCTTCCTGTTCTTCCCGACACTGGCCGGCGCCATCACCATGGTGGTGGTCGCCGTGATCTACCACCGGGCCACGCGGCGCGTGTATCCGGTCTACTGGTACTAGCGGGCCGCCAGCGGCCTGACGTGCTCGACGAGAGCGACGAGGAAGCGCCCCGGCTCCTCATGCGGCGCCAGATGCGCCGAATGCTCGAACCAGACCAGCTTCTTGGCCGGCGCCTTGAGCCGCGCCAGCCAGGGCTCGATGACCGAGGCCGGCGTCGTCAGGTCGTGGCGGCCGAGGAACATGAAGACCGGGAAGCGCGTCTCGCGGATGCGCGTGTGGTCGGTGCGCCGCATGTCGGGCAGCAGGGCCGGCACCGACAGCTGGCCACCCTGGTCGATGGCGACACGGTCCTCGAACTCGTAATAGGGCGACAGCCGCGCAGCGCGGTAGAAGAAGTTGGCGTTGTCGCGGTAGGCCGCCAGGCCGCCCCAGGCCTGCACCCATTTGCGCGTGACGTTGACCTTGGCGAAGGGGATCTCGCCGTCGCCCGGATAGGGCGCGATGGCCTCCAGCTCGGCCAGGGCAGTGGCGTCGCCACGCTTGCGCGCCTCGGCCAGCAGGGCCGCGTACTGCGCGCTCTCGTTGGCCTGCAGGGCCATCAGCGGCCCGACGCCCACATAGGCGCTGACCCACTCGGGCCGCGCCATGGCTGCGTCCATGCCGATGACATTGCCCCAGGAGTGGCCGAGCAGCACGACGCGCTCGACCTGGAGGCGCTGGCGCAGATGGGCCATCAGCTCGACCAGGTCCCGGGCCATGCGCTCGCGCGTCAGCTCGGCCTTGTTGGCCGCCTCGCCGCCATGGCGCAGGGTCTTGCCGGTGCCGCGCTGGTCCCACTGCACGACGGTGAAGAAGTCCTCCCAGCCGCGCTGGTAGGGCCAGCTGCGCCCCATCTCGGCGGCACCCGGCCCGCCATGCACATAGATCAGCACCGGGTTGGCGCGGTCGTTGCCGCGGATGGTGATCCACTGCTTGAGCCCGCCCAGCTCGACGGCCTCGCTGACCTCGACGGCATTCGGCGCCACGAGCTGCTGGCGCTCGGCAATCATCGGCCGCACCGTGGCGTAGGCCGGCTCGGCCGGCGGGGGTTCAACCGCCCGCGCGAAGCCGCAGGCCAGGAGCAGGGCGGCAAGCGCCGGGGCGAATCGGGACATCAGTCATGGCAGGGTCAGGACAAGGCTGCGGACCTTAGCACCGGTGCCGCAGCGCCACGCGGCTTGCGCTGGATGCCCATCAGCAGGGCCAGGCCCGGCACGCGGCGCAGCACGAGATAGGACGTTGCGCAGACACCCAAGGTCAGCACGATCAGCAGCACGGCTTCCAGGCCCCAGGGCAGGGCCAGCGGCTTCAGCCATTGGCTCAGCACGACGATGACGCTCTGGTGCAGGATGTAGAGGCAGAACACCGCCTTGCCGGCCTCGCGCAGCCATGGGGACTCCCGCGTGAAGGCGCGCTGGGCCCAGCCGCAGCAGGCCACGATGGCCCACCAGGTCAGCGCGCCGCGCACCGCGCGCGCAGCCGCCACCACGGCTTCGAGATGCTTGACCTCGTCGTAATGGCTGTTGAAGACGACCACGGCCACCCAGCCAGCCAGCGAGATGCCGAGGGCCGTCCAGCGCAGCCGCAGCGCCGCGGCCCAGAAGCCTGCAGCCAGCGGCGTGCGGCTGGCCCAGCCGATGGCGAACAGCAGTCCGTACTGAAGATGGTTGTAGAGGTCGTGCACGAGGTCGTGCGTGCTCGGGAAATGCGGCATGACGAGCACACGCAGCAGTGCCAGCGGCAGGGCCGGCAGCAGCAGCCAGGCCCAGGCGGGCAGGTGCAGCTCACCATGCCGGCTGATGAAGCGGACCGCCAGCGCACCCAGCACCGCGTAGACCCACAGATAGGGCAGGAACCACAGATGGTTCCAGGTCGGCATGTCCATGCAGTCATTGCCGCGGCAGGCCTTGCCGGCCGTCAGGTAGAAGCGCCAGAAGTCCAGGTAGCCGCCGTCGCCGGGCAGCACCTCGGGCGCCTGGGTCGCCACCTCGTAATAGGCCTGGGGCGTGACGATGACCAGCATGCCGAAGATCAGCGGCAGCAGCAGGCGCAGCGAGCGGTCCTTCAACGTGCCCAGCGCCCCGCGCCGGGCGAACAGCCCCTGGCAGGCCGCGCCGGCGATGAGGAAGAGCAGGCCCAGCCGCCACGGCGAGCTGAGCTGCATGAAGGGCTCGAGAACGCTGCTGGCCGCCGGGCTCTTCACATGCCAGTCCCAGGTCACGTAGTACATGCCGACGTGATAGGGGATCAGCAGCGCAAAGGCAGCGACGCGCAGGCCGTCGAGAAACGGCAGACGTGGGGCGGTGGGGGTGTTCATGGCCGCCAGCTTCGCGGCCGCGGCCTGCCGCCGCGAGCGCGCCGGGGCGAACGGCGGCTGGCGCGGGGCGACTCGCGACAGCGCTTCTCGCAGTTGTCTTGTAAACCAGACTTGATGTAATCTATGTTTTACATATTGTCTGGTTAAACATCCATGCTCTTCACCAACCTGGGCGTCGCCCTGGCCCTGCTGATCGGTATCGCGCTGCAGGCCTCGAACGGCCTGCTGCCGCTGCGGCCCGGCTTCGCCGGCGTCGTCCTCATCGTCGGCATCGCGCTGTGGCTGGTGCGGCATTGGCAGCAGCGCGCGGCGGCCGGCGCCGCCGTCATCGGCGATGCCGAGCGCCAGTCGCTGGCCTGGCTGCTCGGCGTGGCGGTGCTGGTGGGCTTCCTGGGCGCGGTGCTGTGGCAGATGCAGGGCCAGTTCGTGATGCACACGCACGCGGCCCATGCCGTGGGCATCGACACCTGGACCCTCTTCTTCGGCCTGCTGGTGGCGCTGCTGGTGCTGCGCCGCCATGGCTCGCGGGTGCGTGACGAGCGCGACCGCTGGCTGGCCCTGCGCGCCTCGCGCATCGGCTACCACGCGCTGCTGGTGCTGGTCACGCTGGTCATCCTGTTCATCGGCTTCCTGCCACCCGGCGTGCTGGAGCGCATCACGCCGGCCTGGTGGGCCCATGTGCTGATCCTGCAGATCGAGATCGCCGCGATGGCGCAATGCTGGTGGGCGCTGTGGGCCTACCGCCGCGACGCGGCCGGAGTGCCGGCTTGAGCGGCGATGGCACCGCGCGCAGCCCGGTGGGCAACCATCTGCGCCGGCTGCGCTTCGAGCACGGCGAGATGACGCAGGACGAGCTGGCCCGCGCCGCCGGCATCACGCGCCAGACCGTCATCGCGCTGGAAGCGCAGCGCTATGCGCCGTCGCTGGAGCTGGCCTTCCGCCTGGCCCATGTGTTCAACAAGCCGATCAACGAAGTGTTCTTCTGGAGCGAGCCGACATGATGCGATCCCTCTGCACCGCACTGCTGGGCCTGGCCCTGACCACCGCCACCAGCGCGGATGCCCCCCTGCCCGAGCACCACGGCCAGCTGCAGACGCGGCTCTTCCTCGGCAGCGGCGAGCGGCAGAAGCTGGTCGTCGGCTTCGGCGGCTCTGAGGGCGGCAATGCCTGGGGGTCGCGCGTCTGGGAGGCCGAGCGGCAGAAGCTGCTGGACGGTGGCTATGCGCTGCTGGCCGTGGGCTATTTCGGCCGCCCCGGCCTGCCGCCGATGCTGGACCGCATCGAGCTCGCCAGCATCCGCCGCGCCATCCGCGAGGCCCAGGCCGACCCACGCGTGGCCGACGGCTGCGCGGCCCTGGTGGGCGGCTCCAAGGGCGCCGAGCTGGTGCTGCTGCTGGCCACCCTCTTTCCCGACGAGGCCTCGGCGGTGGTCGGCATCGTGCCGGGCGACGCCGTCTTCCCGGCACTGACGATGGACCTGTCGACCTCCTCCTGGGCGCTGGACGGCAAGCCCCTGCCCTTCGCGCCCATGACCGAGGCCGCCGTGGCGCCCGCGATGCGCGGCGACAAGCGCGCCGCCTTCGCAGCCATCCGCGCCACCGCCCCGGCCGAGGCGCTGATCCGCATCGAGCAGCTGAAGGCACCGCTGCTGCTGATGTCGGCCACGCAGGACGAGCTCTGGCCCTCGCGCGAGATGGGCGACAACCTGATGCGCCGCCTCGACGCCCTGCCCGCGGCGCCCGTGCACGAGCACCGTGTGTTCGAGGGCGGCCACACGGTGCCGCAGCAGCACCTGGACGTCATGCGCGCCTTCCTGGACCGGCACTACGCCTGCCCTGCAAGCGCGACTCAGGACGCGAAGGCGTCGATGGCCGCGCGGTAGCCGCGCGACACGCGCAGCTGTTCGCCGCCCGCCAGCGTGAGCAGCGCCTCGCCGCTGGCCAGGCGTTCGATGCGCTGCACATGGGCCGTATTGACCGCATGGCTGCGGTGCACGCGCAGGAAGCGCGCGGCCCAGCCGGGGCGGGCCAGGGCATCGGCCAGCGTGGCGCGCTCCAGCAGGCTGCGCGGCGGCAAATGCAGCTCGATGTAGTTGTCGGCGGCCGAGATCCACTGCACGTCGGCAAGCTGGATGCGCTCCCCGTCCACCCACCATTCGCCGACCGGCGCCACCGGCCGCGCCAGCAGCTCGCGCACGCGCGCCAGTGCCTGCGACAGCCGCTCGGCCGTGTAGGGCTTGAGCAGATAGTCCAGGGCCGCGAGCTCGAAAGCCCGCAGCGCATGTTCGGCATGGGCCGTCGAGAAGATGACGCAGCGCACGCCGGCCTCGCGCAGCGCGGCGGCCAGCTGCACGCCGTTGCCGCCGGGCATCTCGATGTCGAGCAGGGCCAGGTCGGGCGGCGTGGCAAGGCCCCGCACCAGGGCCAGGGCCGCCGGTGCGTCGGGCGCTTCCAGCAGCTCGGCCACATCGGCCTCGGCCGCCAGCAGGCGGCGCAGCTTGGCGCGGGCGGCCGGCTCGTCGTCGACGATCAGCACTCGCACGGCAGCTCCAGGTTCAGCGCCATGCCGGAGCCGCTCGGACCGAACTCGATGCGGGCGGCGTCGCCATAGCGCGCCGCCAGCCGCTCGCGCAGATTGCGCAGGCCGAAGCCGCCATCGGGGTCGGGTGGCGACTCGGGCACCGACGTGTCACCGTGGTTACTGACGCTGAGCCGCAGCCTCCCGCCCGCGCGCTCGGCCCGCACGCTGACCGTCACACGGCCGCGATGCCGCGCCACGTCGTGCTTGACGGCGTTCTCCACCGGCGCGAGCAGCAGCAGGGCCGGCAGCCGGCATTCAGCGGCGCCCGCATCGGCCTCGATCTGCACGACCAGCCGCTCCGGCCCGAAGCGGGCCTGCATCAGCGCCAGGAAGGGCTGCACCAGGGCCAGCTCCTCGCGCAGCGAATGCTCGACGCGCTGCTGGGCCGCCAGGGTCTGGCGCAGCAGGTCGGCCAGCTGGCACAGCAGCCGGTCGGCCCGCGTCACGTCCTCGTACATGACGGAGGAGATCAGGTTCAGCGTATTGAACAGGAAGTGCGGCTGCACCTGGTCGGCCAGGCGGGCCAGCCGCGCCTCGGCGAGTTCGCGGCGCGCCCGGTCCAGCTCCTGGGCACGCGCCGCGGCCGCCTGCGCCATCCAGACGCCGCGCGAGATCAGGCAGAAGCTCAGGTAGCTGACCGCGTCCTTGCCGCCCTCGTAGACCAGCACCGTCTGCAGGTCATCGGGGTGGTAGCCCACGCCCGCCAGCGCGTAGACCGCAAAGCGCAGGCCGAACATGCCGCCGACGTGGACGAGGCTGAACAGCGGCATCGCCACCGCATGGGCCGCCAGCTGGCGCAGCCAGGGCCTTCCCCGCAGCCGCCCCATCAACGCGTGCACGCCCAGGGCCAGCGCGCCGATGACCACGACGGAGCTGAACTCCCACAGAAAGGGTTCCCAGGGGTGGCCGCGCCCCGTGAGCCGGTAGGTCTGCAGCGCCGAAATGCTGAGCAGCAGGCCGATGACGGCCAGCACGGCGAAATAGGGAAGGCGCCAGCGGCGCGGCAGCAGGGGCATGGCCAGAGGTTATCGCCCAGCCGATCGGCGCGGCCGGCATCCACCCCGAATTCAGGACCACTCGCCACAAAACGGCCGCGCCGCTCTGCTACCGTCACACCCGCCAGCACCCGCACAAGACGCGGCGCAGCAGGGAGAAAAATGATGTCTCGGTTTTGGCTGGCATTGGCCTGCGCGGCATTGGCCGCATGTGGGGGCGGCGGCGGCGGGGCGGCCCCGGGTGGCGGCAGTGTTACGCCGGCCCAAGGCCTGACACTGGATCAGACTGCCCTGGACTGGGACATCGAAGAAGCCGAGCCCGCGGGTCCGCTGGCCATCACGGGGGCCATCAACGGCGCCAGCGAGCCCGTCCTGCTGTTCGTGGAACACACCGATGTCGCGATCAGTTCCGCCCAGTTCGAGCTGACCGGCGCGACGACCGGCAAGCTGACCGTGAACCCCCGCCCATGGACAGCGCTCCAGCCGGGGAGCTACAAGGATCGCATCACGGTGCGCGCCTGCTTCGACAGCAAGTGCACGCGCGAGGTGCCGGGCAGCCCCAAGACCGTCGACGTCAACCTCAAGCTGCGCGCCGCCGCTGCGACGCCCGCGCTGGAGCTGTCGCAGTATGGCGTCGCGTTCGCGGCGGCACCCCATGGCAAGCGGCTCAGCCAGGCGGTCAAGGTTCGCGACACCGTCAGCAGCACCAGCTCATGGACCGCCACCAGCGACGCGGGCTGGCTGCAAGTCACGGCTTCTGGAAACTCGGGGGGCACCCTGACCCTGGCAGCGAACGACAGCGGCCTGGCGGAAGGCCAGCATGTGGCCACCGTGACGGTGCGTTCCGACAACCCGCGCATCACCGGCACGCAGACGCTCACCGCAGGCCTGTATGTCACGCGCGGCGCGCGGGCCGCCGAAATGGCGCAGCGGCCCCACAGCCATGACGCCGAGGCGGCCTTGCATGGCAGGAGCGCGGCGGTCGACCCCGTCCGCCCGGTGCTCTATGCCAGCTACACCGACAGGATCATTGCGCGCCATTTCTATACCGGCGAACTGCTGGCGACATGGCCGCTGCTGGGCGAAACCACCGGCAGTTTGCGCGGCAGCATCCTCAGCCTGGCAGTCAGCGACGACGGCCGCGAGCTGTATGCACTGGAACAGCGCAGCAAAAGCATCCACGTCATCGACCTGCAGCGCTCCCGCATCGACAGATCCTTCAGCGTCGCAAGCCTGGACGGCTTGTTCACCAATTTCGGCGCCGGGCGGATTGCCTTCTTCCGCCTCAGCGGCCGCGGCATGCTGCTGGCCAATGACGGACCGCTCTCCACCATCGGCGTCTCAACGCTGCTGAATCCCCAAACAGGGGCCAAGGAAGCGAGTCTGACCCTGGAGGGCGCAGGGCTGCACCTGCTGAACCTCGTCCCCAGCGTGGACGGTCGCTTCATCTACGCCGGCCAAAGCGACGGCTCGGCGCGGGAGCTGCTGCAAGTGCGCCCGGCGGTCAATTCGAAAGGCACGGTCTTCGCCCGCGTCGCGCGGGCGCCGGGAAGCTCGCCACAAGCCATGCCCGGCGGCGGCGTCATGGGTGGCTTCGACGTCTTTGTCAGCACGGACAGCGCGCTGATTGCCGCGCCCAGCCCCATCCGGGACGCCTTGAACGCACTCACCTTCCACTCGAAGATCGCCTGGGCATTGGGCAGCGACGGTCGCATGCTGGTCGGCACCAGCCCTTCGTCCTCCGGCCCGAGCGCGGACCTGTGGCTGCTGCGCGCCGACGGCAGCCTGCAGAGGTCCTGGAAGGACGCCTCCTTCGACAGCCAGGCCTTTCTGCCCAGCTTCCCGCTGCTGTCGATGAGCATTTCCAGCGACGGGTTGCGAGCGCAGAGCGACTACAAGCTGATCGATTTGCCGAACTAGCGCTTGGGCTTCTGGGCGCCGCCGCCCTTGACCATGCCGCCGCAGTTCGGCTTCCAGGCCCGGCGTGGCGCGCAGGTCGGTGTCGATCTGCACGCGCCGACACGGACGGCTGAGCGCGGCCCCGGCGGGGCCGCGCTTCGCTCCAGCGCGTCAGGGCGCCGGCATGTCGTAGGTGGCGGCAATGCGCACGCCGCTGTAGCTGGCGCTCGCGTTCTTGGAACCGAGCACGACGTAGTACCAGTCGGACGAAGCGGGCTGGCCGATGCTGACGCTCTGCGCCGTGCCGGGCTGGGCGGAGCGCGCCAGGTACTGGCTTGCAGTCGGCCAACGGCCATAGTCCACCGACAGGCTCACGTCGCCGCTGCCGCCACTGGTGGCGATGCGCACATTGCTTGCACCGGCCGGCAGGCGCAGGTAGAGATAGTTGACCGTGGCCGTGGGCAGCGGGAGGGTGCAGTTGCGACCCAGATACGGCGTGGGCTTGTCGCTGCAGGCGGGCAGATTGGGTTCCGTCGGCAGCGGGGGCTGGCCGGCCGTGGTGGCGCTGGCCGCCCAGCTGGCGAACTCGGCGTCATAGCGCGTGCCGATGGCCTGCATGCGCGCCTGGTAGCCGGCGTAGTCGCCCTGGCGGAACAAGGCCAGCGTGGCGTCCACGTCGCTGCGATGGCGCTCGACCATGAAGCGGGTGGCCATATAGCCCCAGCGGTAGGCGCGGCTGACGTAGTCGGCCATGTCGTAGGTGTTGCCGAAGATGTCGCTGAGCTTGTACTGGCCCGTGCGCGCGGCATCGATGGCGGCCTGGTTGTTGTTGCCCAGCGAGAGGTACTCGGCAATGCCTTCTATCCACCAGACCGTGGGCTTGGACGTGCCCAGCGCGAAGTCGCCGGCCATGTCGAAGCGGCCGTCGAGGTAGTGGATGTACTCGTGCTTGAGGTTCCAGATCTGGAAGTCGGGCAGCCAGGTGGCCTTGTAGGCGACGAAGCGTGCCTGGTTGGCCGCATCGGCGGGGTTGCCTTCGAGGTACATGCCGCCGTTGTCGGTGCTGATGCCGTAGAGCAGCGAGGCGTACTTCTGGTAGTTGGCGTAGTCGTCGAACACCACCACTTCCAGCGCGCCGTTGTTGTCATTGGCGACCGGCTTGCGTTGGGTCTTCAGCATGGTGTGGGCATAGCTCTCCTCGGCGGCCAGCTGGCTGCAGCTGTCGCTGAACTGCGCGGCGGTGAGCGACTGGGCGCGCACGCGCAGCGTGCTGCTGCAGCTCTGCGAGAACTTCAGCACCGCATCGGCCAGCGTCGCCTTGTAGTTGCAGGTGCCGTAGCTGGCGCAGTTGGCGTTGTCGTAGTAGCTGACGGCCTCGGCCGCGGCGGCCCACAGCGAGACGCTGTTGTCACCCGGCCGGCTGTTGGCCAGCGTGTCGCGGATCTGCTGGCTGACCGTGGGCAGCAGGGCCGGGTACTGGCCATAGCGCAGCGCCTCGCGCAGGGCGTCGTTGAGCTGATAGTCGTTGGCCGTGCCCAGCAGTGAGGCGCGGTTGCCGCGCACGAAGCCGTACAGGGCCTGGGTGTAGCTGGCGTCGTTCTGCAGCGCGGCCGTGGCGCCGTCGCGCCAGTGCACGTAGTACATGACCGTCAGCACGCCGGTGAAGCCCGCGCCCACGGTGCGGTCGCTCAGGGCCTGCGCGGCGCTCGGGTTGGCCGGCGTGTTGGTGAAGCGCGTGACCAGGCCGCGCATGCGGGGCATGTAGTACAGCTCGTCGTTCTGGTTGGTGATCAGCGTCATCACCTCGCCGGCCGTCGTGTAGCCGGGCGCGTTGCTGCGCATCAGCCGGCCGCCGTCGATCAGGCCGCCGATGGCGCTGCGCGTGAGGTCGCGCACGCCGGCCGGCAGGGCCGGGCCATTGCCGCCGCTCGCGACGTAGTAGCCGGCGCGCAGATAGAGGGCCAGGTTGACGAGGCGGATGTTGGTCGCGTCGTAGCTGGCGGACTCCTGCGCGAAGCGCTGCGCGACGGCCGTCGCGTTGGCGGCGCTGAAGACGGTGGCCGCGCGTGCGCCGCCGAGGGAGAACAGGCCGTAGTGGCAGTCGAAGGACGGCAGGCTGGCGATGTAGTCGGCCAGGGCGCTGCCCTGCAGGCCGGCGATCACGTTCATGTCCTCGCAGGGCCGCGCCGCGGCCAGCGCCTTCACGCGGCCGGTGACGGGTTTGACGGCATCGCGCGGCGGCGTCAGCAGCCGGTATTGCGTCTGCTCGGGCGAGGGTGGCAGGGCGCTGCGCTGGCTGGGGCGCGGCGCCTGCTGCCTGGGTTCTTCGTGGGCGTGGGCCAGCGTGGCCAGCGCGCCCAGCGCCAGGCTCGTTGCCAGGCGGTGCAAGGTCTTCATGGGTGTCTCCTGTGTTGACGCCGCTGCCGGTGATGTGGCGATGCAGCGGGGGCGCAACGTACGCGCGGCCCGGCGACCCGTCTTGTGCGGATTCGCTGCGATCGGCGAGGTGCTGCACCTGGCCGCAGGCGCGGCCTCAGCGCGGCTTCAATGGGCGCCGCGCGGGTTGTCCTGGGCCGGGTTGGCCCCAGGCGCGCCACGCGGGGCGCGGATACAAGACGTCACGCCTCGGGATGGATGCCGCGCACCCAGCGGCGAAAGGCCAGCGGCGTCAGGCCGGTCAAGGCGCGGAACTGCTTGGTCAGCGCGCTCTGGTCGCAGAAGCCACAGTCCAGCGCGATGTCGCTGATGCGCCGGTCGCTGGCCTGCAGCAGCCGCGCCGCGGCGTCGATGCGCAGCTTGGTGAGGTACTGGCTGGGGCTTAGGCGAAAGATCTTCTTCATGCGCCGCTCGAACTGCGCGACGTTGAGCCCGGCATGGTCGGCCAGCATCTCGACACCCAGCGGCTCGGCATGCCGCGCCTGCATCAGGTCCACGACGGCCGCCATGCGCGCATCGACCATGCCGGAGCGGCTGGGCTCCTCCAGGTCGCGCGACAGGCAGGCCAGGCCGATGACGTTGCCCGCCCGGTCATGCAGGGGCAGCTTGGTGCTGAGGCACCAGCCCGGCTCGCGGTTGGGGAACAGCGTCAGGTCGAGGTTGTCGAGCACGGGCTCGCCCGTGCGGAACAGCTGTTCGTCCTGGGCCATGTAGCGCTCAGCCATGTGGGCCGGGAAGAGCTGGCGCGCGGTGCGGCCGATGGCGTCGCCCTGGTGCACCAGGCCGCAGCGCTCGGCGCAGGCCTGCGAGATCGACACATAGCGGCCGCTGCGGTCCTTGATGGAGAAGACCATGTCGGGCTGGCGGTCGAACAGGCCCTCCACCCACACCAGCGGCTGCGCCAGCTCACGCAGGAACTGCTGGCGCCAATGCGCAACGCAGGGCTCGGGCGGGGGCGCGTCAAGGCAGATCAAGGCGGGGCGGCGGGCAAAGGGGCGCGCAGTGTGGCGCGGCGCTTTGCCCCCAGCCAGCCCCGATCCGGGTGACGCATCAACCCGGATTGCGCACTATTCCCATCCGGGCTCCACCGTCCCGGCCCCTAGACTCGCGAATCGGCGGGAGGAAGGCCAATCGTGCTGGACATGCTGCAGCTTCGCACCATCAGCGGCGTCACCGGGGTGATGGGCTGCCTGATGGCGCTGGTCATGTTCTTCCAGCGCCGCAGCTATCCGCCGTCCATCCACGGCCTGGGCCATTGGGCGGCCGCGCCGCTGGTGGCCTTCGCATCGGCGGTGCTGTTCACGCTGCGTGGCAAGCTGCCGGATCTGCTGTCCCTGGGCCTGGCCAATGCGCTGATGTTCGCCGGCGCCGTGCTCTTCGTGGCGGGCAGCTACCGCTTCTTCGAGCGGCCGCTGTCGCGGCGCGCCACCGGGCTGCTGTGGCTGATCGGCCTGGGCATCGTCGGCTTCATGCACTTCTTCACCGGGCCCTATGGCTGGCGGGTGCTGTTCATGGGCGTGCTGCTCGGCGGCGTCGGCGGCTGGCATGCGCACTTCATCTGGAACCGGCCGGTGCACAGCTTCGCCACCCGCTTCACCATCGTCGCCCTGCTGGTCAGCAGCACCATCATCCTGGCCCGCGCGGTCACGGCGCCCTTCATGCAGCCGCAGGAAGGCCTGTTCACGCCGTCGCCCATGCAGGTCGTCTATCTGCTGGGCCTGGCCTTCGGCACGCTGCTGACCAGCATAGGCACGGTGCTGATGGCTGCCGAGCATCTGCGCCAGGAGCTGGAGCGCCTCATCACCCACGACAGCCTGACCGGCGCGCTGACGCGCCGCGCGCTGTTCACCAGTGGCGAGGCGGAGCTGTCACGCGCCCGGCGCCAGGGCCGCCCGCTGTCGGTGCTGATGCTGGACCTGGACCATTTCAAGCAGATCAACGACGCCCACGGCCATCTGGTGGGCGACCGCGTGCTGGCGGACTTCGTCCAACGCGCCCACGCCGTGCTGCGCCGGCCGGCCGTGCTGGGCCGCTATGGCGGCGAAGAATTCGTGGCCCTGCTGCCCGACACCGACGGACCCCAGGCCCTGGCGGTGGCCGAACGCATCCGCGCCAGTGCCTGTGAAGAGGCGACGCTGCCCTGCTACCGCGTCAGCATCGGCGTGGCGACGGCAAGAGCCGAGGACACGCTGGACACCCTGCTCAACCGCGCCGACGCCGGCCTCTACCAGGCCAAGGCCCAAGGCCGCAACCAGGTGGTGCAGCGGCTGGCCGCGTCCTAGCCGCCTGGTGCGCCGCATCGGCGAGACTGCATCCATTCGCGATCGCCCCGCCTCACTCCCGTGCAAGTCCTCACCGTCCAGCTTGAGCGCGTCTTCGACGTTCAGCATCGCAGCAGCGGTAACTATCCGCATGTGCAGTTCTCCTGCATCGCGGATGGGGAACGTCATCTCTCCGTGGAGTTGCCTGGCTCACCCCGGCTGGAGGTCGGGGACCGCGTCACTGTCGTGCTCAGAACGCCGGGCAGCTGGCAGTCCATCGCGGGCTGGAAGAACCATGTGAACGGCGAAGTCCTGCTGACCGGTTCCATGTGGCTGCTGATGGCGCCCTTCCTCTGCCTGATGACCGTTGTCACCGGTTGGCTGTGCCTGACCGCCGACAACACCGGCCAGCGCATCGCCAGCGGTGCCGCCTTTGTCGTCTTGCTGCTGTTGGCGCTTGTCGTCATGGAGCAGGCCAAGGCCGCCTGGCGCGCCCGCGAACTGCTCATCAGCGACTAGCGCACGGCAGCTCAACGGCCCGGGCGCCCCTTCTGGTCGCCCGCGCCATGCTCGCCACCCTTCACCATGTCGCCACGGCGATCGGCGTCCAGCCCCGGCGTGGCGCGCAGGTCGGTGTCGACCTGGCCCTGCTTGAGATCCCGCGCGGCGCGCTTCACCTGCGGGTCCGGCTCGGGGTTGGTCGCGGTGTTCTGCTGATCGCGCTCATGCGGCAGCGAGGGCTTGCCCTCGGGCCGGGCGGCATCGGGATTGATGGTCTTGCTCATCGCTTGGCGTGGCTCTTGCCAGCTTCTTCGGCCTCACGCAACTCGCGTGCTTCGTCGATGCTGTGAGGCGCAGCCTCGCGCGCAGCGGGCTCGACGGCACCGCTCTTCACAAACTTCTCGGCCGATTCACGGTGGCGGCGGGCGGCGTCGTAGTTGCCTTCGCCTTGCAGGCCGTCTCCCTGAGCGGGTGTCTTGGCGGTGGATTTCATGGCGGGCTCCTGAATCGAGTGGGCTGACTACAACTTTCGTCGCCGCTGCGCGCACGCGCGGTCGTCCGGGCCGCCTTTGGCGTGTCGGTCCGCACCGACAACCCGCCCGCGGCGGCGCGCCGTCCTACAAATCGCGCCGTCGGCGTCCGGGCCGCGAACGGGCAGCCGGGACAGAGCATGCAGCGTCATGTCCCCTGCCGCCTCCTCCCCCCTGCCTTCGTCCGACGCTGTCGGCGTGGACGAGGCGCGCTGGGAGGGCGAGGGGCAGCAGTGGCGGCTGGTGCTGGCGGGCGACGGCGGCGACGTGGACCTGCCCAAGCCGCCCGCGGAACTGCCGGTCGCCGACGGCACACGGCTGGGGTTTGACAGCTCGGCCCTGTCGCACTGGCAGCCGCCGCTGGCCGGCGCGCTGTGGCAACTGCTGGCGCCGCTGGCGCGTGGTGGCGTGCAACTGGACCTGGCGGGACTGCCGCGCGGCCTGCAGCCCTTGCTGGGGCTGAGCCTGCCTCATACCCAGGCGCCCAAGAAGAAGGCCGAAGAGGAAGAAGCAGAAGCCCCCGATCCCGAATGGCGCAAGACCCTGGTCTTCATCGGCGACACGCTGGCCGCCGTCGGCCGGCTGGCACGCGGCCGCACCGCCATGCGCATGAGCGACTGGCTGTGGCAGATCGAGCAGACCGGCCCGCGCAGCCTGCCCATCGTGCTGCTGGTCAGCTCGCTGGTCGGCCTCATCGTGGCCTATATGGGCGCCGAGCAATTGCAGCGCTTCGGCGCGCAGAGCTTCATCGCCAACCTCGTCACCATCGGCGTGGTGCGCGAGATCGCGGCGCTGGTGGTCGGCATCGTGCTGGCCGGGCGCGTCGGTGCGGCCTTCGCGGCCCAGATCGGCAGCATGCGCGCCGGCGAGGAGATCGACGCGCTGACGACACTGGGCGTCGACCCGGTCGAGCACCTGGTGCTGCCGCGCATGCTGGCCCTGCTCGTCACCGGGCCGCTGCTGACGCTGTGCGCCGGCGTGGCCGGCCTGGCCGTGGGTGGGGCAGTAGCCGTCGTGCTCTACGACGTGCCGCCGGCCGCCTATCTGGCAACGACGCGCGAGGCGCTGGCGGGCTGGGACCTCTTCGTCGGCCTGCTCAAGGGCAGCGTCTATGCGGTGCTGGTCGCCCTGGCCGGCTGCCGCCAGGGCCTGAATGCCGGCCGCAGTGCCCAGGCCGTGGGCGAGGCGACGACGGCAGCCGTCGTGCAGGCCATCGTGTGGATGGTCATCGCTGCGTCGCTGCTGACCGTCATCTTCCAACGTCTGGACGTGTGATGGCCGACGAAGTGCTGATGAAGGTCGAGAACCTCAGCCTGCATGCCGGCGGCAGGGAGCTGCAGCACGGCCTGAACTTCGAGGTCAAGGCCGGCGAGGTGCTGGCCATCGTCGGCGCCAGCGGCTGCGGCAAGAGCACGCTGCTGCGCCACATGATCGGCCTGCAGACGCCGCGCACCGGCCGCGTGCTGTGGACGGCGAATGGCGAGGAGCGCGACGTGCATGGCGACGACCCGCCGCGGCGCGAGATCGGCGTGGCCTTCCAGGCCGGTGCGCTGTGGAGCAGCATGACGGTCGGCGAGAACCTGATGCTGCCGCTGGAGCTCTACACCGAGCAGGACGAAGCCGAGCGCGAGCGCCAGGCACGCTTCAAGCTCGCGCTGGCCGGCCTCGACGACCCCGCCACCTTCGACGCCGAACCGGCCGCGCTGTCGGGCGGCATGAGGAAGCGTGCGGCCATCGCTCGCGCGCTGATGCTGGACCCACCGCTGCTGTGCCTGGACGAACCCTCGGCCGGCCTGGACCCGCTGACCTCGGCGCGGCTGGACGGCCTCATCAAGAAGCTCAAGGACGAACTCGGCCGCGCCATCGTGCTGGTCACGCACGAGCTGGAGAGCCTGTTCGCGGTTGCCGACCGCGTGCTCTTCCTCGATGTCGAGGCACACACGGCGACGGCGCTCGGGCCGCCCGCCGAGTTGCGCGACCACGGGCCGGACGCGGTGCGCGAGTTCCTGACCCGCGGCCAGGCCGACACCGAAAGGAAGGCGGCATGAGCACGTCCAAACGCCGCCGCGCCAGCCCCTTGGTCATCGGCGCCTTCGTCGTGTCGGCCCTGGCCCTGCTGGCCATCGCGCTGATCGCCCTGCCCGGCCGGCATTGGTTCAAGCAGCCGGAGCGCGTCGTGATGTTCTTCTCCGGCTCGGTCTTCGGGCTTCAGAAGGGCGCGCCGGTCGTCTTCCGCGGTGTGCGCATCGGCGACGTCACCGACATCACCGTGCACTACGACAGCAAGTCCGACACCTTCGCCATCCCCGTCATCGCCGACCTCGACGCCGACGCCGTGCGCGGCCTGGACGGTCGCATGGGCAACGACGACATCGGCCACGCCCTGCCCACGCTGATCAAACGCGGCCTGACCGGCCAGCTCGGCACGCAAAGCCTGCTGACCGGCCAGCTCTACATCGACCTGGACTTCCGCACCAAGCCAGCCGGCAAGCTGCACGGCGGCTACAAGGGCGACGCCACCGAGATCCCGACCAGCGCGACGGCCTTCCAGGCGCTGAAGGACCAGCTCGAGAGCGTGGACCTGAGGAAGATCGTCGACGACCTCAGCCAGATCGCCAACTCGGCGCGCCAGCTGATCGCGGCACCGGAACTCAAGCAGGGCCTGAAGGACTTCGCCGCCACCGCCACCCATGCCCGCAGCCTGGCCGCCCAGCTGGACCGCCGCGCCGCGCCGCTGACGCGCAGCGCCGAGAGCGCGATGGCCAGCGTGGACCGCGCGGGCGACAAGGTGTCGAGTGCCGCCGACAAGCTCGGCACCGGCGCCGACCGCGCCAGCGAGCTGCTCGACCCCAAGGGACCGACCGTGCGCGACGTGCAGCGCGCCGTCAACGAGCTGGCCCAGGCCAGCGCCTCGCTGCGCGAAGCCGCCGACGGCGACGGCCCGCTGCTGCAGCAGACCGAACGCACCATGCGCGAGCTGTCGCAGGCGGCGCGGGCGCTGCGCCAGCTGGCCCGCTCGCTGGATGCCCAGCCGCAGCAGCTGCTGCTGGGCCGCCAGCCCGATGCTCCCCCACCCGCCGCGCCGGAGGCTGCCAAATGACGACGACCGCCCTGGACCCGCGCCGCCGCGGCCTGCTGATGCTGGCCGCCGCGACCTTCATCACCGGCTGCTCGACGCGCAACACGCCGCCGCGCCGCCTCTATGGCCTGACCGGCACGCCGCCGCTGCCGCCGGACGCCAAGCCCGGCCAGGACAGCCGTGCCTGGGTGCTGAGCCCGCAGCTGGCCCTGCCCGACCTGCTGGACCGGGACGAGATCCTGGTTGCCGAAGGCAGTGCCGGCCTGCGTCCCCTGCCCGAGGCACGCTGGGCCGAGCCGCTGCGCGAGGCGCTGCCGCGGCTGCTGGCCGAGGACCTGTGGCGGCTGCGCCAGCCCTACCCCGTCACCGTCGGCAAGCAGAACACGCCCGACGGCGAGTCGCTGCGCCTCGTCGTGCAGGTGGACGAATGGCTGGCCCGGCCCGATGGCGCCGGGCTGCAGCTGCGCTTGCGCGCCCGCTGGCACTGGCTGCCGCTGCAAGCGCCGCGCGACACCACGCTGCCGGCGCCCGGCTCGGCCGACCTGAGCCTGCCCTGCAGCCTGCAGGCGGATGCGCTGGCCGACACCTACCGCCGCAGCGTCATGCAGCTGGCGGCACGTATCGTCGCGGCTTCCTAGGGCGCGGACGCCGTGAGGCGGGCCGCAAACGCCTTGTGCACGCCCAGCAGCGCAGCCGCGCGCTGGGTCTGCACCTGGATCAGCGCATCCGCCGCCGCGAGGCGGTCCTGCTCGGCCTGGAGCAGGGCATAGAAGTCGGTCACACCGGCATCGAAGCGCTTGAGGGCCAGTTCGCGGGCGCGCACGGTCGCGTCCGCGGCCGTGGCCTGGGCCGTGGCCTGCAGCTCGGTCTCGCGCAGCGTGGAGAGGACCCCCTGGGCATCCTGCAGAGCCACCAGCTGGGCCTGCTCGGCGTTCGCGACGGCCGCTTCAAACCCGGCGCGGGCCGCGCTCTCCTCGGCCTTGCGGGCGCCGAAGTCCAGGAAGTTCCAGTTCAGCGCCGCCGCGATGCTGTGGATCTGCGTGCCGCTCTTGAACAGGTCTGAGGCGCTGCCGGCGCTCCAGCCGATCTGGCCGGTCAGGCCGATGCTGGGCCAGCGCGCGGCCCAGGCGACATGGGCGCGCGAGGCGGCCGCCTGGGCGCGCGTGGCCGCGGCTTTCACGTCGGGGCGCTGCGCCAGCAGGCCGGCCGGATCGGGCAGCGTGCCGAGGCTGACGAGGCGGGGCTCGGGCATGGCGGGCAGCGGGTCGCTGTCGGCCTTGTCGCAATCGGCCGGCGGCTGGCCGCGCAGCACGTCGAGCTGCAGGCGGGTCAGGCAGGCGGCATTGCGCAGGGCCGGTACGCTGGCCGAGGTCTGGGCCACCAGCGCCTCCGCGCGGGCCTGGTCGAGTGCCGTGCCACGGCCGGCGCCGACGCGGGCCTTCACCAGATCGAGCAGCTGGTTCTGCACGACCACGGTCTCCTTGGCCAGCTTGAGCCGATGGCCGAGGCCGATGAGCTGGGTCTGCAGATTGAGCGCGGTGCCGGCCAGGCTGAGCTGGGCGGCGTCGCGGTCCAGCGCGGCACTTTGCGCGTCGTAGCTGGCGGCCTGGGCATTGGCGGCGGCGCGGCCCCACAGGTCGATCTCCCAGGCCGCCGTCGCATTGACGCCGTAGCTGGTGAAGTTGTTGAACTGGCCCTGTTCGTTGGGCGCGCGCTGGCGGCTGGCGCTGGCGCCCAGGCCGACGGCGGGCAGGCGCTGGGCGCCAGCGGCCGTGGCCAGGGCCTCGGCCTGCTTGAGGCGGGCGGCCGAGGCGCGCAGGTCGCGGTTGTTGGCCAGCACCTCGTCGACGACGCGCTGCAATTGCGCGCTGTCGACAAAGGCCTGCGTCATCGTCGCCGCGCCGGGGTTGGCGGCCGGCAGCTGGGCGAATTTCTCAGGGGCCAGGTTGGCCGGTCCCTTGGACAGGCCGGGGGCCGCGCAGCCGGCCAGTGCGACGGCGAAAGCGAGGGGGGTCAGACGGACCAGCATTTCAGTGGCCCTCCTTCTTGGGGGCGGCATCGTCGATGCCAGGATGGAAGGCATGGGCCGAGGCCTCGACCTGGGCGCGCAGCGCGGCGGCGCGGGCGCGGCGCTTCTCGGTGCCCTTGCGCAGCAGCGTGTAGAAGACCGGCGTCAGGAAGATGCCGAAGAAGGTCACGCCCAGCATGCCGGCAAACACGGCGATGCCCATGGCGCGGCGCATCTCGCTGCCGGCGCCGCTGCCCAGGATCAGCGGGATGACGCCGGCGCAGAAGGCGATGGACGTCATCAGGATGGGGCGCAGGCGCAGGCGGCAGGCCTCGATGACGGCGTCGTAGACCGACTTGCCGTGCTCCTCCAGCTCCTTGGCGAACTCGACGATCAGGATGGCGTTCTTGCACGCCAGCCCCACGAGCACGACCAAGGCCACCTGGGTGAAGATGTTCAGGTCCCCCGCCTGCGCGAAGGGCGGGAAGTGCGAGATCCACACCCCGAACAGCGCCGACAGGATGCACATCGGCACGATCAGGATGATGGCCAGCGGCAGGCTCCAGCTCTCGTATTGCGCCGCCAGCACGAGGATGACGAGCAGCACCGAGAAGGCCAGCACGGCGGCCAGCGTCGGCACCTTGATGTTCAGCCCGGGCACGGTCACGTCGCGCGTCAGGCGGTCCTGGTAGCTGAGCTCGGTGAACTCGTAGCCGAAGCCGCGCGGCAGCGTCTTGAGCAACTGCTCGATCTCGGCCTCGGCCTGGCCCGACGAGAAGCCGGGCTTGGGCGCGCCGTTGATGTCGGCCGACGGGAAGCCGTTGTAGCGCGTGACGCGGGTCGGGCCGAAGGTCGGCTCGACGCTCATCAGCGAACCCAGCGGCACCATCTCGCCGGCCTCGTTGCGGGTCTTCAGCTGCGTGATGTCCTCGGCCTTGGCGCGGAAGGGCGCGTCGGCCTGCACGATGACCTGGTAGGTCTTGCCGAACTTGGTGAAGTCGTTGACGTAGAGCGAGCCCAGGTTGATCTGCAGCGTGTCATAGATGGAGGCCAGCGGCACGCCCATCTGCTTGGCCTTGACGCGGTCGACGTTGGCGAACAGCTGGGGCACATTGATGTCGTAGTTGGAATACGGCGTGCCGATGCTGGTGTTCTGGTTGCCATAGACCTGGCCCAGCGTGCCCCAGACCGCGCCGTACAGGGCCTGCTCGCCCTGGCTGCTGCGGTCCTGCACCTGCACCTTGAAGCCGCCGGCAATGCCCAGGCCGTCGACCGGCGGCGGCGGCACGACGAACATGCGCGCGCCCTGGATCTCCTGGATGGCGCCATTGACCTTGCCGAGGATGGCCTCCTTGCTGAGGTCGCGCGAGGTGCGCTTGTCGAAGTCCTCCAGGCCGAAGAACACGATGCCCTCATTGGGCGCCGCCGAGAAGCCGGCGCCCGACAGGCCGGGGAAGGCTACCGAGTCCTTGATGCCCGGCACCTTGAGCGCGATCTCGCTCATGCGGCGGATGACTTCCTCGGTGCGGTCCAGGCTGGCGCCGGCCGGCAGCTGGGCGATGCCGATCAGGTATTGCTTGTCCGGCGCCGGCACGAAGCCGCTGGGGATGCGCGCCATCAGCAGGGCCGTGGCCCCGAGCAGCAGCGCATAGACGATCAGGGCCAGCGACTTGCGCTTCAGGATGCCGGTGACGCCACGGCCATAGTCCGACGAGCGGCGCTGGAAGAAGCAGTTGAACCAGTGGAAGAAGCGGCCGAAGACCTTGTCCATGCCGCGCATCAGCGCGTCCTTGGGCGCGTCATGCGGGCGCAAGAGGATGGCCGCGAGGGCCGGCGAGAGTGTGAGCGAGTTGAAGGCCGAGATCACCGTCGAGATGGCGATGGTGACGGCGAACTGCTTGTAGAACTGGCCCGACAGGCCCGGCACCAGGGTCAGCGGGATGAAGACCGCGCACAGCACCAGGGCGATGGCGATGATGGGACCCGAGACCTCCTGCATGGCCTTGACCGTCGCCGCATGCGGCGTGAGGCCGTCCTGGATGTTGCGCTCGACGTTCTCGACCACCACGATGGCGTCGTCCACCACGATGCCGATCGCTAGGACGAGGCCGAACAGCGTCAGCGTGTTGATGGAGAAGCCCAGCAACAGCAGCACGGCAAAGGTGCCGACGATGGACACCGGCACGGCCACCAGCGGGATGATGGAGGCGCGCCAGGTCTGCAGGAAGATGATGACGACCAGCACCACCAGGCCGACGGCCTCGAACAGCGTGCTGACGACCTTCTCGATGGAGGTCTGCACGAAGCGCGTCGGGTCGTAGACGATGTCGTAGTCCACGCCCTTGGGGAAGCTGGGCTTGAGGCGCTCCATCGTCTCGCGGACGTTGTTCGAGATGGCCAGCGCGTTGGAGCCGGGCGCCTGGAAGACGGCGATGGCCGCGGCTTCCTTGTTGTTCAGCAGGCTGCGCAGCGCATAGGTGTTGGCGCTGATCTCGACGCGGCCGAGGTCCTTGACGCGCACCATGGCGCCCGTCTTGGGCTCGCTGCGAACGATGATGTTGCCGAACTCTTCCTCGGTGGCCAGGCGGCCCTGGGCGTTGATGGACAGCTGGAAATCGGTGCCCTTGGGCGAGGGCGAGGCGCCCAGCACGCCGGCGGCGACCTGGGTGTTCTGCTCACGGATGGCGCCGACGACTTCACCGGCCGTCAGGTTGCGGGCGGCCAGCTTTTGCGGGTCCAGCCAGATGCGCATGGCGTAGTCGCCCGCGCCGAAGCTCAGCACCGAGCCCATGCCGGGCACGCGCAGCAGGTCGTCACGCACATTCAGCGTGCCGTAGTTGCGCAGGTAGAGGGCGTCGCGCGAGTTGTCGGGGCTGACCAGGTGGACCACCATGGTCAGGTTGGACGCGGCCTTCTCGGTCGTCACGCCGATCTGGCGCACGATGTCGGGCAGGCGCGGCAGCGCGCGGTTGATGCGGTTCTGCACCGCCGTCTCGGCGGCTTCCGGGTGGGTGCCGATCTTGAAGGTGACCGTCAGCGTCATGCCGCCGTCGCCGGTGGCCTGGCTGTCGAAATACAGCACGTTCTCGAGGCCGTTGATCTGCTCTTCCAGCGGCGTGGCCACCGTCTCGGCGATGACGCGCGGGTTGGCGCCCGGGTACTGGGCGCGCACGACGACCTGGGGCGGTGCGACCTCGGGGTATTCCGAGATCGGCAGCAGCGGGATGGCCAGCGCGCCGATGAGGAAGATGAAGAGGGACAACACGGTCGCGAAGCGCGGCCTGTCGATGAAGAAGCGTGAGATGTCCATGGGCTACCGCCTTGGGATTACTTCGAGGCGGCGGAGGCCGGAGCAGATGCCGGAGCGGGGGCCGCGCCAGGTTGGCCCGGGGGGGCGGCCGGGATGGGCATGCCGTTGGCATCGACCTTCAGCACCTGGGGCGTGACCGGGGCGCCGGGGAAGGCGCGCAGCAGGCCGTCGACGATGACCAGTTCGCCGGCCTTGACGCCCTCGACGACGCGCATGCCGTCGATCAGCGCGCCCGGCGTGACCGGGCGGGGCTGCACGATGTTGTTGGCGCCGACGATGAGGACGACCTTGCGGGTCTGGTCGGTCGAGATCGCGCGGTCGGGCACGACGACGGCGTTGTAGCTGCCGCTGCCGATCAGCTTGATGCGGGCGAACAGGCCCGGCGTGAACAGGCCCTGCTTGTTGTCGAACACGGCGCGGCCGCGGATGGAGGCGGTGGCCGGATTCAGGCGGTTGTCGACGAAGTCCATCTTGCCGGTGTGCGGATAGCCCTGCTCGTTGGACAGGCCCATCTGCACCGCATTGGGCGTATCGCGCGACGAGGGGCGGCTGCCGTCACGGGCGGCGCGCATGTATTTCAGATAGGTCGCCTCGCTGGCGTCGAAGTAGGCATAGACCTTGTCGCTGGAGACGACGGTCGTCAGCACCGGGTCGCCGACGCCGACGAGGTTGCCCGGCGTCACGTTGGCGCGCGAGGTGCGGCCGCTGACCGGTGCGGTCACGCTGGCGTATTCGACATTGAGGCGGGACTGCACCAGGGCGGCCTCGGCGGCCTTCTGGTTGGCCTCGGCGGAGCGCAGGGCCGAGCGCAGCTGGTCGATCTCCTGCTGGCTGACGGCGTTGATGCTGACCAGCTTCTCGGAGCGGGCCAGGTCGGCCTTGGCGAGTTCCGCCTGGGTCCTGGCGGCGGCGATCTGGGCTTCCACCCGCGCCACGTCGGCCTTGAAGGCGCGGGCATCGATGGTGAACAGCGGCTCGCCCTTCTTGACCAGCTGGCCTTCCTTGAAGCGCACCGCGTCCACGGTGCCGGCGACGCGGGAGCGCACCTCGACGGTGTCCGGCGCCTCCAGGCGGGCGGTGAACTCGTCGAATTCCTGCACCTGGCGCTGGGTGGCGGGCGCCACCGACACCGGCGGCGGGCCGCCGGGACCGCCATGGCCGCCGGCGCCGTCGGGCTTCTGGCCGCAGGCGGCGAGCAGGGCGAGGAGGACGGGACTCAGGGTCAGCGCCAGATTCTTCTTGGACATGGGGGGCTCCGAATGCAAGCCGGCGACTGTAAGCACATCGCCGCGCCACTGTTACCCCGAAACCTAAAGCCCGACCAGGCTGCTGACATTCCTTGTCAACAGTCCGGAACTGTGAACAAAAACGAAAAAACCGCCCGCAGGCGGTTCCGTTAGGCCCGGCGCAGCCCGGCCGCCTTCAATCCAGCAGGCTCAGCGCAGCGCCGACGAAGACGCTGACCGAGGTGTCCCGCAGCGGCCTGTCGACATGGCCGATGGTGCGCTTGTGGTTCAGGCTGACACCGCCGGTGAAGGGGGTCTTGTCATCCGACTTGTCGCGGAAGAGGTAGAAGGGCAAAGCGACTTCCAGCAGGCGGTCCCGATGCTGGTAGCTCAGGCCCGCCGCGAAGCCGTAGCTCTCGGCGATGCGGCGGTACTCATAGCCCAGTCGCCAGCCGCGCTGGACCGTCGGCACGCTGTAGGCCGGGTCGGGCAGCTTGTGGGCGTAGTCGTAGTTGAGCGCCGCGGTGTGCACATCATTCTTCTTGAAGCCAAAGACCAGCAGGTTGGTGCCGAGGGAGCCGCTGGTGCGGGTGGTGGTGCGCTCGGCACCGTCCTTGCCTTCGGTGTAAGCGAACTTGTCATGGCCTGCCGTCAGGTTCACACCCCACTGCGTCATACGGCCAAAGACGCTGTCAGACTTTTTCTTGGCCCGCGTCAGCGTGTAGCTGTAGGTGAGCTTGGTGGAGGAGGCGATGCCGTCGCTGTCGGAATAGAAGCGCGTCGGACCGTCGTCGTTGGCCGTCGTGCTGATGTTGAGCACATGGTCCTTGGTGAACCGGCGATCGAGGCGGTGCAGCGCGAAGAGCCGCAGATTGGCCTGCGTGCCCTTGACCCCGGCCGAGAACCGGACGGCGTCGCCGCCAAACAGGGACTGGGCGTCCGTGTTGCTGTCCAGGAAGGCGAGGAACTCGATGAGCTCGCCGAGTTCTTCTTCGCTCTTCGCCCCCGCCAGCCGCTCGTCGAAGCGGTAGGCGGCGCGAAGAGCCGACTCGGACAGTACCGGGACACGCTTGTTGCGATCCATCAGGCCATCCATGAGTTTGTTGGCGTCAGCGAGACTTCCCGTCTTGGGCTCGGGACACCGCTGCCCCACGGTGCACTTGCTCAGATCGAGCGCGGTGCCGATCACATCGTTGGCATCCCCGCGCGCATCGCGGATCAGCCCGGAGATTTCGAGCGCTGTCCTGTGTGCCGCCTTGGCATCCTCCCAGGCCGCGACGTTCAAGGGCTTGTCAGCGGTCCGATCGGCGTGCAGGCGCTTCAACGCCTCGGCCACGGCAGGGTCCGTTTTCGCAAAGACATCCTTGGACGTCTTCTGGAGGGCGTTCACGATCTTCTGCGCCTCCTGCGAGCGATTGATGAGATCCGATGTCGCCGCCTTGTCATTGACGGTGAAGATGGGGCCTTCCGCGTCCCTGCGCTGGGTCGTGGCTGCAGCTTCCATGGCGCCGATACGCCGGGTCACCGATTCGAGTGCAGCCTGCAGCGCGCGAACCTGGGCGCGAAGCTCTTCGACTTCGCCCGGCTTTCCCACCTCGGCCGCGGCGACGGCGAGGGGCGTCAGCAAGGCAATCGCGGCCGGCAGGCCATGGCGCATGAAGTGGCGCATGAGATGACTCCCTGAGTTATGGACAGGGCGCCAGCATGGGTGGGCGGCAAGGGGCCGCCATCCACACTATTGCGGAGTGGCACGGACGACACAGCCATGAAAAAAGCCGCCGGGCGCAGGCCGGGCGGCTTTCGGTCGTGACGCAAGGGGTTCACACCCCCTGCAGATGCCGGCTCAATGCACGCCGTGCATCCACTTCTTCATCAGCGGGCTCATCAGCATCAGCACGACGCCGGCGCCGATCGGGATGGCCGTGAAGATCAGGAAGAAGACCGACATCGAGTACTGGTTGGAGATGTGGTCGATGTAGGAGCCGGTGGAGCCGGCGATCTTGTTGGCGATGGCCGTGTTCAGGAACCAGACGCCGAACATCAGGCCGAGCAGGCGGGTCGGCGCCAGCTTGGAGATATAGGACAGGCCGACCGGCGACAGGCAGAGCTCGCCCATGGTGTGCAGCAGATAGGCCAGGCTCAGATACATCATGCTGACCTGGGCCGTCTTGGCGCCCTGCGGAATGCCGGCCGAGCCATAGGACAGCACGGCGAAGCCCAGGCCCAGCAGCACCAGGCCGACGCCGAACTTGACCGGGCCGGACGGGTTCCAGTGCTTCTCCCACATCTTGGAGAACATCGGCGCCAGCACGACGATGAAGAGGCTGTTCAGCACGCTGAACCAGGTGGCGGGCACCTCGGTCTGGTCGAGGGCGAATTCGCGGCCCAGCATCCACAGGCTCAGGCCCCAGATGATGGCGAAAGCCACCGCCAGCGACACATTGGCCATGGCGAACTGGCCCTGCGTCGAGCGGTAGAGCTTGAACAGCAGCCACGACAGGATGGCCGCCGGGATCAGCGTCATCGCCGTGTTGACGATCTTGAAGGCGAAGCCGGCCGTGCCGACCAGCGTGCGGTCGGTGTAGTCGGCCGCGAAGATGGTCATGGAGCCGCCGGCCTGCTCGAAGGCGAACCAGAAGAAGATGGTGAAGAAGGAGAACACGAAGATCGCCTTCAGGCGGTCGGCCACGACATGGCTGGGCGTGTCGTCCACCTTGGCCTGCTCGGCCTTGCGCTCGGCATCGACCTTGTCGCCGATGCTGCCGAACATGCCCTGGCTGAGCCAGAACTGGATGGCGCCCAGGATCATGAAGACGCCGGCCAGGCCAAAGCCCAGGTTCCAGGAGATCTTCTCGCCGATGTAGCCGCACAGCAGGATGCCGAAGAAGGCACCGGCGTTCACGCCCATGTAGAACAGCGTGTAGCCGCCGTCACGGGCGTTCTCGTTGCCCGGGCCGTAGAGCTGGCCGACGATGGCCGAGATATTGGGCTTGAACAGGCCCGTGCCGACGACGATCAGGCCCAGGCCTGCGTAGAACATCGGCACCGTGTCCATGAACAGCGCGATATGGCCGGCCGCGATGATGAAGCCGCCCAGCAGCACCGAGCGGCGCGTGCCCAGCAGACGGTCGGCGATATAGCCGCCCAGGATGGGGGTCAGGTAGACCAGCCCGGTGTACCAGCCGTAGAGGGTCGTGGCTTCGGCGCGGCTCCAGCCCCAGCCGCCCTTGGCGGCCTCCGTGACGAGGAAGAGCACGAGCAGGGCGCGCATGCCGTAGTAGGAGAAACGCTCCCACATCTCGGCGAAGAAGAGGACGAAAAGCTGGTTGGGCTGGCCAAGGATGGTCGCCGCGGTGGTCGGCGTCCGGCCGGCCGTGGCCGGGTTGGCCACGGGGGAGGTGGTAGTCACGTCAGTCGTTCCAGGTGAAACCGGGGAGCGGGCGGTAGCCCGCGCGGAAGGCCGGAATTGTCCCGCCGGCAGGGCGTTTTCCACGGACGGACGGCCTGGGGTATGCCCTGGGTCGACCTAAACTCGTTCGATGACCAAAGCCGTGATCCTTGCCGGGGGACTGGGTACTCGCATCGCCGAGGAAACCCATCTGCGTCCCAAGCCCATGATCGAGATCGGCGGCCAGCCCATCCTGTGGCACATCATGAAGATCTATGCCGCCCACGGCATCCAGGACTTCATCGTCTGCTGCGGCTACAAGGGCTATGTCATCAAGGAATACTTCGCCAACTACTTCCTGCACAGCTCGGACGTCACCTTCGACCTGGCCCACAACCGCATGGAGGTGCACGAGCGCCACGCCGAGCCCTGGCGCGTGACGCTAGTGGACACCGGCCATGACAGCGGCACCGGCGGCCGGCTCAAGCGCGTGGCGGCCTATCTGAAGGACGAGACCGACTTCTGCTTCACCTATGGCGACGGCGTGGCCGACGTCGACGTGACCGCGGCCATCGCCCAGCACCGCGCCCGCGGCCTGGCGGCCACCATCACCACCGCCATCCCGCCGGCCCGCTTCGGCGCCTTGGATGTGGACCCCGACACCGGCCTGGTGCGGCGTTTCCGCGAGAAGCCGCAGAGCGAGAGCGCCGGCGTCAATGCCGGCTTCTTCGTGCTCAATCCCGAGGTGCTGGACCTCATCGACGGCGATGCCGACGCCTGGGAAGCCAGGCCGCTGGAAACCCTGGCCGAACGCGGCCAGCTGGGCGTCTACGAACACCCGGGCTTCTGGCAGCCCATGGACACCGTGCGCGACCGCACCCATCTGGAGCGCCTTTGGGCCGAAGGCCGGGCGCCGTGGAAAACGTGGTGACCCCCTCCACCTGGGCCGGCCGGCGCGTTTTCGTCACCGGCCACACCGGCTTCAAGGGCGGCTGGCTGGCGCTGTGGCTCAAGCGCCTGGGCGCCCAGGTCAGCGGCTATGCGCTGGCGCCCGAGGCCGGCGGCTTCCACGAGCTGGCCGGCGTGCGCCAGGTGCTGCAGGCCGACTGGGTGGCCGATGTGCGCGACGCGCCGACGCTGCTGGACGCGCTGATCACGGCCCAGCCCGAGGTCGTCTTCCATCTCGCCGCCCAGCCGCTGGTGCGCGCCTCCTATGCCGACCCGCTGGGCACCTTCGCCACCAATGTGATGGGCACGGCCCATCTGCTGGACGCCGTGCGCCAGTACGGCGGCGTGCGCGCCACCGTCGTCGTCACCACCGACAAGTGCTACCGCGACCTCGGCCCGCCCTGCCGCGAGACCGACGCCCTGGGCGGCCACGACCCCTACAGCGCCAGCAAGGCGGGCGCCGAGATCGTCGCGGCCAGCTATGCGGCCTCCTATGGCCTGCCGATGGCCACGGCGCGAGCCGGCAATGTCATCGGCGGTGGCGACATCAGCACGGATCGCCTCGTGCCCGATCTGCTGCGCGCCATCGATGCCGGCACGCCCCTGCACCTGCGCCACCCCGGCGCCGTGCGCCCCTGGCAGCATGTGCTGGAGCCGCTGGCGGGCTATCTGAAGCTGGCCGAGGGCCTGCTGGCGGACGCCCGGGATTTCGGCGGCGCCTGGAACTTCGGCCCCGCCGACGGGCAAGGCCAGCCGGTGCGCAATGTGGCCAGCCTGCTGCTGGCCCATGCGCGCGCCGACGGCGCCGACCTGCCCGAACTGACCTTGGGCGACGGCAGCGGCGTGCACGAGGCCGGCGTGCTGCTGCTGGACTCCAGCAAGGCCGCCAAGGAGCTTGGCTGGCAGGGGCGGCTGACGCTGTCGGAGGCGCTGCGCCTCACCTGGCAATGGCATCAGGCCCACCGCGCGGGCCAGGACCTGCAGGCGCTGACGCTGCAGCAGATCGACTCTTACTCTCAGTCCGAATGAACCCCGACCAAATCAAGCTGCGCCATCAGATCCTGCAGCTCGTCGAGCAGTACGCCGCCGCGGCGCCTGCGCCCGCCGCCTTCCAGCCCGGCGAGACCGTCATCCCGCCCTCGGGCAAGGTGGTCGGCGCGCCGGAGATGAAGCTGATGGTCGAAGCGTCGCTCGACGCCTGGCTGACCACCGGCCGCTTCAACGCCGCCTTCGAGGCCCGCCTGGGCGAGCGCTTGGGGCCAAAGCATGTGCTGACGACCAATTCCGGCTCGTCGGCCAATCTGCTGGCCTTCACGGCGCTGACCTCGCCACTGCTGGGTGAACGCGCGATCAAGCCCGGCGACGAAGTCATCGGCGTGGCCGCCGGCTTCCCGACCACGGTCAACCCCATCCTGCAATGCGGCGCCGTGCCCGTGCTGGTGGACGTGCACCTGCCGACCTACAACATCGACGTCGCCCAGCTCGAAGCCGCCATCACGCCGCGCACCAAGGCCATCATGCTGGCCCACACGCTGGGCAACCCCTACAACCTCGACGCCATCACCCGCCTGTGCAAGCAGCATGGCCTGTGGCTGGTGGAGGACTGCTGCGACGCGCTGGGATCGACCTACAACGGCCAGCTCGTGGGCAGCTTCGGCGACATCGGCACGCTGAGCTTCTACCCGGCCCACCACATCACCATGGGCGAAGGCGGCGCGGTGTTCACGAACAACGACGACCTGCGCCGCGCCGCCGAGTCCCTGCGCGACTGGGGCCGCGACTGCTGGTGCGCGCCCGGCAAGGACAACACCTGCGGCAAGCGCTATTGCTGGAAGCTGGGCCAGCTGCCCGAGGGCTATGACCACAAGTACACCTACAGCCACCTCGGCTACAACCTGAAGATCACCGACATGCAGGCCGCCTGCGCGCTGGCGCAGCTGGACCGGCTGGACGGCTTCATCGCCGCGCGCAAGCGCAACTTCGCGCGCCTGCACGAGAGGCTGCAGGGCAGCCAGGAATTCCTGCTGCTGCCCGAGGCCACACCCGGCAGCGACCCGTCCTGGTTCGGCTTTCCCATCACGATCAAGCCCGAGGCCAATCTGCGCCGCGTCGACCTGCTCACGCATCTGGACAGCAAGCGCATCGGCACCCGCCTGCTGTTCGCCGGCAACCTGACACGCCAGCCCTATATGCAGGGCCGCAACTACCGCGTCGCCGGCCCGCTGACCAACACCGACATCGTCATGAACGACACCTTCTGGATCGGCCTCTACCCGGGCCTGTCCGACGACCAGCTCGATTACGCGGCCGACGAGATCGCCGGCTTTGTCGGAGGCGGCCTGTGAACGCGGCGGAGCGCATTGCCGCCTATCTCGCGTCCAAAGGCCTGGCCCAGGTCTTTGCCGTCACCGGCGGCGGCGCGATGTTCCTGAACCAGGCGCTGGCCACACAAGCTGGGCTCAAGTGCAGCTTCATGCACCACGAGCAGGCCTGCGCGATGGCGGCCGAGGGCTATGCCCGCATCGATGGCCGGCCGGCCATCGTCAACGTGACGACCGGACCCGGCGGGCTGAATGCACTGAACGGCGTGTTCGGCGCCTTCACCGATTCCATCCCGATGATCGTGCTGTCCGGCCAGGTCAAGCGCGTGACGGCACTGGCGCACACGCCCGTGCCGGGCCTGCGCCAACTGGGTGACCAGGAACTGCCCATCACCGCCATGATCGGCCCCATCGTCAAGAAGGCCTGGGCGATTGGCTCGCTGGAGGAACTGGCGCGCGCCCTGCCCGAAGCCGTCGCACTCGCCACCGAGGGCCGGCCCGGCCCCGTGTGGCTGGACATCCCGATCGACCTGCAGTCGTCGACCGAGGCTTTTGAATTCATCGAACCTGCGCCAGCACAAGCGCCCGCTGCGCCGGACATCAGCACCGTCCTGCAATGGATTCGCGAAGCCAAACGACCGCTGATCCTCGGCGGCACCGGCGTGCGCCTGGCCGGCGCGGTGGACGAGCTGCGCGACCTCGTCGAAGCCAGCGGCATCCCGTTGACGACGGCCTGGACGCATGACCTCATCGAGAGCGACCACCCGCTGTTCGCCGGCCGCCCCGGCACCATCGGCACGCGCGCCGGCAACATCTGCCTGCAGGCGGCCGACCTCGTCATCGTCATCGGCTCGCGGCTCAACATCCGCCAGGTCAGCTACAACTGGGGCAGCTTCGCCAAGGGTGCCCGCGTCGTGCAGGTCGACATCGACGCGGCCGAGCTCGACAAGCCCCTGGTCAAGCCCACGCTGGCCATCACCGCCGACGCCAGGGCCTTCATCCAGGCCCTGCGCGCCGGCATCACGGCGCCGGCCTTCGCGCCCTGGGCCGCCTGGTGCCGCGACATCGCCGCCCGCTATCCCGCGCTGGAGGCCGGCAATGTCAGCGAACCCGGCGTCATCAACCCCTACAGCGCCGTCGAAGCGCTGTTCCAGGCCCTGCCCGCCGACGGCATCGTCGCCAGCGGCAATGCCTCGGCCTGCATCCTGCCCTTCCAGATCAGCCGCTTGAGGCGCGGCCAGCGCCTGTTCAGCAATTCGGGCTCGGCCTCGATGGGCCATGACCTGCCCGCCGCCCTCGGTGCGTCGACGGCTGCGCCGCAGCGGCGTGTCGTCTGCCTGGCCGGCGACGGCAGCCTGCAGATGAATGTGCAGGAGCTGCAGACGCTGAAGACTCAACAGCTCAATGTCGTCGTCGTCGTCATGGCCAACGACGGCTACCTGTCCATCCGCCTCAGCCACGAGAACTTCTTCGGCCGCGTCATCGGCGCCAACCGGGCCTCGGGGGTGGACTGCCCGGACTATGTCGCGCTGGCGCGGGCCTATGGCATTGAAGCCGTCGACATCGCCCAGCCGCAAGACCTGGCACGGCTGCCCGAGCTGATCCAGGGGACCGGCCCGCTGCTGGTGCAGATCCATGTCGACCCGGCCCAGGGCTTTTCACCGAAGCTGAAGTCGCGCGTCGACGAACACGGCAAGTTCCTGACCCCGGAGCTGGACGACATGCACCCCTTCCTGCCGCCCGAGGAGCTGGCGGCCCTGCGCGCCAGCGCGCTGGATCTCTGATGGCGCTGCAGGTCTTCGGCGCCGGCGGTTTTGCGCGCGACCTCGCCAGGGCATTGCGGGCCGATGGCGAGCAGGTGCTGGCCTTCCTGACCTCGGCCACACCCGCCGTTGCCGAACTCGACGGCCTGCCCGTGCAGGCGGCAACAAGGGCCCTGCTGCAACGGGCGCCGGTCTGCATCGGCGCCTTCAACCGCGAGACGCACAGCGACTACGCAGGCCTCTCCACCTGGCTGCGCGGGCTGTCGCCCCAGGTCCAGCTCGTCTGGCCGCAGTCGCTGTATGGCCGGCTGGGCAAGCACCTGGGCTTCCGCTTCTGGCTGGCCGACCCGCAGGCCTATGCCACGGTCGAAGGCGAGATCGCCCAGGCCCGCGAGTGGTTCGACGCCGAGAGCCGTCCGGTCCTGGACCAGCTGCTGGCCTTCCGCCGCCACGCGCATGACACGCCACCCGCGCCGCATGCCGGCATGCAATACCTGCCCGACTGGCTGGCCGCGCATCTGAGCGGCAGCGACGGCCTGCGCCTCGTCGACGGCGGCGCCTACCGCGGCGAGACCCTGCAGGCCTTTGCCGAGCGCATGCCCATCCAGCAGGCCTGGAGCTTCGAGCCCGATGCCGACAACTACGCGGCGCTGGCCGCGGCGCTGCGGGACTGGCCCGCGCCCGTCGTCCACGTCCCCGCCGGCCTGTCCGATCACTGCGGCCTGGCCGGCTTCGCGGCCGGCGCCGGCGAGGCCAGCCATTTCGGCGGCGATGGCGGCCGGCCCACGCCCATCGTCGCGCTGGACGACTGCCTGCACGGCGCGCCCATCAACTTCCTGAAGCTGGACGTCGAGGGCCACGAACTCGCGGCGCTGACCGGCGCCCGCCGCACCCTGCTGCGCGAACGCCCGACGATGGCCATCGCGGCCTATCACCGCTGGGACGATCTGTGGCGTCTGCCCGCCTTCATCGCCGAACTCGGCCTGGGCTACCGGCTGCGCCTGGGCCTGCACGGCCACAATAGTTTCGACACCGTTCTCTACGCTTACTGAGGCCCCCGCCATGGACGCCATCTTCCAGAATCTCTTCGTCCTCGAACTCGCCAACAACCATTGGGGCAGCGTCGAGCGCGGGCTCAAGATCATCAACGCCTTCGCCCAGGTGGTGCGCTTCAACAATGTGCGCGCCGCCATCAAGCTGCAGTTCCGCGACGTCGACCACTTCATCTCGCCGAGCTTCAAGGGCCGCGAGGACCTGCGCTACATCAAGAAGACCGAGGCCACCAAGCTCGACAAGCAGCAATACGCGACGCTGATCAACGCCATCCGCGACCAGGGCTGCATCCCCATGGCCACGGCCTTCGACGAGGCCTCGGTGGACCTGTGCGAGGAGTTCGACCTGCCCCTCATCAAGGTGGCCAGCTCCGACCTGAACGACTGGTTCCTGCTCGACCGCATCGCCAAGACGCGCAAGCCCGTCATCGTCTCCACCGGCGGCTCGTCCGAGAAGGACGTGGACGACCTCGTCACCTTCTTCGGCAACCGCCACATCCCGCTGTCGCTCAACCATTGCGTCTCCCTCTATCCGACCGAGGACGATGAGATGGAACTCAACCAGATCGACTACCTGCGCCAGCGCTTTCCGCAGCTCGTCATCGGCCACTCCACCCACGAGTACCGGGACTGGCAGGCCTCCATGCTGATGTCCTATGCCAAGGGCGCGCGCAGCTGGGAGCGCCACATCGACATCGAGGACGGCGGCATCCCAGTCTCGCCCTACTGCTCGCTGCCCCACCAGATCGACACCTGGTTCAAGGCCTTCCACACGGCCCGCGAGATGTGCGGCGCCAGCGGCGAGAGCAAGCGCATCCCCAGCCGCCGCGAGATCGAATACCTGGACCAGCTGGTGCGCGGCGTCTACCTGAAGCGCGACCTGCCCGCTGGCTACGAGTTCCACCACGCCAGCGTGGACCGCGACTTCTACCTGGCCATCCCGCTGCAGAAGGGCCAGTTGTCCTGCCGCGAGGTCATGAACGGCCAGCGCACCACGCGCGAACTCAAGGCCGACTCGGCCCTGATGATCGACGACCTCGACAGCCCCTATGCCACCACGCCGGCGCTGCGCGACCTGATCTACGGCCGCGGCCTGTGAGACTCGACTTCGCGAGCTTTCTCGCGGACGACTTCGAGAGGCTGTCCGCCGCCGCGCCGCCGCTGGCCCTGGACGGCCAGCGCCTGATGCTCAGCGGCGCCACCGGCTTCTTCGGCAAGCAGCTGCTGGCCCTGCTGGCCTGGCTGCACGGCCGCGGCCAGCGCTTCGAGGTCGTCGGCCTGAGCCGCGATCCGCAGCGCTTCTTCACGCTGGAACCCTGGGCCGCCACGCTGCCCTGGCTGACGCTGCTGCCCGGCGATGCCCGCGAGCCCTGGCCGGGCGACGGCGCCTTTGACGGCCTCATCCACGCCGCCACCGACACCCACGCCAGCGCCCACACCGACCTGCAGGCCGTGTTCGACGGCGTCGTCGCCGGCACGCGCCAGGCCCTCGCCTTCGCCGCCGCGCATGGCGTGCGCCGGCTGCTGCTGACCGGCTCCGGCGCGCAGTACGGCGCCCTGCCCGCCGGCGCCGTGGACGAGGACCATGCGCTGGCCTGCGACCCGACCCAGGCCGGCAGTGCCTACGGCGAGGCCAAGCGCGTCGCCGAACTGCTGGCGGCCCTGCAGGCCGGGCGCCACGGTTTCGACGTGATCCCGACGCGCTGCTTCGCCTTCGCCGGCCCGGGCCTGGACCTCAACGGCCACTTCGCCATCGGCAACTTCATCCGCGACGCGCTGGCCGGCGGACCGCTGAAGCTGTCCTCCGACGGCTCCGCGGTGCGCAGCTATCTGTATGGCGCCGATCTGGCCTGGTGGCTGCTGCACCTGCTGCAGGCCGCGCCGGCCGGGCGGCCCGTCAATGTCGGCTCCGACGCCGGCTTGAGCGTGGCCGAGCTCGCCCGGCTGGCCCGTGACGAGCTCAACCCCGGAGCCGACGTGCAGCTGGGCCCCGCGCAAGCCGGCCAGCCGCGCCGCCACTATCTGCCCGCCATCGCCCGCGCCCGCGCTCTCGGCCTCGAGGCCTGGACCTCCTTGCCACTGGCACTGCAGCGCACCGCAGCCTGGCATCAACAGGGAAGCTGACCATGCCGCGCCTCGCCACCCGCTGCATCTGCTGCGATGCCACCCCGCTGGAGCGCCAGGGCGCCGTGCTGATGCCCTTCGTCGCCGAACGCGCCCTGGGCTGGCAGGCCTGCGAGATCACGCCCGAATGGGGCCTGCGCGACCTGCCGACGGGCTGGGCCCAGGCCCTGTGCACCAGCCTGCATTGCCCGGCCTGCGGCTGCCTCTTCCTGGACATGCGCTTCGACGGCGACGAGATGGGGCGCCTGTATGCCGGCTATCGCGGCCCGGACTACGAGGCCCAGCGCGAGCGGCTGGAACCCGGCTACGCCGAACGCAACCGCCGCCTGCTGGCGGGCGACGAACACATCCCCACCGTCGAGGCCTTCCTGCGCCCCTGGCTGCCGGCGCGGCCCACCGTGCTGGACTGGGGTGGCGACACCGGCCAGAACACGCCGCTGCGCGCCAGCGCCGCTCGCCACGACGTGCTGGACATCTCCGGCCGTCCGCTGGTGCCCGGCGCCACCGCCGTCGCTGCGCCGCAGGGGTCTTACGACCTCATCGTGCTGGCCCATGTGCTGGAGCATGTGCCCGAGCCGGATGCGCTGCTGCGCGAAGTCGCGGGCGCGATGGGCGAAACCACCCGGCTCTATGTCGAGGTGCCTTTCGAGGCCTTGATGCAGGCCGCCGAGGCCGAAGCGTCGGCCTGGCGGCGCAAGCGCCATTGGCACGAGCACATCAACTTCTTCAGCGCCGAGTCGCTGCGCCGCCTGCTGCAGCGCTGCGGCCTGCAAGTGCAGGCCGAGACGCGGCTGACGCTGGCGGGCCAGGCGCAGGCGCTGGGCCTGCTGTGCCAGCGTCAGCGCTGACGCACGCGCCGGCCGGCCGCGGCCAGCACCAGGCCGCGCGTCCAGCGCTGGGGCAGGGCCAGCGCCACCAGCAGCCGCGGCCATACGCGCGCCGAAAGACGTAGCAGCGGCCACAGCGGCCGCAGGCTGCGCAGCAGCTGCGCGCGGGACACGCCGCGCACGGCATTCCAGACGAACTGGTTGGCCGTGGAGCGCGCCACGAAGGCGGCCATGTCCTGCTGCACGGCCATGAGGCGCGCGCGATCGGTCTCGGGCCAGGCCTGCAGCACCTCGTCGGCCAGCAGGCGGGTCTCCAGCGCCCAGGCGGTCACGGGCGTGCCGGTGGACAGGTTGTCCTCGGTGACGAAGCGGTAGTGCGACAGCGGCCGCGCGACGCAGCCGACATCGCCAAGCCGCGCCAGCCGCGTCCACAGATACATGTCGCCGAAGATGCGGCCGGGCGGGATGGGGCCGATGGCCCGCATGTCTGCCATGCGGCTGACTGCGGCGCACCAGCAGACCTCGCGCTGGCCGGCAAAGAAGGCGGCCAGGAAGTCGCTGCCGGACTCGCGCTCAGGCCCGCACAGCGCCGGCACGGCGGCCTCGGCGTAATGGGTCAGGCAGCCGGTGTAGACGAAGGGCAGGCCGGGATGGCGGTCCAGCAGGGCCAGCACCTCGGCCGCGAAGTCGGGCTCCAGCCAGTCGTCATCGGACAAGCCGACGAAGTAGTCGCCCCGCGCCTGCTCGATGAGAAAGTTGCCGTGGTCCTGCACGCTGATGGTCTGCTCGTGGCGGAACTTGCGCAGCCGCGAGTCGCTGATGCCGGCCAGCCAGGCCGCGGTGCCATCGCTGGAGCCGTTGTCGGAGATCAGGATCTCGATGTCGTCGCGGGTCTGGGCCAGCGCGCTTTCCAGCGCCCGCTTCACGAGCGCGAAACGGTTCAGCGTGGGGATGACGATGCTCAGGCGGATCATGGCGTCGACGGCAGGCGTTGCAGCAGGCGCTGGTAGTGCCGGCGGGCCAGCAGCAGGCCGATCAGGGTGCAGCCGAGATGCGCCGCGGCAATGGCCGGCAGGCCGGCGACGCGCGCGACGGCGGCGATCAGCGCGAGGCTGGCCAGGCCGCCGATGACGCTCAGGCGCAGCAGCGGCTCCAGCCGCTCGGCGCGCAGCACCACCGCGTAGCAGGCGGTGGCGTGGTGGGCCAGGCCGGCCGCGAGCAGCAGGACCAGCGTGAGCAGGTCCGGCAGCCGCTCGGCCAGCGCGGGCATCCATTGCAGCAGCACGGCCACGAGGCCCAGCGCGCCCAGCGCCGTCAGCAGGGCCAGGGCCAGCGACCACCCCAGCATCCGCTTCAGCCGCTGGCGCACGCCGGCACCGTCGCCATGCGCCAGCAGGCCGGCAAAGCGCGCGGCCTGGCTCAGCGGCCAGGCGGTGCACAGCAGCAGCAGCATGTTCATGATCGCCAGCGCGATGCCGAAACGCGCCGTGGCCGGCGCGCCCTGGCTGAGCAGCAGCAGGGGATTGAGGGCCTGGAAGACCAGAAAGCCCGCCAGGGCGCTCAGGCCGATGCGCCATTGGAAGGGCCACAGCTGGTTCGCCCAGGAGAACCCGGCCGCCGAACCGGCAGTCGCCTGATCGCCTGCGCCTCGAACCAGCTCCCACAGCAGCGGCACCGCCGCGCGAATTCCGAAGTACAGCGCCAGGCTCCACAACCCTGCGCCCGCGAGCAAGCTGCCCACGAAGCCGCAGGCGCCGAGCACCTCCTGCACAAAGCGCAGGCGCCAGGCCAGGCCGACCGAGAGCGCGCCCTCCAGCCAGGCCAGCTCCAGCTGCGCCCACTGCAGGGTCGCGGCGGCCAGGGCCAGCGCGCACCAGGGCGCCACCGCGGCAGCCGGCAGCCACAGGGCGACGACGCCACCCACCAGCAGGCCAGTGCCCGTCAGCCAGGCCAGGCCACGGCGGCGGGCCTGGCGGCGCAGTTGGGCGGCCGCGGCCGCGTCACCCTTCGCGCGCAGATGGCCAGCCATCTGCAGGCTGGCATAGCCGACGCCGAAGTCCCCGAGCTGGATCAGCGCGGCCAGGCTCAGGAAGCCGAAGAACAGGCCCTGCAGCTCGACGCCATAGCCGCGCACCACGCAGGCCACCGCCAGCAAGGCGCCCAGGCCCTGGGTGGCACGCGTCAGCAAGGCCCAGCGGGCCTCGACGGCCAGCGTCATGGCCGCGGCTCCGCAAGCTGGCGGCGCATATAGAGCCAGGTCGAGGCCAGCAGCAGCAGATAGAGGGCCAGGTTGGCCGCGAACAGCACCGGACGCTCGCCCTTCACCGTGTAGATGACCAGCGGCACATAGGCGACCGACAGCCACAGCGCCAGGCAACGCGCCGCCGCGCTCGGCAGCACGAAGGCAAAGCCCATCAGCCAGGTCAGGTACCACTCCTGGTTGGAGGTGTTGACGAGCACGAAATACAGCAGCGTGGCGATGAGGCAGAGCTCGACGCCGGCGTTGAAGGGCTCGCGCTTGAGGCGCGGCCAGTAGCGCCAGCACAGCGCCGCATAGGCGGCCATATAGGCCAGGCGCAGCACGCCGCCCAGGTCTTCGCGCGTGATCAGGGCCTGCGGCAGGCCGAACAGCGCCGGCAGCACGTGCCGCGTCATCGCGTCGATCAGAGAAAAGACGCTGCTGCGGTAGACATGCACACCGGTGCTGAGCAGGTGCGCCACATGCTCGGTCGACTTCGGATAGAGCTGCTGCCAAGCCAGCAGGGCCAGGCCGAAGCCGGCCACCAGCAGGGCCGCGGAGCGCCATTGCAGTCGCCCGTCCGCGCCCTGCAGCAGGGCCATGGCGGCCATGATGGGCAGGAAGACCAGCGGGAAGTACTTCAGGCTGAAGGCGGTGCCCAGGGCCAGGCCGGCGGCCAGCAGGTGGCGACGCTGCAGCAGGCACAGGGCGGCCAGGATGCAGACGTTCATCAGGTGGTCGTTGTGTGCGCAGGTCAGCACGCTGAACAGGATCAGCGGGTTGGCGCCATAGCCGAACAGCGCCGCCTGGCGCCAGGCCGGTGGCGCCAGCCGCCAGACCATGGCGGTGGCCGCCGCATGCAGGCCCAGGTAGAAGAGCTTGTGCAGGGCCAGGGCCAGCTTCTCGCTGCCACCGGACAGGGCGGCGATGCCGCCGGCGATCTTCTGGAACAGCGGACCGTAGGAGGTCGTGCCCTCGAGGAAGGGCGGGTGCACGTTGGCGAACATCGCGTCGTTCGCAAAGCCCGGGATCTGCCCCATCGGCTGCTGGTAGGGGTTGAGGCCGTAATGCGCATCCACCCAGCCGGTGCCGATGTAGAAGAACACGTCCGGGCTGACCCAGGGCATGCCGATGGCGAAGGCGATGGCGACCAGGCCGCAGGCGCCCGCGACGCGCCGGGGCGACGCGAGATCGGGCTGGCGGCTGAGTTTCAGCAACAGGGCCGCATACAGCGCACCGAGCAGCACGAACAGCGCGAGGTGCAGGGCACGCCCCTGCAGCACGCGCTGGGCGGCGACGCGCGGGGCCTCGGCGTCGAACAGGCCGAGGAAATAGTCGAACTCATGGGGCATCAGCTGCAGCGGCGACTGCCACCACAGCCGCGCCGATACGGCCATGGTCAGCAGCACGCAGGCCAGATAGGCCCCGAACAGCCAGCCGACGGCGCGGCCGGCACGCGCCTCGGTCATTCCCGCGGCGCGCCGGAATGGCGCGGCAGCGCGTCACCCGGCGGCAGGTTCACGCGTTCCTTCTCCACCACCAGGGGCCGCTTGCTGACCTGGGTGTGGATGGCCGCCACGTATTCGCCCAGGATGCCGATGAAGAACAGCTGCACCGCGGCGAAGAAGAACAGCCCGATGACGACCGGCGCCGTGCCGATGGCGAACTGCTGCCAGAACAGCAGCTTGGCGACCAGATAGCCCAGCGACACCAGCAGGCTCAGCGCACTGAGCGTGAAGCCGGCCAGCGTGGCCAGGCGCAGCGGCAGCTTGGAGTGGCTCGTCAGGCCCAGCATGGCCAGGTCGTAGAGGGTGTAGAAGTTGTTCTTGGTGATGCCCCGCACGCGCGCCGGCTGCTCGAACTCGACCGTCGCGTAGCGGATGCCCAGCTCGGCGATGAGGCCGCGGAAATATGGGTAGGGGTCGCCCAGTCCGCGGATCATGTCGACGACCGAACGGTCATAGAGGCCGAAGCCGGTGAAGTTGGCGATCAGCGGCACGTCGGCCATGCGGCCCAGGGCGCGGTAATAGGCGCGCCGCAGCACCGACATCGCCCAGGTCTCGCGGGAGTTCGGCTTGACGCCCAGGGCGATCAGCTCGCCGGCGCGCCAGTGGTCGATGAAGCGGCCGATCAGCTCGGGCGGGTCCTGCAGGTCGGAGGCCATGCAGATGATGGCCTGGCCGCTGGCCTGGTACATGCCGTGCAGCGGCGAGCGCACATGGCCGAAATTGCGCGCGTTGACGATGAGCTTGACGCGCGGATCGGCCGCGGCGATGGCCTTCACCTGGGCGACGGTGCCGTCGGTGGAGCCGTTGTCCACATAGATGTGCTCGAACTCGAAATCAGCCGCCGGCCCGCCCGCCTCGAACTGGGCCTTGATGCGCCGGTGCAGCTCGACGACGTTGTCGGCCTCGTTCAGGCAGCTGGTGACGATGCTGATCAGGGTCATGCGGCCGCATCCTAGGGCCTGGCCGCATGACCCGCGAGCTCAGGGCGAGGCAGCGTGGGCCGCGCCACCGGCGCCGGCGAGAAGAGGTTCACGCTCCGGCAGGATGTAGACCAGGCTCTTGCCCTGGCCCAGCGTCGGCAGCACGACCTGATCGAAGAAGGCCGGGTCGACGACGACGCAGCCCAGCGTGATGCGGCGGTCCTGCAGATTGGCGGAGGCCAGGCGCTCAGAGCGGCGTTGGCTGGCCGGCGCCGGGCGCAGGCGGTGGATGGCGAGGTTGGCCTCGTAGTCGAACCAGACGATGCGCTCGCCGCTCAGGTTGCGTCCCGGCTGGGCTTCGAAGCGGCCGGACGGCGTCACGCGTTCATTGACCTTCAGCGCCGACGGATCCTTGCCGCGCGAGCTCTGCGGTTCCTGGTCGCCGGGCGTCAGCCCGAGCAGCACGGGCGCGCGGCCGACGAGATGACCATCGGCGGCATAGACGGACAGCGTCGCCTGGCGCTTGTCGACGATGGCGAAAGGGCGGCTGTCGTCCGCGTCACTGGCGACCGGGCGCGAGATGACCTGCGCTTGCGCGGCATTGGCCGCCACAAGGCCGGCCACCGCAGCGATGCCACCCATGACGGCCCTGGCCCGATCTGCCCAACTGCTGCCCACTCGACGCCCCTTGTCCCAGGCGGCGCAACCATCGCGCCTGCCTTGGCGGGCAGTCTAGGAAAAGCGTCTTGTAACCAACAGACAAGGAGTTCACGGTTTGGCGTTGTTACCTCGCCGTGAGCCGGCCTGGGCCAGCATCTGCGGTGGCGCCGCTGCCGGGAAGAAGGCCGTCAGCGGCTGCTTCTCCGGCAGCACATAGACCACGCCCCGGCGCTGGCCCAGGTTGGGCAGCACGGTGCGTTCAAAGAACTCGACTGGCACATTGATGCAGCCCCAGCTGATGCGGTTGTCCGCCGCCGTCTTGCTGGCCAGGCGCTCCAGGCGCCTCTCCTTGGGGTTGCTGTTGATGACGCGGTGCATGGAAACAGCCGCGTCGTAGTCCACCCAGACCACCTCCTTGCCGTCGGCGTTGCGGCCGGGCGCCGAGACGAAGCGGCCGGCGGGCGTGGTGCGCTCCTGCGGCTTGATCTCCTCGATCGCCTTCTGGCCGATGCCGGCCACGGTGTTGTCGCCGGCCGCATAGCCGAGCAGCACGGGGCTGGTGCCGATCAGGCGGCCGCTCGGGGCAAAGACATAGACCTGGGCGCGGCGCTTGTCGACGATGGCGAAGGCGCTGCTGCCGTTGTCGGCCTCGCGCACGGCCCAGGTCGCGACGCGGGTCACGTCCAGGGGCGCGCGGACCTTGCCGAAGTCGAGCTGGCGATCGATGGCCGGCGCGGGCAGGGGTGTCGGGGCAGGCGCCGCCGCGGCAGCGACGGGGCGCTGGGCGGTTGTTGCTGCGGGCTTGCGCTTGAAGCTGCCCGAGACCGTGAAGAAGACGGCCAGGGCCAGGGCAGCGATCAGGCCGCCCTGGCCGAGGCCGATGAGGATGTCGCGACGCCGGACTTCGGCTTCGCGTTCAGCGCGATCTCCGAAACGCATGATCGATGACGGAGGAAGCGCTCAGCCGATGCGGCTTAGTGGCGGTCGGCGCGAGGAGCCGGAGCCGTCGAGTCGTAGGACGGGCTGGGCGTCGTCGTCGTGGTGGTCGTGTCGGTCGTCGTCGTCGTGGTGGATTCCACCGGCGGCGTCACCTTGGCCGGATCGTCGGCGGGCTGCTGCTCGGCGACGGCGGCGGTGCTGTCGGCAGGCATCGCGGCATTGGGATCCACGGGTGCGGCGTTCGGATCGGCCGGGGTCTGCTCGCTCAGCGGCGTTGCGGTCGCGGCGGCCACGGGATCCGTCGGCTGCTGCTGGTCTTCGGTCTGGGCGACAGCGAGGCCGATGCCGGTCACGAGGAAGGCGGCGGTCAGTGCGCTGGTCACGGTCTTGATGGTGGACATGGGAAGCTCCTTTTCAGTCAGTGCAGTGGCCGACTAGCAATGCCGACCGGCGGGTGCCGGGCATTTCCACCGCGGCTGAATCCACTCTATGGCCCTGACTGCGCGCCCGGCGTCGGCGTCGAGCGTCATCTCATGTAGGAGGCACCCTCAGTCCGTAGCGGCCGGTTACGCCGTGTATTCGTTACAGCTTGAAGTCGTAGTCGATGGTCAGCGGCGCGTGGTCGCTGAACATCTGGCCGGTGTAGATGGCCTCGGTCCTGGCCAGCGCGGCGATGCCGGGCGTGGCCAGGTGGTAGTCCAGCCGCCACCCGACGTTGTTGGCGCGCGCCGCGCCGCGGGCGCTCCACCAGGTGTACTGCTCGGCCTTGTCGTTCAGCGTGCGGAAGACGTCGACGACGCCGCCATCGTCGAACAGCGTCGTCAGCCAGGCGCGCTCCTCGGGCAGGAAGCCGCTGTTCTTCTGGTTGCCGCGCCAGTTCTTCAGGTCGATTTCCTTGTGGGCGATGTTGACGTCGGCCACCAGGATGAACTCGCGCTCGGCCTTCAGCGCCATCAGATGCGGGTGCATGGCGGCCAGGAAGCGGTACTTGACCGCCTGGCGCTCCTCGCCGCTGGTGCCGCTGGGGAAATAGACGCTGATCAGGCTGAGCTTGCGGCCGGGCTTGTCGAAGCGCTTCTCGACCCAGCGGCCCTCGCTGTCGAACTCGGTGATGCCGAGGCCCGTGATCAGGTCGCTGGGCTCCTCCCGGGTGTACAGGCCCACTCCCGAGTAGCCCTTCTTCTCCGCGTAATGGAAATGACCCGCGAGCTTGTCGCAGTGGCGGAACTTGGCCTCCACGACGTCGGCCTGCGCCTTGAGCTCCTGGACGCCGACCGCATCGGCCTGCTGCTGGTCCAGCCACTCGAAGAAGCCCTTGCTGGCGGCGGAACGCACGCCGTTGAGGTTGGCCGTGATGAAGCGCATCGGATTTAGGGAGAGGGTTGACCTGGGGAAGTATCGCAGTGCAGCAAATGCACAACACCCCCGCACGCTTTCATCATCAAACGGTCATGTGATCTTTACGATCCCGTAGGAATCAGAGGCGTTACGAACGCCCATTTTTTCGTCCCCGCATGCCTTTCCCCCCGCCAACCCGAGGATTTCTCATGCCGAACCAACGCACCACCCTGACCCTGCTCGCGCTTGCGCTGGGCGCGGCCTTCCCGATGCAGGCCGCCTTTGCCCAGGCCGCGCCGGCGCCCGAGGCCAAGAAGGACGTCAGCCAGCTGGAGGCCGTCATCGTGACCGGCAGCCGCCGCGCCGAAAACCTGAAGGACGTGCCGCTGTCCATCTCGGCCATCAAGGCCGAGGAACTGGACACCTACAACGCCAGCGGCCAGGACGTGCGTGCGCTGTCGGGCAAGGTGCCCAGCCTGAACATCGAATCCGACTTCGGCCGCACCTTCCCGCGCTTCTACGTGCGCGGCCTGGGCAATACCGACTTCGACATGAACGCCTCCCAGCCGGTCGGCCTGGTCTATGACGACGTCGTGCAGGAAAGCATCGCGCTGAAGGGCTTCCCGGTCTTCGACATGGCGCAGGTGGAACTGCTGCGCGGCCCGCAAGGCACGCTGTTCGGCCGCAACTCGCCGGCCGGCGTCATGAAGTTCGACTCGGCCAAGCCGACCAAGAAGTTCGAGGGCTACGCCAACATCGGCTTTGGCCGCTGGAAGTCCACCAACCTGGAAACCGCCGTCAACGTGCCCGTCAGCAACGAGCTGCAGCTGCGCGTCGCCGGCCTCGTGCAGCGCCAGGACGACCGCGTGCACAACCCGATGGCCGCCACGCTGGGCGCGACCGCTGACCTCGAGGGCTACACCGACAAGGCCGTGCGCGTGCAGGCGCTGTACAAGACGGCCGGCTTCGAGGGTCTTTTCAAGGTCCAGGCCCGCGACTACGACGGCACGGCCACCACCTTCCGCGCCAACATCATCAAGAAGGGCACCAACGACCTCGTCGACGGCTACGACGACTCCTACTACCCCACCGACGGCTACAACTCGCAGACGCTGAAGTCCAGCGAGGTCAGCGCACGCCTGCGCTGGGACTTCACCGGCGTGTCGCTGTACTCCATCACGTCGCACGCCCGCGCCAAGTTCTACAGCCGCGGCGACGTCGACGGCGGCTTCGGCGCTCCCTATGCGCCGCCGTCGGGCCCCAACTACGGCAACCAGCCCGCCAACATCCCGTTCGACGCCCAGACCGCCGACGGCATCCCCTACCTGCGCCAGACCACGCAGGAGTTCCGGCTGCAGTCCAACACCAATGATCCGCTGCAGTGGATCGCCGGCCTGTACTACTTCAACGAGAAGCTGCAGGTCGACAGCTTCAACTTCGACAGCTTCAACGCGGGCGACACGCAGAACGGCTACGCCGTGCAGCACCAGAACGCCAAGTCCTGGGCCGCATTCGGCAACGTGAAATACGCGCTCACGCCCGAGCTGAAGCTGACGGCCGGCCTGCGCTACACCAACGACAAGAAGGACTTCGACGCCGCGCGCACGCAGACGCCGTTCGGCGGCGCGAACGTGGGCCCGCTGCTGGCCAATCCGAAGTCGACGAACTGGAGCTGGGACGTCGGCAGCAACTATGCGCTGAGCAAGACGACCAGCCTGTTCGCGCGCGTCGCCACCGGCTATCGCGCACCGTCCATCCAGGGCCGCGTGCTGTTCGGCGACACCATCTCGGTGGCCAACTCCGAGAAGGTGCTGTCCGTCGAGGCCGGCTTCAAGGCCGATCTGCTGGACAACACGGCGCGCGTGACCGGCACGGTCTTCAAGTACCGCGTGAAGGACATGCAGCTGACCGCAGGTTCGGGCACGACCAACCAGAACCGCCTCGTCAACGCCGCCAAGGCCGAAGGTCAGGGCTTCGAGCTCGATGCGCAGGCCATCATTGCCCGCGACTGGCGCACGACGCTGGGCTTCTCGTACAACGACACGCAGATCAAGGACCCCGGCCTGTTCGTCGCGCCCTGCGGCGCCGCCTGCACGGTGCGTGACCCGGCCGGCCCGCTGCCGGGCACGGTCAGCATCAACGGCAACGACCTGCCGCGCGCGCCCAAGGTGGTGTGGAACTGGACGCTGAAGTACAGCACCGAGATCGGCAACGGCGAACTGACCGTGCTGACCGACTGGGCCTACAAGGACAAGTACAACATGTTCCTGTACGAGGCCGTGGAGTACAAGGCCAAGTCGGCCCTGGAAGGCGGCCTGCGCGTCGGCTACGGCTGGGCCAACGGCAAGTACGAGGTGGCCGCCTATGGCCGCAACATCACCGACCACCGCCAGGTCGTTGCCGCCATCGACTTCAACAACCTGACCGGCATCGTCAACGAGCCCCGCAGCTACGGCGTTCAGTTCAAGGCCAATTTCTGACCGTCACCTGACTCAGCGGGTTGGCGACCCGCAAGACGACAAGCGGGCCCCGCCCGCGACTTGGTGAAAACCACGCACGGCCCGGCCCCTTCTAGGGGTCGGGCCTGTTTTTTTGACCCCTAGAATCTTTGCTACATGTCTGCCGCGCCCACCGACTCCCTCGCCCAGTCCTTCGTCGCCTTCGCCGTGGAGGCGGGCGTGCTGCGTTTCGGCGAGTTCAAGACCAAGGCCGGCCGCCTCAGCCCCTACTTCTTCAATGCCGGCCTCTTCGATGACGGCGCCAAGCTCGGCACGCTGGCCGGCTTCTACGCCGAGCGCCTGATCGCCTCGGGCCTGCAGTTCGACATGATCTTCGGCCCCGCCTACAAGGGCATCACGCTGGCCGCCGCCGTGTCCATGGAACTGGCGCGCCGCGGGCATAACGTGCCGTTCGCCTACAACCGCAAGGAAGCCAAGGACCATGGCGAGGGCGGCACCCTGGTCGGCGCGCCGGTCAAGGGCCGCGTCCTCATCATCGACGACGTCATCTCCGCCGGTACCTCGGTGCGCGAATCCATCCAGATGATCGAAGCCGCCGGCGCCAAGCCCTGCGGCGTCAGCATCGCGCTGGACCGCCAGGAGAAGGCCGCGGAGGGCGGTGTCGACAGCCCGCAGTCGGCCGTGCAGCAGGTGCAGCAGCGCTATGGCCTGCCGGTCGTCGCCGTGGCGGGCCTGGCCGACCTGCTGGCCTTCCTGGAGGGCGCGCCCGAGCTGGCCGCCCATCGCCCGGCCGTGCTGGCCTATCGAGAGCGTTACGGGGTCTGATGCGCCAACTGACCGTCGCCGTCGGACTGCTGATCGCCACCTTCGCCCAGGCCCAGGAGGGCGCTGTGGGCAAGGGCATCTACACCTGCACGACGGCCGACGGCCGCAAGCTGACGGGCGACCGCCCGATTCCCGAATGCGTGGCGCGTGAACAGCGCGTCCTCAATCCCGACGGCTCGCAGCGCAGCACGCTGCCGCCCTTCCTCAGCCCCGAGGACCGCGCCACCAAGGAAGCCGCCGACCGCCGCGCGGCCGCCGACCGCCTCGCCCAGCAGGACGCCATCCGCCGCGACCGCACGCTGATGCTGCGCTACCCCAACGAGGCCGCCCACCAGCGCGCGCGCAATGCCGCCCTGGACGACTCGAACAAGGCCATGCGCAGCTCGGAGCGCCGCATCAAGGACCTCAACGTCGAGCGCAAGCCGCTGCTGGACGAGGCCGAGTTCTACAAGGGCAAGCCGCTGCCGGGCAAGCTCAAGCAAGCCCTGGACGCCAATGACGCCAGCATCGAGGCGCAGGAAGTGCTCATCGAGAACCAGAAGGCGGAGCTGGTGCGCATCAACAAGAGCTTCGATGCCGAACTGTCCCGCCTGAAGAAGCTCTGGGCCGGCGCCACGCCGGGCTCGCTGCCGCCGCTGGGCGAGCTGCCGCCGACGGCACCGCCGCCGACGCCCAAGCGCTGAAATCGGCCTCAGAAAAACCCTGAGGCCGAACTCCCTTACCCGAGCTTTTTCTTCAGCAGCTCGTTGACCAGGGCCGGATTGGCCTTGCCCTTGGTCGCCTTCATGGCCTGGCCGACCAGGGCGTTGAAGGCCTTGTCCTTGCCCGAGCGGTACTCGTCCACCGACTTCTGGTTGGCGGCCAGCACCTCGTCGAGGATGGCCTCGATGGCGCCGGTGTCGCTGACCTGCTTCAGGCCCTTGGACTCGATGACGGCGTCCACGTCGCTCGCCTCGCCGCTCCACAGCGACTCGAAGACCTGCTTGGCGGCGTTGTTCGAGATCGTGCCGTCGGAGATGCGGCCGATCAGCCTGGCCAGCAGCTCGGGGCCAACCGGCGCCGCGGCTATCTCGCCGCCATCGGCGTTCAGCCGCTTGCTGATCTCGCCCATGACCCAGTTGGCGACCAGCTTGGGCACCGCACCCGCGGCCTTGGCGGCCTCGTAGTAGCGCGCCGTGGCCAGGCTCTGCGTCATCATGGTCGCGTCATAGGCCGGCAGGCCATCGACGCTCTCGAAGCGCGCCGCCATCACCGACGGCAGCTCGGGCATCTCGCCCTTGACGCGCTCCACCCATTCCGGCGCGATGACCAGCGGCGGCAGATCGGGGTCGGGGAAGTAGCGGTAGTCGGCCGAGTCTTCCTTGCTGCGCATCGCGTCGGTCTCGCCGGTGTCGGGGTTATAGAGCACCGTAGCCTGCTGGATCTTGCGGCCGTCCTCGATCTCGCCGATCTGCCAGTTGACCTCGTAGTTCACCGCGTCGACCAGGAAGCGGAAGCTGTTGAGGTTCTTGATCTCGCGGCGCGTGCCGAAGGGCTCGCCGGGCTTGCGCACCGACACGTTGACGTCGCAGCGGAAGCTGCCTTCCTGCATATTGCCGTCGCAGATACCCAGCCACATCACCAGCGCGTGCAGCGTCTTGGCGTACTCAACAGCCTCCTGAGCCGAACGCATTTCCGGCTCGGAGACGATCTCCAGCAGCGGCGTGCCGGCCCGGTTCAGGTCGATGCCCGACTGGCCGAGGTAGGCCTCGTGCAGGCTCTTGCCCGCGTCTTCCTCGAGGTGGGCGCGGGTCAGGTTGACCTTGTGCTTGACGTCGCCGACGAAGAACTCGACCGCGCCGCCCTGCACCACCGGGATCTCGAACTGGCTGATCTGGTAGCCCTTGGGCAGGTCGGGGTAGAAGTAGTTCTTGCGGGCGAAGATGGACAACGGCGCCACCTTGGCGCCGACGGCCAGGCCGAAGCGGATGGCACGCTCGACGGCGGCGCGGTTCAGGACCGGCAGCGTGCCGGGCAGGGCCAGGTCCACCGGCGAAGCCTGGGTATTGGGCGCGGCGCCGAAAGCGGTCGAGCTGCCGCTGAAGATCTTGCTCTGCGTGGAGAGCTGGACGTGGTTTTCGAGGCCGATGACGACCTCATAACCGCGGATGAGCTTGGATGTAGGCATATCAGATCCCCGCCGGGGCAGCTTGGTGCCAGTCGGTGGCTTGCTGGAGGGCGTGCGCGGTGTGCAGCAGTTGGCCTTCCTTGAAGTAGTTGCCGATCAGCTGCAGGCCGACGGGCATGCCGCCGGCACCCAGGCCCACCGGCACGCTCATGCCGGGCAGGCCGGCCAGCGAGCCGGGCAACGTGAAGATGTCGGCCAGATAGGCCTGGGTCGGGTCGTCCTTGCCTTCGCCATGCTTCCAGGCGACGGTGGGTGCCACCGGGCCGGCGATGAGGTCGCACTGCGAGAAGCACTGCTGGAAGTCGTCCGCGATCATGCGACGCAGCTTCTGGGCCTGCAGGTAATAGGCGTCGTAATAGCCGTGGGACAGCACATAGGAGCCGATCATGATCCGGCGCTTGACCTCGGGGCCGAAGCCCTCGGCACGCGTCTTCTTGTACATATCGAGAAGATCCTCGTACTTGGCTGCACGATGGCCGAACTTGACGCCGTCGAAGCGACTCAGGTTGGAGCTCGCCTCGGCCGGGGCAATGATGTAGTAGACCGGAATGGCCAGTTCAGTACGCGGCAGGCTGACGTCCACCAGCGTGGCGCCCAGCTTCTCCAGCTCGGCCAGACCGGCACGAACCGCTGCATTCACGTCGGCGGACAGGCCGGCCGGGAAGAACTCCTTGGGCAGGCCGATGCGCAGGCCGGCCAGGGGCTTGCCCGCCGCGGCGCCTTCACGGGCGGCCAGCATCTGGGCGTGGAAGTCCTGGGGCGGCTGCTGCACGCTGGTGGCGTCGCGCTCGTCGAAGCCGCTCATGGCGGACAGCAGCAGGGCGCAGTCCTCGGCGGAGCGGGCCATCGGGCCGGCCTGGTCCAGGCTGGAAGCGAAGGCGATCATGCCGTAGCGGCTGCACACGCCGTAGGTCGGCTTGATGCCGGTGATGCCGGTGAAGCTGGCTGGCTGGCGGATGGAGCCGCCGGTGTCGGTACCTGTCGTGGCCGGTACCAGGCGGGCCGCGACGGCCACAGCCGAGCCGCCCGAGGAGCCGCCGGGCACGCGTGAGACGTCCCAGGGGTTGTGGGCCGGGCCATAGGCGCTGTTCTCGTTGGCCGAGCCCATGGCGAACTCGTCGCAGTTCAGCTTGCCGAGCGACACCGTGCCAGCGGCGTTCAGCCGGGCGACGACGGTGGCGTCGAAGGGGCTGCGGTAGCCGGCCAGGATCCTGGAGCCGGCTGTCGTCGGCATGTCGGCCGTGACGTAGATGTCCTTGTGGGCCAGCGGGATGCCGGTCAGCGCGCCGCCGTTGCCGGCCGCCAGCGCCGCATCGGCCGCGGTCGCACGGGCCAGGGCGCCGTCGGCATCGACGTGCAGGAAGGCGCCCAGCGCCTTGTCCTGGGCGGCAATGCGGTCCAGCAGGGCTTGTGTGGCTTCGCGGCTGGAAACGGCGCGGTTCTTCAGGGCGGCGGCCAGCTCGGCCACGCCCATGTCGTGAACGGGCTTCATTCGATGACCTTGGGAACGAGGAAGAGGCCGTCCTCGACGGCCGGGGCGCTGCGCTGGTTGAGCTCGCGCTGGTTGCTTTCGGTGACGGCGTCCTCGCGCAGGCGCAGCTGCACCTGCTGGATGGCCGACAGCGGCGTGTACAGGGGCTCGACGCCCGCGGTGTCGACGGCGCTCATCTGGTCCACGATCTTGAAGAAGTCGTTCAGGTTGCCCAGCAGCGCCTCGGACTCGGCCGGTTGCAGTTCCAGCCGGGCCAGGTTGGCGATGCGGCTCACGTCGTCAGGGGTGAGGCTCATGAAGGGTTTTCAGATGTAAGCCTGAAGCCAGAAAGCCAGTGTTGGCGGGCCTCAGAAGGGGGTGATCGGTTATTATCGCCGCCCATCTTCATGGCCTTCGAGGCTGCCCCTTCAGCGACGGATTTTGTCGCCGGCCGGGCGGCCTCGATGCTTATTCAGCCCCCCGTTTTCGAGCCGCGCCCCCGTCGGCGAGGCTCTCCGCGCCACACCATGTTCGCCTCCCTGCGCCGCTACTTTTCCACCGACCTCGCCATCGACCTCGGCACCGCCAACACCCTGATCTACGTGCGTGGCAAGGGCATCGTCCTCGACGAGCCTTCGGTGGTGTCGATCCGCCACGAGGGCGGCCCCAACGGCAAGAAGACCATCCAGGCCGTCGGCCGCGAGGCCAAGGCCATGCTGGGCAAGGTGCCCGGCAACATCGAGGCCATCCGCCCGATGAAGGACGGCGTCATCGCCGACTTCACGGTGACCGAGCAGATGCTCAAGCAGTTCATCAAGATGGTCCACGACTCGAAGACGTTCAAGCCGTCGCCGAGGATCATCATCTGCGTGCCCTGCGGCTCCACCCAGGTCGAGCGCCGCGCCATCCGTGAATCGGCGCTGGGCGCGGGTGCTTCCGAGGTCTACCTGATCGAGGAACCCATGGCCGCCGCGATCGGCGCCGGCCTGCCGGTGGCCGAGGCCTCGGGCTCCATGGTCGTCGACATCGGCGGCGGCACGACGGAAGTCGGCGTCATCTCGCTGGGCGGCATGGTCTACAAGGGCTCGGTCCGCGTCGGCGGCGACAAGTTCGACGAAGCCATCATCAACTACATCCGCCGCAACTACGGCATGCTGATCGGCGAGCCCACCGCCGAGGCGATCAAGAAGAACATCGGTTCGGCCTTCCCTGGCAGCGAAGTCAAGGAAATGGAGGTCAAGGGCCGCAACCTCTCCGAAGGCGTGCCGCGCAGCTTCACGATCTCGTCCAACGAGATCCTGGAAGCCCTGACCGACCCGCTGAACCAGATCGTCTCCGCCGTGAAGAACGCGCTGGAGCAGACGCCGCCCGAACTGGGCGCCGACATCGCCGAGCGCGGCATGATGCTGACCGGTGGTGGCGCCCTGCTGCGCGACCTGGACCGCCTGCTGGGCGAGGAGACCGGCCTGCCGGTGCTGGTGGCCGAAGACCCGCTGACCTGCGTCGTGCGGGGTTGCGGCATGGCCCTGGAGCGCATGGAGCGCCTGGGTTCCATCTTCACCTCGGAATAAGCCCTTAAAGCGCCGCGCGCGCCATGCCCCTCGGCACCCTAGACCGCACACCCCCGCCGTTCTTCCGCCAAGGTCCGTCGGCGCTGACCAAGCTCGCGCTGTGTTCGGCGCTGGCCCTGCTGCTGATGGTGGCGGACGCCCGCTTCAAGCTGATGCAGCCGGTGCGCGCCACCTTCGCCCTGGTGCTGCACCCGGTGCAGCGCCTGCTGTTGACGCCCGTGGATGCCTGGGAGACGGCCGGTGACTACCTGCGCGGCACCAAGCGCGCCATGGAGGCCGAGGACCTGGCCCGCCGCCAGCTCAGCGCCCAGGCCGAGCGGCTGTCGCGCGCCGAGGCCCTGCAGGCCGAGAACGACCACCTGCGCAAGCTGCTGGGGCTCAAGCCCTCGCTGAATGTGCCGTCGCTGCCGGCCGAGGTGCTGTTCGAGGCCCCCGATCCCTTCTCGCGCCGCGTCGTCATCGACCGCGGCGCCACGCTGGGTGTCGCGGCCGGCTCGCCGGTCATCAACGAGGCCGGCGTGCTGGGCCAGGTGACGCGGGTCTATCCGCTGTCCGCCGAGGTCACGCTGCTGACCGACAAGGACGCCGCCATTCCGCTGCTGAACGCCCGCACGCAGATGCGCAATGCCGCCGCCGGCCGCTCCGACGGCTCGGGCATGGAATTGCGCTTCCTGGCCGCCAATGCCGACATCAAGGTGGGCGACCTGATGACGACCTCGGGCCTGGACGGCGTCTACCCGCCCGGCCTGCCGGTGGCCAAGGTCAGCGTCGTCGAACGCCGCGGCGACTCCAGCTTCGCCCAGGTGCTGCTGGCGCCCATCGCCCAGCCCGACAGCGCCCGCCATGTGCTGATCCTGCTGCCGCAGGACCGCCACCTGTCGGCCAAGAAGGAGGCCGAGGTCGCCGTGGCGGAGGAGGCTGCATCGGCCGCTGCCACCAAGGCCGCCGTGCGCGCCGCCAAGAAGGAAGAACGCGCAGCCAAGGCCGCGGAGAAAGCCGCCACCAAGGCTTCGGGAGCGTCCCAATGATCATGCCGCGCGCCGCCGACCAGCTGCTGCTGCCGGCCAACCCATGGTTCATCGGCTTCACGCTGGTCGTCGCGCTGATGATCGACATGGTGCCGGCCGGCCGCATCGCGGGCATGCCCGACGTGCTGGCCGTCGTGCTGGTCTTCTGGGGCGTGCACCAGCCGCGCCGCATCGGCGTGCTGTGGGCCTTCATCTTCGGCCTGGCCGTCGATGTGCATGACGGCGCCCTGCTCGGCCAGCATGCCCTGGCCTACAGCGGCCTGAGCTTTGGCGCCATCACCCTGCACCGCCGCCTGACCTGGTTCCCGCTGTTCGCCCAGGCCGTGCAGGTGCTGCCGCTCTTCCTGGCCGCGCATGCGCTGGCGCTGATCGTGCGCATGCTGGTGGGCGGCATGTGGCCCGGCTGGGGCGTGCTGCTGGCGCCGGTCTTCGAGGCCGCGCTGTGGCCGGTCGCCAGCCTGCTGCTGCTGGCGCCGCAACGACGTGCGCCGGACCGCGACGCCCATCGACCTCTCTAGACACCCGTGGTCGTCCTCAAGAACCTCCACCAGGAGCTGGCGCGCTTCCGGATGCGCGTGCTGGCCGCGGTCGCCTTCGTGCTGTTCTGCTTCGGCCTGCTGGTGGCGCGGCTGGTCTGGCTGCAGGTCGTCCAGTACGACAGCTTCGCCGAGCGCGCCGAGACCAACCGCATCGCCGTCGTGCCCATCGTGCCCAACCGCGGCCTCATCAAGGACCGCAACGGCGTCGTGCTGGCCAGCAACTACTCGGCCTACACGCTCGAGATCAACCCAGAGAAGGTCACCGACCTGGATGCCACCATCGAGGCCCTGTCCCAGGTCCTGGAGATCCAGGCCCGCGACAAGCGCCGCTTCAAGCGCCTGCTGGAAGAGGCCAAGCACACCGACTCCCTGCCCATCCGCACCAAGCTGAGCGACGAAGAGGTGGCCCGCTTCACCGCCCAGCGCTTCCGCTTCCCCGGCGTGGAGATCAAGGCGCGGCTGTTCCGCTCCTACCCGCTCGGCGACGTCGGCGCCCACCTGATCGGCTATATCGGCCGCATCAACACGGCCGAGAAGAAGGCCATGGACGACTGGGAGGAGGAGGATCTCGCCAACTACCGCGGCACCGAGTACATCGGCAAGCTGGGGCTGGAGCAGGCCTACGAGAAGGAGCTGCACGGGATGACCGGCTTCGAGCAGGTCGAGACCAGCGCCGGCGGCCGCGCCGTGCGCCGCCTGGACCACAAGCCGCCGACGCCCGGCAACACGCTGAACCTGTCCATCGACATCAAGCTGCAGGCCCTGGTGGAGCAGCTCTTCGGCGAGCGCCGCGGCGCGCTGGTGGCCATCGACCCGCGCAACGGCGAGGTGCTGGCCTTCGTCTCCAAGCCCAGCTTCGACCCCAACCTCTTCGTCGACGGCATCGACGCCGACTCCTGGCGCGAACTCAACGAGGACATCGACAAGCCGCTGCTGAACCGCGCCCTGCGCGGCACCTATCCGCCGGGCTCGACCTTCAAGCCGCTGATGGCCATGGCCGCGCTGAACAGCGGCAAGCGCGCGCCGGGCACCATCGTCATGGACAACCTGACCTACAGCTTCGGCGGCCGCACCTTCGGCAGCCCCGAGACCGACAGGCCCGGCCCCAAGGACATGCGCCTGGCCATCGTGTCCTCGTCCAACGTCTATTTCTACAGCCTGGCCAACGAGATGGGCGTGGACCTCATCCACGACCAGCTGGCGCCTTTCGGCCTGGGCCGCCGGACCGAGATCGACGTGCAGGGCGAGGTCAGCGGCGTGCTGCCCTCGCAGGAGTGGAAGCGCAACTACTTCCGCAAGAGCCCGGCCAACCAGAAGTGGTTCGCCGGCGAGACCATTTCGCTGGGCATCGGCCAGGGCTACAACAGCTTCACGATGCTGCAGATGGCCAATGCCTACGCGACGGTCGCCTCGGGTGGCCAGCGCTACAAGCCGCGCCTGGTGCGCGAGATCGAGGATGTGGTCAGGCACGAGCAGCGCCGCATCGCCAGCGACGCGCGCGAGCCGCTGCCGCTCAAGCCCGCTGACGTCGACGTCATCCGCAATGCGATGAACGGCGTGACGCTGGAAGGCACCTCGCGCCAGGTCTTCATGGGCGCCGGCTACCAGAGCGGCGGCAAGACCGGTACGGCCCAGGCCGTGGGCCTGAAGGCCGGCGAGAAGTACAGCAGCATCAAGGCCGACGAGCGCAAGCGCGACCATTCGCTGTACGTGGCCTTCGCACCGCTGGAGCAGCCGACCGTGGCCCTGGCCGTCATCGTCGAGAACGCCGGCTGGGGCTCCTCCTCCGCCGCGCCGATCGCGCGCCGGGTGTTCGACTACCTGCTGGTGGGCCAGTACCCCAGCGAGGACGACATCGCCAAGACCCAGCTGGGCCAGACCTTCGCGCCCATCGGCACGCCGCGCAAGGTCGCCGACGTGCCCCTGCCCGGCCAGCCCGCTTCGGCGCCTGCACCCGCTTCGGGAGCTTCGAAATGACCGTCATCGAACGCCCGCCGCTGATGAGCCGGCTGCGGCCCTGGTTCAGCGGCTTCGACATCCCGCTGCTGATCGCCATGCTGTGGATGTGCGGCTGGGGCCTGCTGTGCATGTACTCGGCCGGCTATGACCACGGCACCCGCTTCGTCGACCATGCCCGCAACATGGTGCTGGCCCTGGGCCTGATGTTCATCGTCGCCCAGGTGCCGCCGGGCAAGCTGATGGCCCTGGCCGTGCCGCTGTACGCGCTGGGCATCGGCCTGCTCATCGCCACCGCCGTCTTCGGCGTCACCAAGAAGGGCGCGACGCGCTGGCTCAACATCGGCATCACGCAGATCCAGCCGTCCGAGCTGCTCAAACTGGCCACGCCGCTGATGCTGGCCTGGTGGTTCCAGAAGCGCGAGGGCCTGCTGCGCTGGCCCGACTTCATCGCCGCCTTCGCGCTGCTGCTGTTGCCCTTCTTCCTGATCGCCAAGCAGCCCGACCTGGGCACCGGCATCCTGGTACTGGCCGCGGGCCTGTACGTGATCTTCTTCGCCGGCCTGCCCTGGAAGCTCATCGTGCCGGCCGTCGTGCTGGCCGCCGCCGGCGCGACCGCCCTGGTACTCAGCGAGGACGCCATCTGCCAGCCCGACCTCAAATGGCCGGTGCTGAAGGAATACCAGAAGCACCGCATCTGCACGCTGCTGGACCCGTCCAAGGACCCGCTGGGCAAGGGCTTCCACATCATCCAGGGCGAGATCGCCATCGGCTCGGGCGGCATGACGGGCAAGGGCTTCATGCAGGGCACCCAGACCCACCTGGAATTCATCCCCGAGCGCACCACCGACTTCATCTTCGCGGCCTTCGGCGAGGAGTTCGGCCTCCTCGGCGCGCTGGCGCTGCTGGGCGGCTTCACGGCCCTGATCCTGCGCGGGCTGATGATCGCCTCCGACGCGCCAACCCTGTTCACCCGGCTGATGGCCGGCGCGGTGACGCTGTCCTTCTTCACCTATGTCTTCGTCAACATGGGCATGGTCAGCGGCATCCTGCCCGTCGTCGGCGTGCCCCTGCCCTTCATCAGCTATGGCGGCACTGCCATGGTGACGCTGGGGCTGAGCCTGGGGCTGCTGATGTCGATTGCGCGGGTCAAGAAGCTGGTGAAGACCTGACGCCTGCGCAGACGCGCAGGTGAATAGGCACATGGGGGCCAAGCCAGCCCCGCCTCACCCAGCAGCTAACGTCATGACGGTCATGGCGTTCAGGCGGAAGGGGTGGAATGGCGGAGTTGCGCGGGACGGTGCTGTGGGTTCTGGCAGGCTTGGCGGGAGCCGGCTTGTTGTGGGCGAACTGGCCGGCCGACATCTCGTCCATTGACGCCCTGCCGGCGAACGGTTCGGTTGGCCACGCAGCCCCTGCGCCGGCACCGGTTGCCGCGAGCACGCCCGCATCGGCGGCAGTTTTGCTGGCGAATGGCGATGCGGCCCAGCGCCGCGACGACGCTCCGTCGTGGCGCAATCTTTACGCCGCGACTGACCTCTTTCCGCAGCTGCTGCAACTTCATCAGGCGCGGCGCATCGGTGGCTATGCGGCAGTGCGTGCGCTCAACCAGGCTTGCGTGGAGGCCACTTCCTGGTCCTTCTATCCCGACCGGGATCCGCTCACCCGTGCCGATGTGAACCATCCGGACCACGCCAGGCGTCTGGCCGCTCGCGAGCTGATCATGGCGCGCTGCGGCCACATGACAGCAGGAGGGGGCGGCGCGACGCTCCTGGGCGTTGGCGCGGGCGATACCGAGGGGCAGAAATTCATTCAGGCCTATCTGAAGCTGCAGGATCCCAGGGGCAAGTCGGCCGAGGCGTTGGGCGAGGCGCTGGCCGAGGTTGTCAGGCAGGGGCATCCCGAGGCGATGCTCAAGCTGTACCAAGCCACCCAGATCTCTCTAGCCTGGCGTGCGTTGGTCGCTCCCCAAGCCACCGAAGACGGTCTGCGCGCAGCGAGGATTGCGGAGCTGCGCTTCACGGCACCCGACGGCGGGCCGGCCGATCAGGACATCCGCCTCGCATTCCGCTGCTTCATGGCCGGCGCATGCAGCTACCGCTACGACGACCTGTCAGACATCACGGACCCGCAGCGGCGCGCGCAAATCCTGCAGACCGCCGCCGAGCTGGAAGCGGCGCTGCGCTCGCCCGATCCGGTCCAGGCCCTGTTCAGGAAGCGTTGGGCTCCAGCGTCGAAGCCGGAAAACGGATCGTGAACCGCGCCCCCGGCCCCTGGCCGTCGGGCGATTCGCCACCCGCCGCGCGGCGCAGCCGCGTGTCGTCCAGCGTCAGCTCGGCCTCGTGCTGCTGCACGATCTCGCGCACGATGGCCAGGCCCAGGCCCGAGCCCTCCACGCCGCTGCCCAGCGAGCGGTAGAAGGGCTGGAAGACCTTCTCGCGTTCATTGGGCGCGATGCCCGGCCCGGTGTCCTCGACCTGCAGCACGACGACCTGGCCGAAGGGGTCCTCGACGACGCGCACGGTCACGAGACCGCCGGCCGGCGTGTAGAGCAGCGCGTTGTCGACGAGGTTGCGGATCAGCTCGCCGATCAGCACCGGCTGGCCGTGCACGCGCAGCCGGCCGTCGTCGGGCACGACACCGTCATAGCCCAGGTCGATGCGCCGCTCCAGCGCCCGCGGCACGAAATCGCGCACGGTGTCGATGGCGATCTCGGCCAGGTTCAGCGGCTCGCGCTTCATGGCCTGCTCGGCATCCTCGGCGCGCGCCATGGCCAGCAGCTGGTTGACCATGTGGGCCGCGCGCTCGCTGGCGCGGGCGATCTGGGCCAGCGAGCGCTTGAGCTCGTCGGGCGAGGCGCGGCCGGCGTCAATCTCGCGCTGGATCAGCTCGGCCTGGGTGCGCAGGCCGGCCAGCGGCGTCTTCAGCTGGTGGGCCGCGTCGGCCAGGAAATGCTTCTGCCGGCTCATCGACGAGTCCAGCCGCGCCAGCAGATCGTTGATGGCCTGCACCAGCGGCGCGACCTCGTCGGGCACGCGCTGCTCGTCGATGGGCGACAGGTCGGAGCTCTCGCGCGAGCGGATGCGGCGCTGCAGTTCGTTCAGCGGCGAGATGCCGCGCGCCAGCGCCAGCCACACCAGCAGCACGGCCAGCGGCAGGATGACGAACTGCGGCAGGATGACGCCCTTGATGATCTCGTTGGTCAGCCGCGCCCGTTTGCCCAGGGTCTCGGCCACCTGCACCAGCATGGTCCGGGTCGAGCCCGCCTGGCCCTCGGGCGAGATCCACAGATAGGCGACGCGGACCGCGTCCGTGCCGACCTCGTCGTCGCGGAAATGCAGCTCCCAGGGCACGACGGGCGCGTCCTCGGTCGGCACCGGCAGCGTCGCGTCGCCGCTGAGCAGCTCGCCACGCAGGCCCAGGACCTGATAGAAGACCGTGTCGGAGGCGTCCGCGCGCAGCAGGGCCGCCGCCTCGGGCGCCAGCGCATAGCGGTCCCGTCCCTTGCTCGGCGCCTCGGTGGCCGCCACCTGCAGGCCCAGGCTGCGCGCCATCTCGCCCAGCTCGCGGTCATAGGGCCGGCTGGCAATGCCCTGGGCCACCAGCCAGGTCAGGGCCACGCTGATCGGCCAGATCAGCAGCAGCGGGGCGAGCATCCAGTCCAGGATCTCGCCGAACAGCGAGCCCTGCTGGGGGCTGGCGCCTTCCTTGGTTGGCATTTACGCGGACCGCAGCGCTGGGCCGCTCCCGAGCAAGGTCCGACCCTCACGGAGGGTCGGCGGCCGTACCCGGCCGGCGGGGTGCCCCATGTTTTGCCGCAGCGCTGGGCCGCTCCCGAGCAAGGTCCGACCCTCACGGAGGGTCGACGGCTGTACCCGGCCGGCGGGGTGCCCCATCACGAGTTGATCTTTTCCAGGCAGTAGCCCAGGCCGCGCACGGTCGCGATGCGGATGGGGCCCTGCTCGATCTTCTTGCGCAGCCGGTGGATATAGACCTCGATGGCGTTGTTCGAGACCTCCTCACCCCATTCGCACAAGCGCTCGACGAGCTGGTCCTTGCTGACGAGGCGGCCGGCGCGCTGCAGCAGCACCTCCAGCAGCGACAGCTCGCGCGCCGACAGCTCCAGCATCTGCTCATTGATATAGGCCACGCGGCCCGTCGCATCGAAGGTCAGCGGGCCATGCTTGATGAGGCTGCTCGCCGTGCCCAGGCCGCGGCGCGTCAGCGCGCGCACGCGCGCCTCCAGCTCCTGCAGCGAGAAGGGCTTGGCCATGTAGTCGTCGGCGCCCAGATCCAGCCCCTTGACGCGCTGCTCGACGCTGTCGGCGGCCGTCAGGATCAGCACCGGCATGGTCGACCCCCGCGCGCGCAGCTTGCGCAGCACCTCCAGCCCATGCAGGCGCGGCAGGCCCAGGTCCAGGATGACCAGGTCGAACTCATGCGTCGCCAGCGCCGTGTCGGCCTCGGTGCCCGAGCTGACACGGTCCACCGCATAGCCCGAGGCGCGCAGGGCGCGCAACAAGCCATCGGCCAGCACTTGGTCGTCTTCGGCAATCAGGATGCGCATAGCTCTTTTGTCTCCACCGCCGATGTTAGGCGGTGGCCGGCTGGCTCACGCCATGAGCCACCTGGCCCGCAGAATCTCATCAACACTGAGGTCGCTGCGGCCTCGGGCCAAGGGTCAAAACCACTGTACAAACATACAGATTGCCCCATAATTCAGACATTCCTTTGGAGAACCGCATGGACGCCCCCGTCAAAGCCCTGAACACCGAAAAAGCCAAGGCCCTGCAGGCCGCCCTCGCCCAGATCGAGAAGCAATTCGGCAAGGGTTCCATCATGCGCCTGGGTGAAGGCGAGGTCATCGAAGACATCCAGGTCGTCTCCACCGGCTCCCTGGGCCTGGACATCGCCCTGGGCGTCGGCGGCCTGCCGCGTGGCCGCGTCATCGAGATCTACGGCCCCGAGTCTTCCGGCAAGACCACGCTGACGCTGCAGGTCATCGCCGAGATGCAGAAGCTCGCCGGCACCTGCGCTTTCATCGACGCCGAGCACGCCCTGGACATCCAGTACGCCCAGAAGCTGGGCGTGAACCTGCAGGACCTGCTGATCAGCCAGCCCGACACCGGCGAACAGGCCCTCGAGATCGTCGACTCCCTGGTGCGCTCCGGCTCGGTGGACCTCATCGTCATCGACTCGGTCGCAGCCCTCACGCCCCGCGCCGAAATCGAGGGCGAGATGGGCGACCAGCTGCCCGGCCTGCAGGCCCGCCTGATGAGCCAGGCCCTGCGCAAGCTGACCGCCACCATCAAGAAGACCAACTGCACGGTCATCTTCATCAACCAGATCCGCATGAAGATCGGCGTCATGTTCGGCTCGCCCGAAACGACCACCGGCGGCAATGCGCTGAAGTTCTACGCCTCGGTGCGCCTGGACATCCGCCGCATCGGCTCGATCAAGAAGGGCGAGGAGATCATCGGCTCCGAGACCAAGGTCAAGGTCGTCAAGAACAAGGTCAGCCCCCCGTTCAAGACCGCCGAGTTCGACATCCTCTATGGCGAGGGCATCAGCCGCGAGGGCGAGATCGTTGACATGGGCGTCGTCCACAAGATCGTCGACAAGTCCGGCGCCTGGTATGCCTACAACGGCGACAAGATCGGCCAGGGCAAGGACAACGCCCGCGAATACCTGCGCGAGAACCCCGACATCGCCCGCGAGATCGAGAACAAGATCCGCGAAACGGTCGGCGTTGCCGCCCTGGGCGACGTCGCCGGCGACGCGGAGTAAGCCGCTACCGGCCCGGCACGCATCCGGCAGGCATGGCCACCCGCGGGCCGCTGTCGCTGAAGGCCCGGGCCATCGGCCTGTTGGCCCAGCGCGAGCACAGCCGCACGGAGCTGCGGCGCAAGTTGCTGCGCATCGAGCGCCAGCAGCGCGAGCGCGCGGCCACGAAGGCGGCGGCTGCCGAGACGGCTCCGGGGATGGGCGGGTCGGGCTTCATCCATGAGGATGATGTCGACAGCGAGGCCGGCGCCGGCGCGGCTACCGTCGACGCCCTGCTCGACGACCTCGCTGCCGCCGGCTATCTGAACGAAGGCCGCTTCGTCGAGTCCCGGCTGCATCTGCGCGCCGGCCGCTTCGGCACCCAGCGCATCCAGCAGGAACTGGCCCAGCACGGGCTCAAGCTGGATGCCAGCCAGCAGGCCCATCTGCGTGAAACCGAACTGGAACGCGCCCGCGAGGTCTGGCACAAGCGCTTTGGCACCGAGCCTTCGCGCGAGGCCGCCGAGCAGGCGCGCCAGATGCGTTTCCTGCTGGCCCGCGGGTTTTCCCCTGAAATGGTGCGCCGCTTGCTGAGGGCCTAAGGGCTGCTTGACCGAGTGCGCAGGGGGAGTTTTCACCCTCCGTGCTACATTGCCGCCTGCCCTAAAACGAGGGTTCACCCGGTTACAAGCGCTTTTGCCCCTCTGGCGCAGCGCTGCAAAAGCCGGGCTGACCCCGTCCCGGCACAGGCCGGGGTGATTCGCCATTCCCCCGTTCCATGCCTGCCGTCCACCCGTCCATCACGCGCCGCCCGCTGCATCGCCGCGCCCTCGATGTGCAGGTGTTCGCGCGCGATGACGGCCTGTTCGATGTCGAAGCCAGCCTGACCGACACCAAGACGCACGATGTGCCGCTGGCCGGCGTGCCGCGCAAGGCCGGCGACCCCATTCACGAGATGCACCTGCATCTGACCGTGGATGCGACCCTGACCATCACCGCCGCCGCTTCCGACACGCTCTGGATGCCCTACCCCGGTGCCTGCAACGAGCACGGCAACGCCTACCGCCAGCTCATCGGCCTGAACCTGATGAAGGGCTTCCGCCAGGCCGTCGGCGAACGCCTGGGCGGCACGCGCGGCTGCACCCACCTCACCGAGCTCTGCACCATCCTGCCCACGGCCGTCATCCAGGCCATGGCCGGCTCGGTCATTGACACGCGTGAGGGCGATGCCGCCGGCAACCCGCCCTTCCAGCTCGACCGCTGCCATGCGCTGCGCCGCGACAGCGCGACCGTGGCCCAGTTCTATCCGCGCTGGCACCAGCCCCAGGCTGCTGCCGAGCCGGCCGTTTCCGAATCCTGACTTCCCGACCCGAGAGACCCAGCCATGAAAATCCACGAATACCAGGGCAAAGAAATCCTGCGCCAGTTCGGCGTGCCGGTGCCGCGCGGCATCCCGGCCTTCACCGTGCAGGAGGCCGTTGAGGCTGCCCAGAAGCTGGGCGGCCCGGTCTGGGTCGTCAAGGCCCAGATCCACGCCGGCGGCCGCGGCAAGGGCGGCGGCGTCAAGGTCGCCAAGAGCATCGATGACCTGAAGGAAAAGGCCGAAGGCATCCTGGGCATGCAGCTCAAGACGCACCAGACCGGCCCTGAAGGCCAGAAGGTCCGCCGCCTCTACATCGAGGACGGCGCCGACATCAAGAACGAGCTCTACGTCTCGCTGGTGACCGACCGCGGCACGCAGAAGGTCGCTTTCATCGCGTCGAGCGAAGGCGGCATGGACATCGAAGAGGTGGCCCACAGCACGCCCGAGAAGATCATCACCGAGATGATCGACCCGCTGACCGGCCTGACCGAAGCGCAGTCGCGCAAGATCGCCGGCGCCATCGGCCTGACCGGTGCGACTGTCGACCAGGCCGTCGACATCTTCGCCAAGCTCTACAAGTGCTACATGGACACCGACGCCTCGTTGGTGGAGATCAACCCGCTGAACTGCGATTCCAAGGGCAATCTGATGGCCCTGGACGCGAAGTTCAACTTCGATTCCAACGCGCTGTTCCGCCACCCCGAGATCGTCGCCTACCGCGACCTCGATGAAGAAGATCCGGCCGAGATCGAAGCCTCCAAGTTCGACCTCGCCTACATCAGCCTGGACGGCAACATCGGCTGCCTGGTGAACGGCGCAGGCCTGGCCATGGCCACCATGGACACCATCAAGCTGTTCGGCGGCGAGCCGGCCAACTTCCTGGACGTCGGCGGCGGCGCCACGGCCGAGAAGGTCACCGAGGCCTTCAAGATCATGCTGAAGAACAAGGCCGTCAAGGGCATCCTGGTCAACATCTTCGGCGGCATCATGAAGTGCGACACCATCGCCGAAGGCGTCATCACCGCCTGCAAGGCCGTGAACCTGCAAGTGCCGCTGGTCGTCCGCATGAAGGGCACCAACGAAGAACTGGGCAAGAAGATGCTGGCCGAATCCGGCCTGCCCATCATCGCCGCCGACACCATGGCCGAAGCCGCGACCAAGATCGTCGCCGCCGTCGCCTAAGCCAGCCCAGAGGAATCAGACATGTCCATCTTCATCAACAAAGACACCAAGGTCATCACCCAGGGCATCACCGGCAAGACCGGTCAGTTCCACACCCTGGGCTGCCAGGCCTATGCCAACGGCAAGAACGCCTTCGTGGCGGGCGTGAACCCCAAGAAGGCCGGCGAGAAGTTCAGCGAGATCCCCATCTACGCGACCGTCAGGGAAGCCGCCGGCCAGACCGGCGCGACCGTCTCCGTCATCTATGTGCCGCCCGCCGGCGCTGCCGCCGCCATCTGGGAAGCCGTCGAGGCCGACCTAGACCTGGCCATCTGCATCACGGAAGGCATCCCGGTCCGGGACATGCTGGAAGTGCGCAACAAGATGAAGGCCAAGGAAGCCGCCGGCGGCAAGCGCACGCTGCTGCTGGGCCCCAACTGCCCCGGCCTCATCACGCCGGAAGAAATCAAGATCGGCATCATGCCGGGCCACATCCACAAGAAGGGCCGCATCGGCGTCGTGTCGCGCTCGGGCACGCTGACCTATGAAGCCGTGGCCCAGCTGACCGAGATCGGCCTCGGCCAGTCCAGCGCTGTCGGCATCGGCGGCGACCCGATCAACGGCCTCAAGCACATCGACGTGATGAAGGCCTTCAACGACGACCCGGACACCGACGCCGTCATCATGATCGGCGAGATCGGCGGCCCCGACGAGGCGGAAGCCGCCCGCTGGTGCAAGGCCAACATGAAGAAGCCCATCGTCGGCTTCATCGCCGGCGTCACCGCCCCTCCGGGCAAGCGCATGGGCCATGCCGGCGCGCTGATCTCCGGCGGCGCCGACACGGCCGATGCCAAGCTCGCCATCATGGAAGAGTGCGGCTTCACGGTCACGCGCAATCCGTCCGAAATGGGCAAGCTGCTCAAGGGCCTGCTGTAATCCGGGCCAGCCCCGAAACACAAGCCGCCGGGTCAACTCCGGCGGCTTTTTCATTTGCCGCGATGGAACATCTCGACGCCGCCTTCTTCTTCGCCCTGCTGAAGATCATCTGGGCCGACATCCTGCTGTCGGGCGACAACGCCGTCGTCATCGCGCTGGCGACGCGCAAGCTGCCGCCCAGGCAGCAGCGCCGCGCCATCATCGGCGGCGCCGCGGCGGCCATCCTGATGCGGGTCATCCTGGCGCTGTTCGCCATCCAGCTGCTGCAGCTGCCGTATCTGAAGCTGATCGGCGCCGCCCTGCTGGTCTGGATCGGCGTCAAGCTGATGAACCAGGCCGACGAGGAGGCCGAGGTCGGCGAGGTGGACGGCCTCTGGGCCGCCGTGCGCACCATCCTGCTGGCCGACCTGGCGATGAGCCTGGACAACGTCGTCGCCATCGCCGCCGCCGCCAGCGCCGCGGCGGCGCCGATGCGGCCCATCCTGCTGCTCATCGGCCTGGGCCTGTCCATTCCGCTGATCATCTTCGGCAGCACCCTGCTGCTGAAGCTGATGCAGCGCTTCCCGGTCATCATCACCCTGGGCGCGGCCCTGCTCGGTTTCGTGGCCGGCGAGATGGCCGTGACCGACACCGCCCTGCAGGGCTGGTTCGACGCCAATCTGCACGACCTGGCCTACACGGTGGGCATTGCCAGCGCCGTGTTGGTGGTTGCCATCGGATTGATGCGTTCGCGACAGAGCTCCTCCCCCTAAGATCGGCGGCATGGCTAGCAGCGGCAAACCCGGCAAGTCCGGAGGCTTTTGGCAGCGTCTCATCGGCCGCGTCGCCGACGACGCGCCGCCCAGCGAGCTGTCGACCCTGCCCACCGTGCAGCAGACCCAGGCGCCGGGCGCCTCGTCCCCGCAGGCCAGGGCGGTGCCGCCGCCGCCCGATCTGCACGATTTCGAACTCGGCGCGGAGATCGGCCGCGGCGCCATGGCGGTCGTCTACAAGGCCACGCAGCGCTCCACCGGCCGGCAGGTCGCCATCAAGCGCCTGGCGCTGAGCCGCGAGTTCTCGGCCGAGGACCTGGCCGACGTGCGCGAGCGCTTCATGCGCGAGGCCCGCGCGGCAGGCCAGCTCCAGCACCCTGACATCCTGCAGGTCGTCGATGCCGGCCAGGACGGCAACGACAGCTGGCTGGCCCTCGAGTACGTGCTCGGCCGCGACCTCAGCAGCTTCACCCGCGCCGGGCAGCTGCTGCCCGCCCGCGAGGTGGTGCAGATCGGCGCCCGCCTGGCGCGGGCCCTGGCCTATGCCCACAGCCAGGGGGTGGTGCACCGCGACATCAAGCCCGCCAACGTCATGCTGGACCGCGTCAACGGCAGCCTCAAGCTGATGGACTTCGGCATCGCCCGGGTCGGCGACGGCAGCCGCACGCGGACCGGCCTGGTCCTGGGCACGCCCTCCTTCATGTCGCCCGAGCAGCTGTCCGGCCTGACGGTGGATGGCCGCAGCGACCTCTACTCCCTGGGCGTGCTGCTCTACCAGCTGCTCTGCGGCACCCTGCCGCACCAGAGCGAGTCGATGGCGCGGCTGATGCAACAGATTGCGACCGAGCCCGCGCCCGACATCCGCATCCACCGCCCCAGCCTGCCCGAACCCCTGGCCCTGGTGCTGGCCCTGTCCCTGGAGAAACGCCCCGAGCTGCGCTACCCGAGTGGCGAGCAGATGGCCCGCGACCTGGAGGCCATCCTCGTGCTGGGCATGCAGGCGGAAGAGCCCGCCCCTCCCGAGACCACCCCCCAGGATGCGGCCTTCGCACAAACACTGCGCTTGACGCCCGGGGAAGCAGGGCAGAATCCCCGCTCTTCCGTCGAGCCCCACGAGCCCCCGCAAACCCCATGACCCTGGAGTTCTTCAGCGCCACCGACGTGGGACGTGCGCGCGACAACAACGAAGATTCGGTTGCCCTGGACGAGGCCGCCGGCCTGGCCGTGCTGGCCGACGGCATGGGCGGCTACAACGCCGGCGAGGTGGCCAGCCAGATGCTGACCAGCTTCGTCAGTTCTGAATTGGGCCGCTGGCTCAAGGACGCCGGCCGCGAGGCCCGGGCCGGCGAGGTCAAGCGCGCCATGGACATCTGCGTGGACAACGCCAACCGCGCCATCTTCAATGCCGCCAACACCAACCCGCGCTATGCCGGCATGGGCACGACCCTGGTGCTGGGCGTCTTCCGCCCCGAGGGCCTGCTGCTCGGCCACGTCGGCGACTCGCGCACCTACCGCCTGCGCGCCGGCCGCCTGATGCAGATCACGCGCGACCATTCCCTGCTGCAGGAGCAGATCGACGCCGGCCTGCTGACCGTCGAAGAGGCCGCGTTTTCCAGCAACAAGAACCTCGTCACCCGTGCCGTCGGCGTCGAAGACACGGTGCTGATGGAGCTGCATCTGCATGAGGTTCAGCCCGGCGACACCTATCTGATGTGCTCCGACGGCCTCTCCGACATGCTGGACGATGACAGCCTCGCCAACCTGCTGAACGGCAATCCGGCCTTGCCCGAGGCTGCACGTGCGCTGATCAACGCAGCCAATGACGCCGGCGGGCGCGATAACATCGCGCTCATCCTGGCCCGCGCAGAAGGCCGCCAGCGTGCCGAAGGGCGGGGCTGGTGGCCCTTCGGTCGACGCGGCGGCAATTGATTTGCTCCTGCATGCAGAGTCACGGCACGAACAACAGAACTTGAGGTCATAAATGGGCAAACTGGTGGTTTCGCTCGACGGCGTCGTGATCAAGGAGGTGCAGATCACCAAGGACAAGACCACCTTGGGTCGGCGTCCTTACAACGACATCGTCATCGACAATCTCGCGGTCAGCGGCGAGCACGCCGTGCTGCAGATGGTCGGCGCCGACGTCTTCATCGAAGACCTCAACTCCACCAACGGCACCTACATCAACGGCAAGGCGATCAAGAAGCAGTTGCTGGCTGACAACGACACCGTCGAGATCGGCAAGTACAAGATCAAGTTCCTGCTGAACGACGGTGGCGACTACGAGAAGACCATGATCCTCAAGCCCGGCTCGGCACCGCCGAACCTGGGCCTGGGCTCTTCCTTCGGCGGGCTGGGTGCCGCGACCGTCGGCCCGGCTTCCATCAAGGTGCTGACCGGCGCCGCCGCCGGCCGCGAGGTCGCGCTGACCAAGGTCGTCACGACGCTGGGCAAGCCCGGCGTGCAGGTCGCCTCCATCACCAAGCGCCCCACCGGCTACGTCTTTGCCCACGTCGAAGGCGGCCAGCGCCCCAGCGTCAACGGCATCCCGCTGACGGGCGAATCGATTGCATTGCGCACCGGCGATCTGATCGAATTGGCCGGCACGCAGATGCAGTTCATCCAGGGTTGAGCGCCCGAAGTTCACGCCGGCCGCGGGCCTCGCGGCTGCTGTGACTTCCTCACGATAGCGGCACCCCCAACTCGGTAATCCGACCGTCCGACCCCAGGGACGGGTGCGTACATTCTTGGCTCTGCCCCGCCTGACGCGTGGCACCTAATTCCGAGCCACGCACCGCATGAACATCCGCGTCCTGGGTTGCTCCGGCGCCATTGCCGCCGGGTACAAGACCACCGCCTTCCTGCTCGACGACGATGTCCTCATCGACGCCGGCACCGGCGTGGGCGACCTGCCCCTGGACGCCCTGGCCGCCATCGACCACATCCTGCTCAGCCATTCCCACCTGGATCATGTGCTGGGCATCCCGCTGCTCGCCGACGCCGTGCTGCGCCTGCGTGCCGCCGCCGGCCGCCCGCCCATCCAGGTCCACGCCCTGCCCGAGACGCTGGCGGCCCTGCGCCAGCACATCTTCAACGGCGTCATCTGGCCCGACTTCACCGCCCTGCCCAGCCGCGAAGCCCCGGTGCTGAGCCTGCATGCCTTCCAGATCGGCGACCGCCTCGACCTGGGCGGCCGCGTCATCGAGGTGCTGTCGGCCGCCCACACCGTGCCCGCCGTGGGGTTTGCGGTCGATGGCGGCCCGGCCAGCGGCCATGCCCATTGGGTCTTCACCGGCGATACCGGCCCCAACCCGGCCCTGTGGCGCCGCCTGGCCGACCTGCGCCTGTCCCATCTCGTCATCGAGACCGCCTTCAGCGACGACGAGGCCGAGGTCGCCCATGTCAGCCAGCATCTGTGCCCGACCGACCTGGGCCATGAACTGGCCCAGCTGGCCGGCAGCGTCGATGTGCGCATCACCCACATCAAGCCCGGCGAGGTCGAGGCCGTCATGCAGGGCGTGCAGGCCCTGGCCAGCCCGCACCGCATCAGCGCCCTGCAGGCCGGCCAGGAAATGGCACTCTGACCCTGATTTCTGATGCCACTGGCGCCTCCGGGCGCCATTTTTTTGCCTGACGTTTCTCGGCCAGCCTGGTCTTGATGACAGAACGCGTCAGCCGGAAGTGACGTTTTTTGTCAGATCAAGGCGCCAAACCCCCGCTGCCGTGCGTTTTTGCACGCTTGGGAGTGCTCGAAAAGCTGGCACGCCCCCTGCATTCAGGGGGAGTGCCCTCCTCCCTCACACCCCTTTTCGCTGGAGTACTGACATGAACCTGAAAGCACGCGCCCAACAAGGCTTCACGCTGATCGAACTGATGATCGTCGTGGCCATCATCGGCATCCTGGCTGCCGTCGCCATTCCTCAATACAAGGACTACACGGCCAAGGCCAAGGTCGGCAACGCCATCGTCGCCATCGACTCCTTCAAGAACGCCATCGCGCTGTGCGGCCAGGAAGAAGGCGCCCTGACCAATTGCAACCAGGCCGGCATCCTGAGCGCCGCCACGTTCACCAAGACCAACGAAGTCACCACCGCCACCATCACCGGTGCCGGCGTTATCACGCTGACCTTCGAAGCAGCCACCAAGGTCGGTAACGACCTGGGCGGCAAGACCATCACCTTCACGCCGACGCTGGGCAACTCCGCCGTCAACTGGACGATCTCGACCAACGTGACCGCTCCCGTGCTGAAGCAGGCCATCGAGAAGAACTCGTACTCTTGATCTGCCTGAGCTGATCCAAAACAGGGGCTTCGGCCCCTGTTTTGTTTTCTGTGCTTCGGTCAAACGTAACAAGTTGGCACGACTCCTGCAGTTGAACTCGGGGGGCTTTTCCCCTCTATTCCAACTCAGGGAGTCATAAATGAATCTGAAGCAACGCACCCAGCAGGGTTTCACGCTGATCGAACTGATGATCGTCGTGGCCATCATCGGCATCCTGGCTGCCGTCGCCATTCCGCAATACAAGGACTACACGGCCAAGGCCAAGGTCGGCAACGCCATCGTCGCCATTGACTCGTTCAAGAACGCGATCGCGCTGTGCGGCCAGGAAGAAGGTGCGCTGACCAACTGCAACCACGCCGGCATCCTCAGCGCCGCCACGTTCACGAAGACCAACGAAGTCACCAGCGCCACCATCACCGGTGACGGCGTCATCCTGCTGACCTTCGAGTCGGCCACCAAGGTCGGCAACGACCTGGGCGGCAAGACCATCACCTTCACGCCGACGCTGGGCAACTCCGCCGTCAACTGGACGATCACGACCGACGTGACCGCCCCCGTGCTGAAGCAGGCCATCGAGAAGAACTCGTACTCTTGATCTGCTGAAGCAGACGGAACAGAGGCTTCGGCCTCTGTTTTTTTTTGCCGGATGCCAAGCACACTCTCAACTCCTGCGATGCAAAGAATCCCGAGACCAGCGCTGGTGGTGGGTCTGGCCAGTTCGGCCCTGTATCTGCTCGCCCGCGGCTATGAGGGCCTGCAGCACGACGGCATCCTGTACAGCGCCCAGGCGCTGATCCGCGGCCGCGTGCCGGCCCTGCGCGCCGACCCCTTTTTCAGCGGCGGCTCCCAGGACTCGTTCTCGGTCTATTCCGCCCTCATCGCCCCCCTCTACGAACTCTGGGGCCTGCCCTTCGTCCACCAGGCCCTGCTGCTGCTGGGGCTGGCTGCCACCGCCCTCGCCCTGCTGGCTCTGCTGCGCGATCTCGGCCTGAAGGCCTGCGCTCCCTGGGGCCTGCTGGCCGTCGCCGTGCTGTCGCCCATGTATGGCGGCATGCGGGTCTTCAGCTATACCGAGCCCTTCCTGACCGCGCGCACGCTGGCCGAACCGCTGGTCATCCTGAGCCTGCTGGCCAGCCTGCGCGGCCGCCTCGTGCTGGCCTTCGCCCTGCAGGCCGCCGCCCTGGCCCTGCATCCGCTGATGACCCTGCCCGCCGTCGCCGTGACCTGGCTGATGGCGGTCATGCGCGACCGCCGCTGGCTGTGGGCCCTGAGCCTGCTGCCCCTGGTGCTGGTGCTGGCCTACCGGGGCATCTCTCCGATGGATCGCCTGCTGCAGTTCTACGACGCGCGCTGGTGGGCCCTGGTCGAGAGCACCAACAAGCAGGTCGTGCTGACCAACTGGCTGCCGCGCGACGCCTGGTATGCGCTGACCGACGTCATCGTGCTGGCCTTCGCGGCCAAGCTGCTCGAGGCGCGCCAGCCCGGCCGCCAGCTACTGCTGGCCGTGTTGGCCGCCACCGCGCTGCTGATGGCCGCCAGCCAGATCGGCACCGTCCAGTTGCACAGCGTGCTGATCACCCAGATCCAGCTCTGGCGCATCCTGTGGCTGGCCCATCTGCTGGCCGCGGCCCTGTCACCCTGGGTCATCTGGCAGTTCTGGCGGCGCGGCGGCCTGTGGCGCCTGGCCGCGGCCTTCGTCGCCCTCGCCGTGATGGACGCCCAGTCCAGCGCCGGCTATGGCTGGCCGCTGCTGCTGGGCTGCCTGCTGAGCGCCGGCCTGGCCTTCAGCGGCGTGGCCGTTTCCCAGGCCGTGCTGCGCCTGCTGCTGGGCCTTTGCGCCCTGGGCATCGTCGCCTACAGCGGCACCCACCTGGCCTGGCAGCTCGACCGCATCGCCTGGCTGCAGCCCAACGCCGGCCTCGTCGCCCGCATGGCCCGCACGGCCACCGAACCGCTGCTGGCCGCCGGCCTGGTGGGGCTGCTGGGCTGGTGGGCCACGCGCGGCGCGTGGGGACGGCGCATGGCCCTGGCGCTCGGCGCGGCCCTGCTGTGCCTGGCCGCCGCGACCTGGGACCGCCGCGACGATCTCGCGCGCCTGACCGAAGCCATGCCGCCCAAGCCGCCGTTCGGCGAGCTGATCCCTGCCGGCGCCATGGTGTACTGGCCCGACAATCTCGGCGCGATCTGGGTCCTGCTCGGCCGCGCCAGCCATTACTCCCAGCACCAGGCCGCAGGCATGCTGTTCAACCAGACGACGGCGGAAACCTTCGCCCCCTTGCGGCAAGCCTACAAGCGCATCGACGAGGCCCGCCTGCAATGCGAGATGGGCGTGGCCCTGGGCGGCACCCGGCAGATGCTGGCCGCCTGCGCCACGCCCCGCGTGGATCTCCTCGTCGAACTCTGCGGCCGGCCCGCACATCCGGATTTCATGATTTTCGGCACGCCCCTGCCCCGCCAGCCCCTGTCGACCTGGTCGGTAGATCAGGCACGCTTCTCCCTGTACACCTGCAGCCAGTTCCAGCCCCCTTCCGCATCCGGCCCCGCCGCGCCATGACGCCCCTCACCGCCAGCCTGCCCCATGCGTCCCCGGCGCCGCTCCCGCAGCGGCTGCTGGCGCTCGCCCGCGAGGGCTGGCGCTATGGGCTGGTCAGCGCCCTGGCCCTGGCGGGCGACACCGCGGCCTATGCGGCGGCCCTGCAGGCCGGCCTGCCGCTGGCCCTCGCCATCGCGCTGGGCTTCGCCCTCGGGCTGACGATTGCCTACGCGGGCAGCGTGCTGTGGGTCTTCGACCAGCATCGCCTGCGCGACCGCCGCGCCGAGTTCGCGGCCTTCGCCGTCATCGGCCTGCTCGGCCTGCTGCTGACGCAGGCCAGCCTGTGGTGGCTGGTGTCCCGGCTTCACTGGCCCGCCGTGCCCGCCAAGCTGCTGACCGCCGTCGGCGTGTTCGCCTTCAATTTCACGCTGCGCAAGCTGCTGCTGTTCTCGCGCCCGTCCCGTCCATGACCGCTGCCCCCGCCCTCATCATCGGTGCCGGCCCCGCCGGCCTCACCGCCGGCCTGGAGCTGCTGCGCGCCGGCTATCCGCAGGTCACGATCCTGGAGGCCACCGACGCCATCGGCGGCATCTCCAAGACGGTGGCCTACAAGGGCAACCGCATCGACATCGGCGGCCACCGCTTCTTCTCCAAGTCCGACTGGGTCATGGACTGGTGGCGCAACGTGCTGCCCGTCGCCCGGCCCATGCACGACGGCGACATGCCCCTGGCCTACCAGGGCCAGCAGCGCCTGCTCGGCAGCCACGAGGCCACGGCCAGCGAAGCGGACGAGGCCGTCATGCTGATCCGCAGCCGCCAGTCGCGCATCTACTTCGGCGGCAAGTTCTTCGACTACCCGCTCAAGCCCGGCATGGGCCTGGTGCGCAATATGGGCGTCGGTCGCTGCCTGCAGTTCGCCGGCAGCTATATGGCCGCCGCGGCCCGCCCCATCCAGCCCGAGCAGACGCTGGAAGACTTCTTCATCAACCGCTTCGGCCGCCAGCTCTATCTGCAGTTCTTCAAGGACTACACCGAGAAGGTCTGGGGCGTGCCCTGCCGCGACATCAGCGCCGACTGGGGTGCCCAGCGCATCAAGAGCCTGTCCATCGGCAGCGCCGCCAGGCAGGCGCTGAAGAAGATCTTCACCGGCAACACCGACACCCAGCACACCTCGCTGATCGAAAGCTTTCTCTATCCCAAGTACGGCCCCGGCCAGATGTGGGAGACGGCCGCCGCAGAGTTCGAGCGCCGCGGCGGCCGCCTGCTGCGCGGCTGGGCCGTCGACGAGATCCATCGCCGGGGCGACCGCGTCGAGCGCGTCGTCGCCCGCGATGCCGCCGGCCAGCGCCAGAGCTTTGATGCCAGCGCCGTCGTGTCGACCATGCCCATCCGCGAGCTCGTCCAGGCCCTGCGCCCGGCCCCCGACGCGCCGGCCCTGGCCATCGCCAGCGGTCTCGAATACCGCGACTTCATCACCGTCGGCCTGCTCTACCGCCGCATGTCGCCCAAGGTGGCCGGCAAGGCGCGCTATGTGACGGACAACTGGATCTACATCCAGGAGCCGGGCGTCAAGGTCGGGCGGCTGCAGGTCTTCAACAACTGGAGCCCCTATATGGTGGCCGACCCGGACACCGTCTGGCTCGGCCTGGAGTTCTTCGCCCGCGACGACGACGACCTGTGGGCGATGAGCGAGGACGCCCTGAAGCAGCTCGCCGTGCGCGAGATGCAGCAGCTGGGCCTGGCCGACGAGGCCGAATTGCTGGACGCCACCGTGCTGCGCCAGCCCAAGGCCTACCCGGGCTATTTCGGCGCGGCCTTCCAGCGCTTCGACGAGTTGCGCAGCTGGCTGGACGGCCTGGGCAATCTGTATCTGTGCGGCCGCAACGGCATGCACCGCTACAACAACCAGGACCACTCCATGCTGTCCGCCCGCCTGGCCGCCCAGGCCATCCTGAACGGTGGCGCGGGGCGCGAAGCGATCTGGGCCGTCAACATCGACGACGACTATCACGAGGAAGCGGAGAAGAAGAGCTGAGGCCTCACGCATGCCATCATGCGCGCCCATGTCTGCCGCGACACCTTCCTCTCCCGCCATCACCCCCGCCTTCATCGGCATCGTGCTGGCCGCCGCCCTGCCGACGCTGCTGGCCTTCAACCAGACGCCGGCGGCGACCCTCTACAACCAGCTGCTCGCCCTCGCCGGCTGGGGTGCCGCCCTGCTGCTGTGGGCCCACGCCACGCCCGGCTGGCGCGCCGGCCTGAAGAGCCCGGCGGCCTCGGCCCTGGCCCTGCTGCTCGCCGCGCCGCTGGTCTCGGTGGTCTGGCGCCATCTGCCGGCCTCGCTGGGCCTGAGCGCCACCGCCGTCATCGGCGCCGGCCTGGCCGTGCTCCTGGTCGCCCAGGGCCTTTCGCGCGAGCAGCGCAGCCTCGCCGCCGAAGCCCTGTGCTGGGGCCTGCTGGTGGCTGGCGGGCTCAACATCCTCGTCAGCCTCGTGCAGGTCTTCACCCCTGCCCTGGCCGACGGCACCCTCATCGCGCGCTCGGGCATCGCGGGCCGCGCCGTCAGCAATCTGCGCCAGCCCAACCACCTGGCCAGCCTGATGATGTGGGCGGCCGTCGCCGCCGTCTTCATCACCGAGAAGCGCGGCTGGCGCCAGGCCCTGCCGCCGCTGCTGTTCGCCTGCGTCTTCGCCGTCGTGCTCAGCGCCTCGCGCACCGGCTTCATCGGCATCGCCATGCTGGCCGTCTGGGGTGCCGTCGACCACAAGCTGTCGCGCAGCGCCCGCCTGTCCCTGCTCTCCACGCTGCTGATGCTGGGCGCCAGCTGGTGGCTGATGTCGCTGTGGGCGGCCGAGGGTGCCCATGCCTTCGGCGCCGCCTCGCGCCTGTCCGAAGGCGCCGGCTCGCCGTCGCGCCTGGCCATCCTGCGCGATGCCTGGGCCCTGACCCTGGCCAACCCCATCTTCGGCGTCGGCTGGGGCGAATTCAATTTCGCCTGGAGCTTGAGCCCCTTCCCGGCGCGGCCCATCGCCTTCTTCGACCACACCCACAACCTGCCCTCGCAGCTCGCCGTCGAGCTCGGCCTGCCCTGGGCCGGCGCCGTGCTGGCCCTGCTGGGCTGGGCGCTGTGGAAGGCCTGGTACGGCAGCTGGCAGGCCGACGAGGACGCACCGCTGCGCCGCGCTGCCTTGATGATCGTGCTGACCATCGCCCTGCACAGCCTGCTCGAGTACCCGCTCTGGTACGCCTACTTCCTGCTGCCGGCCTGCTTCGCCTTGGGCCTCGCGCTGCCGGCCGAAGCGCCTGCGAAGCCGGCTGGCGCCAGGCCCTGGCAGGTGCTGGGCGGCCTGCTGATCGCCGGCAGCTTCTTCGCGGTGTTCGACTACCAGCGTGTCGTCGCCATCTACGCACCCAGCGAGGACGCCCAGCCGCTGGGCGACCGCATCCAGGCCGGCCAGCGCTCCATCTTCTTCAGCCATCAGGCCGACTACGCGGCCGCCACCAGCCAGCCCCCCGGGCCGCTGGCCCTGGCCGCGGCGCGCCGCACGGCCTTCAACCTGATCGACGCGCGCCTGCTGATGTACTGGTCGCGCTCGCTGGAAACCCAGGGCGACCTCAACGGCGCCCGCTACCTGGCGGATCGCCTGCGCGAATTCCGCAACCCGACGGGCGACAACTGGTTCTCGAACTGCCCGGAATCCGCGTCCGCGCCGGCCGCGTCGGCACCGGCCATGCCGCAATGCCAGCCGGCCGCCGGCGTCATCGACTGGCGCACGCTACGCTGAGGCGTCGGCGTGCCAGTCGCCCGACTTGCCGCCCTGCTTCTCCAGCACCCGCACGCGGTCGATGACCATGCCGCGGTCCGCCGCCTTGCACATGTCGTAGATGGTCAGCAGGCCGACCTGCACGGCGCACAGCGCCTCCATCTCGACGCCGGTGCGGCCCAGCGTCTCGACCTGGGCACGGCACAGCACGCGGCTGCCGGCCTCGTCGAGGTCGAACTCGACCTCGACGCGCGTGATGGGCAGGGGATGGCAGAGCGGCACCAGGTCCGAGCAGCGCTTGGCCCCCTGGATGGCAGCGATGCGCGCCACGCCCAGCACATCGCCCTTCCTGGCCGTGCCGCTGGCGATCAGCGCGAAGGTCTCGGGCTGCATGCGGATCTCTCCGGCCGCGACGGCCACACGATGCGTCTCGGCCTTGGCCGACACGTCCACCATATGGGCCTGGCCCTGGGCGTCGAAGTGGGTCAGCGGAGTGTTCATTTCTTTGCCAATCGTTGCAGGCCGAGTGCCGGGCCCCTTCATCTTCACGAAACATTGAGGTTTCGAGTTCCAGGCATCATAGGCAGCCGCCCGGCACCTGCCGGCGCGGCGGCCGGAGTCCTTTCCCGATGAAGAAGTCATTCGCCACCCGTCCCCTGCTGACCTTGCTTGCCGCCGCGACGCTGGCACTGCCGGGTGCGCCGCTCCATGCCCAGGTCAACCTGCCGGCCCTCGGCGATTCGGTCTCCCAGGATCTGGACGTCGTTGCCGAGCGGCAGCTGGGCGAGCGCTATATGCGCATGATCCGCATCGACCCGGCCGTCGTGCAGGACCCGCTGCTGACGGAATACATGGCGGGCATCTTCGATCCGCTGGTGGCGGCGTCGCGCAAGCTCGGCCATATCGGCGAAGACATCCACACCCGCTTCGCCTGGGAGAGCTTCCTCGTCGAGGACAAGAGCGTCAACGCCTTCGCGCTGCCGGGTGGCTTCATCGGCACCCATCTCGGCCTGATCGCGATGACGGTGTCGCGCGACGAGCTGGCATCGGTGCTGGGCCACGAGATCTCGCACGTGACGCAGCGCCACATCGCGCGGCGCATCGCCGGCGACTCCAAGAACAGCTGGATTGCCGTCGCCGGCCTGCTGCTCGGCGTGCTGGCCGCCTCGCGCGGCAACGCCGACCTGGCCCAGGCTGGCATCGTCGGCGGCCAGGCCGCGGCCACGCAGCTGTCGCTGAACTTCTCGCGCGACATGGAGCGCGAGGCCGACCGCGTCGGCTTCAATGTGCTGGTCGAAGCCGGCTTCGCGGGCAGCGGCATGGTCAGCATGTTCGAGCGCATGGAGCAGGCCTACCACCTGATGGACAACGGCGCTTTTCCCTATCTGCGCTCCCACCCGCTGACCAGCGAGCGCATCGGCGATGCGCGCACCCGCCTGGCGCTCGAACCCTTCGCGCGCCCCCGGGGCCTGGCCGAGCATGCGCTGATGGCGGCCCGCTCCCGTGTGCTGATGGACCCGCGCGTCGAGGCCTGGAAGGTGCTGGAGAACTACGACGCCGGCGCCCGCAACATCCGCGAAAGCGGCGGCTACGAGCAGCTCGGCGCGCGCTATGCCGCTGCGCTGGCCTCCATCAAGCTGCGCAACTTCGACCGCGCCGAAGCCACGCTGCGCAGCGCCGAGGTCACGCTCAAGCTCATCAATCCCAGCCCGGCGGAGACCGTGGCGGCCACGCGGCAGCTGACCTATCTGCGCGCCGAGCTGGCCCAGGCCCGCGGCCGACCCATGGAGGGCGCCGCCGCGCTGGACACGCTGCCGGACGAGAAGTCCCGCCCCATGCTGATGCATCGGGTCGGCCTGGCCCTGGCGGCCGGCCCGGCATCGCCCGCCCTGCGCGAAGCCGCGGACGCACTGCAGACCCATGTCAGCCTGGAGCCCCGCGACTCGCTCGCCTGGGCCCAGCTCGCCCTGATCTGGCAGAAGCTCGGCCACCCGCTGCGGGCGGTGCGCGCCCAGGCCGAGGTGCATGCCGCCGCCGGCGACCTGAACGGCGCCATCGACCGCATGCGCTCGGGCCTGCGCCAGTCGCGCGGCCCGGACGCCGACCAGGTCGAGGCCTCGGTCATCGACGCCCGCCTGCGCGCCCTCGTCTACGAGCGCCAGTCCATCCTCGGCGAGATGTACCGCGGCCGCTATATCCCGCCGGACGTCGAACTGCCGAATTGATGCCCCTCGTCCGGTCCTGCCCGGCTGAACGCCGGCAGGTCCAGCCGGTCCCCCGAGGGGACGGCGATGCTTGCAGCGTTGAGCCGCAAGCACATCGCCAGCCGGGCCGGCTCGGGAGCGGCCCAGCGCTCGGCCCGAAAGACGGCGGCATCAGGCGCGGGCGCGCTGCTCTTCCTGGTAGAGGGCGAACTCCTCGCGCAGCGCGCGGGCCACGGCCTCGCGCTGGCCGATGCGGCGGTGATAGGCCTTGAGCGCCGGCCAGGCTTTCAAGTCCACGCCGGCATAGGGCGCCCAGTTCAGCACCACCGCGAGGTAGATGTCGGCGATGCCGTAGTCGCCCTCGAGGTGTTCATGCTGCTGCAGATGCGCCTCCAGGACGCTCAGGCGCAGGGCGGCCTTGTCCATCGAATAGGCCTTCACGTCGGCGCTGGCCTTGGGGTCCAGCAGCGGCACGAAGACGGCCTTGTGCAGCTCGGTGCCGATGAAGCCCAGCCACTGGCGCACCCGGGCTCGCGCATCCGCGTCGGCGGGCAGCAGACCGGCGGCGGGATGGGCCTCCGCCAGGTATTGCAGCACCGCCACGTTCTCGGTCAGCAGCCAGCCCTGGGGCGTACGCAGCGCCGGCACCTGGCCCATGGGATTGATCTGCCAGTAGTCGCGGCCATCCAGCGTGCGCTTGGCCGCGCTGTCGACCTGCGTCAGCCGCGCCTCGGCGCCCGCTTCGTAGAGCACGGTGCGGCTCGCCAGCGAACAGGCCATGGGGGAGAAGAACAGCTCCATCAAAGTCTCCAACAGTGTTTTTGTACTGTATTGAATAGAATTCACCGTCGTCAATGAATTTCATGCGCCGTGGTACAAAAATCTGAAGACGGAGCTCTCACCCCTGCGGCGCGGCCGCGCGGCCGCCCGCGCAGCTTCGACACCGAAGCCACGCTGGCCCAGGCCACGCTGGCCTTCTGGCAACGCGGTTATGCGTCGACCTCGCTGGACGACCTGAGCCAGGCCACCGGCCTGAACCGGCCCAGCCTGTACGGCGCCTTCGGCGACAAGCACGAGCTCTATCTGCAGGCGCTGCGGCTCTACACCGAGCAGTCGGATGCGGCCATCGCGGCGGCACTGGCGGACCGTTCGCTGCGCGACGGCCTGCTGCGCGTCTACGAGCTGGCCCTGCAGCTCTATTACCCGGCCGACGCGGCCGCGCGCGGCTGCCTGCTGATCGGCACGGCCGCCACCGAGGCGCCTCGGGACGAGGCCATCCGCCAGCAGCTCGGCGATTCATTGCGCGGCTTCAACGCCGCCTTCGAGGCTCGGCTGCAGCAGGCGGTGGACGGCGGCGAGCTGCCGGCAGGCACCGATGTCGCAATGCGCGCCCAGCTGGCGTCAGCGGTGCTGCATTCGATGGCGCTGCGCGCCCGCGCCGGCGACCCGCGCGAGGAGGTGGCCGCGTTCGCGGTCGCGAGCCTGGACTTCATCTGCCGCTGACGTCCCATCTTGCGGGCCGAGCGCCGGGCCGCTCCCGAGCCGGCCCGCGTTGGGCGATGTGCATGCGGCTTGATGCCGCATGCATCGCCGTCCCCTCGGGGGACCGACCAGACATGCCCGCGTTCAGCGGCGCAGGGCTGGGCGAGGGGCTGTCAATCTGCGGGGAAGACTCTCTCAACCACCACGTCGATGACCATGCCGCACAGGCTGTAGATCAGCGAGCCGATCAGCGCCGCCGCAAAGCCGGTCACGGCCAGGCCGTCCAGCAGCGTGGCGGCGGCCCAGAACATCAGCGCGTTGATGATGAATAGGAAGAGCCCGAGGGTCAGCACCGTCACCGGCAGCGTCAGCAGCACGAGGATGGGGCGCAGCAGCGTGTTCAGCAGGCCGAGCACGAAGGCCGCGATCAGCGCCGACGTGAAGCTGCTGACGACGACGCCGGGATAAAGGTGAGCCACCAGCAGCAGCGCACCGGCAAGCAGCAGCCAACGAACGAGGACCTTGGTCATGGCCGCGAGCATATCGGCGGGCCGCCCCACCCGTGTCGCGCTCCTGCCTCATCGCGGCCAACTTGCAAATAGGAATTGTTCGCATTCGTGTTAGAGTCTGTGGCTCGAATACGGTTCAACCCTTGTCGTGAAGCCCGCTCTCGCCTTCGTCGCCACCTCTTCAGCCGCTGCCGCGCCGGTCGCCGTCCCGCAGCGGCCGGCTCTGGTCGTGCCGCAGATGGTGAAGGAGCCGCGGCCGAGCTTCGCTGAGGTGTCGGCTCCGCCGCGCAGCCGCCGCCTGCTGCTGGCCGGCATCTTCGGCCTGCATGTGCTGGCCTTCTGGGGTCTGAGCCAGGTCCAGGACCTGCGCGGCAAGATCGCCCGCGTCGCGCCCGTCGTGGTGCGCCTGGTGGCGCCGGCCGAGCCGCCCAAGCCCCTGCCGCCGCCGCCCGTCGCGATGCCGCATCTGCAGACGCCGGTGCTGACCATGATCGACCCGCCGCTGATCGCCGTGGCCACCGCGCCCGCGCCCGCGCCGGTGTTCGCGGCCATTCCGACGCCGCCGCCCGCTCCCGTGCCGGTGCAGGCGGCGCCGACGCCCGTCATCCCCATCGTCCAGCCGCCTGCGCCCCAGATCAAGCAGATCCCGGCCAGCGCCGTGCGCTATCTGAGAGAGCCGCGCATGACGGTGCCGCTGCTGTCCAAGCGGCTGCGCGAATCCGGCATCGTGCATCTGCGCGTCGTCGTCGACGTGAACGGCCAGCCTCGCGAGATCACGCTGGCCAAGTCTTCGGGCTTTGCCCGTCTGGATGAACAGGCACTGCAGGACATGCGCAGCGCCCGGTTCGCCCCGTACACGGAAAACGGCCAGCCCGTCGAGTGGGAGGTCATCGCGCCGATGTCCTACGAAGTCGACCGCTGACCCCTGCCCCCTTTCCCTGAGTAGCCATGCCGTGGGCGGCGCTTTTGCGCCGTCGTGGGCAAAGCCATGCCCATTCACCACGATCCCCCGGAGAAATCCATGTCCCGCAAGAACAAATCGAACAAGACCCCGGTGCTGCTGCCCCTGGGTGCACTGGCCGCCGGCTTCGGCCTGGCCACGGCCGCCCTGGCCCAGACGGCCGTCCCCGCGCCCAAGGCTGCCGCCAAGGAAGAAAGCGTGCTGCCCACGGTGCGCGCCAAGGCCAGCGCCGAGAAGCAGGGCAAGGACGACTACCAGGCCACCGAGACCCGCATCGGCAAGGGCAAGCAGGACATCCGCGACATTCCCCAAGCGCTGACCGTCGTCACCGAGAAGCTGCTCGACGACCGCAACTTCAACAGCGTCAAGGAAGTGCTGAAGAACACTTCCGGCATCAGCTTCCAGGCGGCCGAAGGCGGCGAGGAAGACATCAAGATCCACGGCATCTCGCTGCAGGGCACCGGTGACATCTTCATCGACGGCATGCGCGACCCGGCCTTCTACGACCGCGACACCTTCTTCCTGGATCGCCTGGAGCTGCTGCGCGGCTCGGCCTCGCTGCTGTTCGGACGCGGCTCCACCGGCGGCGCCGTCAACCAGGTGACCAAGCAGGCCGTGCTGGCCGACCAGAACCAGATCGACGTGTCCGCCGGCAGCCACGGCGCGCTGCGCGCCATCGCCGACTTCAACAAGCGCACCGGCGAGAACGCGGCCCTGCGCGCCAGCGTCATGACCAACACGGCCGACAGCAATGGCGCCGGCTCCAAGATCGACAAGCGCGGCGTCGGCGTCAACTACCGCATCGGCATCGACGAGACCGACGAGTTCGGCATCACGGTCTACGGCCTGCAGAACGACAACGGCATCAACTACGGCGTGCGCTGGATCCGCCCGACGGCCACGGCCACCGCCGCCAACCGGCTCAACACCACGCTGGACCCCGACGCCTACTACGGCATGACCAGCGACTTCAACAAGGGCTCGGCCTACTACGGCATGCTCAGCCACACCCACCGCTTCTCCAAGGACGTGGAAGTGGTGACCAAGGTGCGCGCCGCCAACTACACGCGTGACCAGCGCGCCACGCTGTGGAACTTCGCGGCCGCCGCCCAGCAGCCGACCCAGCTGACCGTCGCCCTGGACAACATCAACCCCAACACCGTCGTCACCCGCGGCCTGCAGCTGAAGAAGCAGGACATGCAGACGGTCACGGCCCAGAGCGACCTGAGCAGCAAGTTCATGGCCTTCGGCATGGAGAACACGCTGCAGGCCGGCATCGACTTCTCCCGTGAAGAGAAGCAGGTCTTCGGCACCGTTGGCACCCAGACGCCCAAGCCCGCCACGACCATCGGCACGCCCTTCGACAGCGCCTACTACGACGAGACCCTGCGCGTCTTCCGCACCACCAGCGACTACAAGTCCACCGGCTACGGCGGCTATGTGCAGAACATGATCCAGGTCGCACCGGCCTGGAAGCTGCTGGCCGGCCTGCGCTACGACAACCTGAAGGGCGACTACTTCCAGTACTCCGCCGCCACGCCGCCGGTCGTCACCTCCTACCAGATGAAGGTCTCGGAAGTGAGCAAGCGCGCCGCCGTGCTGTTCCAGCCGAACGCGCAATGGTCCTTCCACCTGATGGGCGCCACGTCCTTCAACACCTCGGGCGACGCCTACTCGCTGAGCGCGGCCAACGTGAACGTGCCGCCGGAGCAGTCGGTCAACGTCGAGCTGGGCGCCAAGTGGGACAGCGCCGACGGCAAGCTCAGCCTGCGCGGCAGCGCCTTCCGCAACACCAAGCTGCATGAGCGCAACACCGACCCGCTGGTCAACCTGGTGACCCTGTCCGGCAAGCGCCACGCCGCCGGCCTGGACGTCGACGTCCTCGGCCGCATCACGCCGCAGTGGGAAGTCTTCGGCAACTTCACCTGGATGCCGGTCGCCAAGATCGACGTCGCCTCGCCGGGCGCCGAAGGCCAGGGCACCCGCCCGTCGCTGACGCCCCAGTACTCCGGCTCGCTGTGGACGGCCTACCAGGTCCTCCCCCAGCTGCGCGTCGGTGCCGGCGTCAATGCCCGCAGCGGCCAGCAGCCCAACCGCAACCCGGGCTTCTACGCGCCCAAGTTCGTGACCGCCGACCTGATGGCCGAATACGCCGTCATTCCGGAACAGCTGCTGTTCAAGCTCTACGTCAGCAACGTGGCCAACAAGCTCTATGCTGACCAGCTGTACACGTCCTTCTACGTGCCCGGCACCGGCCGTGTCACCAGCCTGACCGGCACCTACAAGTTCTGACGGAGTCTCCTCGCCTAGCCATGCTGCTCAAGATTGAACAGATTCTGGATGCGGCCGGCCTGGCGAGGGCCCGCGAACTGCTGGCCTCGGCCCCCTGGGCCGATGGCCGCAAGACCGCCGGCCGCCAGGCCGCGCAGGTCAAGAACAACGAACAACTGCAGCCCGGCAGCGAACAGCACCGCGAGCTGCAGGCCCTGATCCTGCAGGCGCTGGAGAAGCACCCCCTCTTCTTCTCCGCCACGCTCCCCAAGCGCGTGCTGCCGCCGCTGTTCAACCGCTACAGCGGCGCCGCCAACGCCTACGGCAGCCATGTCGACCAGGCCGTGCGCTATCTGCCCGGCGGCCTGCAGCGCGTGCGCACCGACATCTCCTGCACCCTTTTCCTCAGCGAGCCGGCCGACTATGACGGCGGCGAGCTCGTCATCGAGCACGCCTTCGGCGAGCAGCGCGTCAAGCTGGCGGCCGGCGACCTCGTCGTCTACCCCGGCAGCAGCGTTCACCGCGTCGAGCCGGTCAAGCGCGGCACGCGGCTGGCCAGCTTCTTCTGGATCGAGAGCATGGTGCGCGGCGACGAGCAGCGCCGCCTGCTCTACGAGATGGACATGAGCCTGATGAAGCTGCGCGGCGAATTGGGCGAAACCGACGAGCTGGTCCAGCTCACCGGCACGTATCACAACCTCCTGCGCATGTGGGCCGACACATGAGCGCGCCGGCCATCGAGGCCCTGCCCGAGGGCCTGGCCAATCTGGCCGACTTCGAAGCGCCCGCCCGGGCCCGCGTGACCGAGGCTGCCTGGGCCTATCTGAACGGCGGCGCCGCCGACGAGATCACGTTGCGCGCCAACCGCTCGGCCTGGGACGCCATCCGGCTGCAGCCGCGCGTGCTGCGCGACCTGTCCGGCGGCCACACCCGCTTGACCCTGCTCGGCCGCGAACTGCGCCACCCCATCCTGCTGGCGCCCATCGCCTATCAGCGCCTCTTCCATGCCGACGGCGAGGTCGCCATCGGCCACGCGGCCGCGGCCCAGGAAGCCGGCCTCATCCTCAGCGCCCAGGCCAGCATGCCCATGGAAGAGGTCGCCGCACCCATGCTGGCCGAGCCCGGCGCCGGCCCGCTGTGGTTCCAGCTCTATTGGCGCGACGACCGCGACTTCATGCGCGCCCTGCTGCAGCGCATCCAGGCCGCCGGCTACCAGGCCCTGGTGCTGACCGTCGACGCGCCCGTGCACGGCGCCCGCGACCGCGAGCGCCGCATCGCCTTCAAGCTGCCCGACGACATCCGCGCCGTCAACCTCGGCGGCCTGAAGAAGCCGCTCAACCTGCTGCCCGGCCAGAGCGCCCTCTTCGACGGCCTGATGCCGCGCGCCGCCACCTGGCGCGAAATCGACTGGCTTCGTTCGGAAAGCAAACTGCCGCTGCTGCTCAAAGGCGTCACCCATGCGGACGATGCACGCGAGGCCCTGGCCCGCGGTGTGACCGGCTTCGTCGTCAGCAACCACGGCGGCCGCGCCCTGGACACCTTACCCACCACCGCCGAGTTGCTGCCGCCCCTGCGCGCGGCCCTCGGGCCCGACGTGCCCCTGCTCGTCGATGGCGGCATCCGCCGCGGCACCGACGTGCTCAAGGCCATGGCCCTGGGCGCCAATGCCGTGCTGCTCGGCCGCCCCTATGTGCACGCCCTGGCCGCCAGCGGCGCTCTCGGCGTGGCCCACGCGCTGCGCCTGCTGCGCGACGAACTCGAGATCGCGATGGCGCTCTCGGGCTGCAAGACTCTCGCCGATGCCGGCCCGGCGCTGCTCTGGCCTGGCAACTCCCGTTGAAGGACTCCCGATGAAACTCCTCGCCTCCCTCGTTCTGACCCTCGCTTCCTCCCTCGCCTTCGCTCACGGCAACGTGTCCTGCCCCGCCGTGCCCAAGGAAGAGAAGAAGGGCCAGATGGAACTGCAGAAGAAGCTGGAAGGCGAGGGCTGGAAGGTCCGCAAGGTGCAGAACTTCAACGGCTGCTACGAGGTCTACGGCTTCGACAGCCAGGGCAAGAAGGCCGAGGCCTTCTTCAACCCCAAGACCTTCGAGCGCGTCTGGCCCGAAGGCGAGCAGCCCAGCGACAAGAAGTAAGGCGGCATGCGCATCCGCGTCTGGGACGGCCTCGTCCGGCTGCTGCACTGGACGCTGGCCGCCGCCATCGCCACCGCCTGGATCAGCGGCCACTGGCCGCCCAGCCATTTCGACGACTGGCACCACACCGCCGGCTATGTCGCAGCCGTGGCGGTGCTGCTGCGCCTGGTCTGGGGCTTCGCGGGCGGCCGCTATGCGCGCCTCGCGCAGTTCGTGCGCCACCCGAGCGCGGTGCTCGCCTACGCGCGCGAGATGCGCGCCGGCCATGAGAAGCGCTACATCGGCCATAACCCCTTGGGTGGGTGGATGGTGCTGGCGCTGTGGTCCACCGCCGCCGCGCTGGCCCTGACCGGCTGGCTCTACACGACCGACTGGCTGTGGGGCTACGAGTGGCTGTCGGATCTGCACGCCTGGCTGGCCTGGGGCATCGCGACCCTCGTCATCGGCCATCTCGGCGGCGTCGTCGTGACAAGCTGGCGGCATCGCGAGAACCTCGTCGGCGCGATGTTCAGCGGCTTGAAGCGCGCCCCGCAGGACGACGATATCGACTGACGCAAGCTCCGCGAAACCCAGGAATGATGCGGCCTCGCGACAAGCAGGGCCTCAAAGGGCCGATTTCATGGGCCTCTGCGGGTCATCCCCTCTATGAAAAGCTTCTCTTCCCCTGGGGAGCGCAGTACCATCGCCGCCGCAGGGTGCTAGAGAGTATTGAAGGCTTACGCGGCCTTCACCCGGACCCGGCACATCAACAACCTTTGATGGAGTGAATCGACATGGCAACTGCGAAGAAGGCCGCGCCCGCGAAGAAGGCGGCACCGGCAAAGAAGGCCGCACCGGCGAAGAAGGCGGCAACGCCTGCGAAGACGCCTGCGAAGAAGGCGGCGGCTCCGGCCAAGAAGGCCGCGCCTGCGAAGAAGGCAGCTCCGGCCAAGAAGGCCGCTGCTCCCGCCAAGAAGCGCACGCCCAACGCCGCCTTCATGAAGGCACTGACCCCCAGCGCGGCTCTGGCCGCCATCGTTGGCGCGGCTCCCCTGCCGCGCACCGACGTGACCAAGAAGGTCTGGGAATACATCAAGAAGAACAAGCTGCAGGATGAGCTGCAGAAGCGCGTCATCAACGCCGACGCCAAGCTGAAGGAAATCTTCGGCAAGGCCAAGGCCGACATGTTCGAGATGACCAAGCTGATCAACAGCCACCTGAAGTGAAACGGCGCCGCGCTTGCCGCGGCCTCGTCAACACAAGCCCGGTCCTGCCGGGCTTTTTTTCGCCCACATCGGCCGCGGTCTTGTTTTCGCATTTGCGGGCCGAGCGCCGGGCCGCTCCCTGGCCGGCCCGCGTTGGGCGATGTGCTTGCCGGTCCATCCGGCAAGCATCGCCGTCCCCTCGGCGGCTGAGGCCGGACACAAGGCGCCCAGTGGGCGGCCTGTGCCTGCCGAAGAGCTGCGGCACTGCCGCGGCGCGGTCTGCAAGACCGACCAGGCTGCCGGCGTTCAGCCGGAGCAGACCGGGCGAGGGGCATCTATCCCAGCAGCTTGCGCAGCCCGGCCTCCAGCACCGGCACGTCGATGGGCTTGAGCCAGTAGTCGTCGAAGCCCGCGGCGCGTGCGGCGCGCACGACGGCACCCGGGTTGTCGGCCGACAGGGCCACCCAGCGGACGCCCTGCGTCGCGGCGGCCAGGCTTTCGTCCGTGGCCACGCGCTGGCGCAACTCCAGGCCCGTCATGTCGGGCAGGTTCATGTCGACCAGGACGAGGGCCGGCCGGCACTCGGCCAGGGCCGCCAGCGCCTCGGCACCGGTCTCGGCCATGCGCAGCTCCCAGCCCGACAGCAGCCGGAACACCTCCTCCATCAGGATCAGGTGGATGCGGTCGTCTTCGACGTAGAGCACCAGCGGCGCGGCGCGGTCGGGCATGGCGGGTTCGGGGACGGCAGGGAGCGGTCGGCACGATAGCAGCAATGCCGGCCCGCCCCGCCGCGGCGTCACTGACAAACGTTTTCAGCGTTTTGCGTGATTTATCTCACCCACCGGACACCCCCTCTTTGCGGGTCTTCAACGCGTAAAAACCCTTGTATTCCCTAATACTAGGGGCATGCGCCCTGGTTCGGGCGCTTCGCTTTTTGTGGGCCATCCGATGTCCTTGATCGCCAGCCTCGCTCTCGCCGTCTCCGCCGGCTCCACGCTGCCCCAGTGCAGTTGGGACCGCCCCGGGGTCAATCCCTTCATGGGAGACGTCGTCGCGGCCGTCGATCGCTACCAGGACATCCCAGCGGCCACCCGCGAGAAGCTCAAGGCCCGCATGAAGGCGCGCAGCTATGACGACATTGCCGTCATCGAGCGCGACGCCATCAAGGGCAAGGCCAACTACGCCCCCGAGATCCGCGACATGCATTTCGGGCCCGGCGCCGTCTGCCGCACGGTGACGCGCAGCAAGTGGACGGCCACGACCCAGGAGCGCGGCCTCGTCTACTGCGAAGACGGCCAGTGCATCCTGGTGCCCACCGTCTGCCGCAATGTCAGCCGCATCAAGCGCCTGGACAAGCCGTCGGCCGTCGCGCCGGCCCAGGCCGCCAACGTCGCCTCGTCGACCCGCGAGGGCGAGGAGATCGCACCGCTGGAGTTCGAGGCCCCGGCCGCCGGCCCCATGGCCGCCGCGGCGCCTGACAGCTTTGCCGGCACCTCCGGCGTGCCGACGCTGGGCGGCTCATCCGCCCCCGGCGGCGGCCTGCTGGCCGGTGGCAGCACGCCCAGCTCCCCCACCCCGAGCGGTGGCCCCGGCCTGATCAACATCGGCATGCCCGGCCTGCCGCCCGGCACCATCCGCCCGGCCGACGGCCCCATCGACCTGCCCAGCACGCCGCCGGTGCCCGAGCCCGGCACCTGGGCCATGATCGCCCTGGGCCTGCTGGTCATTCTGTTCCGCGCCCGCCAACGGCGCCGTTGATCAGCGCTTCTTGAGCAGCGGGGCCAGATAGCGCCCCGTGTGGCTGGCCTCGCAGGCCGCCACGTCCTCGGGCGTGCCGGCCACCAGCAGGGTGCCGCCGCCCGAACCGCCTTCCGGCCCCATGTCGATGAGCCAGTCGGCCGTCTTGATGACGTCCAGGTTGTGCTCGATGACGACGATGGTGTTGCCGGCGTCGCGCAACTGGTGCAGCACCTTCATCAAGAGGGCGATGTCGGCGAAGTGCAGGCCCGTGGTCGGCTCGTCCAGGATGTAGAGGGTGCGGCCGGTGTCCCGCTTGGACAGTTCCAGCGCCAGCTTCACGCGCTGGGCCTCGCCGCCGGACAGCGTCGTCGCGCTCTGGCCCAGCTTCACATAGCCCAGGCCCACGTCCAGCAGCGTCTGCAGCTTGCGCGCCAGCGTCGGCACGGCGTTGAACAGCTCGTAGGCGTCCTCCACCGTCATGTTCAGCACCTGGGTGATGTTCTTGCCCTTGTAGAGCACCTCCAGGGTCTCGCGGTTGTAGCGCCGGCCCTGGCAGACGTCGCAAGGCACATAGACGTCGGGCAGGAAATGCATCTCCACCTTCAGCACGCCGTCGCCCTGGCAGGCCTCGCAACGGCCGCCGGCCACGTTGAAGCTGAAGCGCCCGGGGCCGTAGCCGCGTTCGCGCGCCGTGTTCATCTCGGCGAACAGCTCGCGGATGGGCGTGAACAGGCCCGTGTAGGTGGCCGGGTTGGAGCGCGGCGTGCGGCCGATGGGGGACTGGTCGACGTTGATGACCTTGTCGAAGGCGTCCAGGCCCTCGATCTCGTCGTGCACGGCCGGGTCGGCATGGCTCTGGTAGAGCTTCTTGGCGACGGCGGCGTAGAGGGTGTCGTTGACCAGCGTGCTCTTGCCCGAGCCGGACACGCCGGTCACGCAGGTGAACAGGCCGACGGGAATCTCGACGGTCACGCCCTTGAGGTTGTTGCCGCGCGCGTTGACGATGCGCATGACCTCCGCGGTCGCCGGGTGGCGCTTGACCGGCACCTCGATGCGGGCCGCGCCGCTCAGGTACTGGCCCGTCAATGATTTCGGGTTGGCCGCCACCTCGTCGGGCGTGCCCTGGGCCATGACCTGGCCGCCGTGCACGCCGGCGCCGGGGCCGAGGTCCAGCACCCAGTCGGCGGCGCGGATGGCGTCCTCGTCATGCTCGACGACCAGCACCGAATTGCCGAGGTCGCGCAGCCGGCGCAGCGTCGCGATGAGGCGGTCGTTGTCGCGCTGGTGCAGGCCGATGCTGGGCTCGTCCAGCACATACATGACGCCGGTCAGGCCCGAGCCGATCTGCGAGGCCAGCCGGATGCGCTGGGCCTCGCCGCCCGACAGGGTCTCGGCGCTGCGGTCCAGGCTGAGGTAGTTCAGGCCGACATCGTTCAGGAAGCGCAGCCGCGAGGCGATCTCGCGGATGACCTTGTCGCCGATCTCGGCCTTGTTGCCCTTGAGCTTCAGCCCCTCGAAATAGTCCAGGCATTCGCGCAGCGTCGAATGCTCGACCTGGTAGATGGGCCGGCCCTTGACGCCCGCGGGCGCGTCGGCCGGCTGCAGCACCACATGGCGGGCCTCGCGGCGCAGGCGCGAGCCCTCGCAGGCCGTGCAAGGCTTGGCGGCCATGTAGCGCGCCAGGTCCTCGCGCACGGCGGCCGAGTCGGTCTCCTTGTAGCGCCGCTGCAGGTTCGGCAGGATGCCCTCGAAGGGATGCTGGCGCTTCACCGAACGCTTCTTGCCCGAGGCCGTCTCGGCCTGGTAGACGAAGCTGATGTCCTCGGTGCCCGAGCCGCGCAGCAGCACCTCCTGGGCGCTGGCGGGCAGGCTCTCCCACGGGGCCTCGACGTCGAACTTGTAGTGCGCCGCCACCGATTCCAGCAGCGAGAAGGTGTAGGGGTTGCGGCGGTCCCAGCCCTTGACGGCACCGCTGGCGAGCGACAGCGTGGGGAAGGCGACGACGCGGTCGGCGTCGAAGACCGTCACCTGGCCCAGGCCCTCGCAGCTGGGGCAGGCGCCCACCGGCGAGTTGAAGGAAAAGAGGCGCGGCTCCAGCTCGGGCAGCGAGTAGGAGCAGACCGGGCAGGCGAACTTGCTGGAGAACAGCGTCGTCTCGCCCGAATCCATGTTCATGACCAGGGCCCGGCCCTCGGCCAGGCGCAGGGCCGCCTCGAAGCTCTCGGCCAGGCGCTGACGCAGGCTGTCGGCCGCGTCGTGGCGCAGCTTGATGCGGTCGATGACGACGTCGATGTCGTGCTTCTCGGCCTTCTTCAGCGCCGGGACGTCGGGCGCCTCCACCGTCGCGCCGTCGACGCGGAAGCGCACATAGCCCTGGGCCTGCAGGTCCTGGAAGAGCTCGACGAACTCTCCCTTGCGGTCGCGCACGACCGGCGCCAGCAGCATCAGCTTGGACTCGTCCGGCATGGCCAGCACGGCGTCCACCATCTGGCTGACGGACTGGGCCTCCAGCGGCAGGTCGTGGTCGGGGCAGAAGGGCGTGCCGGCGCGGGCGTAGAGCAGGCGCAGGTAGTCGTGGATCTCGGTGACCGTGCCGACGGTGGAGCGCGGGTTGTGCGAGGTGGCCTTCTGCTCGATGGAGATGGCCGGCGACAGGCCTTCGATGATGTCCACATCGGGCTTGTCCATCAGCTGCAGGAACTGGCGCGCGTAGCTGGACAGGCTCTCGACATAGCGCCGCTGCCCCTCGGCATACAGCGTGTCGAAGGCGAGCGACGACTTGCCCGAGCCGGACAGGCCGGTGATGACGACCAGCGCATGCCGCGGCAGGTCGACGTCGATGTTCTTCAGGTTGTGGGTGCGCGCGCCGCGCACACGGATGAATCTGGATTCGGGGACTTCGGGCAGATCCGGAGGAGCCATGGCAGTTTTCACAAGCGAACCGGCCATGATAGGCCGCCACAATCCGGCGCTCAAAACACACAACAGGGAGGCCTCCATGAGGAGGATGCTGGGCAGGGCCGCCGCCTTGCTGGCCATGGGGTTCGCCGGCACGCTGGCCAGCGCGCCCGCGGCCGCCGAGCCGCCGCCGCTTGCGGCCTTTTTCAAGCGCGCCCCCACCACCCAGCCGCGGCTCAGCCCCAACGGCCGCTACCTGGCCGTGCTGGTCTCCGGCAAGGACGACCGCCTGCTGCTGGCCATCATGGACCTGCAGGCGCCCGCGCCGCCCAAGGTCATCGCCGGCATCAACGAAACCGACGTCGGCGCCCACCAATGGGTCAACGACGAGCGCCTGGTCTTCCAGATCAGCACTTCGTCCGAAGGCAGCACCCGCATCTATCAGCCGGGCCTGTGGGCCGTGAATCGCGACGGCAGCAGCCTCCGGCAGCTCATCCACAACACGATCGGGTCGAAAAGCAATTTCGGCACCCATCTTTCCGACCGGCGGCTGGAGGCGAACTGGAGCTTCTTCGGCACGGTGTCCGACGGCAGCGATGAGGTCGTCCTCATGCGCCGCCCCTGGGCCAAGGAGGGCGCATCCGCCGGCGCCAGCCTCGGTCGGCTGGACACCAAGACCGGCCAGGTGCGCAGCATCAGCACCGGCCTGCCCAGCAAGGTCGTCCACTGGAAACTGGACTGGCGCGGCGAGCTGGTGGCCGTGGAGTCGCTGGTGGACGGTCGCGTCAAGGCCTATCTGCGCGACGCGGAAGGCCACTGGAACCCCTGGTACGAGGACGATGCCTACGCCCGCAAGGGCTTCGTGCCCTACTGGTTCGGCCCCAACGGCGAGACCCTGGTGCTGGCCAGCCACAAGGGCTTTGACGCGCTGTTCCGCCTCGACGCCGGCACCAGGCAGCCCGAGGCCGAGCCGCTGGTCAGCTTCAGGGGCTATGACTTCGGCGGCGAACTCGTCTTCGACCCCGTCGCCAAGCGCCTGCTCGGCCTGCGCTACGAGACCGACGCCCCCGGCACCCTGTGGCTGGACGCGACGATGAAGGCCCTGCAGGCCGACGTCGACGCCCAGTTGGCCGGCACGGTCAACCGCATCGAATGCGCGCGCTGCCTGGATGTGCCCTACCTCGTCGTCACGGCCCTGTCCGACCAGATCCCGCCCCGCTACTGGCTCTACAAGGTGGCCGACAAGAGCCTGCAGCCCCTGGCCGGCGCGCGGCCTGACCTGCCGCTGCGCGAGATGGGCCAGCGCGACGTCGTGCGCTTCAAGGCCCGCGACGGCCTCGAGATTCCGCTGCTCGTCACCCAGCCGCCGGGCCCGGCAAAGCCTCGTCCGGCCGTCGTGCTGGTGCATGGCGGCCCCCATGTGCGCGGCACGAGCTGGCCCTGGGAGCCAACGGCCCAGTTCCTGGCCAGCCGCGGCTATGTCGTGCTGGAGCCGGAGTTCCGCGGCAGCACCGGCTATGGCGCCCGCCACTTCGAGGCCGGCCTCAAGCAATGGGGGCTGGCCATGCAGGACGACCTGGCGGACACGGTGGCCTTCGCGAAACAGCAGGGCTGGATCGACCCGCAGCGCGTCTGCATCGCGGGCGCCAGCTACGGCGGCTACGCCGCGCTGATGGCCGCCATCCGCCAGGCCGACAGCTTCAAGTGCGCCATCAGCTGGGCCGGCGTCACCGACATCGGCTTGCTGTCCAGCATCCCTTGGAGCGACCTCTCCGACGACTGGAAGCGCCATGGCATGGTGTCCTTCGTCGGCGACTCGCAGGCCGATGCCGAAAGGCTGCGCGCCACGTCGCCGCTGCAGCGCGCCGCCGAGATCAAGCTGCCGCTGCTGATGGCCCATGGCGCCATGGACCGCCGCGTGCCCCTGCAGCACGGCAGCGACCTCAAGTCCGCCCTGCGCGCCGACCAGCCTCTCGAATGGGTGGTCTACCCCGAAGAAGGCCATGGCTGGTTCGACCTCAAGACCCACGAAGATTTCTGGGGGCGCGTCGAGCGCTTCCTCGCCCGCCACATCGGAGCCGCCAAATCATGATCAAGACATTGGCCCTGGCCTTGCTGGCCGTTGTTTCGCTCGGCTCGGTCGCGCCCCCCGCGGCGGCCGCTCCCCCCACCGCCACGGCCTTCTTCAAGCGCCCGGCCGTCAGCAAGCCCAAGCTCAGCCCGAGCGGCCGCTACCTGGCCGTGCTGGCCGCGGGCAAGGGCGACCGCGTCTGGCTGGCCGTCATGGACCTGCAGAACCTGGCCACGCCCAAGATCGTCGCCGGCTTCAACGACGCCGACATCGGCAATCACCACTGGGTCAACGAGGACCGCCTCGTCTTCCAGGTCACCAACTCGCCCGACGGCAGCACACGCATCTTTCAGCCGGGCCTGTGGGCCGTGGACCGCGACGGCAGCAAATACCGCCAGCTGATCAACAGCGACAAGCAGTGGATCAGCAATTCCAGCAGCCTCATCAACGACCGCCGGCTGGAGGCCAACTGGAGCTTCTTCGACACTCTGCCGGAGGGCGGCGACGAGATCCTCGTCAAGCGCCTGCCCTGGTCCGAGGAGGGTGAATCCAGCAGCGTGCAGCTGGCGCGCCTGGACACCCGCACCGGCCTGACGCGCAACCTGAACCGCGGCCTGCCCGACGGTGTCAGCAGCTGGTGGGTGGACTGGCGCGGTGAACCGCGTGCTGTCGAGACCCACGGCAAGGGCCGGGTCAAGGGCTATCTGCGCCAGGCCGACGGCAGCTGGAAGCCCTGGTACGAGGATGCCGCCAACCAGCGCAGCGGCTTTCATCCCTACTGGTTCGGCCCGGATGGACAGACCCTGGTCGAGGCCGGCCATCGCGGCTTCAGCGCCCTGTTCCGCCTCGATCCCCAGACCGAGAAGCCCGAAGCCGAGCCGCTGGTCAGCTTCAAGGGCTATGACTTCGAGGGCGACCTGGTCTTTGACCCGGTGGCCAAGCGCCTGCTCGGCCTGCGCATCGAGACCGACGCCCCCGGCACCGTGTGGCTGGACGCGACGATGAAGGCGGTGCAGGCCGACATCGATGCCAAGCTGCCCGGCACCGTCAACCGCATCGAATGCGAGCGCTGCCTGGACGCCAGCCATCTCGTCGTGACCTCGCTGTCCGACCAGCTGCCGCCGCGCTACTGGCTCTACAAGCCGGCCGACAAGAGCATCCAGCCGCTGGCCGGCTCGCGCCCCGACCTGCCGCTGCGCGAGATGGGCCAGCGCGACGTCGTGCGCTTCAAGGCCCGCGACGGCCTGGAGATCCCGCTGCTCGTGACGACGCCGCCCGGCAAGCCGACGCCGCGCCCGACGGTGGTGCTGGTGCACGGTGGCCCCTATCTGCGCGGCACGCATTGGCCCTGGGAGCCGCAGGCCCAGTTCCTGGCCAGCCGCGGCTATCTGGTGCTGGAGCCGGAGTTCCGTGGCAGCACCGGCTATGGCTTCCGGTTGTTCCGCGCCGGCTGGAAGCAGTGGGGCCTGGCCATGCAGGACGACCTCGCCGACACCCTGGACTGGGCCGTCAAGCAGGGCTGGGCCGATCCCCAGCGCGTCTGCATCATGGGCGCCAGCTATGGCGGCTATGCGGCCATGATGGGCGCCGTCACCCAGGCCGACCGCTTCAAGTGCGCCGTCAACTGGGTCGGCGTCACCGACATCGGCCTGATGAGCAGCATCAGCTGGAGCGACAGCTCCGAAGAATGGACGAAGTACGGCATGAAGCAGCTCGTCGCCGACCCCGACAGCGACGCCGAGCAGATGAAGAAGACCTCGCCGCTGGCCCGCGCCGGCGAGATCCGCATCCCGCTGCTGATGGCCTATGGCGCCGAGGACCGCCGCGTGCCCCTCAAGCACGGCACCGACCTCAGGTCCGCGCTGCGCGCCGACCAGCCTCTCGAATGGGTGGTCTACCCCGAGGAAGGCCATGGCTGGTTCGACCTCAAGACCAACGAAGACTTCTGGGGGCGTGTCGAGCGCTTCCTGGCCCGTCACATCGGCACCGCCGCACCCTGACGATGAAACTGCGCCTGCTTCCCCTGCTGTTCGCCGCCTCGATCGCCCAAGCCGCGCCGCCCAGCATCGACGACTTCGAGCGCCAGCCGGCGTTCTCCGGCCCGACGCTGTCGCCGGACGGCAGCCACATCGCCGCCATCATGACCATGCCCGGCGGCATGACGACCCTGGCCGTCATGCCCACCGACAAGCCGAGCCAGGCCACCGGCATCCACGCCTTCGCCCAGGTCGACATTGCCAGCGTGCACTGGCTGAACGACAAGCGCCTGGCCTTCACCGTGCGAGGCCAGGACGAGCCTTACAGCAAGGGCGTCCTGCCCGGCCTGTGGACCATTGAAAAAGATGGCAGCGGCATGCGCCAATGGGTGGACGCCGCCGGCCGCGGCGGCAGCATCCGCTCGCCCAAGGCCGCGCGCCCGCTCAGTGGCTGGTGGACCCTCAGCGACATCCCCTACGACGGCTCGGACACCGTCATCATGGCCAACCGCGACTGGCGCATGCGCCTGAACATCGTGACCGGCGGCCGCCAGCCCCTGACCGAGAACATCCCCGAGAAGATCTTCGACTGGGTGCTCGACACGGGCCTGCAGCCGCTGTTTGCCTTCCAGAACCTGGATCAGGGCCGCTGGCAGGTGCTGCGCCGCGATGAAGCCGGCACGCTGACGCCATGGTCCGTCTCCGACCAGGCCTTCATCGCCCCGCCGCGCTTGCCGCGCTGGGTGGACAAGGCCGGCAACCTCTATCTGCTGCGCCCCAGTGGCGGCCCGGCCGGACGCATGGCCCTGCATCGGGCGTCCGGCCTGGCGCCCGACGCCCCCACCACCCAGCTGCTGGCCTCGCCCCAGTACGACATCGACGCCCAGCCCGTGCTGGACCGCGACAACGGCGAAACCGTCGGCATCCACTACGAGACCGACATCCCGCGCACGCTGTGGCTGAACGCCGAGCTGGCCGCCGCCCAGGCAGAGATCGACCGGCTGCTGCCCGGTGCCGTCAACCGCCTGCAATGCACGCGCTGCCTGGCCGTGCCCCAGCTGCTCGTCAACTCCCTGAGCGACCGCCGGCCGCCGCGCTATTTCGTCTACGACCGCAAGGCGCAACGCCTGACACCGCTCGCCGGCAGCCGCCCCTGGATACCCGAGGGCAGCGCGCAGCAGGTCACCACTGTGCCGGCGCGCGACGGCATGCCCATCGCCGTGCAGCTGACCCGGCCGGCCGGCGTGGCGGGGCCGGCGCCCACGGTGCTGCTCATCCATGGCGGCCCCTGGGTGCGCGGCAACCACTGGGCCTGGGAGGCCGAATCGCAGTTCTACGCCTCGCGCGGCTACCTGGTGCTGGAGGCCGACTTCCGCGGCAGCGCGGGCTATGGCAGCCGGCATCTGCAGGCGGGCTTCAAGCAATGGGGCCAGGCCATGCAGGACGACCTGGACGATGTGCTGGCCTGGGCCGCCAAGGAAGGCCTGAGCGACCCGGCGCGGGTGTGCATGGTGGGCGCCAGCTACGGCGGCTACGCGGCGCTGATGGGCCTCGCAAGGAGCGAGAAGACCAGCAAGCTGGCCTGCGCCGTGGCGAGCTTCGCGCCGACGGACCTGCCGCGCCTGGGGTCCCGCCACTGGAGCCACCAGTCCCGCGACACGCTGACCTTCACGCTGCCCCAGATGATCGGGGATCCCCAGGCCGACGCCGCCATGCTGGCGGCCCAATCCCCGCTGATGCAGGCCGAACGCATCCACGGCCCGCTGCTGCTGGCCTATGGCGAACGCGACCTGCGCGTGCCCCTGATCCATGGCACGGCGCTGCGCGACAGGCTCACCGCCCTGGGCCGCGCGCCGCAATGGGTGGCCTATGAAGACGCCGGCCACGGCCCGTGGCGGGCCGACCAGCGCCGCGACCTGATGCAGCGCATCGAGGCCTTCCTGGCCACGCATCTCGCGCTCAAGAACTGACCGTTCATCCGGGCCGCCTGCAGCTCGCGGCCCGCGTCCGGCGATTCATCGCAGCGCCATGGCGGCGCCCAGGCTCGGTGACGAAACTGCTTCCATCGACACAGCAATCCCGCTGTGACGACCCCGAAAGGAAGCATCATGAAAGCCACCGTCCTGATCCAAGCCGCCGCCGTCGCCGCCTTCGCGTTCACCGCCTTCGCCGCCCACGCCGCCCCGCAGGAAGTGAAGACCTTGCCGCGCGTCGTCATCACCGGCAAGGCCGTCAAGGAAGTCGCCCCTCAAGTCGCTCAATTGCCGCGCGTCGTCGTGACCGGCTATGCCGTCCGCGAAGTGGCCCAGCTGCCCCGCGTCACCGTCACGGCCCGCCGCGCCTGAGTCCTCTCATGACGATTGAGATGACCCACGACAACCGAGCCGAGTCGCCGGCGCAGCAGGCCGGCGGCCACTGCTGTGCCGACGAGTCGGCTGGGTGTCAACATTTGGCCCCGCTCTGAAAGACAATCCGGGCTTCTGACTGGAGCCCGCTTTGAAAGAAGAGCTGCGCAAACGCCGGTCCTGGCTGGATGGCTTCATGGCTTATCCGGCCCCGGCCGGCCTGAGCGAAACCGCACTGCGCGAGAACATCATCCTGCTCGACCAAGCCCTCTACACGCTGTGGGGCCTGGGCGACAACCTGATCTACGCCTGGACGCCCGAACCCCGCGGCCTGCGCGTGCTGGTCGCGCCGCACCAGATGCTGAGCGAGTACACCCTGGGCGACGGCACCTCGCCGCCGGCCGAGGTCACGCGCCGCACGCGCCTGCTGGACAAGCTGCTGTCCCACCAGGAGCACCTGGACAAGCAGGCCTTCGACAGCGTGTCCGCCGCGCTCAGCGTCACGCCCAAGCTCATCGAACTGCCCTTCGCGCCCGAGCGCGGCCTGGGCCTGCCGCTGATCGCCGCCATCGCGGCGCGCTACGGCATCCGCCTGGTCGAGGACCGCGCCGTCATCCTGTTCGACGCCGTCGGCTTCTCGCTGCTGACGCCGCTGCAGCAGGTCGTGCAGCTCAACAGCCTGTCCTGCTCGGTCAACGCGGCCTATGCCAAGCTGCTGGCCCAGGAGATCAACATCAACTTCGCCCGCACGACGACGGGCGATGGCTTCTACATCTGGAACCGCATGCGCGGCGTGTCGGCCAACGTCGAGCTCTACCAGCTGATGCAGTTCATCCTGGCCGACAACGCGCTGGCCCGCGAGCGCGCCACGCGGCCCGAGTCGGTGCCGCGGCTGCGTGCCTGCTTCCATGTCGGCTCGCACTACGAGTTCTACCAGTCCGAAGGCCTGAACCCGACCTCCTTCAGCTATTTGGTCGGCCAGGTCACCATCGAGCTGGCCCGCATGATCGAGCGCGCCGAGCCGGGCCAGATCCTGGTGGGCAAGTTCAACACGCTGATGCACGACGAGAGCTCGGGCGAGGACGTTCGCATCGACAGCCTGGACTTCGTCGAGCGCACGCGCGCGCCGCTGCGCAGCCTCAACGGCCTGAAGCTGGCCGGCTCCGAGGTCGACGAGATCGCCTGCTACCTGACCGGCCGGCGCGACGACACCGGCCTGTGGGGCATCAGCGAATACCAGATGGCCGACAAGCACGGGCTGATCCACCGCGTCTACAACGCCAAGATCAACATCCATCGCCGCAACGGCGAGCCCATCTACCTCGGCCTGCGCGAGGAAGACCTGCCCCCCGACGCGCCGCGCACGGTGGCGGACACGGATTTCGTGCCGTTGCAAGGTTGACGAAGGTCAGGAAGCGACACGGCGCTAGAGCCAAGCCCCCAAAACGGCCTGTCCATGCGCTCAGCCCCAAGGTGCAGCGGCTAGGATCGACGGCGCCGTGACCGAGTCCTCCGCTCCCTTCGCTGCAACACCCGCCCCCGTCGGCCAGCGCCGGCTGCTGACCCTGCTCTTCGTCGACCTCAGCGGCTCCACCGCGATGGCCGAATGGATGGAGGCCGAGCACTACGCGGCCATGCTGGCCGGGCTGCGCACCCTGTACGAACGCATCGTGCCCCACCACGGCGGCGTCATCGCGCGCATCCAGGGCGACGGCATGCTGGCCGTGTTCGGCCACCCCGAGGTGCGCGAGGACGATGGCCGCCGCGCCACCGAGGCCGCGCTGGAGCTGCACGCCGCCGTGCGCGAGCTGCAGCCGCCCGGCCCCCGCCCCGCCGATTTCCCCGGCCTGTCCCTGCACAGCGGCATCCATGCCGGCATCGTCCTCGTCAACGAGGGCGACCAGATGCGCGGCCGCTTCGAGCTGCTCGGCAATGCGCCCAATATCGCGGCCCGGCTGTCCGAGGCCGCCAAGCGCGACGAGATCATCGCCAGCGAGGAGAGCCTGGGCCTGCAGAGCCAGTTCTTCGACACCGGCCCGCGCTTCTCGCTGCAGCTGCGCGGCCGCGCGACGCCGCTGGCCGCCTACCGCGTCTTCGGCCGCGCCCCGGTGGGCCGGCGCTTCGAGGCCAGCATGCGCCGCGGCCTCGCTCCCTTCGTCGGCCGCGGTGCCGAGCTGGCCACGCTGGATGCCGCCCTGGCCCGCGCGCTGGGCGGCCGCACGCTGTGGCTGGGCATACGCGCCGGCGCCGGCGTCGGCAAGACCCGGCTCACCGAGGAGTTCCTGCGCCACGCCGCTGACCAGGCCGAGCGCCCGGTGCAGGTCCACCGCGGCTACTGCGAAAGCTATCTGAGCGCCGAGCCCCTGCAGCCCTTCCTGCAGATGCTGCGCGGCCTGGAGGGCCTGCACGAGGCACCGCCCGAGCTCTTCGCCGCCCAGCACAGCCAGGCCGGCCAACGTGCCGACGCGCTGCTGACCCTGCTGCTGGCGCTGGCGCGGCGCACGCCCCAGCTCGTCTTCATCGACGACCTGCAATGGGCCGACGACGCCTCGCTGCGCCTGCTGCACCGCCTGCGCGCGGGCGCCCAGCGCGAGGGCCTGCCGCTGATGCTGCTGACCGCCAGCCGCCCGCAGCCGGCCCTGCAGGGACTTGTCGGGGCCAACGACGGCGACGCCGACCTCATCGAGCTGCCGCCGCTGACCGAGACCGAGGCCGCCCGCGCCGTGCAGCAGCTGCTGCCGCAGATCGACCCCTTCATCGCCGCCGAGGTGCAGCGCCATGCCGGCGGCAACCCCCTCTTCATCGAGGAGCTCTGCCACGCCGCGGCCGATACCGGCGAGGGCCTGGTCGCCGGTCAGAGCAGCTCGGCCTGGCTGGCCGCCCTGGTCGAGTCGCGCGTCGGCCGCCTGCCGCCCGACCAGGCTCAGCTGGTGCGCCTGGCCGCGGTCATCGGCAATGTCATACCGGTCTGGCTGCTGGAAGCCCTGTCCGGCTGTGGCGAACAGCATCCCGCCGTGCAGGCCCTGGCGGCCCAGGACTTCATCTTCCCGGACCAGCGCCCCGGCCATCTGCGCTTCAAGCACGGCATCACGCGCGACGTCGTCTACGAGGCCACCGGCCTGCACGAGCGCCAGGCCCTGCACCGGCGCATCAGCATCGAGCTGGCCGAACACGGCGGCCAGGAGCTGCACGAGCCGCTGGCCTATCACGGCGCGGCCGCCAACGACTGGCCCGCCGCCGCCCACCATGCCGAGGCCGCCGGCGACCAGGCCCTGGCTGCCTCGGCCCTGGACCGCGCCAAGAAGCAGTTCCGCGCCGCGCTGGCGGCGCTCGAGTTCCTGCCCGACGGGGACGACCAGGGCCGCGAGCGCCGCCGCCGCTGGGTCGCCATCGCCCAGCGCCTGGGCATGGCCTGCGTCTTCGACGCCTCGCAGGACGACCTGCGCGTGCTCCGGCATGCCGCCGCCCTGGCCAAGGACGAGGGCGATGCCGGCCTCATCGCCCGCACCGAATACTGGCTGTCCTATGTGGGCTATGCCCTCGGCGAGACGCGCGACAGCCTCAAGCACGCCCGCGCCGCCGTCGAGCTGGCCCAGGACTGCGGCGACAACGCCCTGCTGGCCCAGTTGCCCGGCACCGTCGGCCAGCTGCAGGCCGCCGCGGCCGATTACGCCAACGCCCTGCCCATGCTGGACCTGGCCATCGCCCGCCAGCGCTCCCGCGCCCGCAAGAGCGCCGTCAACCAGATCGGCCTGTCCTTCTCGCTGTGCTGCCGCGCCTATGTGCTGGGCGACCAGGGCCATTTCAATCAGGCCCACGAGATCTTCGGCGAGGCCCTGACGCCCTTCAACGGCAGCGGCCACGCGGTCGAGGCCAGCATCCAGGGCTGGCGCGCCGCCGTGCTGCTGTGGCAGGGCCGCTGGGCCGAAGCCCGCGAGGCCGCCCTCGTCGCCCATCGCGTCGGCGCCCAGGTGCGCAGCATGTTCACCTGCGCCATGGGCCATGCCGCCGGGGCCTATGGCGCCTGGATGCAGGAGGCCGACCCGAGCGCCCGCCAGCGCATCCTGGACGCCACCGCCTGGCTGGCGCCGCGTGGCGGCGGCCTGTACAGCAGCTTCCAGCACGGCTGGCTGGCCGACATCCTGGCCACCCAGGGCGATGCCGGCGCGGCCCGCCACCATGTCGCGCTGGCCCTCAGGCGCGGCCGCCAGCACGACTGGATCGGCGGCGCCATGGCCTACCGCGCCGCGGCCCGTCTGGCGGCGCGGCTGGGCGACTCGGGGCGCGCCAAGCGCTATCTCGGCCTGGCCCGTGGCGCCGGCGAGCAGCGCAATTCCCTGCACGAAGCCGCCGTCACGGCCCTGCTGGAAGCCGAGCTGAGGCTGGACGATAGCTGGCAGGCCGCCCGCGACCGCGCCGGCCGCGAGTTCGAGCGCCTGGGCATGACGGGCTTCCTGGAGCGGGCCTTGCAACTGTGAGCGCCAGGGTGTAACCGCGGCTCCCACGCCCCCCTGCGCCGCTACGATGCCGCGCAATGTCCCCGTCGTCCGCCAGTTCGTCCCCCGCCCTCGCCGCCCTGCGCGCCGCCACGTCCCACCAGCATGCCCAGCTGGATGCCGGCCTGCCGCTGTCGCGCGATGGCGCCACGGCCGCCGACTACCGCGAGCATCTGCAGGTGTTGCGCGCCTGGCTGCAGGCCTGCCGGCCGGCGCTGGAGGCTACCTGCCCAGGCGATGCGGCCCTGCTGCTGGGCTGGATGGCGGCCGATCTCGGCCCCGATGACACGCCCGCCGCGCTAGGCCGCGCCGACTGGGCGCGGCCACCCGCGGCCTGGGGCGTGGCCTATGTCGTGCAAGGTTCGCAGCTGGGCGGCCAGGTGCTGGCGCGCCGGCTCGCCGACAGCCTCGCGCCCCAGCCCCTGCACTATCTGCAGGGCCGCGGCCGGGGCACGGGCGAGCGCTGGCAGGCCTTTCTGCGCGAGCTGCATGCGGCCCTGGGCGACGACGCCCCCGCCATTGCCGCCGCCTGCCGCGCGGCCGTGCAGGCCTTCGAGCAGTTGCAGCAGGCCTTCGATGCGCAGTTGAGCGAGGCGGCGCCGCGATGAGCACGCTGCCGAGCGACCCGGCCGTCACGCTGGACAACTGCGACCGCGAGCCCATCCACACGCCGGGCGCCATCCAGTCGCATGGCGTGCTGCTGGCTTTCGACGCCGCCGGCGTGCTGCGCCAGGCCAGCGCCAATGCGACGGCCCTGCTGGCGCCCTGCACGCTGCCGGCGCTCGGAGCCACCCTCGAGCCCGGCCACTTCGGTGCCGACGCCGCCCTGCACGCGCTGCTGGCCGAGTCCCTGGCCGCGCTGGCCCTACCGGATGCGCCGCTCCCGCTGGCCCAGGAGCTGCGCGTTGGCGAGCAGGTCTTCGACGTCGTGCCGCATCGCAGCGCCGAGGGCCTGCTCATCGTCGAGTTCGAGCTGCAGCCCATGGCGGCCAGCCAGCTCACCACCTTCTCGCTGATGGCCCACCGGGCCATGGACAGGCTCAAGCGCCTGAACAGCATCGAGGCCCTGCTGGCCGCCGCCGTCACCGAGGTGCGCCAGCTGACCGGCTTCGACCGCGTCATGGGCTACCGCTTCCGGCATGACGACTCCGGCGACGTCGTCGCCGAGGCGCGCACGGAGGCGCTCGAGTCCTTCCTCGGCCGGCGCTATCCGGCCAGCGACATCCCGGCCCAGGCGCGCCGCCTCTATGTCGTCAACACGCTGCGCCTGATCGGCGATGTGAGCACGACACCCGTGCCCGTGCAGTCGCTCTCGCCCGAGCCGCTGGACATGAGCGGCGCCATCCTGCGCGCCGTCTCGCCCATCCACATCGAGTACCTGCGCAATATGGGCGTGGCCGCGTCGATGAGCATCTCCATCGTCGTCGACGGCCGGCTGTGGGGCCTGCTGGCCTGCCACCACTACACGGCGCGCCGCGTGCCCTATGCGCTGCGCATGGCCTGCGACGTCGTCGGCCAGCTGCTCGCGTCGCGCGTGCAGACCCTGCTCGCCGGCCAGCGCGCCGACGAGCTGCGCAGCGCGGCCGGCTTGTCCACCCGCATCGCCGAGCAGGTGCTGCAGGCCGACGACACCCTGAGTGCCCTGTCCGCCGAGGCACCGGCCCTGTGCCAGCTGCTGCATGCCGGCGCCGTCGTCATCGGCGAGGGTGGCAAGCTGCGCGCGCATGGCGTGGACGGTGCCGCCGCCGAGGCCCTGCTGCGCTGGCTGTCCGACCGCAACGCCGCCGCCTCGCTGCAGGCCGCGCGCAGCGATGTGCTGCACGGCCATGACGCGGCCCAGCTGCCCGCCGCCCTGCGCGCCCGGCTCGCCCCACTGTGCGGCGTGCTGGCCCTGCGCTTCGATGCCGCGGCCGACGGCTGGGTGGTGCTGCTGCGCCCCGAGCAGATCGAGACCATCCACTGGGGCGGCAAGCCGGTCAAGGAATACACGCCCGGCCCGCTCGGCCCGCGCCTGACGCCACGCGGCTCCTTCGACCTCTGGAAGGAGACGGCGCGCGGCCAGGCCGTCCCCTGGACCCTGCTGGAGCTGGACCTCGCCACGCAGCTGCTGGACGGCCTGGTGCGCGCCCATGCGGCCAAGCTGGCCGAGAGCATCCGCCTGCGCACCGAGCTGCTGGCCATGCTGGGCCACGACCTGCGCGACCCGCTGCAGAGCATCACCATGGCCGCCCACGCGCTGCAGCGCAGTCCGGCGGGCGACGGCCGCGGCGGCGAGCTCGGCACGCGCATCCGCAACAGCAGCGGCCGCATGCAGCGCCTCATCACCCAGGTGCTGGACCTGTCGCGCGTGAAGAGCAGCTCGGGCCTGCAGCTGGACCGCCGCTCGACCGACCTCGTCGCCCTCGCGCGCGACCTCATCGCCGAGATGCGCATGGCCCACCCCCATCGCGTCGTCGCCTTCGATGCGCCGCCCGTGCTGCTGGCCGAGGTCGACCCCGACCGCCTCGCCCAGGTCATCAGCAACCTGCTCAGCAATGCCCGCCACCATGGCGACCAGGCAGAGCCCATCGCCGTGCGCCTGTATGACGACACCGACGCGCTGCGCCTGCGCATCGCCAACGCCGCCCAGCCCATCGACCCGGCCCTGGTGCCCATGCTGTTCGACCCCTTCAAGCGGGCCGGCAACCGCGAGCGCAACCGCTCCGGCCTGGGCCTGGGCCTCTACCTGGCCCAGCAGATGACCCAGGGCCATGGCGGCAGCCTGGTCTATGGCTACGAGGACGGCCTGGTCGTGTTCACGGTGGTGCTGCCCAAGACCCGGACCTGAAGCGCGGCCCGGCAGCCGCCATGCCCGCGACCAGCCCCCCGCGTCACGCGCACGGGCTACGTGAAACCACGGATCCAAATTATCGGAACAACGTTCCATAGTTGCTGCGCGATGTGCGGCGATGCCGCACCGACCTGCAGTCGGCACGCCTTGCGCGTGGATCGGCCGGGTGCGACCTGACGTCGGCACCGGTTTTCCTGCTTCCCTTGCCCCCACAGCCTTCGCGGCGGCCCCTCCCGGCCGTCGTGACGGCGAGCTGCGCGCATCCGGACGGAAAACGCGCGCCCCCACAACGACCCGGAGACAAATCAACATGATCACCAAGAAGCTGACGCCCCCGCCCCTGCCCGTCGTGCGCACTGCCGGCACGGCCCTGTCCCTCGTTCTGGCCGCCTCGGCCGCCCAGGCCGTCGACTGGCCCTCGGGCTATTCCAAATGCGCCGACGAGGGCGAGACCTGCAAGGTCGGCACCAGCACCCGCGCCGTGTCCTATGGCATCAAGGACAAATGGGTCATCAAGAACCTGAGCGGCAACATCGCCTGCACGACGGCCACCTTCGGCTCCGACCCCAACCCCGGCATCACCAAGAAATGCGCGCTCGGCCCGGTGGCGAGCCCGGCGCCCACACCCGCACCGACTCCCGCACCGACACCTGCACCCACCCCGGCTCCAACGCCCGCACCGACACCGGCACCCACGCCTGCCCCGGCGCCAGCACCGACACCCGCGCCCGCCCCGGCCGGCGCCAGCGGCGGCTATGCTGGCACCGTGACGGGCGGCGGCAGCAAGACGCCGGTGACGGTCAGCACCGCCGCGGCCATGCAGGCGGCCATCAATGCCTATGACGGCAGCTCCGGCCTGGTGCTGCGCTACACCGGCACCTTCGACTTCGGCTCCATCACCGACTCCTGCGCCCAGTGGCAGAAGCCGGCCGGCACGATCGTCGAGGTCAAGAACAAGAGCAATGTGACCATCGAAGGTGCCAACGGCTCGTCGGCCAACTTCGGCCTGGCCGTCAAGGCCAACGCGCAGAACATCATCATCCGCAACATGACCATCGGCCTGCTGCCCGGCTCCATCGACGCCATCGGCATCGAAGGCCAGAGCGGCGGCACGCCGGGCTATATCTGGGTCGACCACAACACCCTGTTCAGCAGCACCAAGGAATGCAGCGGCGCGGGCGACCTGGAGTTCGACGGCCTGATCGACAGCAAGGCCGGCGCCCACCACATCACCTACTCCTACAACCACATCCACGACCACCAGAAGGTCGGCCTGATCGGCTCCAGCGACAGCGACGCCAGCGACCGCTTCATCACCTTCCACCACAACTACTACAAGGACGTGACCTCGCGCCTGCCGCTGCAGCGCGCCGGCTACACCCACCTGTACAACAACCTCTACAGCGGCGTGAAGACCTCGGGCGCCAACATCCGCATGGGCGGCTATTCGCTGATCGAGGGCAACTGGTTCGAGAACGCCCAGAACCCGGTGACCTCGCGCGACAGCTCTTCCATCGGCTACTGGCAGCTGCGCAGCAACAACATCGCCAGCCCGGCCGACTTCGCCACCTATGGCATCACCTGGGTGGCCAGCGGCTCCTCACCGTCGCGGGATGCGACGGACTGGGTCACGACGGCCAACTTCCCGCTCGGCATTCCCTACAGCTACTCGCTGCAGGCGCCGTCCTGCGTGAAGCAGAAGCTGCCGGCGGCGGCGGGAGCGGGGACCAACTACGCCAAGGTCAGCTGCTGACGCTGCGGCGGGCCGGCGCGGCGCCGGCTCGTCAGTCCTGAGGCTCGGGCACGGGTGAGCCGTCGGCTCGGAAGAACTTGTGCCCGTTCTCGTCATGGCGCATGACGAGGCCATGGTCCGGGTAGTGCACGACGCCGGCGGACGCGCGCGTGCCCACCATCAGCACCGTGGCCGGCTGCGCCGACCGGTTCTCCAGGCAATGCGCGATGGCCACGCCGGCCTTCCAGGCGGCGGCGTCACCGGTACGCAGCACCGACTCCTCGTCTTCGATCAGCACCACCTCTCCGTCCAGCACATAGACCAGCTCATCCTCGGTCTCGTGCCAGTGCCGGAACGAAGAGCGGGAGCCGGGCGGCAGCCGCTCGAGGTGCACGCCGAATTGCGACAGCTTGGCCTGATCGCCCAGCACCAGCTCGCTGAAAGGGCCGTTGCTCTGGCCGGTCAGGCGATTCGTCTTGGCGGGATGGTCCTGCCATTGGGAGACGTCGAGCTTGGGCATGGACGATGTCTTTCGGGATTGCCCTTCAGGCGATCTGCACCACGCGGCTTCGCGCGCACAGCGGGTAGGTCGCCAGGAAATCCGCCAGGCGCCTCTTCATCTCCTCGAAGGAAGAGCCGTACAGATAGAAGGCCGTCTCGGTCGGCCCCTGCCACCAGCTCAACACCCGGCCCTCGCCTTCGAGCAACCGGTCGAACTCGGCGTAGACATGGTTGGAATCGCAGTCGCGATAGGTCTCTTCCGGCAGATCGGTGCCGTTGAGATAGACGGCCAGGCCTTCGGCTGAACCAAAGAAGCGGCTCTCGTCGGTGCTTTCCACCGTCAGCTTCGAGCCCTTGGGTGCGCCCAGCTTCTCCAGCGTCGTGACGACAAGGGCCAAGGCCTCGGGTGTCGCGGCGGGCATCAGGATCTCCAGATCGCAGTACTCGATCTCGCCGCTGACCGCCTGCATCGTTCCACCGCCGCTCACTTCGCCGTGGCGGTGCTCCTTCAAGACCGCATCGAGCGGATCTTCAAAGAACTCTCCGCGATGCATGGGCTGCAATCGGGCGTTGAGCTTCGCCATCACGAACTGACCGGCCGGCTCCGGCGGCTTTTTCTTGAAGAAGCGGCTGAACATCTTTCTCCTCTATTTGGGCCGCGGTTCCCGGGAGGCCACCTCGGCCAACGGGGTGTACTTGATCCTCAGATCCAGCCCGCCATCCTTGTCCGTATCGACATCCGCAAACTGCAGCACGCCCAGCTTGAAGTGCTCGACCCGCAGCGGCCGGCCCGTGGCAGGGTTGATGTACTCCGTGGTGGCGATCACACCGTGGACGTAGAGGCTTCGGAGATCGAGGAAGCTGTCCCCATCGGTGTCGGTCTCGGCGACTTCGACACTGCCGTTGCGCATGCCCTGCTTGGTTTCGAAAACGCCGTCGAAGTTGTCGTCCGACTCAGCGGATTCGACGATGCCCCTCGCGTTGTGGTGTGCGACGTAGTCGACCTTGCCATCGAGATTCCTGTCCGCCTCCCACTTGAGCGGCATGCCGCTGGGCGCATAGGTCCACTTCTCGTCGAGCACGCCGTCGCGGTTGTGATCGACGCCGTCGATCGACGTGGGGGCCCGGTACACGGCATAGGTGGCGCCCACGCCGAGCGCCAGCCCGAGCAGCAAGCCCCGCAGGCCGGATGACCGGGATGTGGCCTGTGGCCTGGGCGTCGTTGCAACCTCGGTCTTCTCCCAGCGCTCGATGATGGCCCGGGCTGCCGCGTGGTCTTCTTCATTCACCAGCAGGCGCACCAGGCCAGACATGGGCACTTCCCCCATCGCGCCCTGCAGCGCCTCGCCCTGGATCTGCGCGGTGATGCCCTCCTGCTTCAGCAGGTCGACCAGCATGTGGGCTTCGATGGCGTTGGCGGCTTCGTAGAGTGTTTTCATGGTTGGATTGGATGCTGCGACGAGGCCTGCGCGCCATCCCATGCCCGCCGCATGAGGCTCGACAACTCCGCGTTCTGTGGCGCGAGCACCAGGGACGCCGAAGGTCTCTGCAAACTCAAACCCCCATCGCCACCACCGTCTGCGCCCCCGTATAGCGCAGCACCCCGGCATCCAGCACCGCCGCGATGACGCCCAGCATGACGCCCATGCCCATGCCATAGCCCGAGCAGGCATGCGGCGGCGGGCCGTTGGGGTCGGCGCGGTCGCCGCCGAAGGCGACGTGGTGGCGCTGCGGGTCCTGCTGAGTCGCCGAACCCAGGCCGACGACGACGACGCGGCCCGGTTCGACATCCACCTGGCCGAGGCGGTGAGCCACCTTGGCCTTGCGCCAGATCTGGAAGGGCGTCGGGCGCACGTTCAGCGTCGCCACCAGGGCCGGGCGCAGGCAGGCCACGGCCTCGGCGTAAGGAGGCGGGGCGTCCTGCGTCTCGGGCCGGACCTGGTTCCACTGCGGCTGCAACTCCCACAGCTTGCGCGTCTGCACCCAGGCGGCCAGCACGGTCACGAGGTTGGCATGCGTGGTGGGCGGGAAGCCGAGCATGATGCCGGCCAGCGTGCGCGCGGGCAGGTCGGGCGTGGCATCTGGCAACGCCTTGGCGGCGGCAATGATCTTTGCGGCAAGCGGCGGCAGCTGCACGCCGGGGTCGGCCAGCCAGGCCTCGACGGCGGCCGTGAAGCGGCGGCCGGCAGCGCGTCCCTCGGCTTTGACCGCATCGGTCGGGTAGGGGCCGAAGACATGGCGCGAGACCTTGAAGAGGTCGCGCGGGCAGCGCGCGGCCACACCCTGGGCGGGCGCCTCGGCATGGAACTCGGTGCCCCAGATGTGGCGGCCGTCGGGCTGGCCGAACCAGATCTTGCACAGCGCGGCCAACACGCCCTCGCTGAGGCGCTCGAAGTCCAGCGGCGTGTCGGTGGGCAGGTCCTTCGGCTTCTGTGAAGCCGGGAAGGCGTCCAGCAGCGTGCGGGCTTCCTTCTTCAACTGCATCAGGCCAGCCTTGGCGACCTGGTAGGCCGTGGCATAGCACTGGGCCTCGCTGTAGGCCTCGATGGCGGCATTGATGACGGGGGCCAGGTCGAGGTGGCCGCTGTCGTCGTCCTGGCCGAGGTAGCCCACGCCAATGGAGTCGTGCATGCGCTCGCCATAGCCGCTGTTGGAGTAGCGGTCGGGGGCGTTGCGCAGCACCTCGCAGACGCGCTCGGCCGCGCCCACCAGCACGCCATAGGCCGTGTCGACCACGCCGCCGGGCTGGGCGCGCACCCAGGCCCAGGCGGCGTCGCGGCTGGTGGTGTCTTCCAGCCAGAGCTGCATGGCGGCCTTGTCCTGCAAGTCGGGCACGCGCTCGGGCAGGGCGACAGCGGGCGGCAGCGGCAGGGGCAACTCGACCAGGCCCGGCAGGCCCTTCAGCGCGGCGATGGAAGGCACGAAAAAGTACGCCCCCCATTGCAGCGTGACGAAGGGGTCGGGGCCGAGGTCGATCTGGTGAGGCTGGCCGTCGACCTCGAAGGGAAACAGGCGCGGACCGCCGCTGCCGTCGACGACGCCCAGCAGCGGGTCGCTCTGGGCCGAATAGCCGCCGCTGGCATTGCCGCCGGCCACCCAGCGCTGTACGACCTCGAACTGCTCGGCCAGGTGGGCGTTGTAGGCCATGAAGACCAGGCCGCGGTCCTCGTCGTCGGGGGCGTCGGGGTGGACCGGCGCGCCATAGCTCATGCCGCGGCGCAGGATGCGCGGCATGCGGCTCCTGGAGAAGGCCGTGCCGGCCAGGTCGCGCGGGTTGGTGCGGCGGATGTGGGAGTGGAAGGGGCAGGCCGAGCCCTGGGCATCCTTGGAGAAATTGAAGTCGTTGCCGCTGGTGCCAGACGCCGCCAGCGCGCGGCCGTCCTGCCAGCGGCCCATCAGCTTGGCCAGCACCAGGGCATGGTCCAGGCCGATCTTCTTGGCCTCCTGGTAAGTGCGTTTGGCGAAGCGGCCGGTGTACTGGCGCAGCTTGCGCACCACCAGGAAGCTGCTGCGATCCAGCAGGGCGTCGGGCCGCTCGGGCACGGCATAGCCCTTGTCGCGCTCGGTCGGGAAGCCCTGCAGCACCTCGCCGGTCTTGACGCGGTCGTCCCAGGCCGTGCCGGTCGCCTCGCCGCCCAGCACGGGCTGGCTGATGCCGTCCTTGAAGCCGAAATGCTCCTTGTCGGCGGCATTGCTGCGCATGGGCTCGATGGCCATCAGCGCCAGGCCGGTGCCCAAGGTCAGCTCCTGGGCCAGTTCCTTCAAGCGCTTGTCGTCGGCCGCCGTGAAGTTCTCGCCCGGCTCGGCGGCCGCGAAGCGCAGCTGCACCAGGACATGGGCGTCCGCGGGAGCGATGCGGTCGATGCCGTTGACATGAGGCGCCAGCACCCAGTGGGCCGGGTGGTTGTGGCGTACGTCGCCCAGCAGGCCGGCGCGGGCGGCCATGCCCTCCTTGAAGGCCTGGGGGAAGCGCTCCAGGCGCGAAGCGGGCACGCCCAGAGCCTTGAGGCCGCTCAGCGTCAGCGCGACCTGGCGCCAGACGCCCAGCGCCTCGCCATCCTGGTTGTCACGCTGCACGGGCGCCGTGCTGAGCCAGGCCACCGCCTGCGTCGGCTGGGCCACGCGCAGCATCACCAGGCCGCCACGGTTGCCGGGCGGCTTGGTCAGCACGCAGCATTGCAGGTCGCCGGGCTTCAGCGACAGCTCGCGCGCCTGCACCTCGGGCTCGGGCAGGGGCTGCTCGAACCAGGCCAGCATCTCGTGATGGCGCAGGCGCAGCTGGCCGCCGGCGGTCTTGCCGCCATCGTTGGGGAACTGCTCGGCGGTGTTCAGCTCGCGCAGCTCGAACAGCACGTCGTGTGCCGCGCGCAGCAGGCAGTCGCGGTCAGGCGCCTCGGCACCGAAGAAGCGCTGCAGCGTGTACAGGCCCGCCAGCGGCGGCAGGCCGCGCGCGGCCATGGCGAAGCGCTCCTTGTCGCCGCTCGGCAGGGGCGGCGTCTCGCCGGAGGCCGGGGCGCGCAGGCGGTTGAACTCCAGCTCGTTGGCGCGGCCGCGCTGGGCCGCCTCGAGCCTGGCCAGGTACTCGGTGTCACCGACGCTGCGGCCGGATTCGATGAAGAGGAAGTCGGCCGAGATCTCGTGCTCGCGCACCCAGCGCGCATAGGTCTCGAAGCTGCAGTTGCGCGACAGCGTATAGCCCTCGGTGTGGCAGAGCATCAAGTCCAGCGTCGAGCCGAGCTGATCCCAGATGACGCGCATATAGGGCTCCCAGCCGCCGTCGAAGTTGACGCTCAGCAGCAGCCGGTCCGGGGCGCCGTCCTTGCCGTCGACGATGCTCCAGCGGAAGGAATGGACGATGCGCCAGCGGGCGACGATGTCGGTATAGGGCGAGGCGGGGGAGCTGGATTCGCGCGAACCCAGGCGCAGGCCGTTCAGCGTCTTCAGCACCTTGCGCAGGCGGTCCACATAGGTGAGGACCTCCAGCGCGTCGACAAAGCCGCGCTTGATGTCGGCCAGCAGATTCAGGTCGGTGATACCACCGAGCTGGACGTCGTTGCCCCGTGCCATGACTTTTCTCCCTAGCTTTTAGGGAAGGAGTATCCCGGTACCGCGCGACCGTGGGGTCAGGGCGCGCCCTCAGATCTAAGGACGGAACGCAGGCCCATGCGCGCCTTCCTGACGACGGCTCCGCTGATCCACGCCGGACGCATTTCATCCGCGAAAAGCCGCAACCTATCGCAAACCCTTAGATCGCAAGAGCTCTCCAGAACACACTGGCGGCACACCAGAGAGAAAGAAGTAAGCCATGAACCGCATCAGCACCACCACCGCCGCCCGCACCCGCCTGCAAGCCGTCAGCGCCGCCGTCCTCGTCGCCCTGGTCGCCCTGACCGGCGCCACCTGGATGACCATCACCGCGCCGGCTGACGCGCCCGAGATCGTCAAGCTGGAGCGCGTCGTCATCGAAGGCACGCGCGCCGCCGAAACCGTCGTGGCTCAGCTGCCCCGCGTCGTCATCGAAGGCCGCCGCACGCCGGACACCACGCAAGTGGCCAGCGCGGAGCTGACGGCCGCGGTCCGCTGAATCAGCGGCCCAGAACGCGAAGGATCTCGCGGCCATAGGCCTCGAGCTTCTTCGCCCCCACACCACTGATCTCGCCCAGCTCGGCGAGGTCGCCCGGCAGGATCCGGGCCATTTCCGCCAGCGTCGTGTTCTGGAAGATCACATAAGCCGGCAGGCCATGCTCCTTGGCCACCTCGGAGCGCCAGGCCTTCAGCGCCTCGAAGCGCTCCTGCCCTTCGGCATCCAGGCCCAGCGCCGGATCGGCCTTGGGTCGCGCACCGCCCCGCGAGGTCTTGGACCTGCTGCGCGGCTTCTTCTCCTCGGCCTCGCGCAGGCGCAACTCCACCTCGCCCTTGAGCACCGCCCGCGCACTGTCCTGCAGGGCCAGCGTGCTGAACTCGCCCTCGGCGGCCACATGGCCCAGCGAGATCAGCTGGCGCAGCACCGCCCGCCATTGCTGCTCGGACAGGTCGGCGCCGCAGGCCCAGGTGGACAGCTGGTCATGGCCGTACTGCCGGGTCTTGTCCGTCACCTTGCCGCGCAGCACGTCGATCAGATGGCCGGCGCCGAAACGCTCGCCGCGCTGGTGGAAGCGGTAGATGCAGGAGAGCAGCTTGCGCGCCGCCTCGGTGCCGTCCCAGGTCTGGGGCGGGTTCAGGCAGTTGTCGCAGTTGCCGCAAGGCTCAGCCTCCTCGCCGAAGTAGTTCAGCAGGCGCACACGCCGGCAATCCGTCGCCTCGGCCAGGGCCAGCAGCGCGTCCAGCTTGCCGCGCTGGCCCTGCTTGAAGACCTCGTCCGCCGGGCTCTCGTCAATCATGCGGCGCTGGTTGACGACGTCGGCCAGGCCATAGGTCATCCAGGCCTCGGCCGCCGCGCCGTCGCGGCCGGCACGGCCGGTCTCCTGGTAGTAGGCCTCGATGTTCTTGGGCAGGTCCAGGTGGGCGACGAAGCGCACATCGGGCTTGTCGATGCCCATGCCGAAGGCGATGGTGGCCACCATGATGAGATCGTCCTCGCGCAGGAAGCGGTCCTGGTGGCGGCGGCGCACGTCGGCGTCCAGGCCGGCGTGATACGGAAGGGCCTTCATGCCCTCGCTCTCCAGCCACACCGCCGTCTCGTCCACCTTCTTGCGGCTCTGGCAGTAGACGATGCCGGCCTCGCCCTCATGCTCGTCGCGGATGAAGCGCAGCAGCTGCTCGCGCGGCGAGGCGCTCTTCTCGGCGATCAGGTAGCGGATGTTGGGCCGGTCGAAGCTGCTGATGAAGACGCGGGCGTCCTGCAGCTGCAGCCTCTCGATGATGTCGCGCCGTGTCAGCTCGTCGGCCGTGGCCGTCAGCGCGATGCGCGGCACCGCCGGGAAGCGCTCGTGCAGCAGGGACAGCTGCAGATACTCCGAGCGGAAGTCGTGCCCCCACTGGCTGACGCAATGGGCCTCGTCGATGGCGAACATCGACAGCAGGCCGCGTTCGTCCAGCGAGGCCAGCTGGGCCAGGAAACGCGCCGTCGTCAGCCTCTCGGGCGCGACATAGAGCAGGGTCAGGCGCCCGCTCATCATCTCGCGCTCGACGCGGCTGGCCTCCTCGCCGGTCAGGCTGGAGTTCAGGAAGGCGGCGTGCACGCCGGCCTCCTCCAGCGCGCCGACCTGGTCGTGCATCAGCGCGATCAGCGGGCTGACGACGATGGCCACGCCCTGCTGGCGGGTGTGGCGCAGGATGGCGGGCACCTGGTAGCACAGGCTCTTGCCGCCGCCCGTGGGCATCAGCACCAGGGCGTCGCCACCGGCGGCCACCTGCTCGACGATCTCGGCCTGCTGCCCACGGAAGGCGGTGTAGCCGAAAACTGCTGACAGGACCTGGTGGGCTGCGGATTGCAGATCGTCGGTCGGGCTTGGAAGATGCAGGGGCGGATTCATTCAGCCGCCATTGTCCCAGGAGCTTCACGGAGATCCCGATGCCCACCCCCGCCGAACTGCGTCAGACCCTGATCCGCAATTTCAAGGAAGCGCCGCGCGAGCGCTTCGTGCGCGCGCCGCGCTACGACACCGAGAGCGCCTCCCTGTCCAAGGGCACCGCCGCCCGGCAGCTCGGCGCCAGCTTCGACATCCTGGCCCCGGGCCAGATGGGCTGCCCCTACCACTACCACTACGCCGAAGAGGAGATGTTCATCATCCTGCAGGGCGAGGGCACGCTGCGCGTGGCCGGCGAGCTGGTGCCCATCCGCGCCGGCGACACCATCAACATCCCGGCCGGGCCTGAGTATCCGCATCACATCATCAACACGTCGGACGCGCCGCTGCACTACCTCAGCATCAGCAACCAGAAGGAGCCGGAGATCTGCGTCTACCCGGATTCGGGCAAGGTGGGCGCCTTCGCGCCGGGACTGCGCCTGCTGCAGCGGCGCGAGGCGGGGCTGGATTACTGGGAGGGGGAGCCCTGAGAGCGGGCCTCGGTCCGGGCTCATGCCGGTCCGCTGGCAGGCGGCCCGTCCTTCGCCAGGCGTCGGACAGGCCGCAGGTCCTGTCCTCGGTCCGGGCTCAGTATTTGGCGTTGGGTGGGAAGTAGTCGAGCGCGCCGCCGGTGTCCCAGGCGTATTTGTTCTTGTCCTTGCCGTTGCCGCGCGAGCTGGCGGTGTCCACGACGATGGGGGTGACCTTGTATTGCGCCACGTCCAGCTCGTAGACGAAGGCCAGGCCGCCACTGCCGCCGTTGATGTGGGTGTGGCCCTCGAAACCCACCTTGAGCACCGACCCGCCCGCCGTCGTGTTGGACTTGAGCTGCCCCTGCTGGAGCAGCGCGAGCTGCTGCGACGTCATGCTGGAGCTCGACGTGCCGTTCTTGTAGTCGACCGGATTCATCACCCAGGTCGATGCGTCGTTGTAGGCATAGACCGACTTGCGCCCGGCCACCGTGCTGAGGTCGACTGCCGTCTTGGGCTTGAGCGCCTTGCGCAGGGCAGTCAGCAGCTTGTTCTGCTCGGTGATGAGCTGCGTGAACGGCTCGTAGCGGTCAGCGACCAGCACGGTTTTCGGAGCCTTGTCCTGCAGGGCCTTGATGACCTTGTCCTGCAGGGCCAGCACCTGCAGCTCGGACCGGCCGATGGGGCTGCGGTCCTTCTGGTCGATCTCGCGCGTCAGCGCCTCGTTCTCGGCCTTCTCGTCGCGGAATATCTTCGCGCAGTCGAAGGCGTCGTCCAGCAGCTTCTCGACGGCGTCGAGCTTGCGGGTCAGCAGCGCCTCGTCGAAGCTGTCCTTGGACATCTCGCGGCGCACGGCTTCGAAGGCGCCGTCGATCTCGCTGAGGTGCTTGGGATGCAGCGCCGGGTTCTTGAACTTGTCGCGCTGCTCTTCCAGCGCCCCGACCCGGTCCAGCAGCGGGCTGGCGCCCTCGATGTGGGCCAGCACCTTGCCGATGCTCACCACCGTCACCAGCGCTTCCTTGCCGGACTTTGCCTTGACCAGCTCGCTGTACTCCCTGACCGCCTCGGCCAGGCGCTTCTTGTGGTTGTCCGCGCCCGTCTTGAGCGCGACGGCCACGCGCGACTTCATGGCGGCGAACGCCTTTTCGGCCTTGTCCAGCAGCACGCCTTCGTCGGGTGCCGGGGCCTTGACGGCGGGGGCCGGCTTGACCGCCTTGGGTGCGGGCACCTTGCCGGCCTTCAGGTCCAGCGCTTCCTGCACGCTGGCCACGCGCGACACCGGGGTGCGCAGCGGGATGGCGGCGAGCTCCTCCTTGAGGAACCTGTCCGTCATCTGGCTGCCCATCGAGAACAGGATCTCGTCGTCGGTCTGAGCGATGAAGCCGCTGAGCACCTTGATGCCCGAGTCTGCCTTCTTCAGCAAGGTGACCATGCCGGGGCCAACCGGGCCGACAAAGATGAGCGCGGGCTGCTTGTCACTGCGGTCGTAGATGTAGCGCAGCGGCACCACCGCGCCTTCGCTGTTCTTCAGCTCTTCTTTGAGCACGCGGGTGTAGTGCGGCGCATCCGCCAATTCCAGCTTCGGTGTCGTCATGGCATCTCCTAGGCCACTTTGGTGACGCGCCGCCGCCGCTGGTTCCCTTCAATAGTGGGGAGGGAGTTCGTCGCGCAGGCTGCGCGCCTCGCCCGGTTCGGCCGCGGTGGCGCGGTTGCGCAACTCGACGAGCTCGCGGATCAGGCGGTCGATCTGCTCCTGCTGGCGCACGATGACCTGGTTGAGCTGCTCCACCGTGTCCTCGGCGAAGCTGGCCTTGATCTCGAGCTCGGTGATGCGCTCCGCCAGCGCTTGAAGATTGACGTGCATGCCCGCTATTGGGCCAGAGAAAAGTCCACCTTGGCCCAGCGACCCTGGCCATCCATGACAGTGAGGCGGTGGTTGCCGGCCCGTTCGATGCGCAGCGTCTGGGCCGCCGCGGCCTTGGGGCTGTCGGCCATCCATTGCCCGTCCAGCAGCCAGGTCGCGCCCTGCTGGGCGCCGATGGCCTGCAGCTTGACCACCACCTCGCGCTGACCGGGCGTGGGACGCAGCACCGTGCCCGGCTCCAGGCCGACGACGCGCAGCCGGTTCGCCACGGGTTGGCTGCCCGCGCAGTCGGCCCGCCAGGGCAGGCGCTCCATCGGGTGACGCTGCTCGGCGTCGAGGAAGGGGCCGAGCAGGGCCGGCCAGCGCACGGCCTCGAAGCGCTCGGCAGCGGCCGCGCAGGACGGCTGCACTCGCTGGCCACCGGCCACCCAGACGGGCTCGGCCAAGGGGCCGGGGCGCAGCCGGTCGGGCAGGGTCGGCGGCACGGCGCCGTCCAGCGTCCAGGCGGTGCGGCGCTGCAGGCACAAGGCCGGCTCGGTAGCCGACTCCGCCAGGCCCAGCGGCCAGCAGACGGTCACGGCGGTCACGTTGTCGGGCTTGCGGCGCGGTGCCAGCTGCTGCCGCGCCTCGGCCGGGCCCAGCGCGGCGGCCAGGTCGCGCAGCAGCGGCGCGGCCGAGTTGGCGCCGAAGTGGCCGGGGTTGGGCGTGCCGTCGGGCCGGCCAATCCACACGCCGAAGGTGTAGCGGTCGGTCACGCCCAGGGCCCAGGCATCGCGAAAGCCAAAGGACGTGCCCGTCTTCCAGGCCACGCGCTGGCCGCTCTCGCGAAACGGCGAGCCGGGCCTGCCGCCGTTCTCCAGGATCTCGCGCACGATGTAGGCGGCACCTGCGCTCATCAGCCGTGCCTCCTTCAGCGGTTCATCGGCCGTCAAGCGCGGCCGGGCGGCGATGCCGTCGCGAGCCAGGGCCGTGTAGGCGCCGACCAGCTCCTCCAGCGTCGTGCTGCCGCCGCCGAGGATGAGGCTCAAGTTGGGCGAAGCATTGGCCGGCATGCGCAGCCTCAACCCGGCATGGCGCAGCCGGCCGGCGAAGCGTTCGGGGCCGAGGCGATCCAGCAGGTCGACGGCCGGCACATTCAGCGAGCGCTGCAGGGCCTCAGCCACGCTGACCGGGCCCGAGAAATCGGCCTGGAAATTGCCCGGCGCATAGCCGCCGAAGTTCTGCGGCGCGTCGATGAGCAGGCTCTCGGAATGGATCAGCCCCTCGTCCAGGGCCATGCCGTAGAGGAAGGGCTTGAGCGTGGAGCCGGGCGAGCGCTTGGCGCGCACCATGTCCACATGGGCGCCACGGCGCGCGTCGTTGAAATCCGCCGAGCCGACATAGCCGCGCACTTCCAGCGTGCGGTTGTCGACGACGAGGGCGGCCAGGGACACCGCATCGGGCAGGCTGTTGAGCCTGTCCGTCAGCAGTTGCTCCAGCCGCGCCTGCAGGCCGGCGTCCAGCGTGGTCTGGATGACGGCGGGCGCCCCGCCCTTGCGCTTCGCCTCCTGGCGCACGCGCTCGGCCGCGAGGGGCGCCAGCCAGCGCGCGCGCAGCGGCGGGGCGAAGACGCGCTCCAGCTTGGCATCCGCCACATCGGCGGCGCTCCACACGCCGAGCGCCTGCATGCGCGTCAGCACCTTGTCACGCGCCGTCTGCGCAGCGGCGACCGCACGGTCGGGGCGCAGCCGCGTCGGCGACTGGGGCAGCGCGGCAAGCAGGGCCGCTTCGGCCTTGGACAGGTCGGCCGCGCCCTTGCCGAGATAGGCGCGGCTGGCCGTCTCCACGCCCTCGAGCGGGCCGCCCATGGGTGCGAGGTTGAGATAGAGCGACAGGATCTCGTGCTTGCTGAAGTGCAGTTCCAGTTGCAGGGCGCGGACGATCTGGCGCAGTTTGGCCGGCACGCTGCGGCCGGCGGCCTTGTCGTCCACCAGGCGCGCGACCTGCATGGTCAGCGTCGACCCGCCCGACACGATGCGCCCATGCCGCGCCCACTGCCAGGCCGCGCGCACCAGGGCCACCGGGTTGACGCCCGGATGCCAGCGGAACCAGCGATCCTCGTAGTGCAGCAGGGCCTCGGTGTAGTTCGCCGACACCGCCTCGGGCGTCGTCGGGTGGCGCTGCGCGCCGTCATCGCCGGGCCAGTCGCGCAGCGGGCTGCCGTCGGCAGCGAGGACGGTCAGCGTGGGGGAGTCGCTGGCGGGCGTGGGCAGGGGGAAAAGGAAGTCGAGCAGCAGGACGGCCGTCAACAGCGCGGCGACGGCCAGCTCGGCGCGGCGCAGGCGGCTCATGGCATCAGCGCGCCGCCCGCAGCTGCTGCAGCTCCGCCTTCAGCCACTGCGCGCTCTCCACCGGCGCCTTGCCGGCGCAGCGCACCAGATAGGCCTTGCCGCTGGTGCTGCTGGCGGACGCGCCCTTCTCGATGAACTGCTCGGCCGTCTTCACCAGGTCCTTGCCTTCCAGATAGTCCAGCTTCTTCAGCAGGTGAGCCTTGGCCTCGGCGCCGGCATACCAGCTGCCATTGCGGTTGAACTCGCAGCCGGAGGATTGCAGGCGCCCCAGCAGCGCATCGACCTCGGCGCGCGCGGCGGGCGGCAGGGGTGCGGCACAAGTGGCCGCCGAGGCGAAGGAGAACAGCAGGGCGAAGAAGAAGGTACGCATGGCTTGGATGCTAGGGCTTGCACAGGGGGAAAAACACGCGGCCGGAGGGTTGGGCGCCCACCGCAGAATCGACGCGAACCGCGATACCGCCCTCATGCAGAAACAAGCCTGGAAGCTCTTCCCCACCCTCGTGCACCGCTACACCGAGGTGCTCAGCCCTGACCAGCTCGCCACCATCCTGGCGCATTGCCTGCAGCTCGACACCCAGCGCCACGAAGCCCTGCTGGGCGACGCCCTGTCGTCCTTCGACCGGCGCGCCCAGGTCGTCACGCAGCTGGAAGAGGCCCACGCCAATCTGAAGGGCATGACGCAGGGTCTGGCGCGGCTGATGGACGCTTATGCCCAGGAGCTGGGCTTCGACGGCGCAAGGCTGACGAACTCCTGGTTCAACGTGCAGCGCCCGGGCAGCCTGCTCAAGCACCACACCCATCCCGACTCGCGCGTGTCGGCGGCGCTGTGCATCGCCAGCGACGAGAACAGCAGTCAGCTGCATTTCGACAACCCCAATCCGCTGATCGGCTTTGTCGGTGCCGAACAGCACACCGAATTCAACATGGAGATGGCCAAGTTCAAGCTGGCACCGGGCGACCTGATCCTGTTTCCGTCCTGGCTGCGGCACGGCTCGGGCTTCGAGGCCAATCTGTCCGAGCAGCGCGTCGTCATCAGCATCAACGCCGGAGCTTGAGCACTGCGATGAAGCCCACGCCCGATGTCCGCTGGCAAATCCACCCCGAGGTCGCGCGCGCCGAGACGCTGGACAAGGCCTTCTACCTCGACCCCGCCGCGCAGCGCCTGCAGTACGAACGCGTGCTGGCGCGCAGCTGGCAATGGCTGTCCGACCTGCATGGCGTTGCGGCGCCGGGCAGCCTGCAGCCCGAGACGCTGCTGCCGGGCAGCCTGGACGAACCCCTGCTGCTGTCGCGCGACGCGGCCGGGGCGCTGCGCTGCTTGAGCAATGTCTGCACCCACCGCGGCAATCTCCTCATCCACCAGCCCTGCCAGGACGCGGCCCAGATCCGCTGCGGCTACCACTCGCGGCGTTTCGAGCTGGACGGGCGCATGGTCTTCATGCCCGAGTTCCAGCAGGCCCTGGACTTCCCGCGCCCCTGCGACCATCTGCCGCAAGTCGCGCTGCGGGACTGGGGCGGCCAGGGTTTTGTCGCGCTGGAAGATCCGCTGGACAGCTTCCACGCCTTCTTCGGCCCGGCCCTGCAGCGCCTGCACTGGCTGCCGCTGCAGGACTTCCGCCTCGACGCCAGCCGCAGCCGCGACTACGAGTTCGATGCCCATTGGGCCCTCTACGTCGAGAACTACCTCGAGGGCCTGCACATCCCCTTCGTGCACCCTGGCCTGACGCAGACCCTGGACCTGAGCCAGTACCGCTACGAGCTGCACGAGTGGAGCAATCTGCAGCTCGCGGTGGCGCGCGCCGACGAGACGGCCTTCGACCTGCCGCCCGAGGCCGCCGAGTTCGGCCAGCGCATTGCGGCCTATTACTGGTGGGTCTTCCCCAACCTGATGCTGAACTTCTACCCCTGGGGCTTGTCGCTGAACCAGGTCATGCCCGTCGGGCCGGCGCGCACGCGGGTGCGCTTCCGCTCCTATGTCTGGAAACCCGAGCTGCTGGGCAGCGGCGCCGGCGGTGCGCTCGACGAGGTCGAAATGGAAGACGAGGCCGTCGTCATGACGGTGCAGCAGGGGCTGCGCTCGCGCTTCTACCAGCACGGGCGCTACTCGCCGACGCGGGAGCAGGGGGTGCATCACTTTCATCGGTTGATTGGGAGGGCGATGGGGGTGTAGCCATCGCTTGCTTCGTCTTGCATGCGACGCAAACACAGTGTCCGTACAACGCTCACCTAGGACTTGGATAAAAGATTTGCGTGCTACCGCCGACATCCCACATCGGTCCAAGCAAGTTTTCAAACACAGCCTTTGCGTTTGAATAAACATCGTCGTAAGTCAGAACGCGTAGCTTGGGACTTTCGTTCATCATGGTCTGGAGCTTGCGGCGATCTTGCGGACCCAATAAAGCTGATCTTCCGATCACCAATAGCCCATTTGGGTTCGGCGTTATGCCGGTCAGGCCCAGCTCACGCTGAACCGTTTGCAAGTTGTCTTCCAGGTAGCGTTTCCAATCGACGATTTGGCCATGGGCATGCGTGAGCTCAGCGGTCGCATGTCCATCTTTGCGGAACAACCGTAGCGTGGATCGTTCAAGCTCTACAAGCAGGTATTCATTGCTGGCTTCGCGGAATACAAAGTCAGTGATGGTCGCGCCGAACGCTAGCTTGGGCCACATCTTGACTTGCGTAGGACAAAGCAAGATGGGATTGAGTTGCAGGAACGACTGAAGAGCTTGCTCTCGATCAGGATTCGAATCGAGCAACGCTCTGAAAGCGTTGAGCAGTGCGGCGTAGTGCCGACGAGCCGACGCTCTTGGGTCTAGGCTGTTCAATTGCGCTGCAAGCGTGTGGGCGATTAGCGCGGCTCCCATCAAATCACGTTCTGCCCACAAAGCAGCTGATTCGGGAATCCAGGGCGCTAGATCTAAGCCAGGAAACACCTCTATGCAGTCCCATCCCGCTCCAAGCCTCATGGCTGAACGCGCAACAAATGGCTGTTCATTCGCCTTCTCAGCGTCTGGCGTCAACGCTCCATGCAGCTCCACAACCAGTTCATTGCGAACCGACAACATGCAGTGTGGTTTGGCTCCAGCTGGCAGCGGATCATGCAAAGTCGGCGCCGCAACTTGAAACCAGACTCGGGACGTCGACAGGTCGATTGGCACGCCATCTGCCACCGCCGTGAACTTTAGTTCGACGCCGAAATTCGCCAGCGGTGGTTGAGGCTCTTCCGCAGATTCGATATGCACTAGCTTTTGCGACAGCAAGGTGGCCACCGCTCGAATCGACTGTCGAAAGACTCCAACCACACGGTTGGGTTCTTCTTGCGAGCGCCGTTCGTATCGAACGACGATCCCATCGGTGCATATCGCAACTAGGCAGCTGCCTGGGCTTTCAAGATAGTCAGGCAATGATCCGCGGAGATGCTGAAGTCGTCCTTCAAGAAGATCTGAGATGGCTTGCGCATAGGCTTTGATCGCCTTGCTGACAACATTGGCGGCCTGCGCTTCTTCAGGGGTCCAAGGGGGAAGGGGTTCAATCCCGCCCTCCGTAAATTTCATGGGCTTGTCGCCCTCGAGGCTGAGATATCCGAGTCGTGGTGCTTCCATGGCTCTACCTCACTTCTTGTCCACCACCATGATCTCCCCCTCCGCCTTGCCAATGCCGCGGATCTCCGGCCGGTACATGTCCTCGGCAAAGGTCGCCGGCACCACATATTTGCCCGGCGTCACCACGCGCACCAGGTAGAACAGCTCCAGCCTGTCGCCCAGCGACGCGGCGGCCACGAAACGGTCGTCGCGGTACTCGGTGTGGACGATGCGCTCGTTGGCATTGGCCTGGGCGATGTTGACGCCCTCCACCGTGAACTCGCCGGCCTTGGGGCCCTGGCTCAAGTTGAGGTTCTCGATCTCGAAACCGGCCGGAATGCGGTCCACCACCAGGCCGTCCTTGATGGCCTGGCTGGCCTTCACCCTCAGGCGCACCACATACATCTCGCCGGTCGTGAACTGGCGCGCCGTGACGGGCTTGCCCTCGACCGTGAACATCGCGCGCTCCACCGAGATGCGGTCGCTGCTCGGGGCCTGAGGCTTGACTGGATAGCCCTGGGCGGTCACGTCGATGAACAGCGGCGCCGTGCCCTCGTTCTTCAGCGCGATGCCGCTCTTCAGCTGGGCGCCGCCGAAGCTCTGCTGGCCCACGCCATTGCCCGTCCAGGGGTCGGCCTTGGCGCCGATGGTGACGGCCGTCTTCCAGGCGTCGTCCTTGCCGGCGTTGGCGCTGGAGGACTGCACGGCCAGGAAGAGGGCCAGGCGCTCCTGCGTCGAGTAGTAGTTGCGGCGGCCGAAGTCGTCGCTGAGGTCGAACAGCAGGTTCTCGCGCTTGTCGTGCTGGACCTTGTGCCGCAGCAGCAGGGCATAGGCCAGGGCGCGGTCACGCACGCGTGAGCCGTAGTCGCCCAGCCAGTAGCCCCAGTAGCCATCGTCGACCTGGTAGCCGTAGCCGCGCAGCATCGCGTCGTCCAGCGCTTGCCTTGCGCGGGCCTCGTCGCCCATCAGCTTGAGGGCCAGGCTCAGGTGCACCAGCGGCAGCGGCGACAGCGCGTTGGCGCGGTGCTGGTCGTGCAGGGTGCGCAGCGTGGCCAGCGGCGCCTTCTGCTCGCGGGCCAGCATGTAGCCGGCATGCGCGGCCTCGGCGAAGCGCGAGTGGGACACGCGCAGCAGCTCGGCGTCGCGGTAGTCCGTCAGCCGGCCCTTGTCGTCGCGCTTGGGGTCCTTGGGCGGCGCGCTCTGCTGGGCCGGCGCGCGCTGGAACTGCTCCAGCAGGTTGTCCATCGAGCGCTTCAGCATGGCCTCGGGCACGGCGAAGCCGGCGTCGCGCGAGTCCTGCAGGAAGCCCGTCACATAGGCCGACAGCCAGGCCTCGTAGGGGTTGCCGGAGGCCCACAGGCCGAAGCCGCCCTTGGGTTGCTGCATGCCGGCCAGGCGGGCGAAGGCGCCGTCCAGCCGTTTCGCGCGTTCTTCACGCGGGACCGGCGTCATGCCCCAGCGCTTGGCGGCCTCGTCGTCGATGAAGACCAGCGGGTAGGCGCTCGACGTCGTCTGCTCCAGGCAGCCATAGGGGTACATCAGCAGGCCCTTGACCTGGTCCTTGATGTCGATGGGCGGCGTGGTGGAGACGGTCAGGGCCAGGCTGGCCGAGCCGCTCCAGTAGGGGTCGAGCAGGGCCTTGTCGACCGTCTGCGTGGCGCCGGGTTCCAGGCGCAGGCGGCGGCTCTCGCGCGTCAGCGCCGTCAGGGGCTGGACCTGCAGCGCCGCCTCGCGCGTCAGGTTGATGGCGCCGGCGCTGACCTTGATCGCTATGGGCGCCAGGCCATAGGCATCCAGGGCCTCGGCCTGGAAGCGCAGGATCTGGCGCTGCTTGTCGGCCAGCTTCAGCGTCTCGGCACCGCCGCTGATCTTGACGGGGCCGCTGGCCGACACGGCCACCTTGACCTCCTGCGGCGCGCCGCTGAGGTTGGTCACGTCCAGCGCGATGGTCGCCTTGTCGCCGGGCGACACGAAGCGCGGCATGTTGAGCTCGGCCACCAGCGGCGCGGCGACCACCGTTTCAGCCTGCGCGGACGCATAGCTGTCGGCGCTGGACACGACCGCCATCACCCGCAGCGTGCCGTTGAAGTCGGGCAGCTTCAGTTGAATGGTGGCCTCGCCCTTGGCGTCGAGCTGCACGGGGCCGCTGAACAGGTCCACCAGCAGCACCTTGCGCGGCATGCTCTGCGAGTCGCGCTTGCCGGCGTCGCCGCCGAAGCGCTGCTTGGCCGCGTTGCCCTCCATCTTCTCGATGAGGCGGCCGTAGAGGTCCAGCATGTCGGCGCCGTAGCGGTGCTTGCCGAAGAAGTAGTCCGCCGGGTCGGGCGTCTTGAAGTTGGTGATGTTGAGAATGCCCACGTCCACGGCAGACACCGTGACGATGGCCGGCTTGCCCGCGAGGGCCGGCACCTTGACGCCGACGGGCAGGGTCACCGAGGGCTGGGTCTTGGCCGGCACCGTCAGCGCCAGCTTTGGCTTGCGGTCCTCGCGGTTCAGCGGCAGATGCACCAGGCCGAGGGCGCGGGCCGGCGTCACCTTGTCGCCCTGGTTGCCGGGGCGGAAGGCGGCCACGGTGATGTAGAGGTCGTGGCGTGCCCAGGCGGCGTCGACGGGAATGTCGATGTCCGTGCCCTTGGCCTTCACGGCGATGCGCTTGGTCCACAGCACGCGGTCGCCTTCCACGGTCACCACGGCCTCGCCGTCATGCGGCGGCTTGATGGCCAGCTTGGCCACGTCGCCCGGCTTGAAGGGCGCGCCCTGCAGCTTGAGCTGCACGCGGTCCGGCCGGTTGCCCATGTCGTCGGCATCCTGGGCGCCATAGCCGGCATAGAAGCCATAGCGCGTCGTCAGGCCGGTGTCGGGGTCCAGGACCTCCAGGCGATAGCGGCCCCAGCGCACCGGCAGGGCGATCTTGCTGCGGGCTTGCAGGGCCACGCTGCGCGCCTCGATCAACTCCTCGTTGACGTTGAAGCCCGAGTTCCAGCCGCGGCCGTCGTCATAGCGCCAATACCACTGGCGCTCCTCGTAGATGAGCTTGACCTGCACCTGCTTGGCCGGCTTGAAGTTGCCGGCTGAGTCGACACGCGCCAGCTCGAACTCGGCCAGGCCGTTCTCGGCCGACACATTGCGGTCGAACAGCGGACGCACGCCGACCAGCATCGGCGCCGGCCACCAGTTGCGCTCGATGGCGCGCACCACGGGGCGCCCACCGGACTCCAGCAGGCTGAAGGCCGCGCGGATGCGCATCGGCGACTTGCGCTCGCCGAAGGCCGTCGCGATGTCCATGCTGGCCTTGCCCTCTGCATCCAGCTCCTGCTCTTCCAGGTCCTGCCGGTTCTTGGCCTTGTCGTCGGCCAGGTCGCCGAAGATGAAGCCGGGCAGCTTGGCCGGCAGCGCCATCACGAGGCGCTCGGAATAGGCGCTGGCCTGCAGCCGGTTGCCGGCGGCGGGGGCGCCATAAAGATAGTCGCCCTGGACCTGCACGTTCAGGCCGCCCTGGCCGGTCAGCACCGCCTCGGGTGCCATCAGCGTGAGCTTCATGCGCTCGGGCAGGAACTCCTCGACCTTGAAGGCCCATTGCGCGTCGGGCTGCTTGGCGCCGGGGTCGACGCGGGCCTGCAGCGTCCAGCCGCCGGTGGGCGCATCGGCCGGCAGGCTGATGCCCTGCTGGTAGTAGCCGGTGCCCAAGGACTGTTTGCCCCCAGAACCAGGCTTGGCCTGGCTCGCCCCCCGAGGGGGGTCAAGGAGCTCGGGGCGGCCCGTCACTCCTTGGCCGGGCTGCACCAGTTGCTCGACGAGCTTGCTGCCGTCGGGCTTCTTGACCGTCAGCGTGATGGGCAGAGGCTTGGCCAGCGGCTTGCCGTCGGCATCGCGCGCCAGCACCGAGACCTGGAAGGCCTCGCCGGGCCGGTAGAGGTCACGGCCGGCGTACACGAACAGCTTGTTGCTGCGCGAGGGGTGGCCGGTGGCGTCGAACTCGCTGAGGTCCAGCGCGGCATCGCGCAGCGACAGCACCGACATCTCCTTGCCCTTGCGCGCCAGCACGGCGCGGGCCTTGTCACTGCGGCCGGTGAAGACGGCGTGGCCGTCGCCATCGGACTGGGCCTGGGCCAGCACCTTGCCGGCCTCGTCGACCAGGCTCAGCTCCACGCCCGACAGCGCACCGCCGCCCTTCAGCGAGGTGGCGAACACATCCAGCTGCTCGGCATGGCGGCGCAGATGCAGGCCGATGTCGGTGACGTAGTAATGCGTGACCTGGTAGTCCCAGCCGAAGCGGCCGGGCTGGTTCATGATCGCCACGTAGATGCCGGGCTCCTGCAGCTCCTTGATGCCTTCCACCGGCAGGAAGCTGACATTGCGGCGGTTGGGCCGCGCATCGGTCGTGAAGCGGCTCATGTAGACGCTGTCGCTCATCGCGCGCAGCTCGTCCAGCACCCAGCCGCCCACGGTGCCCTTGAGGCGGCGCTGGTTGTCGCTGTAGCCGTCGTAGTAGCAGCCCTCCTCGCAGCCTTCTTCGCCGGCGTTGACGTTGCGCTCGCGCCGCCCGCCCACCTGCTCCAGGAAGGCCGGCAGCGAGGCCGGCTTGATGCGCAGGAACTGCACATCGATCTCGGGCGTGTTGATGGTGACGACGGGCAGGCCGCCGTTCTGGCCGGCCGGCAGCACCAGGCCGCGGCTGGCGAAGTAATAGGCGTCGGGCATGGCCTCGCTGAAGGCCTCGCAGGTCTGGGCCGTGGCCAGCCTGGCGCCGCCGCGCGCGCCCAGCTGGGCGTTGAACACGAAGCGGAAGCTGCGGTCCGGCGTCACGAAGGGCAGGTAGAGCACGCGCGGGTTGTCGCCCAGCACCCAGCGGGCGGCCAGCGGCTTGAAGCTGGCCTCGGCGGGCGCCTCCTTCTTGCCGTCCTTGACGGTGGGGGCGCTGCCTTCCTGGGCGGTGACGAGGGCGGCGAAATCCTGCTTCGCGTCCAGCGGCTGCGTGAAGCTCAGTGCGATGGCCGGCGAGCCGTCGAAGAGGCGGGCCTTGCAGTCCAGCAGCGCGAAGGCCGCCTGCTCGCCGCCGATCTCGGCACTGCTCGGCAGCGCCGGCCCGGATTGCCGCTGCGCCACCCACCAGCCGCCGCCCACGACGGCGCCCGCCCCGACCAAGGCCATGACGGCCTTCTTCCACGCGACCATGGAGATCCTCCCTGCAATGTGGGAGGCAGTTTAGGCAGGCCCCGGCGGCTGTCCACGGAAGGTTTCTTCTCGCCGCGGGGTATGAGGGGGGCGCCGTTCGTCATCAATGGGTAGCCCATCGTCCTAGGGGGAGGGGCGCCGCATCGATTGCCCCCCCTTCGGCACGAGCGTAAAAAGTCCATGCGCTCGGATCTGCCGGGCAGACTCAAGGAGTGGCTCCATGAAATTCCGGCATCTCCTGGTGGGCCTGACAGCCCTCGGCTGCGCCTTTGCGGCCTCGGCGGGCTCGACCATCGCCAGGGCTTCGGCCAGTGCGCTGGGCAAGTCCACCGACCCGGTCTACAGCCAGTTCAACAGCGGCGAGTTCACCGCCTCCGCGTCGGCCAGCGGCAATGGCGCCGGCGGCACCGCCGATGCCGCGGTGCAGCTGGGCGTCATCAAGCTCTACGCCTCCAGCTACGGCGGGGCGGGCAACAGCATCGGCGACAGTCATGCCGAGGGCGCCTACACCGAGGACATCACCATCAGCTCCGCCGGCTTCAACGGCATGCAGGCCAGGATCACGGTAAGTGTCACGCTGCAGGGCATGATCGATCCGACCGGGGGCGGCTATGGCTCGGTCGACTTCTCGTTCGGTGGGTCCGGGTTCCTCGGCACCTGGACGGCGAACTCCAATCCGAACTTTCCGGGCGGCTTTCCGGTGGACAACGTCAGCGCCGTGGCGGGCGGCCCGCTGTACTACTCGGGCATCCACGACCTCAAGATCAATTTCACGATGGGCTCACCCTTCACGGTCACCGAGCGCCTGACCCTGCACACCCGCAAGATCGACTGCGGCGGCAGCGAGCTGCAGTGCAGCTTCAGCGCGGCGGGCTCGGCCACGGCCGACTTCGGCCACTCGTCCTACTGGAACGGCATCTCGGCCATCTCCGTGCTCGACCCGAATACCGGCCTCTATGTGCCGCAGGACCTGTCGCTGTTCACCATCGCGTCGCCGTCGGGGCTGAACTGGGCCCAGTCCTTCGCGCCGGTGCCCGAGCCGTCCACGCTGGTGCTGATGTCGCTGGGCGGCCTGCTGTTGCTTACGGCCGCTTCTCGCCGCGCGCGCTGATCGAGCCCATGCCCGACACCGAACGCTGCACCGACGGGTTGCCGTAGTAGTCCACCGAGCCCACGCCCGAGATATGGGCGGCCAGGTCATCGGTGACCCACAGCACCACATTGCCCAGGCCGCTGACGTTGACGCGGGCCTTCTGGGCCTGCATGCGCTCGGCGATGACCTTGCCCTTGCCGGAGATCTGCAGCGTCATGTCGTCGACACGGCCGCTGAGCTGGCCGTCGCCGGCACCCGAGATTGCGAAGACGAGCTGCTTGGCCTGCAGCTGGTCCAGCCTCACATTGCCGGCCCCGCTGATGCTGAGCTTGAGCTGGTCGACACGCAGCGGGCCGGGGGCCAGCACGTCGCTGGCGCCGGAGACGGACAGCTGGCGCAGTTCGCGCATCTCCACCTGCACAAAGAGCTTGCCGCTGCGCCAGATCTTCCAGCCGCCGCTGGGGCGGATGATGAGCTGGCGGTCGGCCAGCTCGACCTCGACGTTCTTCTGCACGTCGTCGTCGCCGGCGATGAAGGCCTGGTCGCGGTCGCCCTGCACGACGACGACGCGGGCCGCGCCGGCCAGCTCCAGGCGGTCGAAGGCGCCCGGTGCATAGATCCTGCCGGGCTCGCCTGGCGGCCGCGGCGGTATCGGCCGTGCCATCGGCGCCGGAAGCGGCAAAGGTGCCGTGTGCGGCGCAGGAACAGCAGGCTGGGCGGGCGCCGGATGGGCCGGCGGGGCGGGCGGCGCCGTCTGGGCCTGGGCCAGGCCGGCGGCGACCAGCAAGGTCAGCAACAGGGTTTTCACAGCGACTGCTCCCTCAACATCTTGGAGACCTCACGATTGGCCGTGATGCGCGTGCCATCGCGCAGCTGCACGACGAGCTGCGAGTTCTCGTCCGGGGTCATGCTCTCGACGAAATCCAGATTCACGATGCAGCCGCGCTGCACGCGCAAGAAGCGCGTGGCGTCCAGCCGCGTCTCGAAGTCGGCGATGGGCAGGCGCACCAGGAAGCTGCGGCCCTTGCTGGTGATGGCCGTGTACTTGTTGTCGGAGCGCAGGCACTCGATGGCGTCCACCTGCAGCGGGAAGATCTTGCCCTGGTCGCGCACCAGCAGGCGGGTCAGCGGCGCGTCGGCCGGTGCGCCCAGGGCCTGGGCGACCTCGGCGGGGCTCGGCGAGGCGTCGCGCAGCACATGGCTGATGGCCTCGTCGAAGCGCTCGCGCGAGAAGGGCTTGAGCAGATAGTCCACCGCATGCAGCTCGAAGGCCGTCAGCGCATGCTGGTCATAGGCCGTCGTGAAGATGATGCGCGGCTGATGGGCGTCCCCCTGCAGGGCCTGCACCACCTGCAGGCCGGTCAGGCCGGGCATCTGGATGTCGGTCAGCACCAGGCCGGGCTTGAGGGCACGGATCTTCTCCAGCGCGTCCTCGCCGTCCTCGCAGACCGCCACCAGCTGCAGGCCCGGCGTGGCCTTGACCCAGTCGGCCAGGGCTTCGGCGGCCAGGTGTTCGTCTTCGGCGATCAGGACGGTGGTGGTGCTCATGGTCAGGCTTGAGGAATGAAGAGGTCGACGCGAAAGCCGGCGCCGGGGGCGGTGTGGATGCGCAGGCGCGCATTGCCGTCGTAGTCCAGGGCGAAGCGCTTCTTCAGCGCTGCCAGGCCCACGCCGCGGCGCTGGCCGGGCTTGGGTTCCAGGGCCTCGGGCTCGCAGCCCGGGCCGTCGTCGGCCACGGCCAGGTCCAGGCCCTGGTTGAGCGCATTGCGGCGCGCGGTGATGGTCACCTTGCCGCCGCCCTTGCGGTTGGCCACGGCATGCAGGATGGAGTTCTCGACCAGGGGCTGCAGCGTCAGCGGCGGCAGCTCGTCGGCCATCACGCGCTCCTCCAGGTCCCAGTCCACGCGCAGGCGGGCGCCCAGGCGCAGGGCCTCCAGGGCCAGGTAGTCGCGCAGGAAGTCGATCTCGTCGGACAGCATCACGCGGTCCTCGGCGCCGCGCTTGGTGTCCAGCACATAGCGCAGCATGGAGGCGAACTTCAGCAGCGCGGCCTCGGCGGCGGCAGGGTCCTTGCGGGTCAGGGCGATCAGCGAGTTCAGCGTGTTGAACAGGAAATGCGGGTTCAGCTTGCCGCTGATGGCCGACAGCTCGGCCTTGGCCAGGGCGCTCTCGGCCTGGGCGGCGTGCACGGCCGCCGAGCGCGCCGAGCGCGATTGCAGGACGGCGTTGAAGGCGGTGGCGATGGCCGCGTAGACCACGAAGCCCCACACCGAGCGCCACAGGATGCCGGCCAGCAGCACGGCGCCGGCATGGTCGGTGCCGAACAGGGCGGCGTTGACGCCGAACTCGCCGGCCTGCCACAGCGCCGAGAAGGACAGGGCCGCCATCCCATGGGCCAGGACGGTCGCGCCGGTGCCGGCGTCGTTGTCGTGCAGGCGGCGTGCCACCGGCCAGACGGCGATGCCCAGCAGCATGGGCGCCCACAGCATGGTGGTGGCCTGGTAGACGGCCAGCCAGAACGGGTCCAGGCCGCGGTCGAACTCGCTGCCGGCCAGCACGAACATGCACCAGGCCAGTGCACAGGCGCCGGCATACGCCAACCAGAGGCGGCGGTTGCTGTGACGGGGGCCCGAAGTGTTCATGGCTTCATCTTAGGGAGACTCACCGGCCGGCCGGCGGGTGGGGAGACGAAGTGCGAGCCTCAGGGTGCGGGATGCGGTCTACGTGGAGTTGCTGACGGCCTCTGGCGGGGGTGGCCGGCATAATTCAGCCCCTTCCCCATCGAATTCAGGCGAGCGTCATGGCCAGCGTCAACAAAGTCATCATCATCGGCAACGTCGGCAAAGACCCCGAAGTCCGCTACAACCCCAGCGGCGGCGCCTGGGTCACCCTGAGCCTGGCCACCACGCGCAACTGGAAGAACCGCGAGACCGGCGAGCGCCAGGAAGAGACCGAATGGCACCGCGTCGTCTTCAACGACCGCCTGGCCGAGATCGTCGGCGAGTACGTCAAGAAGGGCCGCCCCCTCTATGTGGAAGGCCGCCTGAAGACCCGCAAGTGGCAGGACAAGGAAGGCCGCGACACCTACACGACCGAAATCATTGCCCAGGAAATGCAGCTGCTCGGCGGCCGTGACGGCGGCGGTGGCGACGAAGGCGGCGGTGGCGGCGGCTACAGCCGTGGCGCTGGTGCTGGCGGCGGCGGTGGTGGCGGTGGCGGTGGCTACAGCCGTGGCGGTGGTGACGGCGGTGGTGACGACTTCGGCGGCGGCGGCGGTGGCCGCCCGGCGGCTCGTCCGGCCGCAGCCCAGCGCCCGCCCGCTCCGCGCGCACCCGCCGCGGCGCCCAAGGCGGCGACGGGGTTTGACGATATGGATGACGATATTCCGTTCTGAGAACGAGATATCAGGCAAACATAAGCCCACGGCGAATGCGGTGGGCTTTTTTATTTACTGACTACTTCCCGCTCGCGCCATGCCGCCGCTCGATATTCCTGCGGATTTCCCTTTGGACGCTCTTATTGGGCAGGAAGTGACACAGGTTTGCATTGGCCAACACGATGTTCACCTGAACTTCTACAAGCGATCAAACGCTCACTCATTCCAGCAAAAGTGGCAGCCTGGTGCCCGCATTGATATCGAATCAGGCTTTGAGCTGAAAGAGGCAGATGGAAGAACTCAAAGCGCTGTGAACGACGTTCTTGGCGCAAATTCCGGGTGCTTGACGATATTGCTTGGTCGATCGGTTGAGACATGCGAAAGACTCAGATGCAATGAACTGCTCCTGGGTTTCTCAGGCGACATAACCTTGCTTTTGCACACGGATCCGACGGGTTTCGAGTCCTATCACCTCTTGGTCGAAGGGGAATCTGTGGATGTCACGTTTCGCGAGCCGTAAATCCGGATCAGGTCAATCCGGGGACAGCCAGCTACGGCGCCTTCGCCCCCGCCGGCCGATGATCAAAACTCAGCACCCTCGCCAACCGCCACCCATTGGCCTCCCGCTTCCACAAGTGCACGAACTTCGCCTCCTCTGACCCTGGTTCGCCCTTCCTGGCAAACACATGCCGCCCGATCTGCACGGCGCCATAGCCCTGCATGGGGTAGACCTCCAGGCTGCCAGCAACCAGCGTGCGGGTGACGCCGTTGTCGCGGGGACAGGACTTCATGACCTTGACCGACTCGCCAAAACTGGCTCCCGTCTTGTCGTGATAGAACTCGGCGTCCTCGGTGAAGATGGCCCTGAACCTGCCTGCATCGCAGGTCTCGAAAGCCGCCTGGAACAGCGCGGCGTCCATGCCGGCGAGTTCGTCAAACAGCTTCCCTGACTTGGCCGTTGCTTCCTGCGCGAAGCAGGGCAGAACCAGAGCGGAAGAGAACAGTCCGGCCAAGAGCCGCGGTCGAAGTGGGCGCATGAGGTTTCCTTGCAAACGCTGCAATGCCGGCAGTTTGCAAAGTGCGCAGGCGAGCGACGACGGGCGCGCGACGAAGCGCGCAGGCCGACGGATCAGCCGAAGCTCAGCCGGACAGGCCGAGGCGGGGGCGCCGGATGGCCACGCCCTCCATCACCCGCAGCAGCACCCAGCCCAAGGCGATGCAGATCCATGCCGCCCACAGCACATGGCTGAGGAAGTGGGCCCCGCGCGCCAGCTGGGCCACGCTGGCCAGCACCAGGCTCAGCGCCAGCAAGCGCCAGGCGCGCCGCCCCCAGATCCAGGCGAAGGGCGCAAACGCCGCCGCGCCAGCCGTGTGCCCGGACGGGAAGCAATGCCCCGGCCCGCCGTCGCTCAGCGTCCAGTCCCAGTGCGACACCCAGGGCACCGTGCCGCCGAAGTCCTGCAGGCTCCACGGGCAGCTGCTGTGGCTCAGCGCCTTCAAGGCCGGCACGACCAGCAGGATCAGCAACCCGGCCGCCAGGGCCTGGCGACGCCGGCGGCGCGATGGGCCGCGCAGGGCCGGGGTGCGCCAGCAGGCGTCCACGGCCAGCCCCAGCCAGGTGGCCATCCACAGCCAGCGCAGGCCCCCATGCAGCAGGTCGCGCGACCAGAAGGCCTCGCGGGCCGCAAAGCCGCCGGCATCGCCGAAGCAGCGCGCCAGCGCCAGGTCCAGGCCGCTGGCATCCCAGGCCAGCACCCCCAGCAGGCCCAGGGCCAGAACGGCAATCGGACGACGGAAATCGGAGGCGAGGCTGTGCATGGGCCGCCATTGCAGGGGCCGTCGCTGAAGCGAGCCTGAAGTGCCGTCGTGCTAACTTGGCCGGCCATGAGGCTGCTGCTGCTCGAAGACGATCCCCTCCTGGGCGAGGGCCTGCGCGACTTCCTCGCCGCGGAGGGCCATGTCGTCGACTGGTGCCGCAACCTGGCGAGCGCCCGCGCCACCCTGCTCGGCGAGCCTTTCGACGCCTGGCTGCTGGACTGGCAGCTGCCCGACGGCTCCGGCCGCGCCTGGCTCAGCGAGCTGCGCCGCGCCGGCGAGCAGACGCCCGCCCTGCTGCTGACCGCACGCGACGCGCTGGCCGACCGCATCGACGGCCTGGATGCCGGCGCCGACGACTACCTCGTCAAGCCCTTCGCCCCCGAGGAGCTGGCCGCCCGCCTGCGCGGGCTGCTGCGCCGCCAGCAGGGCGGCGTGCAGGGCCTGCGGCTGCAGCAGGACGTGCAGGTCGACTTCGCGGGCCGGCGCGCCTGGTACGGCGGCGCCGCCGTCGAGCTGACGGCGCGCGAATGGGCGGTGCTGGAAGCCCTGGGCCTGCGCGCCGGGCGCTGGGTGGCCAAGGACATGCTGGAACACCTGGTGCTGGGCTTCGGCGGCGAGCCGGCCGCCAGCAATGCGCTGGAGGTGCATGTCGCCAACCTGAGGCGCAAGCTCGGGCGCGACAGCATCGAGTCGCGGCGCGGCATGGGCTACCGCGTGCAGGCCGAGGCCGGCCATGACTGATCGGCAGCCGCCCCTGCCGGCCATAGCCCGCCGCCTGCTGTGGGTGACGGGGCTGGGCAGCCTGCTGGTGGCGCTGGCGGTGACCGCGGCGGCGGTGCTGACGGTCGACGCCGAGGTGGACGAGTTGCTCGACGACGGCCTCAAGGCCAGCGCCCTGCAGCTGGCGCCGCTGCTGCTGGAATCCGGCGCCGCGCCCCAGTCGCCGCCGGCCGACGGCGACGACGAGCTGCGCTTCGCCTGGGCCTGGTTCGACGCCAGCGGCCGCCTGCTGCGCGCCAGCCCCGGCGCCACGATCAACTGGCAACCGGCTGCGCCGGGCTTTGCCGATCGCGAGCAGTGGCGGCTCTACGGCCTGCCCCTGCGCGGCGGCCGCGGCCTGCTGGTGGTGGCCCAGACGCGCGCCGAGCGCCGCGAGGTGCGCGTGGAGGTGGCGAGCAATGCGCTGCTGGCCGCGCTGCTGCTGGCGGCCCTGGGCCTGCCGCTGCTGGCCTGGCGCTCGCAGCGCGAGCTGCGGCCGCTGCAGCGCCTGGCGGAGGGCCTGGCCCGCTTCGACGCCACGCGCGACGAACCCGGCGCGCTGGCCGCCCAGTTGGGGCCGCCGACGCGCGCCGAGCTGCGGCCCATCCACGAGGCCTTGAGCCAGATCGGCCAACGCCTGGGCGCTCGCCTTGCGCTGGAGCGCGAGTTCACCGCCCAGTCGGCGCATCTGCTGCGCACGCCGCTGGCCGGCATGGACGCACAACTGGCCGTGGCCCTGAAGGAGCTGCCCGACCAGCCGCGCCTGCAGCGCGTGCGCGAGGCCAGCCGCCGCCTGCAGCATCTGCTGCTGGCCTTGCTGCGGCTGTTCCGCAGCACGCCGGAGCTGCATCGCGTTGCGCTGGATGCCCGCGCGCTGCTGGCCGGCCTGCCGCTGGGTTCGCTGCAGCTGCTGGACGGCCCGCCCTGCCCGCTGAGCGCCGACGCCGAACTGCTGGCGGCGGCCCTGCTCAACCTCGTCGACAACGCGCAGCGCCACGGTGCGACGCGGCTGTGGCTGAGCCAGCCCCAACCCGGCAGCCTGCTGCTGGTGGACGACGGCACGGGCCTGGCCGACGCGGAGAAGGCTGCGCTGCGCTCGCGGCTGGCGTCAGGCGCGACGGAACAGGGCCTGGGCCTGCGGCTGGCCCAGCTCGTGGCCCAGGCCCATGGCGGCGAGCTGTCGCTGCCGGACAGCGCCCAGGGCTTTGCCGTGGAACTGGTGCTCGGCCGCTAGCGCCCCCCTAGCAGCGATGTCCGCTTTGCCGCCGGCAGGGCGTCCGGGTGAGCAGAGGCAGTGCACGGTGCGCCGCCCCCTCCCGGAGAACCTCCTCATGATTTCCTTCTCGCTCCATCGCCGTCTCGCGCTGGTGCTGGCCTGCCTTGCATGCCAGCCCGCCGCCCAGGCCGCCCCCGTCTCGTCATCGGGCGCCTTGATCGACCTCGGCCTGTTCGCCGCCGGCCACTACCAGCTGACGGGCTCGGGCACCATCGACATCTGCGGCGGCGGCTCCGCGGTCATCCGCCCCGACGGCCAGCCGAACTCGACCGTCACCTGCCCGCCGCTGGCGCCCTACTTCAATCCGAACGGCGCCTACACCGCCGACGACATGTTCGGGCGCGCCGGCCTCAACGCCCGCATCGGCGCCCTCATCGGCACCCTGGACGCCAACGCCTACCTGGGCACCGACCCGAGCTTCGCGCAGGCGAACGCCTGGTTCCTGATCGGCAACGCCGCGGAGCTGACGCTGCTGACGGCCGGGCATATCTACGCCTCGGTCAACGACACCTTCTTCGGCGACAACAGCGGCGCCTTCGACGTGCAGGTCGAGCTCCTGCGCGCCCTGCCCGAGCCCGCCAGCCTCGCGCTGGTGGCGGCGGCCGTGGGCGGCATCGGCGCTGCCGGGCGCCGGCGCAGGTCCGCCCCGGCACCTGGAGACCTCTGATGCGCGCCCTCTTCCTGACCCTCCCGGCCCTGCTGGCCGCCCCCGCCGCCCTGGCCCAGGCGGCGGCCCTGACCGTGCCCATGCACCTGATCGACGGCACGGGCACGGCCCGGGCGATCGGCGAGGTCGTCGTGACCGAGTCCGCCTACGGCCTGGTCTTCACGCCGGCGCTGAGCGGCCTGCCGCCCGGCGTCCACGGCTTTCATGTGCACGAGAACCCCAGCTGCGCACCGGGCCTGCGCGACGGCCAGCCGGTGGCGGGGCTGGCGGCCGGCGGCCACCTGGACCCGCTGGGCAGCAAGCGCCACGGCACGCCCTGGGGCGACGGCCATCTGGGCGACCTGCCCGCCCTGGTGGTGGAGGCCGACCAGAGCGCCAGCCATGCCGTGCTCGCGCCTCGGCTCAAGCTGAGCGATCTGCGCGCACGCTCGCTGATGATCCACATCGGCGGCGACAACCATGCCGACCACCCCATGCCGCTGGGCGGCGGCGGTGGCCGCCTGGCCTGCGGGGTGACGCCCTCGGGGGCACGCGAGCCCTGAAGCTCAGGAAGACGGCCCCCGCGCCGCGCTCGGGGCGTGGCCGATGACGCGCTTGAAGGCGCGGCTGAAGGAGGCCTCGGACTCGTAGCCCAGCCGGTCTGCCGCGGTCGCGACGCGCATGCCGTCGTGGGCGATCCAGCGCCGCGCCTGGAACATCTTGACCTTGGCGACGTACTTGGCCGGGCTCTCGCCCAGGGTGCGCGTGAAGGCCTCGGCGAAGCTGGAGCGCGAGGCGCCCATCAGCGCCGCCATCTCGGGCACGTTCCAGTCGCGCTCGGGGTCGGCGTGGATGGCGGCGATGACCTTGCCGATCCGGGGGCAGCGCACGGCCGCCACCCAGCCGGTGGAGTCGCTGCAGCCGCATTCCACCCAGGCGCGAATGATGCTCGCCGCCAGCGCGTCGGCCAGCCGGGCCAGGATGCCGCAGGCGCCGATGCGGTCCAGGGCCACCTCGCGCTCCATGGCGTCCAGCAGGGCCGGCACGGTGGCGTCCTTGGCGGCCAGGTCGCCGGCCAGCATGACGGTGGGCATCATGGCGATCAGCGGGTGCAGCGGGTCGAGGTTGAAGCGCAGCGCGCCGCAGAACATCACGTCGGGCGCCGCCTCGCCCGGCTGCGGCGGGCCCTGGTGCTCGCCGCCGACCAGATAGATGTTGTCGGCCACGGCGACGCGGGACAGCGAATCAATGTCCACCGTCGGCACATCGGGCGAGCTGGCCAGGATGTGGAAGCTGCCATGCGGCAGCAGCACCGCGTCGCCGGGGTTCAGCCGCTGCCAGTCCGTCGCCGCCGTGCGCAGCCAGGCGCCGCCGCTGGCGACGAAATGAAAGCGCGCGGCCGCCTGGGCCGGGAAGGCCACGGCCCAGGGTCCGCGCATCAGGCAGCGGCCGTACTCCACGCCGTCCAGGCGCAGGCCCAGCAGCACTTGGGTCAGCGTGTCAGGCACGCCGGGCTCGGTCTCGAGGCCTCTGGACGAATAGTCAAGCATCTCGGCTCTCTCGGCATTCAAACGCCGGGATCCTATGCCTAGCATGAAAACGTTAGCCACTCAGGGTCTTGATAGCCGTGTCGACCTCTTCCTGCTCCACCTGCCCCGACGGCGGCGCCCATGCCGCTCCCGTCCCGGCACCTGTCCCCACCCACCACTGGGCCGCCGTCGGCTCGCTGGCGCTGGGCGTCTTCGGCCTCGTGATGGCCGAATTCCTGCCGGCCAGCCTGCTGACGGCCATGGCCACCGACCTCGGCATCAGCGACGGCGCGGCCGGCCAGGCCGTCACGGCCACGGCCCTGGTCGGCGCCATCGCCGCGCCCTCGCTGCCGCTGCTGACGCGCCGCCTGGACCGTCGCCTCGTCATGCTGGCCTTCACGGTGCTGCTGCTGCTGTCCAACGTGATCGCCGCGACGGCGAGCAGCTTCGGGCCGCTGCTGGTGGCGCGGGTGATGCTCGGCGTGGCCCTGGGCGGCTTCTGGTCGATGTCGGCCGCGCTGGCCCTGCGCCTGGTGCCCGAGAACCAGTTCGCGCGGGCCATGTCCGTCATCCTGACCGGCGTGTCGATCGCCACCGTCTGCGCGGCGCCGCTGGGCGCCTGGATGGGCGAGGTCTGGGGCTGGCGCAGCGCCTTCATCGCCGCCGGCGCGGTCAGCCTCGTCACGCTGGCCGTGCAGGCCCTGACGCTGCCGGCCCTGCCGCCGCGCGACAAGCCCGACCTGCGCGTGCTGGCCGAGCTGCTGCGCCGCCCGCCGGTGCGCGTGGCCCTGCTGGCGGTGCTGCTCGTGGTGTCGGGCCATTTCGCCGGCTTCACCTACATCCGGCCGCTGATGGAGCAGGTGACGCATCTGTCCGTCGGCGCCATCTCGGGCGTGCTGCTGGGCTATGGCATCGGCGGCTTCTTCGGCAACTTCGCCGGCGGCTGGCTGGCCGGGCGCAGCGAGCGCCACGCCATCGTCGCGGGCGGCGTGCTGATCGCCGTGCTGGCGGCCAGCCTGCTCGTGGCGGGCAGCTCGGCCTGGGTGACGGCCATCGCCGTGACGCTGTGGGGCTTTGCCTTCGGCGCCTTCCCGGTCGGCTTCCAGACCTGGATCGTGCGCGCCGCGCCCGACCAGGCCGAGGGCGCCGGTGGGCTGATGGTGGCGGGCTTCCAGATCGCCATCGCCAGCGGCGCCATCGGTGGCGGCCTGCTGGTGGACCGCATCGGCGCGCTGGGCGGCCCGGCCTTCGCGGTTGTCGCGCTCACCTTGGGCACGCTGCTGACGCTGCGCCACGGCCCCCGGGCCGCCAAGGTGGCCGCATGAACCGCCGCCTGACGCTCGCCGCCTACCCGCAAGGCCCGCCAGGGCCGGAGCATTTCCACCTCGACAGCCAGCCCGTTCCCGAACCGGCCGAGGGCCAGGTGCTGCTGCGCACCCTGTATCTGTCGGTCGACCCCTACCAGCGCAACCTGATGGCGGCAATCGGCCCCGGCTACGCGCCGCCGGTGCCGCTGGGCGGCGTCATGGTGGGCGGCACGGTCAGTGAAGTCGTCGCGTCACGCCATGCAGGCTTCAAGCCGGGCGAGCTGGTGCTGGCCAACGCCGGCTGGCAGGACTACGCGCTGTCCGACGGCAGCGACCTGCTGGCCCTGGGGGACGTCGCGCATCCCTCGCACGCCCTCGGCGGCCTGGGCATGCCGGGCTTCACGGCCTATGTCGGGCTGCTGGACATCGGCCAACCCAAGCCTGGCGAGACGGTCGTCGTTGCTGCCGCCACCGGCGCGGTGGGTTCCATCGTCGGCCAGCTGGCAAAGCTGAAGGGCGCCCGTGTGGTCGGCATTGCCGGTGGCGCCGAGAAGTGTCGCCATGCCGTCGAGGTGCTGGGCTTTGACGCCTGCATCGACCGCCGCGCGCCCGATCTCGCCGCGCGCCTGGCCCAGGCCTGCCCGCAAGGCATCGACGTCTATTTCGAGAACGTCGGCGGCGAGGTGCTGGCGGCGGTGCTGCCGCTGCTGAACCTGCATGCCCGCATCCCCGTCTGCGGCTTCATCTCCCACTACAACGACGCCGCGCCCTCGCCAGGCCCCGACCTCGCGACGCTGCTGGCCAGGCGCATCCGCATGCAGGGCTTCATCATCCTGGATCACTATGGCGAGCGCTTCGACAGCTTCCGCCGCGACATGGGCCAATGGCTGAGCGAAGGCCGCCTCACGCTGCGCGAGGACATCGTCGACGGCCTGGAGCAGGCCCCGGCGGCCCTGGCCCGGCTGCTGCAGGGGGGCAACTTCGGCAAGACGGTGGTGAAGCTGGCCTGATCAGCCCTTCAACGCCCTCTCGATCGCCGCCACGTCGATCTTCTTCATCGTCATCATCGCGTCGAAGGCCCGCTTGGCCGCGGCGCGGTCGGGGTTGTCCATCGACTCGTTCAGCACCCGCGGGCTGATCTGCCAGGACACGCCCCAGCGGTCCTTGCACCAGCCGCACTGGCTCTCCTGGCCGCCGTTGTCGACGATGGCATGCCACAGCCTGTCGGTCTCGGCCTGGTCCTCGGTCTCGATCTGGAAGGAGAAGGCCTCGCTGTGCTTGAACTCCGGCCCGCCGTTCAGACCGACACAGGGAATGCCGTAGACGGTGAAGTCCACCGTGATGACGTCGCCTTCCTTGCCCGACGGATAGTCGCCCGGCGCGCGGTGGACGGCGCCGACCTGGCTGTCGGGAAAAGTGGCGGCATAGAAGCGGGCGGCCTCTTCGGCGGCGCCGTCGAACCACAGGCAGATGGTGTTCTTCGCGGACATGGCTGCTCCTGAATCAAGCGGCCTTCTTGCCGCGCGTCTTGCTCTTGGTCGCCGCCGGCTTCGGCGACGCCTTGGACTTGCCACCCAGACTCTGCTTCAGCAGCTCCGTCAGGTCGACCACATTGCTGCTGCTGCCCAGCTCCGGCGCGTCCTCGAAGGGCTTGACCTTGGCCTTCTTGCCGGCCTTGGCCTTGCGCTTCACGAGGGCGTGGATGGCGGTCGTGAAGTCGTCCTTGAACTGGCCGGGCTTCCAGGCCGAGGTCATCTGGTCTATCAGCTGGCGGGCCATCTTCAGCTCGGCAGCCTTGAGGTCGCCGGCGCCGGCCTTGGGCAGGTCCAGCGCCTCGGGCGAGCGGATCTCCTCGGCCCAGCGCAGCACGCCCAGCATCAGCGCCGGTCCGGCCGGGATCAGCGCGGCCAGGTGCTCCTTGTTGTGCAGCACGAAGCGCGCGATGCCGATGACGCCGGAGGTCTCCAGCGCCTCGCGCAGCAGCGCATAGACGCGGCCGGCACGGCCGTCGGGCGCCAGGTAGTAGGGCTTCTCGATGTAGACGAAGGACACCTCCGCCGCCTTCACGAAGCACTCGATCTGCAGGGTCTGGGTGCGCTTGGGATAGGCCGCCTTGATCTCGTCGTCGGACAGCACGACATAGTCATCGCTGCCCTGGAGCCTGACGCCCTTGACGATGTGCTCCTTGGCGATCTCCTTGCCGCTGCGCTTGTTGACGCGCTTGTAGCCCACCGGGTCCATGCTGCGCTTGTCCAGCCAGTCGAAGTCGATCTCCTGCTCCTGCGTGGCGCTGTGCAGGGACACCGGCACATGCACGAGGCCGAAGGAGATGGCGCCCTTCCAGATCGCACGGGAACTGGCCTCGGCCATGGGCTGCTTCAGTGGCCCGGCCGCAGCAGGGCGGTGGGCAGGGCGTAGGCCGCCAGCGCCGTCTTGGGCCGGGGCAGCTCATCGGGTCCGGGCGGCGGCGGCACCTCCTTGCGGCAGGCAGCCAGGGCCGCCACCGCCACCAGGGCGGTCACGGTCAACAGCTTGAATCTCTGGCGGGGCGGCATGGGAAATCGGCGGCGTGGTGCTTCACTTTCGGCGCCGCGTGCTGACACCGCAGTCGGTGTGCGGGCCGTCCGGCTGTAGGCCTGCGCCGACCACCGGGGTGACTATGGTCAGCCGTGCGCCGCGGCGCCAGACTGCGTCCCCACTGACCTCGGACACCGCCATGAAGGTCCTGCTGGCTCTCGCCGTTGCCGCCGCCACCTCCGCAAGCGCTCCCATGCGCTGGACGCCCGAGCGCGTCTCGACCGACCAGTACGAGTCCTCGCCGAGCTTCACGCCCGACGGCCAGGGCATGGTCTTCATGCGCGCCAATCCGCAGTTCTCGGCCTACCGGCTGATGCAGTCGGATTGCGGCCCCACCGGCTGGAGCGAGGCCAGACCCCTGTCCATCGCCGCGCCGCTGCCGGCCAGCGAGGCCGATCCCTTCATCACGGCCGATGGCCGCCAGCTCTGGTTCGTGTCCAACCGGCCCTTCCCGGGCAAGAAGGGCGACGACCTGGACATCTGGGTCGCTGACAGCGACGGCCGCGGCGGCTGGGGTGCGCCGCGCCGCCTGCCCGAACCCATCAACTCGGCACAGTCCGAGCTGCTGCCGCGCCGCCTGGCCGACGGCCGCCTCTTCTTCGGCTCCGAGCGCCCGGGTGGCCTGGGCGGCAATGACGTCTATGTCGCCACGCCCCAGGCAGACGGCGGCTGGCGCGTCGCCAATCTCGGCGCGCCGCTGAACACCGCGAAGAACGACTACGAGGTGGAGATGTCGCGCGACGGCAGCCAGGCCGTCGTCGTGTCCGACCGCGAGGGCCGCTCCCATCTCTACCGCTTTGCGCGCCAGGGCGACGGCTGGCGGCCGCTGGGCCGCGTGCCGGCCCGCGACGACGTCTTCCAGGTCGGCCCCCTGCTGTCGCCCAAGGCCGACCGCCTGCTGTTCGCTCAAGGAGACGGCCAGCGCTCTGGCGAGCTCTTCCTCATCGACCTCGGAGCCAGCCCGGACAACACCTGGCCCCCGGCCTGCCCCGCGAGCAAGCCATGACGCTGACCCGCCGCGCCGTCGCCCTCAGCCTCACCCCTCTCACAGGAACCGCCATGGCCGCCAAGACCCGCGCCGTCAACGCCCCCGAAGCCCCCGCTCCCTCGGGCGGCTATGCGCAAGCCCTGGAGCTGAAGGCGCCCTCGCGACTGCTCTTCATCAGCGGCCAGATCCCCGTCGACAAGGCCGGCGCGGTGCCCAAGACCTTCGCCGCGCAATGCCGCCTCGTCTGGGCCCATGTCGACGCCCAGCTGAAGGCGGCCGGCATGACGCTCGACCAGCTCGTCAAGGTGACGACCTATCTGGGCGACAGGAAACATGCGCTGGAGAACTCCGCCATCCGCCGCGAGGTGCTGGGCGCGCGCAGCCCGGCGCTGACCGTGCTCATTGCCGGCATCTACGACAGCGACTGGCTGCTGGAGATCGAGGCCATCGCGGCCGACTGAAGCCGCTCAGGCGGCTTGCGGCACGGCGGCAAACACCGCCAGCAGCGCCTCGTGCAGGGCGTCGGGGTCCAGCGGCTTGGTCAGGAAGGCGGCCAGCCCCAAGCGCTCGCACCGTTCGCGCTCCAGCGGCATGGCGCTGGCCGTCAGCGCCAGCACCGGCGCCCGCAGGCCGGCCGCGCGCAGGCGGCGCGTCACCTCGAAGCCGTCCATGTCGGGCAGGTGCAGGTCCATCAGCACGGCGTCGAAGGCCGGGTAGTCGGCGAACTCGCGCAGGGCGCTCTCGCCATCGGGCGCGACGACAGCCTCCAGCGCGCCCTGGTCCAGCACCGCCAGCGCAATCTCCTGGTTGACCGGGTTGTCTTCGACGAGCAGCAGGCGCCGGCCATGGTGGCGCAGGCGCAGCCGCTCGGCAGCCGACAGGCGCAAGGAGGGGCCTTCCTCGAAGCCGCGCGGCCGTTGGTCGCACGCCAGGCGGGCGGTGAACCAGAAGCGCGCGCCCCGGCCCGGCTGGCTGGACAGGCCGACCTCGCCGCCCATCATCTCGGCGATGCGCCGCGTGATGGCCAGGCCCAGGCCGGTGCCGCCGTGGCGGCGCGCGATGCTGGCATCGCCCTGCTCGAAGGCGCTGAAGAGCCGGCCGGCCACCTCGGGGCCGAAGCCCGGGCCGGTGTCGCTGACCTCGAAACGCAGCCGCACCGCACCATCGTTCGCTTCGGGCAGCTCGGTCACGCTGAGCACGACCTCGCCGCTGTCGGTGAACTTGACCGCGTTGGCGACGAGATTGAGCACGGCCTGGCGCAGCCGCGTCGGGTCGCCCAGCAGGCGCTCGGGCAGGCCGGCGGCGCACAGCCTCAGTGCGATGCCCTTGGCCTGGGCCTGCGGGCCGAACAGGCCGAGGGACTGGCGCAGCAGCTCGGGCAGGGCCAGCGGCAGCCGCTCCAGCACCATGTGGCCGGCCTCGATCTTGGACAGGTCCAGCACATCGCCGATCAGCGTCATCAAGTGGCCGGCGGCGCTCTCGATGGTGGCGATGCGCGCGGCCTGCTCGGCGTCGACGGCCGAGCGCGACAGCAGGCGCGACATGCCGACGATGGCATTCATCGGTGTGCGGATCTCGTGGCTGATATTGGCCAGGAAGGCCGACTTGGCCTCGCTGGCCGCGCGCGCCTCGGCCGAGGCCTGCTGCAGCTCGGCGGTGCGCTCCTGCACGCGGACCTCCAGCTCGCGGCGCGAACGCTCCAGTGCATCGATGGCGCCGCGCCTGTCGGTCACGTCGAGGTGGATGCCGATGGCGCGCAGGGCGCGGCCGTCGGCGTCGCGCTCGACCACCTGGCCGGCGTCCAGCACCCAGATCCAGTGCCCATCGCGGTGGCGCAGGCGGTGTTCGCAGCGGTAGCTGTCGGTGTCGCCGCGCAGATGCGGCAGCAGCGAGGCATCGATGGCGGCCCAGTCGTCGGGGTGGACGAGGGAGCGCCAGCTGTCCAGATGCGGCTCGATCTCCTCGAGGCGGTAGCCCAGCATCTCGGCCCAGCGCTCATTGACATGCACCTGGCCGGTGGCCACCTGCCAGTCCCACAGGCCCAGGGCCGCGCCGCGCATCGCCAGCGACAGCTGCTGCTCGCTGCGCGCCAGGCGCTCGGCGGCGTAGCGCTGCTCGGTCACGTCGCGGGCGACGAGATAGCGCGGCTCGCCCGCGCCGGCCAGGCGGCCGCGGTTGACGCGGAACAGGCGCGGGCCGGCCGGCGTCTGCCAGGTCTCGGCATCGCTCGCCTCGAAGGGGCCGTGCAGCATCACATCGGGCATGCGGCCCACGAGGCTGCTGCCCGGCAGCGGCGCCACGGCCAGGCCGGCGACGCGGGCGGCCTCGGCATTGCAGACCAGGCAGTGGCCCTCGGCGTCGTAGACGACGACGGCGACGCCGGCATCGGCCAGCACCGCGTCCAGCATCTGCATGGCCTGGGCCCCCAGGGCCTGGCTGCGCCGGCGCAGCAGGCGGGCACGGCCGGCGTCGCGCAGGCGGCGCAGCCAGCGCGCCGGGCCGGCGGCGGGTAGGGGCAGGGCGCTCAAACCACCGCCCTCATCGAGCCACCCGTGCTGCGAGCCAACAGGCGATGCAGGGTCAGGTGGGCCTGAACCCGCGCCAGCAGCAGCAGTGGGCGCAAGGGCAGGCTCAGGCAATCGGAGGCCCCCAGCGCCAGGGCCAGCTCCTCGTCGCCGCCGCCCGACACGAAGAGCACGGGGATGGCCCGCGTCGCCGCGTCATCCCGCAGCCGGCTCAGGAGGTCCAGGCCGTGTTGGTCGGCGACGGTCTCGGCCAGCAGCAGCAGGCTGGGCCGGGGCTCGCCACCCGCCAGACGCAGCAGCGCGGCGCCCGAAGCCGCGGCGCGCACGCGATAGCCCGCCTCGCGCAGCAGCGCGGCGGCGCCTTCGGGCGCGGTGCCGGCCAGCAGCACGAGGGGCGCGGCGTCGGGTGGGTCAGAAATGAGCATGGCGCGCATCTTGTTCGCGCCCGGCCCGGCTGGCGAGGGGGTCCTGAGGGGTTTCCGGCATCCCCGACAGCGACCATCAAGAATCCCCTACACAAACCTCATGGCGCCGTTACATCTCTTGACCGACAGTGGGCCCCGGGCGACACGACAACGGAGTTGAGGCATGCGCGACGAGGGACCGCTGACGCAACCGACACAGCTGATGCTGGCCGCCGCCAGGGCTGCGTGAGCCCATGGCCGCCCGCAGCAGCTCCCTCGCGATCGGCCAGGCCGCCAGCCCCGCTCAGGACGCCGCCATGAAACGCCCCGCCCGGCCGACCTGGCGCTTCGCGCTGCTGCCGGCGCTTGCCGTTGCCGCGCTGACCTGCGTGCTGCTGGCCTTCGAACAGCGGCTGCTGGGCGCCGAGCTCGTCGAGCGCAGCCTGGTGCGCAACCAGCAGCGCGCCGACGTCCTCGGCCTGCAGTTGCAGCTGGCCCTGCGCGACGCCGTCAGCCAGGTGCGCCTGCTGGCGCGCTCGCCGCTGCTGCGCCCCGGCGCGGCGCCCGGCCGGGCCCGCGCCGAGCTGGACCATCTCGTCGAGCGCTCGCCACGCTTCGTCTGGGCCGGCCTGGTGGGACTGGACGGCCAGGTCCTCGCCGCCAGCCGCGGCTGGCTGGAAGGCGCCTCCATCGCGCAGCGGCCGGTGTTCCGGCGCGGCCTGGACGGCATGGTGGGCGATGTGCACGAACCCGTGGCGCTGGCGCCGCTGCTGGCCAAGCTGCCCGGCGGCGCGCGCGAACTCATCGACATCGGCGAGCCGGTGCTCAACGAAGCCGGCGAGGTCGTGGCTGTCGTGGCCGTGCACCTTGGCCTGGACTGGGTGCGCGAGCAGATGGCCCTCAGCCTCGGCGAACCCGCCGACGCCGCCGCGCAGGGCCTGCAGGGCCTGGTGCTGACCGAGCCGGGCGCGCGCAGCGTCGCGCCGGCCAGCGTCGTGCCCGCCGGCCTGCCGCCCGCCCATCCGCGCCCGCGCGCCTGGCAGAGCGCCGACGGCCAGCGCTGGCTGCTGGCCCAGTCGCCCCTGCGCGGCCTGGGCGGCGCCGACGCGCCGCTGCTGCCCTGGCGGGCCGTCGTGCTGCAGCGCGAGGACGTGGCGCTGGCGCCGCTGCGCGAGTTGACCTCGTCCATGTTGTGGGTGGGCATCGCCGCCGCCCTGCTGCTGGCTGCCGCGGGCTTCTGGATCGCGCGCCGTCTGCTGGCGCCCTGGGACCACATCATCGACAAGGTGCTGCCCGAGGGCGCCGCCGGCGCGGACCTCGCCCATGTAGGCGCCCGCGTGCAGGACCTCGTCGCCGAACGCGCCCAGCACGGGCCGCAGTCGCCCACCGAGATGCTGATGGGCTGGCTGGCGCGCGACGCCGGCAACCTGCGCCGCGCCATCGACCACCTGCCCGTCGCCATCGCGCTGACCGACCACCACCACCGCTGCGAATACGTCAACCCGGCCTACACGCGGCTGCTGGGCTGGACGACCGAGGCCCTGCGCGGCCGCCTGGTCGGCGAGGCGCTGGTGGACCCGTCGCAGCGCGAAGGCCTGGGGCGGCTCCACCAGCAGCTCGGCGACCCGCCGGGCGAGTTCGTCATGCGCCTGGAGGCGCTGACGCCCAGCGGCGACACCGTGGCCGCGCAATGCCATCTCGTGCCCATGTTCGACGGCCAGGGCCGCCAGCGCGGCGCCTTGCAGATCGTGCACGACATCCGCCCCGAACGCTGCGCCCGCGCGCGCGCCGACGCCATGGCCGGCCGGCTGCGCGCCCTGGCCGATGCCGCCGTCGACACCCTGCTCGCCACGCTGGACATGCAGGGCCAGGTGCTGGAGTGGAGCCGCGGCGCCGAGCTGATCAGCGGCCATGCGCCGGCAGCCGCCCTGGGCCGCGGCGTGGACACCCTGCTGCCCGGCTTCGGCGGCTGCGCGGCCTGGATGCGCAGCGCCCAGATCGACGGCTGGTGCGAGCTGCGCATCCAGGCCCCGGGGCCCGATGGCCGCGAGCGCCGCTTCGAGGGCTCGCTGTATGCGCTGCGCCTGGCGCCAGGCGCGGGCCGCTTCGGCCTCATCCTGCGCGACGTCAGCGAGCGCGCCGCCCAGACCCGCCTCGTCGAGGCCACGCGCGACGAGGTCACGCTGCTCAACCGCCGCCTGCTCGACCAGGAGAAGCGCACCAGCCGGCGCCTGGCCCAGTCCCTGCACGACGAGCTCGGCCAGACCCTGGCCGCCCTGCGTCTGCACTGGGAGGCCTGGCGCGGCGCCAGTGCCGAGCAGCGCGAGCGCATGGACGGGCGCATCGCCAACCTCATCGTGCTGGCCAACCGCCAGGTGCGCGGCGTGCTGGCCGAGATGCGCCCGCCGCTGCTGGACGAACTCGGCCTGGCTGCCGCCATCGACAACGAGATCCGCCAGCATCACGACGGCGAGGCCCGCCTCGAGTTGCGGGCCAGCGAGTCGGCCCAGCTGCAGCGCTGGCCGGCCGACATCGAGTACGCCGTCTTCATGGTCGCCCGCGAGGCCCTGCTGAACGCGCTGCGCCACGCCGAGGCCGGCAGCATCACCGTCAGGCTGGACGGCGACGAGTTCCAGCTGGAGCTGGCCGTCAGCGACGACGGCCGCGGCCTGCAGCTGGGGGCGCTGCCCGGCCGCCTCGGCCTCATCGGCATGCGCGAACGCGCGCTGGCCATCGGTGCGCAACTGCACATTGACGGCCGGCCCGGCCATGGCACCATGGTCGTCCTGACCTGGGAGGCGCCCGACGAGGCCCACGCCGATGAGCCGCATCTACCTGATCGATGACCACGCCATCATGCGCGACGGCCTGCGCGTCGTGCTCGAGACCGCCGGCCACGAGGTGATCGGCGAAGCCGCCGGCCCCACGCCGGCCCTGGCCGACCTGGGCCGCCTGCAGCCCGACGTCGTGCTGCTGGACCTGCGCCTGGGCCAGCGCTCGGGCTTCGAGCTGCTGGAGGAGCTGCGCAAGCGCGGCATGCAGTTGCGCGTCATCGTGCTGACCATGTCCGACCAGCCCCGCCACGTCGCCGAGGCCCTGCGCCTGGGCGCCTGGGGCTATCTGCTGAAGGGCTCGGCCAGCTCCGAGGTGCTGCAGGCCGTCAAGGCCGTGGCCGCCGGCGAGCGCTTCCTGAGCCCCCAGGCGGCCGAGTTCGCCGCCTCCATGCTGACCGGCGCGGGCAAGCAGGGCGACGAGGAGGATCTGTCGCCGCGCGAGCGCCAGATCCTGCTGATGGTGGCCCAAGGCGCAACCAGCAGCGCCATCGGCGAGGCCCTGCACCTGTCGCCCAAGTCCGTGGACACCTACCGCAGCCGGCTGATGAAAAAGCTCGGCTTGAACGACATCGCCGCCCTCGTGAAGTGGGCCCTGCGCGAGGGGCTGATCAGCCTGGATGAGAACTGAGGCGGGAGCCTCGGCGGCGGGTCACCTCACGGTCGGTCCGCTCCTACATCCCCGGTGCGCCTGGCCCGACTGTGCCGGCGCCGCGACCCGCGCATATTGGACGCATGGTGCACAGCACCTGGCGGAGCAGGCCACCGGCCTGCCCCGTGCCCATGTTCACTACAGGAGTCCATCATGGCCAGTGTCAGTCCCACCATCTCTTCGTCCAAGGTCGAAGGCACCAACGTCTACAGCCCCAGCGGCGACAAGCTCGGCTCCATCGATGACCTGGTCATCGACAAGAAGTCCGGCCAGGTCCGCTATGCCGCCCTGGAGTTCGGCGGCTTCCTGGGCATGGGCAGCGACCGCTACCCCCTGCCCTGGGACCAGCTGAAGTACGACACCAGCAAGGACGGCTACGTCGTCAACGTCGACAAGGCCCAGCTGGAACGCGCGCCGCGCTACCCCAGCGACGAAACGCCCACCTACAACGACGAGTACGGCCGCAAGGTCTACGACTACTACGGCTCTGCGTGGTGGATGTAAGCCGGCTCGCGCCGCTTGTGATCGAGGGGCGGCGCTGCCGCCCCTTTTGTTGAACTGGAGGCCGCCATGCCTGACCCCACCCGCACACCGCCCATCCCGCCCGAACCCGCGACCACCGTGCCGCAGTCCGGCGACGTTGAACGCCCCACCGCCAAGCAGCGGCCGGCACGCGACGTGAAGGACGGCGCCTTCGATGATTCGGTGGCCGGCGAGGAAGACCCGGGCGCCGGTGTCGACACGCTGACGCCGCGCCGCTAGCCCGCAAGCAGGCGCATCAACGGCGCACCCGCCGCCGTCGGCAGGGTGCGCTCGTCCTCCTCGTCCTTCAGCGCGATGCCGCTCAGCTGGCGGGTTCGCGCCAGGCGCAGCAGCCCGTGCAGCTTGAGCGCGGCAGCGGCCGGCGCCAGGCCCTCGGGCCTCACGTTCGAGATGCAGTTGCGCTCGGCATCCACCAGGCCGATGCGCGGCGCCCAGCTGAAATAGAGCCCCAGGCTGTCCGGCGCCGACAACCCCGGCCGCTCGCCGATCAGCACGACGACGCAGCGCGCCTTCAGCAGTTCCCCCACCTCGTCGCCCAGGGCCACCCGAGCCTGCGTGGCGACAACGGGCGGCGCCCAGGTCCAGCCGCCTTCCTCCAGCAGCCGCTCACGCAGCGCCGCGAACAGCGGCAGGGCCTGGCGCTGCAGGGCGAGGGCCGAGAGGCCGTCGGCCAGCACGAAGGCCAGGTCGGTCGGGGAAGCATTCAGCGCCTGCAGTGCCCGCGCATCGGCTTCATCGAGCCGTCGCCCGAAATCGGGCCGCTGCAGATAGCTCGCGCGGTCTGCCGCACGGCTCTGCACCTTCAACGGCGCCTCTCCCAGCGCACGCAGGCCTTCCAGCAGCGCTTGCGCATCCAGCGGCGCATGCACGGCGTCGCGCGCCTCGGCATGGGCCTGCTGGAAGGCCAGGTGCGCGGCGGTCGGCACGCTGGCACCGGCTCGGCCCAGGCCGATGCGCGCGGCCGTGTAGGCCCGCAGGCGCGACCAAGGCTGCTCGACAACGCTCACGTCTGCTCCAGCATGGCCGCAAAGCGCTCGGGCAATCCGTCCGCCAGCGCCAGCCGCCCGTCGAAGATGCCCATGCGCTGCAGCCAGGCCTCGAACTCGGGCGCGGCCCGCAGGCCCAGCAGGCGGCGCATGGCCAGGGCGTCGTGGAAGCTGGTGCTCTGGTAGCCCAGCATGATGTCGTCCGAGCCCGGCACGCCCATGATGTAGTTGCAGCCGGCCGTGCACAGCAGGGTCAGCAAGCTGTCCACGTCGTCGACATCGGCCTCGGCGTGGTTGGTGAAGCAGACATCCACGCCCATGGGCAGGCCGAGGAGCTTGCCGCAGCAATGGTCCTCCAGGCCCGCGCGCAGGATCTGCTTGCCGTCGAACAGGTATTCCGGCCCGATGAAGCCGACCACGCTGTTGACCAGCAGCGGCTCGAAGCGCCGCGCCACCGCATAGGCGCGGCATTCCAGCGTTTGCTGGTCGCAGCCCTGGTGGGCGCCGCTGGACAGGGCGCTGCCCTGGCCGGTCTCGAAATACATGACCTGGCGGCCGCCGCGCTTCAAAGCCAGCGCTGCCTGCTGCGCTTCTTCAAGCAAGGCCAGCGTGATGCCAAAGCCGCGGTTGGCGCCCTCGGTGCCGGCGATGGACTGGAACACCAGGTCCACCGGCGCGCCGCGGTTGATGGCCTCCAGCGTCGTCGTCACATGGGTCAGCACGCAGCTCTGCGTCGGGATCTCGTGGCGGGCGATGACGGCGTCCAGCATCTGCACGAGGCGCATCACCTGGGGCAGGTTGTCGGTCGCGGGGTTGATGCCGATGACGGCATCGCCGGCACCCATCAGCAGGCCGTCGAGCAGGCTGGCGGCGATGCCGGCTTCGTCGTCCGTCGGGTGGTTGGGCTGCAGGCGCGTGGCCAGGCGGCCGCGCAGGCCTATCGTGCTGCGAAAGCGCGTGACGACCTCACAGCGGCTGGCGATCAGCATCAGGTCCTGCACGCGGCAGAGCTTGCTGACGGCGGCGGCCATCTCGGGCGTCAGGCCGGGCGCGATCTGCGCGGGGTCGACGGCATCGGCCAGCAGCGCATCGCGCAGGCCGCCGACGGTCAGGTGGGCGATGGGCGCGAAGGCGGCGGCGTCATGGGTGTCGACGATGAGCCGCGTGACCTCGTCGCTCTCGTAGGGCACGACGGCCTCGGTGAGGAAGGCCTTGAGTGGCAGGTCGGCCAGAGCCAGCTGGGCCGCCACCCGCTCGCGGGCATTCGCGGCGGCAACGCCCGCCAGCTCGTCACCCGAGCGCCGCGGGCTGGCCTTGGCGAGCAGGGTGCGCAGGTCGGCGAAGTGGAAGCGCTCGGTGCCGAGGGTGTGGCTGTAGCCCATGGCGCGAGTGTCCGCAAAAGCGGCGGCGCCTGCATGACAACCCGCGGCCGTGAGGATTACCGGGGTTGCAAGCATGGGATGGCCGGCGCGGGCGCGGCTGCCGAACATCGCGCCCTTTCGATTCAGGAGTCCTGCCCCGATGCATCCGCACGCCAGCCTCACCGGCCTGATGGCATGGGCATGCTGCATGGCCACCGCCCCGGCTGTGGCGCAAGGCCCGACGGTCGACCGCAACGCCGTGGGTCAGCTCGTCAACGCCGTCAGCCTGGACGTGATGACCGAGGCCTCGCTGTCGGCCTGCGACGACCTGGGCGCGCCGTCCTTCGGCCCCCTGCGCGCCGCCTGGGTGGCCTGGCGCGAGAAGCACCAGCTGCCGCAACTGAAGGCGGTGCTGGTCAGCGCCAACCGGCGCAACCGCCTTGGCCGCGCGCCGGACTGGGACGAGATCATCGAGCCCATGCGGGCCCGCGTGCTGGCCGACCCCGCGCCCGACAAGGCCTGCGCCGCCCTGGTGCGCGACCTGCAGTCGCCGGGCATGGACGTGGCCGCGCTGTACCCGCAGGCTGCCGCCACGGCGATGGATCTGGTGCGCGCCGACGCGGCGTCGCGCCTGGCCGAGCTGCCGGCCACCACGGCCCCCGCCGGCGCCCAGGTGCTGCTGCCGACGCAGATTGCCGCGCTGGCGCAGCAGCATCAGGGCGGCTGGGACTCGATGTCCGCCGACCAGGCCCAGCGCGAGCATGGCTTCTTCTACGTGAAGGGGCGGGTCAAACGCTGGGCCAGCAGCCGCAACGGCGACTTCTTCGGCCTGTTCGTGGACGAGGGCGAGCGCAGCTCTCGCGCCCGCATCGACCTCGACTTCGATGCCGAGGCCTGGGTGGGCCGCGAGGTGGTGGTGCGCGGGGTGATGACGTCGTTGCGCCCCTATGCCGCCGACCTCAAGCTGGTGGCCCTGGTGGCCGACGCCTCGCACCTGCTGCCGTCGCCGCTGGTCCAGGAGCCGCTGCGGCGCAAGGAAGTGCTGCTGCAGCGCGTGATGAGCCCGCCCGGCCGCGGCCTGGCCGAGAAGGACCTGGCCGCCATCGTCATCGAGGGCAAGAGCAACTTCAACAACGGCACGACCTGGGAAGAGGATGTGCGCTTCCTGCTGCGCGACGGCACGGTCTACAGCCGCACCGAGATGCCGCCCGACCAGCTCGACGTGGCTGCCTCGCGCAAGCTGGAGCCGCAGCAGTGGGGCCGCTGGCGCAGCGCCGGCAAGCAGTACGAGATGCAGGCGCAGGACTTCGACGGCCGCCCCACGGGCGACTGGAAGGGCGGCAAGCACCACCCCGTCAAGCCCTGGCCCCAGGACACGCGCCTGGACGGCTACTTCAGCCGCGGCAGCTTCAACGGCAGCCTGATCACCGGCGGCGTGTCGTCCAGGCGCGCCATCCGCTTCACGCGCGACGGCCGCTTCGAGCGCAGCAGCAGCTCGCTGGGCACCTCGGGCAGTTTGGCGGCCACCAACGGCACCCAGATCGCCTCGTCCTCGCACCGCGACGGCAAGGGCAGCAGCAGCACCATGGCGGGCAGCGTGGCCGGGCCGATGGGCACGGCCACCGCCACCAGCGGCGCCAACAAGGACGACGGCGCCAGCCGCCGCGGCCGCTATCGGCTCGGCGGCTTCGTGCTGCAGCTGGACTACGACGACGGCAGCCAGGAGCGCCTGCTGAGCTTCCCCGTGTACGACGACGGCAAGACCGTCTATGTGGGCAGCGGCAGCCTGCGCCTCGACAAATGAGGGCCGCCCTCCAGGACCCAGGCGGCGGGCATGCGCACGACCGCGGCCTCAGGAATCGGCGGCCCGCGCGAGCCGTGACAGCCAATCGGCAGTTTCTGCCGCGGTGAGCGCCCGCTCGATCCTCAACTCGCCCACCATGCCCGGGAACGTCCGGCCTGCATTCCAGGTGCGGGGATAGGGCGCCGGGCCGAGCAGCACGACGCGCTGGCCTTCGAAGCCGGGGATGTCGGCGGGGCAGCCCTCGTTCCAGATCCAGTGCTCCGGTGACGCGGCGCTCGCCTCGGGCAGCCGCCGGTCGGGCTGCAGGCCGCGCCAGGTCCAGAGATTGAAGGGCCCCGTGACGCTTTCGCTTTCCACTTCCTGCGCATCGGCGTCGGTGAACAAGGCGATGGCCCGGGCGCTCGGTGCGCCATCGCCCAGATCTGCGCCGAAGGCAGCCGCCAGCAGGGTGCGCAGGTCGGCGAAGTGGAAGCGCTCGGTGCCGAGGGTGTGGGCATGGGCCATGGTGTGAGTGTGCGCTCCCGGCTCCCGGTGTCCCGCATCGCGGGGTCACGACCGTCTTGTGATGGTCTCGCCCCCCGCATTCCTGGGGGCAGGCGCGCGTCGCGGCAAGTGGCGGCGCCACCATCATCCGCGGCTTTCCATCACACCAGGGAGAACAGCTTTGACCTCCAAGTTCAAGATGGCCGCTTGGGCGGCCGCGACGGCATTCGCCTTGCACATGGCCCCCGCCCAGGCGGTGCCCGTCACCCTGACCACCGGCAGCCGGCTGGTCGTCGAGTTCTCGCTGCCGGTGCAGCCGGCCACGAACAACTCCCTGTGGATCCTGCCCACCGGCTGGGGTCATTTCGGGACGTTCCAGATCGAGAACTCGATATTCGACGGCCAAGGCCTGGTGGCCCGGGGCTCGGCGAACAACGGGCACTTCAATTTCTTCTCCAGCCCTGACAGCTTCTTCATCCAGAACGGCAACACCGCGGCCATCCCGTTCGACTTCAGCCGCTTTGCGTCCGGTGGCTCCGGCTATCGCTTCGAGTTCCAGATCGTCAGCAGCTCGCCCGGCGCGTGGATGCATCTGGACACCAACGACTTCGTCGTCCAGTCCTTCGGCGATCAGGGCGGCTTCCCGGCCTACTACGGCACGGTCACGGGCGTGAGCGTCAGCGCAGTCCCTGAGCCGGCATCCCTGGCCATGCTGGTCGCCGGCCTTGGCCTTCTCGGCTTCGCCGCCCGGCGCCGGGCCTGAGCCTCAGCAAGCCTGAGGATGCCCGGCTCGGCCGTGGCGGCTAGGGTGGCGGTCTTGCCAGCCAGCGCGAGGTCGCCATGGATGAAGAGGACAGCAGCAACATCTCCCGGCGGGTCAAATGGGGCGTCATCGGCCTGCTGGCCGTCTGCGCGGTGCTGGCGGTCATGCTGATGCTGCCGGGCCGCAGCGGCGACTCCGCCCTCTGGTTCGTCGGCCTGCTGGTGCTGATGGCCACCGCGCTGACGCTGACGGCCATCGTCTTCGGCGGCCTCCAGCTCAACGACGCCAACGAAGCCTTCGGCCTGCCCTCGGGTTCGGTGCGCACCCTGCTGGCCGTGGGCGTCATGGTGCTGTTCGCCGTCTTCGGCCTCAAGTTCTTCAGCGACGCGCACAGCCAGGCCAGCACCCCGCGCCTCAGCGACAAGCCGCTGGAGCAGGTCGAGGTGCCCGTGCCTCGATTGGAGATCGAGCTGGCGCGTTACCAGCAGGTGCCTTCGCTGATGGTCGTCGTCGCCTCGCCCGGCCGCGCGCCCTCAGGTGCCGACCCCGGCGCCAATGCCAAGCTCCATCTCTACACGCTGGAGCCCCGCCCCTCGGCCGCCGCCGTGGACGCCCAGAAGCAGCTGCTCACCGCCATCATCACGCTGCTGACCACCGTCATCGGCTTCTACTTCGGCAGCAAGAGCGCCAGCGAAGGCCTGCGCGCCCGCGGCGACGGCAACGTGCCCACCGACCCGGCCGCCCAGCAAAGGCAGCAGGCCGCGCTGACCACCGAGCGCGACGCGCTGGAGGCCCAGATCAAGGCGGACCGCGACACCGTCGACGGCATGCGCGAGGCCACGCGGCCTGGCGAGCGCGTCGACCCCAAGACCGAAGAGGCCCTGGGCTTCGCGACGGCCCTGGACCGCCGCCTCGAGGAGCTGCGTGAGCACCTGGCCCGCGCGCTGACCGAGGCCCAGGCCCGCCTCGGCGCCATCGCCGCGGCACCGGCCGGTGGCGAGGCCGCGGCACGCGAGGCGGCCCAGAAGGCCCTGGCCCGGGCCGGCGCCGAGCTCGATGCGCTGAAGCAGGTCGCCCAGCAGTTCGCGGCCGCCGTGGCCCAGCTGCGGGAGTTGGGCGCCAGGACCTGAGCGGGCGCCCCGCGCTCACGGCGCTGTCATCTCGGCTGGCTAGGCTGGCCGGCCTGTGACGTCTCTCCTCGCCACCTTTCCACCCTGGGCCTGGGCCCTGCTCGCCTGGGCAGGCCTGATGGCCGCCGTCGTCGGCTTGCAGGGCAAGCTGCTGTTCGGCCGCACCTGGGTCATCCGCCGCACCGACCCGGGCCCCGCTGCCGGGCGGCGGCTCGCCGAGGCCGTCTGGCTGGACCGCCCGGGCGGTGTGCGCCTGCAGGGCTGGCTCACGGTGCCGTCAGGCGCGGCACCACCGCGCCGCCTGCTGCTGTGGTTCGGCGGGCGCAACGAGCACGTCGCCTGGACGCCCGACCTCGCCGGCTGGCTGCCCGACGACTGCGCCCTGCTGGCCTTCAACTACCGCAGCCTGGGCAACAGCAATGGCTGGCCGAGCGAAGCCGCCTGCGTGGCCGACGCCGAAGCCGCCGCGGCCTGGGGGCTGGCACGCCTGGAGCTGCCGGCCGCCGCCCTGCACCTGGCCGGGCGCAGCCTGGGCACCGGCGTGGCCATGCAGCTGGCGGCGCGCCTGGCCGCGGCCGGGCGCCCAGCCGCCAGCGTCGCGCTGATCACGCCGTTGAAGAGCCTGCGCGCGGTGCTGAATCGCAACCCGCTGATCGCGCCGCTGACGCCCTGGCTGCGTTCGCCGCTGGACAGCGTCGCCGCCGCGCGGGTGCTGCAGGGCAACGTGCTGGTGCTGCTGGCCGAGCGCGACACGCAGGTGCCGCATGCGCATTCCCATGCCCTCGTGCGCGCGCTGGAGCGCGCGGGCGTGGCCGTCACCGTGCAGCAGCTGGCCGGCACCAACCACCGCAGCCTGGCGCGCACGCCCGCGGCCATGCAGCGCCTGGGCACCTGGCTGGGCGCCTGACACCTGCGCGACACGCTGGCTTACCCTCTTGCCAGCGCGAAGGCCGCTGCTAGCGTCGGTCTCCCCTTCCAACAATGAACGGAGACGCCATGACACGCCCTGTCCGCAGCCCACTCGCCGCAGCAGTTCTCGCGGCCGTGTTCGCCGCTCCCGCCACCGCCGCCAGCTTCAGCAACGCCTATTTCTTCGGCGACAGCCTGTCTGACACCGGCAACGTCTACACCTACTACGGCGGCGCCCTGCCCGTCGCGCCCTATTACAACGGCCGTTTCTCGGACGGCCCGGTGTGGGTGGAATACCTCGCCGCCGGCATCGGCCACGCCGGCGCCGCCACGGCCAGCCTGCAAGGCGGCAACAACTACGCCTGGGGCGGCGCGCGCACCGCCGGCGGCGGCATCCCCAGCCTGCTGGCCCAGGTGGGCAGCTTCACCAGTGCGGCGGGCTCGCTGGACCCGAACGCGCTCTATGTGGTCGTGGCCGGCGGCAACGACATGCGCGATGCGCGCAGCGGCAACCCGGCCAATATCGGCACGGCCGCCGTCACCGCCACCAACAACCTCAAGACCGCCCTGGGCCTGCTGGCCGCCGACGGCGCCAAGAACGTGCTGGTGGCCAACCTGCCCGACCTCGGCTGGACGCCCGAGGCCATGGCCCTGGGCGTGGTCGGCGCGTCCACCCAGGCCACCAACGCCTTCAATGCGCTGATGGGCGGCGTCGTCAGCTACGGCCAGGGCATCGGCCTGACCATGAGCTTCTTCGACCTCGCCGGCCTCAGCCTCGCGGTGCGCAACGACGTGCTGAACAACGGCGGCGCCACCTACGGCATCACCAACATCACCACGCCCTGCGGCGCCTTCCAGGGCTCCATCGGCATCTCCTGCAGCGTCTCGCAGTTCTCCGATGCGCTGCACCCCTCGGCGCTGTCGCACCAGATGATGGGCGCCGCGGCCATCGCCGCCGTGCCCGAGCCCGAGACCTACGGCCTGATGGCCCTGGGCCTGGGCGTCATCGGCGTGATGGCGCGGCGCCGCGAACGCAAGGCGGGCTAGAGGGTGGAGGCAGGCGCCAGGTCCAAACGCATGAGGGCCTGGTGCAGCGGCTCGGTGGAGAAACCGCAGCGCTGCAGTGCCTCGCCGCCCAGGTCGGCGCGCTGCAACTGCGGCACGCTGACCTTGGCGCCCGGGTGAGCCGCCAGCAGGGCCTGCACCAGGCCTTGAGCGTCCTGCTGGGCGGGGTTGCGGTCGATCAGCGATCGCACCAGCACGCCCGTCTCGATGTCACCCGTGAACACCAGCTGCGCGCTGCCGCGCCGCCAGGCCGTCCAGGGCACCGTCAGCACGCCCACGACATCGGCGCACACCTGCAGCGGCAGGTCGGCAATGGCCGCCTCGGCCTCGCGCAGCCAGGCCAGCGCGTCGGCCTGGGTGCAGGCCAGTTCGGGCGACGGCACGCGGGCCTCGCCGGCGTCGGCCATGCGGTGGTAGCCGTGCAGCGCATGCCGCTCGACGAAGCCATGGCGGCGGTACAGGTTCGCGGCGCGCTCGTTCTGCGCAAACACCTCCAGCTCCACCGCCTTCAGGCCCGCCCTGGAATGCTCGTCTCGGCCCCGATTCACAAAGTCCTGCAGCAACTGCACCGCCGCGCCGCTGCCGCGCGCCTCCGGCACCGCGCCCATGGTGCCCAGCCGCCAGCGCCCGAGTACCGGCCGCGGCGCCACCAGCGCGAAGGCGAGCACCAGGCCGTCAGCGCCGACCGCCGCACGCCCCAGGCCCAGGTCCACGCCCTGGCGCAGCACAAAGCCCGGCCATTGGTCCAAGGCCAGGTTGAAGGGGCCGATCAGGTAGTCGGCAAAGGCCCGCACGAAGGCCGCATGCAGGGCTTCGGGGACGAGCTGGTCGGTGGGGACGAGGGAGAAGGTGGTCATGGGCGTTGGAAGCAGTCGGGGGCATTCTGGCCACGCTCGGCCCTCGCCCGCAAAGTCATGCGCTTGAGCGACGCCTGTACCCCCGCGGTGGAAGAATCGGCCGCACGATGATCAAGAAGACGCTGCAGACCCTCGCCGTGGCCGCCGCGGTCGCTAGCACCGCGGTGCCTGCACAGGCCGGCGACGGGCAGTTCCAGCTGCTGGTGCTGGCCATGCCCACCAAGTACCACTACGAGTACATCCCGGTGGCACGCGAGAGCTTTGAGAAGCTCGCCAGGCTGCACGCCTTCGACCTCACCTGGGTGGCCCAGCCCTATGCCTTCGAGGGCGACTTGAGCAAGTACGCCGCGGTGGTGCTGCTGAACAGCTCGGGCGAGGAATTCAACGAAGCGCAGCGCGCCGGGCTGGAGCGCTACATGAAGGCCGGCGGCAACGCCGTCGTCGTGCACCGCGCCATCATCAGCAAGCCGGGCCTGTGGCCCTGGTACGAGAAGCTGGTGGGCCGCAGCTTCGTCATTCACCCCATGCTGCAGACAGCCGTCGTCACCAAGGCCGATGCCAGCCACCCCGCCACCTTCGGCCTGCCGGACAAGTGGATCTGGTCAGACGAGTGGTACGAGTTCAGCAACCCGCACGGCGCCAAGATCAACCCCGTGCTGGCCGTGGACGAGCGCACTTACGACCCCACCAAGATCTGGCCCGGCCAGGTCGCCAAGGGCATGGGCGCCGACCACCCGGTGAGCTGGTGGCACCCCTATGAGAAGGGCCGCGTGTTCGTCACGGCGCTGGGGCACAACGGGGAGATGTACCGCGAGGGGCGGTATCTGGACCACTTGTGGGGTGGGGTGTGGTGGGCGGCGAGTGGGTCAGGGCAGCTGAAGCTACCTTGACCTCCGAGGGCATCAACCCTCACGTCTGCCTTGTACAGCGAATCCACCGTGAAGCCGCAGCGCCCAAAGCCCTAGCTGCGCAAGACCCCACGCCGCCACAGCGCCTGAAGCGGCAGGTCAGGCGCACCCGCCGCCTCACGCTCAGGGCCGGCGCCTGGGCCAGCAGGCGGACCAGCCTGGCCGGCAGCGCGAGTACCTCGCGCGCATGTGCCCCACTGGCGGCCATGCAACCCATGCCCACCCATAAAAGTTATGCCGCCGTACAGACGCTAAAGCGCTCACGAGCAAACTGATGAGCTGCTTGACGAGCATGTCTCGCTGGCGACACACGACTTTCTGCGACCGCTACTTAACGCATAACCGCGCGATTGTGACTTAAACGCGGCTGACGCAAAAGCGGCAGGCGGGAAGACTTAGTGCCGTGTCAGAACCTTCAAGCGCCCACCAGCAAGTAAATACGCCCGCTAGGGACCTTTTAGCTTTGAACTTAATCCTTTTGCGTCAGCAGCGCGGACTCAGTCAAGAAGCTTTGGCATTTGAAGCGGGGCTTCATCGTACCTTCGTGGCTCACGTAGAGCGAAGGGCGAGGAATATCTCCCTTGACAACGTCGAAAAGCTCGCAGCGGCGCTGCATGTGCCCGTGCATTTCCTGCTCATGCCTTAGAGCGGGCTTCAATAGTGTGCACGAGCAATGGACACACTTTCAAGCGAGCGCCGCAGCGCCCTCATGCGGCGTATTCAATCGACAAACACGCTACCGGAATTAGCAGTACGCAAGCTGCTGCACGGCCTCGGCTATCGCTACCTCCTTCACGATCGCCGCTTGCCAGGTAAACCGGACCTCGTGTTCCCTTCACGAGGATGCGTAATTCAAGTGCATGGTTGCTTTTGGCATCACCACGGTTGCAAGCTGTCTTCAACTCCAAAATCAAACCAACCATATTGGAACGCCAAAATCTTGGGAAACATGGCTAGAGATTCCCGTACCACACGAAGCCTCAGAAGGCTCGGCTGGAGAGTTGCAACGGTATGGGAATGTCAGACGAAGGCCAAAAATCTTGCGCAGCTGGAAAAGCGCCTTATACGTTTCCTCGCCTAGCTTCGAGAAACCATGGACCCGCGTCTACAAACGCAGGGTGAATAAATGTCACAACCATTCCTGAGCGCAAATCCAACAATGGATCAGCTTCGGGCACTAGTTAAATATCTTAGCACCTACCGAGACGGTAGTGGAAATATTCGCGAAGACGATTCTGAAAAGACAACGCGCGCCGATTCACGACAAATAGAACGCTGCTTCGCAGAACTCTTTGGCGTGAAGCCTCCCGAAAGTAAGTCTTATTACGATTTCGCCGTTGAAATCAACAAGGGCGGTGGCGTAATCGTAAGCGCAGCGTCTATCAAATCCAAGGAGGCCGCCAACATTCGAGATTTCCGCGATGTCAAGAAGCGCCAAAAGCTCAGGGCGTATCTTGAAATTGCAAATGCAAATGCCAAAGATTGGAAGCTGTGTCACGAATTGGGGCTAAGCGAGGACGATTTTAGAGCTCACCGATACGCAAAGAAGTTTGGAGCAGCAATTCTCCAAAGGCAAGCAAAGGAGCGCGCTAGCGCCGTGGCAAAAATACAGAAGCAGCGCAAGAATGCGGCAGTGCGCACCGTAAATGCGGACGCAAGCGTCTTTGTGTCCGTAATGTATTCGCCGATGGACAAAAACGAACAACGAGAATACCTAATATCCTCTTATTCAATCGTCCTTCCAACTCCCGCGAGATGGAAGTTCAGGGGTAAGGCTTTAGTAGGCCTTGATGCTGATGGCGGCGTGCTATACGAATGGTATGCACTATCGGGAAGTCAATTCAAATATTACCCATTGATTAAAAATCGCAAATATGGATCCAGGCTCTTCAAACTTTTGAAGCCGGCGCAAGAGTCCCTGCACCAAAAGTCGGTCCGAATGTTCGGCCATTCGTAGCAGCCTCGCGCCATAAACTAAAGAAGTTCTTTCACTTTCCGCATGATGTGCTGCATTAAGAGGGGCGGCACTGCATTACCGATTTGCTCGAACTTTTCCTGTAGGTCACCCGCGGGCTCAAAGTTCACAGGAAACGTTTGAATCGCGGCGGCTTCGCGCCACGAAAGCCGCCTCGCTGGATCAAGCTTAGGAAACTCGGGAGCAAATTGAATATGATCATATTCATTTGTAAACCTCCACTTCTGTTTCCAGCCGTCCGCCAAGTCGCTCCATTCCAGCTCCATCACCGGCGAAGCTGGGTGCAATGTAATATGCCGGAAGTTTGCGACAACAGTGAATGCCGGGCTATCCCATCGATGCCGTCTATTGCGGGACATAAAGTACCAGGCAAAATTACCCTCCGGATCATGCGGTCGCTCGTAATACTCCCCCACTGGATGCGGAGGCAGATGCCTGATCGCCTCTCCATGCGACGCGTGGGGTATTAAACCAAGCTTTTTCGCTTGCTTTGGCTTAGCATGGGTCGGGGTCGGGAATTCAAATGCATCACTTACATCGTGACGCACGCCGACAATAATCACTCTTTTTCTGAACTGTGGAACACCGTAATCCGCCGCGTTTAGAAGCATATGGTGGACATGGTATTTTACGGAGAGCTCGTTCTCATAAACTTGAATTTGTTTTTTGAACCACTCACCATTCTTTAGCCTAGCCAAACCGGAAACATTCTCTGCGATAAAGACTTTGGGTTTAACCTTGTTGACCGCAGCGGCAAAGCCCAAAAACAAATTGGAGCGATCATCGCTGGCCGGGTCTCGAACACCGCCCATGGAAAATGATTGACACGGATAACCTCCTGTCAGCACATCCGCTTTGGGGTAAGGGTTCTTATTTGATTCGTTAAACTCAAAAATTCCCGTCGTCCTGACATCGGCGTTTGGGAAATAGTTCGAAAACGTCTCGGTTGCCGCAGCAAAATTGTCAAGCGCCAGAGTTGTCTCGAAACCCGCAGCATGGGATCCAAAATCCATCCCACCGGCCCCACAAAATAGAGAGATAACCCGTGACGTCATGTTTGATAGTTAGTTATTTCCGCTTGGAAAGCCATTATACTTCTTAGCTGTATGTTTGGCCAGTGGTTTGTGCTGGCCCCTGTACCGCTGGGTCGCCATGTTGTCCTGCGCCTGTCGGGTCTCCATCGCTAGTCACCAAGTGAAATGCAAACATCAGCTGCGTCTGCACCGGGAGGACTGTGATCAGCGCGACTTCATCGGCCCTTGTCAGCGCGGTCCTTTCCGCAGCTGGGATTTCGAAGAACGAAGCACAGCTACGGCACGAGTTGGAGAACGCGCTGGAGCGGGCGTGTTCAGCGCTTTCTATTCCGTGGACGCCGTTTCAGCTTGAACGAGCGCTGAAGACGACAGGGAAGCCCACGAAGTTTGCGGACGTTGCCCACGGTGCAGTGGTGATCGAGTACGAGCCGCCCAAGTCGTTCAACGGCCGTGCTGGAAGCAAGGCGAACCACGCGCGCAAGCAAGCCGAGGAGTACGCTGAGCTCATCTCTGCCGAGGAAGGGCGCGCGCTCCATGAGTACGTGCTGGTGGCCTGGGACGGAGCCGACATCACCTTCGGCAGGTTCGAAGCGACTGGTGCCAACTGGGAGGGAGTCAGACCCTTCGACAACGCTGCGGCAACCCGCTTGCTCGCGGCATTGGAGGGCAACGGTCGGCCGCTTGTTCATCCACAACTGCTGGAAGCATTGGTGGGCCCCGACTCCAAGTACGGGACCGCACTCATCCCCGAGCTTTATGCAAGCATCTGCAAAGCAGACGGCTCCACTGCAACCACGAAAACCAAGATGCTGTTTTCGGAATGGCGCAGGCTCTTCAGCCAGGTCGTTGGCTTCCAGCCAGACCACATGAAGAAGCTTCTTGCTCGGCAAGAGATCTCGCACGACCAGCCGTACCAAGACAACCCTGCGGCCTACCTTTTCGCGCTAAACACGTACATCGCCATCATTGCTAAGGTCGTAGCAGCCTGCGCGCTGCCGCAGGCCAGCCAAGGTGTGCTGGAGTCGGGCGTTCGTGTAGCCGACCGGCTTCGCCCCGTTGAGACGGGCGAGCTATTCGAACACGCCGGCATTCTGAACATGCTGAGTGGAGACTTCTTTTCCTGGTACTTGGACGACGCAGACTGGTCCCGATACGAATCCCACCTTAGCGCCATGTTGGGCCGGCTCAGCGGCGTCGATTTCGCCATCTCTAAGAAGCACGCTGATACTACCCGGGACCTCTTCAAAGGCATCTACGAGCGATTCATTCCCAGAGAGGTCAGGCATGCGCTCGGAGAGTTCTACACCCCGGACTGGCTGGCAGAGCATGGGATGGATCTGCTGGAATGGCAGCCAACAGATTCTCTAACTGATCCCACATGCGGATCAGGCACGTTCTTGCTCGAAGCGATCCGGCGCCGGCGGAAAGTCGACAGCACCGCAACAGCGCACTCGCTGCTCGAAGGCATCCACGGCATCGACCTCAATCCCCTTGCGGTCCTCGCGGCCAAGGGATCACTTGCCGTCTTCTTGTCGCCGCACCTGGATCCGGCGCGCCCTATCCGACTGCCGGTGTACTTGGCCGATGCCGTGTACCCGGCGGCCGTCGATCTCTTCTCAAACTACAGCCATGTCCTGCACACGGAGAAAGGGCCGAAGGAGTTTTCCGTACCGGAGCGGATGATTGGTCACCCGGACTTCTTCCGCGTCTTCTCGAAAGTGCGGTTCCTGATCGATGCAGACTACTCCGCAACGAAGGTCTGCACCTCCATCCTGCCCGATCTGCAATCGATGGGGTTAGACCCGTCGGACATCTCCATCGTTAGCGCCACCGTAGCCAATCTTGTCGACCTTCACGACCAAGGATGGAACGGCATATGGTGCTCGATCTTGGCCGATCGCTTTGCAGGGGGCGCAATTCCGCGTTCGTCACATATATGCGGGAACCCGCCTTGGGTGAAGTGGAGCAACCTACCAAAGGACTACGCTCAGTCGATCCAGCAGCACTGCCGCGGTCTCGGCGTTTTCAGCACCGACAAGTGGGTGGGTGGCATCGAGGCCGACATCTCGACGGTGATCACGTACCAAGCCGTGAAGCACTACCTTGCGCACCATGGGCGGTTGGGCTTCTTCCTTCCCGGATCGGTATTCACCACCGAGTCCAGCGCCGGCTTCAGACGCTTCTCCATTGAAAACGGTAGCTTGCAGTGCCAGGTCTTGATGGTTGAGGACTACCAGGACATCAGGCCTTTCGATGGGGTGAGCAACCATCCGACGTTCCTGATGCTTCAAAGGGACGCCGTCACTGCATTTCCTGTTCCGTACCGCTCTTGGACCACAGCCGACAGCGATGGCGTAAGCCAGCGGAGTTACGTTTCTGCAGATCAATTCCGCCATGCCGCCAAGCGAGTTGACGGCACTGCAGTGCCCGTACCAGGCGGCGATGGCACGCGACCGTGGCTCGTCGGATCTGCAGCGGACCAAGCTGTGTTTTCAAAGGTTTTCGCTGCAGGTGCGAAACCCGAATACAAGGCACGGAAAGGCATCACGACTGACCGCAACGGCATCTTCTGGGTTCATGCAATTGGCGCGGTAGGGCCTGAGCTGGTGTCGGTGCGGAACGCAGCGGACATCGGCAAGACGAAGGGCATTCCCCAAATCACGGCAACAGTCGAGGCGGAACACCTGTTCCCGCTCCTGCGTGGACGGGGCGTTGCACCGTTCAACGCCGTACCTGAAGCAGACCTCCGCATCCTTGTTCCGCAGCGCGGCATGCATGGCGACCCTGGCCTGCCGGCTCAGAGCCCGCATACCTTCAAGTTCCTGAACCGCTTCAAGAGTCATCTGGAGCAACGGTCCAGCTTGAAGAGGTTTCAGAAGGGGCAGGAGTTTTACTCGCTGTGGAGCACCGGGCCCTACACGTTTGCACCCTTCAAGGTACTTTGGCGCGAAATGGGCAACACCTTCGCGGCTGCCTATATCGGAAGCGCAACCATTGAACATGTGGGGGAGCGGATTGTGGTTCCAGACCACAAGCTCTACTTCATCCCGGTGGACTCGGAGCCTGAGGCCGCCTATCTAACTGGATTTTTGAACGCCCCCACCATCTCCAAAGCAGTTTCCGCATACGCGGCCCAACTAAGCCTCGGCGCGAGCGTGGCGGAGTACCTCAATATTCCAAAGTTCGATGAGCTTGATGAGCGGATGACAGCCATCGGAAGCATTGCGCGGGATTTGACCGAGAAGGCAGGCAACGCCCAGCCGTCTGATCTCGACCAACTCGATTCGCGAGTGCGGGAGCTCCTAGCAATCTGAGCGCCTAAAGTGGCAACACGGTTGCCACCTGAGCTGTGGGTTTATCTTCGTTCCAAGAGCTGCTCGGAGTTCATATCGCTGGGGCGCCTTTGTAGCGCGGAAGCGCACCTTGCTGCTGCTGGCTACTTGGCCGCCACAGCCTCTTTGCGCTTGATCGCCATAGCCAGCAGATCTCGCAAATACCCCATCCGCTCCCACCGGCTGGAAAGCGCCACGCCTCCAAGCACCATACCGCCCAGAAGCGCCAAGCCAAGCAAGAACCAAGGCGGTTCGCCTCCCTGAAGCAGGCTGCGGATCTCTTTCCACGAAGCCCATCCAGCGGCCAACAAAGTTAGCAGGGCGAGCTTGTCATTGCCACCGAAGAATCGCGTTTGGCGCCGCTCAAGACGCTTGATCTTCTGCTCGAACCACGCATCAGCGAAGCGCAACGCGTCTGTCGAGAACTTCGACAACGACTCCGCGTACGAGGCGTCGTTTTCATAGTCGCTTGCCCAGTTCTGCCCTTGCCGTTCTTTCATCTCACGAAAGTGCAGCACTTCGGCGGCCATGGTGCAGACCAAGCCCGCTACCGCCAAGAGCGGTATGACGCCCAGACCGAAGGCCAGAAGGACCCAATCCAAAGCCGCCCCTACCGAGCCGATACCAAACCTAAGCCAGGCAAGGACGGCAAGGAAGGCAAGCAGAGGCACGCCCACCAAGTTCGCCCGAGTGGCGATGCGATCTAGAAATCTGGACCGAACACCACGAGTGCCTTCGACGTCGAAGGGGACGCAAGTAGCCAGGAGTTCGAAGACAGCTCTGACGTCAGAGCCTGACGCCTGCCCGTCTACTGACTCCGATGCGGCCTCCTCCATTGCCAAAGGCTGTGCTGCTTGCTGTTAGACGTCGATGTTGCCGGCGCGCAAGGCGTTGGTTTCGATGAAATCGCGTCGCGGCTCCACCTCGTCGCCCATCAGCATCGTGAAGACCTTGTCCGCCTCGATGGCGTCGTCGATCTGCACGCGCAGCAGGCGGCGCACGGTGGGGTCCATCGTCGTTTCCCAGAGCTGCTCAGGGTTCATCTCGCCCAGGCCCTTGTAGCGCTGGCGGCCGACTGCCCCTTCGGCTTGCTGCATCAGCCAGGCCATGGCGGCGCGGAAGTCTTCGACCTTGGATTCCTTGGCCTTCTCGCCCTCGCCCTTGCGCACGATGGCGCCGGCCTTGATGAGGCCCTGGAAGCTCAGGCCGGCGTCGGCCAGCACGGCGTAGTCGGCGCCGTGCACGAAGTCGGCACTGATGACGCTGGCGCGCACATTGCCGTGGTGGGTGCGGGCGATCTTCAGGAAGAGCTTGTCGGTGCGCGGGTCGGTCTCCACCGTCACCAGCGCATCGTGCAGCAGGCCCTTGAGGCTGGCGGCGCTGGCCGTGGCGGCGTCTAGGGTGTCGAGATCCAGCGCCAGGCCGTTGGCCAGCACATGCAGGGCTTCGATGTCCATCCAGTTGGACAGGCGCTGGATGACGCTTTGCGCCGTCACGTACTTGCGGGCCAGCACGTCGAGGGCTTCACCGCTGAGGGTGCTGCCGGTGCCGGTGTCCAGGCTCGCGTCCTGCAGCGCGACCTTGAGCAGGAAGGCGTCGAACTCGTGGCCGTCCTTCAGGTATTGCTCGTGCTTGCCGACCTTGACCTTGTACAGCGGCGGCTGGGCGATGTAGATGTGGCCGCGCTCGCAGAGCTCGGGCATCTGGCGGTAGAAGAAGGTCAGCAGCAGGGTGCGGATGTGGGCGCCGTCCACGTCCGCGTCGGTCATGATGATGATGCGGTGGTAGCGGAGCTTGTCGGGGTTGAAGTCGTCGCCACCGGCGCCGCGCCCGATGCCGGTGCCCAGGGCCGTGATCAGCGTCAGGATTTCATTGCTGGTCAGCAGCTTCTCGTAGCGCGCCTTCTCGACGTTCAGGATCTTGCCGCGCAGCGGCAGGATGGCCTGGAACTTGCGGTCGCGGCCCTGCTTGGCGGAGCCACCGGCGGAGTCGCCCTCCACGATGTAGATCTCGCACAGGGCGGGGTCTTTTTCCTGGCAGTCGGCCAGCTTGCCGGGCAGGCCCAGGCCATCGAGCACGCCCTTGCGGCGCGTCATCTCGCGGGCCTTGCGGGCGGCCTCGCGGGCGCGGGCGGCGTCGAGGATCTTGCCGCAGATGATCTTGGCGTCGATCGGGTTCTCGAGCAGGTAGTCGGTCAGCAGGCGGGAGACGATGTCTTCCACCGGGCCGCGCACTTCCGAGGACACGAGCTTGTCCTTGGTCTGCGAGCTGAACTTGGGCTCGGGCACCTTCACGCTCACCACGCAGGCCAGGCCTTCGCGCATGTCGTCACCGGCGACTTCGACCTTGGCCTTCTTGGCCAGCTCGTTGTCGTCGATGTATTTGTTGATGACGCGGGTCATCGCGGCGCGCAGGCCGGTCAGGTGGGTGCCGCCGTCGCGCTGCGGAATGTTGTTGGTGAAGCAGAGGACGTTTTCGTTGAAGCCGTCGTTCCACTGCATGGCCACTTCGACGCCGACGTTGGTGTTCTGGTCGCTGACCTTGTCGCCCTGCGCATGGAAGATGTTCGGGTGCAGCGTCGTCTTGCCCTTGTTGATGAACTCGACGAAGCCTTTCACGCCGCCGGCGTAGGCAAAGTTGTCTTCCTTGTTGTTGCGCTCGTCGACCAGGCGGATCTTGACGCCGTTGTTCAGGAAGCTCAGCTCGCGCAGGCGCTTGGCGAGGATGTCGTAGTGGTAGTCGTTGTTCTCTTTGAAGATCTCGGTGTCGGGCAGGAAGTGGACCTCCGTGCCGCGCTTGTCGGTCTCGCCGATGATCTTCATCGGACGGGTCTCGAAGCCGTCGACCATCACGCTTTCGCCGTTCTGCGGGATGCCCTTGGCGAACTCGATGAAATGCACCTTGCCGTTCTGGCGCACGGTCAGGCGCAGGAACTTGGACAGGCCGTTCACGCAGGACACGCCCACGCCGTGCAGGCCGCCGGAGACCTTGTAGCTGTTCTGGTTGAACTTGCCGCCGGCGTGCAGCTCGGTCAGCGCGATCTCGGCGGCGGAGCGCTTGGGCTCGTGCTTGTCGTCCATCTTGACGCCGGTGGGGATGCCGCGGCCGTTGTCGATGACGGAGATGGAGTTGTCGGTGTGGATGGTGACGACGATGTCGTCGCAGTGGCCGGCCAGGGCTTCGTCGATGGAGTTGTCCACCACTTCGAAGACGAGGTGGTGCAGGCCGGTGCCGTCGGAGGTGTCGCCGATGTACATGCCCGGGCGCTTGCGCACGGCCTCCAGGCCTTCCAGGATCTGGATGGAACTGGCGTCATAGGCCTCGCCCGCTTTGGCCTCGGCCGCCGCGGCCGCCTGCTGGTTGGCGTTCAGGCCGTCCGGGTGTTCGGGGCTGCTATTCACATCACTCATGGGGCACTCTCAAGGCCGCGGGAGCGGCCCTACAAACTCAAACTAGAGCCCCCCGCTCGGCGGGGGGCTGGGGGGTGCAAAACATTCAGGCATGCAACGCCGATGAGGATCGTCAGATCCTCATCGGCATCACGACGTACTTGAAGCCGGTGGTGTCGGGGATGGTCAGCAGCGCGCTGCTGGCGCTGTCATTGAGGTCGATGCAGACCATGTCCTGGCTCATGTTGGCCAGGGCATCCATCAGGTAGGTGACGTTGAAGCCGGTCTCGATCTTGTCGCCGGCGTAGTCGATCTCGATCTCTTCCTTGGCCTCTTCCTGCTCGGCATTGCTGGACGCGATGGAGAGCAGGCCCGGCTCGAAGGTCAGGCGCACGGCCTTGAACTTCTCGCTGGTCAGGATGGCGGCGCGCTGCAGGCTGCTCAGCAGGGGCGCACGGCCCAGGGTGAGGCGGAACTTGTGGTTCTTGGGGATGACGCGGTTGTAGTCGGGGAACTTGCCCTCGACCAGCTTGGTGACGAACTCCATGCCGCTGAAGCTGAACTTGGCCTGGTTGCCGGCAAAGCGCATCTCGATGGCGTCGTCGTCCTTGCCGTCCTTGAGCAGGCGCTGCAGTTCCAGCACGGTCTTGCGCGGCAGGATGACTTCCTGCTTGGGGATGTCGGTGTCCAGTTCGGCCTGGGCCAGGGCCAGGCGGTGGCCGTCGGTGGCCACCAGCGTCAGGTTCTTGCCTTCGGCGACGAACAGGATGCCGTTCAGGTAGTAGCGGATGTCGTGCACCGCCATCGCGAAGTGGACCTGGTTGATCAGGCCCTTGAGCGCCTTCTGCGGCACGCTGAAGGCGGGACCGAAGTCGGCGGCTTCCTGCACCAGGGGGAAGTCGTCGGCCGGCAGGGTCTGCAGCGTGAAGCGGCTCTTGCCGCCCTGCAGGGTCATCTTGTTCTGGTTGCTCGTCAGGCTGACGACCTGGTCGGCCGGCATGGAGCGCAGGATGTCGATGAGCTTGCGGGCGCCGACGGTGGTGTTCAGGTTGGCGGCGTCGCCGTCGAACTGGACCGTGGTGCGCACCTGGATCTCGAGGTCGCTGGTCGTGAGCTCCACCTGGTTGCCGGTCTTGCGGATCAGCACATTGGCCAGGATCGGCAGCGTGTGGCGCCGCTCAACGATGCCGGACACCGCTTGCAGCGCGCCGAGCACCTGATCCTGGGGAGCTTTCAAAACGATCATGGAGGCCTCTTGGGGGATCTCAGGGGGGTCAACCGGGCGCGCCCAAGCACAACGCGCGCGCGAAGCTGCGATTGTCGCCCGGAAACGGTGCCCGGCCGGCCGGCGGGGCTCTCCCGGAGGCTACGGGTCAACCCGGGGGCCGGCCAGGGCGGCGCGGCCCGGCTGGGCCGGCAAGCCTCTCAAAACCCGGCTTCTTGCCGCAACGGCGGCCAAAACCCTCAGTAAAGGTCCCGCGCGGCCGATCTCACCTCGTGCAGCAGCTGGCGCGCCCCCGGGGACATCAGATGCCCCTCGCGGGTGATGATGCCGAAGGCGTCCATGTGGCAGGGCAGGTCGATGGGCAGGATGGCCAGCACGTTGAGGGACGCGTAGTAGCGCGCCACCTCCACCGGCATCACGTGCAGGGAGTCGGTCTGCTGCAGCAGGGCGGTGATGAGGAGCAGGGCCGTGGTGTCGACGTTGTTGGACGGCGGCTCCAGCGCGGCGCGGCGGAACATCAGCTCCCAGCGGTGGCGCAGCACGCTGCCGGTGGGCGGCAGGATCCAGGGCTGGTCGGCCAGGTGGGCGAGCTTGAGGTTGTCTTCCTTCAAGAGAGGATGTCCGACGCGGGCGACGGCGCAGGCGGGCTCGACCGTCAGCTCCTCGTAGTGCAGGCCAGCGGCGTCTTCCTCTTCGACGATGCGGCCGATCATGAAGTCGAGCTTGCCCCGCTGCAGCATGTCCACCAGCTGCTTGCTGCTCTCCATGTGCACGCCGATGCGCAGCCTGGGCGCCAGCAGCTTGATGCGGGCGATGGCGCGCGGCAGCAGGCCCATGGCCGGGGTCATGATGACGCCGACCTCGACCTGGCCGGCCAGGCCATTCTTCAGCGACACGATGTCGTCATGCGCCGCCGACAGGCTGGTGAGCGCCATGCGGGCATGGCGGATCATGGTCTCGCCGTAGAGCGTGGGCTCCATGCCGCGCGGGTGGCGCTCGAAGAGCTTCACGTCCAGCATGTCCTCCAGGTCCTTGAGCTGCTTGGAGGCGGCCGGCTGGGTCATGCACAGCACCTCGGCGGCGCGGTGGATGTTGCGCTCGTCGTCCAGCGCGATCAGCAGCAGCAGCTGGCGCGTCTTCAGGCGCGCGCGCAGGAACCAGTTGGGGTTGGGGCTGGCGTCGGTCAGCGACGTGCCGTTGATGTCATCGTCGTCGTCGCGGGCCATGGTCAAGCCAAGTTGACCCGGCCGTCATTGGCCAGGACGCTGTTGATGTCGTCACCCGTCTCGTCCAGCTGTACCAGCGTGGCCTGGCGGGCGCCGACGGCGTCGCGGGCCTGCAGGGCCGTCAGGATGGCCTTGTGGCGCGGCAGGGAGAGGTCGTGCGTGTTGGGCAGCTGGCTGGACAGGATGATGGATTCGCGCAGGGCCAGCGACAGCATGTTGCCGATATAGGCCAGCAGGTCGTTGCCGGTGGCCTCAGCGATGCGGCGGTGGAAGGCCAGGTCGGGCTCCAGCAGCTCGGCCGTCGTCTGGGCGGCGGCCATGCCCTCGTAGGCGGTGGCGATGCCGGCCAGCTGTTCGTCCGTCGCGGCGCGGGCGGCCAGGGCAGCGGCGGCGGGTTCGAAGATGCGGCGCACTTCCAGCAGGGTCTGCACGAAGTCGCGCTGGGGGCGGGACTGGATCAGCCAGTACAGCACGTCGGGATCGAGCAGATGCCATTCGTTGCGCGGCCTGACGATGGCGCCGGCGCGCTGGCGCGACACCACCAGGCCCTTGGCGACGAGGACGCGCACGGCCTCGCGCAGCACGGGGCGGCTGATCTCGTAGCGCTCCAGCAGCTGGGCCTCGGGCGGCAGCTTGTCGCCGGGCTTGAGCTCGCCGCCGATGATGGCCAGGCCCAGCTCGCTGACGATGCGGCCGTGCTGGCTCTTGCCCTCGGGTTGGGCGCTGTAGGTGGAGTGATCTGCTCGAGTCTTCATCGGCGGCAGGCTACCGAACAAAGCGCGCATTATCGAAAGCGGGCGACAAAACCGCCCTTGGGGGAAAGCGTGAGCTTGGGCGAGGCCGCCGACAGCTTGCCTTCGGTGAAGTCGCGCGGACCTTCGCCATCGCTGATGAGCTGGCCCTCGCGCTTGCCGAGCCAGCCCAGATCCAATTGCACCTCGCGTGGCGTGTCGTCGGCGTTGAGGCCGGCGACAAACCATTGCTGGCCGGCACGGCGGGCGATTGCGACCCACTTGCCGGGCTCGCCATCGAGGAAGCGCACTTCGTCCCAATGCCGCGGCAGCTCGCGCAGGAAGGCCTTCACAGAGGCGGGCGCGGTGGCCATGCCTTCGGGTGTCTCGGCGTAGTGCTGGATGCCCGACAGGAAGAGCACGCTCTCGGCCAGTTCGAAACCGTTGCGCGTGGCGCGCTGGATGTTGGGGATGTCATGGAACACGACGGGCGTGAAGTCCATGGGATCGAAGAGGTTGCGCGTGAAGGGCAGCATGGCCGCGTGGCGGGCGACCTTGTCCTGGTCTTCCTGCGTGAAGGTCGCGAACTCGAAGCCTTTCACGGCCTCCACCGTCAGCAGATTGGGATAGGTGCGGCTCCAGCCGCGCGGCAGCGTGGCGCCGTGGAAGTTCAGCAGCAGGCCGGCCGCCGCCGTCTCCTTCAGCAGGTCGACGTAATAGGCCTGCATGGAGGCGCCGTCGCCACCGAAGAAGTCCACCTTCAGCCCCTTCACGCCGATGGCCTTCACGCGGGCGAATTCGCGGGCTCGCGCTTCCCGGGTCAGCAGGGCGCCCTTGGGGCTGTATTCGGTATCGTTCCAGGCGCCCGACGAGTTGTACCAGGCCAGCAGGCCGACGCCCTTGGTCTTGGCGTAGTCGGCCAGTTCCTTCATCCTGGCGTCGCCGATCTTGCGGTCCCAGTCGGCGTCGACCAGCGTGTAGGGCCAGCGCATGTCGGCCGCGTAGTCGATGAAGCGCTTCTGCACGTCGAAGACCGTGCCGTCGTCCTTCAGGATGGCCCAGCTCCACGATGCAGGGCCAGGCTTCAGCTGGGTCTTGTCGAAAGCGACGGCGGGCGCGGCGAGATCGGTGCCCAGCGTCGACTCCATGACCGTCTTCAGCGGGCCGATGGCGAGCACGCGCCAGGGCGTGGTGAGAGGCCCATCGATATCAGCGAGCAGGTGGCCACCGGTGTTGACCTCGCTCGCCTCGGGCAGGCCGATGCGGTAGGTGCCGCCCGTTGAATCGCTCGCCAGGCGCGAGGCGTGGAAGCGGCCGTCCATGCCGGCTTCGGTCAGTGCCACCCAGTTGGCGCCCGAGCGGAACAGCGCCGGGAAGACCCAGCCCGCATGCGAAGGCGCGGCGGTGCCGACGGGGATGTCGGCCTGGTAGTGCTCTTCGTAGGACGGGTTGGTGCGCTTCCAGCCCGTCTTGGCGACCGACATGGGCTGCAGCCAGGCGCGGGCCTCGGGGGGGAAGGCAAAGCTGGTCAGCTCGTCCTTGAACGTCTTCCGGCCGGCGCCATCCACCGTGTAGCGCAGCGCCAGGCCGTCGTTGGAGGCGCGCAGGGTGACGCTGAGCTTCTGGCCCGCCGCGTTGGCGACGGTGAAGCGCTGTTCGTTGGCGCGGTAGTCCACCTGGCTCTTCTTGCCGGCGGCCAGCGCGTACTGCTCGCGGTGGGCCTTCACGGGCGAGGTCGAAAGGAGCTTGAGGCCGTTGGCGTAGTCGCCCTGCTCCAGCACCAGGCCCAGGCGCGACGCCAGCAGCACCGGCTGGCCGGCGCGCTGCACCGAATAGACGAGCTGTTGCTCGGCGTTGACCGACACGTCGACCTGGAGCTGGCCGTCGGGGCTGCTCAGCGCGTTGGCGAGGGCGGGGATGGCGAGCAGGAACGAGGCGAAGAGTTTCATGACGAGTAGGGGCCGTCGGCGACCGGCGTTCCGAAATCGGGGAAGCCGTCGGCGCGCCAGCCAAAGGCTTGCACGCGCGTTTGGCGGTTGGGGTCGTTGAGCGGGTCGCCGACGATGTCGCGGTAGTTGCGGGCGTGATAGACCAGCAGGTCGGTCTTGCCGTCGGGCGTCGTCGTGAAGCTGTTGTGACCGGGGCCGAACTGGCTCGCTGACTCATCGCTCTTGAACACCGGCACGGACGACTTGCTCCAGCTCGCCGGGTCCAGCAGGTCGGCGTTCTCATCCGCCCACAGCAGGCCCACGCAGTAATTGGCGTCGGTCGCCGCGGCCGAGTAGGCGATGAAGACGCGGCCGTTGCGCTTCAGCACGGCCGGGCCTTCGTTGACGCAGAAGCCGATGCGCTCCCAGGCCAGCTCGGGCCGCGTGATGACGACGGGCTCGGTCTTCAGCGTCCACGGGTTGGCGAGTTCGGCGAGATAGAGGTTGCTCTCCGTCGGCGGGCTCTTCTGCGCCCAGCACAGGAAGCGGCGGCCGCCGTGTTCGAAGGGCGTTGCGTCCAGCGAAAAGCCTTCCTCGGGCGTGACGATCTGGCCGCGCTCGATCCATGCGCCGGTGAGCGGGTCGTCGCTCTCGCATTCGAGGACGTACATGCGCAGCTTCCAGATGTCGTCGCGCTCGCTGGCTGCGAAATAGACGTACCAGCGGCCATCGATGCGGTGCAGCTCGGGAGCCCAGACGTGGAAGCTTGCCGGTCCACTGTCGTGCTTGCGCCAGATGATCTTGGTGGTCGCGGTGGCCAGGCCGGCGATGCTGTCGGAAGCGCGGATCTCGATGGCGTCGTAGCTGGGTACCGAGGCGGTGAACCAGTAGCGGCCGTCGACCAGGGTGATCTGCGGATCGGCGCGTTGGGCGATGAGGGGGTTGGTCCAGTCGCTCATGAGCGCAGGGCTTTCGTGACGATGACGTTCCAGGAGGCGGGCCTCAACTTCACGCGCAATTGCTCGCCGTCGATGGCAATGCCGTGGAGAGCCTGGGGCGCGACGCGGTCGGGTGCGTCGGCGGTGTTGCTGGCATTGAGGTCGGCGCTGTGGAGCTGCTCGGCCTGCACGAGTTGACGTTCCACGCCCAGGCCGCGCAGCGTGATGGACAGGTCCATCTCATCGGTCAGGCTGCGGTTCAGCAGGAAGACCGCCGTCTGGCCCGTGGCCGCGTCATCGACCACGCTGGCGCACAGATAGGGCAGCTCGCCATGCTTCGCGTTGGCATAGCCGGGCGACTGGATGACGGGCCGCAGCACCTCGCCCTGGGCCCAGCGCGCGGCTTGCGCGAAAGGATGAAAGATGGTCTGCCGCCAGGCCGCGCCGCCGGGCTCGGTCATGATGGGCGCGATGACATTGCAGAGCTGGGCCATGCAGGCGACCTTGAGCCGGTCCGCATGGTTCATGAACATGGTCAGCATGCCGCCGATCAGCAGCGCGTCCTCGGCCGTGTAGACCTCTTCCAGCAGACGTGGCGCCTCGGGCCAGCCGGCTTGCTTCAGGTGCTCGCCGTGACGGGCGCGGTACCAGACGTTCCATTCGTCGAAGGACAGCTTCAGCCGCTTGGTGGAGCGCTTGCGTGTGGCCACCGAATCCGCAATCGCCACGGTGTCCTCGATGTAGCGCGCATTCGTCTCGATCTGCGCGAAGAAGCTCTCGGTGCTGGCGTCCGCGGGCGGCTTCACGAAGTAGCTGTGCAGGGACAGGTAGTCGACGAACTCGAAGCAGTGCTCCAGCACGCGGTCTTCCCACACGCCATACGTCGGCATGTCGTAGGCCGACGAGCCGCAGGCGGCCAGCTCGATGGTCGGGTCCACCCAGCGCATCAGCTTGGCGGTCTCCTTGGCGATGCGGCCGTACTCGTCCGGCGTCTTCTGGCAGATCTGCCAGGGGCCGTCCATCTCGTTGCCCAGGCACCAGAACTTGATGCCCAGCGGCTCCTCGGCGCCATGCGAGCGGCGCAGGTCCGACAGCGCGGTGCCGCTCGGGTGGTTGCAGTACTCGAGGTAATGGCGCGCTTCGTCTGGCCCGCGCGTGCCGAGGTTGACGCCGAACATGGGCTCGATGCCGACCTTCCTGCACCAGGCCATGAACTCATGCGTGCCGACCTGGTTGGTCTCGGTCGAGAACCAGGCCAGGTCCAGCCGGCGCGGGCGCCGGTCCTTGGGGCCGACGCCATCCTCCCAGTTGTAGCCCGACATGAAGTTGCCGCCGGGGTAGCGCACGATGGTGGCGCCAAGCTCCTTGGTCAGCTCGGCCACATCGCCGCGAAAGCCGTGCTCGTCGGCAGTGGGGTGGCCTGGCTCGTGAATGCCGTTGTAGACGCAGCGTCCCAGGTGCTCGACGAACACGCCAAACAGGCGGCGGTCCAGCGGCGCGAGGGCAAAGTCGCGGTCGACGATGAGAGAGGCTTGGAAGGTCATCAGCGGCGGGCTTTCTGGAGTGCCTTGTTGACCCGCTTCTCGACGCTGGCCTGCACCTCGGCCACGGGCTTGCCCGACAGCAGCAGGTTGGCCACGTCCTCGCCGATCAGCAGTTCGATATTGCGTTGCGTGGGCACATTGCCCGGCATGGACGCGCCGGTGGTCGTGATCTCGGCCAGCGACTCGCGTTGCGGCAGCGCGCGGAAGGCCTCGCTCTGCGCCACTGTATTGCTGACCGGCAGATGGCCGGTGCGCGACCACTCGGCGCTGCGCTCCCAGACGAACTTCAGGAACTTCAGCGCCGCCTCATGGCCCTTGGCATCGGTCGCGCCGCCCTTGAACAGCGCCCAGGAGTGGCCGTCGGCGAACACGGCGGGCTTGTCGTAGAGCTGGGCGAAGGGCCGCACCGCGTAGCCGCCCTGCAGCGGCGAGTCGGCCTTCTTCGATTCACGCAGGAACTGGTCGATGGTCCAGGTGCCGACGACGACGACACCCGCCTCGCCGTTCAGGAAGGCCTGGTTGGCGGCGGCATAGTCCAGGTTGGGCCGCACATGGCCCTCCTTGTAGAGGGTCTGCATCAACGTCAGCGCCTTCGTCACGGCCGGCTGCTGCATGTGGATGCTCTTGCCGTCTTCCGCGAACAACGCCGCGCCCTGCTGGGCCACCAGCGACTGGAAGGTGCGGTTGTTGGCGGCAGTCTCGTTGGCCACGGCCCAGGCAAAGAAGGGCTTGCCGGTCTTCTGCTTGAACTGCCGCGCCTGCGCCAGCAGTTCCTCCGGCGAACGCGGCAGCACCGGCTCGCCGTTGGCGCCGAGCAGCCCGGCTTGCTTCATCAGTCGGGTGTTGATATGCCACAGCCAGGCCCAGGTGTCGAAGGGCAGCGCATAGGTCTGGCCGTTGAACGTGGTGCCTTTGCGCGCATGCTCGGTGAAGTCGTCCACCGACACGCCGACGCGCGCGAAGTCTTCGTCCAGCGGCAGCACCAGCTTGCGGCGCACATAGTCGCCCAGGGCCGACTCGTGCATGACGGCCACGGTCGGGATGTCCTTGGACACGAGGCGCGCGGTGAGCTGGTCGTAGTAAGGGCCCCACTCGCCGATCTGCGTCTTGACGACGATGTTGGGATGGGTCGCGTTGAATTCGTTGACCAGGGCCGTGACGATGCCGCATTCGCCGACGCCCTCGGAGGCCTTCACCACCTGGCCGAACTGCGACTCGCAGCTGCCGAAGAAGCGCATCAGCGTGATCTCGGTCTTGCCCGAGTTGTCCTTGCCCGCGCCGCAGGCGGCGAGCAGGACAGTGCACAGCAGAACTGACAGGCGCTTCATGACTTGCCCGTCCCGGCGACGGCCGTCACCAGATGGCGCTGGAAGAAGAGATACAGCATCAGCGCGGGCACGCCGGCGAACACGGCCTGAGCCATCAGGAAGCCCAGGCCCTCGGACTGCGCGAAATTGGTCTGCGTGGAGGCCAGGCCGCGGGTCAGCGTGTACATGTCGGGCTGCGTCGCGATGACCAGCGGCCACAGGTAGTCGTTCCAGCAGGCCAGGAAGGTGAAGATGCCTAACGTCGCTTGTGCGGGCAACGTCAGCGGCAGGATGATGGTCAGGAAGGTCTTGAAGCGCGACGCGTTGTCCAGCAGCGCGGCCTCTTCCAACTCGGCCGGGATGGCCTTGAAGTACTGCGTCATCAGGTAGACGCCGAAGGGCGCGGCCAGGCCCGGCAGTGCCAGGCCGGCAATCGTGTTCTGCAGGTTCCACTCCGAGAACAGCCGATGCAGCGGGATGAAGACCGACTGGGCCGGCACGGCCAGGCCGAACATGACGAGGGCGAACAGCACGCGGCGGCCCGGGAACTCGCAGCGCGCGAAGCCATAGCCGGCCAGCGACGACAGCACGAGCACACCCGCCGTCTGCAGCAGCGCCACCAGCGCGCTGTTGCCCAGCCAGCGGAACACCTGCGAGGTCTGCAGGATGTCCAGGTAGTTGGCCAGCGTGTAGGGCGGCGCCAGGAACACATCGGTGTGGCGCAGCAGGAATTCGTTGGGCTTGAAGGACAGGGCCAGCACCCACAGCAGCGGCGCCATCCAGGCCAGGGCCAGCAGCGTCAGCGCGGCCATGACGAAGCGGTCGAACCAACCGCGTCTCAGCAAGGGATTCATGTCAGGTTTCCATTCCGCTTGCGGGCCGAGCGACGGGCCGCTCCCTAGCCGGCCCGCTCAGGCGATGGGCGCGCGGCTCGATGCCGCACGCATCGCCGTCCCCGCGGGGGACCGGCCAAGGTACTCCTTGGACGAGGGGCTTCATCATTTGCCACGTTCCAGCCAGAGTTGCGCGGAGACCCCGACGAGCATGATGGCGAGCAGGATCTGCGAGGCAGCCGTCGCATAGCCCAGCGAGAGCTGCATGAAGGCCTGCTCGTAGGTGAACTGCACGATGGACCGCGTGGTGTTGTTGGGCCCGCCGTTGGTCATCAGCATGATCTGCGGGAAGACCTGGAACTGGCGGATCACCTCGATCAGCGCCACCAGCACGATGGCGCGCTTGAGGCTGGGCAGCGTGATGTGGGTCAGCACACGCCAGCGCGGCGTGTTGTCCAGCGCGGCGGCCTCGTAGATGTCCGAGGGGATCTGCTGCAGGGCCGACAGGAAGAGGATCATCGGCAGCCCGATGATCCACCAGACGGTGACGAGGGCGATGGTGAGCAGCGCGAGGTTGTCGCTGGTCAGCAGCGGCAGCTCGGGGATGCCGAGGGCCGTGAACATCTGCGCGACGAGGCCGCGCTCGGGCATCAGCGCGAGCTTCCACACCAGCGTGATCAGCGTGACCGAAAAGACGGAGGCGCAGAAAAAGGTGGCGCGCAGGAAGGTGGCCAGCTTGCCGGTGCGGTTCAGCGCGAGGGCCAGCATCAGCGACAGCACGACGAAGATGGGCGTGCTGATGGCGACGAAGCGGATGGTGTTCCAGACCACTTGCCGGAAGACCTCGTCGCTCCACAGTTCCTTGTAGTTGGCCAGGCCCACCCAGAAGCTGTCGTCGGACAGCAGGTCATGGTCGTGGAAGCTGATCCACACGCCCTTGGCCAGCGGCCAAAGCAGCATCAGCGCGTAGAGCGCCACGAAGGGCAGCACGAACAAGGCGTAGGCCGGGCGCGAGGCGCGCAGGCCGACGGTGCTCATGCCAGCGACTCCTGGGCGTGATGGGCGCGGCCGGTCTCGTCGAAGAGATGCGCCTCGGCCACGTCGACGCTGACGGCGACGTAGCTGCCGAGCCGAGGTGAGGCCGCACCCGCCGGCACGGTGACGATCAGCGGCGTGTCGCCCTCGAGCTTCAAGTGCGCCAGCGTGCGTTCGCCAAGGAACTCGACCAGCTCGACGCGCCCACGCAGCGGACCCTGGTCGGCCACGCGCAGGTTCTCGGGGCGCACGCCCAGCACAAGGCCTTGCGCAGGCAGGCCTTCGGTGGCGACGCGGGTCGTCACCCACTGGCCGCCCGGCACCGTGACGACCGCACGCCCACGGTCATCCGGTGCGCGCTGCACCGGCACGAAGCCCATGCCCGGCGTGCCGATGAAGCTGGCGACAAAGCGCGTGGCAGGCCGGCGATAGAGCTCGGCCGGTGTGGCGACCTGCTCGATGGCGCCGCCCTTCATGACGACGATGCGCGTCGCCAGCGTCATGGCCTCGATCTGGTCGTGGGTGACGAAGACCATGGTCGCGCCCAGACGCTGGTGCAGCTGCGCCAGTTCCAGACGAGTGCGTCCACGGAGAGCCGCATCCAGATTCGACAGCGGCTCGTCGAACAGAAAGATGCCGGGCTCCTTGACCACCGCGCGGCCGATGGCGACGCGCTGGCGCTGGCCGCCGGAGAGCTGGCCGGGCTTGCGGTCCAGCAGCGTGTCCAGCTCCAGCATGCGGGCCGACTCGGTGATGCGCTTGGCGATCTCCTCAGCCGGGATGCCGATGTTCTTCAACCCGAAGGCCAGGTTGTCGCGCACCGTCATGTGCGGGTAGAGCGCGTAGTGCTGGAAGACCATGGCGAGGTTGCGCAGGCCGGGCGCGGCATGCGTCACGTCGCGATCGCCGATGAGGATGCGGCCGCCCGTCACCTCTTCCAGGCCCGCGATCATGCGCAAGAGGCTCGTCTTGCCGCAGCCCGAGGGGCCGAGGAAGACGACGAACTCACCCTGCGCCACGTCCAGCGACAGGTTCTCGATGACCTGCACCGCGCCATAGCGCTTGCAGAGGTTCTCCAGCTTCAGGCCAGCCACTTCGCTTGTCTCCGGTTCTTCATTCTTCTTGGATCACGGGCCAGCCATCTGCGGACCAGCTCAGGCGCGCAATGCGCAGATGCGGCTTGCCGCCACGCTCGGTGTCGTAGGCGTGATGGACCAGCCAGTCGCCGACCACGTCCTGGTGGCCGGGGCCTTTCCAGCGCGTGCCGGTCGCCGAGAGCAGCGGCGTGGCGCCAGCGTCCATCATGTCCTTGCCGTCGCGGTCCAGGTAGGGGCCGGTCACGCTGCGGGCGCGGCCGACGCGGATGTTGTAGGTGCTTTGCGCGCCCTTGCAGCACAGGTCGTAGGAGGCGAACAGATAGACCCAGTCGCCACGCCGCACGAGGGTCGGGGCCTCAATGGCCGGGTTGCGGGCGATGAAGCGCGTGCTGCCGGTGGGGCGCAGCGTCCTGGCGTCCAGCTCCGTCAGGCGCAGGCCGCCCCAGAAGGAGCCGTAGCTCATCCACAGCTTGCCGTCGGTGTCGACGAAGAGGTCGGGGTCGATGGCGTTGAAGTTGTCCGTCGCCACGCTCTGCACGACCAGGCCTTCGTCGCGCCATTCGGCACCGTCCGCCTTGTCGCTGCTGACCAGGCCGATGGCCGAGCGGTTCTTGCCGAAGGTGGAGATGGAGTAGAGCGCCCAGAAGCGGCCACGATGGGCGAACAGCTTGGGCGCCCAGACATCCAGGCCCTTGTGCTCGGGCACGGCCTGAGCCCACCAGGCGGGCGCTTCGCTGAAGATGGGGGCGAGACGACGCCAGGTCTTGCCAGCGTCCGTCGATTCCAGTCGCTGCAGGCCCTTGCCCGTCGTGAAGACGAACCAGCGCTCACCCTGGATCAGCAGCGTCGGATCATGGGCACCCGTGTCGCCCTGCGGCTCCAGCGCGAACGCCGATGCGCTCAGGCACAGCGCCAGCAGCGCGGCCAGCCAACGCATCACTTGCCCCAGCGGAGCACGAGGGGATCGAGTCGCCTGGCCGCATCGAGCAGGCCGGCGCGCGTCTCGGGCGACATCTCGGGGAAGGGATGGCGCGGCGCATCGCTTTGGATGACGCCGCCTGCCTTCATCAGCGCCTTGGCGGTCAGGATGCCGCCCTGGCGGTTCTCGTAGTTGATCAGCGGCAGCCAGCGGCCGTACTCCAGCACGGCGGTCTCGCGGTCGCCGGCATGGAAGGCGTCGAAGATCTTGCGGATGCCATCGGGGAAGCCGCCGCCCGTCATCGCACCGGTGGCGCCAGCGTCCAGGTCGGCCAGCAGCGTGATGGCTTCCTCGCCGTCCCAGGGGCCTTCGATGGCCGCGCCGCCGACGCGGATGAGCTCGCGCATCTTGCTGGCGGCCTGGGGCATCTCCAGCTTGAAATACTTCACGTTGGCGATGTTGCTCGCCATGCGCGCCAGCAGCGGCACCGACAACGGCGTGCCGGCCACCGGGGCGTCCTGGATCATGATGGGAATGCCAATAGCGTCAGACAGGCGCTGGTAGAAGCTCTCGATCTGGCCCTCGGACACGCGGAAGGTGGCGCCGTGGTAAGGCGGCATGACCATGACCATGGCCGCGCCGAGTGACTGCGCCAGCTGGCTGCGCTCGATGCAGATCTGCGTGGAGTAATGCGTCGTCGTGACGATGACGGGCACGCGGCCGGCCACATGCTCGAGGATGGCGCGGGTCAGCGTCTCGCGCTCGGCATCCGACAGCACGAACTGCTCGGAGAAATTGGCGAGGATGCACAGGCCGGTGGAGCCGGCATCGATCATGAAGTCGACGCAGCGCAGCTGGCCGGGGATGTCCAGCGTGCCGTCGGCGTGGAAGATGGTCGGGACGACGGGGAAGACGCCGCGATAAGGGCGGCTGGTGGAGGCGCTCATGAGGGGGCCCTTGTCTCTGGGGAAGTTGGAATGCAGCGCCGGCGAGCGGCACATGGCCAGCTGTCGTCGCCGGCGTTGGTCGACATTAAAGTATGACTATTTGTGCGAGTTGATTGGGGTTAACCCGAAAATCACCGGCTTTGCAAACGAAAAAGTATGACTAATAATTCAGCCATGGCCCAGCCAATGCAGCCGGGCGAGCGCTTTTCTCCGGAGACAGTTCGATGAGTTCCTACGCCCTCTACCCCAGCCTGCAGGACCGGGGTGTCCTGATCACCGGCGGGGCCACCGGCATCGGCGAGACCCTGGTGGAGGCCTTTGCCGCCCAGGGCGCCAAGGTGGCTTTCATCGACCTGGCCGCGGATGAAGGCCAGGCACTGGCGACCCGCCTGGCCGGCTCGCGCCACGCGCCCCAGTTCGCTGTGGCCGACCTGTCCCAGGTCGAATCCCTGCGCTCGGCGATTGCCACCCTGCGCGAACGCACCGGGCCCTTCACCGTGTTGCTGAACAACGCCGCCAACGACAAGCGCCACGCCGTCGAGGACACGACGCCCGAGTTCTGGGACGCCAGCGTGGCCGTCAACATCAAGCACCAGTTTTTCACTGCCCAGGCCGTGCTGGCCGACATGAAGGCAGCCGGCGGTGGCTCCATCATCAACTTCGGCTCCATCAGCTGGATGCTCAAGCAGGGCGGCATGCCGGCCTACACCGCCAGCAAGGCCGCGGCCCAGGGGCTGACGCGCTGCCTGGCGCGCGACTTCGGGCCGCACAGGATCCGCGTCAACACGCTGGTGCCGGGCTGGGTGATGACCGAGAAGCAGCTCAAGCTCTGGGTCACCGAAGAGACCAAGAAGGAGATCGCCAAGGGCCAATGCATCAACGAGCCGCTGATGCCGGATCACATCGCCCGCATGGCCCTGTTCCTGGCCGCTGACGATTCGGCCATGTGCACGGCCCAGGATTTCATCGTCGACGGCGGCTGGGTCTGAAGATGGAGCGCCGCGACTACGGCCGCCTGCCCGATGGCCGGCCGGTGCATGAGTACACGCTGAGCAACGGCCTGGGCCTGAAGCTGACCGCCATCACGCTGGGCGGCATCGTCACGGGCCTGTGGGTGCCGGATGCCCAGGGCCAGAGCGGCAATGTCGTGCTGGGCTTTGACAACCTCGACGACTACGTCCACCGCAACCCGTCGTTCGGCATCATCGTCGGCCGCTATGGCAACCGCATCGCCGGCGCCCGCTTCGAGCTGGACGGCGAGCTGCATCTGCTGGGCTGCAACGACGGCCTGAACTGCCTGCATGGCGGCACCGAGGGCTTTGGGCACCGGCTGTGGAACGCCGCGCCCGTCGAGCCGCGCGATGGGGAAGCCGAGGCGCTGCTGTTCAGCTACACCAGCCCGCATGGCGAGCAGGGCTTTCCGGGCGAACTGAAGGTCAGCGTGCGCTATGCCGTCAGCGCGACCGAGAACGCCTGGCGCCTCGACTACGAGGCAACGACCGACCGCGCCACCGTCGTCAACCTGACCCATCACGACTACTTCAATCTCGCCGGCGACGGCAGCGTGCTGCGCCACCGCCTGACCATTCCCGCCTCGCGCTACAGCGAGGTCGACGAGCACCTGATCCCGCAGCGGCATGCGAGCGTGGAAGGCACGCCCTTCGATTTCCGCCAGTCGACCCCCATCGTCGCCCGCATCCGCAAGGCCCATCCGCAGTTGCTGGTCGCCAAGGGCTATGACCACAACTTTCTGCTCGACGGCGAGCTGGATGCCGACGGCCTGCGGCCCGCGGCGACGCTGGAAGACCCGCACTCCGGCCGCCGCATGGACGTGCTGACCAGTGAGCCGGCGGTGCAGTTCTATTCAGGCAACTTCCTCGACGGCAGCCTGGCCGGGCCAAACGGCCGCATCTACCGCCAGGGCGACGGCCTGTGCCTGGAGACCCAGCACAACCCCGACTCGCCGCACCACGAAGCCAGCGAGGACTGGCCATCGACGCTGCTGAGGCCCGGCGAGGTGTGGCGCAGCACCACAATCCATCGCTTCTCCTGACAAGGACCGCGCCATGGACCTGCCCGCCCACCAGCTGACGATGACGGTGTTGATGACGCCGGACACGGCCAACTTTTCCGGCAACGTCCACGGCGGCAACATCCTCAAGCTGCTCGACCAAGTGGCCTATGCCTGCGCCAGCCGCTATGCCGGGCGCTATGTCGTCACGCTGTCGGTGGACCGCGTCATCTTCCGCCAGCCCATCCACGTCGGCGAGCTGGTCACCTTCCTGGCCAGCGTCAACATGACGGGCAGCTCGTCGATGGAAGTCGGCATCAAGGTCGTCGCCGAAAACATCCGCACCCAGCAGAAGCGCCACGTCAACAGCTGCTACTTCACGATGGTGGCCGTGGGCGACGACAACAAGCCCGTGCCCGTGCCGCCACTGCGGCCCTTCACCCCTGAAGAGCGCCAGCGCCACGCTTCCGCCATCGCACGCAAGCAGGCGCGTGCCGCTCTTGAAGCCCGACCGAATGAGCCCAGCTGAACATCCCTTCGCCCTCGCCCTCGCCCAGGCCAACAAGCTCGGCGAAGGCATCCAGTGGCATGCCCCCAGCGGCCGCTGGTGGTGGACCGACATCGAGGCGAGCAGCATCCACGCCTGGACGCCCGGCGCCAGTGACGCACTGCAGGTGCGCCTGCCCGCGCGCGTCGGCTGCTTCGTCCATGGCCGCTCCGGCGCCCTCATCCTGGCCATGGCCAAGCGCCTCGCACGGCTGACCCTGCAAGATCTGCAGGCCACCGGCAGCATCACGGCCGAGCCCGAGACGATCACACCGCTGGAGGCCAACCTGCCCACCACGCGGGCCAACGACGGCCGTTGCGACCGCAGCGGCAACTTCGTCTTCGGCACGCTGGACGAGGCCAACCCACGCCAACGCATCGGCAGCTTCTACCAGTACTCGCTGGCCCATGGCCTGCGCCGGCTGGCGCTGGATGGCGTGGGCATTTCCAACAGCATCTGCTTCAGCCCCGATGGCCGGCGCATGTACTACGCCGACACAACCACCACCCGCATCATGGTCTGCGACTACGACGCCGACAGCGCCCGCGTCAGCGAGCCGCGCGTCTTCGTGACCAAGGAGTTCGACAACGACTGCTGGCCCGACGGCTCCATCGTCGATGCCAAGGGTTGCTTGTGGAATGCCGAGTGGGGCAACGCCGCCGTGGCTCGCTATGCGCCGGATGGCCGGCTGCTCGGCCGCTTCGGGGTGCCGGTCCCCCATGTGACCTGCCCGGCCATGGGCGGTGCTCACGGCGACCGGATCTTCGTCACGACCGCCCGCGAGGGCCTCAGCACCGCCGACCTGATGGCGCGCCCGCTGTCGGGCAGCCTGTTCGGCATGGCCATCGAGCCCGGGCTCTACCTGCCCGATGCGCTCTTCAACGACGACTAGGCTTCAGCACCCAGGCGCCCATCCAGTCCGAGCCCGACAGCACACGGCGGGAGCGCCACATCTCGTCGCTGGGCTGGGCATTCGCGGGCAAGGCGGGCTTGGGCGTTGACGCCGGCTGGCGGGGTGCCGTGAAGCTGAAGGTTTGAAGGCGTCGCATGCGACCTCCTCGAGCGTTGCGTATGCCCACAACGCAGCAAGGCCGCGATCGGACTACTTGCCGATGCAAAAGCTGCTGAAGATGACGCCCAGCAACTCGTCCGCGGAGAAGGCCCCGGTGATCTCGCCGAGGGCGTCGTGGGCCAGGCGCAGCTCTTCGGCGAGCAGGTCAAGGGCGGCGTCGCGCTGCTCGGCGATGGCGCGGGCCTGCTCCAGATGCTCCGCCGTGCGGGCCAGGGCCTGCACATGGCGTTCACGGGCGATGAAGAGGCCTTCGGGCACGGCCTGCCAGCCGGCCGTCTTCAACAGGCGTTGTCGCAGGGCTTCCAGACCCTCGCCCGTCTTCAAGCTCAGCGCGATCTCGCCCGTCGGCGCGGCCGCCAGGTCGGCCTTGTTGAAGACCTGCACGATGCGGCTCGCGTCCACGCCGCCCAAGCGCGCACGGATGCGCTCGTCCTCGGCTTCGTAGTCGGCCTGGCCGACGCGGCCCAGGTCGTGCAGGAAGAGCACGACGTCGGCGTCGGCAATCGCATCCCAGGAACGCGACACGCCGATGCGCTCGACCTCATCCGCCGTCTCATCGCGCAGGCCGGCCGTGTCGGTGATGTGCAGGGGCACGCCCTCGATCTGGATGGTCTGGCTGACCTTGTCACGGGTCGTGCCCGGGATGGGCGTGACGATGGCCAGCTCGGCGCCGGCCAGCGCGTTCAGCAGCGAGCTTTTTCCCACGTTGGGCTGGCCGGCGAGCACGACCTTCAACCCGTCGCGCAGCAGCGCGCCCTGGCGGGTGCGGGCCTGCACGGCGCTCAGTTGCGCAGTCAGGCGGTCCAGGCGGCCGAAGGCATCGGCCTTCTCGAGGAAGTCGATCTCCTCCTCGGGGAAGTCCAGCGTCGCCTCGACCAGCATGCGCAGCTGGATGAGCTGGTCGCGCAGCACGCCCACCTCGTTGGAGAGCGCACCACCCAGCGCCCGGCTGGCGCTGCGCGCGGCGGCCTCGGTGCTGGCGTCGATGAGGTCGGCCACGGCTTCGGCCTGGGCCAGGTCGAGCTTGCCGTTCAGGAAGGCGCGTTGCGTGAACTCGCCGGGCTCGGCAAGTCGCACGCTGGTGCTTGCTTCGATCACGCGTGCCAGCAGCAACTGCATGACGACGGCGCCGCCATGGGCCTGCAGCTCCAGCACATGCTCGCCGGTGTAAGAGTGTGGCGCCGGGAAATGCAGCGCCAGACCCTGATCGATGGCCACGCCGTTCGCGTCGCGGAATGGAAGGTAAGTCGCCTCGCGCGCTTTGAGCACACGACCGCAGACCGCTTCGATGAGGGGCGTCAGGTCTTGCGGCGACGACACGCGCACGATGCCGACGGCGCCACGCCCCGGAGCGGTGGCGATGGCGGCGATGGGATCGGCGTGACGGGCGAGCATGGCGCGATTGTCGCGGCCCCAAAAAGAAACAGCCGCCCGGAGGGGCGGCTGCATCAGGTAGAACCGGCGACGGGCCGTCCCTCGCCGGTTCGCGCACCCTTGGCGGGCAGCGGCGGTATTCCGCTGCGTGGGGCACCATGTATGGCGCGGGGGAGGTCAGGTTCGAGTGCTCTCGTGAGACTCGTCCGGACCGGTGTTCTCTGCCCCGCGGAGCTATTGAACTGCTAAGCCGGGACACAAAAAAGCCCCCGGGTGCGGGGGCTGTGCAGATTCACGTGATTCAGTTCACGCCGAGCTGCTTGTTGATCATCCACTGCTGGGCGATCGACAGGATGTTGTTCGTCAGCCAGTAAAGCACCAGGCCGGCCGGGAAGACGAAGAACATGATGCCGAAGGCGACCGGCATGATCCACATCATCTTCTGCTGCATGGGATCGGCGGCCGGCGGGTTGAGCCAGACCTGGAACAGGCTGGACAGCATCATCAGCAGCGGCAGGATGAAGTAGGGGTCGCGCACCGACAGGTCGGTGATCCACCAGATCCAGGGCGCCTGGCGCATCTCGACGGTGGACAGCAGCACCCAGTACAGGGCCATGAAGATGGGCATCTGCAGGAAGATGGGCAGGCAGCCGCCGATGGGATTGATCTTCTCCTCGCGGTAGATCTTCATCATCTCCTGCTGCATTTCCTGCGGCTTGTCCTTCAGGCGCTCCTTCATCTCGTTGATGCGGGGCGCCACGGCCTTCATGCGGGCCATGGACTTGTAGGCGCTGGCGTTCAGGCCATACAGCGCGATCTTCAGCAGCAGCACCAGGGCGACGATGGTCCAGCCCCAGTTGCCGATGAAGCCATGCAGCTTGTCCAGCAGCCAGAACAGCGGCTCGGCCAGGATGGTCAGCACGCCATAGTCCTTGACGCGCTCCAGGCCCGTGGCCAGCTTGGCCAGGTTGTTCTCTTCCTGGGGACCGGCGAAGAGGGTGGCCTGCTGGGTCACGCTGGCGTCGGGCGCCACCGTGGGCAGCGTGAACACCATGCCGGTGGCATAGGTGTCGGCGCGCACGCCGGCCTGGCCCGGCAGCTTGCGCACGAAGAACTCGCGGTTGCCCGCTTCGTTGACCAGCCAGGCGCTGGCGAAATAGTGCTGGATCATCGAGACCCAGCCGTCATTGGCCTGCTTCTCGAAGTCGACCTTGCCCTTGTCGATGTCCTCGAACTTGAGGGTCTTGAACTTGGCCTTGTCGTTGTAGATCGCCGGGCCGGTGAAGCTGGGCGTGAAGGCCGCGCCGCCGGTGACGGTGCTGCCGTCGCGCACCAGCTGCAGATAGACCTGGGGTGTGACGGGCGCCGTGCCGACGTTCATCACTTCATGCGTGACGCCCACCGTGTAGACGCCGCGCTTGAAGGTGTAGGTCTTGACGAGCTTGACGCCGCCGACCTCGGCCGACTCCAGGCGCAGCTTGACCTCGTCCTGGCCTTGCTTCAGCTCACGCTCGCCGGCCACGGCCGTCATCGGCGTGTTGTGCGTCGGCAGTGCGCCCGAGCCGCCGACCAGGCCGGTCTGGGCACGGTAGTGCTGGCCGGCGTTGAACAGCACGACCGGCTCGGGCGTGAACGGATCCGGCTTCTTCAGGCGCACCATCTGCAGCAGCTGGTCCGTCACCGTCGGGTCCGGCGAGGTCAGGTACTTGGGCAGCTCGGCGCGGACGATGTCGCCGCCCAGGGTATCGACCGTGACCGTCAGCACATCCGTGCGGATGGTGATCTTCTCGGACGGCGCGGCCGCGGTGGTGGCTGCCGGCGTCGCCGCAGCCTGGCCCGCGACGCCCGCGGCGGCGGGCACGCCGCTCGAGGCGGGGGCTGCCGGCGCCGTCGACACGGCCTTGGGCGTCGGGCTGAACATCGAGGGATGCCCGTTGTGCTTCTGCCAGCCGTCCCAGAGCAGGACGAGGGACATGGTGAACACCACCCACAGCACGGTGCGGCGAATATCAGTCATGGGGAGACTCGGACGAGGAAGACGATGACACGCAGGCGCGCGTCATGGAGGGGGATGAGATGAGGCGAGAAAACAGCCGCGGCGGATTGTCAGGCACCGGATCGTGGCCACCCTCGCACCAGGGCTGGCAGCGCAGGATGCGGTGCACCGTCAGATAGCTGCCCGCCAGAGCGCCATGCTTTTCCAGTGCCGCCAGCGAGTAGCGCGAGCAGGTCGGCTCGAAGCGGCAGGCATTGCCCAGCCAGGGGCTGAGCATCAGGCGATAGCCGCGCACGACGACCATCAACACACGGGCGGGCCAGCTGGGCTTCATGTCTTCGCCACCGGCTTGGCGGCCATGGCCTTGTCCAGCAGCTGGGCCAGTTCGGCACGGGCTGCGGCGCGCAGCGCATCGGAGGCAGCGCTGGGGAACTTCTGGCGGTCAAACGGTGAGCGCAAGCGGACGACCCACAAACCCGGCGGCATGCCGGGACGTTCCGCAAATGCGGCGCGGATCTGGCGCTTCAAGAGCTGGCGCGTCACCGAACGCTTGGCATGCCGCTTGGGAACGACGATGCCCACCCAGCAGCCCTCAACTTGAACTGAGGGCGCAGCGGGCGGGTCATGTTCCACAGGGTTGTGAACAGGCTGTGATTCGCCTGTTGATAACTCGGCTGAGGCTGTGCGTAACCTGGCGGCGTGCCAGGCGCTGGGCGCTGGATTGGCCGAAAGGTGGTGCAACGCGAAATGCGCGCTGCGTGCCCGGCTCTGACGGCCGAGCACACGCTCAAAGTCCACCGGGCGTTGCAGCTTGCCGATGATCATCGGTTGCCCGGAGGCTGACGACGCGAGAAGCGTCGTCGCGCGGCTTAGACAGCCAGGCGCTTGCGGCCCTTGGCGCGGCGAGCGGCGATGACGGCACGGCCGCCACGCGTCTTCATGCGCACGAGAAAGCCGTGGGTACGGGCGCGGCGGGTCTTGGAGGCTTGGTAGGTACGCTTCATGGGAGACCTCTTTTGAGGGTTTGTTCAAGCTGGGCGCAGCGGTTGGCACCCGGCAAAAAGGCCCGCGCTCCAAAGAGACGCCGGCTGAAAAGCGCATGCTTATTTTGGCGAGAACGCCAGTCGCAATGCGCGAAAACCCGGCATTACAGCAGAACCGGCCGACGCGGTCAATAAGTCGGGAGTCTCAAGCCGGGTTTGCCAGGGATTGACCCCCTTCGAAATTCTGTGGATAACCCACGGTTTGGGTGGCCCCGGATCCGTACAATCCGACCGCTCGAGAACAAGTTTTCCACAATGAGCCTACAAGAACAGAACGGGGCGGATGGGGTGCAGGTGACAGCGGGCATGAATTCGGCGGAATGGGCATCGGACCTGTGGCGGCGCGGCTGTGAGCGCCTGGCCACGGAGCTTCCCGAGCAGCAGTTCAACACCTGGATCCGACCGCTGCCGCCGGCGACGATGGCTGGCGAAGACGCGGCCCTGGTGGCCACGCTCAAGGTTCCCAACCATTTCAAGCGCGACTGGATCCGCCGCCAGTACGCGTCCCGTATCGAAGCCATCCTGACCGAACTGGCCGGCCGCCCGACGCGGCTGGAGCTGGCCCTGGTCGCCCGCGAGCCCTCGGCCGCCGCCATCAGCCTGCCTGCCGGTCCCTCCTCGACCCCGTCGCAGGCGCACCAGGCCGCCGAGCCCGGCGCGTCCCTGAAGCCCGCCGTTGCGGCGCTGGCCCCCGCTGTCATGCTGCCCTCGCAAGCCCCGGCGGCCAGCAAGCACCGCATCAACCCCCAGCTGACCTTCGACACGCTGGTGCCCGGCCGCGCCAACCAGATGGCCCGCACAGCCGCCCTGCATGTCGCCGGCGCGCCCGGCATCACCTACAACCCGCTGTTCATCTACGGCGGCGTCGGCCTGGGCAAGACCCATCTGATCCACGCCGTCGGCAACGCGCTGCTGAATGACCGGCCGGACGCCCGCGTGCTCTATCTGCACGCCGAGCAATTCATCTCGGACGTCGTCAAGAACTACCAGCGCAAGACCTTCGACGAGCTGAAGGCCAAGTACCACTCCCTGGACCTGCTGCTCATCGACGATGTGCAGTTCTTCGCCGGCAAGGACCGCACCCAGGAAGAGTTCTTCAACGCCTTCGAGGCCCTGCTGGCCAAGAAGGCCCACATCATCATGACGTCGGACACCTACCCCAAGGGGCTGGTGGACATCGACGAGCGGCTGACCTCCCGCTTCGACGCCGGCCTGACGGTGGCCATCGAGCCGCCCGAGCTGGAGATGCGCGTCGCCATCCTGATCAAGAAGGCCGAGGCCGAGGGCCAGCCCATGCCCGAGGACGTGGCCTTCTTCGTCGCCAAGAACGTGCGCGCCAATGTGCGCGAGCTGGAAGGCGCCCTGCGCAAGGTGCTGGCCTATGCCAAGTTCTCGCACAAGGAGATCAGCATCACGCTGGCCCGCGAGGCGCTGAAGGACCTGCTGTCCATCCAGAACCGTCAGATCGGCGTGGAGAACATCCAGAAGACGGTGGCCGACTTCTACAAGATCAAGGTCGCCGACATGTACTCCAAGAAGCGCCCGGCCAGCATCGCCCGGCCGCGCCAGATCGCGATGTACCTGGCCAAAGAGCTGACGCAGAAGAGCCTGCCCGAGATCGGTGAACTCTTCGGCGGCCGCGACCACACGACGGTGCTGCACGCCGTGCGAAAGATCGGCGGCGAGCGCCAGAAGAACACCGAGCTGAACCAGCAGCTGCACGTGCTGGAGCAGACGCTCAAGGGCTGATTGCTTCAGTCCTCGACGTCGCCGTAGACGGCAAAAAAGGCGTCGGCGAACTCCGCCGACGCGCTCAGCGTCAGCGTCACGGTCAGCCAGCCGCCCTCTTCCTGCTGCGTGAGCAGTTCGTGGTCCCAGGCCTGGCCGTCCTCGACGGGACCGTGGCGATTCGGGAAGTGTTGATGCGCCCAGTCCAGCACCTGCTGGGCCTCGGCCAGCACGGCCGGATGTTCATCGGCGCGCGTTGAGGCCATGGCCTCGAAGCTGGCGATGCCGTCGTCGCCGTCGCTGAAGTCAAAGATCAGATAGCGCATGGCGCGCAAGACTACTCCAGCGCGTAGATCCGCAGTGCGCTGACCTCTTGCCGCGACCAGGTGCTGCGCAGGCCGAACCAGCCCTCGCGCAGCGGTCTGGCGTCACGGTGGTCGAAGAAAAGCTGGCCGTCGATGTACACCGCCGAACGGCCATCCTTGACCACGGTCTGGACGAGGTAGTCGTGGTTGGGCTTGAGCAGGTGATCGGCGCCCAGCCTCTCCTGCAGCAACACGCGCTGGCCATCGCCGTACTTGCGCAGCCGCGTGCTGGTGTTGCTGTTGCCGCCGATGCCGAAGTAGTAGAGGCTCAAGGCGTCATAGGCCTCGAAGACGCCATTACGGCCCAGCGGCGAGCCGCCGTCCGGGCCGGTCGCCATCCAGAACTGGTTGAGGTCGCTGAGCCTGTCGTTGGCGCCGCCTTGCACGAGGACGCGGCGTCGGTATTCGATAAGGAGGTTGCCGCTGAGGCGCCGGTTCAGCCAGACAGTGACGCCGCCGGCCGTGTCCAGCACCAGGCGGCCGTCTTGCGCGCTGACCGTCGAGCCCGGCTTGGCCTCGATCTCGGCGACCCAGGCCTGAGCATCCTTGAAATCGTCGCTGAAGATCAGCCGGCCGCGCTCGCCGACAGAACCCGGATCAGCGAGCGCTGCACCGCAGAACGCCAACGCAAGCAGCAGCCACTTCATCAGGGCTTGCAGCCCGGAGAGGGATTGGCCGCAGGGCCGGCCGTCGTCTGCACGATGGGCGCCACGATCGTGCCGTCGGGCTTGTAGCGCAACTCCTCGATGGCGACCGAGCGCCGGTACTCGCCACCGCCGGGCAGCTCCGCGTTGTGATACGCGATATAGCTCTTGCCGTTGAAGTCGAAGATGGCCTGGTGGATGGTCGGCGTCTTCCGGTTCTTGGCCATGATGACGCCGCGCGGCGTCCAGGGCCCGGTGGGTGAAGGCCCGGTCAGATAGGCCGTTTGCTCGGGGAAGAACTCCGAGTAGCTCAGGTAGTAGATACCGCCGCGCTTGTGCAGATAGGGCGCCTCGACGAAGTCCTTCACCGCCAGCACCTGGATGGGCCCGTCCAGCTCGGTCATGTTGGCCTTGAGCCTGGCGTACTTCAGCACCGTGTTGCCCCAGTACAGCCAGGCCTGGCCGTCATCGTCGACGAAGACCGTCGGGTCGATGTCGTCCCAGGCGATGTCGGTCTGCTTCGTCATGTCGTTGGTGACGAGAGCCGAGCCGCGCGCATCCTTGAAGGGGCCGGTCGGCGAATCGGAGACCGCGACGCCGATGGCAAAGCCGGGCACGCTGGCATGCTCCACCGTCGAGTAGAACCAGTACTTGCCGTCGCGCTTCACGATGTCGGACGCCCAGGCGCGAGCCTTGGCCCAGGCGAAGGTCTTGACGTTCAGCGGCGCGCCATGGTCTTTCCATTGCACCATGTCGCAACTCGAGAAGACACGCCACTCGTTCATGACGAAGTCCTTGCCGCCCACCGGCGCTTCGTCGCGGCCGGCGTAGAGGTAGACGCGTCCGCCATCGACGAGGACCGCGGGGTCGGCCGTGTAGAACTCGGGGAAGAGCGGGTTGGCGGCCTGAGCGACACCGGCGACGGCAAGCAGGGCGGTCGAGAGGATCTTGTGCAGCATCAGGCAACAGCCTTCTTGAGGGAGAGCAGGCGCTGGACGGCGCAGAACACGAAAAGCAGCGCGCCGATGACGATCTTGGTCCACCAGGAGCTCAGGCTGCCGTCGAAGGCGATCAGGGTCTGGATGAGGCCGAGGACGAGGACGCCCGACAGCGCGCCGGCCACATAGCCATAGCCGCCCGTCAACACGGTGCCACCGATGACGACGGCGGCGATGGCATCCAGTTCCACGCCCTGGGCATGCTGGCCGTAGCCGCTGAGCATGTAGAAGGCGAACAGCAGGCCGGCCAGCGAGGCGCAGAAGCCGCTCAGGCCGTAGACGGCGATCTTGGTGCGGCCGACGGCCAGGCCCATCATCAGCGCCGAGGCCTCGCCGCCGCCGATCGCATAGACCGTGCGGCCGAATGCGGTGCAGTGGGCGATCCACAGGCCGGCGCCAAGGACGACCAAGGCGATCAGCGCGCCGGGCGACAGGAAGGCGCCGGCGAACAGCGGAATCTGCGTCTGCGACAGCGTGACGAAGAGGGGGGCATCGATGGTGATGCTGTCCACGCTGATCAGGAAGCACAGACCGCGCGCCAGGAACATGCCGGCCAGCGTGACGATGAATGCTTGCAGTTTGAACACATGGATCACGACGCCCTGCAGCGCGCCAAATACCGCGCCCCCGATCAGGACTGTCACGATGACCAGCTCGGCCGGCCACCGAGCCACCTGCAGCAGCCAGGCCGCCACCATGGTCGTCAGCGCCAGCACCGAACCCACGGACAGGTCGATGCCGCCGGACAGGATGACGAAGCTCATGCCGACGGCGATGACGAGCAGGAAGGCGTTGTCGATGAGCAGGTTGAGCACGACCTGCGTGGAGCCGAAGCCGGTGTAGCTGCCTGCGCCGACGGCAAACAGCAGCGCCATCAGCGCGACGCTGACCCAGGCCGTGAACGACGGGGCGGAGAACAGGCGCTTCATGCGGACCTCCGCGACCAGAACGACGACTGCGAGATGCAGACCGCGAAGACGACGACGGCCTTGACGACCATGGTCACCTGGGGCGGCACGCCCAGGGCGTAGATGGTGGAGGTCAGCGTCTGGATGATCAGCGCGCCGATCAGACTGCCGGCGAGGCTGAATTTGCCGCCGTTCAATTGGCCACCGCCGAGGGTCACGGCCAGGATGGCGTCCAGCTCCAGCAGCAGGCCGGCGTTGTTGGCGTCGGCGCTCTTGATGTTGGACGAGATCATCAGCCCGGCCAGGCCGGCGCCGAGGCTGCAGTAGACGTAGACGAAGAAGACGATGGCCGCGGTGCGCACGCCGGCCAGGCGAGCCGCGACGGGGTTGATGCCGACCGTCTGGATGAAGAGGCCCAGGGCCGTCCGCTTCATCAGCAGGGCCGTCAGGCCGGCCACCGTCGCAACCACGAAGAGGGACACAGGCAGGCCGAGCAGATAACCGCCGCCGAGCCAGAAGAAGCTCTGCGGCTCGTAGACCGTGATGATCTGGCCATCGGTGAACAGCTGCGCCAGACCGCGGCCGGCCACCATCAGGATCAGCGTCGCGATGATGGGCTGCAGGCCCAGGGCCGACACCAGCAGGCCGTTCCACAGGCCGCAGAGCAGCGCGGCGCCGAGGGCCGCGGCAAAGGCGACGACCAGACCGTGGGAGCCGACGAGCACGCAGGCCACGGTGCCGGCAATGGCGACGACGGCGCCCACCGACACGTCGATGCCTCGCGTGGCGATGACCAGGGTCATGCCCAGGGCCGCCAGCATCAGCGGTGCGGCGCGATGCAGGATATCGACCAGGCTGCCATAGAGGTGGCCGTCCTTGATCTCGAGGTGCAGGAAGCCCGGCACGAAGACGGCCGCGACGGCGAGCAGCAGGGCCAGGGCCGCGACGGGCCGCGCGAGCGGATGGCGCCAGAGCGGCGTGGCCGGAGCGCGGAGCGTGGGCATGGGGAGGGCGGCTTCTTTCATGCGGATTCGGCGGCGATGACCTCGAGCACGCTGCGCTCGTCCAGCTCGCCACGGCGGTACTCGCCAGCGGCGCGGCGGTCGCGCATCACGAGGACGCGGTCGCTGCAGTGCAGGACTTCCGGCAGCTCGGAGGAGATGAAGAGGACGGCCATGCCGGCCTCGCTGCCATCACCATGGGCCAGGGCGCGGACCTGGTCCATCAGGTCTTCCTTGGCGCGCACGTCGATGCCTCGCGTGGGTTCGTCGAGGATGAGGACGGCCGGCTGCGTGGCCAGCCAGCGCGCCAGCAGGGCCTTCTGCTGGTTGCCGCCGCTGAGCTGGCCGATGGGCGTATCCGCACTCGCCGTCTTGATGCCCAGGCGCTGGATGTAGTCGTCGGCCAGGGCCTGCTGCTCATCAAGGCTCATGACCAGGCGCAGGCCATGGCGGGCTTGGAGGGCCAGCAGGATGTTGTCGCGCACCGAGAGCTCGAGGATGGCGCCTTCGTGCTTGCGGTCCTCCGAGCAGAAGGCGATGCCGGCGGCGATGGCCTCGCGCGGCGAGTGCCAGCGGCGCGTGCGACCCTGCATGTCGACATGGCCGGCATCGGCGGCGTCGGCGCCGAACAGCAGGCGCGCCGCCTCGGTGCGGCCCGAGCCGAGCAGGCCGGCCAGGCCCAGCACCTCGCCGCGCTTGAGCTGCAAGTCCAGCGGGTGCAGGGCGCCGCGCCGCCCCAGGCCCTCGGCCTTCAGCACAGGGGCACCGGTCTGCGAGGCGCGGCTGTCCAGCCGGCTGGGCTGCTGGTCGGGCGGCGCGCCCACCATCTTGTTGACCAGGGCCAGGCGGCTCAGGTCGGTGGCCAGGTACTCGCCTTCGGTCTCGCCATTGCGCATCACCGTGATGCGGTCGGCCAGGGCATAGGTCTGGTCGAGGAAGTGGGTGACGAAGAGGATGGCCAGGCCCTGGTCGCGCAGGCGGCGCAGCACGGTGAAGAGGCGCTGCACGGCCGCGTCATCCAGGCTGGAGGTGGGCTCGTCGAGGATGAGCACTCGCGCCGAGATGCGCAGCGCGCGGGCGATGGCCACCATCTGCTGGACCGACAAGGAGTAGCGCGACAGCGGCACCGTCACGTCGATGTCCAGGTCCATTTGCGACAGCACGCGTTTCGCTTCGGCGTTGACGGCGGCCCAGTCAATGCGACCCCAGCGGCGCGGGAAACGGCCGGCGCAGATGTTCTCCGCCACGCTGAGGTTGGGGCAGAGGTTGACCTCCTGGTAGACGGTGCGAATGCCCAGGGCCTGGGCGTCTTCCGTGCGGCGCGGCGCGATGGGCTTGCCGTCCAGCGCGATGCTGCCGGCGTCGGGCTGGTACAGACCCGTCAACACCTTGATCAGCGTGGACTTGCCGGCGCCGTTCTGGCCCATCAGCGCATGCACCTCGCCGGGGAAGAGTCGCAGGCTCACATCGCTCAGCGCCTTGACGCCCGGGAAGCCCTTGTGGATGCCGGAGAGCTCCAGCACCGGGGTACTGGTGATTGGGAGATTCATGTCTGCACTCTCATGCCTCGTCGCTTGCAAGCGACGAGTCCTTCGGCAGGCGTCGGACAGGACGCAGGTCCTGTCCTCGGTCCGGCCTCAGTATTTCCGGTTCGGCAATTCCTTGGCCGCCATGTCCGCCGTGTAGACGCTCTCGGTCACCGTGATGCGCTTCTCCACCGGCTTCTTGGCGACGATGTCCTTGGCCAGCTGCATCAGCTGCGGGCCGAGCAGCGGGTTGCATTCGACGGTCACATTGAGCTTGCCGGCCTTCATGGCCTCGAAAGCCCCGCGCACGCCGTCGATGGAGACGATGGCGATGTCCTGGCCCGGCTTGAGGCCGGCTTCCTCGATGGCCTGGATGGCGCCGATGGCCATGTCGTCGTTGTGGGCGAAGAGCACGTCGATCTTCTTGTCGCGCTGCTTCAGGAAGGACTCCATGACCTCCTTGCCCTTGGCGCGCGTGAACTCGCCGGACTGGGAACGGATGATCTGCAGCTTGGCGTTGGGCTTGATGACTTCCTCGAAGCCCTTCTTGCGGTCGATGGCCGGGGCCGAGCCCACGGTGCCCTGCAGTTCGACGATGTTGAGCGCGCCCCCAGGTGCCTTGGCGGCGCGTTCCAGCACCCATTTGCCAGCCTTGCGGCCTTCCTCGACAAAGTCGGAGCCGATGAAGGTCACATAGAGCGACGGGTCGGCGACCTTGACGGCGCGGTCGGTCAGGATGACCGGGATGCCGGCGGCCTTGGCCTCCTTGAGCACCGTGTCCCAGCCGCTTTCCACGACCGGCGAGAAGGCGATGACGTCGACCTTCTGCGCGATATAGCTGCGGATGGCCTTGACCTGGTTCTCCTGCTTCTGCTGCGCGTCGGCGAACTTCAGCGTGATGCCCGCCTCCTTGGCAGCGGCCTTGACCGAGGCGGTATTGGCGGTGCGCCATTCGCTCTCGGCACCCACCTGGGAGAAGCCCATGACGAGGGGGGCAGCGAAGGCCGCGAAGGCCGGGGTCAGCAAAGCGGCGGCCAGCAGGCTGCGGCGCAGGATCTTCATGGTCTGTCTCCGTATCGTGGTCTTGTCACGGGCATCGTAGGAAGGCGGGCGATGCGCGGCCAATGACATTTCTCGGCCAAGCCATGCCGATTTCGGTATGGCTCAGTCACGCAGTCCCAGGCTGACGATACGGGCGTGTTCGCCGCTGCGGCGCAGCTTGTCCAAACTCTCATCGAAACGAGCGATCAGGACGCGCTGCCGGGCCGTCTTGTTGAAGGCCAGATAGGTCGGGTTCTCGGTCAGCGGGTTGGGCAGGGCGCGCACCGAGGGGTAGTCACCACCGGCCAGCAGGGCATCGCCGGACTGCTCGATGGCCACCGCCACGTCAAGGAAGCCACGCTCCAGCTTGCCGAAGTTCTGCACGTCCGAGGCCACCGGCTCGGCCAGGAAGACGCCGGCACGGTTAGCGGCGTCGAAGCTGTCGCCATAACTCCAACCGCGCAGCACACCGACACGCAGGCCGCGCAGGTCCTCGATGCGGTCGAACAGGCGCAGCCCGCCGCGGCGGGTGTAGACCTTGATGGTCTCGACATGCAGGGCCTGGCTGAAGTCGTGGCGGGCCTGGCGCTCGGCCGTCGAGTAGATGCCGCCGACGCCGTGCTCGCCGCGCTCCAGGCCCGCCAGTGCGCGCGGCCAGGGCAGGCAGACGATGCGCGCCGGCTCGTCGAGCTGGGCGAACAGGGTGCGCAGCAGCAGCGGGTAGACGCCATGCGGCTGGCCGTCGCGGCCGGCATACATGAAGGGCGGGTTCTGGGCGTCCAGGGCGATGACGACCTCAGGCGCAGCACGCGCGGAAAGGGGCGTGGCGGCGAGGGCGAGGCAGGTGCGGCGGGTGAGCGGCATGGCGGCAGTTGAAGGCCGTCGCCCGTCCCCGTCAAGCTAACGAAGCAGCCTCAAGCCATAGAGGCCACCGGCGACGGAGCCGGGCTTTGCCACGAAGCGCACGCTGAGCTTGCCGCCTGCTGCGCGCACCAGTTCGGCGGGCAGCGGGATATCGCGGCTGTAGAGCGGCTGGGCTTCGGTCGCCAATTCCAGCTCGGCGATGAGCTGGCCGTTGACGAGCACATCGAAGCGCCGGCCAGCATCACCGCTGGCCAAGGTCAGGCGCAGCGCACGGGCTTCGGCCTGTCGGTCGTTCAGTTCGTAGCTGAACCACTGCCGCGCATGTCGCCAGCGGCCGGCCGGCGCAATGCCGCTTTCGGCACCCTCACCCTTGAAACCGTGGTCGGACTCGGGCTGCTGTTCACCGGGCGCGACCTGGTCGATGGTCTGGGCGTCCAGCGCCAGGCGCGCTTCTTCGGCCTGGGCCAGCTCGGCGCGCATCAGGCTCTGCTGGGCTGTCGTGCTGCGCGCCCAGTACAGCATGTAGCGCGAGTCGTGCAGGCGGAAGAAAGGAATCAGCTGCAGCTGCTCGGCGCTCTTGCCGCCCTGGATGAGGCCGGGTGCCGTGAAGGTCAGCGGCTGCCCGGGCACGGGTTTGAAGCGACGCACGAAGTCGGCACGGTCGCTGACAAAGACGGGAGCCGCCTCCTGCGGGCAGACGGCGCCTTGGGCGATGTGGCCCATGCGCGAGCCGTCAGCCCTGAAGCTGAGCGTCTCGCCGGGCTGCGGCGTCTTGGCGGCCAGCACGATGGGGCCATGCAGCACGGCGACGTAATTCTTCAGGCCGGGCATGGGTTCCAGCGTCGTGCGCATCGGCAACTCGACGTCGACTTGGTCTCCTGCAGCCCAATTGCGGCGCAACTCGACATGGGCACCCGGTCTGGCCCTCACGGCGACGGGCTTGCCGTTGAGCTTGACCTTGAGCGCACCGGCCGCCACCCAGCCGGGATAGCGGATCTTCAGCGCGAAGCTGCCCGCGTCATGAACGGTCAGCCGCGTGCGCGACTCGTCGGGAAAACGGGTCGACTGCGTGACATGGATGCCGCGCTCGCGCCAGTCCAGTTTGGAGGCGATGAAGAGGTTGACGTAGAGCGAGTCGCCGTCGTGGGCGTAGATGAACTCGCCGTGGCGCGCATGGCTCTCGATGCCGGAGCCCACGCAGCACCACATGCCCTCGTGGACCTGCGAGTAGACGCGGTAGTGCTGCGGCCGCATGGGCGTGAAGTAGACGAAGCCGCCCTGCGGATGCTGCGACGCGAGGATGTGGTTGTAGAGCGTGCGCTCGTAGTAGTCGGCGTAGCTGGCCTTTGCCGGCGTGGCCTGGGCCAGCAGCGCCGTCAGCTTCAGCATGTTGTAGCTGTTGCAGGTCTCCGGGCCCTCAACCTCGTTCAGCATGGGCTTGAAGTCGTCGGCCGGGTGGAAGTGCTCCTTGACGCTGTTGCCGCCGATGGCGACGGTGCGCTTGTCCACCACGGTGCGCCAGAAGAACGCTGCTGCCTGCCGGCCCTCGTCTTCTCCGGTGATCTGCGCGATGCGTGCGAAGCCGATGACCTTGGGAATCTGCGTGTTGGCGTGCAGGCCGGTGAGCTTGTCCTGGCCCTGGGCCAGCGGCTGCAGGACGGTCTGGTGCGAGAAGCGTCGTGCCAGCGCCAGGTAGCGCAGGTCGCCGGTCATCTCGGCCACGTCGGCCAGCACCTCGTTCATGCCGCCATGCTCGGCGCGCAGCATGTCCTGCATCTGCGCATCGGTCAGCGGCGTCGTCAGCCGCAGCGCCCAATCGGACAGCTTCACCAGCATGCCCTTGGCGGTGGCGTTGCCGGTGTAGACCCAGGCATCGCGCAGCCCCGCGAACACCTTGTGCAGGTTGTACCAGGGCACCCAGCGGCCGTTGACCGAGAAACTGTCGACCTTGAGCTTGCCGGCGCTCATGTCGGCCCAGGCCTTGCCGCCGTCGGGGATGCCGCCGATGTAGCCCGTGCCCAGGGCGTCCTGGCAGCGCTTCAGTTCGGCGATGGCGTAGTCCAGCTTCTGCTTGGCTTGCGCATCGCCGGTGGAGGCCACCATCAGCGCCAGCGCCGACAGGTAGTGCCCGCCCATGTGGCCGTCCAGGCCCGTGGACTCCCAGTTGCCGTAGCTCGTTGACTTGGCCGGCAGGCTCGCCTCGCGCAGGAAGGGCGCGAGCAGCCTGTCGGCGTCCAGCACCATCAGGTAGTTCAAGTCGGTGTCCTGCGCGGCCTTGAAAGGGCCGTCCAGCAGGCGCACGCGGTCCAGCGGGAACAGCTGCGTCGCCGCACCGGCGCCAAGGGCCACCAGGGCGAGGGCCAGCGCGGCGAGCAGCTTCTTCACGTCAGGCTCCGGTGCGAACAGCCCACAGCGAAACGCCACCCAGGGACAGCGCGCTGAAGCTGACGACAAAGGCGGAGGCGTTGGTGTTCCATTGCCTCGACAGCACGCCCGCGTAGGTCGTGCCGCCGCTCACGATGCTGAGCTTGTTGCCGCCCTTGTGGGTCCAGCTGCCCGTCATGCCGCCGCTGACCGAGCCATCGGCATTCAGCGCCACATTGATCGAGGCCTTGCTCGTCGCCGTGATGTCCTTGCCGTGGTTGACGAGCTTGTAGCTGCCCGCCGCCTGAGCCGCGCTGATGTCGGCCGTCTGTGCCGGCGTGGCCAGGCTCAAAGGCGCATGGCGCAACGGCGCGATGACCAGCCAGCCGTCTTCATTCAGATGCATCTCGTGCACGCGGATCTCATGCGCCTCGCCGGTGCCGGGGAAGCGGCTGTGGAAGACGATGAAGTACTGCTGGGCCGCCGCGTCGTAATAGGCCGAGTTGTGGCCGGGCGAGACATAGCCCAGGGCCGTGCCGGTCTCGCCGCTGGCCAGCGCGAACTGGTGGCCGCCCATCAGCTTCATGCCGTGGGGCGTGATGCTGGCGTCGTCGAAGATCGTGCCGGCCGCACCCTTCACCGTGGACATGTCCTTGCCGGCGCCATCCACATAGGGGCCATCCGGCTGCAGGGAACGTGCCACGCGCACGTTGTAGCCGCCCGTGGCGTCCAGGCCACCGAAGGAGGTGAAGAGGTAGTAGTACTGGCTCTGCGGGCTGTAGAGCACATAGGCGCCCTCGATGCGCGCATGGTTGCCGCCCATCAGATGCTTGCCATAGCCCTGGCCCGCCAGCGGCAATCCCGTCGTGGCGTTGAGCTGCAGGATGAAGATGCCGCCTGAGTAGGAGCCGTAGACCATCCAGAGCTTGCCCGTCGCGTCGGCGAAGACCGCGGGGTCGACGACGTTGGGATGCTTGGTGGCGTCGTAGATCGTGCCGTCTTCACTGGCCAGGCCCCATTGGCCAGACTTCAGCAGCAGCTGCTTGTTCACATACGGCCCGTCGACCTTGTCGGCCAGCGCGATGCCCAGGGCCGAGCGCGGTGAATCGCCCTTGCAGGCGCAGTAGTACATGGCGAACTTGCCGTCGGGGAGCTTGGCGACATCGGGCGCCCACAGCGTGTCGGTCTGGGCCCAGGCCAGGGTCTCGGCCAGCTCGGTGGTGACCTTGTTGCCGAAGATGGGGTTGTTGTTGTTGACGCCATCCGCCAGCTTGGTCCAGTTCATCAGGTCGGGCGTCCTGGCGGCGGCCAGGTGGGAGCCGAAGACGTAGAACTGGCCGTCGGCGCGGATGACCGAAGGGTCATGCACGCCGGCGTTGGCAAAGCTCAACGGCGACTGCGATGGCGCGGGTGTCGGTGCGGGCGCGGGCGCGGGCGCCGGTGCAGGGGCTGGCGTGGGAGCGGGCGTCGGCGCGGGCGTGGGGCTGGGTGCAGGCGAGGCCGCACCGCCTCCGCCACCGCAGCCGGTCAGCGCGACTGCGGCCGAGCCTGCGAGGAAATCGCGTCGGTTCTGAAAGGCCATGATGAGCTTGTCTCCGGGTCTGGTGTTGGTGTGCGCCGCAGCCTAGGAGGCTCGGCGGCGGCGCACCAATGACATTGCAGACGCGGGCGATCCTGGTTTTGATATGCCGCGTGAGAACCGCGGAGGCAGCGCAAGGCCTGGGCCAACAACACGGCGGGCCCAGGCGTTCTCAGGTCGGCGGAGGTCGTTCGGCCGAAAGGGCGCTCAGCCCTCGACGGCGACGACGACGATGGACTTGGCCGGCAGCTTGAGGGTCAGCTTGCCGTTGGCCGACTGCGCCTCGAAGGCCTGCGGCAGGACCTGCGCGGCCTTGCCCAGCTCGTTCTGCGCGTCCATGGCGCCGGCGGTCAAGACCTGGCCCTTGACGGCCTTGGGTGCTCCCGAGCCGACCTGCAGGTCCAGCTCGGTGGCTTGCGTCGCGTTCGAGTTCACGAGGCCCACCCAGAGCTTGCCGTCCTTGCCACGGCCGGCCGTCACGCTGATGGCCGGCATGGCGAACTTGTCGACCTTGTAGACCGGGTTGTTCTCGACCTTGACGGGCAGCGAGGTCGCGTCCTGGAAAGGCACATAGAGCTTGAAGGCGTGATAGGTCGGCGTCAGCACCAGCTTGTCCTTGCTGGTGAGGATCATGGCCTGCAGCACGTTGACCATCTGGGCGATGTTGGTCATCTTCACGCGCTCGGCGTGGCCGTGGAACATGTTGAAGTGCAGGGCCGCCAGCAGCGCGTCACGCAGGGTGTTGCGCTGGACCAGGAAGCCGGGGTTGCTGCCGGGCTCGGGGTCATACCAGCTGCCCCACTCGTCGAAGTAGATGGCCAGCTTCTTCTGCGGATCGTTTTTGTCGAGGATGACCTTGCTGCGCGCCAGCGTGTCGTCGATCTTGCTGACCTGGGACAGCAGCGAGATCCATTCGCTCTCAGGGAAGCCAGCCGCCGCACCCTTGCCTTCCCACTTGCCGCTGGGGAAGGTGTAGGCGTGGTGGGCGATGGCGTCGAAGTTGTGGCGGATGCCCTTGCTCAGCACCTCCGTCCACGTCGTGTCGGTGTCGTTGCCGCCGCTGGCGATGAACTTGGGCCGGTTGTTCTCGGGCGTCTTCAGGAAGGTCGCGACCTGGCGGTACTGGTCCGCATAGAACTCGGGGCGCATATTGCCGCCGCAGCCCCAGGTCTCGTTGCCGACGGCGAAGTAGTGCACGCGGAAGGGCTTGTCGCGGCCGTTCTTGCGGCGCAGGTCGGTCAGCGTCGACTTGCCCTCGCCGGTCATGTATTCCAGCCACTCGGCCATCTCCTGCGCGCTGCCGGTGCCGAGGTTGCCGTTCACATAGGCTTCGGCGCCGAGCTGCTCGACGAGGTCGAAGAACTCATGCGTGCCGACGGCGTTGTTCTCCTGCACGCCACCCCAGTGGGTGTTGATCTTGACCGGGCGCTTGGCTCTAGGGCCGATGCCCTCGCGCCAGTGGTATTCATCGGCGAAGCAGCCGCCGGGCCAGCGCACCAGCGGCACCTTCAGGTCCTTGAGCGCGCCGATGACGTCCTTGCGCCAGCCGCGCACATTGGGAATCTTGCTCTCGGGGCCGACCCACATGCCCTCGTAGATGCCGGTGCCCAGGTGCTCGGCGAACTGGCCGTAGATGTTGCGGTGGATGACCGGGCCGGGCTGGTCGGCGCTGACGACGACCTTGACGTCGGCGGCCTGTGCGGCCAGGGCCAGCGTGGCCACGAGGGCCAGCAGTTGTTTCTTCATGTCTCTTGTCTCCTTCGTTGTTCTTTGGGCCTGGCGCGTCAATTGCGCGTCAGTGCTCCATCACGGCGCCGCCAGACGCCGCGCTCGTTCGGTTCACGCAGCACCGCCGGCAGCAGGGCGCGCGGCAGGTTCTGGTAGCTGACCGGGCGCAGGAAGCGCTGGATGGCGGCGGTGCCGACCGAGCTGCTGCGGCCATCGCTGGTGGCCGGGAAGGGGCCGCCGTGGACCATGGCCGTCGACACCTCGACGCCCGTGGGATAGCCATTGGCCAGGATGCGGCCGACCTTGCGCTCCAGCACCGGCAGCAGGGCACGGGCGGCGGCGAGGTCGGTCTCGTCGTCGTCCTGCAATTGCAGCGTGGCGGTCAGCTGGCCCTCCAGGCCCTCGAGGACGGCGAGCAGTTCGACCAGGTCCTTGCAGGCGACCAGCAGCGAAGCGGGGCCGAAGATCTCGGCCGACATCGCGTGGTTGGCCAGGAAGGCCGCGCCCGTCGTCTTGAAGAGACTTGGCGCGCCCTGGCAGCCGGCGGATTCGCCGCGCAGCAGGGTGTCGACCTGGGCCTGGCCAGCGAGCTGGTCTTCGCCGCGCTGGTAGGCACTGGCGATGCCGGGGGTCAGCATGGTGCCGGCGGTGACCGGTTTCAGCGCCTCGGCCGCCGCTTGGGCGAAACGGTCGAAATCGGCACCGGCCAAGCCCAGCACCAGGCCGGGGTTGGTGCAGAACTGGCCCACGCCCATCGTCAACGAAGCGGCGAAGCCGGTCGCGATGTCGGCGCCGCGCGCGGCCAGGGCACCGGGCAGCAGGACGACGGGGTTGATGCTGCTCATCTCGGCATAGACGGGAATAGGCTGCGGGCGGGCCGCGGCCGCGGCCATCAGCGCGAGGCCGCCGCTGCGCGAGCCCGTGAAGCCGACGGCCTGGATGGCGGGATGGCGCACCAGGGTGTCGCCGATGCCATGGCCGCTGCCGGTCAGCAGCGCGAACACGCCGGCAGGCAGATTGCTCTTGCGCACGGCTTCCACCACCGCGCGGCCGACAAGCTCGGACGTGCCCGGGTGGGCCGAGTGGGCCTTGACGACGACGGGGCAGCCGGCGGCCAGCGCCGCGGCGGTGTCGCCCCCGGCGACCGAGAAGGCCAACGGAAAGTTGCTGGCGCCGAAGACGGCCACCGGGCCGACGCCGACGAAGCGCAGGCGCAGATCGGGCCGCGGTGGCTGGCGCTGCGGCAGGGCGGTGTCGATGCGGGCGTCCTGCCAGCTGCCTTCCCGCAGCAGCTCGGCGAAGAGCTTGAGCTGGTTCATCGTGCGGCCACGCTCACCTTCCAGGCGCAGGCGGGGCAGGCCGGTCTCGCTCATGGCGCGGACGATGAGCTCGTCGCCGATGGCGAGGATCTGGGCGGCGATCTGGTCCAGGAAGTCGGCGCGCTCGTGGTCGGTCGTCGCGCGGAAGGCATCGAAGGCGGCGCCGGCAAGGGCACAGGCCTCGCTGGCCTGGGCGGCGTCGACGGCGTTGAAGTCAGGGCCCAGGGCTTCGCCCTTGCTGGGGTCGAAGGCCTGGAAGGCGGCACCCGCGCCGCGCACGGCCTCGCCGCCAATCAGGGCCAGGCCTTGAATGGTGTTGCTCATGGATTCAAACCTCAATGCGAGTGACGCGGGACCGCCGAGCCTCGGCAGCCACGCAGGAAGTCGAAGTCGCAGCCCTCGTCGGCCTGCAGCACATGCTGGATGTAGAGGTGCCGGTAGCCGGTGGCATCAAGCGGGTCCACGGTCTGCGCCGCGGCCCAGGCTTCGAGGCGTGCCTTCAGCTCCTCCTCGGGCACGTCCAGGTGCAGGCGGCCGGCGGCACAGTCCAGCTCGATGAAGTCGCCTTCCTGCACGACGGCCAGCGGGCCGCCGGCGCGCGCTTCAGGCGCGACATGCAGCACGACGGTGCCGTAGGCGGTGCCGCTCATGCGCGCGTCGGAGATGCGCACCATGTCCTTCACGCCGGTGGCCAGGATCTTGGGCGGCAGGCCCATGTTGCCGACCTCGGCCATGCCGGGGTAGCCCTTGGGGCCGCAGTTCTTCATGACGAGGATGCAGCTGGCGTCGACGTCCAGGTCGGGGTCGGCGATGCGGGCCTTGTAGTCGTCGAAGTTCTCGAACACGACGGCGCGGCCGCGGTGCTTCATCAGCTCGGGCGTGGCGGCGGAGGGCTTGAGCACGGCGCCGCGCGGCGCGAGGTTGCCGCGCAGGATGCAGATGCCACCGTCTTCGATCAGCGGCTTGTCCAGCGGGCGGATGACTTCGTCGTCGTAGATGGGCGCGTCAACGCAGTTGTCCCACAGGCTCTTGCCGTTGACGGTCAGCGCGCCGGGGTTGGGCAGCCGGCCGGCTTCGCCCAGGCGGCGGATCACGCCCGGCAGGCCGCCGGCGTAATAGAACTCCTCCATCAGGAAGCGGCCCGAGGGCAGCAGGTCCACGACGGTGGGCGTGCCGCGGCCGATGCGGGTCCAGTCTTCCAGCTCCAGCTCCACGCCCATGCGGCCGGCGATGGCCTTCAGGTGGATGACGGCGTTGGTGGAGCCGCCGATGGCCGCGTTGACGCGGATGGCGTTCTCGAAGGCTTCCTTGGTCAGCACCTTGGACAGGCGCAGGTCTTCCCAAACCATGTCGACGATGCGCATGCCGGACAGGTGGGCCAGCACATAGCGGCGTGCATCGACGGCGGGGATGGCGGCGTTGTGCGGCAGCGAGGTGCCCAGCGACTCGGCCATGCAGGCCATCGTCGACGCCGTACCCATGGTGTTGCAGGTGCCGGCGGAGCGCGAGTGGCCGGCCTCGGCGGCCAGGAAGTCGTGCATCTTGATCTCGCCGGCCTTGACCTGCTCGTGCAGCTGCCACACGGCCGTGCCCGAGCCGATGTTCTTGCCGTTGAGCTTGCCGTTCAGCATGGGGCCGCCGGTGACGACGATGGCCGGCACGTCGACGCTGGCCGCGCCCATCAGCAGGGCGGGCGTGGTCTTGTCGCAGCCCACCAGCAGCACGACAGCATCGACCGGGTTGCCGCGGATGCTCTCCTCCACGTCCATGCTGGCGAGGTTGCGCGTCAGCATGGCGGTGGGGCGCAGATTGCTCTCGCCGCTGGAGAACACCGGGAACTCGACCGGCCAGCCGCCGGCTTCCAGGATGCCCTTCTTCACATGCTCGGCGAGCTTGCGGAAGTGGGCGTTGCAGGGGGTCAGCTCGCTCCAGGTGTTGCAGATGCCGATGATGGGCTTGCCCTGGAACTCATGGTCGGGGATGCCCTGGTTCTTCATCCAGGAGCGGTACATGAAGCCGTTCTTGTCCTGGGTGCCGAACCACTCGGCGGAGCGCAGCTTGACCTTGCTCTTCTTGTCGTCAGTCGTCATGTCTTGTCTCGGAGTCGTTCTGGCGGCACGCAGGTTTGCCGCATGGAAACGATGCTAGGAGCGGAGGGATACGCGATCCAATCAAATAACTCGGCGTACCGATACCGAAACCGGCATCAATCGCGCCGAGAAGGCCTGCCAAAGACCGGCATGCCGTCGGCCGACCAGCGCAGCGGCTTCACAAACGTATGCCGGTCCGGGTTCCACAGCGGGTCGCCTTCGATCTCGGTGTAGGTGCGGGCGTGATAAACCAGCAGCACCTCGTCGGGGTTGTCCGTCACCGTGAAGCTGTTGTGGCCGGGGCCGAATACGCTGTCCTCGGCGGCACTGCGCATGACCGGCTGGACTGACTTGCGCCAGCTCGTCGGATCCAGCAGGTCGGCCGCCTCATCCGCCCACAGCAGGCCCATGGCGTAGTTCTCGTCCGTCGCGCTGGCCGAATAGCTGATGAAGACGCGGCCCTGGCGGATCAGCACCGACGGCCCTTCGTTCACCAGGAAGCCGCGGCATTCCCAGTCGTACTCGGGGCGGCTCAGCAGCACCGGCTTGGCCGCCAGCTGCCAGGGCGTCTGCATCGGCGCTATGTAGAGGTTGGAATTGCCCGGGATGGCCGGATCCTTCTGCGCCCACAGGTAATAGAGCTGGCCGCGGTGCGTGAAGGTGGTGGCGTCCAGGCAGAAGCTGTCCATGCCGGTATCGACCTGGCCGAGGAACTCCCATTCGCCGCCCAGCGGGTCCTTGGCCGCATTGCGAATGGCGTACATGCGGTGCTGGAACATGCCGAGGTGATCCAGCGCCCGCGTGTGCGCGGCGGCGAAATAGACATACCAGGCGCCGTCGTTGAAGTGCAGCTCGGGGGCCCAGATCAGCTCCGACCAAGGCCCCGTGTCGGGCTTGTGCCAGACGTCGAAGACCGGCGCATTCACCAAACCTTCGATGCTGGTGGCGCGGCGCACCTCGATGCGGTCGTACTGCGGCACCGAGGCGGTGAAGTAATAGAAGCCGTCGGCGTGGCGGGAGATGTGGGGGTCGGCGCGCTGGCGGATCAGCGGCTCAATCAGGTCGGACATGAGAGGTACAGCCAGATAGAAAAAGGGCGTTGCCGGGGAGGCCCCTGCAACGCCCTGCGAGCACAGGCTCGGCTTAAAGCTTCCAGCGGACGGAGACGCCCACGGTGCGGTCGTAGTAGCGCACGTCACGCACCAGCGACGGGGTCTGGTCGAAGTAGTCGTGATAGGCCTGGTTGAGCAGGTTGGTCACGTCCACCGACATCGTGAGCTGCTTGTTGAAGCTGTAGCCGAAGGACGCGTCCAGCGTGCGCAGCGGCGCCACCCACAGCTCACGGCCGGTCGTGCGGTAGGGCTTCTCGGCCAGGAACTTGGCGCGCCAGTTGTAGGCCAGGCGGGCGTAGATCGGGCCCTGCTCGTACAGGCCGACGACGTTGTAGGCAGACTTGGACTGACCGAGGAAGGGACCTTGCGCGCCGGTGCTGGGGTCGGTCTGCTTGCCCGTCATGTAGGTGTAGTTGGCCTCCAGGCCGAAACCGCTCATCCAGCCGGGCAGGAAGTCGAAGAACTGGCGGTAGCTCAGCTCATAGCCCTTCAGATTGGCCTTGGCGACGTTGATCGGCTGCGAGATGCGGTAGGGCACGCCGTTGATGGGCGCCTCGACGGTCTGGATGAAGACGCGGTTCTTGAACTGGTGCTCGAAGACCGTGGCCGTCAGCGAGCCGGTGCGGGCGAAGTAGTACTCCAGGGCCGCGTCGACGTTGGTGGACTCCGTCGGCTTGAGCTGCGGGTTGCCGCCATTGGCCGTGCCGTAGGTGACGCCGCCGCCCGGCGGCGTGAAGGTCACGCCGGGGTTGTAATCGTTGAAGGCCGGGCGCTCGATGGTCTTGCCGGCGATCAGGCGGGCGTTGATCTTGGACGTCAGCTCGGCCTTCAGCGACAGCATGGGCAGCACGTCGGTGCGCGAGGTGTCGATGTTGACCGGCGTGATGACGCCCGTCTGCGCGTTGCGCGAGTTGCCCATCAGCTCCTGGTCGGTCTGCACGACGCGCACGCCCAGCACGCCGGTGACGGGCACGCTGCCGGCGCTGAAGCCGAACTTCAGCCGGCCGTAGACGGCCTTGGTCGTCTCGGTGTCGTCGAACAGCGTCATCGGGTCATAGGCCGTCAGCGCGCCGTTGCCATTGGTCAGCAGCTTGCGGAAGGCCTCGCCGTTGTTCAGCAGCCAGTCGCGGTCGGCATAGACATATTGCTTGACGCCGTAGTCACCCCAGGTGGCCGGCGACACCGAGAAGATGTCGGCCAGGGCCGCATCGGCGGTGGACTTGCCGACGGCCGAGAAGCTCGTCGTCCAGGGCATGGTGGTGGCGATGGACATGGCCTTGCGCTTGGCCAGGCGCACGCCGCCGGTCACCTCGCGGAAGAAGCCCTCGCCCAGGTCATAGGTCGCGTCGCCACGCCAGTCGGTGTTCTTGCCCTCGCGCTCGCCGCGCACGTCCACGCCGCCGTTGATGCGGAAGTTGGCCTTGCTGGCCAGGTCGAAGCCGGGGTAGTTGATGTAGCCACCGCCGTCCTGCACCTTGGCCACCGTGCTGGTGGGCGTGTAGCCGGTGTCCAGGATGCGGTTGACCCAGTCGATCTGGCTGTTGGTGCGGGCCAGCTCGGTGGACAGGCGCAGGCGGTCCGTCACGTCCCAATGGCCGCCCAGGGCCACCTGGGCGTTGCTGACCTGGTCGCGCTTGGCCTGGGTGGACGTGAAGCCCCAGCCCACATAGTTGGTGTTGGTCACCGTGTCCATGTAGTTGGTGCCGGGCTTGACGGTCACCGTCGAGCCCGGCTCGAAGACCGGCGCACCGGCGACGAGGAAGGACTGCTGGTAGCGGTGGTCGATGCTGGTGCCGAAGCCTTCCAGGTAGACCTCCTTGTCGGCGCTGGGCTTCCACTGCAGCGCGAAGTTGCCGGCCAGGCGCTTGCGGTCGCCCAGGTCCAACACGCGGCCGACGGCGTCGGCACCGACGATGCTGCGGCCGGCGTTGGTGAAGGTCAGCGGGTCACCGACCCAGGCGCGCTCGTCGTGGTACTTGCCGCGCTGGTAGGACAGGCCAACCAGCGCGCCGATCTCGCCGAGGTCGGTCTTCCAGCGGTTGGAGGCCATGCCCGACAGGTCGGGGTTGTTGACGTCGGCCTTGTCGCGGTGCTCCACGCGGCCGTTGACGAAGAGCTGGGCGCCCTTGAAGTCGAAGGGGCGGTTGGTGCGCACGTCGATGACGCCGGCCGTGCCGCCTTCGGGCAGCGTGGCCTCCTGCGTCTTGTAGACGTCGATGCGCTTGAGCATGGTGGCCGGCACGTCGGCCAGGAAGAGGTTGCGGCCGGCGTCGGAGAAGAACTCGCGGCCGTTCAGCAGCGTCGCGACACCGCCCAGGCCGCGCACGATGACGGTGCCGGCCTCGCCGTTGCCACGCAGCAGCTGCACACCGGTGACGCGGCCCAGGATCTCGGCCACGTTCTTGTCGGGGAACTTGCCGATGTCCTCGGCGACGATGGAATCGACGACCTGGTCGGAGTTCTTCTTGATGGCCTGCGCCGTCTCGGCCGAGGCGCGGGCGCCGGTGACGACGACGGTCTCCAGCTGGTTTTCCGCGGCGGCGGCCTGCTGGGCCAGCGCGCTGCTGCTCAGGGCGGCCAGCGCGGCGGCGGCGGTCAGGCGGAGGGCAAAGCTCGGCGAGCTTGCAAATTGGGCGCGCTCACGCTGCGGCGCCAGGCCTTGGTTCTTCATCGTGTCTCCGGGAATCGTTATGGGTAGGCTGGTCCAACCCAGTCAGCGTCGTCAGCCTCTCGGGGGCTGGTGTGGCTCGGGTCTGAATTCATGCTAGGGGGCCGACCGATTCGCGACTAATGACTATTTTGGTCTTCTCGATGTCGTTTTTCGCATCGTTACCGCGGGTATCCCCGGAGATGGGCAGAAACGCTCTAACGGCCTGTCGGGGCGCATCCGTATTATCAAAAACCAGTTTCCCAAGCCTTGTATCCATGACGCCTCCAAACCCCCGCCAACCCGCCGGCTTGTTTGTGCTGGCGGGCTCCGAGATGTGGGAGCGCTTCAGTTTCTACGGGGTGCGCTCGCTGCTGGTGCTGTATCTGGTCGAGGCGCTTCAATATTCCCGCGCCGATGCCCTGTCGGTATATGGCCTGTATACCGGCTCGGCCTTTTTCTGCGCCATCTTCGGCGGCTGGCTGGCCGACCGCTGGCTGGGCCAGCGCCGTGCTGTCGTGCTGGGCATGCTGCTGATGATGGGCGGCCACATCGCCTTGGGCCTGGACCTGCCGATCCCGCTGGCCCTGGGTTTGCTGGCCGTCGGCACCGGCCTGTTCAAACCCACGACGACGGCCATGGTCGGCGCGCTGTATCAGCCTGACGATGCGCGCCGTCAGGGCGGGTATACGGTTTTCTATATGGGCATCAATATCGGCGCGGCCCTGTCGGCGCTGATTGGCGGATACCTGGCCCAGCAATACGGCTGGAGTTACGGATTTCTGGCGGCCGCCGTCGGCATGGCCATCGGCGTGGTCGTGTTCTTGGCCGGCTGGCGCTGGTTGCCGCCCGTCACGGCGCCGGCCCCCGAACCGGCCCGCGCGGCCTGGGCTGACGTGCGGGCGCGACGCCGCATCCAGGTCATCCTGCTGATGTCGCTGGTGGCCATCTGCTTCTACCTGGGCTATGAGCAGGCGGCCGGCGTCATGACCCTCTTCGTGCGCGACCATGTGTCGCCGCAGCTGCTCGGCTTCGAGCTGACAGCGCCGCAATTCCTGGCCATCAACCCCCTGCTCGTCATCCTGCTGGCGCCGCTGTCGGCGCGGCTGCTGTCGCGGCTGGGCTGGCCGGAGTTCCGCGTCCAGGGCATCGGCATGCTGGTGCTGGCGGGCAGTTTCCTGCTGCTCCAGGCCCTGCAGGGGCTGGCCGACGGCGGCGCCAAGGTGCCGGCCTGGATGATGGTGGGCGTCATCGGCGTGCAGACCGTCGCCGAGCTGCTCGTCATCCCCATCGGCCTGGCCGTCGTGTCGCGCTATGCGCCGCTGGGCTGGGCGTCCACGCTGATGGGGGCCTGGATGCTGGCCAAGGCCACGGCCGGGCTGCTGGCCGGCCAGCTCTACGGCTGGCTGCTGCCGACGGGCCTGTCGCTGTATGCGCTGCTGACCGCCGTCTGCGTCGGCGGCGGACTGCTGCTGATGGCGGCTTCCGGCGCGCTGCGGCGCCACGCCGACATGGACGGGCTCAGCTCGCGACCTTGAGCGCCGCCTGGTGCAGGCGCACCATGTGATACGGGTCGGGCTGCAGGTCATGGCAGCCACCCGCCTTGCAGGGCAGGGAGTCGGCCATGTACCAGCCGCCATGCTCGGCATCGACCAGCTGCTTCTTGATCAGGCCCTGCGTCTGCTCGTAGCGCCGCCACAGGTCGTTGCGGCTGGTCGACTGGCCCGCGACGAGCAGGGCGTGCAGGCATTCGGCCTGCTGCCACCAGCCCTTGCGCGTCTCGGTCTTGCCGTCCGGGAAGGCCCTCAGCGCGCAGCCGCCGTCAATGTCGTCATAGCCGGCAGCCAGGGCATAGGCCAGCACGCGCTCGGCCACCTGGGCATAGATGGGCGAGACCAGGGCCCCGGTGGTCAGCAGATGGCTCCATTCGAACTGGTGGCCGATGTCGATATAGCCGCCGGCCTCCTTGGTGGCCAGGGGCTTCCAGTTCTCGTCGTACCACTCGGGAATGAAGGCGCCGCCGTCGGCCTGGCCCTGCAGCAGCTTGTTGGCGACGAAATCGCCCAGGCGGCGCGCGCCGGCCTCGGCCATCCTGTCGCCGGTGGCGTCGCGCAGGGCGAGCAGGGCCTCGAACATGTGCATGACCGGGTTCTGGGTGCGTCCGCCGGGGATGGGCTTGAAGTCGCGCTCGCACTCGTTGTAGAGGCCGCCGGCCTCATCGAAGAAGTGGAGCTCGATCTCGCGCCAGGCCTGCAGCGCCGCTTCGCGGTAGCGCACATCGCCGCCGATGCGGTAGACCTCGGACAGGGCCAGCAGCGCGAAGGCATGGCCGTAGGCCCGCTTGACGTTGCCGATCGGCTGCCCCTCAGGCCCCACGCTGTGGATGAAGCCGCCATGGACGGAATCGCGGAAGCGCTGCAGCAGATAGTCGGCGCCGCGCCGGGCCAGCTTGAGATAACCCGCGTCGGGAATGAACTCATGGCCGGCCGCGAAGGCATAGACGAGGCGGGCCTGGCTGGTGAGTTCCAGGGCTGCCTGGGGCAGGGGCTTCCAGGCGCGGTCGAAGGCCAGATGGAAGCTGCCGTCCGGCCTCACCCCATGCTTGTGCCAGTGCAGCAGCAGGGCCTCGAGGTCGTCGCGATGCCAGCCGGTGTCGATGCGGTTGCGAAAGCGCGCATCCGGATCGCTGCAGGCGGCCAGGGCTGCCAGCAGCCCGAGGACGGCGCGGCGGTCGAGCTTCACGTCAGCGACCATGGGGCCAGGTCGCCTTCTTGGTCGGGCCTTTGCTCGATTTGCCCTTGGCCGTCCACAGCTTGTAGGCCGCCGGCGTCAGCTCGCGCTTGAGCAGGGCCACCAGTTCGCCATGGCCGATGCCATGCGTCAGCAACACCTTGCTGTAGGGCGGCACATCCTCGAAGGCGGTGGCGATGACGCGCTTGACTTCTTCCGGGCTGAGTTTGGGGGCGGGCTTTGCCATGCCCCCATTCTGTCAGCCGAAACGCTGCATCACCCAGGCGGCAACCCCACCAGCTGCGGTGCTGGCAAACGTCCCCCATGCGGTATCGACGATGGCCAGCTTCAGTGGCCAGTGGCGCAGCGTGGCCAGGTTGGTCAGGTCATAGACGCCATAGGCCACCAGGCCGACCAGGGCGGCCCGAGCGATCTGCATGCCCAGTGGCTGGCCGGCCGGGAACAGGGCCAGGGCCACCAGGGCGGCCGGGAAGGCGAAATAGAAGATCAGGGCCGGCGCCCAGCGGATGGGGTCGGCCATCTGGGCGCCCATCTCCTGGCGGTAGAAGTCCTTGGCCAGCCAACCCAGCCACAGCGCGTCCAGCACGCCCATGACGAGCAGGGCGGCGAGATAAGGCTTCAGAAAGGCTTGCATGGCGTCGCAGTGTGCCTGCAGGCGCGCCGGCCTTCGCGTCGGAGAGGGCCGCGTCTTGCGCCGGCCAGTGCCGTCCTACAGCGGCTGTGGGGCCACGCTGGCACCACGGGCTGGGGTGCAGCCCCAGCATCGGGCCATCGACTGATTCATTGGCTCGCGCCACCCCAGCCATGAGCACCACCACTCCCCTCGTGACCCAGCCGGCCGCCATGCCCCGCCGGCGACCGGCGCTGTCGCTGCTCGCCTCCGAGCCTGCGCGCGCCACGCTTGAAGCCTGGCAAGCGCTGATGCACTGGCGCAAGCCAGCCGCCCAGGTCGGCGCCGGCCACACCGTGGTGCTGTTCCCGGGCCTCGGCACCGAAGGGCTTTCGCTGTGGCCGCTGCGCCGCCACCTGGAACGCTCAGGCTTTCGGGCCCTGGACTGGGGCCAGGGCACGAACATCGGCCCGCGCGGCGACGTCGACATCTGGCTGGAAAAGCTGGCCGAAAAGCTGCACGAGCGCGTCGCCCCGGCACGCGAGGTCAGTTTCGTCGGCTGGAGCCTGGGTGGCTTCTACGCCCGCGAGCTGGCCAAGCGCTGGCATGACCGCGTCCACCATGTCGTCACCATCGGCACGCCCTTCAACGGCAGTGTGGACGACACCAATGTCGGCTGGCTGTTCCGCCTGCTGAACGGCAAGCACGCGCCCAGGGAGGCCGCGCTGCGCGAACGCCTGGCCGAGCCGCCGCCGGTGCCGACCATCTCCCTGTACAGCCGCCGCGACGGCGTCGTCGCCTGGGAAGCCTGCACGCATGAGCGCCGCTGGCCGCTGGCCCGCGACATCGAGGTGCAGGCCAGCCATATGGGCATGGGCTGGGCACCCGAGGTGCTCCACCATGTGACCGGCGTGCTCGGCTGCCGCAGGAAGGCAGCCCCATGAACGCGGGCGAGAACGAACCCCTGCCCGCACCGCCGCCCGTGCCGGAAAAGCTGCCGCCGCGCGAGCCTGTCGTCCCCGTCAAGCTCGCCTAGACGACACCCTCAGCCGCCGCGCGTGACCGGCATAGCCACCCGGTCGGCCGGCAGCTTCATGTGGCTGGCCAGTTCCAGCTTGGCCAGCGAATTGCGGTGCACTTCGTCCGGGCCGTCGGCCAGGCGCAGCGTGCGCTGGTGGGCCCACATCATGGCCAGCGGCGTGTCATCGGAAACACCCATGCCGCCGAAGACCTGGATGGCCCAGTCGATGACCTGCAGCGCCATGTTGGGCGCGACGATCTTGATCATCGCGATCTCGGCCTTGGCGACCTTGTTGCCCACCGTGTCCATCATGTAGGCGGCCTTCAGCGTCAACAGGCGGGCCTGCTCGATCATGCAGCGCGACTCGGCGATGCGCTCCTGGGTGACGGTCTGCTGGGCGATGGTCTTGCCGAAGGCCGTGCGGGCGATGGCGCGTTCGCACAGCAGCTGCAGCGCGCGCTCGGCGGCGCCGATGCTGCGCATGCAATGGTGGATGCGGCCGGGGCCGAGGCGGCCCTGGGCGATCTCGAAGCCGCGGCCCTCGCCGAGCAGGATGTTGCCGGCCGGCACGCGCACATTCTTCAGCTCGACTTCCATGTGGCCATGCGGCGCGTCGTCGTAGCCGAACACGGACAGCGGGCGGATGACGCGGATGCCCGGCGTGTTGGCCGGCACGACGATCATGGACTGCTGCTCGTGGCGGCCAGCCTCGGCGTTGGTCTTGCCCATGACGATGTAGACGGCGCAGCGCGGGTCGCCGGCGCCGGAGCTCCACCACTTGCGGCCGTTGATGACGTAGTCGTCGCCATCGCGCTCGATGCGGCATTCGATATTGGTCGCGTCCGAGGAGGCCACGGCCGGCTCGGTCATCAGGAAGGCCGAGCGGATCTCGCCGCGCAGCAGCGGCTCCAGCCATTGGTCCTTCAGCGACTCGCTGGCATAGCGCTCCAGCGTCTCCATGTTGCCGGTGTCGGGCGCCGAGCAGTTGAAGACCTCGGGGGCCCAGAACACGCGGCCCATGATCTCGCACAGCGGTGCGTACTCGAGGTTGGACAGGCCTTCCGGCGCCCGGTTGGACTTGGGCAGGAAGAGGTTCCACAGCCCGGCCGCGCGGGCCTTGGGCTTGAGCTCCTCGATGACCTTCGTCGGCACCCAGGCGTTGCCGGCACGGCGGTTGGCTTCGACCTCTTCGAGATAGCGCCGCTCGTTGGGATAGATGTGCTCGTCGAAGAAGGCAAGCAGGCGCTCGCGCATCTGCGCAACCTTGGGGGAGTAGTCGAAGTTCATGGCGCGGCTCCTGATGCAATGGCGCCAGTGTGGCCCAGCCGGGCGCCGCGGCTTGTCGCCCAGGCGGCATGCCGAGGGCCGCAACAATGCGGGCGATGCCGACGCCCGCCGCCGACCTCGAAACCTGTCACCGCTGGGACATCCAGGCCCTGCGCGGCTGGGCCGTGGCCGGCGTGCTGCTGCAGCATGCCGCCCCCGGCCTGCTGCCGGGAGGCTATCTCGGCGTGGACCTGTTCTTCGTCATCTCGGGCTTCCTGATCACGGGCCAGGTGCTGAGCGGGCTGCGCGCCGGGCGCTTCAGCCTGGCCGGCTTCTACGCCCGCCGTGCGCGCCGCCTGCTGCCGGCCGCCTATGTCGTGCTGGCCTGCACGATGCTGAGCAGCCCCTGGTGGCTGACACCGCTGGAAGCCGCCGATCTGGCCCGACAGCATTGGGGGGCCCTGGGCTTCGCCAGCAATTGGGTGCTGTGGTCACAGAGCGGCTATTTCGACGTCGCGGCCGAGCTGAAGCCGCTGCTGCATTTCTGGTCGCTGTCGCTGGAAGAGCAGTACTACCTGCTGCTGCCGCCTTTGCTGCTGTTCGTCGGCACCGGGCGGCGCGGCCTGGGCCTGCTGCTCGCATTGACCGGCGCCAGCCTGCTTCTGGGCTTGGGCTTGCAGAAGTACGACGCGAGTGCGGCCTTCTACCTGCTGCCCGGCCGCGCCTGGGAACTGGGCATAGGCTCGCTGGCCGCCTGGGTCCATGCGATCGGCTGGCGCGCGCCTGCCGTCGCGCGGTGGCCGGCCGCCCTGCTGCTCGCGAGCCTGCCGCTGCAGCCCTTGCCGGACTGGCAGGGCATCGGGCATCCGGGCGCCAATGCCCTGCTGATCTGCGTCGCGACCGCTGCCCTGCTGCTCAGTGCGGGCCGGTCAGAGGCGCCTCGCGTCCTCGCTCCCGTCGTGCGGCTGGGCGACCTGTCCTATTCCCTCTATCTCGTGCACTGGCCGCTGATCGCCCTCGTCAACAACGCCTGGGTCGGCAGCCGCGACGCACCCGGCCTGGCGTGGGGCCGGTGGGCGGCTGCCGCGATCGCGCTGCCGCTGGCCTGGCTGCTGTGGCGCTATGTGGAGCAGACGACGCGGCGCTGGCCACTGCCGCGCACGCCCAAGGCCTGGGGGGTCGTGCTGCTGGCGACCGCTGCCCTCGCGCTGCTGCCCCTGCTGTTGCCCGCGGCGCCGGACCCAGGCCAGCCCGATGCGCGCCGGCCCAACTACGGCTTTGCGGCCCGCTGCGATCAATGGGAGCGCTGGGTGGACAGGCCCGAATGCCGCAGCGCCAGGCTGCCCGGCTGGGCGGTCTGGGGCGACTCCTATGCCATGCATCTCGTACCGGGTCTTGCCGTCATGGCCCCCGGGCTGCTGCAGGTCACCGAGTCTTCCTGCGGCCCCCTGCCCGGCATCGCCCCCTGGCGGCCCGAGGCGTCGGCCGGCGCCAGCTTCACCCGCGACTGGGCCCGCCAGTGCGAACGCTTCAACCGCTCCGCGCTGGACGCGCTGTCGGCTCCCGAGTCGCCTCGGCTGGTGCTGCTGTCCAGCCAGCTGACGCAATATCTGGGGCCGCCAGGCGGGCATCTGCTGAAGTTCGAGGCGGGGCAGGAAAGCGAGGTGCCGCAAGGGAAGGCGGAGGACGCGCTGGTGGCAGCCGCCACGCAGCTGGCCGAGTCCCTGCGCGCCCGGGGCAAGCGGCTGCTGTGGGTCTCACCCCCGCCCAAGGGCGGCCTCGATGCCGGGGCCTGCGTGGCGCGCCGGCAGCAGCAGCAGCTCACGCTGGGCGCGCCGGCCGACTGCAGCATCACACCCGCCGAAGCGCCGCTGCAGCTGCAACGGGCGGTGGCCTTGTTGAAGCGCTTCGAGAGCGAGGCTGGCGTGCCGGTGCTGTGGCTGGACGCCTCGCTGTGCCAGGCCGGCCGCTGCCGCACCGCCGACAGCGATGGCCTGGCCTACTACCGCGACTCCGGCCACCTGAGCGTCGAGGGCTCGCGCCGCCTGCTGCCGCAGCTGACCGACAAGCGCCGCGTCGAAGCCTTGGCGCGCTAGCCCGCCAGCAGCTTTTCCTCGGCCAGGGCCAGGGCCTGCGGGCTGCCGCTGATGACCAGGGTATCGCCGCCGGCCAGTGTCGCGCCGTCGACCAGCAGGCCCTTGCCGGTGGCGCGCCGCAGCGACACGACGGCCACACCGAGGGCGTGCAGGGCCAGGTCGTCCAGCAGCTTGCCGGCATGCGGGCTGGCGGTGGGCAGGGTGACGGAGGACAACCGGGCCTGGTCGAGCTCGTCGACGGTGTCATCGTCGGCACCATGGAAGTAGCCGCGCAGCAGGCCGTAGCGCTTGTCCCGCGCATCGCGGGTGATGCGGATCACGCGGCGCATCGGCACGCCGACCAGGGCCAGCGCATGCGAGGCCAGCATCAGCGAGCCCTCGATGGCCTCGGGCACGACCTCGGTGGCGCCGGCGGTCTTGAGCCTCTCGAGGTCGGTGTCGTCGATGGTGCGCACGACGACGGGCACGTGGGCGGCATGGGCGCGCACGAGGTCGAGGATCTTCAGCGCCGAAGGTGTGTCGTGATAGCTGACCACCACGGCGCTGGCCCGCGCCAGGCCCGCAGCCATCAGGCTCTGCACCTTGGCGGCATCGCCAAAGACGACGCTCTGGCCGGCCGCCGCGGCCTGGCGCACGCGGTCGGGGTCCAGGTCCAGGGCCATGTAGGGGATGTGCTCGCCTTCCAGCAGGCGGGCCAGGTTCTGGCCCGAGCGGCCGTAGCCGCAGATGATGACGTGGGCCTCGGACTGGATGCTCTTCTTGGCGATGGTGGTCAGCTGCACCGACTGCATCAGCCAGTCGCTGCTGGACAGCTTCATGACGATGCGGTTGCTGTACATGACCAGGATGGGTGTCATCAGCATGGACAGCACCATGCTGGCCAGCACCGGGCTGACCCACTGCGGTGCCACCAGGTTGTGCTGCGCGCCCAGGGTCAGCAGCACGAAGCCGAACTCGCCGGCCTGGGCGAGGTAGAGGCCGGTGCGCAGGGCCACGCCGGGCGGCGACTTGAAGAGACGGGCCAGCGCGGCGATCAGCGCGAACTTGGCCACCACCGGGGCCAGCGTCAGCAGGATGACCAGCCACCAGCTGTCCACCAACGGCCGCCAGTCCAGCTTCATGCCGATGGTGATGAAGAACAGGCCCAGCAGCACATCGTGGAAGGGCCGGATGTCGGTCTCCACCTGGTGGCGGTATTCCGTCTCCGAGATCAGCATGCCGGCGACAAACGCGCCCAGGGCCAGGCTGAGCCCGAAGTGCTCGGTCAGCCAGGCCAGGCCCAGGGTCACGAGCAGCAGGTTGAGCATGAAGAGCTCGTCGCTCTTGCGCCGGGCCACCAGGGTCAGCCACCAGCGCATGGCCTTCTGGCCGCCATAGAGCAGCAGGGTCAACAGGGCGGCGGCCTTCAACCCGGCCCAGGCCAGGGCGCTCATCATCTCGCTGCCACTGCTGTTCAGGGCCGGGATCAGCACCAGCAGCGGCACCACGGCCAGATCCTGGAACAGCAGCACGCCCATGACGAGCTTGCCGTGGGGGCTCTCCAGCTCCAGCCTTTCCGCCATCAGCTTGACGATGATGGCCGTCGAGCTCATGGCCATGGCCGAGCCCAGCACCAGCGAGCCCTGCCAGCCCATCTCCCAGGCGACGCCCAGCATGGCGAAGCCGACGATCAGCAGCGCATTGCCGGCCATGGCGCCGGCAATCGTCAGCGCCACCTGGGCCATGCCGATGCCGAAGACGGCCGTCTTCAGGGCCCTGAGCTTGGGCAGGTTGAACTCCAGCCCGATGGCGAACATCAGGAAGACGACGCCGAACTCCGCCAGGTACTGGATGCTGGCCGAATCATGGGCAAAGGCCAGGGCATTGGGCCCGATCAGCACGCCGACCGCCAGATAGCCCAGCATGGGCGGCAGCTTCAGGGAGCGGCAGATGACCACCCCGAGGACGGCAGCCACGAGATAGAGCAGGGCGAGGTCAAGGGAAGTCACCGCCGCATGGTATGCGGGCGGCAGCAAGGCGGCCGGCAGGCCGTCTCGGACGTGAAATCCGGCACTGGAAACCGATGCCATGCACGCCTTGCATGAGCGCATACGCACTTGGCTAGACAAGTCGTGGCGGGACGGGCGAGCTTCGGGATACCGTTCGCCCCACTCAAAAGTTACGGAGCATTTCATGCCCAACCTGTCGTTTGTCTCGCCCACGCGGAACAGCCCGTGGGGGACCTATCTGTCGCAGATCGATGCCGTCGAACCCTATCTGGGCGGCCTCAGCCGCTGGGTCGAGACCCTGCGCCGCCCCAAGCGCGCCCTCATCGTCGACATCCCCATCGAGCTGGACAACGGCACCATCGCCCACTATGAGGGCTACCGCGTCCAGCACAGCCTGACACGCGGCCCCGGCAAGGGCGGCGTGCGCTACCACCCCGACGTGACGCTGGAAGAAGTGATGGCCCTGTCGGGCTGGATGACGATCAAGAACGCCGCCGTCAACCTGCCCTATGGCGGCGCCAAGGGCGGCATCCGCCTGGATCCGTCGCTGCTGTCGATGAAGGAACTGGAAAAGGTTACGCGCCGGTACACCAGCGAGATCGGCATCATCATCGGGCCCAACCAGGACATCCCGGCGCCCGACGTCAACACCAACGGCCAGATCATGGCCTGGATGATGGACACCTATTCGATGAACGTCGGCGCCACGGCGACCGGCGTCGTCACCGGCAAGCCCATCCCCCTGGGCGGCTCGCTGGGCCGCGTGGCCGCCACCGGCCGCGGTGTCTTCGTCGTCGGCCGTGAAGCCATGCGCCGCCTGAGCATCGACATGGAAGGCGCCCGCGTCGCCGTGCAGGGCTTCGGCAACGTCGGCTCCATCGCCGCCAAGCTGTTCGCCGCCAACGGCGCCAAGATCGTCTGCGTGCAGGACCACACCGGCACCATCGTCAACCACAACGGCTTCGACATGCAGAGCCTGCTCGACCACGTGGCCCTGGCCCGTGGCGTGGCCGGCTTCAAGGGCGGCGACATGATCGCCAACGAAGACTTCTGGGACATCAAGACCGACATCCTGATCCCGGCCGCCCTGGAAGGCCAGATCACGGCCGAGCGCGCCCAGCGCATCCAGACCCGCCTGGTGCTGGAAGGCGCCAACGGCCCGACCACGCCTGACGGCGAGGCCGTGCTGGCCGACCGCGGCATCGTCGTCGTGCCCGACGTCATCGCCAACGCCGGCGGCGTGACCGTGTCCTATTTCGAGTGGGTGCAGGACTTCTCGTCCTTCTTCTGGACCGAGGACGAGATCAATGTCCGCCTGGACAAGATCCTGATCGGCGCCTTCAAGCACATCTGGGAAACGGGCGAGCAGCACAAGATCCCGCTGCGCACCGCCGCCTTCACGGTGGCCTGCACGCGGGTGCTGCAGGCGCGTGAAGAGCGCGGCCTGTACCCGTAAAGCTTTGGGCCAGCCCCAATGGAAACGCCGGCTCACGCCGGCGTTTTTCTTTCAGGCGGGGCTGATCGTCACCTGCCAGGCCCGCTCCAGCTTCTCGGTCGAGAAGCGCACGGGCAGGAAGGCCGTGATGGACTCGATCTGGGTGCGCGCATGTCCGCTGAGTTGGCTGCAGGTGAAGGCAGCAGATCGGCCGGTGGACTGCACGGCCAGGGCCAGCGGCAGCATCCACTGGTCGGTCAGATGCTCACCCAGCGCCCCTTCGCTGCGCAGATAGTCCTGCACGGCGTGCACCGCCTCCAGCGCCACCTGCTCGGCCGGGCGGCCCTTCTCGCCGAAGCTCGTGAACAGCTCGGTGACTTCGCCGTACACCAGCGTCGCCATCAGCGCATTGCCCGGACCTTCGTCCTGTCGGGCGCCGCCTTGCAGCAGCTTGTCACGCGGCCAGTTCATGCGCTCACCCAGCAGCGACAGTTCTTGCCAGGCGATGCGACAAGGGATGCCGGGCGACAGGCATTCCGCGAAAGCGTCCAGACGCTCGCCACGGGTCAGTACGTCCACCGGCGTCAGCTGCGCGGCCGGCGTGATGCGCGCCGTGAAGCGCCCACCGCCGGCCGGATAGAAGCCATGCCGCATCAGCTTCAGCTCCAGGCCCACGCCCAGCTTCTGCAACAGCGGCGCGAAGCTGCGCTCCAGGAAATGGAAGGGCGGCGCCATCGGGTTGTGCGTACCGCCCGACAACGTCAGCTGGCTCTCGCCCGCTGCCGTCATCAGGGCCGGCAACACGGTCTGCAGCACCAGGGTGCAGCTGCCGGCCGAGCCGATATGGAAGTGATGCTCGCCAGCACGCACCTCGCCGGGCTCGAAGACCAGGGTCTGCGAACCCAGCTCGGCGCCTTCCACACGAGCGCCATGGCTGACCGCAGCCGCCGCCTGCACGCAGGCCAGGTGCTGGCGCATCAGGCCCGGCTTGGCACGGCCGGCGCGGATGCGGTTGAAGCGCACCGCCTGGCGGGTGCACATGGCCAGGGCCAGGCCGGTGCGCAGAATCTGGCCGCCGCCTTCGCCGGAGGCGCCATCGAGTTCAATCGCGCGCCCGGTCGTGAAGACAGGCGCGCAACGGCCTGGGCGTTCCTGACGCTCAGTGATATTCGTCGTCGTTTCTTCGTTGTTCATGAAGGTATGAAGTCATTTGCGACCGCGCCGCTGCGGCTGGGCCGTCGGCGCGTCAGGGCGAGTTGCTGAGGCAGCCCTTTTCGGCGACCTCGAGCGCTTGCGCAGCCGCCCGACGCGGCCCGCTGTACCAGGGCAGCTGCTCATCCGTGGCCCAGGCGCGAAGGCGCTCGATATCCCGCTGTCGGCCCCAACGGCCCAGGACCTCGATCGCAACCTTGCGCACGCCGTCCCACTTGCTGGCCAGCGCCGCCTCCACACGGCGTTCGGTCTCGGCATCGGGACGCGATGCGCCCACGCTGCGCAACCAGGCGACCTCCTGACGCAACAGATCCGCACCGGGAACGGCCTGAGCTTTGCCGATGGCTGCGCGACGCAGGCGCCGACAGCTCAGGCATCGGGCCGCGCCGCTGTCGAGGTTGGCACCGATGGTCTCGTACCACCACTTTTGCTGCTTGGCCGTCCACACCTCCTGCGAACCGCAGTCTCGGCAACGGAAGGGCCTATCCACGTAAAACGCAGGCGGGGCGACGCAGCGTCGGGCGTTGTGGCGATCAAGCAGCTCCTGGTCGGCAGGCTCTGCGCCCAGCGCCCGCAAGGCGCGCACGTCCATGGCACCGCCGCCGTGAACGCGCGCCTCAGCGCGCGCCGCACGCTCCAGGCGAAGCTGCTTGATCTCGGCTCGACGTTGTTTGTTGCTCTTCACGGGACTTCCTCCATGGGGCCGCCTGCCCGCAGCACCGCATCGCCTGAACGCGGCACTCAACCCTTCACGCAGACCACCTGCTTCAGCGTGTAGACCACTTCCACCAGGTCGCGCTGCGCGGCCATCACGGCGTCGATGTCCTTGTAGGCCATCGGGATCTCGTCGATGACGTCCGCGTCCTTGCGGCACTCGACGCCTTCGGTCGCCTTGACCTGGTCGGCCAGCGTGAACATCTTCTTGGCCTGCGTACGGCTCATCACGCGGCCGGCGCCGTGGCTGCAGCTGTCGAAGCTCTCCGGGTTGCCCAGGCCGCGCACGATGAAGCTGCGCGCACCCATGCTGCCCGGAATGATGCCCAGCTGGCCGCGCTTGGCGCTCACGGCGCCCTTGCGGGTCACGAACACGTCATGGCCGAAGTGGTGCTCCTGCTGCACATAGTTGTGGTGGCAGTTGACCGCTTCCACATGGGCCTCGAAAGGCTTGGTGATGACGGTGCGCACGGTGGCGACCAGGTTGGCCATCATGACCTCACGGTTCTTGGCCGCGAAGCGCTGAGCCCAGCCCACGCCGCGCACATAGTCGCCGAAGTACTGAGCCCCTTCCTCGAAATAGGCCAGGTCCTTGTCGGGCAGGTTGCGCTGGTGCTGCTCGGCATCCTTCTTGGCCAGCTCGATGAAATGGGTGCCGATGGCATTGCCCACGCCGCGCGATCCCGAGTGCAGCATGAACCAGACCGAGCCGGCCTCGTCCAGGCAGACCTCGATGAAGTGGTTGCCGGTTCCCAGCGTCCCCAGGTGCTTGCGGTTGTTGGTGTTCTTGATGCGCGGGTGCAGCTCGCACAGCGCGTCGAACTCATCGACGAGGCCGGCCCAGGCCTGGTCCACCAGGTCGGGCGGGTTCTCCCAGGCGCCGGGGTCGCGGCCGCGGTGCTTGGGCGCGGAGCCGTGGGGCACGGCGCGCTCGATGGCGCTGCGCAGCGGACCCAGGTTGTCGGGCAGGTCCTCGGCGGTCAGCGTCGTCTTGCAGGCCATCATGCCGCAGCCGATGTCCACGCCGACGGCCGCCGGGATGATGGCCTTCAGCGTCGGGATCACCGAGCCCACGGTCGCGCCGATGCCGACGTGCACGTCGGGCATGGCGGCCACATGCTTGAAGACGACCGGCAGCTTGGCCGCGTTGGCCAGCTGTTCCAGCGCCTTGGGCTCCACGGGCACGCCACGGGTCCAGGCCTTGATGGGCACGCCGCCTTCGGGCTGGGAGAGGTTGTAGTTCTTGTCCATGTTCTTCTCAAAAATGACCGCCGGGATTGCTCGGGCTGTCGCCCTCGGCCTTCGGCCCCTGCTTCGCAGGTCCAAGGCCGCAAGCGGCCTTGAGCGAACCCGTGACCACGAGCGTTGAAGGCTGTAGTTCCACCGGCATTCGCCTGGCGACGCCGAAAACAATCAAAAAGGTGCGACTAGATGGACAAGACGTTAGCCGCCCCGGTTGCCCGAGGCTGGGGAGTCGAACCCCCGGCGTACCAAGATGTAGTCCTGCCGGCATTCGCACCGGAAAACAAAGGCCCCCGCGTGGCGACCAACGGGTGATGAGATCCTTATCGATGTAATCCCATCGGCATTCGCCACGCGACGACGCAAATATCAAAAGAGGGGCGACTCGAGCGACCAGGATCGCAAGACGCGGTCTACGGGTTCTCCGTTGCAGGCTAGCGGGCCTGCGCGACCTGATGGTGCTGTAGTCCTGCGGGCATTCGCCCGAGCCACCCCTTCAAACTTCTTCTGCTACTGCGGGTCGAGCTGGATCTTTTCGATCTCGCCCACCCAGTGCTCGGCGCCCGTCTGCCCTGCGGCAAAGCGCGCCATCATCGTGAACACGGCGTCCGAGAAGCCGCCGACATTCATGATGTCGATGCGCTCCGCGGCCTGCGTGGTCGCATAGGGCTGCAGGTCCAGGCAGATCAGGCGCGCTTGCGGGTTGCGCTGCTTCAGCACTTCCCACTCGCGCATCGTCTGCGTCGCGCCGCGGCGGTTCGCATCGACCCAGGATTCGTTGTCCGAAACCAGGATCACCACATCCACCTCGGCCTTCTCGCGATTCAGCAAGGCCAGCGGCGCACTGCAGTTCGTGCCGCCACCGCCGATGGCGGCGAGGGCCTGGGCCTGCGTCAGCACCGAGTCACGCGGGTTCAGCTGCAGCTTCACGACGTCCTGCTCGAAGGGCAGCACGCGGGCCTGCCGGTTCTTGGCGCGGATCGCCGCGGCCACCAGGGCCGCCACGTCGATGCAACGCACGCTGGACGTCGCGGAACCACGGTTGCCCGTCACCGGCGAGCTCATCGACCCGGACACGTCCGGGCAGACGACCACGCGGCCCTCGAAAGCCGGCACATTGGCCAGCGCCACGTCGAGGGCGTCCTGCAGCGCTTCGCGCACTTGCCCCGGGACATCCGCCGCAGCCTTGTAGGCCGACAGCAGCTGGAAGGGCAGCACACGGGCACGACGAACCGCTTCCGGATCGCGCAGCTTGTCGGCCACGACGGCCTCCAGGCCCTTCACACCGAACACGCCTTGGCGGGCAAAGGTGTTCAGGCTCTGGCGCAGCATCTGCCAGGAGCCGTCGCGGGCGATCTGGGCCCAGTGCTCAGTCTTGAGCGGCAATGCAGTCAGCAGCTGGAAGGGCACGGCAGGCACTTCGGCCGGCGTCTTCCCCTCGGCCAGCTCGCGCTTGAAGCGCTCGAAGGCGGCGGTCAGCGGAGGCAGTGCGGCGGCATCAAACGGGCGGCCGATCAGCCAGGCGAACCAGGCAGCGCGCCAGGCCTCCAGAGGCTTGGGGTGGACCATCTTCACCACGTCCGCCAGCGACGGCGTGGTGCCGACGGCGGCGTTCAGCAGTTGCTGCTCGGTCGCCGACAGCAGCCATTGCTGCACCAGCCTCTTGGGCCGCGTTCCCAGCGACTTGCGGCCGAGTTGGCCGCTGCGCAGCATCTGCACGAAGCCGCGCAGCGTCTTGCCGTTGTCGACCACGCGGCCGAACACCTTGGCCAGCAGGGCCACGTCGCGCACGGCCAGCTGGGCGGCCAGCAGCACGGGCATGTCCTTCATATGGGCCTGGCGGGCATAGATCGCGGTCTTGGCGACGAATTCGGGCTCGACGGATTGGGCCAGGGCCAGCATCTGATCGAGCTGGGCTTCGGCGTCGGCATAGAAGGTGGAGTTCAGGCAGCCGGTGGCGGCGAGCTGGGCCAGCTGGTGGCGCGGGCTCAGCGCATAGGCCGCAGCGCCGGCTTGGTTCCGCGCCGTCGCGGCGGGCAGCAGGGCGCCCTTGGCGGTGTGGAAGAGTTGGGTGTTGACCATGTTCGTCTCGATTGCATTCAACTTGTGCCGCTAGCTTTTGCAACGGCTGTGCCAGCTTTCGAGAGCGCTGATGAAGAAATTTATAAGTCGTTGATTTGGAAGGAAATTGCTGCTAGTTCAGACAGGACTGGTGGCGCGGCGGTGCTCAGCGCGGCCTCGCGACCTAGAATTTGAGCTAGCCAACTAGTCCATCGTCTATGCCCAAGCGCAAGGTCATGATCGGCTTCCTGGGCAGCCAGCTGGACAGCGGCCAAGGCGCCGGCCGTTGGGAGAAGTGGCGGCCAACCGTGTCCATCGCCCAGCATGAGGACTTGCTGGTGGACCGCATCGAGCTGCTGCACGCCCCGGGCCACATCGGCCTGGCCGAGCAGGTCAGCCGCGACATCGCCTCGGTCTCGCCGCAGACCGAGGTGCGTCGCGCGCCCATGGGCGTGCGCGACCCCTGGGACTTCGGCGAGGTCTATGGCGCCCTCTACGACTGGGTGAGCACCTATGACTTCGACCTCGATGCCGAGGAGTACTGGGTGCACATCACCACCGGCACCCACGTCGGCCAGATCTGCCTCTTCCTGCTCGTCGAGTCGCGCTTCATCCCCGGCGTGCTGCTGCAGACCTCGCCGCCCAAGCGCCAGACTCGCGGCAACGCCGGCACCTGGACGCTGATCGATCTGGACCTGTCCCGCTACGACGACCTGGCGCGCCGCTTCGAGCAGGCCCAGGCCGATGCGCTGGACTTCCTGAAGAGCGGCATCGCCACGCGCAATGCCGCCTTCAACGCGCTGATCGAGGAGATCGAGCGCGTGGCCGTGCGCTCGCGTGCGCCGGTGCTGCTGACGGGGCCGACCGGCGCCGGCAAGTCGCATCTGGCGCGACGCATGTACGAGCTGAAGAAGGCCCGCCACCAGGTGGCCGGCGACTTCGTCGAGGTGAATTGCGCGACGCTGCGCGGAGATGGCGCCGCTTCCACGCTGTTCGGCCACAAGAAGGGTTCGTTCACCGGCGCCGCGGCCGACCGTGCCGGGCTGCTGCGCGCGGCGCACGGCGGCGTGCTCTTCCTGGACGAGATCGGCGAGCTCGGCGCCGACGAACAGGCCATGCTGCTGAAGGCGGTGGAGGAGAAGAAGTTCTTCCCTGTCGGCGCCGACCGCGAAGTGGCCAGCGACTTCCAGCTCGTGGCCGGCACCAACCGCGATCTGCGCCTGGAGGTGGCGGCCGGGCGCTTCCGCGAAGACCTGTTCGCCCGCATCAACCTGTGGTCCTACACCCTGCCCGGCCTGGCCGAGCGGCCCGAGGACCTGGCGCCCAATATCGACCACCTGCTGCAGCGCGCCGGCGCCGAGCTCAAGCAGGCGGTGCGCTTCAACACCGAGGCGCGGGCGCGCTATCTGGCCTTTGCCCAGTCCGCCGACGCCCACTGGAGCGGCAACTTCCGTGACCTGTCCGCCAGCATCACCCGCCTGGCCACGCTGGCCGAGGGCGGCCGCATCGACACGGCCCTCGTGGACGCCGAAATCCAGCGCCTGCGCTGGATGTGGCAGCGCGACGCCGTCGACACCGGCGCCAAGGTCGACCTGGCCGGCGTCCTGGGCGAGGAGGCCTGGCAGGCCCTGGACCTGTTCGACCAGCTCCAGCTCCAGGCCGTGGCCGAGGTCTGCCGCCAGAGCCGCAGCCTGTCCGACGCCGGGAGACGGCTCTTCCAGCACTCACGGGACAAGCGCCAGGTCGTCAACGACGCCGACCGGCTGCGCAAATACCTGCTCAAGCACGGCCTGGGCTGGGAGCAGCTCAGGTAGGTACATAGGCACAATTCGGTCAACCCGGATGGACAGTGAGCGCCGAGCGGGCACATTGCCGAAACCGCTGTCATGAATTCCGAACTGCCCTCTTCCCCGCCGCCGGCCGGACCGAACCGCCGCCACCTGCTGCAAGGCGCCATGGCCGCGGCATTGCCGCTTTCGGCCGCCGCCGCGCCTGGTCCGCTGATCGTCGGCGGCCTGCCGGTGACCTGCAATCTGACCTTACCCATCGCCTGCTCGGCGCGCGCCGCCAACAACAAGGCGGCCGGCAACGAGGCCTTCAAGTTCGAGTACAGCAAGTACAACGGCTGGCCCGAGATCAAGGAATCGCTGATGACGGGGAACATCCAGGCCGCCTACATGCTGGCGCCCCTGGTCATGGACCTGGCGGACAAGAAGATCCCGGTCAAGGTCGTGTCCCTGGGCCACCGCTCGGGCGCCGTCATCATGGTGCGCACCGACTCGCCCTACAAGAAGTTCAAGGACCTGACGGGCAAGCGCATCGCCATCCCCAGCCGCTTCGCGGTGGACTTTTTGTTCCTGCGCAAGATGCTGGCCCAGGAGGGCATGAGTCCGAAGGACATCCAGATCGTCGAGATGCCGCCGCCCGACATGCCGGCCGCCCTCTACGCCAAGGCCGTCGATGCCTACTGCACCGGCGAGCCCTTCGGCGCGGCCGCCCAGCGCGCCGGCTATGCCAAGCCCTTGCGCATGACGCGCGACGAATGGCGCAACTACATCTGCTGCGTGCTGACGGTGCGCGAGGAACTCATCAAGGACAACCGCCCGCTGGTGCAGAACCTGGTCGACCACGTGCAGGGCGCCGGCAACTGGCTGGACCTGGGACCGGCCAACCGCGAGAAGGCCATCCAGATCGCCGCCGGCCGCAAGTTCTTCAACCAGGACCCCAACATCCTGCGCTTCGTGATGGAGAACCCGACGGACCGCGTCACCTATGGCGACCTGCGCATGATCCGCGCCGAGTTCGACGAGCTGATGCAGCTGTCCATCGAGGCCGGCACCATCAAGCAGCCCATCGCCTACGAGAAATACGTGGACGAGAGTTTCGTCAAGGCGACCAAGGCGGCGCCCATCACGATATGAAGGTGAGCCCCTCGCCCAGCCCTGCAGCGCTGCACATCGCCCATACGGGCCGGCTCGGGAGCGGCCCAGCGCTCGGCCCGCAATGCCTGGGTGTCACGTGCGAAACGGGCGACTGATATGAAGCGCCGTTTGCTGCTGCTGGCCGCTCTGCCGGCGCCAGTCCTCGCCAACTCGCCGCGTCTGAAGGCCGGTGTCTTCGAGCCCGCCCAAGCTGCGCCCGAGTTCGCGCTCAAGGGCAGCGACGGCGCGCCGCTCAGCCTGGCTCGCTTCAAGGGCAAGCTGGTGCTGCTGGTGTTCGGCTTCACCCACTGCCCCGAGGTCTGCCCCACGACCTTGGCCACCCTGGCCCAGGCGCGCAAGCAGCTGGGCGCGTCCGCCGCCGATGTGCAGGTCGTCTATGTGACCGTCGACCCCGAGCGCGACGACGTGAACCGCATCCGCCAATACCTTGAAGCCTTCGACAAGAGCTTTGTCGGCGGCACCGAGACGCCCGACAAGCTGGCCGCCATGCGCAAGCGCTATGGCGTCGTCGCCGAGAAGATCGCCGCCAAGCAGCCCAATGCCTATGGCATGAACCACTCGACCTCGGTCTGGCTGATCGACCGCACGGGCAAGCTGCGGGCCATGATGCCCTATGGCCACGAGGCCAAGGACTTCGTGCACGACATCCAATTGCTGCTGGTGAGATGAAGCCCCTCGTCCAAGGAGTACCTTGGCCGGTCCCCCGAGGGGACGGCGATGCTTGCCGGATCGACCGGCAAGCACATCGCCAGCGCGGGCCGGCTAGGGAGCGGCCCGTCGCTCGGCCCGAAAACGGGACGGACAACTGACGTGAAACGTCTACTCTGGCTCCTGCCGGTGGTGGCGCTGGCGCCATTGGCCTGGGCTGCCTTCGCTCCCTTGGAGCTGTCCTCAAGAGACGAGCTGTTCGAGATCCCGGCCGGCACCTATGCGCGCCGCATGGCCGGCGACAAGGTCGAGATCCTGCCCGACACCATCCACCTGACGCTCGGGCTCAACGACCAGCTGCTGCTGCGCAACAAGGACGAAGTGCCGCAGCAGTTCGGCCCCGTTCTCATCATGCCGGGCCAGAGTTTTCGCCTGCCCTTCGAGGTCGCCTCGACCTACAGCTTTGCCTGCAGCGCCCACGCCAGCGGCCAGATGGCCGTCATCGTCGCGCCCACGCCCGAGGCGGGCTGGCAGCGGCTGAAGTGGCGCTGGCAGCACCGCAACAAGAACAACGCACCGGAGACCTCCGCTTGAACTCGCGCCTGGCCAAGATCCTGCCGCCGCTGGCCGTCATCGCCCTCGTCATCGTGGCGTGGTGGTGGATCGTCGATCACACCGAAAGCCCCATCTTCCCGACCCCCTGGCAGGTCGTCACCGGCACGCTGGAGCTGGCCGAGGACGGCACGCTGTGGGAGCACATCACGGCCTCGCTCTACCGCGTCGGCGTGGGCTTCGGCTTCGCGATGCTGATCGGCATCCCGCTGGGCCTGTGGATGGGCTGGGTGGCGGGCGCCTACCGCACCTTCAACCCCATCTTCCAGATGCTGAGGCCGATCTCGCCCATCGCCTGGATCCCGCTGGCCATCCTGTGGTTCGGCGTCGGCGAGGCCTCACCCATCTTCCTGATCTTCATGGCCTCGGTGTTCCCGCTCATCGTGCAGACGACCGCGGGCGTGAACACCATCGACCGGCGCTATCTGCGCGCGGCGGCCAATTTCGGCGTGTCGCGCGGCGTCATGTTCCGCCGCGTCGTCATCCCGGCCGTGCTGCCGGAGATCATCGTCGGCATGCGCATCGGCATCGGCGTGGCCTGGCTGGTCGTCGTGGCGGCCGAGATGATCGCGCTGCGTTCGGGCCTGGGCTATCTCATCATGGACTCGCGCAACGCCGGCAACCGCTACGACCTCGTCATCGCCGCCATGATCCTCATCGGCTTCATCGGCCTGATGCTCGACGGCATCACGCGCCTGCTCGAGAAACTGAAAACGGTGCGGTGGCGCTATGTCCGATAACAAGACTCCAAAGATCGCTGTCAAAGGCCTGACCAAGAGCTTCAAGGCCGCCAAGGGCGGCAAGCTGCCCGTCATCGACGGCGTGGACTTCGAGGTGGCCGAGGGCGAGTTCGTCGCCATCGTCGGCCCCTCGGGCTGCGGCAAGTCCACGCTGATGAACATCCTGGCCGGCTTCGAGAAGCCCGACGGCGGTGCGCTGCTCATCGACGGCCAACCCCATCCGGGGCCCAGCCCGCAAGGCATCGTCATTTCGCAATACGGCTCGGTCTTCCCCTGGCTGACCGTGCAGCAGAACCTGATGTTCGGCCTCAGCGACAAGCATGGCGCCGACAAGGCCGCGCTGGCCGACCACTACGCCGCCATGGTGGGGCTGAAGGGCTTCGAGAACGCCTACCCGCACGAGCTGTCGGGCGGCATGCTCAAGCGCGTGGAGCTGGCGCGGGCCTTCATCGTCAAGCCCGAGATCCTCTACCTGGACGAGCCCTTCTCGGCCCTGGACGCGCTGATGAATCTGCGCATGCGCAACGAGCTGCTGCGCATCCTGGCCGAGGAGAAGCACACCGTGCTGCTCATCACCCACGACGTCGACGAGGCCCTCTACATGGCCGACCGCATCCTCGTGCTGTCGGCGCGGCCCACCCGCATCCAGGCCCGCTTCGAGCTGGACATGCCGCATCCGCGGCGGCTGATCAGCCCGGAGATGGATCAGCTGCGCGAGGCCATCCTGAAGGAGCTGGGCCTGGAGATGCCCGCCTAGCCCTTCAGCACGGCGCCCGTGCTGTCCAGCACCCGCAGCGTCACCGGCACGGCCGGCGCCACGCTCTGCGTGACGGTGCAGAAGTCCTCGAAGGTATCCAGCACACGCTGGATGTGAGCCAGCTCGGCGGCTGGCTTGCCCAGGTGCAGGTCGACGATCAGCCCCTGCACGCGGTTGCGGTTGCGCTCATTGCGGCCGACGGCCGCCTTGACCTCGGTGCGCAGCGGCGAGGGGTCGTCCTTGTACTTCTGGCAGGCGAACCACAGAGAAGCGCTGAGGCAGTTGCCGACGGCTGAAGCCAGCAGCTCGACGGGGTCGGGCCCGAGGCCGGTCCCCATGGGCGCGGGCTCGTCGGACAGCAGTACCGCGATGCCGGGTGCGTAGTGGTGTTCGAACTGGTAGCCCTGGCGCTGGATCAGGGTGACGCTGGGTTGGTCCATGGGGGCTCCGTGAAAAGGCCGGCGTTGCACAGGCCGGACGCTGGCACGCAATGTATAGGCCGACGTGAATCCTGCCATTGGCGGGGAATTTCGGCGCGGACATGACAGCTTCGGCCCCTGAAATGCGTCTGGTTGGGTTGGCACCATCCCGTGCCGAGCCAGGGTCAACCCAGGGGAGATCCACATGCCCAACCGCGCCATTCTGCGCAGCGCCCGAGCCCGCCACGCCCACGACGCCTATCTCGCCGTCCTCGGCGGCGCTTTCGCCCTCTTCAACTCCATCCGCGTGCTCGCCTACATGCCGACCATAGGCGCCCTGCTGGAAAGTGGGGACTCCAGCCAGCACTCCCTGTGGACCTGGCTGTGCTTCCTCGGCGGCAACACGACGATGGCGCTGTGGCTGTGGGAACAGAACGGCCGGCGCTGCAACCGCGCCATTGCCGTCAACGCCGGCAATTCGGCCATGTGCCTGGCCATCATCGCGGTGATCCTGTGGACGCGGCTCTGAGGGCGGGACGCTTGCCCTCAGCGCAGGTCCCCGGTCTCGAAGTAGATCTCGGTGACGGCCCTGGCCTTGAAGGCGCGCTGCACGTCAGGCCGGTTGAGGCCGCGCAATGCCACGTCGATCTCACCCTTCGTCTCGGGCGCTTGCAGGCGCACGATGTGATCGAAATCCGGCCGGCGGTCGATGGTCTTGAAGGCGAACCATTCACTGCCGCGGCCGATCAGGCGATAGCGTCCCGTCGCTGCCTCTCGCGGCGCGGCGCTGAGGCGTCGGAACAGCAGCACCTCGTCGACAAGCACGCGCTGCTGCGCGGCCTGCGGCTTGCCGCCGCGCTCGAAATGGCCCTCGAAGAAGCGCGCCTTGAACTCGCGCAGCGGCTGGGCATGGCCGGGCGAGAAGCGCAGCAGGTCGAAGGTCTCGGGGTCGAAGGTCCACAGCTTGGGCTCACGCGCCAGCGTCTCACGCAAGGCCTTGTCGGCAGCCGCATCGGCGAGATGGAAGCGGAACAGCAACTGGCTGTCGTGCGGCGTGTGGAACATCGGCAGGTGCGAGGCATACAGACCTTCGCGGCCACCGAAAACGGCCATGCCGTGGCCACCCATGGCGGTCTCGGCGCGAGCCAGGGCCGGCAACAGCGCGGCGAATGCAAACGCACGGCGCTTCATGCCTGAGCCTCCACGATGAGCTTGCCGCGGTGATCCGACGTGAACAGGCTCTGCAGCGTTGCCGGCAGTTGCTCAAACCCTTTCACCACCGTCTCCTCGAACACGATCTCACCGCGCTGCACCATGGGCCCGACGACGCGCAGCATCTCGTCCATGCGGTGCAGATAGTCGCGCGCCAGCATGCCCTGGATGGTGGCGCGCTGGTAGAGCATGTGATGCAGGAAGCGCGGGCCCAGTTCGGGCGCATCCAGGCCGCCCGAGTATTGGCTGATGGCGCCGCAGATGACGATGCGGGCGCGGCGGTTGATCAGCGGAATGACGGCGTCGGTGATCCAGCCGCCGACATTGTCGAAATAGACGTCCACGCCTCCCGTCAGCGCCTTGATCTGCTTCGCGAGCGATGCCGTGTCGGCGTGAGCCTTGTAGTCCACCGCCCAGGTCAGGCCGAGCTTGTCGCGCAGCCATTCGCACTTGGCCGCGCCGCCGGCAATGCCGAGAACCCGGCAGCCGTTCTTCAGCGCGAACTGGGCCACCAGCGAGCCCACGGCGCCGGCCGCGCCGGAGACGACGACGACCTCGCCCGCCTTGGGATGGCCCGATTCCATCAGCCCGAACCAGGCCGTGCGCCCCGGCATGCCCAGCACGCCGATGGCCGTGGACGGCGGCGCCAGGGTCGGGTCCAGCTTGCGCAGCACCGAATGGTGGACGCGCGCATGCGTCTGCCAGCCCAGCAGGCCCTCCACCCAGTCGCCCGCCGCCAGCGCCGGCACCGAAGAGGCCAGCACGCGGCCGACGACGCCGGCCGTCTGCACCGTGTCCAGGGCATGCGGCAGCTCGTTGTAGGTCGGCTTGAGCGACTGGTTGATGCGCATATACGGATCCACCGACCACCAGCGCGCCTCCACCAGCACCTCGCCGGCCGACAGCGCGGTGGCCAGCGGCGTGGTGACGAGTTCGTAGTGCTCGGGGCCGACCAGGCCCTCGGGATGGCGGCGGTAAAGCCACTGCTGGTTGTCGATGAATTCGTCCATGGCGGCGATCTTCCCGCCGCAGCTAATGCCTGTGAAGCAAAACAAAGTCGACAATCGATGCCTGTAAGGACACGAACAGCCATGGACATCGCCGACCTGCGCAGCTTTCTCGTCATCGCCCGCCACGCCAATCTGCGCGCCGCGGCGGACGATCTGCACCAGACGCCCTCGGCCCTGTCCAAGGCGGTCAAGCGGCTGGAGGCCTCGCTGGCCACCCCCGTCTTCGACCGCATCGGCAAGGCCATCCGCCTCAATGCGGCGGGTGAACGCCTGCGCGAACGGGCCCTGGCCCTGGTCACGCTGGCCGAGCAGACCGAGGCCGAGTTCCGTGGCGTGAGTCTGCGCTCACATTGCCGCCTGCTGGCGCCAGCCATACTCCAGTGGGGGTTTGGTGCCTCGCTGGCCGCCCGGCTGTCGGCCCACGGTCCCCAGGCCAGCCTGGCCTTTGTGACGTTGTTCGAGGACGCGGCCCTGGCCGCCCTGGCGCGCGGCGAGGGCGACCTGGCCCTGGTCACCGGCGTGGCCCTGGGCGCCGCCCTGCCGGCTGGCCTCGAAGCCAGGCGCATCGGCGAGATTCGCATGCAGCTGGCCGCCGGCCCAGGCCACCCGCTGGGCGGCCGCGGCACGGTGCCGACGGCCGAGGTGCTGCAGCACGACTTCGCCTGCCCCCAGCATTCGATGTTCTGCGGCCTGGAGCGCGGCGCGCGTGCCGACGGTTGGCGCGACGACCGCCTGCCACGGCGCATCCGCTTCTGGCTGGACGACCTGCAGCTGCTGATCAGCCTGGTGCGCAGCGGCCAGGCCCTGGCCTATCTGCCCGATTTCGCGCTGGCCGAGGCGCCCGGCCTGGTTCGGCTGACGGTGCCCGACTGCCCCTACGACTGCGTGGAGCAGGTGCATCTCGTGTGGCGCCCGGCCGCGGCCAGCGGCTGGCTGGCGGGGCTGCTGGCCACCCTCTGAGAAGCCCTGTCATCGCCGGGCATGGCTGGGGCGTTGGCCGGCGCCAGCAACAAAGCGCAACCTGAGGACGGAATAATCCCGCCATGCATCGCCTTCCCTCCCTGATCGCGCCACTGCTGCTCGGCGCGTTGCTGACCGGCTGCGGCGGCCTGCCCTCCAACCTCCCGGAAAAATCCAGCAAGGTCTACAAGAGCGAGAGCTTTGCCGCAGAAGAGACCTTCTCGCGGCTGTTCGATGCCAATGTCGACGACACCTGCGAAGCCGCGCGCCGTGCCCTGCTCAGCCAGGGCTATGTCATCAGCAAGGCCGACAGCGGCCTGGTGCGCGGTGCCAAGCACTTCCAGCCCGAGGGCGAGGTGCATGTGGAGATCGCGTTCAACATCGTCTGCGTCGGCGACGGCCCCAAGCAGCAGATCGCCACCGCCTATGTCAGCGCCCAGCAGGACCGCTATGCGCTGAAGAAGAGCCCGCAGGCCGCCAGCCTGGGCGTCAGCGCCCTGGGCTCCATTTCGGTGCCCCTGTCGTCGACCCAGGACTCCCTCGTCAAGGTGGCCTCCGAAACCATTCCCGCCGGCGAGTTCTACGACCGTTTCTTCACGCTGATGCAGCGCATGCTGCGCGAGAACACGGCTTCGCGCTGAAAGCGCCGATGTCAGAACTCACCTTGGAATAAGTCATTTCTCAGGCATTGCGTCACAGCCACGCAGGCCGGCGTCCGCCTAGGATGGCCCGGCCATGGTTGAGCCTTCGCCCCCTTTCGCCCTGCCCGCCGCGCCCGGCTGGCAGCCGCTGGCGGGCTTTCGGCGCCTGATCGACGCCGCCTGGAAGGTGCCGGGCGAGCCCGCCGAGGCGGCCCGGCTGCGCGGCGACCAGTGGCGCGCCGTCGTCGACCAGCTGCCCGCCTCCGTCATCGCGACGGCCATCGCCATCACCCTGCTGCTGGCGGCCCTGGGCAGGAATGCCGCGCTGGCGCCGCTCGGGCCGGTGCTGATCGGCCTGATCGCCCTCAACGGCTTCAACTTCCTGCTCTGGTGGCATGAGCGCCAGCAGCGCTCCCCCGACGCGCCGCCTCGCGGCATGCGCGCCGGCCTGCTGCTGGCCCTGGATCTCTTCCTCGGCGGCGTGCTGGATGTGATCCTGCTGCTGCAGGTGGCCCAGCAGGTGCCGCCGGGCATGCATGCGCCGCTGGTCGCCACCATGGCCGGCGCCATCGCCGCCGCGGCCTGGATGTTCGCCCTGCTGCCGGCCGTGGCCATCGCCTGGATCGTGGGCACTTGCGGGACGCTGGCGGTGGGCATCCTGCTGCTGCCGCTGCCCTGGATGAACGGCCTGCTGCCGCTGCTGCCGCTGTACGCCATCGTGCTGTGCATGGCGGCCCTGCTGAATGCCCGCCTCTTCCTGCAGGGCCGCCACGCCCAGCACGAGGCCGCGCGCGACCGGCTGACCGTGTCGCTGCTGCTGCGCGACTTCGAACACCACGCCAGCGACTGGCTCTGGGAGCTGGGCCGCGACGGCCGGCTGCGCCATGTGTCGCAGCGCATGGCTGAGCGCCTGGGCCGGCCGGCTGCAAGCCTGATCGGCCTGCCGCTGCTGGAACTGCTGTCCCGCCACCTGCCTGCCGACAACGCCGAGGCCAGGCAGCGCCTGGACCAGCTGGGCGACGCCCTGCTGACGCACGAACCGCTGCGCGACCACGCCCTGCACCTGCATGTCGGCGGCGCCGATGTCTGGTGGGCCCTGAGCGGGCGGCGCCTGGACGGCGATGGCGGCTGGCGCGGCGTGGCCAGCGACGTCAGCGAGGTGCGCGAGCGCGAACGCGAGCTGCTGCGCCTGACCGACCAGGACACCGTCACCGGCCTGGCCAACCGCCACCAGTTCCATCGCCGCCTGGCCCTCTATCTGGGCGGCGGCGGGCCGATCTCGCCCTGCACCGTGCTGCTGCTGGACCTGGACTGCTTCAAGCAGGTCAACGACAGCCTGGGCCACGCCGCCGGCGACCATCTGCTGGCGGCCGTCGGCGAGCGGCTGCGCGACAGCCTCGCGGCCCGGCGCGGCAGCGGCGACCTGGTCGCCCGCCTGGGCGCCGACGAGTTCGCCGTGCTGCTGCGCGGCGAGCTCAGCCCCGAGGCCATGCAGCGCCTGGGCAAGCAGCTGCGCTCGGCCCTGCGCGTGCCGGTGCCCATCGCCGGCCATGAGATCGACGTGCGCGTCAGCATCGGCGCCGCCTGCGCGCCGCGCCACGCCCAGGCCCCCGACCCGCTGCTGCGCGCCGCCGACTTGGCCCTGTTCGCCGCCAAGGCCGCCGGACGCGACCGCCTCGTGCTCTACGAGCCGGCCCTGCAGCAGGAGGCCCAGGACCGCCTCGCCCTGCTGGCCGACCTGCGCCAGGCCCTGGACGCGGGCCAGCTGGAGATGCACTACCAGCCGCAGATCGAGCTGGCCAGCGGCAAGTTGCTGGGCTTCGAGGCGCTGATGCGCTGGCGCCACCCCGTCCGCGGCCTCGTGCCGCCGGCCGTCTTCATCCCGTTGGCCGAAGACAGCGGCCTCATCGTCCCCATCGGCGCCTGGGCGCTGCTGGTGGCCTGCCGCGACGCCGCGCGCTGGCCGGGCGGGCTGCGCGTGGCCGTCAACGTGTCGGCCCTGCAGTTCGAGCGCAGCCCCATCGAGCTGCATGTGCTGGAGGCGCTGGAACGCAGCGGCCTGTCCGCCGACCGGCTGGAGATCGAGCTGACGGAATCGGCGCTGCTGAACGACGGCAACCATGCCATCGACCTGCTGACCCGGCTGCGCGCCCTCGGGGTGCGCATCGCGCTGGACGATTTCGGCACCGGCTTCTCGTCGCTGGCCTATCTGCGCCGCCTGCCGCTGGACCAGCTCAAGATCGACCGCGCCTTCATCGCCGACCTCGACCATCCGCGCGCCGGCCCGACGGCCCGCGCCATCGTGTCGGCCATCCATGAGCTCGCCCAGGCCCTGGGCCTGCACACCGTGGCCGAGGGCATCGAGACCGCCGAGCAGCAGCAGGTGCTGACCGAGATGGGCTGCGCGCTCGGCCAGGGTTTCCTGTTCGCCCAGGCCCTGCCGCGCGACGCGACCCAGGCCTTTGTCGAGCTGGCCCACCGCCAGGGCCTGGGCGCCGCACGCGACGCCCACCTCGACTCGGTCAATCCGCCATTGACGAGCTGGCCTTCGACACGGCTGCAGATGCGCAGCCTGATGCATCTGCCCGATACCCGCTTCGGCGCAGAGCATTGAAGCCCCTCGCCCGGTCTTGCCGCTGAACGCGGGCAAGCCCAGTCGGTTCTTGCAGGCCGCGCTTGCAGCATTGCCGCAGCTCTTCGGCAGGCGCATGCCGCCCACCGGGCGCCATGTGTCCGGCCTCAGCCCCGAGGGGACGGCGATGCACGCGGCATCCAGCCGCGTGCACATCTCCCGACGGGCCGGCTAGGGAACTGGAGTCGGACACAAGCAGTCCCTGTGGACTGCTTGTGCCTACGGAAGGCCATGGGCCTCTGGCCCATGGCAGGCCCCGGCGCTCGGCCGAGCAAAGCACGACGGCCGCGGTGGATGAGGAAGACCTTACTTCGGCTGGGCCGACTTGCTGCCATGGCGTGGCGCCGTTGTTGCGAATAATCGCGGCCTTTCGATCCGACGCGGCCGGCCGCGCGCTTCATGCTCCGACCCCTGTTCCTGGCGCTGGCCCTGACGGCCGGCTCACTGGCTTCGGCCGCACCCGCACTGACCACCCACGCCGAGCGCAGCGGCTTCAAGCAAACGGGCCGTTATGCCGAGGTCGACCGCCTCTGCCACGACTTCGCCCGCGCCCATCCGCGCAGCGTGCGCTGCATCGAGTTCGGCCGCACGCCGCAGGGCCGGGCCATGTGGGCCCTGGTGGCCAGCCAGTCCGGCGCGCTGACGCCCACCGCCGTGCGCCGCGCCGGCCTGCCCGTCACGCTGATCCAGGGCGGCATCCATGCCGGCGAGATCGACGGCAAGGACGCCGGCTTCCTGGCCCTGCGCGAGCAGCTCGCCAAGCCTGGCGCGCTGAAGAAGCAGGTGCTGGTCTTCGTGCCCGTCTTCAACGTCGACGGCCACGAGCGCTTCGGCGCCTGGAACCGGCCCAACCAGCGCGGCCCCGAGCAGATGGGCTGGCGCGTGACGGCCCAGAACTACAACCTGAACCGCGACTACGCCAAGGCCGACTCCGCCGAGATGCAGGCCATGCTCGGCCTGATCCGCGCCTGGGAGCCGCTGGCCATGGTGGACCTGCATGCCACCAACGGCGCGCAGTTCGAGCACGACATCGCCGTCATGGTCGAGCCCGTGCACACGGGCGACCCGGCCCTGCGCGACATCGGCCATGCCTGGCGTGATGCCGTCATCGCCCGCCTGGCCGAGCGGGGTGCCCTGCCCCTGCCCTTCTACCCGTCCTTCAACGAGACCGACAACCCGGCCAGCGGCATCAAGGTGATGGCGCCGACGCCGCGCTTCTCGCACGGCTATTTCCCGCTGCGCAACCGCCTGGGCATGCTGGTCGAGACCCACAGCTGGAAGGACTACCCCACGCGCGTGCGGCTGACGCGCCAGACCGTCGACGCCGTGCTCGACCAGATCGCCCGCCATGGCCGCGACTGGCTGCGCGCCGCCCAGGCGGCCGATGCGCGCACACCGACCGAGCTTGCGCTGACCTGGAAGGCCGCCGAGGCCGCGCGCGACATCGAGTTCCGCGGCTACGCCTACACGCGCACGCCCAGCGAGGTGTCCGGCGCGCTGATGACGCGCTACGACGAGACCCAGCCGGAGATCTGGCAGCTGCCGCTGCGCGACCGCGTCGAGCCGGACCTGTTGCGCAAGGCGCCCGTCGCCGGCTACCTCGTGCCCGCCGAGCATGCCGGCTGGGTGGCCGAGAAGCTGGCCCGGCATGGCCTGCGCTTCGAGCGCCTGAAACAGGGCCGCGCAGCCCTGCCCGTGCAGGCCTATCGTGCCAGCGCCGTGAAGCGCGACGCCAGCACCACCGAGGGCCACCAGCGCATGGAGTTCACCGGCGCCTGGGCCCCCGAGACGCGCGACCTGCCGGCCGGCAGCCTCTTCGTGCCCATCGCGCAGCCGCTGGCCGCCCTGGCCATGCATCTGCTCGAACCCGATGCGCCCGACTCCTTCGCCGCCTGGGGCCGCTTCGCGACGGCCTTCGAGCCCAAGGAGTACATGGAGCCCTATGTCGCGGAGCAGGTCGCCCGCGAGCAGCTCGCCGCCAGCCCGGCCCTGCGCGAAGCCTTTTTCGCGAAGCTGCGCGACGAACCGAAGTTTGCGGCGGACGCCAAGGCGAGGCTGGAGTTCTTCTACCGGCGCTCGCCGAGCTGGGATGAGCGCTTCAACCTCTATCCGGTGCTGCGCGTCGACGCGCGTCCCTGAAGGATGCCCGAGCAGCCCCCGATCCACGGGGTCTGCAACCGTTTTTCAGGACAAGCCCTGTTTGCAAGCAGCCAGGGTGCGGCGCAAGCTCTTCGCACCGGAGGGATTCCGGACAAGGAGTGATCGCATGACAAGACTGTCCACCCTGGCGGCCCGCGCCGCTGTTGCCGCCCTGGCCCTGGCTCCCATGCTGGCGAGCGCGCAGGTCGCACCGCCGAACTGCGGCGCATCGGGCGCTGCGCCCTGCCCCGTTCCCGAGCCCGGCAGCTGGCCCCTGGCGGTCCTCGCCCTGGGCGTGCTGGTGGCGGTGAAGTACATCCGCCGCAAATAGGCGCTAGTCGAGAGGGATGCCGTTGGCCGCGAGCAGTTCGGCGGCCGGGGCATGGCCTTGCCGGGCCGATGCCCGCAGCAGGGCAACGGCCCGGTCCTCGTCGACGGGCGTCGCCTCGCCGTCGAGCAGCAGGTTGGCCAGCAGGTACTGCGCGGCCGCCATGCCCCGCTCGGCCGCAGGCGTCACATAGGCCAGGGCCTTGACGGCATCGCGGCCGATGAGCCGGCCTTCCATATAGGCTCCGCCGAGCAAGGCGCTGGCCCGGGCGTTGCCGTTGTTGTGCGCGCGGCGCAGCCAGAACAAGCCTTCCGCCTTGTTCTGCTCGGTGTGCAGGCCCAGCAGCTTGGCAGCGCCATAGACGGCCTGGGCCGCGCCGCTGCCGCCGAGCGCATGCTCGTGGGACAGCTGCATGGAGGCGTCGCCGGCCGCGATCAACGCCCGCAGATAGTCGGCATCCCGCGCTTCGCAGTTCGCGTCGATGAGGTTGTTGGCGTAGGCCAGCGCCTCGTCTTCCGACAGCGCCGCCAGTTGGGTGCGGGGGTCGAAGTTGGCATCGTTCGACGGAGCGGGGCGCATGCGCCGGAATGTCGGCCTCAGTTGGCCAGCCGCGTCGCCCGCTCCAGCAGCAGGGCACGCTGCGCCTCGTTGTCCGTCAGCTCCGAAGCCCGCAGATAGGCGTCGCGCGCCTCGCCGATGCGGCCGAGGCGCTCCAGCACGTCGGCCTGGGCCCCCGCCAAAAAGGGGTAGCGCTTGAGCTGCGGCTCGGCCGCCAGCTGCTCCAGCAGCGGCAGGGCCGCGGCCGGGCCGTGGGCGAAGCTGACTGCGACCGCGCGGTTCAGCGCAATGACGGGTGAAGGGTTGAGGGCGAACAGGCGGTCATAGCCCGCGACGATGGCACGCCAGTCGGTGTCTTCGGCGCGGGCGGCCCGCGCATGGCAGGCCGCGATGACGGCCTGCAGCGTGTAGGGCCCGGGCTCGCCCAGGCCGAGCGCCCGCTCCAGCGCCACCAGGCCGCGGCGGATCAGCAGCGGGTCCCATTTGCGGCGGTCCTGGTCGGGCAGCAGCACCGGGCGGCCTTGCGCATCCAGGCGCGCCGGCAGGCGCGAGGCCTGGATCTCGAGCAGGGCGGCCAGGCCGTGCACCTCGGAGTCCTGCGGCAGCAGATGCTGCAGCTGGCGAACCAGGCGCAGGGCCTCGTCGCAGAGCGCGGGCTTGAGCAGGCTGGCGCCGCTGCCGGCGCTGTGGCCCTCGTTGAAGATCAGGTAGACGACGGCCAGCACGGACGACAGGCGCTGCTCGCGCTCGTCCGGCCCGGGCAGCTCATAGGCCTGGCCGTGCAGCGCTTTCTTGGCGCGCACGATGCGCTGGGCCACCGTGGCCTCGGGCTGCAGGAAGGCGCGCGCGATCTCGGCCGTCTCCAGGCCGCCGAGCAGGCGCAGCGTCAACGCCACCTGGGCCTCGCGCGGCAGCACCGGGTGGCAGGCGATGAAGATCAGGCGCAACTGCTCGTCGCCGATCTCGGCCTGGTCGCGGGCAGCGTCGAGGTGGTCGACGAAGTCGGGCACGACATGGGTGCCCATGGCCTCGTCATCGGCCGCGAGATGCTCGTGCTCGCGTTCCAGCATGGCACGGCGGCGCAGCCGGTCCAGGGCCTTGTTGCGGGTGGAGGTCATCAGCCAGGCGGCAGGGTTGGCGGGCTGGCCGTCGCGCGGCCAGGTCTCCATGGCGGCGATGAGGGCGTCCTGGGCGCAGTCCTCGGCCTCGTCGAGGTCGCGCAGCAGCTTGGCCGCCGCGCCCACGAGGCGGCTGCGCTCGATGCGCCAGACGCCGGCGGCCAGCTCAGCATGATCCACGGTCAAGCGCCGTCGTAAGCAGCCTGCAGGGCCGCGAGGTCGATCTTCTGCATCTTCCAGATGGCCTGGAAGACACGCTGCACGCGGGCGGTATCGGGGTCGCGGATCATGTCGAACCAGGCCGCCGGGATGATCTGCCAGGACAGGCCCCAGGCGTCTTCCACCCAGCCGCAGGCCTTCTCGCGGCCGCCGCCCGCCTGCAGCTCGGTCCAGAGATGGTCGATCTCCTTCTGGTCCTCGCAGGCCACCATCAGCGAGAAGGCCTCGGTGAGCTTGAAGTGCGGGCCGCCGTTGAAGGCCGTCATCTGCTGGCCTAGCAGTTCGAACTGCACCACCATGACGCTGCCGGCCGCGCCCGGCGAGTTCTCGCCCCAGCGCTGCGTGTGCGTGACCTGACCGCTGCCGAAAACCTTCAGGTAATGCGCCACTGCGTCTTCGGCGCCCTTCTCGTACCAGATGAAGGGGGTGATCTTTTGATGGATCTTCATGGCTTACTCCTGAGGCGGCATGCCGCTCATGTAGACGAGTTCCCAGTGATGGCCGTCCAGGTCCTCGAAACCATGGCCGTACATGAAGCCGTAGTCCTGCGGCGGGCTCGGGATGTTGCCGCCGGCGGCCCTGGCCTTGGCGACCAGGGCGTCGACCTCCTCGCGGCTGTCGCAGCTGAGGCAGACCCAGCCGGTGGTGGCGGCCTTGGGATCGGGGAAGGCCTTGCTGGTGAAGGTGCGGGCGAAGTCCTCCGCCAGCAGCATGGCGAAGAGGTTTTCGCCGAGGACGAGGCTGGCACCCTTGTCGTTGGTGAACTGCGGGTTGAAGCTGTAGCCCACGGCCTCGAAGAAGGCCTTGCTCTTGGCCAGGTCCTTGACCGGCATGTTGACGAAGATCTGCTTGTGTGCGGTCATGGTGAGGCTCACAGAGGTTGGACAAGGTGGATGAGGTTGCCGCAGCCGTCCTCGAACATGACGGCCTTGATCGGGCCCATGTTGACCGGCTCGCCGCGCACGACAACGCCGCGGTCGCGCAGCTTCTGCGCCTCGGCCTCGACATCGGTCGTCACGAAGGCATTGAGGGGGATGCCGGCGTCGTAGAGGGCCTTCTGGTAGACCTTGGAGGCCTCCATGTTCATCGGGTCCAGCGACAGCTCGACGCCGTCTATGCCCTCGGGCGACACGACGGTCAGCCACCGGTAGGTAGGCCCCATCTGGATGTCGGCCATCTTCCGGAAGCCGAGCTTGCCGGTATAGAAGGCCAGGGCCTTGTCCTGGTCGTCGACCATGACGCTGGTGATCTTGATCTGCATGGTGTTGTCTCCTTCAGTGGATCGATTCCGACAGGGCCTTGAGGCGTTGCAAGGCCTTGGGCCAGAGCCCCGCCATCATGTCGGCGAAGCCGTCATCCCAGCCGCGCAGCTGGATGACCAGGTGCGTACCGCTGGCCGTGGCGCTGAATTCGTAGACCTCCTGACCCGGGTGGTCGGCGATGGTGCTGCCGGGCGTGGGGCGGCCTTGGGTGAGGTCGCCGACCAGCTTGAGCGCCAGGCGCTCGTGCGGGCGGTTCTCGTCGACGATGGCTTCCATGCCGTTGCCGTCCGGGTCCAGGAAACGCATGCGGCTGCCCTGGCGCCAGCTGCCCTCGTAGTAGGAGCCCTCACAGAAGGCGCTGGTCCAGTCGCGGTAGGCGAGGGGGTCGAGCATGCAATCCCAGACGCGGACGACCGGGGCGGCGATGTCGATGTCGAAGCTCAAGTCCTTCATGCCCGGCCTCCTTCGGCGATCTGGCGCAGGTTCTGCAGGCCGGCCTCGAAGTCGCGGCCCACCATCTGGTCCATGTTGAAGAAGACGCCCATCAGCTTGCTGATGAAGTTGGCGGGGCCGTTCATGGTCCAGCGCACCTCGGTGGCGCCATCGGGCGTGGGCTGCAGCGCGAACTCGGCCTGGTTGTGGGCCTCGAAGGGCTTCACGAAGTCCAGCTTCAGCTGCACGGCGCGGCCGGGCTGCTGGCTGACGATCTCCAGGCTGCCGCTGCCGACCTCCTTGCTGTCCCAGTCATAGCGCGAGCCCACGCCGGCCGCCGCGCCGCTGTAGGCGCTCTTGAGCAGCGGGTCCTTGCGTTCGTAGGGGTTCCAGCGGTTGAAGGCGCGCAGTTCGCTGACCAGGGGCCAGAGCTTGTCTGCCGGTGCCGCGATGCGCAGGCGGCGCTCGACGCGGAACTCGTCGGGGCGGGTGGCGGCATAGGCCAGCAGCAGGGCCAGGGCCACGCCCAGGCAGATGAGGATGAGGGAGAGGTTGCTCATGATGTGCCTCCGTTCAGCCGCCGATGGCCATGTCGCCGCCCGGGGCGAAGTCGGCCTCCTCGTAAAGGCGGCGCACTTCGATCTCGCAGGGCATGCCGACGAAGGGCATGGGGAAGCGGCTGGCCCAGGCCCGCGCCTCGTCCTCGGAGCGCACCTGGATCAGCGTGTAGCCGGCGATCATTTCCTTGGCCTCGGCGAAGGGACCGTCGACGACCTCACGACGGCCGTCGGCCTCGTAGCGCACCTTCCAGCCATTGCGGCTGGGGCGCAGGCCGGCACCGTCCAGCAGCACGCCGGCACGGGCCATCTCCTCGTGGAAGGCGCCCATCTCCTCGAAGAGCTTGGCGTACTCGGGCCCGGGCGGGTCGCCGCGCTCGCTGACGGCGTTGGCGCGGACTTGGATCATGAATCGCATGGCAGGTCTCCTGGGGTTGGCGGCAGCCCTTTTTCGCTGCCTTCATTCCCACGACGATCCTGGCCCGCCGGATTCGACAGACTCCGGGAAATTACTTAGATCCCCTAGGTCGCAGCGATTTCAGGTGTAGCAGGGGCCTACGCCACGGATCTCCACGGTGGCCCATTCGGCGGCCGGGCAGCGCTCGGCCCAGGACATGGCGAGCGCCTCGTCGTCGGTGTCGAGCAGGAAATAGCCGCCGATCATCTCCTTGGCCTCGGCGAAGGGGCCGTCCCAGACCTGGGCGCCGCCGTCGCGCTTGGCGAAGCGCTTGGCGGCCGAGCCGAGCGAATTGACCCCCAGCAGCAGGCCCGAGGACTGCAGTTCAGCAGCGAAGTCCAGCATGCGCTGGTAGACGGCCTCGCCGGCAATGCGGCCGCGTTCGGCGCGCTGGCCAATGGGTTCGACGATGAGCAGCAACTGGGGCATGGTCGGGTCCGCGATCGGTGGCAAACAGCGGGCATTCTGGCGCCTGTCGGTGCTCATTTCTGACAGCAGTTGGGCGATTCGCGAGGATGGGGCAAAGTCGGGCTGCAGCGGGCTGCATAAGCTCGCAACTCAGCGGAGGCCGAGATGGACGACATGACCCATGTCGCGATACTGCTCGTGAAGGCCACGCCGGAGCTGCCCATCGTCGGCGCAGCCTCGGGCCGGGCCAAGGTGCTGGGCTATGACGCGCAAGCCCTGCGCGACATGCCGCTGTCGCTGCTGTGCCCGCTGCGCCAGCCCGACGGCCGGCCCTCGGCCACGACGCTGGACAGCGTGCTGGCCCAGCTGCAGCAGGGCGGCTCGCTGAGCCTGCCCTGGACCTTCCAGACCCGCGCCGGTGAGCCCCGGCCCCACGAGCTGCACCTGACGCTGACCGAACGCGACGGCGAGCCCCAGGTGGCCGTCTGCATGGTGGACGTCAGCCGCATGCAGTTCGCCGAGGTGCTCAACCAGGCCAAGAACGAGCTGCTGGAGATGGTGGCCAGCGGCGAGCCGCTGACGCCGGTGCTGAACCGGCTGACGGCCCTCATCGAGTCGCAGTTCGAGGGCTTGTACTGCACCGTGCTGCTGCTGGACCTGGACGGCCGCCATGTGCATGTGGGCGCCGGCCCGCGCATGCCGCACGACTACATGCAGGCCCTGGAAGGCGCCGAGATCGGCCCCACCGCCGGCTCCTGCGGCACGGCCATGTTCGACGACCGCCTCGTCATCGTCGACGACATCGCCACGCACCCGCTGTGGGCCGCCTACAAGGCCCTGGCCCTGCCCTATGGCTTCAAGGCCTGCTGGTCGGCGCCCATCCATGCCGCCACCCAGGGCGTCATCGGCAGCTTCGCGATGTACTACCGCGAGGTGCGCCGGCCCAGCCCCGAGGAAATCAGCGCGCTGAACGTCGCCAGCCACCTGGCCGGGATCGCGATCGACCAGGCCCGCCGCGACGAGGAGAGGCGCCGCGCCGCCCAGTGGCTGGAGGAACAGGTGCAGGCCCGCACCGCCGAGCTGCTGGCCACGCAAGACGAGCTCGTCAACAGCCGCAAGCTCGCGGCCCTGGGCCAGCTGCTGGCCGGCATCGCCCACGAGATGAACACGCCGCTGGGCAATGCCCTGCTCAGCGCCAGCGCGCTGCGCGCGGGCAGCGCCGGCTTCGCCGAGCGCATGGCCGGCGGCGGCCCCCTGAAGCGCCAGGAGCTGGCGGACTGGGTGGCACAGACGCAGGCCGGCACCGAACTGGTCGAGCAGAACGTCAGCCGCGCGCTGCGCCTGGTCAACCGCTTCAAGGAGCTGACCGAGGGCAGCGGCCGGGCCATGCGCGCGCGCTTCGACCTGCGCGAGGTCGTGCTGAGAGCCTGGGCCCTGGTGCAGGCCCACCTGGCCGTCGAACGCGTGACCCTGGCCTGCGAGCTGCCCGAGGGTTTCGTGCTGGAAGGCTATCCCGAGGTGCTGCAACAGGTGCTGGAGCAGCTGTTCGAGAACGCCTGCGTGCATGCCTTCCGCAACAACAGCGGCGGCCTGATCCGCGTGACGGCCCGGCGCAGCGGCGACCGGCTGACGCTGGAGCTGGGCGACAACGGCGCCGGCATGGCCGCGGCCGACCTGGCCCGCGCCTTCGAGCCCTTCTTCTCGACCACCTTCGGCCAGGGCGGCAGCGGCCTGGGCCTGTTCGTCGCCCACAGCCTGGTCAGCGGCATGCTGAGTGGCAGCCTGGAGCTGGAAAGCCAGCCGGGCCAGGGCACGCTGGCCCGGTTGGTGTTGCCCGTGAAAGGCGACGACGCCCTGGCGCTGGCCGCCTGATTTACCTCACGCGGACAGGCGCCGGGCCGCCCCAAGCCGGCCCGCATTTCACCTGCGGATCGGCGAGCTGCCGCGCCAGGCGGGGTCGCTCCAGCGCTGGAAGGCGCCCATCAGGGCCGGCTCGCCGGACTGGCGTTCGGTGGCCAGGTTGCTGAGCGACACGACCTCGAAGCTGCGGCGGTACTTGCCTTCGGCGCGGAACTCGCGGGCCAGCAGCATCTGCGCGCCGCCCGGCACCCAGCCGGCGAACTCGGCCACGCCCAGGCCCGGCTGGGCCGGCGCCGGCGGCATCACCTCGATGCGCCAGCCGCCATGGCGGCCCGGCTCCTTGAGGAAGACCCACAGCTCGCGCCAGCCGTCCAGCGGCTGGGCGGCCAAGGCCAGGGCGCGGCCCTCGCGGTTCAGCGAGGCCGAGGCCAGCGCCACCTGGCCATAGCTGCAGCGGCGCGCGGCCAGCTTGCCGCCCTCCTTCAGCTCGACGCAGCGCTCGCCGTCGGCGCCCGGCTGCAGCGACAGCTGCAGGATGCCGAAGTCGCGCACCGCCGTCGCCGTGCCCAGCCAGCGCGCCGCGTTCACGCGCATGGCGGCATCGGCATAGGCGGCCTGGTCGTCCTCGGTCAGCTCGCTCGGCGCGATGCCGGCGAACTCGGCCAGGGCCGGCACGGCTTCGCCACCCGCGCCACGGCGGGCCTGGGCAAAGGCCAGGCTGGCGGCGACCGAGGCACGGCGCATCAGCAGGCGGTTCTTCCAATGCACCGGCAGCGTGGCCGCATCCACCTGGCCCAGCACCTGCTGGCGCCACTGGTCGCGCGCCTCGGCCTCGCGCGGCGTGGCGCGCGGGTTCAGGCAGTCGGGCCGCGTGAGGGCCAGCACGGCGCGCACGCGCTGCTCGGGCGTGGCCACCGTGACGAGCAGGCGGCGGAAGGCCTCGCCCTCGTAGCAGACCTGCACGCGACCCTCGTCGGTGCTGTCGAACTGCTCGAACTTCAGGCCATAGCGGGCGGCCACGTCCATCTGCGCGGCCAGCTGGCCCTCGGTGGGCCTGGCGTCGCGCAGCGAGGCGCGGTCGGCGATGCGCTCGGCGAACATGCCCATGGCCTCCAGCGCCTCGGCGCCACCGGGGCCGGCCATCTCGTCCCTGCTGGCGGACTGCACATAGGCCGCGGCCAGGCCCAGGCCCAGGCCTTCGGTGCCCCACTGCTGGCGGGCCAGGCGCAGTTGCGACAGCAGCTCGACGCTGGCGCCATCGCCGCGCGGCATCACCAGCACCTGGCCCTTGCGCATCCAGCCGCCACGCTCGCGGCGGTAGTCCCAGACCTGCCAGTGGTCACCGCGCTCGGCGCGGATCTCCAGCGCCTCGCCGCGGGCCATCGGGGCCTGCAGCGAGGCGGTGTCGCGCGGGCCACCGCGCAGCGGCGCGTCCTGCACGACCAGGCCGGCGCGCGGGAAGGGCGGCAGCTCGGCCGCGAGCGCGGTCTGCGGGCCGGACATGACGACGGCGGCCACCGCAGACGCCACGACGATCAGCGCAATGCGACGCATGATGGCTTACTCCTTCTCCGTGTCGCTGCCGGCTTCGGCGGCCTTGGCCGGGTTGCCGCCCAGCAGCGCATTGCCGATGAAGCCGCCCGTGCCGGGCGGGGCGATGATGACCTGCACCTTGTCCGACAGCTTGTCGGCCATGGCCTTCTGCACCAGCAGCGGGTGCCTGGTCAGCAGGGCGCCCTCGGCGGCCATCTGGCCGGCGTTGGCCTTGCCGATCTGCGCGACGCGATAGGCCTCGGCATCGGCCAGCTTCTGGCGCGCGGCGGCCTCGGCATCGACCTCGATGCGGCGCGCCTTGGCGGCGCCCTCGGCCTGCTGGACGCGGGCGGCGCTGTCAGCCTGGGCTTCCAGGGCGCGCTGCTCGATCTGCTTCTGCTTGAAGGGCAGCACATGCTTCATGGCCTCTTCCTGGGCCTTGGCGGCAATGACCTGTTCGCGGCCGGCGGCCTCGGCAGCCGTCTCGCGGCGCACCTTGTCGGCGGCGGCCTGCAGTTCGGTCTCCTTGACCTTCTTCTCCGAGATCTCCAGCGTGTAGCGCATGCGCTCGCTGGCCAGGCTGTCGGACAGCATCTGGTCCATGCCACGGCGGTAGTCGGGCGGCAGGTCGACCGAGCCGATCTGCACGCCCTTGAGCAGGATGCCGTCGCTGGCCAGCCGGGCGCGCAGCTCGGCTTCCAGGGCGGCGGCGATCTCGGCGCGCTGGCTGGAGAAGATCTCGCGCACCGTGTGTTTGGCGATCTGCTTGTAGACGACGGCCTGCACGGCCGGCGCGATGACGTCGGCCTCGATGTTGTCGGGCAGCTTGCGCGACAGCTCGGCCAGGCGCTTGTCGTCCACGGCCCAGCGCACATTCATGTCCAGGCCCAGGGACAGGCCCTCGACCGACTGCAGCGGCGCCGGGCCGCCGGCCTTGGCGATGGCCTCGGGGTGGTAGCTCTGGTCGCGCAGCGGGAAGAAACGCACCTCGTGCAGGCTGGGCAAGCGCATGAAGCTGCCGTCGCGGAACTCGCGGGTGGCGCCGCTGAACTGGTTGGTGCGCAGCGCCGCCTGGCCGTGGGGCACGGCCTGGACGGGCGGATGGGTGACGACGGCATAGCCCGCGGCCGTCACGGCCGTCAGGATCAGCAGCGGGGGCAGGGCGCGGCGCAACGACAGCGCGGCGCCCGGGGCGGCGGTGGATGCGGCCTCAAAGCCGCGGCTGGCTCCGCGGTTGAGCGCGTTGCGCAGGGATGCGACGAGGGTCTTGAGGCGGGGCAGCATGGTCTTTCCTTGGCGGACCTGCATCGGCTTGATGCATGTCCGCCATGGTGGCCACGGCTGCGGGAAGGGACGAGGGCAGGGCGGGGTGGGTGTCTTCCGCCAGGGCGGAAGGAATCTTCCGGGCGCCTAGACCAGGTCCTCGTGGATGCAGAGGAAGTTGCCCTCGGTGTCCTTGAACCAGGCCGCCTTCTCGGAGCCGAGCACGCAGACGTGGTCGACCGTCTTGAAGTCGGGGTAGTCGTAGTCCTCGAAGACGACGCCGGCCTTTTTTAGCGCGGCGATGCTGGCGGCGATGTCATCCACCTGGAAGCTGATGGCCGTGTGGTCGGCCTTGGTGCCGCCGGGCTTGGGGAAGAGGGCCAGCGTGGCGCCGCCGACGCTGTAGACGAATTTGCCGTCCGGCTTCAGGCCACCGGGCACCAGGCCCAGGCGGCCCTCGTAGAAGGCACGGGCGCGGGCCATGTCGGCCACGGGCAGCATGGTCGTGACGGGAGCGCTGTTCAGCATATGCAGTCCTTTCGCTCGGCCGGTCACGCGGGCGCTGGCCGGGATTCGAGCATAGGACGGGCCTTCGCGCGGCGCCAGCCGCTCAATCGGGAGGCTAGGCGTCGCCCGCGAAGACCGGCCTGAAGAAGCTGCGCTCATAGCTCAGGATGCATTGGGTCTCCTTCGCATAGGCGAAGGCGGCCTGGCATTCCGGGTCCTGCAGCGAGCGCTGGCGGTAGTCCTCGTAGGCCGCCAGCGACGGGAAGGAGAACAGCGCCAGGGCGATGTTGTTGGCGCCTTCCGACGGCAGGAAATAGCCGTGATGCGTACCGCCGAACTTCGCCACCAGCGGCAGCCAGAGCTTGCCGTAGTGCTCGAACTCCTGCAGCTTGTTGGGGTCGATGACGTAGCGGAGGTAGCAGGTGATCAAGGAGGAATCTCGCTCTAGGTGTACTGCAGGATGGCGGCCTGTCGATGCCCGGCGCAGTGCTGGATGAACTGCCTGAAGTCGCGGTAGTTCTCCAGCAGATAGGACTCGGCCTCCTCGTCCTGGCGCTGCCACAGCGCTTCCAGATAGACGCCCTTGAAGTCCGTCGTCCGGAAGGCCTTCAGCAGCGTGCCTTCATCCAAGGACTCGAGAGCCGCGGCGCATTTCGCGATCGTGCCGGGCCTGACGTGCAGCGCGGGCCCATAGCCCACTTCGAAGCTGCCGACCTTGCCGTCACCCTCGAAGAATTCAGCGCCATCCGATACGCACTGCGCGATGCAATGCCTGAGGCCATCCCAGGCCTTGTCGACATCGAGCTCCCTGCGTTGCGGGTCCGCAAGGCGGAGCGGGCTCGGCGCGCGCGCCGGCTTCGCCTTGCCCAGCAGGCGCTGCAGCAAGGAGCTTCGGTTGTCGATGGCCAGCTGCCCGAGATAGCTCGAGTCATCCTCGGCTTCGAGCACACGCCAGACGAGGGCGGGTTCGGCGAGGACAGCGTCCAGATGCGGTGCGCTGAGGGAGAAGGCGATGAGGCAGATGCCCATGATGATGGCTGTGAAGGCTGGTTCCTGACTCAGCGCTCGACGTGTGGCCGGCGACTATGCCAACAATGAACTGCAAAGGCGATCTGCGGATGCATGGGTGAAGATGCTCGCCTTACGTCTGACCGTGGCCATCTCCCCATGCCCAAGCTGACCGCCGCCGACACTCGCCAAGCCGTCGACCAGTTCATGGCCGCCCTCGACCACCCCTTCAGGCCCGAGATCGAGACGCTGCGCCGGACCATCCTCGCCGTCGATCCGTCCATCGCCGAAGGCATCAAGTGGAATTCGCCCAGCTGGCACACGAGCGAGTATTTCGCCACCACGCATCTGCGCAGCAAGACCGGCTTCAGCCTCATCCTGCATCTGGGCGCCAAGGCGCGTGAGCTGCCCGAAGGCGGGCTCAGGATTCCCGATCCGGCCGGCCTGCTGAAGTGGCTGGGCAAGGATCGCGCGCAGGTCGAGTTCGGCTCCACCGCCGACTTCGCGGCCCGGCTGCCGGCGCTGCAGGACCTGCTCAAGCACTGGATCCGCTACCTCTGATTCCCCTGTGAGTCTAGGGACTCCCCCCATGATTGAAGTGCATCTTCACCCGACCCGTACCGCTGGCTTGGCAAATTAGTTTCATAGTGACGGCATGTCTGACACTTCTCACTGGTTCACTCGCGCCTGGAGCTCGGTCTGGGGCGCGTTGCATGACGACTCGGGCCAGGAGCGCCCGCTGCAAAAGGTCCGGTCAGTGAGCAACAACGGCCAGGATCTGCTGCTGGTCGTCACCGAGCCGGAAGGCCAGGACTACTGGCTGCGGCCGGGCGAGACCTTCGAGCTGCGCGCCGCGGTCGAAACCGAGTTCGACGACTTCGAGCTGACCTCGGAAGACCAGGAAATGATCGTCTTGCCCTCGGCCGGCATGGGCTACATCAGCGTCTGGCAGCGCGGCCGCGAGCTGCGCTGCGGGCATCAGCGCCCGACGGAATAGGCCTCGACGCCCACCCACGCGTACCGCCAGCCGGTACGCCCTCCACTCACAGCAGCCGGCCTCGGTGGCCCACCTCGCCGGCCCCACTTCAAGGAAGTCTTCGATGAAACACGCACTGATCGCCGCCACCTGTCTGCTTGCCGGCGGCCTGGCCGGGGCCGCCGAGGTCAAGGTGGCCGTGAACATGGCCGAGAAGCAGGGCGACGGCGCCAACGTCGGCAGCGTCCGCGTGGTCGAAACGCCCCATGGTCTGGCCTTCTATCCCGACCTGAAAGGCTTGCCACCCGGCCTGCATGGCTTCCACATCCACGAGAAGCCCTCCTGCGCGCCGACCGACAGCAACGGCACCGTCGTGCCGGCGGGAGCCGCTGGCGGCCATCTCGACCCGCAGGGCAGCAACAAGCATGGCGAACCCTGGGGCGACGGCCATCTCGGCGATCTGCCGCCGCTGTTCGTGGCCGCCGATGGCAGGGCCAATGCGGCCGTGCTGGGCCCGCGGCTCAAGCTCAGCGACGTGAAGGGTCGGGCGCTGATGGTGCATGCCGGTGGCGACAACCATTCGGATCACCCCGCCGCCCTCGGTGGTGGCGGGGCGCGCGTGGCCTGCGGGGTGATCGGCGGCTAGGGCCTGCCGCCTGGCCTTGGAGGCCTCACACCCGACCTGGCAGGGCCATCAGCGCGGCGATGGACTCGGCGATGGTCTCCTGGGCGAACTCGTCGTCCTCCACGGCCAGGCGGGACTGAAGCGCCGGAAGTGAGAGGGCGCGATGCTCTGGATAGAAGCGCAGAGCGAGTGCCGTGCTCGTCCTGATCTCTTCCTCGGTGTGCTCCAGGTATCGAAGGAGGTCCGGCAGCCGCGGGGAAACCGCTTGCCGGACTGCCGCAACGGCCCGCCTTTCCGCGGCGAGTTCGTCTTCCGTGGGGGCGACAGACACCAGGCCTTCATGGACTTCCCAGTACCCCTGTCCACCTGCGATCGCCGCCAGCAAGTCGATCGCGTCCGTGTTTCCTGCGTCGGCATCGACGATTTCAAACAGGGCGGGCACGACGTAAGACGAGGCCTCGAAGATCGTTCCTTGATGCCAGACATTGCCGAACAGTTCGTGGCTGGATCGTTCACGGACCCCGGGATCCTTGGACACCAGACCTCTGATCAGCTGCGGTACATCGGCAGCGGCACCGTAGGCGTGGGTCAGCCGGCTCCAGTCGATTCGATCGAGTTGTTCGAGCATGGCTTGCTTCTGCGTCAGTGGCCGGCGTGCCGGGACCTCAAGGCTTGCCGGCTGCTGCTGCTGCTGCGGTGGCCTTGGCCTTGGCCGCGTAGAGGCGTTCCTTCTCGATCGCTCGCATGTCATTGATGCGATAGACCAGGCCGGCGCAGCGCTTGTTGAACTCCTGGGTGCGCGCGTCGAAGGCATCGATGGTGGCCTGGAATTCCATGCCCTCGCGATTGATGGGCTCGACGCGCGTATTCAGCGCCTCCATCTTCTCGTTGTAAGCGTTGACAGCGTCCTCGTCCGTCGTATCGAGGTCTTTTTTCTGTGCGACATGCGCCCGCATCTCATCCTGCCATTGCTTCAGCAAAGCCTTGCGCTTGTCGGCCTTCTTCTGCAGTGAGGCCTGCTCGAGCTTGATCTTGTCCTCTCCATCCATGCACTGGCGCAAGTCCTCCTTGTTGCCGTAGCGCGGCCCGGCAGTCGCCTGTGCCTGGCTTGCCGACGTCAGGGCTGCCAAGGCGGCGAACAAGGCAAGCGTGCGTGCGCGGGCGGCGAGGTGCATGGGAAGGGGTCCGTGGTCTGCAGGTTTCGGGGACGCGCGACTATGCCAATCAATCGGCGGTGAAAACTGCCGCGCGCCCCCCCGACACCCGGGGCTTACCCCTGCCCGGAAGAATCCTTCCGCTGGCCCGCGGGGCGCGTCTCCACATAATCCCCGCCATGCCCCGCATCGCCGTCATCGAAGACGACCCCACCACCAGCGAGCAGCTGGCCGGCTGGATCCGCAACGCACGCCCCGAACTGACCGTCGACCAGTGGTTCGACCGCGACGGCGCCGAGAGCGCCCTGCAGCGCGAGCGCTACGACCTGGTCGTGCTGGACATCGAGCTGGGCCGCGAGCGCAATGCCGGTGTGGCCCTGATCAACGAGATCAACAAGCAGGGCCTGGGCACGCCGGTGCTGGTGGTGTCGGCCATGCCGGCCGCCATCTACCGCAGCATCATGAAGGCGCTGGATGCCTGGGACTATCTGCAGAAGACCACCTTCGACGAGGCCGAGTTCGTCGAGACCTTCCTGGACATCCTGCGCACCGCGAAGCTGAAGGAGCCGGCCGCCAAGGCGTCGGCCCGGCCCGCCGACGAAAGCCTGCAGCTCGACCCGCTGAAACAGCGCTCGGCGATGTGGCGCGGCCAGCGCATCAACCTGCCGCTGACGGCCCAGCGCATCCTCGCCACGCTGCACGAGCGCGCCGGCGAGGTGGTCAGCTACGAGGAGCTGTTCGACGTGGTGAAGAGCGGCCGCAACCGCGACAACGTGCGCAAGCATGTGGCCACCATCCGCGACGCCTTCCGCGACGTGGACCCGGCCTTCGACGGCATCGAGAACATCCCGATGCGCGGCTTTCGCTGGACACCCGGCGGATGAAGCTCGGCCGCGTCGAGCTGCCCCTGCCCGACATGCCGCGACTGGGCGTCGCGGCTTTTCGCAACCGCATCGTCTTCCACCTGGTCTTCGTCGCCCTGGCCCTGGCCACGCTGGCCCTGGCCCTGGCGCTGCTGAACGAGGAAAGGCAGCGCAACGCTCAGCGCTACGAGCAGACCTTCGCCAGGTCGCTGGGCGAGATCGTCGCCCAGCTGCGCCACCCCTCCGGCCAGCTGGCGCTGATGAACCCCGAGCCGGCCCAGCTCGACGCCGGCTGGGTCGCGCCGCTGGTGCTGCCCTTTGCGGCCATCGATTTCGACGACGCCACCAAGGCCCAGCGCGCCGTCGACATGGCCGGCTGCGCCCTGCAGTACCCCGGCGGCGCCAGCCTGTGCACGGCCGTGGGCAGCAATGCCTATGCGGGCGGCTTCATCTATCTCGTCGCCGCGCTGGATGCGCCGCCGCTGGTGTCGCGCGAACGCGGTGCGCTGGACCTGGCCGACATCCACCGCGTGCACATCGGCCTGAAGCGCAATGGCGCCGAGCAGCATTGGCTGGCGCCCGTCGAGATGCTGGATGCCCAGCGCGGCCAGCTGCCCGGCTTCACGGTGGAGGCCGCCGGCAATACGACGGCGCTGCCACGCAAGGCCCGCCCGCAGCGCGACTTCCGCGGCTGGGTCTGGCGCGAAGGCCCCTGCCTCAGCACGGCCGAACCCTGCCCGCGCCGCACGACGGTCTCCATCCGCCTGCCGGTGGAGGCCTTTCGCGAGGCCCTGTTCCGCCCCGGCGGCCCGCAATGGCCGCCGGCCGACCTGTCGCGCACGGGTGTGCGCCTGGCCCTGCTCGGCCCCGGCGGCACGACGCTGTTCGACAGCGCCGCGTCCAACGGCCAGGCGCCGCTGACGCTGACGCGGCTGTCCGGCACGCTGGCACCCGGCGAAACGCTGAAGATCATGCGCGGCAACAACGTCGTCGCGCTGCTGCAGGGTGCCGAGGAAGCCAGCGCGCCCCCCTCGCCCTGGCTGACGGCCCTGATCCAGCATCTGCCGGCGCCGGCCATGCCACGCTCGCTGCAGGCCAGTGACACCGTGACGACGCCGGCCGGGCGCTTCGACATCATGCTGACGGGCGACCTGCAAGGCCTGGACCGCTCCCTGAGTGCCAGCGCCGCCCGCCTCGCCTGGCCGGTGGCCGCCATGCTGGCCGCCATCGCCCTGGCCTGGCTCATCATCGAGATGGGCCTGATCCGCCGCGTGGCGGCGCTGACCCAGCGCGCCGCCGCGCTGTCCCACCAACTGCAGGCGCCCGAGCGCTTCGAGCTCGGCACCCTGGATGTGGCCGACCTGCGCGGCAAGGACGAGCTGGGCATCCTGGCCGGCAGCCTGTCCGACCTGCTGCAACACGCCCGCGACAGCCTGCGCCGCGAGCAGTTGCGCGCCGAACGCGAGCACGACCAGTGGCATGCAGTCGGCCACGAGATCATGTCGCCGCTGCAGTCGCTGATGCTGCTGCACGCCGACGCCGCCGACCCGAGCCGGCGCTATGTGCAGCGCATGCAGCAGGCCGTCAAGGTGCTCTACGGCCAGGCCTCACCCAGCGAGGCCCTGGCCGCCGCGACGCTGGCCGTGGGCCGGCTGGACGTGGACGCCTTCCTGCGCCAGGTGGCGGAGAACGCGGCCTATGCCGGCATTGCCGACGTGACCTACGCAGCGGGCGAGCCGATCTGGGCCCAGGCCGACGAGTACCCGCTGGAAGACGCCATCACCCATGTACTGACCAATGCCGGCCGCTACCGCGTGGCCGGCACGCCCATCACGCTTTCGCTGCGCGTGGAGGGCGAGCTGGCGACGGTGGACATCCACAACCAGGGCCCGCACATCGCGGACGACCAGCTGGCGCGCATCTTCGACTACGGCGTCAGCGATGCCGAACCCGAGGACGGCGTGCGGCGCGGCCAGGGGCTGTTCGTCGCCAAGACCTATCTGGCCAAGATGGGCGGCAGCATCGCGGCGCGCAATGTGGGGGACGGCGTCGTTTTCGAGATCGGGCTGCGGCGCTCCTAGTTCGGCTTCTTCATCCGGCCCAGCAACTCACGCGTTGCCAGCTCCGACGCCAGCGACATCTCCAGCGGCGCCCGCACCAGGCCGGCATGGCCGTACTGGAGGTTCTCATAGACCTCGGCCGCGGCGGGGAAATGGTCGAGCAGGCCCGACAGCATCTCGTGGCCCTGCTGCTCGTGCAACTCGGCGCCGAGCTTGGTGACCAGCAGCTGGTATTGGTGAGGGTCGGCCGCTCGGCCCTGGCCTTCGAGCGCCTGCAGCAACTGGGCCAGGCGCACGAGGGACAGCAGTTCGGCGGGGACGGCGAGCTTGATGACAGAAGGCATGGCTTGCAGATGACCTCGCCCGCCGGCTTTTCAAGGCCCGCACAATGGCCGTGAAAAGCCGGAGACCGCCCCATGAAGTTCCTGCCCGACGAAACCTATGCCCTGCTCGGCGCCTCCGGCGGCATCCGCCAGGAAGCCGGCGGCCGCGAGTTCTGGTCGCAATCCCAGGAGGCCCTGGACGCCATGGGCCGGGACTGGCTGGTGTCGGAGTTCGTCTGCGACGCCGACTGGGGCAGCTGGGAGATGCATCCCGAGGGCGAGGAGTTCGTCTACCTGCTGGACGGCGACATCCAGTTCCTGATGGAGACGGCCGATGGCGCCCTGAGCTCGCAGCGCATCACAGACAGGGGCGCCGTCGTCGTGCCGCGCGGCGTCTGGCACACGGCCAAGGTCTACCGGCCCAGCCGCATGTTCTTCATCACGATGGGTGCCGGCACCAAGCACCAACCCGTCTGAACCCGAGGAGATTCCATGCCCCGCGACATCGTCTACACCCCCAAGGCCGCCAAGCCGCCGCCGACCTACAGCCAGGCCGTCAAGGCGGCGGGCCTGGTCTTCGTGTCCGGCACGGCGCCTACCGATCCCGAGACCGGCCAGTTCGTCGGCACCACGGTGCAGGAGCAGACGCGCCAGTGCCTGGCCAACATCGCCGCCATCCTCGAAGCGGCTGGCAGCACCATGGACAAGGTCGTCAGCGTGACCATCGTGCTGGCCGATGAGGACGACTTCGCCGGCATGAACGAGGAATACCTGCGCTGGTTCCCAACGAATCCACCGGCCCGCCAGGGTGCGAAGCTGCCGGCGCGCATCCCGGGGCTGAAAGTTTCGATCGCGGCGATTGCTGAAGCTTGAGACTTGCATGGACGACGAGCTCGACTGCCAAAGCTGCGGCGCCTGCTGCGCCGTGTTCCGCGTGTCCTTCTACTGGGCCGAGGCCGACGACGCGCCCGGCGGCACCGTGCCGGTGGCGCTGACACGCCAGGTCAGCCCCCAGCACCGCTGCATGGCCGGCACCGAGACGCAGCCGGTGCGCTGCATCGCGCTGAACGGCGAGATCGGCAGGGAAGTCGGCTGCAGCATCTACGCCCATCGTTCCAGCACCTGCAAGAGCGTCCAGCCCGGTGATCCCCAATGCCTGAAGGCGCGCGCCGCCCATGGCCTTGAAAGCCCGCGCCACGCCGCCATCTCGGCAGATTCGCCCCAACCCCTGCTGCCATGAAGTCACTCGGCAAACGCGCCACCGGCCCCCGTCTCGAACGCATGCGGGCCTCCAGGCAATACCGCGTGACCGATTCAGGCGAGGGCTTCCACAACGTCCACCCCATCCAGCCGGGCCTGCGCGATCGCACCGAGAGGCCGTCCCTTGGTGACTTCCTGTGCTCCGAAGGCCGCCGCACGCCGGCCGGCCCCCTGCCCGCGCACAACCCGCTGGACGCCTGGCTCAAGCCCACCGACACCGGCCTGCGCGCCACCTGGCTGGGCCACTCCACGGTGATGATCGAGATCGATGGCTTTCGGGTGCTGACCGACCCCGTCTGGGGCAAGCGCGCCTCGCCCTCGCAGCTGGCCGGCCCCAAGCGCTTTCAGCCCGTGCCGCTGGCCCTCAAGGCGCTACCGAAGCTGGATGCCGTCGTCATCTCCCACGACCACTACGACCACCTCGACATGGGCACGGTCAGGGAGCTGGTGAAGCTGCAGGACGTGCCCTTCATCACCTCGCTGGGCGTCGGTGCCCATCTGGAGTCCTGGGGCATCCCGGCCGAGCGCATCGTCGAGCTGGACTGGTGGGAGCACTGGCAGGCGCCCCGGGGCGAGCTGCGCATCCACGCGGCGCCCTCGCAGCATTTCTCGGGCCGGTCGCTGACCGACCGCAACGCCACGCTGTGGTCGTCCATCGTCATCGAGACGCCCAGGCACCGCGTCTTCTTCAGCGGCGACACCGGCCTGACCAGCGAATACGCCGCCATCCGCGAACACTTCGGCCCCTTCGACCTCGTCATGCTGGAAGTGGGCGCCTTCCACCCCTCCTGGGGCGACATCCACCTCGGCCCCGAGAACGCGCTGAAGGCCTTGCAATACCTCGGAGGCGGCGCCTTCCTGCCGGTGCACTGGGGCACGTTCTCGCTGGCTTTGCACGACTGGGATGCGCCGGCTGAGACCCTGCTGGAGCTGGGCCCGAAACAGGGTGCCCAATTGCTGATGCCGCGACTTGGAGAGGCCGTCGAGCCGGCCAAGGGCGAACCTGCCCAGCCCTGGTGGCGCGAGGCCGAAGCGCCCGGCCACAAGATCCTCAAGCCCGCCGAGCCGGACGACCCGAGCAAGATGCCCAAGGCCATGCCCTGGCCGCTTGACTGAGGCAGGACCGCCGCCATGCAAGGCGGCGGGCATGACGAGCCGCTAGACGCCGGGAATACGTCGCCAGCGCAGCACTGCATGTGCAAGCGCGAATGCAAGGCCGGCTGACAGCATGAAGCCTGCAAGCGGATGGAGCAGCTTGCCCTCGCCGGCTGCAGGGCATTGCACAGCCAACACCAGCGCGTGGGTCGAGGCACTGGCCGCCATCAGCAACATCGGCTTCAGCCGCATGAAGAAGTTCTCGTAGCTGCCGGCACCGGCCTTCTCGTCCACCAATGGGGCGATCCAGGGTGCGTCAAAGGGAGCCCGCTTCATGAAGAACGCCGACCCCGCGGCCATGACCGGCGGGAACAGCAGCATGAACCAGGGCAGGTCTATCCCGACCAGGTCCACACACACCGTTGGAGTCGATGACGACCCCGGTCCCGGCAGACTGCCGAGGATGGCCATGGCCCACAGGCCCGCGATGACGGCCGACGATTTCCAACCGGCCGGCCGCGCCGCCGCTGCGGGTTCGCCGACGCGCACCGGTTCATCGGGCGCCTCCATCTCTGCCTGCCAGCGCAGGGCCACAAACCGCCACGTGGCCAGGGCGATGAAGGAGAAGAGGCACCAGATGCGCGCAAATCCTGCGAAGACGCGTTGGTCGTTCCTGCGGTGTTCGACCGCTGTGACCTCCCGCTCCTCGCCCCGGTTGAGGGTCTCGTAGAAGCGTCTTCCATCCTCGGACGTGCGCATCTGGAGGCTGGTGACGGGCTGGCCCTCGGGTGTGCTGCCCAGGTCCCAGGGCGACGGTGCCCACGGCGCCATGGCGACTACGGCGGTCAGCAGACCCAGCGCCAGCACCCAGGGCGCCAGCAACTGGCGCGGGCGCGGTGCCGCGAGCGCCGAAGCCCGCCGTGGCAGCCGCTGGACTGCCCAGCCTCCCGCAACGGCAAGCCCGATGATGAGCACGTGGTTCCACATCAGATAGCTCACGAGCTGCACCCACTCGGGTCGGGCGGTGGCTGCCACCGCCGCGAAGCTGACCCCCAAAGCGAAGCACGATGCCCACATGCAGCGCATGGCGGTCCGGCGTTTTCCTTGTGCAACATCCTGTGCCGCTTTTGCCGACGGCGCGGGCATGCCTGCATCTCGCATGTTCTGAGCTCCCGGCGCAGATGCTAGTGCCGCCCGCGCAGCGCGAGACCTGCGACGGGCCGGGAAGGCCTAGTTCGACGAACCCGACGCCGGCGCGCTGCTGCCGCCTTGGATCTTGTCCGAGGTCTTGCGCACCGCACCGCTGGTAGCGTCGGCGCCCTTCTTGACGCCGCTGGCGGCGGCATCCACGCCCTTGGAAACGCCGCGGGCGGTGGCCTGGGCGCCCTTCTCAATGCCCCGCGCTGTCGCCTTGGCACCGCGCTCGATGCCGCTGGCGGCTGCATGCACACCACGGGCGACGCCACTGGCCGCGGCCTGAGCGCCGCGCGTGATGGCGCCTTCAACCTTGTCCAGGGTGGAGGGGGCCTCATCGGCCGCGAGCGCAGAGGTGGCGATCGACAACAGGCTGGCAAGAACCAGGGTGGTGAACATGCGTTTCACGAGTCTTCCAATCCGTGAGGGCGGGAGACTGATTCTGCATGCAGCCCACCGCCCCGGCATGTCGGACGTCACCGAGTGACGATGGGGAAGGTGCCCGTCGCCTTGTCGATCAGCCCCAGGAAGCGCGCCAGGTCGATCTTGCTGCCCGTCACCTTGAGCTCGTCCGACGTCAGCATGTCCTTGGCCCCGGCCGTGCCGGCCATCATGCGCACGAAGAAGGTTTTCGTCAGCGTCAGCGTCGCGTTCGCATCGGCGGCCGGCTCGGCGCGGCGGTGGTGGAGCACGGCGTTCTCTATCCACAGCACATAGCTCTCCTTCGTGTCCGTCAGTACCAGGTTGATCTTGAAGTTCTTGCCCTCGGCGGCCGGGCCGTTGAGGCCGGCGGCCATGGCTTCGAGGAAGCGCTCGATGGGTGTCTGGGCCAGCATGTCGACAAAGGCGGCGCGGTTGATGCCCTGCTTGGGCGGTCCCCCGCGCAGCTCGGCGGCCGCCGTCAGATAGCTGTTGCGCCAGGTGCTGGCCTCGGCCACATAGCCCAGCTGGTCGTAGGTGCGGGCCAGCAGCTCGCGCGCCTTGTCGTTGCCAGCATCGGCAAAGACGACCTGGTTGAGCAGCTCGGCGGCCCAGCGGTAATCGCCTTTGTCGAAGGCCTGCCGGGCCATGCCGACGGCCTTGTCCGCGCCACCGGCCAGCTCGACATAGCGCCTGGCCTTCTCCACCGGCGGCAGCGGATCGAGATGGGCCGGGTTGCCGTCGTAGGCGCCCAGGTAGAGCTGGTAGACGGCCTTCACGTTGTGGCGCAGGTCGCCGTAATAGCCGCGCGTGCCGAAGTAGCCTTGCAGGGACTTGGGCAGCTTCACCTGGTCGGCGATCTCGGCCGGCGTCAGGCCGGCGTTGATGAGGCGCACGGTCTGATCGTGGGTGTATTTGTAGACGTCGCGGTGCTGGGTGATGAAATGGACGATGCGCTCGCGGCCCCAGATCGGCCAGTTGTGCTGGCCGACATAGACCTCGGCGTCACCGAGCTGGTCCAGCGCGTCCTGCATATAGCCGGCCCAGCGCAGCGCATCGCGCACCTTGGCGCCGCGCACCGGCAGCAGGTTGTGCATGGTCTGGGCGAGGTTCTCGGCGCCGCCGTAGACCTTGAGGGCGGGAATCGAGAAGCTCATTTCGGCCGGCGCCTCGGCACCCGGCACGTTGTGGAAGACGAAGCGCACGCCGTCCAGCACACGCTCTTCCGTCGGCTGGGTGATCAGGTGGGTAGGCGCGAGCACGCCGAAGGTCCCGTAGCCCACGCCCTTGCCCAGGCCCGTATCCACCAGGCCCTTGGCGGAGCGCTCGAGGTTCTTGCCGAACTGGTAGGCCGAGCGGCGGCCCATGGCCGTGCCCACCAGCACGTTCTCGCTGGTGGCCTCTTCCATGAAACCGCTGGAAGCGACGACGGGCACGCCGGCCCTGACCTGCTCAGGCGTCAGCACGCCCAGGGCGCCGCCGAAGTGGTCGACATGGCTGTGCGTGAACAGCAGGGCCGTGACGGGCTTGTTGCCGAGGTGCTGGCGGGCAAAGGCGAGGGCCGCGGTGGCGGTCTCGCGGCAGGTCAGCGCGTCGACGACGATCCAGCCGGTCTTGCCTTCGATCAGGGTCATGTTGCCGATGTCGAAGCCGCGCAGCTGCCAGACGCCGTCGACGACCTTGAAGAGGCCGATCTGGGCATTCAGCTTGGCATGGCGCCACAGGCTGGGATTGACGGTGGGCGGCGCGTCGCCGTCGACGAAATTGAAGGCGTCGAAGTCGGTGATGACGCTGCCGTCGGCTGCGAGGATCTTGCCGGTTGGCCGGGCGATGAAGCCGCGCTTGGCGTCTTCGAAGCCTTGTGGGTCGCCCAACGGCAGTGTCTTGGCGAACTCCGCGTTCGCCTGCACCGTCGTGGCGCTGGCATCGCCGGATGGCGCCGAGGTTTCGCGGCTGCAGCCGGCCAGGATCAGGGCCGCAACGAGGGCGGTCAGCGTCGTCTTCATCTAGTCGTTTCCTCAGCGCGAGTCAGAAAGGATCATGTCGGCCGCCTTCTCGCCGATCATGAGGGTGGGTGCATTGGTGTTGCCGCCGATCAGTGTCGGCATGACGGAGGCATCGACGACGCGCAGACCGCCCACGCCGTGAACACGCAATCGCTCGTCGACGACGGCCAGGGCGTCGCGGCCCATCTTGCAGGTGCCGACCGGGTGGTACTGGGTGTCAGCGCGGGCACGGATGTCCGAAGCCAGGCCGGCCGCGTCATCAGCCCGCACCGGGTAGAGCATCTCGCCGCGAATACCGTCGAAAGGTGAGCACTCGACAAGGCGCTGCTGCATCTGCGCGCCCCTGACCAGCAACTGCAGATCGCGCTCGTCGCTCAGGAAGCGCGGGTCGATGCGTGGCGCGGCCAGCGGGTCGGGCCCGGCCAGTTCCACCGTGCCGCGGCTGTGCGGCCTCAGCACGTCGACATGGCAGGAGATGCCATGCCCCCAGTGCAGCTTGCGGGCATGGTCGTCGACGATGCCCATGACGAAGACCAGCTGCAGGTCGGGCACGGCCACGTCCGGCGCCGAGCGCATGAAGGCGCCGGACTCGGCAATGCTGCTCGTCAGCAGCCCCGTCCGCTGGCGCCGCCATTCGCCGACGGCCCGAGCCAGGCGCGCACCGCCGCGCAGGGAGATGCCGAAGGTGGGCGTCGCCGAATGGCAGCGCCAGGTCTGCACATAGTCGATGTGGTCCTGCAGGTTCTGGCCGACGCCGGGCAGATCGCGCTGCACGTCGATGCCCATGGCTTGCAGATGGGCACCGGGGCCGATGCCTGACAGCATCAGCAGCTGGGGCGAGCCGAAGGCGCCGGCGCTGACGATGACCTCGCGGCGCGCCCGCACCAGTCGGGGTTGGCCGTGGACGCGATAGTCCACGCCGACGGCGCGGCCGTTGGCCAGGCGCAGCTTGGTCGCCTTCGCATGGGTGACGACCTGCAGATTGGGCCGGCCAAGGTTGGGCGTCAGATAGGCCTTGGCCGCGCTGCAGCGCTCGCCGTTGCGCTGCGTGACCTGGTAGATGAAGGCGCCGAATTGCTCGGCACCGTTGTAGTCGCCGACAGGGGGCAGGCCCTGCAGCGCCGCCGCTGCCAGAAAGGCCTGGTTGATGGGGCTGGGACTGCGCGGCAGCGTCACGTTCAGCGGGCCGCCGCGGCCATGCAGCGGGTCGTCGCCGAACTGCTCGTTGTGCTCCGCGCGGCGAAAATAGGGCAGCACCTCGTCATGGCTCCAGCCGGCGTTGCCCAGGCTGGCCCAATGGTCGTAGTCCCAGCGGTGGCCACGCACATAGAGCATGGCGTTGATGGAGCTGCTGCCGCCCAGGGTCTTGCCGCGCGGCTGGTAGCCGCGCCGGCCGTTCAGCCCCGGCTGGGGCACGGTCTCGTAGGCGTAGTTGTTGATGCGTGTCGGCACCATGGCGACGACGCCGGCCGGCGCATGGATGAGGGCGCTGCTGTCCGGTCCGCCGTTTTCCAGCAGGGCCACGGTCACGCCGGGGTCCTCGCTCAGGCGTGCGGCCAGCACGCAGCCGGCCGAACCGGCGCCCACGATGACGTAATCGAACTCCACCTGCTTGACCCCTCGCTATGCGTTGCGGGGGCCAAGGATGAAAGCCGGCGCTCAATACGTCCAACGCATAATCGGTTCGCATTCATTGCGTTTCCTGCATATGAACCTGCGCCAGCTCTCCCATCTCATCGCCCTGGCCGACGAAGGCCGCTTCGTCGCCGCGGCGGAGCGCGTGCACCTGAGCCAGGCCGCCTTCAGCCGCAGCATCCAGGCCCTGGAGGCCGACTGGGGCCTGCGCCTGTTCGAGCGTGGCCCCCTGGGCGCGGCGCTGACGCCGGCCGGCCGCACCCTGGTGGAGCGCGCGCGCCGCCTCGTCTTCGATGCCGACTGCCTGGAACGCGACGCCGCCCTGCTGCGCGGCGGCCTGCTCGGCGAGCTGGCCTTCGGCGCCGGGCCGGTGCCGGCCGCCGTGCTGGTGCCGCCGCTGCTGGCCGAGCTGAGGCGCCAGGCGCCGCAGGTGGTGGCGCGCGTTCGCTACGGCAACGTGCCCAGCCTGCTGACGCTGCTGACCGACGAGGCCATCGAGTTCTTCGTCGCCGACCGGCGCATGCTGGCCGACCCGAGCCGCCTGGACATGACGCCGGTGGCCCAGATCCACGGCGGCGTCTACGTCCGCGACGGCCACCCGCTGCTGGGCGCGAAGCAGGTGACGACGGCCGAGCTGACGCGCTTTGGCCTGGGCGTCGTGTCGACGTCGCCGCAGCTCTTCGTCTATATCGCCCAGGGCCTGGGCTTTGCCAGCCCGGGCGAGCTGCCGGTCGTCGTCGAATGCGACGACGTGGCCACGCTGGCGCGCCTGGCGGCCGATGGCGACATGCTGGCGCTGCTGCCACGCGCCCTGCCCACGGCCGTTGAACTCGGCCTGCAGCCCCTGCGCGGCGTGAAGACCTTCGGCGACCTCTACGTGGACGCCCACGCCGTCTGGCTGCGCGGCCGCACACTGGCGCCGGCGGCGGAGACGGCGATCCGGCTGTTCAGGACGGTGGCGGGTTCGGATCGCTGAAGAACCGCACGGGAAGCGCGATCTCAGCGCGTGGGCTTCACGCGCCGGGCGGCCGTCTCTATGCCCCAGGTGACGAGGGTGAGCTTCTGGCGATCGCGGCTGTCGAAGCGCAGCTCGAACGGACGCTCCAGCGCGTAATAGTGTGTCGGCGAAGCCGGCATGAAAGTCAGCTTGATCGACTGGCCCGGCAGGCTGCCGATCAGCCCGCCGTGTTCGGCGGTCAGCTGGAGCTGCAGGGGCTGCGGCAGGTCCAGGTGCCATGCGCCCTGGCGAGACCGCACCGCAGCCTCGGGCAGCTTGGCCGCGGTGAAGGGCAGGCCCCCATCGCCGGTCACCGGCGTCGCGGTCTCGGCGACGAGCCGCCACTGGCCATCGTCTTCGCGCGCCCACAGCGCCGTCCAGCGCGTGCTGCCCTGCCGGGGCAGGCCGCCGAAGTAGGTGAAGCTGCCGCGCTCCAGGCCGCTGAGCAGCACCGCGCTGTCGGAGACGCGCAGGCTCTCTTCCTCCAGCGTCTCGGAGGCAACCTGGCGAAGCTGGTCGTTGCCGCGCCGGGTCGCCAGCTGATCGGCGCTGACGCGGCGCCCACCGACGTCGACATAGACGTAGCGTTTGGACAGGCCTTGAAGATAGGTGGCCATGTCACCGCGCCCATGCGCCGCGGACAGCTCGGCGTCGCGGGCCTTCACCTCGGCAATCACGGGATCCACGGCCTCGGCGGCCAGGGCCGGAGCGGTCGCTGGGACCAGCAGCGCTGCGGCCAAGGCCACGGCACGAACGCTGCAACGCCACGAATCAAAGCGGAGCCGGGAGATCGGCATCGGATGCGCCCCTTGCCAGGTTGAGGCTTGTGGAGCGCATCCTAGACGGTCCGGTTCAGCTCGCGCTCGCCGTCGTCTGATCAGAAGCTGAAGTTGACCGGCGTCGTGCCGCCGGCCGTCACCGCCACCGGAGTGACCATCTTGGTCGTGCCGTTGAGACTGGCATTCAGCGTGTAGAGCAGATCGACACCACTGGCGCCGGCGCTGAAGTTCAGCACGGCCGGCGGCGCGGCATAGGTTGCCACCCAGGGCGGTGCGGCCGGCAGGCGCAGCGTGTAGGCACCGGTGGTCGAGTCCGACAGGGTCTCGGCAATCGTCACGATGCTTCCGCCGCTGAGTTGCTGGGTCGCCCAAACGCCGGCCGTGGCGGCCACGCCGTCAGCCTTCACGCTGCCAAGCGCCTGGCCATCGACGGCGGCCACGGGTGTCAACGGCGCGGCCGAGGTGCTGACAGCGGTCACGGCGCTGGCTGTCACCGGCACGCCGGTCAGCACCATGCTGGCCCGTGCCGTGGCCTTGATGACGAGGTCGTAGTTGCCCACCGCCACCGGCGCCAGCACGAAGCGGCCGCTCGCCTCGGGCGTGGTGGCCTTCAGCACGACACCGCCCTGCTGCAGGCTGACCGTCGTGCCTGCGTTGGCCACGCTGGCGTCGACATAGCCGCTGACGCCCGACGACAAATTGGGCACGACGGTGACGACGGGCTTGAGCAGGTATTGCCCCGAGTTGCCCGCGCTGACGACGGATTTGCAGGCGTCGAAGTCGATCACGAAGTCGGCCAGCTGGTTGGCCACGATGTCGATGCTGGCGCTGAGCTTGAGCCCGCTCGTCTGGCCGCTGGGCGTCTTCAGCGCCACCTCGCTGCCGCCCGTGGGCACCACAGAATTGGCCAGCGGCGTGGCTGCGCTGTTCTCGGCCAGCACCAGCCGCAGCTGAGAGTAGCGGCCCGCGGCGAGGGGCACCTGGCCCAGGCTGGCGAGCACGCCGTTGCGCAGCGTCAGCAGGTCGAAGCGCTGCGTCGGGCCCACGGTCAGATCCGTCCACCCCGCGCCGTCCTCGCTGGCATCGGCGCTGGCGTTGACGCGCACCTTCTGCACGGTCACGTAGACATGGTCGAAGCCGCAGGCCGGCGCGTCGGTGAGGCTGAGGGCGAGGGTGCCCGAGGTGTTGTTGGACGGTGTCGTGACGACCGGCGCCCCGCCATCGTCGCCGCCACCACCGCAGGCCACCAGGGTCAGGGCCGCCGCGCATGCACTCAGGGTTGGGTACTTCATGAGGGTCTCCATTGATGCCCTCCCCGCCTGCAGTGTTGGCTTCCCTGGCGTGCCCAGGCTTTACGAATCGCTTCGGGTTGTAAGCGCTCAGCGGCGCTTCCTGCCGCCCAGTTCCCGCTCGCTCAGCACCCAGGCCGGGTTGTCCGCCACGCGGGCCACGGCCAGGTCGATGAAGGCGCGCACCCGCGCCGGCTGGGCCACGCGGCTGCCGTAGTAGAGGTAGAGCCCCAGGTGGGCGCAGACATGCTGGGTCAGCAGCGGCACGACGGCGCCGGAGCGGATCAGCGGCGCCGCCGTCGGCCCCACGAGCTGTCCTATGCACTGGCCGGCCACGACGGCATGGGCCTCCAGTTCGACATCGTTGGTCAGCACGACGGAGGCGATGTCGCGCGCGACGATCTCGCCGCCGACGAGGAACTCCCAGGGCATGAGCTTGCCGGTGTTGGGGCGGCGAAAGCCGCTGCAGCGGTGGCGGGCCAGTTCATCTATGCTCTGCGGCGCGCCATGGCGGGCCAGATAGCTGGGCGCCGCGCAGACGATGAGCTGCAACGGCAGCAGATGGCGGGCGATGAGGCCGTCGCCCGGCGGCGAGCCGGCGCGAAAGCCGATGTCCACGCGGTCCTCGACCCAGTTGCCGATGCGGTCGTCCAGCTGCACATCGGGCTCGATGCCGGGATGGGCGGCACAGAACTCCTCCAGCACCGGCCACAGCACCGGCAGCATGATGGAGCGCGGCGCGACGATGCGCAGCGGCCCGGCGATCTCGTCGCGCCCCTGGCGGGCGCCATGCAGGGCGCGCTGCAGGGCCTGCAGCCCCGGCGCGGCGGCACCGAGGAAGCGCTCGCCTTCTTCCGTGAGGCTGAGCTTGCGCGTCGTGCGGTGGAAGAGGCGCACGCCGAGATGGGTTTCCAGCTGCGTCAGCGCCTGGCTGGCGGCCTGCGGCGTGATGCCCTGGGCCGCGGCGGCCTGGCGCAGGCTGCCCAGCTCGGCGGCCCGGGTGAAGGTGGCGATGGCGCGCAGTTCGTTGAAGGCCATTGTCACGATCTCCTTGCGAATCAATGAAGTGATTCTGGGCTAGTTGGATGGCAATCCAAACCCTAGATTTCGCTCCATCGGCCGACACCACCTATCAACCACCCGAACTGGAGCCCCCATGAACACCACTTCCCATTTCAAGCGCGTCTGGATGATCACCGGCGCCTCGCGCGGCATCGGTGCCCGCATCGCCGAGGCGGCCCTGGCCCAGGGCGACGCCGTCGTCGCCACGGCCCGCGATGCAGCCACCATCGAGAAGCGCTTTGGCGCCCAGCCCGGCCTGCTGGCCGTGGCCCTGGACGTCACCGACGAAGCGCAGGCCGCCCAGGCCACGGCTGCCGCGCTGGCCCGCTTCGGCCGCATCGACGTGCTCGTCAACAACGCCGGCTATGGCTTGCTCGGCGCCGTCGAGGAGGCCAGCGCCGACGAAGTGCGCCGCCTGTACGAGACCAATGTCTTCGGCCTGCTGAACGTGACCCGCGCCGTGCTGTCGCAGATGCGCGAGCGCCGCAGCGGCCATGTCATCAACATCTCGTCGCTCGGCGGGGTGCGCTCGGCGGCTGGCTTCGGCGTCTATTGCTCGACCAAGTTCGCCGTCGAAGGCATCACCGAAGCCCTGCATGCCGAACTCGCGCCGCTGGGCATCCACGCCACCGTCGTCGAGCCGGGCTATTTCCGCACCGAGTTCCTGGAAGGCCAGTCCCTGGTGACATCGCCACGCCTCATTGCCGACTACGCACCCAGTGCCGGCCGCGTGCGCGAGGCAGCCAAGCAGATCAGCCTGAACCAGCCCGGCGACCCCGAGCGCCTGGCCCAGGCCATGCTGACCCTGGTCGACGCCAAGACCCCGCCGCTGCGCCTGCCGATGGGCACGGACACGCTTCAGGCCATTGCCGACAAGCACGCCTTTGTCGAAGCCGAGACGGCCGAGTGGCGCGAGCTGGCGGCGTCGACGGACTTCCCCGCCTGAACCTCAGCCGCGGCGCCTGCCGCTGTCGTGCACCACCTCACCATCAGACTTGGTGAAGGGCGGCAGCGGCCCGACGGGCAGCAGTTCCAGCACCGCCTCCGAGGGCCGGCACAGCGCCGTGCCCAAGGGCGTCACGACGATGGGGCGGTTCAGCAGCACCGGATGCTGTTGGATCGCGTCCAGCAAGGCGTCGTCGCTCAGCGATGGGTCGGCCAGGCCGAGCGCGGTGAAAACGGCTTCCTTCTCTCGCAGCAGGGCGCGCAATGGCTGGCCGGTTGCCGCCGCCAGCGCGCGGATCTCGTCGCGGCTGGGCAGGGCGCTCATGTACTCGACGATGCGCGGCTCCAGGCCCGCATGGCGGATCAGCGCCAGCACATTGCGCGAGGTGCCGCACTTGGGGTTGTGGAAGATCGTGATGTCGCTCATGTCCAAGGTCCAGGTTCAGCCCCAGGCTTCATCGAGGCAGGCATGGAAGACCTCGTTGAGCCGCGGCAGCACTTCGCCGCGCGGCAAGGCCTGCGGGTCGAAGGTCTGCAGGCGCTCCAGCTCGGCCTCGATGAAGTCGTTGATGCTGCGCACCGGCGCCGACAGCCCGAGTTCGGGCGCGGCACGCTTGCGCTCCAGCAGTTCATGGATGTCGGCCAGCAGCGCCGGCTGCTCGTCGACGAGGTGCAGCAGCCTGGCGAACTCGATGGGCGCCGCGCTGCCATAACGCTCCAGCCAGCGCACCGACAGCAGCGGCCGCAGCACGTAGAAGTATTTCTTCAGCGGCACCTCATCGCCGCGCAGATAGCCGCGGTAGTTGGTCTTGGCCATGCTGCGGTAGTGGTGCACGCCGCTGACGCAGGAATACACCTCGGGCATCAGCGCCCGCACCCGCTCGGCAAAGCCGCCATGCTCGGCGTAGAGGATGGGCGACTGCACCCACTCGACGAAGGCCGGGTTGGACTTCCAGAACAGGCGCAGGGCCTTGCGCAGGTCCCAGCCGTTCAGGTCGATGTCGTCGACGATGGGATATTCGATGACGTCGCGCTGCTCCTCCAGGCCGACCGACAGATACCAGTCGCGGCGGTGGATATAGATGAAGCGGGCGTCGTAATCGCTGTTGGGCGACTCGAAACCCCAAGCCCGGCTGCCAGACTCGACGGCGAGCAGCACCTTGACGTCGTGCTCCGCTTCGGCGCGCCGGATGCGCTGCAGGATCTCTTCTCGAACGGGGGCGGGAATCATCGACCCATTGTCTCCACGGGCTTGAGAGCAATCCACGCATCGATGCGCCTCTCCAGCACCGACAGCGGCAGCGATCCCTCGCCCAGCACCTGGTCGTGGAAGGCCGCGAGGTTGAACTTCGCGCCCAGCTTGGTTTGCGCGCGACGGCGCAGCTCCTGGAGCTTCAGCGCGCCGATCTTGTAGCCCAGGGCCTGGCCGGGCCAGGCGAGGTAGCGGTCGATCTGCGAGGTGGCCTGCTGGTCGCTGGCGCCGGTCACGTCCTTCCAGTAGGCCAGGGCCTGGTCGCGGCTCCAGCCCTTGGCATGCAGGCCGGTGTCGATGACGAGGCGGGCAGCGCGGCTGATCTCCAGGCGCAGCATGCCGGCATAGGCGACCGGATCATTCGCATACAGGCCCAACTCGTGGCCCAGGGTCTCGGCGTACAGCGCCCAGCCCTCGCCATAGGCATTGATCCAGGTGCGGCGACGGAACTCGGGCAGCTGCGGCATCTCGAGCTGGCGCGCGAGGTGGAAGTGATGGCCGGGCTGGCCCTCGTGCAGGAAGAGGGCCGTCATCGTCGCGACGCTATAGACCTGCGGATCGGTGATGACGGCCCAGAACACGCCCGGCGCGCTGCCGTCGACCTTGCCGACGGTGTAGTGGTCGGACGCCGTGGCTCTTGTCAGCTCCGGCTCGGCACGGATGTCCAGCGCGGTGCGCGGCAGCTGGCCGAAGAGCCTCTGCAGCTGGGGCTCGACGCGGGCGTTGATGGCGCGGTAGGCGTCCAGGATCTCGGCCTCGGTCTTGAAGGGCCGCAAGCGCGCCTCGGTGCGCGCCCAGGCGAGCAGGCCACCGTTCTTCAGCGGGTCGCCCGTGAAGCCGATCCTGGGCGCCAGGGCCGTGATCTCGCCCTGGATGCGCGCGACCTCCTTCAAGCCCAGCTCGTGAACCTGCTCGGGCGTGAGGTCGGTCGTCGTCTGCTCCCGCACCCACTGGCGGTACCAGGCCTTGCCGTTGGGCAGGGCTGCCCAGCCGATGGCCTCGCGCCGCGCGGCCGGCAGGTAGTCGGTCTGCACGAAGGCGAGCAGGCGCTGCAGCGCCGGCACGGTGCGCTCGCCCACTTCGCGGCGGTAGGCCTCGGCGAGGCGGCGGGCGTCATCGGGCGCCAAGCCCTCGGGCAGTGCTCGCGCCGGCGCGGCGAAGGGATTGCGCGCCAGGTCGGCGTCGGCCAGGTCTTTCAGCATCGGCAGCGTGGCCTCCACGACAGGACGCGACTGCAGGATGCCGCGCTTCATGCCTTCGCGCATATTGGCGATGGCCTGGTCGCACCACGCCGGCAGGGCGGCGACGCGCTTCAGATAGGCGTCGAGCTGGGCGGCGGTCTTCAGCGGCTGCTCGGCTTGGCCGCTGGAATAGATGGCGAGCTGGATGGGCACGGCGTCCATCTGCTGCAGCGGCAGCAAGTGGTCGGGAAAACGCTCGAAGGCCAGCCGGCCGCGCAGGCTGTTCTCCAGCAGCTCGCGGGTCAGGCGCTCGGGAGCCGGCAGGGCCGCTGCGGGCACGCCAGCCAGCTCCTTCAGGAAGACGCGGTAGGCGGTGAAGCGGCGGGCGCGTTCAGCCGGCGCGATGGCGATGGCGAGCTGGTCGTCGAAGCGGTTGTCGCCGTTGGACGTGGCCGTCAGCGGGTCGAAGCGCGCTTGGGCGTCGTAGTAGCGGTTGGCCAGGTCGGCCAGGCGCTGCGAGGGCGTCGCGGCCTGGGTGGGCAACGCGAACGCGAGGGCAAGGGTCAGGGCGAGCAGGCGCATCGTCGTCAGTGAGGCTGGGTCGTCAGGAGGGCGCATTCTGCGGGGAGGCTGCTGCCAGCGGCTGGCAGCACCGTTGCGGACGCCAGGCTAGAGGCTTCAGGGCTGGAGGTCAGCCATGTTCATCGACCTTCCGGATGCCAGGCTCTTTGCCTTTCGCGGCGGTCCGCGCGACGCCGTGCCCATCCTCGCCATCGGCGGCTGGATAGGCAGCTCCGAGCTGTGGCTGGAGCCTCTCGCCGCCATCGCGCTGCGCCTGGTGGGCTCCGCGACGCAAGTGCAGACCGAGATCGCGCAGGTCCACCAGCCTGTCCTCGTGCTGCATGGCGAGGAAGGCCGCGTCGTGCCGCTGGAGCAGGCGCGCCAGCTCGCCGCCTGCCTGCACGACGCCGAGCTGCAATTGCTGCCGGGCGCGGGACATGTGCCCACGCTGACCCAGCCGGATCGCGTGGCCGCGGCAATGCGCGACTTCCTGGCGCGGCGTTGACGTGAATCCTGGGCATCGAGGCGCGGCCTCGCTAGCCCACAATCGCGCGGCCAACGCCGACCGCCCCTGCCGATGTCCTTCACCCAGCGCTCTGTCATTCCTTTCGCCCTGCTGCTGACCGCGGCCTTCGTCCTGCCCGGCTGCAACAAGCGGCTCGCCGACGTACCCGCCGCTCTGCCCGCCGCCTCCACCGCGCAGGACACCAGCGCCACGGCCAGGCTGCGCGAAGAGGGCGACGGCCTGCTGGCCCTGCACCGCCAGATCGTCGTGCTGATGGATGGCGAGGCCGCGCTGCCGGCCGCGCAACGCCGCGAGGTGCAGGCCCTCGGCCAGCAGCTCTTCCACGAACTGCTGCAGCGCCAGCAGCGCCTGGCCGACCTCGCGCTCAAGCCCGAATCGCTGGACGCCACCGCCACCCTGCTGGCGCGCATCGAAAGCGAGCCGAGCTGGTTCGACGCCGACCGCCTGGCGTTCAAGGAGGTGCTGGGCCAGCTCGCCGCCGGGCTGAAGAACGCGCAGACCCTTGACGGCATCAAGCTGGCCCGCCGCGCCCAGGACGACCTGGATACCCTGGCCGAGGTGGAGAAGGCCTATGAGCAGGAGCTGAAGGAAGTCTTCGGCGGCTTTGCCAAGCGCGGCATCGAGCTCAAGCGCGAACGCTGGGCCGACTACGTCGCCAAGCTCAAGGCCCTGCACACGCGCGAGGCCGTCATGAAGCAGCATGGCGCGCAACTGCCCGCGGCGGCCGACCTCGCGCCCGAGCCTCCCGCGTCGGGCGCCATGCGCGGCGCTGCCGCCAAGGAGCGCGAGGTCTTTGGCGACAAGCTGCCGCCCAAGACCGTGCTGCTGACCTTCGACGACGGCCCGCATGCGCGCTACACCGACGAGATCCTGGAGATCCTGAAGCGCTACCAGGCCCCCGCGGTGTTCTTCCAGTTGGGCCAGAACCTCGGCAAGGTCGACGCCGCCGGCAAGGCCCAGCCCGGCCGGGGCAGCGACGTCGCCAGGCGGGTGCTGGCCGCCGGCCACCAGCTGGCCAACCACAGCTTCAGCCACGGCCTGATGAGCAAGTTCGAGCTCGTCAAGGTCAAGGAAGAGGCCGCCAACACGGAGGCGCTGCTGGATGCGGCGGGTCGCAGCGGCGACACCCTGTTTCGCTTCCCCTACGGCGCCCGCAACGACGGCGCGCTGACGACCATCGAGGCGCTGAAGCTGCGCTCGATGATGTGGAACGTCGACTCCCTGGACTGGAGCGACCCCATTCCCAAGAGCATCGCCGCGCGCGTGATGGCCGAGCTGGACCGGCAGCAGCGCGGCATCGTGCTCTTCCACGACATTCACGCCCGCACCGTCCAGGCCCTGCCCCTGGTGCTCGATCAACTGGCCGCCGAGGGCTGGCGCTTCGCCAGCTGGAAGGACGGGCAGTTCGTCGTCTCCAATGACAAGCCCGCCGCGCCGCCGCCGGTGACTGCCGGCGAGCTGTATCGCGACAGCCATGCCCTGGTCATCGGCATCAACCAATACGCGGCCTGGCCCAAGCTGTCGCATGCGGTGCGCGACGCCCAGGCCGTGCGCGAGTCCCTGGTCGCGCGCTTCGGCTTTCGCGCCGACAACGTGACCCTGCTGACCGATGGCGAGGCCACCCGCGCCAACATCCTGAAGGCGCTCAACGAGCGCTTCGGCGACGCCAGACGCGTCAAGCGCGACGACCGCGTCTTCGTCTTCTTCGCCGGCCACGGCAGCACGCGCAGGCTGCCCAGCGGCCGCGAGGTCGGCTATATCGTGCCCGTGGACGCGGGGCTGAACGACCTGCAGGCCGACGCCATCGCCATGCCCCAGCTGCAGGAGGTGGCCGAGGCCATCACCGCCAAGCACGCCCTGTTCGTCATCGACGCCTGCTACTCGGGCCTGGGCCTGACGCGCGCCGGCAGCGCGGCGGCCGACAGCAATTTCGCCCGCACCAACGCCCGCCGCATCGGCCGCCAGATGATGACGGCCGGCGGCGCCGACCAGCAGGTGGCCGACGACGGCCCGGGCGGCCATTCCGTCTTCACCTGGACGCTGCTGCAGGCCCTGAACGGCAAGGCCGACCTGAACGGCGACGGCCTCATCACCGCCACCGAGCTGGCCGCCTATGTGGCGCCCGCCGTGTCATCCATCGCCCGCCAGACACCGGCCTTCGGCAGCCTGCCCGGCAGCGAGGGCGGCGAGTTCGTCTTCGAGCTGCCGGTGGCCCAGGAGGCCGCGCTGAGCGGCGCCGTCGCCCAGCTCGACGACAAGGCCAGCCAGCTCGCCGCCAAGCTCGACGAGGCCAGCAGCGCCGGCCGGCAGGCCGCGCCCGCGGCGGGCGGGGCCAGCGCCGTGCAGGTCACCATCAAGGGCCTGGACGGCAAGGACCAGGCACTGGCCGCGACGACGGTCCGCGTCGACCCCGGCGCGCGCATCGCCGCCCAGCGCGCCAACGACCGCGGCCTGCAGCTCTATCGCGAGCGCCGCTACGACGACGCCGAGGCGGCCTTCAAGGAGGCCCTGCAGCTGGCGCCGAAGTTCGCGCTGGCGGCCAACAACCTGGGCTTTGTGCTGTACCGCCGCGGCAAGTTCGCCGACGCGGGCGCCTGGTTCGAGAAGGCCGTCGAGATGGACGCCAGCCGGTCGCTGGCCTGGCTCAACCTGGGCGACGCGCGGCTGCAGGCCGGCGACGAGGGCAAGGCCATGGCGGCCTACAAGACCTTCCTGGAACTGGCGCCCAAGCACGCGCGGGCGGCAGAGTTGCAGGGCTGGATTGCGAACCCGTCGGACACCACACGGCCCAAGCCCCTGTGAGCCAAGGCTGGCTTCGCCAAGGGTATTTCAGAGGGATGCGGCCACACGGCCTCACTATGCTTTGCCGCCCCGACCGTGAACAACAGAGGAGGAAATCAGATTGTTCAAGACCTACAAACGGGCCCTGACGCTGGCATGCGTGGCCATCGCGTTCGGCAGCCTGACGGGATGCATGTCGACGATCGAGCGCGTCCCTGAGATCACGAATCACAAGCTCGCCGCCAAGGTGAGCACCAAGAACGACATCGTCAACGCCATCGGCCTGCCGAGAACCATCGAACGCGACACCGAGCGCGGCCGGGAGGTCTGGCTCTATACCGGCAAGCCCATCAACACCAGCTATTTCGTGCCGCTGCCCATCGCCGCGGTCCCGGCCGGCGGCGGCATGAGCACGGTCTACTACATCGATGCCGGCAGCAAGAACCTCAATCGCGACGAGAAGGTGATCCTTGCCCTCGTTTTCAATGCCGAAGGCCAATTGCTGGAGATTCAGAACAAATGAGATTCGCATCACTCGTCGCCGGCCTGTCGATACTGCTGTTGACCGCCTGCGCAGCCCCCGGGGTCACGCCGGTTCAAGGGGAGTCCCTGGCGGGCTTGCGCACGGAAAAGATCGCCGTGAACTACACGCTGGCGACCAAGAAGATCAACTACATCGAGACCCTGTATCGCGTGCTCTGGCTCGAGACCAAGACCTCGACACAGGACTTCTCCGGCCTCTGGGATCCCGACGCCCACCTGGCCGCCAGCGCTGCCGCCAAGCTGCGGCAGCAGGGCTTTGCCGCCACGTCCATCCATGACGCCCTGGATGCCAAGGCCATCACCAGCGAAAACCAGTCCTGGGGTGCCCTGCTGGTGGCCAACGCCACGCGGCCCCACCCGACCATCGCGAATGCCAAGCTGATCCCGACGCGGGAGTTCTTCCTGGATTCGCAGGCCGCCGCCACGCTGCGCCCGCTCGCCGCCCAGTTGCGGGAAAAGGGATTCCGCTACCTGGTCCAGATGTCGGCGATGGATATCAACGGCAATGCGCCCGGCTACGGCCTGGTGGTGGTGGGCGCCGACCTCATGATCCAGGTGGTGGACCTCAACACCGGCAAGATCATCTGGGCCAGCCCGACCTTCCAGTCCGAGCCCTATCAACTGGGCGGCGACCTGAAGGCCCTGGAAATCGACGGCATGAAGAAGACGAAGGAAGGCCTGGCCGCCGGGATCGCGAAGATCAACTTCGAGGACATGTGGGGCCTGCCCCTGGCCAAGCGCTAGCCGGCAGCCCTCTCCATCAGCGCCTTCAAGGCGCGCAGATCCTTGAGCACATGCGACGCGTCCCGCTCGAACGCGTCGTCATCCGCCCCCGCTGCGCGCAGCACCACAAAGCTCAGCGCGCAGCCCTCATCCACGGGCGTCACGCGAAACGCGTTGTGCGTGACCACGCCATTCGGCGTCGTCACATCATGGTCCAGCACGCCGAAGTCATTGCGCGGCGCCATGCGGATCTGGATGCGGCCCATGGGTGAGTCGGTGACCACCCAGTGCTCGCCCTCGTCCTGGATGTCGGCCGACGCCAGGCCCGACGCCCACAGGTGCAGGTTCTCGCGACGGCGGGCGAACTCGTAGACCTGCCGCGCCGGTGCGGCAACGGCTTCGCTGACGAGCTTGAACTGGCGCGGCGGCATGGCATTCCCCTGGGCTTGGACGACGGAGCCCCAGCCCCGGCAATCCACGCGCCCGAGTCTGTCTGGATTTTCGGGGCAGCCGAAACGGACCTGGAGGCGCATGATGACGGCCCCGCTTCACGGGAGCGCGCCCATGCGTATCAACCTCACCAGCGTCTTCGTTGACGACCAAGACCGCGCCCTGGCCTTCTACACGGAGGCGCTGGGCTTCGTGAAAAGCCAGGACCTGCCGGCCGGCGAGTACCGCTGGCTGACGCTGCGCTCCCCCGAGGGCGGCGAGACCGAACTCTCGCTGGAGCCCAACGCCAATCCCGCGGCCCGGGCCTACCAGCAGGCCCTGATGGCCCAGGGCATTCCGGCCACGGCATTCCAGAGCGACGACCTTGAGGCCGACGTGGCCCGGCTGAAGCAGCGCGGCGTGAAGTTCACGAAGGAGCCGGTGGACCTGGGGCCGGTCAAGATCGCCATCTTTGCCGACGGCTGCGGCAATCTGATCCAGATCCACCAGCCGACCGGTGCTCGCTGACAGCCGGCGCGGGAGGCCGACACGGGTTTGTGTTCCACTGCGCCCCGAAGTCTGGCCTTGCTGATGTCTCCCGGAGATCTCGATGACCTCATCTGCTTCGTTCCCCGCTGCAGCCCGACGCGACATGCTTCGCGACGAGTTGCTCGCCACCGTCAGCCTGCTCAAGCAGCGACGCGCGGCCGAGATCGCGGAGGGCTTTGTCGATGACTACATCGCCCTGCACTGGATGGAATGGCATGGCGGCTCGCTGCGCCTGACGACGACGGGCGAGAACGTCTGCAAGCACCTGAAGGCCCTGCTGAGCCGCGACGCCGGACGCCGCGCCGCCTGACCTCGAAGGCGACGTGGGCGCCGTGCAAGCGCCCTAGAATGGGCCCTTCCCGTCGCGTGTCTGCTCAACGGCGCGACCTCGGTGGCTGGACGTCGGCGCATTCCTCCCTCGCGCCCCAGGCCTGACCGGCTCCCGCCGGTCAGCAAGCCGTCAGCCACCCTCAAGCGGTGAGCCCCAACCCGGCCTCTCTGTAACCCTCGTCGAGACGGCCGTCCGACCTTGCCCCGGCTCGTCCGCGACCCACGGAAACCACCGAGACATCAGCCCAGTCCCAGGGCACGCATCTTGCATGCCGAGATGCCTGCCATCCCTGACCGTTTGGAGATCTCGATGAAGCGTTCCATCCCCCCGCCCCAGCCCTCAGCCGTCACGACCCGCCGTGACACCCTGCGCGACCAGCTGCTCGCCACCGTCGACCTGCTCAAGCGCCGCCGCGCGGCCGAGATCGATGCGGGCTTCATCGAGGACTACGTCGCCCTGCACTGGATGGAGTGGCACGGCGGCTCGCTGCGCCTGACGACGACGGGCGAGAACGTCTGCAAGCACCTGGCGTCGCTGCTCGCGCGCGCCACGCCGCAGCCCTCGTTCTGAGCGCGATGACGAAGGCGGCGCCGCCTCCTCCTGCAGCCGGCGCAGCACCCGCGGCCCCGGCCATCGACCCCCTGCTGCTGGCCACGGTGCGTGTGGCGACCTTTGCCGGCGCCAAAGGGCTGACCGACGCCAGCGGCTTCTTCTTCCAGCGCGACGGGAGGCTCTACCTCGTCAGCAGCCGGCATGTCTTCATCGACGAGCCCAGCGGCCACCACCCCGACCGCCTCGAGATCGAGCTGCACCCGGACGCCAACAACCTCGCCGAGTCCACGGGCCTGTCCGTGCTGCTCTACCGCGACGGCCTGGCCAACTGGCGCCAGGGCCAGGACGACGGCGGCGGCATTGACGTGGCCGTGCTGGAGATCGAGCGCGACGCGCTGCCACCGGCCACCGCGCTGGCTGCCTTCACGCCCGAGCATCTGGCCGGCGAGGGCGATGTCGTCGGCATCGGCGAGCCGGTGCTGATCCCGGGCTTCCCGCTGGGATTTCATGACGGGCTGCATCACCTCCCGGTCGTGCGCCAGGGCACCGTGGCCTCGCCCTACGGCTGGCGCTTCCAGGGCGTGGGCTGGTTCCTGACCGACGCGCGCACCCATCGCGGCATCAGCGGCGCACCCGTGGTGATGCGGGCGCCCGGTCGGGGCGCCCTGCCCTGGCTGCTGGTGGGCATCCACTCCTCGCGCCTGGACATGGGCAACCGCGACCGGGTCGCGGACGAATCCCTGGGCCTGAATGCAGCCTGGTATCCGGACATCGTCATGACGCTGACCGAGCCGGCCGCGGACTGACAGGCATCTTTCAGCCGGCCACATGGACAAGACCGCCAACATCGACATCGACGAGCAGCGGCTCATTGCGCTGCGGCGCGAGATCGCCGCGGCCGAGGCCACGCTGCTGGCCCTGCACGCCGCCATCCGGGAGGCGCGCAGCGAGTCGGGCCTGACCGCGGCCCAGGATGCCCGCGCGGAGAACCAGCGCCTGCATCTGCGCCACCTCGAGATGACCCAGCAGGCCGAAACCGCCCATGCGGCGCTGGAGGTGGCCGTCAAGGCCGCGCAGACCGACTCGCTGACCGGCGTCTGCAACCGCGAGGTGCTGTGGGACCGCCTCGCCCACGACCTGGCGCTGGCGCGCAGGCACGGCAGCCGGCTGGCGATCTACTTCCTGGACGTCAACGACTTCAAGCGCGTCAACGATGAGCTCGGCCACGCCGTGGGCGACCTGCTGCTGCTGCACGTGGCACGCACGCTGATGGCCACCGTGCGCGCCAGCGATACGGTCTGCCGCATCGGCGGCGATGAGTTTGTCATCCTGGCCTCGGCCAACCGGCCCGAGGACGCCGAGCAACTGGCCCTCAAGATCGGCCAGGCCCTGGCCGATCCCTGCGTGCTGGCCGGGCATGACATGCAGGTCTCGGCCAGCATCGGCTTCAGCCTCTTTCCCGAGGACGGCGAATCGCCGGGCGTGCTGGTGCACAAGGCCGACGAGGCGATGTACCGCGCCAAGCGGACCCTTGCCGGCCGACGCTAGCCGGGCGTTGGCCCGCCTGTGTTCCACTTCCCCCGTGAAGTCTGACTCCCCCGCTCCCAAGCCCCCCGCGCCCGCCTTTCCCCTGCCGCAGCCCCGCCACGCCGCCCGGCTGCCTGCCACCCTGTCTGCCGAAGACTGGGCCCGCATCCGCCAGGCCGCCTATGCCCTGCCCCAGGTGCTGGTGCCGGCCGATCTCGACGACGGCAGCGACGAGTCGCTGGACCGTCTCGGCTGCATCCAGATCTCCAAGGCGGCCGGCGGCGGCCGGCCCAGCCGCTGGATCCTGCCCGTCCATATCCCCGTGGCCCTGGCCCAGCTGGACGCCACGCCGATGGCCAACACGCTGCGCTCGCAGATGCAGCAGCGCCTGCACCAGCTCGAAAGCCTGGGCCTGCGCCGCGAAGGCCTGGTGTTCACGCGGCTGTGCGTGCACCCCGTCACCCTGGCCCACGAGAGCTGGCGCATCGACCTGTCGCACCGCGTGCCGGTGCCCGAGGAGCCCGTCTGGGCCTTCTTCCGCGATGGCGACACGGCCGCCCTGCGCCACAGCCTCGGCCAGGCGCCCGAGTATTCCTACAAAGCCGAGCTGGCCCTGCACCTGAACCACCTCGTCGCGCGCAGCGAGGCCATGGGCGACGCGGCCCAGCTCGCCTCCCTGCTGCCGCGCCTGCAGGCCGAGTGCGGCGTGCCCATGCCCTATGAGGACCTGAAGGCCGCGCTGACCCGCGCCCAGGACCGCTGGGAACAGACCGTCGAGGAGCAGAGCACGCTGGCCAGCCTGGGCCGCGAGCTGGCCTTCCAGGGCTATCCGGACAGCTTCGACGCAGCGCGCAAGCTGGGTCGGAAGGTGACGCTGTATCTCGGCCCGCCCAACAGCGGCAAGACGCATGCGGCCTTCGAGCGCCTGGCGCAGGCCCTGGACGGCGCCTATCTCGCGCCGCTGCGCCTGCTGGCCCTGGAGGGACGCGACCGTCTCGTCGGTCGTGGCGTGCCCTGCTCGCTGCTGACCGGCGAGGAGAACGTGCCGGCGGCCCAGGCCCGCGTCGTGTCCAGCACCATCGAGATGGTCAACACGCGCGACGTCGTCGACGTGGCCGTCATCGACGAGGCGCAGATGATCTTCGACGACTCGCGCGGCTGGGCCTGGACCCAGGCCATCGTCGGCGTGCCGGCGCGCGAGCTCATCATCATCGGTTCAGCCTATGCCGCGCCGGCCATCGAGCGCCTGCTGCAGCTCTGCGGCGAGAAGCCCGAGAAGCGCGTCTTCGAGCGCAAGCAGCATGTGCAGCTGATGCCGGCGCCGGTGCCCATGACGCATCTGCATGCCGGCGACGCCATCGTGGCCTTCAGCCGCCGCGACGTGCTGATGCTGCGCGACCAGATCCAGCAGAACGGCCATGCCGTCAGCGTCATCTACGGCGCCCTGCCGCCTGAGGTGCGCCGCCGCGAGGCCGAGCGCTTCGCCGTCGGCGCCAGCGACATCCTGGTCGCGACCGACGCCATCGGCATGGGCCTGAACCTGCCCATCCGCCGCGTGCTGTTCTCGACGCTGACCAAGTTCGACGGCGTCGGCGACCGCGAGCTGTCGGTCAGCGAGGTGCACCAGATCGCCGGCCGCGCGGGCCGCTACGGCATGCATGACGAGGGCTTTGTCTCGGTGCTGAAGGAGGCCGAGGCCGAGGCGATGAAGATCCTGCGCCAGCAGCTGCCCAAGGAGCCGCGCGCGCCGCGCGACTTCAAGTGCCCCGTGGCGCCCAACTGGCGCCATGTGCAGACCATTTCCCAGCGCATGGGCGTCAACAAGCTGCATGCGGTGCTGAGCATCTTCATGCAGCAGCTGCGCCTGGACGACGCCCATTTCGCCGTGGCCGAGCTGGAGCAGATGCTGGAACTGGCCGAGATGCTGGACCGCAATGCCAGCGCCCTGCCGCTGCAGGAGCGCTTCCGCTACGCCCAGGCACCGGTGGACAACCGCCTGCCCATGCTGGTCGAGCAGTTCGCCTCCTGGGCCACGAGCCATGCCCGCACCGGCAAGGCCGGCGACCCTTACTTCCTGGACGAATACGACCAGCACGGCCGCCTGGACCGCATGGAACAGGCCCTGCGCATCTGCACGCTGTGGCTGTGGCTGGACCTGCGCTTCCCGAACGTGTACGGCCATGTCGAGGAAGTCATCGACCTGCGCGCACGGCTCAATGACGGCATCGAGAGGCAGCTCAAGGGCAAGAAGGCGCTGTGGCAGCGGCGCGGGCGGTGACAACCGCCATTGCCGCGTTGTCGGGCTGAGCCTCAAGCCGCGGCGTAGCGCGCCGCCGCCGTGTTGCTCGACAGCTGCCCCGACATCGCCTGCCGCGCCGCCTCATAGGCCAGCAGCGGCGCCTCGTCATGCAATGACGGCACCGTGATCAGCTCGCCGCGGTCAAAGCCCACGAGCGCTGCGTCCACGAGGGCCTCGGCCGACATGACCCATTCCTTGGGCAGATGCTCGACCGCCAGGCCACCGCGGGCCCAGAACTCAGTCGCCGTCGCGCCGGGCAGCACCGCCTGCACGCGCAGACCCTGGGCGGCCAGCTCGTGGTGCAGGGACTGGCTGAAGGCCGTCACGAAGGCCTTGCTGCCGCCGTAGACGCCGTTGAGGATCTCGGGCGCGATGCTGACGATGGATGAGATGTTGATGACGGCACCGCGGCCACGGGCGACGAAGCCGGGCACGGCGGCATAGGTGAGCCGCGTCAAAGCTGTCACATTGAGCTCGATGAGATGGGTCATCTGCTCGACATCGGCCTCCAGCAGCTTGGCCGGCGTGCCGATGCCGGCGTTGTTGACCAGCAGCGTCAAGCTGGTGTCCTCGCGCAGCCGCTGCTCGACGCGGGAGCGCTGGGCGGTGTTGCCGAGGTCGGCGACGAGGACTTCGACCTTGCGGCCGGTCTCGGCGGTGAGCCGCGAGGCCAGCGCATCCAGGCGCGCGCCGTCGCGGGCGACGAGAACGAGGTCATGGCCGCGGCGAGCCAGGCGGTCGGCATAGACGGCGCCAATGCCGGAAGAGGCGCCGGTGATGAGGGCGGTGCCCAGGGAGGAGTTGCTCATGACGGTGTGTTCCGCAAGGGAAGTGGATGACAGGGGCAAATTCTGGGGATGACGGCTCATGTCTCAAATGACGTATACAGTCATGTTTCAAGACATCACTTCAAAGGAGCCTGCATGCACCGCCTGGGCTTTGTGCTGAGCGATGGCTTTCAGCTGATGGCGCTGGGGACGCAGGCCGTCTTCGAGTTCGCCAACCACGTCATCGATGACGAGTTCTACGGCTTCACCTGCTACAGCGTGGCCGGCGGCGAGCTGACCTCGTCGAGCGGCGTGCGCATCAACACCAGGGCTCTGGCCTCCTGCACCGAGGCCGACACCTGGCTGGTGCCGGGCGCCTCCGATCCCATCGTGGCGCCGACCGAAGCCGAGGTGCTGAAGTTCCTGCGCCGCGCCGGGCGCCACGCGCGCCGCATCGCCGGCCTGTGCACCGGCGGCTTCGCGCTCGCCGAGGCCGGCCTGCTGGACGGGCGGCGCGCGACGACGCATTGGCTGTTCGCCCGCGACATGCAGGCCCGCCGCCCGGCGGTCCGCGTCGAAGACGACCGCATCTTCATCAACGACGGCCCGATCTGGACCTCGGCCGGCATGACCGCGGCGCTGGACCTGGCCCTGGCCCTGGTGGAGGCCGACCTCGGCGAGGACGTCGCCCGCGCCGTCGCGCGCAAGCTCGTCATGCCGCAGCGCCGCACCGGCGGGCAGTCGCAGCATTCAGAGCTGCTGGAGCTGGCGCCCAAGAGCGACCGCATCCAGCAGGCGCTGGACTATGCGCGTGCCCATCTGAACAAGGCCCTCTCGGTCGAGCAACTCGCCGAGGTGGTTCACTTGAGCCCACGCCAGTTCAGCCGCGTGTTCACGGCCGAGACCGGGCAGTCGCCGGCCAAGGCCGTCGAGGGCCTGCGGCTGGAAGCGGCGCGGCTGATGATCGAGCAGAGCCGCCACCCGCTGGAGGTCGTGGCACGCGAATCGGGATTCCGGGACCGGCGCCATCTGCGCGAGGTGTTCGTGCGCCACTTCGGCGTGCCGCCGCAGCTGACGCGGCGCGGCGCGCGCGCCTAGACGACGCCCAGCCTGACCAGGTCGCGCGCCGTCTGCACGATGGCCTCGCGGGGCGGCCGCGGCACCCAGCCCAGCAGCTCCCGCGCATGGCTGGCGTCCTGGTGGCGTGCCGTGCCCAGCTCGCTGGCCGCGGCGCGCACGGCCGGGCTGACTTTGGCCAGCAGGCGCACGGCCCAGTCGGGCATCTGCAGCGTCGGCACCTTGGCCGCCTTGTCGCCCAGTTCGGCGCGCAGGATGGCGGCGATCTCGCGCAGCCAGAGAAAGCCGCCGCAGGCGATGAAGCGCTCGCCGGCCATGCCCGGCGCGGTCAGCGCGCGCCAGTGCAGCTCGGCCACGTCGCGCACGTCGACGATGCCGAAACCGATGCGCGGCATGGCCGGGATGCGGCCCTGCAGCAGGCTCTGCACGATGACGACGCTGGCCGAGTAGTCGGCGCTGGCCACCGGCCCGAGCACGACCGACGGGTTGACGGTGCAGAACTCCAGCCCGCCGCCCTCGCGCGCCACCCAGTCGCGCGCGGCGCGCTCGGCGATGGTCTTGGACTGGATGTAGGGCGGGATGCCGGGCGACGCCAGCCGCGTCCAGTCGTCCTCGGTGAAATGGTGGTCGCCCGGGCCGTGGCCATAGGAGATGGCGGCGACGGAGGAGGTCATGACGACGCGCTGCACGCCGGCATCGCGCGCCGCCTTCAACGCGCGCAGGGCGCCGTCGCGGGCCGGCACGATGAGCTCGTTGGCATCGCGCGGCACGCCCACCGGCAGCGGCGATGCGAGATGGGCCAGGTGGCTGCAACCGGCGGCCGCCTCGGCCCACCCAGCGTCGTGCATCAGGTCGGCAGCGAAGCAGCGCAGCTGATCGCTGCTGCCCACACCGAGCAGCTGACGCAGCGCCGGTTCGCGCTTGAGGTCACGCACCGTGGTGTGCACCTGCCAGCCGGCAGCCAGCAGATGGCGGATCAGCACGCCGGCGATATAGCCGCTGCCGCCGGTGACGAGGATGCGATCGCTCATTGATGCACCCTTCGCGCTTCGCGCTGTCCCGCCAAGCGGGAGCGAGCTTGCTTGGGAAGGACCGGCGCGGCGCTCATGGCGCTTTGGGCGCCGGCTGCAGCAGCGCCTCGATCAGCTCGCGGCCCCTGACGCCGTTGCTCAGGATGACGATGCCGTCGCGGCTTTGCTGCACAAAGCCGGCGAAGGCGCGGTACTGGTCGTTGTTGCCGTTGTGGCTGATCAAGGTCGCTCCTCCCAGGTCGGTGATGGACCAGCCTAGCCCACGCGAGCTGGGGTGGGGTGAATCCCCCTGGGGCACGGGCGCCTGAGGCCGCAGCATGTCGTCATAGGCCGCGCGCGAAAGACCCTCGCGCTTGCACACCAGGGACAGGAAGCGCGCGTAGTCCTGCGCCGTGGTCACCAACGACGCCGCGGCCAGGGCATGGTCCGTCAGATTGCTCATGTCGCGGCCGCCACTGGCCTCCTTGGCGCTGCGATAGCCGCGCGATGCCGTGGTGCCGGCGGGCAGAGGGCGGACGAAGCTGGACTGAGGCATCCAGCGACCCAGCCGCGCCTGGAACAGCGCCTGCAGCGTGCGGCCGGTCTGGTGCTCGACAAAGGCCTGCAGCAGCTGGAAGGCTTCACCGGAATAGCTGTAGGCCGTGCCGGGCGCTTCCTTGAACGGGATGGGCGCGGTGCGCAGGTGGAACTCGGTGCGGTGGTCGACCCAATTGGGCAAGCCGGTGCGGTGGGTCAGCACCAGGCGCGGCGTCAGCTGCGCATAGGCCGCCTTGTCGGGAATGCGCGCGTAGTCGAAGGCCGGCGCAAAAGGCCGGTCGAGGTCGATCAGCTTCTCGTCCACCAGCTGCATGACCAGCCAGGCAAAGACCGGCTTGGACAGGGAGGCCGCCTCGAAGACCGTCGCCGCAGTGACCGGGCCTGGCGGATGCAGGGAGGCCCGGCCGGCCACGATCGCCTGGCCCTGCGGCTCGCAGTCCTTCAGCGTCGCGACGGCCACGCCCGGCACGTCATGAGCAGCCAGCAGCGCCTCGAGTTCCTGCACGGTGGGTGGTGCCGGGGGCTGGGTGGCCCAGGCAGAGGGCAGGGCCAACAGCGCCAGCCAAGCGATCAACCCTGTCTTCACATGCTTCTCCTGCCTTGCGGGCGGCCATCATTCCATGCCCACCTCAGGCATGACCCCCGTCATGCCCGGGCCACTGCCGATTGCCACGCCGCGCTGGCGCAGCGACAGTCGCGCCTCCCGCAAGAACCGGATGACCACGTTGACCTCCGCCACCCTGACCGCGGCCAGCGACGCCACAAGCGACGCACGCGCCCGCCACGACCGATCCTTCCTCGGCCACCCCGCCGGCCTGGGCTGGCTGTCCTTCTGCGAACTGTGGGAGCGCTTCAGCTACTACGGCATGCAGGCCCTGCTGGTGCTCTATCTCAGCAACTACCTCTTCATGCCGGCCAATATCGGCCAGGTGGCAGGCATCGATGCGCTGCGCGGAGCCATAGAGAACGTCACCGGCCCGCGCTCGCCGCAGCAGCTGGCCTCGGCCGTTTTCGGCCTCTACGTCGGCCTGGTCTATCTGCTGCCCATCTTCGGCGGCCTCATCGCCGACCGCTGGCTGGGCCGCACCAGGACCGTCGTCATCGGCGCCCTGCTGATGGCCACGGGCCATTTCCTGATGGCCTTCGAGGCCGCGCTGCTGCCGGCCCTGGGCTGCCTGCTGCTGGGCGTGGGCTGCTTCAAGGGCAATATCGCGGCCCAGGTGGGCGACCTCTACGCACCGGGCGACAAGCGCCGCGCCAGCGCCTTCCAGATCTTCATGCTGGCGGTGCAGATCGCAGTCATTGCCGCCCCCATCGTCTGCGGCACGCTGGGCGAGAAGGTGGGCTGGCACTGGGGCTTCGGCTCGGCCGGCGTGGGCATGTTGATCGGCCTGTTCGTCTACCTGGCCGGCCGCCGCTGGCTGCCGCCGGAGCCCAAGCGCGAGGCTGGCAAGCAGGAAGTCCGTCCGCCACTGGGCAAGCGGGCCATCCTGCAGGTGGTGCTGCTCGTCGCCATCCTGCCCATCCTGATGCTGTCCATCGTCGGCAACCAGCAATACAACAACGGCTTCCCGCTGTGGTCGCAGCAGCATATGGACATGGTTGTCGCAGGCTTCACCGTGCCCGTGACCTGGCTGCAGGCCGTGGATGCGCTGACCAGCACCGGCATGATGCTGGCGTCGCTGGCCTTCTGGCGCTGGTGGGCCGCCCGCAAGCGCGAGCCGGACGAGATCACCAAGATGGCCCTGGGCTGCTTCGTCGCCGCCTGCGCGCCGGCCCTGCTGATGATCCCGGCCCTGGGCATCGAGAGCGGCGGCGCGCGCTTCAGCATCCTGTGGTCGTTTGCCTATGCCCTGGTGAACAACGTCGGCTTCGCCAACATCATGCCGGTGGGCCTGGCCCTGTATTCGCGCGCCGCGCCGCGCGGCCTGCAGGGCGTGATGATCGGCATCTACTACCTGCACCTGTTCTTCGGCAACACCTTCGTCGGCTGGCTGGCCGGCCTGCTGGAGACCATGCCGGGCTCCAAGTTCTGGATGCTGCACGCCGCGCTGGTGGCGGCGGCCGGCGTGGGCCTGCTGCTGGTCAAGCTGGCTTTCGGCCGGCTGCTGGCGCCGGACGACGCGCTCGCCAAGGCCTGAGGCTTCAGGCGGCGTGGTCCGGCGTGGCCACGCCGAGCGAGCGCGTCAGTGCCGCCATCAGCGCCTTGTACCGGGCCCTCACCTCGGGCTTGCCGGCGGCTTTGCCGGGCTCGGAAAAGCTGACGGTCCAGTCCTCGTCCCAGGTATAGCCGCAGTCGCTGCGGCGGTCGCCGTCGGGCCCGAAGATCAGGGCGCGCAGCCGCGCGTCCTGGCCGGCACCGGTGTAGGTCTCGAACAGCGCCTCGATGAAGTCCTGGTAGGCGCGGTACACCTCCACCTCGAAGACGTGGCGGTAGATGTTGAGGGTGCGGTCCAGTTCGCGCTTGGCCTGGATGGCCTCGGCGGGAGAGACCGTCTTCCAGTAGCCGACCCAGGTGAAGAAGCACAGCAGCTTGTTCAGCCGCGGCGCGATCTCGTCATAGATGGCCAGCCGCTTCTCGATGAGCTTCTGGTTGGTCCAGTTGCTGAGGTCCAGCCGCTTGAGCTGGCGGCTGAAGAACCAGCCCAGCAGGGCGACGGACAGCGGCGTCAGCACGCCGACGACAAGCTTGGCGATTTCCAGCGATGGCCACGATCCCATGAGATGACTCCCTGACGCGTGCGCGAGCGTAACGGGCCGTTCAGGGCCGCAGCAAGCCCGGGTGGATGCCTACACTGGCCCGCATGATCACCGTCCACCACCTCAACAACTCCCGCTCGCAGCGCGTGCTGTGGCTGCTCGAAGAGCTCGGCCTGCCCTACGAGATCCAGCATTACCAGCGCGATGCCAAGACCTCGCTGGCGCCGCCCGAGCTGCGCAAGGTGCACCCCCTGGGCAAGTCGCCCGTCATCACCGACGGCGGGCTGACGGTGGCCGAGAGCGGCGCCATCCTCGAGTACCTGGTGGACAAATACGGCGAGGGCCGCCTCAAGCCCACCGGCGAGCAGGACCTGCTGCACTACCGCTATTTCATGCATTTCGCCGAAGGTTCGGCCATGCCGCCCCTGGTCATGAAGCTGGTCTTCAGCAAGATCAAGCGCGCGCCCATGCCCTTCTTCGTCAAGCCCATTGCCAAGGGAATTGCCGACAAGGTGCTGGGCGGCTTCGTGCAGCCCACTATCGATGCGCAGCTGAAGTTCCTCGAGGGTGAGCTGAAGGCAAGGCCCTGGTTTGCCGGCAACGAGTTCTCGGCGGCGGATGTGCAGATGAGCTTCCCCGTCGAAGCCGCGGCGGCGCGGGGTGGGATGGATGGCCATCCCAAGCTGAAGGACTTCCTGGCCCGCATCCATGCGCGACCGGCCTACAAGAAGGCGCTGGAGCGGGGTGGGCCTTACGACCTGATGAGCTGAAGGCGCGCCGCCTACACTGGCGGCTCTCCCGTCTTGCCCGCAGGCCTGTCGCCCGGCCGCTGTGAATCAGCGGCGCTGACCTCCTTGTGTCGCATTGCGATCCACGCAAAGCTCACCCGGAGGGCGCATGCCCGGCTACGACGTCAAGGTCCAGACCCTCGCCATCGATGGCGCGGCGGACCTGCAGATCCGCTCCCTGTTCGACCACGACCAGTTCGCCGACCCCCGCGGCGCCGCCGAGGCCCTGGGCATCTCGTCGGCCCAATGGCCGCTGTTCGGCCAGGTCTGGCCCTCGGGCCTGCACCTCGCCGCCGCCATGGCGGTGCGGCCCCTGTCTGAGGGCGAGCGCATCCTGGAGATCGGCTGCGGCCTGGCCCTGGCCAGCCTGGTCTGCCACCGCCGCGGCGCCGAGGTCACGGCCAGCGACATCCATCCGCTGGCCGGTGCCTTCCTGCTCGAGAACCTGCGGCTCAATGAGCTTTCGCCGATGCGCTACTGCCATGGCGACTGGAGCGAGGACGCCGTCATCGCCGAAGGCGGCGCACCCCGCGTGCAGGGGCGCTTCGACCTCATCATCGGCAGCGATGTGCTCTACGAACGCGACGACGGCGGCGCGCTGGCGGCCTTCATCGAGAAGCATGCGCTGCCGCGCTGCGAGCTGCTCATCGTCGACCCCAACCGCGGCAACCGCGCCGCGTTTGGCAAGCGGTTGGCGGCCTTGGGATTCGAGTTCAGCGAGGTGCTGCTGAATGCGGAGGCCGGGAGGCCGGACTATCGAGGGCGGTTGATGCGCTTCTCTCGCGGGTGAGGGCTTAACGAGCGCCAAGACCGGTGCACAACTGCTGTTCGCACGGCACCCCGTCGCGGTTGCCATCCATCTGCGTGCCGGGGCAGTGATGGATGAACCAGGTGGCCTCGGCACACGACGTCATCTGCGAGCAGTGCGTGCGGCCGTCGCAGCGGAACGCGGCGTAGGGCGCAACGCCGGGTTCGGGCGCCGGCGCAGCCACCGGTGGCATGGCCTCGAGATGGCGACGATGGGCATGCGCCTGGTATTTGCGGTAGCCCCAGCCGCCCGCAGCGATGGCGAGGGCCAAGGCCACGATCCAGATCAACCACGGTTTGCCGGGCTTGCCGCTCACCCTGGCCGGTCGACTACGCGACGGCTTGAGGTCGGTGCCGACGGCCAGACGAACGACATTGATGGCCTGGGGCTTGCCGTTCTTGCCGACGCCGCGCTCGAAGCTCAGCGTCTCCCCGACTGCGGGCATCGAGCCGTCGTGAGCAAAGGCACTGGCGTGCACGAACAGCTCGGAACCTCCCTGTGCTGGCGCGATGAAGCCGAAACCGCGCTCGTCGTTCCAGGACCGCAGGATGCCGGTGAACCGCACGACGTCTGCTCCAGCATCAGCGCCGGGGCGCCTTCGCCCCGTACTCCACCACCTGGCACCCCGCCCCCTTCGGGTTCTCGCAGCAAGCCGCCAGCTTCTTCAAACTCTCGCTGAACTGCTCGTTCCACTGCGCCTGGCTGTGCAGATTGCCGGGGCTCATCCAATGCGATTGCGGGAAGCGTTTGGACCACTCGTCGCCGCCCTCCTGTGGCGCCTGGCCGGTGGACTGCTTCATGGCGACCTGGCAGGAGTTCATATTCCCCATGCGGTGGCAGGCCGTGCAGGCATTGCCGCGCGTCGTGATGCCGAAGGCATGCAGCTTGGCCCAAGCCTTCTTGAAGTCCTCGCCAATCGCCTTGGGCTCGTAGAAGCCGAAGGGGTCGCCGGGCAGCTGGGTCGTCTGGGCGATATAGGGCGAATACATGAAGGGCCCGCTGTCGTGGCAGTTGATGCAGGCGGGCTGGCTCCAGGCGACCTGCCTGGGCGTCTGCCAGACCCTGTCGGCCGGCACGGCCGGCCGCTTCAAGGTGCTGGGCGAGGGCACGGCGCGGCCGTCGATGCCGGTGGCCGCGCTCAGCGGCGCCTTGGCCTTGGCCGTGAACCAGCAGGTCTTGCCGTCCTTGAGGCTGTGCGAGATGACGTTGATCTCGTCGAACAAGTGGCTGCCCGCCGGACGCGCCACCTGCTTGCGGCAGATGGCGCTGATCTGGGCCGTCTTGTCGTCGCGCAGCACCAGGGCGCGGCTGCCGGGCACGCATTGGCTTTGCGCATCGGCCTGGTGCAGCAGCGAGGGGCGGTCGCAACTCGGCGGCGCCTTGTCGGCGGGCACGGCCTTGCCATCGATGGTGATGGGAATCTCCTCGCCGGCCATGCAGCTGAAGGCGGGGATCTCGCTGATCTGCTCGGCACACTGGCGGCCGTACTCGTACAGCGTCTCGGCCTGGGCGGCGCCCGCCACAAGGATAAGCAGCAGCGCTCTCATGCGGTCACCAGGCCTTTCTCTGCCAGCACCACGGCGCGTATGGCCTGGTGGTAGCGGGCATAGCCGGTGCAGCGGCAGATGTGCTGGCCGACGGCGTCCTCGATCGCCGCATCAAGCCGGTCGCGCTTGACGGGCTGCACGCGCAGCCGGCCCAGCAGCATCTCGGTCGCCATGACAAAGCCCGGCGTGCAGTAGCCGCACTGGAAGGCGAAGTGGTCGAGGAAGGCCTGCTGCACGGCGCTGGGTTTCTCCATGCTGCCGGTGCCTTCCACCGTCGTGATGCTCTGGCCCTGCAGCAACGCAACCGGTGTCGAGCAGGCGAGCATGGGCTGGGCCTGGCTGGAAGGCACGCGGCGCGCGGCCACGGTGCAGGCCTTGCAGACGCCGATGCCGCAGCACAGCCGGGTGCCGGACAGGCCCAGCTCTTCGCGCAGGAAGTCGACCAGGGGCAGGTCGTTCGGCACTTCGGCCTTCACCGGCCGGCCGTTGACGTGGAACTGGACGGGGACGAGTTGATCGCTCATGCCAAGGCCCTTTCGATATCGGCGGCGGTGATGGGCAGGGAGCGGAAGCGCTGGCCTGTTGCATGGGCGATGGCGTTGCCGATGGCCGGCGCAATCGGACACAGGACCGCCTCCGCAATGCCCTTGCCCGTCGTCTCGTCCGTCGGCAGGGGCGTGATGCTCATGCGCGCCAGTGGCACGTCAGCGCTGAGGGCCACGTGATAGCGGTCCAGGTTCCAGCGCCCGTCGCCCGCGCCGCCGGCTTCCAGCGGCAGGTCCTCGAGCAGCGCATAGCCTATGCCCATGGCGATGCCGCCCTGGGCCTGGCCCATCAGCAGGTCGGGCTGGATGACCTTGCCGGCATCCACCAGCAGTTGCACATCGACGACGCGCGGCTCATGGCTCTTGGGGCCGATCTCGACGGCCACCAGCACGCCCGACGGCGCATACAGGCTGCGGCCGTAGAGCGCCGCCTGAGGCTTGGGCGGGACGACGTTCTGGCGCAGCACCACCGTCCAGGCCGACTGCCCGGCCGCCCGCAGCGACAGCCCGTCGACGGGCAACTGCAGCGGCGGTCCCACCGGCACGGCATAGCTGCCGGCCACCCAGGAGCCCTCATAGCAGCCATGCACCATGGCGGCCGACGTCAGCCCCGCCTTCTGCACCTGGGCGGCCAGCGCCCGCAGCGTCAGCGCGGCCAGGCCCGGTGCCGTCAGATGACCCTTGTCCCAGGCCGTCTTGCCCTGGACCTGGGCCAGCGGCACACCCCAGAGCGCCGCCGCCGCCGGCAGCAGGCCGGCCTGGAACAGCACCTGGCTGGCCTGCTCGGTGACATGCACCTGATGGAAGGCGGTGAGACAGGCGCTGCTGGACATCGCGAAGGCCGCCGTCCAGTTGGGATCGCTCCAGTTGCCTTCCTTGTAGGTGCTGACACCCAGGGCGTTGAAGCTGCCGACATCGCCCATGACGATGTCGTGGGCGTTGTGGCCCAGCCAGCCGGCGGTGGAGAGGGCCAGCGTCGTCGCCGAGCCATTGCCCATGTCCACGCAGTTGGTGCGCACGGTGAGGCGTCCGATGGCGTCCATCGCGACCTCGGCCATCACGCCGTCCTTGCCCGTGCCATAGGCCTGGTTGGCCAGCGCGAAGCCAACGCCATAGCGGATGCCCTCGCGGGCCTTGCGGCGCTTGACGGCCTCGCGGTCGCGCCACAGCGCATGCTCGCGCGAGCGCCGGCAGATCTCGTGCAGGCGCATGGGCTGCTGCAGCGGCGCGCCGGTGATGGTGCGGTCGCCCTCGCGCAGGGCATTGATCTGGCGCAGCTCGATGGGGTCGCGCTTCAGCGCCACGGCCACCTCGTCCACCAGGGTTTCGACCGCGAAGCTGGCCTGGGGCCCGCCGAAGCCGCGCATGGAGCCGGCCACGACACCCGTGCTGGGCTGGGCGATGGCGTCCACATAGGCCTGCTTGATGTCATAGCCGCTGAGGCCGCAATAGGCGGCCAGCATGGCGACGAACTGGCTGTAGTTGTTCTGGCCGCCCGAGGGCAGGACCTGCTGGCTGCCGAAGGCGAGGAACTTGCCGGTCTTCACGTCCACCGCGATGCGCTGGGTGATGTGGCTGGCCAGCTGCTTGAGCCCGCCCTGGAACTGCTCGTAGCGGTCCTGGGCGATGCGCACCGGCCCGTCGGCCAGGGCCGCGGTGACGGCCAGCAGCGGCGGGAAGGTCGACACGTCGCGCCCGCCGAAGCCGCCGCCGGGGTAGCAGGAGTTCAGCACCACGGTCGCGACCTTGACGGTGGGGCAGGCCTTGAACAGGTCCAGGCTGTCGCCCGAGTCGCCATTGGTGGCCTGGGTGCCGAGCACGAGGTGGAGCGTGCCGCCCTCCTTCTCAATTTTGGAGCGGTCCAGCCAGGCCAGGCCGGCCTCGGGCTCCATGAACATCGGGTCCAGCACCTGGGTGCTGTAGCTGCCGCCGATCTGCAGCACGTTGGGGCTGGGGGCCTGCAGCGCGTGGTCGATGCGGCCACGCAGCTGGCGGGCCTGGCTGTTGCAGGGCTGGCTGGACGAGTCGGGCTGGTAGGGGTCGGAGGCATAGCCCACCTGCACCTGCGAGAAGGGCTCGAGGCCTGGCGCCTCATAACGCGTCAGGTAGTTGACCGGGCTGTAGGCCATGACCCAGGGCTGCTTGGGCGGCGCGGCCAGGCCGCCGGTCTGCACGACGCCGGGCTGGAACTGCAGGGCCCGCTTGGCGCGGCGGTAGGTATTGCCGTCGGCAAAGATCAGGATGGCCACCGGCTGGCCATAGAACTGAGGCGCCGCGCCGACGGGCACCAGCAGCTGGGAGACGCCGTCGGCACCCGCGCTGGAGAAGGGCAGGGAGAGGTTCAGCGAGGCCAGGTCGCTCTGCGGCCAGGGATAGCCCGCCAGCGGCGTCTGCGTGATGGTCTGCAGCGGCACGGCGCCCACTTCGCTGAGGCGCTGCAGGTCCAGGCCGGCGAAGGCACGGTTGGGATCGGTGGCGCGCAGGATCATGGCCATGCGCTCGGTCTGCGGCCAGCCGGGCATGTCGATGGCGCGGAAGTCCCGGGCATAGATCTTCTGGCCCGTGACCTTGGCCAGGCCGTCGATGCGGAATCGCGCCTTGCCGGGGCCGCCGGACCAGTCGGGCGCGCCCGGCGGTGTCTGCGGCTGCACCGGCGTGCCCTCGGGCTGGGGCCGCGCGCGTGGGTTCTTCAGGGCGGCCGGCCGGGCCAGCGCCAGCTCATGCACCAGCAGCGTCACCGCCGCCGCGCCGCTGCCGATGACGCGGCGCCGCGTCAGTTGGAACGGCCCGTTTGTGTTCTGCGACACGCCTGTCTCCCATCGCTGTGATGGGATGCGAGTTTGGCGCTGCGGGCCGCTGCGTTCAGGCGGGGTTTTGCCTGGGTTGCGGTCTCAGCGCGTCAACCGATAGATCAGTAGGGCCGCGCGGATGGCACCGCGCTCGATGGACGCGATCTCCAGCCACTCGTCTGGCGTGTGCGCGCCGCCGCCCGCGGCGCCGAGGCCGTCCAGGCTGTCGACGAAGGGCGCCACGAACTGCACATCGCCGGCGCCGCGCTGGCCCGGCGGGAAGGCGACGACGGCGCCCAGGCCGGCATCGGCGCTGGCCGCCGAATAGGCCTCCAGCACCTTCAGGTTGCCGGGCGTGGGCGCCATCGGCGGATAGCTCTCGTGGAAGCTGATCCTGGACCTGGTGCCCGGCAGGGCCTGTTCGACGATGGCCCGCATGCGCTCGCGGGCCTTGGCGCCCTGGGCCTCGGTCAGATAGCGCAGGTCGCCGCGCGCCTGGGCGTCGCGCGGGATGACATTGGTCTTGCCGAAGGCCTGGCCCTGGCTCTCGGCGTCGTCCCATTTGGCGCTGGTGCCAGCCACGAGGGTGGCGGCGTTGAAGGTCAGGTCGGGCTCCATGAGCTGGTCGCGAAAGCTGTTCAGCACGCGGGCCGCCTCATACAGGGCGCCATGGCCGTCGCGGCCGAAGACGCCGGCGGAGTGGCCGGTGCGGGCCGTCACGTCCAGCCGCCAGGTGCCCGAGGCGCGGCGGCCGATGGTGGCGGTGTCGCGGCCCTGCTCGTCCCGGGCCGCCCCTTCGAAGGCCAGGGCCACGTCGCTCTGCTTCGCCGCCTCGATCAGCGCGGCGCGCGCCACCTCGGCCGGCGCGCCGACGCGCTCCTCGTCGCCGGTGAAGACGGCCCTCACGGTGGTGCCCTTCAAGGCGCCGGCTTCGTTCAGCGCGCGCAGCGCCAGCAGGATGATGACGTCGCCGCCCTTCATGTCGGACACGCCCTGGCCGCGCACGCGCTTGCCGTCGCTGGCCCAAGGCGTCACGGGGCTGTCCTTCTCGAAGACGGTGTCCAGATGGCCGATCAGCAGCACGCGCTTGCCCTGGTGGCCGGTGCGCTCGGCGACGAGATGGCCGGCGCGCCGCATCTCGGCCGGCATGTCGACCCAGCGCGTGCTGAAGCCCAGGGCCTCGAACTCGGCACCGAAGAGGGCGCCCACCTCGCGCACGCCGGCCGGGTTCAGCGTGCCGCTGTTGACGAGGACGCTGCGCTCCAGCAGCTTCAGCGCGTCGGGGGTCAGGCGCTTCACGTTGGCAACGATCTGCGCCTCCGCCGTGTCCAGGCCGGCGGCCTGGGCCGCCCCCGTGACGAGCAGCAGGGCGACAGCGGTTCGGATAGCGTGCATCATCTTCATGCTTTCAGTGTGACCCAACCGCCATGCAACGCCGCCTGCTGCTGACCCTGCCTCTGCTGCCCTGCCTGCCCGCCTGGGCGGCTGCGCCGTCCACGGCCTCGAGCAGCGTCCAGGTCCTGCCCGAGCCCCTGGCCATGCCGGGCCTGAACCGCCAGCGCACGCTGCGCCTGTACCGCCCGCCCAGCTACGACCACGACGCGCTGCGCCGCTACCCGGTCATCTATATGCACGACGGCCAGAACCTCTTCGACGCGGCCACCAGCTTTGCCGGTGAATGGGGCGTGGACGAGACCCTGGATGCGCTGGCCCGCGAGACCGGCTTCGAGGCCCTGGTGGTCGGCATCGACAACGGCGCCGACAAGCGCAACAGCGAGATGGCGCCCTACGACCATGAGCGCCTGGGCAAGGCCGAAGGCCCGGCCTATCTCGACTTCATCGCGAAGACGGTCAAGCCCTTCATCGACGCCGGCTGGCGCACCCGGCCCGAGCGCCAGCACACGGCCCTCATCGGCAGCTCGCTGGGCGGCCTCATCAGCCATTCGGCGATGCTCAGCCATGGCGAGGTGTTCGGCCGTTATGGCCTGTTCAGCCCGTCCTACTGGGCCGCGCCCCAGCTCTTCGACGACACCGCCAAGGCCAAGCTGCCGGCGGACACCCGAGTCCACCTCTACGCCGGCGGCCGCGAGGGCGGCCGCATGGCCGGCCAGACCCGCCAGATGCACAAGCGGCTGGCGCGCCTGCTGCCGGCCGAGCAGCTCGGCCTGCATATCGCCGACGAGGCGGAGCACAACGAGGCCGCGTGGCGGGCGGAGCTGCCGTCGGCGCTGAGGCAGCTCTTCAAGCTGGGTTGACGGCGGTGGCGCTGCTGGCCGTCTGCAGGCGCTTCTCGGCGCGCCAGGCGGGCAGGCCATCCGGCGCCTCGCGCGGCGACAGGCCGTTGGCGCGGATGGCGCCCACATAGCCGTCGCGGCCCTGGGCCTTGGCGGCATAGAGGGCCGAATCGGCCAGGGCCAGGCAGGCGCGCCAGTCCCACAGCCGCGGGTGGCGCGGGTCCAGCGGGAAGGCACAGAAGCCGATGGACACCGTCACATGCACGGTCTCGCCGGGCCCGATCTCGAACGGCTGGTCGCGCACCGCGGCGCAGACGCGGGCGGCCAGCTCGGCGGCATCGCGCCTGTCGGTCTCGCGGGCCAGGGCCAGGATCTCCTCGCCGCCCCAGCGCACCAGGGAATCGGTCTCGCGGAAGACGCCGCGCAGGCGCTCGGCCAGCTGCACCAGCACCGCGTCGCCGGCCGCGTGGCCGTGCACGTCGTTGATGCGCTTGAAGTGGTCCAGGTCCAGCAGCAGCAGCAGCAGGTCGGCATCCGGCCCGGGGCCGTCGGCGTCGGGCGTCTCGAAGCGGCGCAGGCACAGGCGCAGGTCGTCGTCCCGGCGCAGCTCCAGGTAGCGGCGGTTGCGCAGGCCGGTCAGGGCATCGGTGAGGCTGAGCTCGCGCAGCTCGGCGGTGCGCTCGTCCACCAGGCCCTGCAGTTCGGCTTCACGCAGGCGCAGCGAGCGTGTGCGCCAGCGCATCCAGGCCCAGATGGCCAGCAGCGCGGCCAGCACGCCGCCAATGCGCGCGGCGTCCGTCTCCCACCAGGCCGGCTCCAGCGTGAAGGGCAGCTGCAGCTGCTCGGCGCCCCACAGCGACTGGTGGGCCGTGGCCCGCACCTGCAGCGTGTAGTGGCCGGGCTTCAGCGGCCCGAAGCTGGGATTGCGGCCGCTGGCGTCGACGCGGGTCCAGTCGCTGTCCAGGCCCTCGAGGCGGAATTCGTAGCGCAGCCGCGTGGGGTCGGCGTAGTCGAGGGCGGCGAACTCGATGGACAGGCTGCGCTTGCCGGGCGGCAGCGTCAGGCCCTGGGCCGGGCGCGGCAGCTCCCAGGGCTGGCCGTTGACGCGCAGGCCGCTGATGACCAGGGGCGGCGTGGTGCGCTGGGCGCGGTAGGCGTCGGGCAGCACGCGCAGCAGGCCGCGGCTGCCGCCGAACAGCAGGCCGCCGCCGGGCAGCTCGGTGCTGGCGAAGAACCAGAAGCTGCCGAAGTTGGCGCCCTCGGCGCTGCCGAAGCTGTCCAGGCGGTCGGCCGCCGGGTCGTAGACATAGAGCTGGCTCCAGATGCGGCCCTGCTCGTCCTCGTGCAGATTGCCGCCGAACACGCCCTCCATGCCGTGGCGCTCGCTGATGCGCTCGAAGCGGGCGCGGCCCTCGCCGTCCCAGCCCTTGAGACGGTGCAGGCCGCTGACCGGCGTGTCCACCCACAGCCGCCCATCGCGCCCCCACAGCAGGCCCATGACGATGGGGCTGGCCAGGGCCTGGTCCGGCGCCTGGGGCACGACCTCCAGGCCGCCTTCGCCGGCCGTCTTCTCGCGGAACAGGCCCTGCTGGCCGCCGACCCAGAGGCGCCCATCCGGCGCCGGGCTCAGCACATAGATGCCGCCATGCAGGGGCCCGCCGAGGGGATGCACCCGCTCCAGCGCCGCGGCGCCGGCGTCGGCGAGGCGGTAGAGGCCTTCCTGCATGCCCAGCCAGATGCTGCCGTCGGCGCGCAGCAGCAATTGCTGGGCGCGGCCGCCGTCCAGGGGCCAGTCGCGCAGCAGGCGGCCGTCGGCAGCGCGGTGCTCCAGGCGGCCGGCCGCGGCCATCCACAGGCTGGCGTCGGGCGCCTCGGCCATGATCTCGACGACGCTGCGGCGCTCGCGCGGCCATTCGCCCAGCGTGGCCAGGTCTCGCCCCGGGCGGCCGTCCAGGCGGGCGATATGGCCGGTCTGCGTCGGCGCCAGCACCTCGCCGTTCTTCAGCGCCAGCAAGGCGCGCACATCGGCCTCGGCCAGCGGGCTGTTCAGGTCGCCGTCGGGGCCGCGCACGGCCAGGGCCGGGTGGGAGAGATGGCGCTGCACGCCCAGGCCGTAGCCGCTGACCCACATGGCGCCGCTGCGGTCGCGCAGCAGGCCGCTGATGTCGTTGCCGGCCAGGCCCATGACGCGGCGCGGGTCCTGGCGCAGCCGGGCCTCGACGGCGCCGCTGGCCGGGTTGACCCAGAACAGGCCCACCTTGCCGCCGACCCAGAGCCGGCCGTCGGCGGCTTCGGCAATGGCGTTGATGGGCATGCCAAGCGTCTGCACCCAGCGCACCACGCCCTGCTCGACGACACCCAGATGACCGTCCTGCGTGCCCAGCCAGATGCGCCCGCTGCGGTCCTCGGCCAGGGCCGGCACCGGCATGCCGGCCTCCAGGCCGGGCAGCACGAGGTTCTCCCAGGCGCCGTTGACGAAGCGGGCCAGGCCGCGCCAGTGGCCGGCCCAGACGACACCGTTGGCGCCCACCTGCAGGGCCAGCACGCGCTTCTCGGCCTGGCCGCGCCAGCGCAGCTCATGGGCCTCGAAGCGCTTGGCCGCCGGCGTGTAGCGGTACAGGCCCTGGCCGAGGGTGCCGACCCAGACGCTGCCGTCCTGCGCCGCGGCCAGCGCGCGGATGGTGGCCTGCGGGCCGCCGCCGCCCTGGGCGCTGCCATGGTTCTCGACGCGGTCCTGCTCGGGGTCATAGGCCACCAGGCCCTGGAACTCCGTGCCTATCCACATGCGGCCATCGGCCGCGGCGCTGAGCGCCCGCACCCAGCCCAGGCTGCGCCGAGCCGTCGTGTCACCGGCCTGCTCGATGGGCCGCAGGCGATAGCCGTCGTAGCGCGTGATGCCCTTGTTCGTCGCGATCCACATGAATCCCGCGCGGTCCTGGGCGATGGCCGGTACCGAGTTCTGCGGCACCGTCACGCTGCGGAACTGCACCTCCAGCGGGCCCAGGCCGGCGTCGGCGCGGGCCGCAACGGCCCCGCCAAGCAGCAGCAGGCCGAGCAGGCCTTGAATTAGGGGGTGCATGGGCCGGCATCCTAAAGGCGCCGGTTGACGGCGCTGTCAGGCCGGGTGTAAAGCCGGGCCGCCAGCCGGCGAACAAGTCACGCAGGCTGCGTTGCGGATCGGCCATGAAGCCGCGCATCACCTGGAAATGGGCGGTTTCCTCGCAGCGAGCATGACGCCATGCTCGGCTACGCTGCTCGACCGACATCGAAAGCATGGCACCGCACATGTTTTGGCAACGCCTCTTCAAAGCTCGAGAACAACCGCAGAGCGTGGTTGAGCATCCCGCACTCGGAACGCTGGCCTGGGTGCCCCACGAGGCGGAGTGGCGAGGCGCCTATAACGGATTCCAGTTTTCCATCGCTCAAGACCAGCATTCGATGCCAGCCCCCGAACTGCTTGACTACGCCGTGGCGTTGCTCGGCGCGCGCGAACAGCGCTTGGAGCAGCTTGAAGCCGAGAAGCGGCAATGGATCAGCAAATATCCAACGTCAGCCAAAGAGGTTGAGCCCTTGCGTTTCGAGGAGTTCGCGCTCTATCGCAAAAAGGGCAAAGGCGTCTGCCGAGCATTCGTGATGCTGGCCCCCCAGTACGAGCGCAACGCCTGGCGAATGGAGTTCGAGGAGTTCGTCTCCCGGGGACTGGGTTTCGATTCCTAAGAACCAAGCTGCCGCTCACCCCGCAGCGCTTTTCTCTAGGCCAACGCGCTAACCGCATCCACCACCACCCGCCCATCCAGCAGCCGCAGCGTGCGCGAGGCCTGCGCCGCATGCTCCAGCGAGTGGGTCACCATGACCAGGGTCGTGCCCTCGGCGTTGAGCTCGCGCAGGATGCGCATGACCTCGGCGCCGTGGGCGCTGTCGAGGTTGCCGGTGGGTTCGTCGGCCAGCAGCAGGGCCGGGCGGGCGGCGATGGCGCGGGCGATGGCCACGCGCTGCTGCTGGCCGCCGCTCAGCTGGCTGGGCCGGTGGCCGGCGCGGTGGCTCAGGCCCAGGCGTTCCATGACCTCGGCGACGCGCTCGCGGCGGGCGCGGGCCGGCAGCTCGCCGTATTCCAGCGCCAGCGCGATGTTCTCGGCCACGCTGAGGTCGTCGATGAGGTTGAAGCTCTGGAACACGAAGCCGATGCGGCCGCGGCGCAGGCTGTTGAGCTGCTTCTCGCCCCAGCCCGCGACGTTGTGGCCGTCGAACCAGTATTCGCCGCCGCTGGGCGCATCCAGCAGGCCGAGGATGCCCAGCAGCGTGGACTTGCCGCAGCCCGAGGGGCCGGTGATGGCGAGGTATTCGCCGGCCTCGATGTCGAGATCGATGCGGTCCAGGGCCGTGGTCTCGATGTCGCCGCTGCGGAAGGTCTTGGTGAGGTGCTTGAGTTGGAACATGGTCAATCCAGTTGGAGGGTTTGGGCCGAAGCAAAGGCACGGTAGGGCGAGACGACGGCCTGCTCGCCGGCCTGCAGGCCGCCCAGCACTTCGACGACGCCGTCGGCGCGGCGGCCGAGCTTGAGTTCGCGGCGCCGGGCGTGGCGGCCATCGGCGTCCAGCACGAAAGCCCAGGCGCCGCCGGTGTCGGTGTAGAAGCCGCCATCGGGCAGCAACAGGGCGCGCGTCGGGTCGCCCAAGGTCAGGCGCACGTCCAGGCTCTGGCCGACCTGCAGCGGCGGCGGCTCGGCATCGAAGCCAAGCTCGACGCTGAAGCGGCCGTCCTTGACCTGCGGGTCGATGCGCACCACCTGCAGCGCATGCTCGCGGCCGCCATGGGCCAGCGTGGCGGCCAGGCCCTCGCGCACGCGGCCGAGGTGGAACTCGTCCAGGCGCAGCTCCAGCTTGAAGCGGCCCAGGCTGTCCAGGCGCGCGATGCGCGTGCCGTTGCGCAGGCTCTCGCCGACCTGCAGGGTCAGGCCGGTCAGCCGCCCGGCCACCGGTGCCCGCACGGCCAGGCCCTCGCTGGCGGCGCGCATGGCGGCCAGGCGGCGGTCCAGGTCGGTGACGGCGCGCTGCATGGCCTCGACCGACTGCTCCCGCGTGCGCAGCTCCTCGCGGCCGTCGGCCTGCAGCTGGGTGAAGAGGCGCTGGGCCATGGCGAGCTTGTCGGCCGAGTCCTCCAGCGCGGAGGGCGACAGAAAGCCCTGGCGGCCCAGCTCGCGGTTGCGCTCATGCAGGCGGCGCACGCGCTCCAGCTCGAACTCGGCCTGGGTCAACTCGCGGCGCTGGGCCGCCTGGGCCTGGGCCAGGCCGGCGCGGAAGGTGGCCAGGTTGGCGAGCTGCTGGGCCGCCTCGCTGGAGCGCGCCATCAGCTCCTGGGCGCGCTGGCTGCTCGACAGCACGACCAGCAGCTGGCCGGCCTCGACGCGCTCGCCGTCCTTGACCAGCACCTGCTCGACGCGGCCGTCCTCGGTCGCGTCCAGTAGCACGGACTGCAGGGGCCGGGCCGCCGCGCGGCCGACGACGACATCGCGGAAGTCGCCCATGCGCGACGTGGCAATCTCCACGTCGGCCCGCGCCACCGGCACGCCGCTCGGCCAATGGCGCGCCAGCAGGCCGACCGCGGCGAGGGCCAGCGCGCCGGCAAGCGCTATGGCCCAGCGACGCGAAGGCGCCTTCACGCGGCGGTCCATGTCCGCGCCGGAGATCAGCCGCTGATCCGCCATGTCGGTCATCGGCCGTTCATCCTCTCAAGGCCTGCAGCGGCCGCAATGCCAGCGCCGCGAAAAGGTGGCGGGCCACGGCCAGTGCCGTCACCACGACGAGCAGCGCAGTCGCCGCCAGCAGCACCCACAGCGAGGCCGGCCCCACCGGCGCGCGCTCGACGAAGTCCGCCAGATAGCGCTGCGACAGCCAGGCCGCCACCGGCAGGCCGAAGGCGCAGGCCACCGCCAGCACACCGGCAAACTCGCGCGCCAGCAGGCCGGCCACCGCGCCCGGGCCGGCGCCGTGCAGCTTGCGCAGCACGATCTCGCGCTCGCGCCTGCGCAGCGTGTAGGCCGCCAGCGCATAGATGCCCACGGCCGCCAGGCCCAGGGCCATCAGGCCGGCGATGCCGACGACGCGGCCCAGGCGGGTGTCGTCCACCACCTTCTGCAGCAGCATGTCGCGCATGGTCAGGGCGCTGGCGTCGGCATCCGGGAAGCGTTCCTTGACCAGGGCCGCGAGCTTGGCCCGCGTGGCCTGAGGGTCGCGGCTGTGCACGCCGATGACGCCCTGGCCGCGCTCCATCACCGGCCGGATGGCATGCGGCTGCGGCGGGCTGCGCGGGCCCTCCAGCCGGATGTCCTCGATGACAGCCACCACCGTGGCGGGCTTGCCGTCGTCGATGTTGGGCCCGGTGCCGATCTGCTGGCCCACGGCGGCCTCGGGGCTGGCAAAGCCGAGGGCGCGCACGGCGCTGCGGTCCAGCACGATGCCCAGCCGGGCCACCTCGGCCACGTGGTCGGCCGACAGGCGGCCGGCGATGACGCGCATGCCGTAGAGCTGGAAATAGCCCGGCGTGAAGCCGACGCCGGTGCGCAGGCTGACCGACCTGCCGCCGGCGCCGGTGAACTCGCCATACCAGCTGGCGAAGTCGCGGCCCGGCACGTCTTCGGCGGCGGCCGTGGTGATGACCTCGGGCCAGCTGCGGATGCGCGCCAGCAGCGCCTGGGTCTGGGCCGGCTGGGCCTCCCAGGGCAGCTCGATGGCGACACGGTCCTGGGTCTCGAAGCCGCGCGGGATGTCGGCGGTGTGCTCGGCCTGCCACAGCACCGTGAAGGCCAGCGTTGCGAAAACGGCGGCGGCACCGAACTGCAGCGTTGTCATGACGCGGCGCAGCCAGCGGCTGGCACGGCCTTCGCTGTGGCTGCGCCCGGCCAGGGATTCGGCCGGCCGCACGCGCAGCGCGATGGTGGTGAGGGGCAGGGCGCTGAAGGCGGCGATCACAGCGCACAGCAGCAGCGTCAGAAGCACCATGGCCGGCGCCAGCACGGGCGCGTGGAAGGGGCGCTGCATCAGCACCTCGGCCAGCGGCGTCGCCCACCAGGCCAGCAGCAGCCCGAGCAGGCCGGCCAGGCCCGCCACGACGGCGGCTTCGGCGAAGAACTGCCGGGCGAGCTGGCCCGCGCCGGCGCCCAGGGACTTGCGCAGGCCGATCTCGCGCTGGCGGCGCAGCGTGCGCACGCTCCACAGGTTGACGAAGTTGATGACGGCCAGGGCCAGCACGCCCGCCGCCGCGGCCGCCAGGCTGCCCAGCTGCAGCCGCCGCTGCGGGCTGCCGGCGCCGTGCAGGCCGAAGTCGGCCACCGGCATGGCGCGGACATAGCCCGCCTTGCCGCCGCCCTTCAGGAAGTCCATCGGGAAGCCGGGCGGGATGGGTTGCTGATCCAGCAGCTGCTGGGCCAGCGCGGTCAGCTGCTCGGGCCGGGCGCCGGGCTGCAGGCGGGCGAACAGGCGGCCCGTGGCCAGGTACCAGCTGTCCGAGCGCGCCAGATAGGCCTTGGCCGCCGGCGCGTGGAAGCCGCCGAAGGCATCGAAGTACAGCAGGCCGTTGGGGTTGGGCGTGGGCAGCACGGCCTTGACCGTCAGCGTGAACTGGTGCGCGGGGGCCAGGCCCTCGGGGTCGGGCGGCAGCGCGATGGTGAAGCTGCGACCCACCGCGTTCACGGTGCCGAACAGCCTCTCGGCGGCCTGGGCGCTCAGCGCGACGCCTTCGGGTGTGGACAGTGCCGCATCCAGGTCGCCGGCCAGCGGGCGCAGGCCGAAGAGGGTCTGGATGCCGGCGTCCACCAGGCCGATGTCCAGCCGCGTGCTGCGCTGCACGCCCTGGGCATCGCTGGCGCGCGCCAACAGCTGCGTGGACAGCACCCGGCTCATCTCCGCCACCGGCGCGCCGTTGGCACGCAGGCCGGCAGCCAGGGGCACGGTGGGCACCGCGCCGAACCATTCCGTGCGGATGCCGCCGGGGCCGCGCGCCTGGAACTCGAAGCTGACCAGGCGCTCGCGCTCGGGCAGGCCGGTGTCGGGCCGCAGCACGTCCTGCAGGAAGCTCGCCGTGAGCAGGGTGAGCGCCAGGCCCAGGGCGAGGCCGAGGATGACGAGGGCGGCCGGGCCGGGCTCGGCACGCAGCTGGCGCCAGGCGCCGCGCCAGAAGAGGGGGGAGGCAAGCATCATGGACGCTCTCAGTGCAAGAGACGGGCCAGGCCGGTTTCCCGGGGAGAGGCGCTGGCGGCTGTCCGGAAGCGGACAAGCCCACTGTCCGCTTCCGGACACCGCCTTGCCGGCGCGGACCGTGGCCGCTTAGAGTCGCGCCCTCTCATGGCCGGCATCCTCATCCTCGACGACGACCCCGATGTGGCCCTGGCCGCGCGCCTGGCCCTGCGCCGGCTCGGCCCCGTGGCCGTGCGGCACGCGCCGGCCGAGCTGGGCGCGGCCCTGGACGAGATCGCGCCCGACGTGCTGCTGCTGGACATGAACTTCAGCCCCGGCGCCAGCGACGGCGCGGCCGGCCTGGCCCTGCTGCGCGAGGTCGTCGCGCGCCGCGATGCGCCGGCGGTCATCGTCATGACGGCCTATGCCGAGGTCGAGCTGGCCGTCCAGGCGCTCAAGGGTGGCGCGGTGGACTTCATCACCAAGCCCTGGCCCAACGAGAGGCTGGTGGCCTGCGTGCAGGCGGCGCTGGCTCGCCGTGCGCCGGCGCCCGCAGCAGGCGAACTGCTCGGTGAGTCCGCCGCGATGCAGTCGCTGCGTGCCCAGATCGCGCAGGTGGGCGCCAGCGAAGCCAGCGTGCTCATCCTCGGCGAGAACGGCGTCGGCAAGGAGCTGGTGGCGCGCGCCCTGCACCGCGCCTCGCCACGCTCGGCCGGCCCGCTGCTGGCCGTGGACATGGGCTCCCTGCCCGAGGCCCTGGTGGAGAGCGAACTCTTCGGCCACCGGCGCGGCAGCTTCACGGATGCGCGCGAATCGCGGCCCGGGCGCTTCGTCGCGGCGGCGGGCGGCACGCTGTTCCTGGACGAGATCGGCAATCTGCCGCTGGCCAGCCAGGCCAAGCTGCTGGCCGCGCTGGAACGCCGCGAGGTGACGCCGCTGGGCAGCGACAGGCCCGTGGCCGTCGACGTGCGCGTGCTGGCCGCCACCAATGTGGCCGAGGCCGAGCTCTTCGATGCCAAGCGCTTCCGGCCCGACCTGCTCTACCGCCTCAACACGGTGGTGCTGCGCGTGCCGCCACTGCGCGAGCGCGGCGCGGGCGACGTCGCCCTGCTGCTGCGCCACTACCTGGCCCATTTCGCCAAGCGCACCGTCGAGCTGACACCGGATGCGCTGGCGCGCCTGACCACCTACCGCTGGCCGGGCAATGTGCGCGAGCTGCGCCAGGCCTGCGAGCGCGCGACGCTGCTGGCGCGCGGGCCGGTTTTCACGTTCGCGGACTTCGGCCTGGCCGAGGTTGCCGTGTCCGCGCCGGTTGAACCCGGCCTGGACCTGGCCCAGCGCGAGCGCGAGGCCGTGCAGGCGGCCCTGGCCCAGGCCGACGGCAATATCAGCCAGGCCGCCAAACTGCTGGGCGTCAGCCGCGCGGCGCTGTACCGCAAGCTGGACAAGCATGGGCTTTGAGCGTGCTCGCGTCGCTGCGTCTGCGCTGGTGATGGCCGCCAGCGCCGGCGGGGCCGTGGCCTGGCTGAACGCACCACGCGTACTCGTCGCCTGCGCCTTGGCCGGCCTCATGGCAGCCGCTTTCGGCTGGGCGTGGCTGACAAGGCTGGCCCGCCAGCCCGAGCCCCTGCCGCCCGATCCACCGCCCGCGCCACGCCCCGACCTGGATGCGGCCCTCGAGCATGCCCCGCTCGCGCTGTGGCGCCTGGTGGCCGGCGCGCCGCCGCTGGCGCTGAACGCCGCGGCCCGCCGCCTCATCGCGCCGGGCCGGTCGGTCGAGCCGGCCGCCTTGCTCGCCCTGCTGGAGGCCGAGCCCGGCCGGCGCGTCGTCACCCTGCCCACGGAACATGGCCAGGAGCGCGCTGTGCTGGCGGTGTCGGCGCTGACGGTGCAGGGCCAGGCCTGGCGCCTCGCCGCCCTGGCCCCCATCGAGTCGGAGCTGGAGACCGAGGCCCTGGCCGCCTGGCGCCAGCTGGTGCAGGTGCTGACCCACGAGATCATGAATTCGCTGACGCCGATCGCGTCGCTGGCCGGCAGCGCGCCGGCCCTGCTGGAAGCCGGCGAGCACGAGGAACTGCAGGCCGCCCTGGCGGCGATGGCGCGGCGGGCCTCGCATCTGCAGGCCTTCGTCGAGCGCTACCGCAGCGTCAGCCAGCCACCCGCGCCGACGCTGGCCGACACGCCGCTGCTGCCGCTGCTGCAGGCCGTGCAACGACTCGTCACCCCGGCCTGGGAAGCGGCGGGCGGGTGCGTGGCCGTCAGCGTCGAACCCGCCAGCCTGGCCCTGCGCACCGACACGGCCCAGCTGGAGCAGGTGCTGATCAACCTGGCGCAGAACGCCTTGCAGGCCTGCGCCGGGCGGCCGGCTCCGGAGCTGCTCATCGAGGCCCGGCTGAGCCGCGGCGCGCGGCTGCGGCTGACGGTGGCCGACAACGGCCCGGGCGTCACGCCGGGGCTGGAGTCGCGCATCTTCACGCCCTTCTTCACGACCCGCGAGGGCGGCAGCGGCGTCGGCCTGGCTGTCGTGCGCCAGCTGGTGCATGGCCTGGGGGGCACGGTGCGCCACGCCAAGCGGCCCGGCGGCGGCGCCTGCTTCGTGTTGACCTTTTGACTTCCTGGTGCCCCTCGTCCACGGAGTACCTTGGCCGGTCCCCCGAGGGGACGGCGATGCTTGCCGGGTCGACCAGCAAGCACATCGCCCAAGGCGGGCCGGCTAGGGAGCGGCCCGGCGCTCGGCCCGCAGGCAATGGTCGAGTTAGGGAGTGACGGGTCACCACCCTGTCACCGAGGCTTTCTAGCCTGCGCGGTCCTGACTGGAGAACCCCATGATCAAAACAAGTCTTCGCTGGGCCGGCCTCTGCCTGCTCGCCCTCGCCTCGCTGGGTGCCACCGCCCACGACCGCGGCCGTGCCGAGAACGCGCCCCTGGTCATCGGCCACCGCGGCGCGCCCGGCTATCTGCCCGACCACACGCTGGAGGGCTATGCCCTGGCCATCGCCCTGGGCGCCGACTACATCGAGCCCGACCTCGTCGCCACCAAGGACGGCCACCTCATCGCCCGCCACGAACCCAACCTGATCGCGACGACCAATGTTTCGACGCTGCCGCAGTTCGCCTCGCGCAAGCGCGTCGCCATCGTCGACGGCGCGGCCGAGGAAGGCTTCTTCGCCAGCGACTTCACGCTGGCCGAGATCAAGACCCTGCGCGCCATCCAGCCGCTGGGCGACCGCGACGCCAGCTTCAACGGCAAGTTCGAGATCCCGACGCTGGAGGAGGTCATCGCCTTCGTGAAGCGCAAGTCGGCCGAGGAAGGCCGGCGCATCGGCATCTATCCCGAGACCAAGCACCCGACCTACCACCAGCAGCTCGGCCTGGCCCTGGAGGACCGCCTGCTGCGCGTGCTGAGCCGCGCCGGCTGGAACCACCGCGGCGCCCCGGTCATCGTGCAGTCCTTCGAGACGGCCAACCTCAAATACCTGCGCAGCAAGTCCAGCGTCCGCCTGGTGCAGCTGGTGGATGCCAACGACGTCAATGCCGACGGCAGCCTGGATTTCACCAAGCCCTATGACAAGCCCTATGACTGGGTCGTGTCCGGCCGCGCCGGCCTGTTCAAGGACCTGTTGACGCCGGCCGGCCTCGCCGAGGTCAGGACCTATGCCGACGGCATCGGCCCCTGGAAGGTCTATCTGATCTCCAGCGCCTGCAAGACCGTGGCGGCTGGCGGCGGCTGCGCCGACAGCAACGGCGACGGCCTCGTCGACGAGCGCGACCGCAAGCTACTGCCCGCCAGCGACATCGTCGCCAACGCCCACAAGCTCGGCCTGGTGGTCCACCCCTACACCTTCCGCAGCGAACCGAAGCGCCTGGCCAGCAACCACCAGGGCAATGCCATCAACGAATACCTGGCCTTCTACGAGCTGGGCGTGGACGGCCTGTTCTCCGACTTTGCCGACACCGCCTTCGCCGCCCGGGCCATGTTCCTGCTGAAGAATGACCCTGGCTACGCCCGCTGCCTGGTCAACGGCCGCGGCTGCGTCAACAGCCGCGACTGAGTAAACAGGTGCAAACAGCCCGCATATCGTGCAGATATGCCGGGCTTCCTCGATGGTGTGACGCTTTGGTGGATGTTAGGCTGCCCGCTGTTACACCCCGGGGATGGAGTCGATGTTTCACGAGCTGCAGGAGTTGCTGGGCGCCTATCTGATGCCGGTATTGATCGCAATACCGCTCGCCATCATCGTGCTCATCGCCGCCTTCAAGCGTGACGACTACCGTCCGCCGCGCGAGTACACGCCGCCGCCGCGCCCGCCCGAGGGGCATCAGCGCGCCAACGCGCCGGTGGTGCTGCCGCCGCTGCCGATCGGCCCCAATGCCGGTCCGTCCATGGCCAGCGCCTTCGTCACGGCCCCCTCGCCCATGCAGCCCCCCAAGGCCGCGCCCGTGGTGCCCGAGGGCCCGGCCACCGTGCTGATCGCCGACGACTCCGCCGTCGTGCGTACCAAGCTCAAGCGCCTGCTGGAAGGCGCCGGCTTCACCGTGGTCCAGGTCAACGACGGCAACGAGGCCATGGCCCAGCTGGACGAGAAGCCCGAGATCGCCGTGCTGATCACCGACCTCGAGATGCCCAACAAGGACGGTTTCGAGCTGATCGCCGATGTGCACGGCAGCCTGAACACCGAGGACCTGCCCGTCATCGCCATCACCGGCCACGACGAGCTGCACGGCCGCGTCGGCCAGATCGAAGGCGTCTACGGCATCTTCAAGAAGCCCTGGAACGACCGCGAACTGCTCAAGCGCGTGGAGTCCCTGGTGCACCTGCGCAGCGCCGCCAGCAAGCGCGGCCGCCGCGTCAGCGATCTGCGGGCGCCCCCAAGCGCCTGACCGCCGGCGGCCTCAAGCCGGCCGAAAGCTCCACTTCATGCTGATCTCGGCCTGACCGGCACCGGCCGGCAGCTTCGCCTGATCTTGCCCCTCTGAGCTGAGCCGCAGCAGATGCTGCTGCAGCCAGACCTGGGCCTCGCGCCATTGCAGGCCGATGCGGCCCTCGTGGCGCTGCTTGCGGCGGTTGGTTTCCTCGCGGGTCTGCACGCCCTGCACGTCCTGGGGCACCAGGCCGACATAGGTCCAGACGCGGCCGGTGCGGGTGTCGAGCACGGCCTGCAGCGTCGGGCAGGGCGTGTCGTCGCGGCGCGTCTCCTGGCCCTGCGCGGTCTCGGTGTAGTTCACGACACCCTGCACATCGTTGAAGCGGCCCTGCACGCGTTCGTCCAGCTTGGCGCTCCATTGCAGGCCGCAGGCCATGGGTCCGGTGAAGAGCAGATAGGGCGTGGCCGGGCCGCTGTCCTGCGGCGCATCCGCACCCCCGCCGGCCTGGCGGCGGGCGTCGGCGCGGCAGGCCTCGCGGGCCTTGCCGGCGGGCTGGCGCTCGCAGGCCGCCGCGGCATGGCCATAGGCCTGCATGCGGCCCTGGCTGCCCGGGTTGACGCCCGGCATGGCGGCGGCGCTCAGCGCGGAGGCCTCGCGCATCAGGCAGGCGTTGTCGTTGCCGCAGCGCGCCTGCAGCGCCTGGGCCTTGGCCTGCATGGCACGCCAGTCGGGCGCTGCCGCCAGGGGCGCCGCGGCGGCCATGCGCTGGGCCGACTGGGCGGCCTCGGCCTGGCGGCGCTGGTCCTCGGGGTCCAGCGGGTTGTAGGGGATGGGCGTGCCGTCGGTCTGCAGCAGGGCGCTGAACTGCCAGCGCTGGCTCAAGGTCTGCTCGCCGCGGTCTGCGCCGGACTGCACCGGCCCCTGGCGCTGCAGTTCGATGTCCAGCACCAGGCGGCGCTGCTGGGGTGACTGGGCGAGCGCGGCGTGGGGCAGCGCACCGATGCAGGCAAGCCCGAGCATCAGGGTGGTTGGGATGGACGGGGACATGGCGGGCTCCGGCGTTGAGGGGATGGCCGGCATCGTCGGCCGCAGGCGCCCTCGGCGCATCGCCCTCGGGGAGCCAGCATTTGTGACAAGGCCATGGCTCTCGAATGGCTCCCCGTGGGCGATGCGTCCGACAGGCCCGGAAAACACACTGGCGGCCATCAAAACCTCCACCGGAACGCCCGATGAAACAGCGCCTGATCCTTGCCCTGTCCTGCTCGACGGCCCTGAGCGCCCTGGCCTCGGGCGGCCAGCCCACTGGCTTCTCCGGCGCCAGCGCCTATGCCGGCGGCCAGACCCTGGGCGGCAGCGGGCACGCCAGCGCCAGCAACAACTACGCCACGGTCAATGTGCAGGGCGTCTCCTCCGCCTCGCTGGTGGACGGCACCCTGCATGCCTATGCCTGGTCCAGCAACAACCCGGTGCTGCGCAAGGGCTGCCGGCCCGACATGCTGGAATGCAACTGGGGCACCAGCGCCGACGCCTGGTACTGGGACAAGATCACCATCGAGGCCGGCGGGGACTACGAGCCGGGCGAGGAGATCACCTGGAGTTGGTCAGTGGACGGCAAGACGACGCGCGGCAAATGGTGGAGCGGCTCGTCGGCCTACAGCAACTTCTACGTCGGCACCAACGCCGAGGGTTGGCGCAAGCCCATCTACCTGGATGCGAAATACCAGACGCGCAGCATCAGCGGCAGCTTCGTCATGCCCGCCGACGGCAGCCCTTTGGTGCTCTACACCTATGCCTCGCTGTCGGTTTTTGCCGAGGGCGGCGCCGTCGCCGACTACTCCCACACGGCCCGCTTCGGCTGGGAGCTGCCGGCAGGCCTCAGCGTCACCTCGGCCTCGGGCCAGTTCATGACCTCGGCGGTGCCAGAGCCCTCCAGCTACGCGCTCATGCTGGGCGGCCTGGCCGTGCTGCCCTGGGCACGGCGGCGCCTGGCGCGTGCATGAATTCACCCGCCGTCGCCGTCGGTTACTCGACTGTCGGGCCGATCCACGAAGATGATGGCGTCACTTCAATGCCGGAGTCGCTCGCATGTCGTATCTGGACCCGATGGACCAGCAGGCGCTGGACGTCAAGATTTCCGAACTGCTGGTCGCCACGGCCGACAGCTATGACGCCGCGCTGGACCGGCAGATCACCGACGTGCTGCTGCTGCTGCGCAAGCAGCTGCAGATGGATGTGGTCTTCGTGTCGGAGTTCGTCGATGGCGAGCGGGTGTTCCGCTTCGTCGACGGTGGGGAGCAGCATGGCCTGCATGCCGGCGATGCGGCGCCGCTGGAGGAAAGCTATTGCCAGCAGGTGGTCTCGGGCCGCATGCCCGAGCTGGTGCCGGACGCCCGCGAGCTGGTGAGGCGCGGCGAGCTGTTCGACCCCGGCATCCCCGTCGGCGCCCACCTGAGCACGCCGGTCGTGCTGCCCGATGGCCGCGTCTACGGCACGGTCTGCTGCTTCAGCGCCGAGGCCCAGCCCGACCTGCAGCAGAGCGCCCTGGCCTGCCTGCGCCAATGTGCCCGCCTGGTGGCACGCAAGGTGGACGTCGAGCCGCGCATGGACTTTGCGCCGACCCAGGTGGAGTGGCAGCCGACGGAGCCGGCGCCCTTCCCCGAGATCACGGGCTCTGGCGAGCCGCGTTGAGCGTCACGGCAAGACCCGGACCTTGATGTTCCTGAAGTGCACCGTGCTCTCGGGGTCGTGGCCCTGCAAGGCAAAGGTGCCGCTGGCCAGATAGCGCTGCTCCAGGCCCTTCTTGCGCACGATGGGCGACTCCTCGGTGTAGTCGGCCGTCTTGTCGCCACCGACAAAGGTGGTCACGCGCTTGCCTTCGACGCGGACGGTCAGCGTGAACCACTGGCCGTCGGGAGCGATGACCTTGGGGAAGTCCTGCACACCCCACAGCCCACCGGTGCGGCTGGGGTCGCTGTGGGAGTTATTGACCTGCACCTCATAGCCGAGGTTGGGCCAGCCGACCTCCTGCCACCGGGTGTGGAAGTAAACGCCCGAGTTCGCCTTGGCAAAGGTCATCACGTCGGCCTTGAACTCGAAGTTCCTGAAGTCGTGCTGCTGCACGGGGCCGACGTAGAAGAGGTGGGAGCGCGGGCCCTGCACGATGATGGCGCCGTCCTTGACGCTGAAGCTCCCTGGCGCATCGCTGGCGCGCCAGTTGTCCAGGCTCTTGCCGTCGAACAGAAGCTTCCAGCCGGCCGCGGTTTCCTCGGCGCTCAGGGTGTTGATGTTCATGTCGGCGGCTTGGGCTGTAGCAGCGACGGCGAGGCTGGCGGCGATCAGGGTGGCTTTCATGGTCAGCTGACTCCAACGATTTGCAGGACCTTCAACGGTGGTCCGTCGAAGGTGACGGAGGGCACATTGCCCACGAAGCCGACATCCTTGCTGCCTTCGGGCGTCGTGTAGAACCCGCCGGCCGTCAGGTCGCGGAAGCGCTTGAAGAAGCGCGCGGCGGCAGCGTGCTCGGGCTTGGCCTTCTGCACCCAGCAGATGTCGTCGGCAATCCGAGACTGCGCGGCAACGTCGAGCTCGGCAAACGGTTTTTGGAAGCGCGAGCGGCTTTCGGCATCCAGCCAGGCCAGGCCGTCAACGATGACGGGCTTGTCCCGGGCCTGATCGGGGTAGGGCGCGCTGATCCATTCGTCGATGAAGAGATGGACCTTCAATTGCGCGGCACTGGGCGATTGGTCGTCGGCCGGGATGATGAGGCCACACAGGGCCTGGGCCGTGCGCGCCTGCTCGGCCGTGAAGCTCAGCGGCCACAGCTCGCCGCTGCGATAGCTGGGGGTCAGCTTGGGGTCGGTGCCATAGCCCTTGGCGGCCTTGCCGCCGGAGCGCTTGGCGGGCGTCGCGCCGGCGGACACCTCGGCGCCGAGGGCCGCGCTGGCGGCCAGCATCCATTGCAGGGTGGTTCTGCGGTCCATGCTCAGAGTTCCTTCCTGCGCAGTCGGTCGACGATGTGGTCGGCCTGGCGCCAGGCCAGGGCCATGATGGTCAGCGTCGGGTTCTTGTCGGCATTGGACGCGAACGGTGCGCCATCGGACAGGAAGAGGTTGGGCACGTCCCAGGTCTGGCCCCAGCCATTGGTGACCGAACTGCGCGCATCGGCGCCCATGAGGGTGCCGCCCACCTCGTGGATGATGGAGCCGCCCGGCGCAATCGCCTTCTTGCCATCCAGCTCGGGCCCGCCGCCGGCCACGCGGCCGCCCATGGCGGTGATGATGTCGGCGAAGGTCTTCTGCATATGGGCGGCCTGGCGGGTCTCGTGCTCGGCCCATTGCCAGTGGAAGCGCAGCACGGGGATGCCGAAGCGGTCCTTTACCGTCGGGTCCAGCTCGCACCAGGACTGCTCGTTGGGGATCATCTCGCCGCGGCCCGACAGGTAGACGAAGCTGCCGTAGAGCCGGCGCACGTCCTGCTTGAACTTCGCGCCATAGCTGCCTTGGGTCAGCCACTCCAGGCCCGCGCCGGTTCCCGAGGTCGGCATGCGGCGGCCGGTGCCGATCTCGATGTGATAGCCGCGCGGGAAGCCGAGCTTCTTCTCCCAGTCGCGGCCCTGCTGGCCGTAGAGCCACCAGGGCGCATAGGCGTGGCCGCCGCCGGCGCCGTCCTCGTTGTGGGGTGGCAGGGCCTCGAGGCCGGGCACCTGGCCGGACAGGTCGCTGCCAACGGTGTCCATGATGTAGCGGCCGACCTTGCCGCTGGAGTTGGCCAGGCCGCCGGGCTTGCTGTTCAGCAGGATGCGCACCGACTCGCAGGCGCTGGCCGCCAGCACGACGGCGCGGGCCTTGGCCTCGATGTGCTTGCCGCTCTTGCGGTCGACGAAGCGCACGCCGCGGGCCTTGCCGTCCTTGGTCGTCACCTCGTAGACCATGGCGTCGCAGAGCACGTCGAGATTGCCGCTGGCGATCGCGGGCGGCAGGTGGACGGCCGGGCTCTGGTAGGTGGCACCGATGGAGCAGCCGCGGCCGCAGGGTGTGGCCCAGAAGCAGGCGGCGCGCTCGCGCATGGACTGGGCGACCAGGGCCTGAGCGCGCGGGTTGCCGGGGTGCAGCAGGGCGGGGATGCGGGCGTCGTCGAGCTTCTTCGTCAGCACCGCGCGGTGGATGGGAACGACCGGGATGCCCAGCGGCGCGGCGTGCTTCTGGATGAGGCGCTCGCCGACGCGCAGGGCCGGTGCCGGCAGCAGGCAGCCCTCGGGCGAGTCGGGCGTGTTCTCCAGGCCGTGGGCGCTGCCGTAGATGCCGACCAGCATCTCGACCTTGTCGTAATAGGGCGCGACGTCTTCGTAGCTGATCGGCCAGTCGAAGCCCAGGCCGTCGCGGCTGTGGGGCTTGAAGTCGTAGGGGCCGTTGCGCAGCGAGATGCGGCCCCAGTGGTTGGTGCGGCCGCCCAGCATGCGGGCCCGCCACCAGTCGAAGCGCTGCTGCGGGTCAGTGGAAGCTTGCGTGTAGGGCTCGCCGGGCACCTGCCAGCCGCCGTCTACCGTGGCGTCGTAGAAGCCGAAGGGCTTGTCCGGCGTGGAGGCGCCGCGCAGCGGGGCGTCGGCGCTGGTCTGGAACATCGGCGTCTCGGTGCGGAAGTCGTAGTGGCGACCGGCTTCCAGCATCAGCACCTTCACCCCTTCGAGGGCCAGCGTGTAAGCCGTCTGGCCCCCGCCCGCACCCGAGCCGACGACGATGACGTCGTATTCCCGCGCCAATGTGCGCGGTGTCACCCAACCCATGCCGTTCCTCCTCGTAAGAGACGCCGGCGCAGTGTGCCACCACGAGAAAGCGTTTTCAGCTCGTCTTGGGCTGGGCCCGCGGACTGAGCAGCGCGGCCGCCGTCACCAGGCCCAGCGCCAGCAGCAGCACCGGCAGGACCTGGCGCGTGACGGGGTCGAAGAGCAGGCCGGCCAGGGCCAGCGCGGCGCTGCTGGTCAGCGCGTCGCAGAGCTGCAGGGACGAGGTGTTGCTGCCTTGGCTGGAGGGCGGCGACAGCTTGAGCAGCAGCACCGACAGGATGGGGAAGGACAGGCCGATGCCCAGGCCCACCAGCGCCCAGCCCGCGAAGACCAGGGCCGAGGGCAGGGCCGTGAACAGCAGCGGCGCGATGACGACCATCAGCGCCAGGGCCGTCAGCGTGAAGCCGGCGGGCAGCAGCAGGCGGCGCGATTCGGGCTTCTGCACCCGGGCCTGCACGGCGCTGCCAATGCTCCAGGTGACGGCGCCGGCGCTCAGCGCGATGCCGGCCTGGGTCAGGCTCCAGCCGAAATGCTGGGTCAGCATCAGCGGCAGGAAGGCCTCGGCGCTGGCAAAGGTGGCCGCGATGAGGCCGCGCAGTAGGATGACCGTCGGCAGGCCGCGCGCCGCCGTCAGCGTGCCGGTGGGCAGCAGCAGGCGGGCGGCAATGCCGGCGGCGACGAGGCCGGCCGCGAACAGCAGGGCCGAGTTCGTGCCGGTCTGCTGGCTGGCGCCGTGCAGGGTCAGGGCGCCGACGCTGGCCAGCAGGGCCCAGCGCATGGCGCCCCAGCGCAGCTCTTCGCCGGTGCCGGTGCCGACGCGCCTGAGGGCCGGCAGCACCAGGGCAGCCGCCACCGGCACCGCCGCCGCGACAACCAGGAAGACCGAGCGCCAGCTCAGGAACTGCACGAGAAAGGACGCCAGCGCGGGCCCGACCAGGCCAGGCACGACCCAGGCGCCCGCGAACATCGCGAACATCTTGGGATGCAGGGACGGCGGCACGACCTGGCCGACGCCGACATACAGCGTCACGCCCAGCACGCCGCTGCCCAGGCCTTGCAGCGCGCGGCCCAGCACCAACACCGGCATGGAGGACGCGAAGCCCGCGATCAGCAGGCCGGCCAGGAAGGCCGCCAGGCCGGCGAGCGCCGCGCGGTAGGGCCCGCGCTTGTCGCAGAGCTGGCCGGCGGCCGTCATGCCCAGCACCGAGGTGGCCAGCGTCGCGCCGAAGGCCAGGGCGTAATAGGGCAGGCCGTTCAGTGCCTCGGCCACGGCCGGCATGGCCGTGGCGACGGCGATGGACTCGAAGGCCAGCATGGAGATCAGCGCGATGGCGCCGATGCAGGCGGCGCTGCGGCCGGGGGCGAAAAGTTTTTCAGGCGCGCTGTCCGGCGCGTCGACGGGGTCGGCAAGATTCATGGCGGTGGAGGCTAAAAGCTCAAGCCCACTTCAAGTCAAGACAGGCCAGAAAGGGCCGCGCGACAATCGGGGCATGTCCCTTTCCGTGTTGCACTGTGCCTCAGCCGGCTTCGAGTCGGCCTGCCGCATTCCCGCCCTGCCCGCCTCGCACCGCAGCCATGGCCTGCATGGCCACAGCTATTTCGCCACCGTCCGCACGGCCCTGCCGGCGGCCTGGGCGGCCTTCCCGGGCGGCGAGGTCGAGGCGCTGCGGGCGCGCATGGCCGACACGGTGGCGCCGCTGGACCATGCGCTGCTGAACGACCACCTGGCCGAACCCACCGACGAGAACCTCGCACGCTGGGTGCGCAGCCGCCTCGAGGTGCCGGGCATCGTGCAGGTCGGCGTGCAGAGCACCACGCACAGCGGCGTGGACCTGGACAACGCCGGCCATGCCCATGTCTGGCGGCGCTACCGCTTCCAGGCCGCCCACCAGCTGCCGAATGTGCCGGCCGGCCACCAGTGCGGCCGCATGCATGGCCATGGCTTCGAGGTGATCCTGCACGCGAACGCTGACCTCGGCGAGCGCGACCTGTCGATCGACTACGACCACCTCGACGAGGTCTGGGCGCCGCTGCATTTCGAGCTGAACTACCGCTGCCTGAACGACATCCCGGGTCTGCAGAACCCCACCAGCGAGAACATCTCGGCCTGGCTGTGGCAGAAGCTGAAGCCCGAGCTGCCCGAGCTGAGCTGGGTGACCGTCTACGAGACCGGCTCCAGCGGCGCCAACTTCAATGGCCAGAACTACCGCATCTGGAAGGAGATGACGCTGGACAGTGCCGTTCGCATGCGCCACGCGCCCGAGGGCCATCCGCTGGCCGGCATCCACGGCCACACCTTCACCTTGCGCCTGCACCTGGCCGCACCGCTGGACCAGGTCATGGGCTGGACGGTGGACTTCGGCGATGTGAAGACCCTGTTCAACCCCCTCTTCAAGCGCCTGGACCACCACCCGCTGTTCGAGATCGCCAACCTCCCCGATGGCGATGCCGCGTCCATCGCGGCCTGGGTGCTGAACGAAGGCGGCAGCGTGCTGCCGCAGATCGACCGCGTCGACCTCTACGAGACGCGCGGTTCCGGCGCCATCGTCAGCCGGGCCGACTCCGAAGAATTGATCCCCGTATGACGTACAGCGTTAAAGAACTCTTTTTCACGCTGCAGGGCGAAGGCGCCCAGGCCGGCCGCGCGGCCGTGTTCTGCCGCTTTGCCGGCTGCAATCTCTGGACCGGCCGCGAGCAGGACCGCGCCACGGCCGTCTGCACCTTCTGCGACACCGATTTCGTCGGCACGGACGGTGAAGGCGGCGGCAAGTTCGCGACGGCGGATGCGTTGGCGGATGCGATCGCGAAAGCGTGGCCCGGCGGTGGGAAACCTTATGTCGTCTGCACCGGCGGCGAGCCCTTGCTGCAGCTGGACACGCCGCTCATCGACGCCCTGCATGCGCGCGGCTTCGAGGTCGCCGTCGAGACCAACGGCACCCAGCCGGCGCCGCCAGGCCTGGACTGGATCTGCGTCAGCCCCAAGGCCGATGCGCCGCTCGTGCTGACCTCGGGCCATGAGCTCAAGCTGGTCTATCCGCAGCCGCTGGCCCAGCCGGAGCGCTTTGCCGATCTGGACTTCCAGAACTTCTTCCTGCAGCCCATGGACTCGGTGCTGCAGCGCGAGCACACCAAGGCGGCGGTGAAGTACTGCATGGAACACCCGCAATGGCGGCTGTCGGTGCAGATGCACAAGGTGGTGGGCATTGCCTGAAATGGCGCCCCTCGTCCAGCCGCACACCGCTGAACGCGGTGAGTCTGCCCGGTCCCCCGCGGGGACGGCGATGCTTGCGGCATCGAGCCGCAAGCACATCGCCATAGCGGGCCGGCTCGGGAGCGGCCCAGCGCTCGGCCCGGAATACTCCGGTTTCGTCGACTGCGGGGACAGCGAATGCGGAATGGATGACTGAATGCTGCGGTTCGATCGCCTGCCGGTGACTGGGGCACTGGCGGCCCATGTCGAGTCCTGCTGGTTCATGCGCGGCGCGAGCGCCGCGGCCCTGCCCGAGGGTCATCGCATCCTGCCTGATGGCTGCATGGAGTTTGTCTTCCAGCTCGGCGCACCTTTCCAGGAACTGGGCAGCGACGGCAGCTGGAAGCAGCAGCCCGCACGGCTGCTGGTGGGGCAGATGACCCATCGCGTCGAAGTGAAGCCCGCCGGCGAGATCGACACGGTGGGCCTGCACTTCCACCCCGCCGGGGCCGCTGCCTTTGTCGACGGCACGATGAAGCGCTTTCGGGACTGCATCACCGACCTCGATGCAGCCCTGGGCGAGGACCTCTCACCGCTGGCTGCGCGCTTGCGCCGGGCTCGCGGCCCGGCCTCGCGCATGGCGCTGCTGATGGCCTGGCTGCAAGGCCGGCATCGCCCGGCCGACACGCTGATGGCTCATGCCAGCCAGCGTCTGCAAGCCGCCGCCGGGCAGTTGGACATGCCTAGCCTCGGCAGCGCCCTGGGGCTGGGCGAGCGCCAGCTGCGGCGGCGCTTCGAGGCCGCCGTCGGCCTGGCGCCCAAGCGCTTCGCCCGCCTGCTGCGCTTCCAGCGCGTGTTCGAGCAGCAGCGCGAATCCGACGCCCGCGCTTGGGCCCAGGTGGCGCTGGAATGCGGCTATTGCGACCAGGCCCATTTCAATCGCGATTTCCGTGCCTTCAGCGGCCTGGCGCCACGCCAGTTGCTGGCCGACGCGGATCCGCTGACCGACTTCTTCCTGACCGTTTCGTCCAAGACCGCCAAGGCCGCCTGACCTAGCCTGGGGACTCCATCCCACGGAGGACTTCCATGCTCGCTCGCCTTGTCATCGCCGTCCTCGCGGCCACCCTCACCACGGCCGCCAGCGCCGCCGGGCCGGCCGATCTCGCTTTCATGAAGGGCAGTTGGGAGGGGCGTTCCGGTCCGCTGGTGTTCGACGAGCGCTGGACCGAAGAGGCAGGCGGATTGATGCTGGGCGTTTCACGCACCTTGAAGGGCGATCGCGCCGTCGGCTTCGAGTTCCTGCGGGTGGAGTTCCGCAAGGACGCCGTCGTCTATGTGGCCCAGCCGGGCGGCAAGCCCAAGACTGAATTCCGGTTGACCGCCAGCGGCCCCAACAGCGCCACCTTCGAGAACCCGGCGCATGACCATCCCAAGCTGATCCGCTATTTGCTGAATGCCGAGGGCGAGCTGGTGGCGGAACTCGAAGGCACGGAGAAGTCACAGCGCTTCGTGTTCAAGCCGGTGGCGCGCTGACTAGTGCAGGGCGCGTTGCGGTCGCGCGCAGAACAGGGCCACCACCGGCTCGCCGCCAGCCTCCAGCGAGCAGTGATAGGCGCGACGGCGCAATTGCACCGGCCCGAGCGCGGTGCCGGCCGCAGCGGCTTCTTCGTCGATCGCCACATCGAAACCGGCATCGGCGAGGCGGCGCAGCCATTGGGCGGCCGATTCATGGCGCTCGCTGCGGCGGCCCTCGGGCTGGCCGAGGATGTCGGCAATCTCACGGCCGAAGAAGCCGACCTTCAGCGCATCGCGATCCGCCTGGGCCAGGTCCAGCCGGTCAAGCGTGTCGAAGACGGCGCTGAAATGCGCGAAGCAGTTGCGAAAGCGCGGGTAGAGGGCTGTCTCCAGATGGTCGACGTCGGGCTCGGCCAGCACCAGCAGCGCGGAGTCGAGAGCACGCAGGCGCTGCAGCACGAGTTGACGCTGATCGCGGCCCTGCGCGTCATCGTCGATGTGGTGCAGGGCAAAGCTGGCATTGATGATCGGCGAGGCGCCGGCGCAGGCACCGCGGATCAGCGCCCATGGGCCCTCCTCCAGCGATTCGACGCTGCCCAGCACCGGCAGCATGTGCAGCGCCAGGCCGAGTTCCCCTGCGGCCTGCACCAGTTGCGTGTGTGCCATCTGCAGCGCGGCTTCGGCCGGCTCGATGCCGATCAGGGTCAGCTCGCGCAGGCCCTGCGCGGCCAGCGTCGGCAGCAGTTGCAGCATCTGCCGGCCGGTGCCGATGCCGACGTCGATCACGACGGCGCTGCGCGCGCCGCGGCAGGCCTGAGCAATGGCCTGGTTGCAGACCGCCGTCGCCAGGCCAACGAAGGGCAGGGCCCGGCCGAGCAGGTTGAACAGCTCGATCTGACCGCGCTCGTAACGCTGCAAATAGAGATTGGCCTGGGCGGCCGTGCGGCCCTCCAGGCGCTGCGCCAGCGCGGCACCGAAGACATACAGGCCCACATGGCGCGGGTCGTCGGAATGCTGCACGCCGTCCAGCCATTGCTGCAGGCCGGCACGCGCGCCCGGGCTGCCGACCTCGACGGCACGCGCCAGTCGGTGCAGTTGCTCGACCTGGGCGTCGAAGCGGGCGCAGGGACGGGAGGAAGTCGACGCGGCGAGTTGCATGGCGGGCATCCGGAGGCTGTTGGAATGCCTTTCAGTGTGCGGACGCCGGGTTTCAACACCGCTGCGGCCAGCCGGACTTTGGGCTGCATTTGTTGCGCCGCTCGGAAACGATTGAAACCTGCGTGCCGCGGCTCAGTCAGTCATTGACGAGCACCACATAGGCGCCATGCTCCGATTCGCCGGCGCCCACCTCGCGCCAACCGGCCCTGCCGTAGAAGGCCATGGCTCGTGTGTTGCGGCTGACGCACTTCAGCCGCCAGGGCTTGGGCAGCCAGGGCCGGAGTGATGCCAGCAATTGCTGCCCCACGCCTTGCCCTTGCGCCATCGGAGCCACATAGAGGTGGTGGATGAAGGGGTCGCCCACCTGCACGGACACCAGGCCAAGCAGTTCGCCATCGCCGCGAACCGCGACGTGAACCACCTCGTTCACGGAGACCTCGGCGAAGCGCGGTGATTGCTTGGCGCTTTCCGGCAGCCAGTCGGCGCTGGTGATGGCTTCGGCGTAGAGGGATTGCAGTGCGGCCGCGTCTTCGGGCGATGCAGGGCGGATGGTGAGCAAAGGATTGGCGGTGCCTACGAAGCCCAACGTGAAGGTGAGCGGGCGCCGAAGGCGGTCCGCTCCAATGGCAGGTTATGCCTCATCCGCGACCACATGCCGGTACAGCATGCCCGAGAGCAATCCCAGCCCAACCGCGGGGCCAGGCGAAACGTACAGCGCGAGTACGAGCCATGCACACGCTAGCACGCCGGATGTGAATAGAAGGCTCTCGCGAGAACGAAGCCGCTTCACGGAGAGTTGAACCGCGACGCAACTGGCGAAAGCCGCGAGTGGCCATGCTATGAATAAATCGCCGGCAATTCGCCGCAGACCCGCCAGTGGCAACTGACTCGCCTCTGCATGGGTTCCCCAAGCCGCGGCAACAATGAAGACGGCCGCATTGACCCATGCGAACGCAAGCGCGGACTTCCCAAGAGGCTTAATAGGGCGAGACATAACGTGTTCTAGAGCGACAACCCCTGCTGCATAAAACCAGCGCCCCCGTCGCAAGTGTTTGATGGACAAGGACTGTGCCGATGAAACACCGGCAAAAGCGACACCGGGTTGCTGGTTCTCGCCAGGCAGGTTGTCCCCGTCGAAAGGCGCTGATCCGCCGTTCGACAGGCTTGGGAGCCTGACTTCGCGCTAGTTCTGGATATACCGCTCAAACACCCCGCCGTAGTCCTTGCGGCTGAGCTTGTCCAGCACGACGCTGTTCACGGTGTTGAGCAGCTGCAGGTAGTGGCGGCTGACCGCCTCCTCGCTGACCTCGTGGCCCATCTTGAACATCTGGCCGGTCACGCCCAGGCATTGCATGGCGATGGTGCGCGCCTGCTCGTCGCGCTCCTGCAGCTTGCCGATGCTGTGCAGTGCCTTGTAGAGGTCCTTCAGCTGCTCGATGAAGTTCTTGCGCACGTCGATGCTGAAGGGCGGGCCTTCGCCGATGTGGAACTTGATCTCGACGTCCATGTCGATAGTGCCGGCGGTTTCCAGCGTGACGCGGCTGATGCGGTGGCTGAGGTAGTCGTAGCGCTTGATGACGCGCTTGGAAGAGACCGCCGATTCGCCGTCCACATGCACCAGGGCCAGGTTGGTGAAGCAGTACTCGTCCTTCTTGGACTTGATGAGGAAGAAGATCTTCTCGCCGTCCTCGCTGAACAGGTAGTCGTCGGCGTCCACCTTGCCGAAGTCGGCGGCCGGCACGATGACGCCGATATCGCTGAGGCCCAGGGCCTCGGAAGCCAGTTTCTTGAACATCACAGCTCCACGCTAGAGGGAGGCGCGAGTGTCCTCCCACCGCCTGCCGCAGGACGCGTGAATATCAACGCCGGCCACCTAGGCGCGGCAATAGCCTTCACCTGTCTTGATGATGAGGCAGTCGCGCTTGTCGGCCAGCCACTTCATGCCGGTCTCGGGGCCGGTGCCGGCGCGGACGGTTTCGAGCACGCCATCGCGCGTGAACGTGAGCGTGTCGCTGCCGGCCTTGGCTTCGAAGCTGCGCGGCCCGTCGAGGTTCTGCACCGTGACGGTATAGGTCCCGGGGCCGCCGGAGATTTCCAGGAAGGTGGCTTCGGGCCCCTGCCACCGGCCGACCCAGCCGCTGGGCGCAATCGAGGCGGCAACAGGTGCCGGGGCGCGCGGGGCATCGGCAGACTTGCTGCAGGCAGTCAAGGCGGCAATGACGACGATCAGCGGTGCAAGGGGATGGATTCGCATGGCGACCTCGAATTCGCTGGGATGGCCGAGTCTGTCCGCCCGCCGCACCGCGGCATGTCGGAGAACTTCCCGTCATGCGCCTATCCGAGGTGCGCCAACGAAAAAGGGAGCCCGAAAGCTCCCTTGCGCTGATGGCCTGGGCCGATCAGAAGCGATAACCGACGCCGAACTTGATGGACACCGGGTCCAGCGTGGTCTCGATGGTCTGGCCGGTGGACAGGCTGCCCGTCGTCTTGATGAGGGTCTTGGTGACCGACAGGCTGGCGGACCAGTCCTTGGTGACGTTGACGGCACCGCCCAGCTCGAAGGTGGTGCCGAGCTTGCGCTTCATCGACAGGGTCGTCGGGTTGCTGGGCGAGCCGCCGGTCAGGCCGGACAGCGCGGCCGTGGCGCGCGGCTTGAAGAAATAGCCATAGGTCAGGCCGGCACCGACGAAGGGGCGGAAGGTGCTGTTGGCTTCGCCGAAGCGGTACTGGGCCAGCAGCGTCATCGGCAGGGACTTGACCGTGCCCAGCTTGCCCGAGCCTTCGATGGCGCCGGCGCCGACCACGTCGTGCTTGAAGGGCGCGGCGATGGGCAGGTCGATGCTGATGTTGTCGGTCCAGTAGTAGGTCACGCCGCCGACGAAGGAGCTGGCCTTCTTCACGTCGATCTTGGTGCCGGACAGGCTGGGTGCGCTCAGGTCACCGCTCTCGACCTGGGGGTTGATCTGGGCTGCGCCGCCGTAAACGACGATGCTGCCGGCCGATTGCGCGTGAACCAGGCCGCAGGCGGAGACCAGGGCGACGGCGAACAGGGATTTGATGTTTTTCATGAAGTTCTCCTGAAAGGGTCACGCGGACTCAGAGCCAGCCTTTGCGAGCCAGTTCCAGGGACACCACCTGCGACAGCAGCTGATTGCCATAGGGAGTGGGGTGGACGGTGTCGGCGAACAGGTATTTGCTGACATCGCCGGAGATGACGTTGTTGGGGCTGCAGACCAGCGAGGAGCCCAGCGGGTTCTTGGCGGCGCTGAGGTCGCAGGCCGGCACGGTGACATTGGTCAGGCTGAACTTGGCGGGATCGGCGATCTGCTCGCGCACGCCCTTGGCGGCATCCACCCAGCCCACGTCGGAGCCGGCCAGGCCGGTCTTGAGCTGGTCGTTGAAGGTGTTGACCATCTGCAGCACCAGGCCTTGCGTCGCCGCGGGCAGGCTCTTGGCGAAGGGGGTCAGGCTGACGTCGGGCAGGTTGATGACGACGACGTTCTTCGCACCCTTGCCCAGCACCAGGGCCTTCACATAACCCGCCAGCTCGGCGCCGGCCTTGCCCATTTCGGTCACGCCCTGGGTGGCGGCGGCCGTCGGGTCACCTCCGGCGGCGATGGTGGCCTGCACGGTGGCGAGGTTGATGAAGACGTCGTTGCCACCGGCATAGACGAAGACGAGTTCGGTGCCCTTGAAGCTGCCGCCGGCGGCCGTCAGGTGGTTCTGCATCTGCGTGACGACGGGCACCGTGAGCTGGCCCAGCACCGCATTCGCGCCGCCCAGCAGCTTGTTGCCGGGGCCGACGGGGTTGGTCACGCGCGCGCCACCCTGGCCATAGGCATAGCAGCCGGCGTTGTTCTTGACGGGCACGGCGAAGCCCTGGGAGGCCAGGCCGTCCAGGCCTTGCTGGGCCGGGCAGGGCTTGGGCAGGCCGTAAAGGGTGGCGATGCGCTCCAGCCAGTGCGGGCCGACACCGTTGACGGTGTACTGGCCGCCGCCGAGGGCTGCCACCGTGCCGACCTTGTAGGTGCCCTGGTCGCTGAGGCTGTCGCCGAAGGACACCACGGCGGTCGGCGTGTACTTGGGCGTCGTGTCGGCCGTGGCACCGCCGCCGCCGCAACCCGCGACCAGGACGCTGGCCATCAGTGCCGCCGAAGCTGCGGCGATCCGGGTGAGGAAGGGTTTCATTGTTGTCTCCTGGGCGACACCGCGACAGCACGGCGCATTGAATTCGGGAGCGCAACTCTAGCGGCAGCTTTTTAGAACGGTCGTTCGTTTTTCCCCTCAGTGCGCGTAAAGAATCAACGCTGAAGGCCAGGAGCAAGTCTGTGGATGAGGCTGGGACAACAGCACAGATATCCACAGGCTGAGGGCCTGGGTCGAAGTTGTTCCCAATCGCGGGTCAACTCGTCCCGGTGGCGGCGCACAGGCTTGTGCCGCAGCCAAGCGCTTGTGCCACAAGGCATTTTTTTGCTTGTCCACAGCGCGGGCGGCGCTCTACTACGACCACTACCTTTGAAATCTTGAATACCGTTTAGGAATACATCGGACACTTTCGGCGCTTCAACGACCTTCCAAGCGCTCCTCCGATGGACATCCCGACCCTGCAGCAGCGCCTGCGCCAGTTCGCGGCCGACCGCGACTGGCAGCCCTACCAGACGCCCAAGAACCTTGCCATGGCCATGACGGTGGAAGCCGCCGAGCTGCTGGAGATCTTCCAGTGGCTGACGCCCGAGCAATCCCTGACCCTCGACGAGGACCAACGCCGCCATCTCGGCGAGGAGCTGTCGGACGTGCTGCTGTATCTCGTGCAGATCGCCGACCATGGCGGTGTCGACCTGGATGCCGCCGTCGAGCGCAAGCTGGCGATGAATGCCATCAAGCATCCGCCCAAGAAGTCTTGAGGAAGTCCTGATGGAAACCATCGCCGTCATCGACTTCGAGACGACGGGCCTCGGGCCCACCACGGGTGGCCGGGCCACCGAGATCGCCGCCGTGCTGGTGCGGGACGGCGTCGTCGTCGATGCCTGGAGCAGCCTGATGAACAGCGGCGCCTGGGTGCCGCCCCAGATCCAGGCTCTGACCGGCATCAGCAACGAGATGCTGGCCGATGCGCCTGACTCGGCCAGCGTCATGTGCGAACTGGCCCGTTTCACCGCGGGCTGTCCGCTGGTGGCGCATAACGCTTCTTTCGATCGGGGCTTCTGGCTGGCCGAGATGGAGAGAGCCGGCCTGGTTCGCGACCCGGCCCACGAGTTCGCCTGCACCGTCCTGCTGTCGCGCCGGCTCTGGCCCGAGGCCAGAAGCCATGGCCTGGGAGCGATCTCGCAGTTCCACGACATCCGCTTCGATGGCCGTGCCCACCGGGCCATGGCCGATGCGCGCGTGACGGCGGAGTTGTTACTGAAAGTTCAAGCGGAGGTCGCGCGTCGCTTCGCCATGGACCTCGGCGGCATGGCCGTCGACCATGCGCTGATGCAGCAACTGCAGAAGACGCCGCTGCGCTGGCTCAGGCGGGGACTGGTCGAGCATGTGAAGGGCAGGCGCGCGGCGACGGTGCTGGCCTGAGTGCAGAACCAGGCTCGATGTGCGTGACGAGTTCGCGCAGTGGGCCCATAAAAAATTCTGTCAAGACCCCAGTTGGCGAATCGGGGCAAGGACAATCGCGCCCTTTCGTCCCGTGCTATTTCAAGTTTCCATGTCCGTGATCCAGGTTCGCCCCGCCACCCTGCGCGATGCCAAGGCCATCGCCGAGATCCACGTCGCCGCCAGCCAGGATGCCTACAAGGCCCTGCTGCCCGCTGCCGCGCTGGATGCGATGTCGGTGCAAAAGCGCCAGGCCTTCTGGCGTGAAGCCATCGACCTCTGCGAGCCGCAGGTCATCGTGGCTCATCTTGACAACAAGATCATGGGCTTCGCCGGCTTCGACCGTTCGCGCGACAAGGGCACGCCGGCCACGACCGGCGAGGTCTGGGCTCTGTTTGCCGACCCGGTCCATTGGGACAAGGGCGTGGGCCTGGCGCTGTGGGATGCCACGCGCGACGGCCTGCAGGAAGAGGGCTGCACCAAGGCCACGCTGTGGTGCTATCTGCGCAATGAGCGCGCCCTGCGCTTCTTCGAGCTGGCCGGCTTCAAGCGCGAGCTGGGCAGCGCACGCACGACGGAAGTCGGTGGCGCCCGCGTCGAAGAGATCCGCCTGCATCGTTCTCTCGTCTGAGACGATCGCGCGATGAAAAAAGCGCCCCGCGGGGCGCTTTGTCGTTCAGGGCTGGGGATCAGCCTTTGCGGCGGCGGGCCATGAAGCCGACGGCCAGCAGACCGCTCAGCATCAGCGCGTAGGTCTGGGGTTCCGGCACGGCCGTCACCGCGAAGGCCGTCGCGTCGGGCACCGTGCCGGCGTAGTTGCCGTTGCTGGTGTCCACGGTCCAGTTGGACACATCACCCACCAGGGCCTTGTAGGCCGCGAAACTGGCCTGGCCGCTGCGCGGGCCGTTGTACTGGCCGAAGTCGGGCGTGGTGCCGGTGGCGTTCTTGTTCAGGCGGATGGCGTTCAGGCCTTCGGTCAGGCCGGTGCCGGCAATGCTGCCGTCCACGGCGAAGTTGCCGTTGGTGATGGCGCTCAGGAAGGTCGTCGGGGCCGTGGCGCTGCTGCCCAGGTAGGCGTAGATGACTTCATTGCTGTTGGCCGTGCCGTAGTTGGCGCTGCCGCTGACCGCTTCACGGCTCAGCGTGCCCAGCGAGGACGACAGCGAGGCCTGGTCGGTCTTGCTGAAGCGGATGACGGTGCCGGCGGCGATCGTGCTGCTGCCGCTGACCCATTTGTGGAAGCTCTCGCCGGTGTTGAAGGCGCTGCCGTTCCATTCGTTGTCGCCGAAGTAGACCGTGGTGCCGGCGGTGATGTCGGCAAAGGCCACCATGGCCCAGCCGTCCTCGTCGGCATTGAAGGCGGTGAAGACGAGATCGCCGGCGCCCAGGGCGGCGACGGCACTCTGGGAGGCGATGGCGGCGATGGCTGCAGCGGCCAGGGCGAGATGCTTTTTCATGAGGGTCTCCAGGGGAAGATCGCCGCACTGTCCGGTGCGGCGGTGAAGGCCCCGTGACAGCCCTGCCGCGCCCACCCCCGTGGCTGCGGGGGGCTGCTCAGGCCGCGTAGCCGCCCGAGGCCAGGGCCCAGCCGTCGGTGGCGTCGTCGTGGCGCTGGATGTGCACGGGGCTGAGCTTCTTGGCGGCCGCGCGCTCGACGAGGTTCTCGGCCTGCTCGGCGCTCAGCTGCAGGGCGAAGCGGGCCCAGCGCTTCTGCACCAGGGGCAGGGTCCAGGCGTCTTCCAGGGCCCAGCGGATCTGGTGGGGCTCCTGCAGCTCGGCAGCTGCCAGCACACGCGGGGCCAGGGCCAGCAGGAAGCGGTTGAAGTCGGTGCGCAGCGTGTCGGTCGGCAGCAGGGCCTCGAGGCGGCTCAGGCGGGCGCTCCAGCCCGGCGTGGCGAGCTGGCGGGTCACCAGGGCCTGCAGGGCCTGGATGGGGTTGAACAGGCGCAGGCGATTCGGCGGCAGCACCCGCAGCGGGACGAGGGCGGCTTCTTCATGGGCGAGGGGCGTGACGAAGCTGGCCAGCACGGCCAGACGTTCCCATTCGGCCTCGGCCAGGCCGGCGATGCGGGTGATGGGACCGGCGGCGCAGCTGGAGGCCATGTCGGCCAGGGCGGCGTGGTCGCGCTGACCCTTGGCCTGGTTGGCGCGGCGGCTCATGAAGGCCAGGTTGCCGGCGGCATAGCCGGCGTCGTCGCGGACGCGGTCGATGCTGCGGCTGTCATCGTCCAGCAGTTCGCGGGTGATGGGGCAGTGGGCGGTGTCGAGCTGGGCCAGGTGATGGGGCGTCAGCTGGATGTCCTCGAAGCTGCGGCCGCGCGCCCAGGCATGGGTGCGCAGGGACAGCCAGCGTTCGACCTGGGCACTGGCCGGCGTGCGCACCGGGCGGCCGCGGGCGGCCAGCCAGCCGCGCTGCAGCGGCGACTGGGGGTAGAGGTGGGCGATGGGCGGCGTGACGCCATGCAGGGCGTAGTCGCGGCCCAGGGCCAGGCCGGTGCGCTCGTGGGCGCTGACCGCGGCGGGGGCGTCGTCCATGTCCAGGTCGAACTGGACCAGGGCGGGACGGGCGGCGATCTGGGTGTTGATGACGGCTTGCATGGCTGACTCCTGAAGTGAGAGGCACGCCGATGAATCGCGGGCCTTGCAAGCAGTCTGTGCGCCAGCTGGCTCATGAGATGATCCACCTCGAAAACACTGTAAATATTTTCAGCTTTCATCCATGGACCGCACCGAACGCTTCTACAAGATCGAACAGCTGATCCGCTCCCGGGGCTGCGTGTCCTTCGCGACGCTGATCGAGGCACTGGAGGTGTCGCCGGCGACGCTCAAGCGCGACCTGGCCTATCTGCGCGAGCGTCTGGACGCGCCCATCGAGTACGACGCCGGCGAGAACGGCTACCGCTTCGGCCAGCAGTGGCGCGGCGGCAAGCATGAGCTGCCCGGCGTCTGGTTCAACGAGGCCGAGCTGCATGCCCTGCTGACCATGCAGCAGATGCTGGCCGGCCTGGACGAACAGGGCGTCGTCGGCCGCCATCTGCAGCCCATGTTCGACAAGATCACCGGCATGCTGGGTGTCGACGCGGCCGAAGCCGACGAGCTCAGGCGCCGCGTCAAGCTCATCGGCACGGCAAGGCGGCGCGTGGCCAGCGACAGCTTCGAGACCGTGGGCAGTGCCGTCGTCAAGCGCCGTCGCCTGGCCATCCGCTACCGCAAGAAGCGCGACACCGTGGCCGGCGAACGCGAGATCTCGCCGCAGCGCCTCGTCCATCACCGCCACGCCTGGTATCTGGACGCCTGGTGCCATGCCAGCGACGCCTACCGCCGCTTCGCGCTGGATGGCATCGAGGCCGCGACGCTGCTGGAGACCGAGGCCAGGCCCGTGCCCCTGGCCGAGCTGGAGGCCGAGCTGGACCAGGGCTATGGCATCTTCGCCGGCGGTACGCCGCGCCAGGCCGAGCTGGTCTTCAGCGCCGAGACGGCCGCCTGGGTGTCGCGCGAGGAGTGGCATCCGGCCCAGCAGAGCGCGTTCCTGGCCGACGGCCGCTGGCGCCTGCGCCTGCCCTATGTCGACGACACCGAACTGCTGATGGACCTGCTGCGCCACGCGGGTCAGGTCGAAGTCGTCGCGCCGGCGGACCTGCGTGAGGCCTTTGCGGCGCGCCTGAAACAGGCCGCCGCGGCCGTGTAGGACAAGCCCGCTTCATTCGTGGTGAGGCGTGTCAGGCCCCGGCCAATCGCGTTAGGCTTCAAGCGTGTTTGATCCCCCCGACCTAGGAGCCCACGATGAGTGATACCAGCCAGGCAAAGGAAAGATTGGCCTCCGATTTCCGTGCAGTGATGGATGACATCGACGCGCTGATGACGGCCACGACGAACAAGGCGGATGGCGAGGTCAAGGCCTTGCGCGCCCGCATCCAGGACCAGCTGTCCGGTGCCAAGGAGAAGCTGCTGGACGCCCAGCATGAAGCCATCCAGCGTGCCAAGGACGCAGCCACCGCCACCGACGACTATGTGCACGCCAAGCCCTGGCAGGCCATCGGCGCCGCGGCCGCTGTCGGTCTCGCTATTGGCGTCTTGATCGGGCGCCGTTGAGCGACGCCAAGGAGCCCGTCTCCGCGCCGCTGCGGCGGCTCGGGGTCTCGTTGCTGACCCTCGGGCGCATCCGGCTCGAGCTGTTCGCCATCGAGGCTCAGGAGGAGAAGGAGCGCATCGCCAGCCTGCTGCTTTGGGCGGTGCTGGCGGCGCTGCTCGCGGGCTTCGGCCTGTTGATGGGCCTGGTGCTCGTCACGGTGATGCTGTGGGACAGCTACCGCCTGCTGGCCCTGGGCATCAGCACCGTCGTGCTGATTGCGGCCGCCGTCGTCGCCGTGCTGAAGGTCAAGCAGTTGATCGACCAGCCGGCCAGCCTGTTCCAGTCCAGCATCGGTGAACTGCGCGCCGACGCCGACGCGCTGCGTCGCCATCCCGGGCCATGATTCCCCGCATCCCGGACGACCCGAGGCAGCGCAGCGAGCGCAAGGCCAATCTGTTGCTGGCCTCCGAGCTGATGCGCGGTCAGGCGGTCCTGTCCGTGGACGATATCGGCCAGCGCGCCGATGGCTGGGTGCTGCGCATCCTGGCGTGGCGCAACCTGCTGTCCAACCCCGTCGTGCTGGCTTCAGCCAGCGGTGTGGCTGCGCTGTTTGCCGGTGCGGGAGGCGACCGCCGCGGCAAGCTCTGGCGCGTCCTGCGCTGGGCCTGGCTGGCCTACAAGGTCTGGGGCCGCCGCAAGCGCTAGACGAGGGGGCTGTCGCGGCCCTTCGCATGCGCGGGCGCCTCGTCCAGCGCGGACAGCCAGGGCATGGCCGAACTGCGCCAGACCTGCACCGTGGGCTTGAGCTGGGCACGTTCGTTGACGCAACCCAGGCGGATGTTCAGGGTCTTGGGCTCGTCCGCCTCGGTGGCAAAGAGCTGGGTGCCGCAGTCCGCGCAGAAGGCCTGGGCCCGGCGGTTGCCGCTGGCTGCCACCTTCACATAGTTCTTGGGCGTGCCCTGAAGTCCGACCTGATCAACGGGAACGGCAATCACGGCCCGGAAAGGCCCGCCGGAAATGATCTGGCAGTCGGCACAGTGGCAGGCAAAGACCCGGGCGGGATCTGCCAGCGCTGTGAAGCTGATGTTGCCGCAATGGCATTGGCCGGTGATCTTCATTGCAGACCTCTTCCTTCAATTGACGTCGTGAATTGCTTGCGGCTCGATGCCGCAAGCATCGCCGTCCCCGCGAGGAGCATCAGTTCTCTGCCGTGTCCAGCCTTTTCATGCGCTCGCTTTGCCAGTAGACGTCGTCGCCACCCAGGCCGTCGAGATTGGCGCGGTTGAGTACGCGGGCCAGCACGAAGAGCAGGTCGGACAGGCGGTTCAGGTACTGGCGCGGCGCGGCGCGAATCGTCTCGGTGGCCGCCACCTGGATGACGGCGCGCTCGGCGCGGCGGGCGATGGTGCGGCAGACATGGGCGATGGCCGCGCTGCGCGTGCCGGCCGGCAGGATAAATTCCTTCAGCCGCGGCAGATGCTCGTTGTAGTGCTCCAGGGCTTCGTCCAGGCGCAGCACGGCGGCTTCCTTCAGCAGCTCGCCGCCCGGCCAGGAGAGCTCGCCGCCGAGGTTGAAGAGCTCGTGCTGGATGGTGACGAGCAGGTCGCGGATGTCGTCGGGCAAGGGCTCGGCCAGCAGCAGGCCGAGGTTGGAGTTCAGCTCGTCGACATCGCCCATGGCCTCAACACGCAGATGCGTCTTGGGCACGCGGCTGCCGTCCGAGAGGCCGGTGGTGCCATCGTCGCCGGTGCGGGTGGCGATCTGTGAAAGTCGGTTGCCCATGATGATGGCGGATGCGGGTCTGTGGTCGGACCCGCATCCTGCCTCAATGTCGGGCCGCCGGCATGCGGAAGGTGTTGACCAGGCCGGCCAGCTTCTCGGCCTGCTGCTGCAGGCTCATGCCGGCCGCGGCGGTTTCCTCGACGAGGGCAGCGTTCTGCTGCGTCAGCTGGTCCATGTGCGAGACGGCTTCGCTGATCTGGCCGATGCCGCTGCTCTGCTCGGTGGAGGCGCGGCTGATGCTCGTGACGAGGTCGGCCAGGGAGCGGATGGCGGCCACGGTCTCGTGCATGGTGGAGCCCGCGCCCTGCACGAGGCGGGAGCCGTTCTCGACCTGGCCGACGCTCTCGGTGATGAGCTGCTTGATCTGCTTGGCGGCCTCGGCGGAGCGCCCGGCCAGCGCCCGCACCTCCGACGCAACGACGGCAAAGCCGCGGCCCTGCTCGCCGGCTCGCGCCGCTTCTACGGCTGCGTTCAGGGCCAGGATATTGGTCTGGAAGGCGATGCCGTCGATGACCGAGATGATCTCGGCGATGCGTCGGCTGCTGGCCTCGATGGCACCCATGGTGCTGACCACCTGGTCGACCGCCTCGCCGCCCGAGATGGCCACCGTGCAGGCGCGCTGGGCCAGGCTGCTGGCGTCGCCGGCCTGGTCGGCATTGCTGCGCACGGTGGCGGTCAGCTCCTCCATGGAGCTGGCGGTTTGCTCCAGGGCCGAGGCCTGCTGCTCGGTGCGCTGCGACAGGTCATGGTTGCCCGAGGCCAGCTCCTGGGAGGCCTGGGCCACCTCGTCGGCGTTGTCGCGCACCTCGCCGATGACGCCGCACAGGCTGTCGCGCATGGCCAGCAAGGCGGTGGTGAGCTGGCCGATCTCGTCACGGGCGCTGACGACGACATGGCCGCTGAGGTCGCGCGCGGCGATCTGCTGTGCGAGGCCGGCGGCATGCTGCAGCGGGACGGTGATGCTGCGCGAGATGCCGCGGGCCAGCAGGAAGACGGCCCCCAGCATGAGGGCCAGCAGGCCGAAGACCACCCAGCTGCTGGTGCGCAGGCTGGAGACGCGGGCGCCCAGCAATTCGTCCAGGGCCGTCATCGCATCTTCGGCCACGGCATACATCGCGTCGATGGTGCGGGTGTAGCTGGCGATGTAGTCGGGCGCCGCAAAGCCCAGCTCTTCCTTGGCGATGAGCTCATCGCGGGTCAGCTTCAGCGAGCCGCGCACCTGCTCGTCCAGCGCGGCGATCTTGCTGCCCAGGCGCGACTTCAGCGCCGCATTGACGGCGAAGCTCTTGTCGAAGGCGACACCCATGCCGCTGTGCTGGTCCTGGGCCTGCTGCACCAGGCCCGCCAGCAGGGTGCGGCCCTCGGGGCCGATCTTGCCCTCGGCCAGGAAGCCGGCGCCGCGCGCCCGCGCCTGGCCCAGGGCCTCGGTCGCCATGGGCAGGCGCGCCAGCGTGGCGCTGATGAGGAAATAGGTGTCGGCCTCGGGGTCGAGGATGAGGCCGGACTGGTCGACGAGCTGGTCCAGCAGCTTGAAATAGACCTGGATGAGCTGGGCGTGCAGGGTGCTGCTCTCGCCTGCTTTCAAGGCCTTGGCTCCGACCTGGCCGGACAGGCTGTCCCAGCGCTTGCGCGCGTCCTGCCAGGTCTGGCGCATGGCCTCGCTGGCACCCTCGCCCTTGAGCATGGCATCCACGGCGGCGAACTGCTTGGCGACCTCGGCGTTCTTGGCCGAGCGCGGTGCCTGTACCGCGTCGTTGCCACCCAGCATGGCCGCGGACAGGCCGCGGTGCTGCTGGGTCAGCTGGGTCAGGCGCACGAGCTGGCGCGCCGGTGCCAGGCCGTCGAGTTCACCTTGGGCCGCCTGCGCCAGCTGGCGCGACTGGCGCACCTGGAAGGCGGACGGTATGGCGATGGCGACCAGCACCAGCAGGGTCAGCAGCATCAGCTTGCGGCTGATGGTCAGGCTGTCCAGTTTCGTTGTCGGGCTCATGGCGTTCTCCTCGTTGCAAGGCCCTGTTCTGGCGCCGGTTCAGTGCCGGCGGCCGCTTCTGTGAAACGCAGGTTTGTGCACCGGCCCGTCATGCGGGTGCAGGCCCGCGGCCGGCGTCCAGCGCGGTGCGGGCGGCGCATCGTGAGGAGGTGGCGGGTCCTTGAAGACCTCGCGCCAGCGCGCGGCCAGCAGGTCGAAGCGCACGGCGCCGAAGGCGATCAGGGCCACGACGACGACAAGCACGAGCAGAAGCAGATTGGGGTCCATGCAGATCTCCCAGGTTCGCTGTGTGGCGATCCTGTCACCATGGCGCCGTCACTGCAACACAATCGGTTCTCGACCCCCTGGAATCGGTCACATGAACGCGCCTGAAACAACTTTTTCTGTCACGCCGTTGCCAGGTGCCTTGCTGGACACCCTGCGCGCCGAGTTCGCCGAGCGCTGCTCGACCGCCCTGGCCGTGCGCGAGCAGCATGGCCGCGACGAATCGGTCTTCGACGTGCCGCCGCCGCAGGCTGTCGTCTTCGCCGACAGCGAGGCCGAGGTGGCCCGTGTCGTGGCCCTGTGCGCCACGCATCGCGTGCCGGTCATCCCCTATGGCGCCGGCTCGTCGCTGGAGGGGCATCTGCTGGCCGTGCAGGGCGGCATCAGCCTGGATGTGTCGCGAATGAACGCCATCCTGCGCGTCGATGCCGAGGACCTGACGGTCACCGTGCAGCCCGGCGTCACGCGCAAGGCGCTGAACGAAGCGCTCAAGCATGAGGGCCTGTTCTTCCCCATCGACCCGGGCGCGGACGCCAGCCTGGGCGGCATGGCCGCCACGCGCGCCAGCGGCACGAATGCCGTGCGCTACGGCACCATGCGCGAGAACGTGCTGGGCCTGCGCTTCGTGTCGGCGAGTGGCGAGGTGGTTCGCAGCGGCTCACGCGCCAAGAAAAGCAGCGCCGGCTATGACCTGACGCGCCTGGTCATCGGCAGCGAAGGGACGCTGGGCGTCATCACCGAGCTGACGGTCAAGGTGCATCCCCTGCCCGAGGCCGTGTCGGCCGCGGTCTGCTTCTTCCCCAGCATCGATGCCGCCGTGCGCACCGCCATGCAGATCATCCAGATCGGCGTGCCCATCGCGCGCTGCGAGCTGCTGGACGCCAACGCCATCAAGGCCGTCAATGCCCACGACAAGCTGGGGCTGAAGGAAGCGCCCATGCTGCTGATGGAGTTCCACGGCAGCGAGGCCGGCGTGGCCGAGCAGGCGGCTGTGGTGCAGGAGGTGGCCGCCGACCATGGCGGCGAAGCCTTCGAGTGGGCGACGACGCCCGAGGCGCGCACGCGGCTGTGGACTGCGCGGCACCACGCCTATCTGTCCGGCCTGCAGATGCGCCCCGGCTGCCGCGCGGTGACGACCGACACCTGCGTGCCGATCTCGCGCCTGGCCGAGAACATCAATGCCAGCATCGCCGAAGTCGAGGCCGCCGGCCTGCCCTACTTCATCGTCGGCCATGTCGGCGACGGCAACTTCCATATGGCCTATCTGCTGGACCCCGTTGATTCGCGGGAGCTGGAGACGGCGGAACGCCTGAGCGCGCAGATGGTGGCGCGGGCGATTGCGCTGGAGGGCACCTGCACGGGCGAGCATGGCATCGGGCTGCACAAGCAGGGCTTCCTGCTCGACGAAACGGGCGCCGAAGCGGTGGCGCTGATGCGGGCGGTGAAGCAGACGCTGGATCCGCTGGGGATCCTGAACCCCGGCAAGATCTTTGCGGGTTGAGGTTGGCCATGATCACGCTTCGCATCCGGCATTTCATCGCCCTGGTTCTGACCGCTTTCGCCCTCCATCCAGTGCTGGGGGCTTCGGTCCCCGAGCAGCAGGCCATGGCCGCCACTCAGGCCGCCTGTGATGCCTTCCGTCTGCGCGACCTTGCGGCACTGGAGCGCCTGCTCGCGCCGGAGTTCAACCTCGTCAGCACGACGGCCGAAGTTCAAAGCCGGGCGCAGGCCTTGCAGGAGGTGCGCGATGGTGACCCGCAGTACGAGCGCTTCGAGAACCACAGCATGACGGCGCGCGTGTATGGCGACACCGCGGTCGTGCAGGGCATCACGTCGCTGAAGGGCCGCTCCGGCGGCAAGCCCTTCGCCCTGGATGTGCGCTTCACGGACACGCTGGTTCGCACCGACGGCCGTTGGACGATTGTGGTCAGCCACGTTACCCGCATGCCTGCCCAGCAGCCCACAAACTGAACGAGGCCGGGAACATCAATGCCTCCATCGCCGCAGTCGATGGCCGCTGGGGATATTGAATCCGGGGAAGATCTTTGCGGCGTAAAACAAAGGTCTGACCGCCATGGGTAGGCGCGCTCAAGTTTCCGTGTTGGTGCTTTCTCTGGGGATCTACCTGATATCCCTTGGCATGCCGATATTCATGTGCCAGCGCGGCGAAAGCGTGCTGGGTCTTCAGGTCCTGCTGACGGGCTGGCTCGGAGTTTTGACCCTTGATCCCCGTTGGATTGCAAACCTCGGTTTTTTTTGGATCTTGGTGTCCGTGATTTTCAGGCGCAAGCCGCCGGGGCCTTTCATCGTGATGGCCACCGTGGCAAGTGCAATCGCGAGCCCCTTGCTGCCCGCCATGAGTTGCGGCGATGGGGCGGGCGCCGCGGCCATGTCCGTCGGTTTCGGCTTGGGCGGCTATCTTTGGATGCTTGCGATATTTGCCTCTGTGGCTGTATTGATCGCTCATGACGCATCGGCACCGCGTTCAAGCAATCTTGAAACCATCCGGCCACCGGAGACCACTCGAGAACAGTGGCCTCCGAGAGAGTGAAGCTAGCAGGGCAGGCGCCTCATCAAATTGAACGGCGCATCCATTGAGGCCGCCTCCTAAACTGCCCCCATGGACACCACCGCCGCCCCTCCCGTTGGCGCGCTGCGCCAGTTCGACGATTTACCCGGCCCGCGTGGCGTGCCGGTGTTCGGCAATCTGCTGCAGATCGACTCGACGCGGGTGCACCAGCAGGTCGAGGGCTGGTGCGAGGAATTCGGGCCGGTCTTCAAGCTGCGCCTGGGCAAGCGGCGCATCGTCGTCGTCGGCGACCATGAGCTGATCAGCACGGCCCTGCGCGACCGTCCCGACGGCTTCAGGCGCACGCAGAGGCTGGAAGACGTGGGCCGCGAGATGGGCCTGAACGCCGGCCTGTTCGGCGCCAATGGCGAGGTCTGGAAGCGCCAGCGCCGCATGGTCATGCACGGGCTGGACCCGGTGCATGTGAGGCGCTACTACCCCTTCCTGCGGCGCGTCGCCGAGCGCCTGGTTGGCCGCTGGCAGGTCGCGGCGCGAGAGGACAGGACCATAGGCCTGCAGGCCGACCTGATGCGCTTCACGGTGGACGCCGTGGCCGGCCTGGCCTTCGGCGAGGATGTCAACACGCTGCAGTCCGACGAGGACGTCATCCAGCAGCACCTGAACCGCATCTTCCCGATGCTGTTCAAGCGCATCTTTGCGCCGCTGCCGCTGTGGCGCTGGTGGCCGTCGGCCGAGGACAAGGCCCTGACCCACAGCGTGGCCGAGGTGAATGTCGCCGTGCAGGGCTTCATCGCCAAGGCGCGCACCCGCATGGCCGCCAACCCGGCCCTCCACCAGGAACCGTCCAACCTGCTCGAGGGCATGCTGGTGGCGGCCGACGAGCCCGGCAGCGGCATCGACGACGAACAGGTGGCCGGCAATGTGCTGACCATGCTGCTGGCCGGCGAGGACACGACGGCCAACACGCTGGCCTGGATGATCTGGCTGCTGTTCAAGCACCCCGAGGCCCTGGCCCTGGCCCGCGCCGAGGTGGACCGCGTGCTGGGCGATGCCGCCCTGCCAGACCTGGAGCAACTGGCCGCGCTGGACTTCATCGAGGCCTGCGCCCACGAGACCATGCGGCTGCGCCCGGTGGCGCCCATCAACACCATGCAGGCCATGCGCGACACGCGCGTCGGCGATGTGCAGGTGCCGACCGGCATGATCGTCATGGCCGTCATGCGCCGCGATGCCGTCAGCGAAAGCCATCTCGCCAATGCGTTGGCCTTCGACCCGGGCCGCTGGCTGCAGGACGCCAAGCAGGCCGGTGCCGCCAAGCGCCTGTCCATGCCCTTCGGCGCCGGGCCGCGCATCTGCCCGGGGCGCTATCTGGCGCTGATGGAGATCAAGCTGGCCAGCGCCCTGCTGCTGCGCCACTTCGACATCGCCAGCGTCGACACGCCCGATGGCAATGCCCCGCGCGAGCATCTGCAGCTCGCGATGGGGCCGGTGGGCTTGACGATGCGCTTACGCAGCCGGGCTGCGCCTGCACGCGACACAAGCCAAGCATGAGGCTTGCGGGCCGAGCGCCGGGCCGCTCCCTAGCCGGCCCGCGTTGGGCGATGTGCTTGCCGGTCGATCCGGCAAGCATCGCCGTCCCCTCGGGGGCTGAGGCCGGACAGGGCAAGTCCTGTGGACTTGGCGTGCCTGCCGAAGCTCTGCGGCCGCTGGCTGCAGAGCGGTCCCGACCAAGGTATTCCTTGGGCGAGGGGTGCTTCAGAACCTGTAGCTGACGCCCAGGCCGATGTGATTGCCGTCGACCTTGGTGTTGCCGACGCGGTACTCCTCGCTCACCAGGCGCAGCAGGCCGCTGAAGTTCGACATGAACAGGTATTCGCCCTGCAGCAGCACGCCGGCCTTGCTGTCGAAGTCCTGCGAGCCGAAGCTGGAGGCCTTGCCGGAGCTGGTCACCTTGACGTTGGTGGCCTTGCGCACGCCCAGGCCGAGGCGGACCTGCGGGCTGGCCTTCCAGAAGCCGATCAGCTCCACGGGCCAGCGAGAGAACTTGATCGAGCCATCCTTGGCATTGGTGTCGTCGACGTGAAAGCCGATGTTGGCCTGCAGGGCGAAGGCCTCCGCGTCATATTCGGCGCCGCCGAACAGGTGCACCAGGCCGCCGCTGCGGATCTTCTGCGTGCTGCCGTTGGTGTATTGCACGGTGGCGAGGGTCTCGCCGCCGCCGGTCACGCTGGCGCCGAGCACGGGGCGCAGGCCCTGGCCGGCGGACGGGGCGGTCTGGGCTTGTGCAGCGCAGGGCAGAACCAGGGCGCAGGCCGTGGCGACGATGGCGAATTGCTTCTTCATGGAGTCTTTCTTTTGGAGGTTCGAGGCCGCTCCTCAGCGGCGCGGCCGGCAATTTAGGGGGAGATTCGGGTCGTTCCGACGCCATGACGCGCGATGACAACGGCGCGGTGAATATTTGGCGGCGTTCACCCCCGAGTCGGGGGCGGCAACAATGGCCGCATGCAACGCCGCCCTCACCTCGCCCTGCTTGCCGGCCTGGCCCTGACGCCCCTGAGCCCCGCACTCGCCGCCGCGCCGCGGCCCGACTTCGCCGCGCTGGAGAACCGCGTGCAGGGCCGCCTCGGCTTCTTCGCCATCGACACCGCCAGCGGCCGCACGCTGGCCCACCGCGCCGACGAGCGCTTCGCCATCGCGTCCACCTTCAAGATCGTGCTCGGCGCCCGCGTGGCCCACGGCGTGGAGGCGGGACGCTGGGATTGGAACGACAAGGTGGCGCTGCACGAGAGCCAGCGCGTGCCGCATTCGCCGGCCTTTGACCGCTATCTGCCGCGCGGGCATGCCACGCTGGCCGAGCTGGTGCAGGGCATCGTCGTCGAGAGCGACAACCCTTGTGCGAACGTGCTGCTGCGCCATTGCTGCGACTCACCCGCCGGCCTGACCGCCTGGCTGCGCGAGCAGGGCGACACGGTCACCCGCCTGGACCGCTGGGAGACCGAGCTCAACGAGAACGCCCCCGGCGACGAGCGCGACACCAGCACGCCGCGCGCCTTCGCCAAGACCTTGCAGCATCTGCTGCTGGGCCCGGGCCTGAAGCGCGCCAGCCAGGCGCGGCTGTGGGCCGATCTGCAGGCCTCGCGCACCGGGCTGAAGCGGCTGCGCGCCGGTGTGCCGGACGCGGGCTGGCGCGTGCTCGACAAGACGGGCAGCGGCGCGCGCGGTGCGCTCAACGACGTGGCCCTGGTCTTTCCGCCCGGCGGCCGCGCGCCCTGGGTCGTCGTCGTCTTCCAGTCCGATTCCAAGGCCTCGGCCGACGAGCTCAACGCCGTGCATGCGCAGGCGATGCACCTGCTGGTCAGGGTCTGGACATGAGCCCGCCCAATGCCAGCCGGCGCCAGTACGAGGCGCGCATGCACCGTGTGCAGGCCCACATCGACCGCCATCTAGACCGGCCCCTGGATCTGGAGGCCCTGGCCGCCGTCGCCCACTTCTCGCCCTATCACTTCCACCGCCTCTTCCTGGCCTGGACGGGCCAGACCCTGGGCGACTATCTGGCCCGCCGCCGCCTCGAGAAGGCCGCACAGCGACTGCGCGGCCAGCCGGAGTCCACCGTGCTGAGCATCGCGCTGGGCGTGGGCTATGGCTCGGCCGAGGCCTTCGCGCGGGCCTTCAAGACGCGCTTCGGCCATTCGCCGACGCAGTGGCGCAATCTCGATCAGGCCGACAGCAATCTGGATCAGGGCGGTGCCTGGCGGGCCGACGAGCATGGCTTCTCCCGCAACGACGATCCAGGAGAAGTCACCGTGAATGTCCGCCTCATCGACCGCCCTCCCGTGCGCATGGGCTACCTGCGCTACCAGGGGGCCTATGGCCCCGAACTCGGCCGCTTCTGGGCCGAGACCTTCAACCCCTGGCTGGCGACGCAGAACCTCGGTGCCGTGGCGCGCTTCGGTATCGGCCATGACGACCCCAGCCTGGTGCCGCCCGAGCAATGCCGCTACGACGCCGGCGTCGCCGTGCCGGACGACTGGCTGCCCAATGGCGGCGCCCTGGTCACCGAGCTGCCCGGCGGCCGCTATGCCGCCCTGAGCTTCGAAGGCACGGCCGCCGAGATCGGCGCGGCCTGGGCGGCCATGATGGGCCAGTGGCTGCCGAGCAGCGGCCTGCAGCTGGATGCGCGGCCCTGCTTCGAGCACTATGGGCCGCAGTCGACCTTCGACTTCAAGACCGGGGTGTTCGACTGCGAGCTCTGCATCCCAGTGGCGCCTTTGTGAGCCCCTCGCCCAGGCCTGCCCCGCTGAACGCGGGCGACCCTGGTCGGTCTTGCAGACCGCGCCGCGGCAAGCCGCAGCTCTTCGGCAGGCACATGCCGCCCACCGGGCGCCATGTGTCCGGCCTCAGCCCCCGAGAGGCGGCGATGCTTGCGGCGTCGAGCCGCAAGCACATCGCCCAAGGCGGGCCGGCCAGGGAGCGGCCCGGCGCTCGGCCCGCAATTCAGAGCAGAGGGGCGAACTCGCTGACGGTGGTGCGATCGCGGCCACCTTGCTTGGCTTGGTAGAGGGCGCGATCGGCGCGTTCGATGGCCAGGTGCAGGTCCTCGCCCGGCGCGCATTCGGCCACACCGGCCGAGAAGGTGATGTGCAGGCCCGGCACCAGGCTGTCGAAGGAGGTCGCGGCCAGGGCCTCGCGCAGGCGCTCGATCAGGCTCGCGGCCGTCTCGGCGCTGGCCTGGGGCGTGACGACGAGGAACTCCTCGCCGCCCCAGCGCCCGGCGAAGTCGGTGCTGCGCAGCGCGCCCTGCAGCGTGGCCGCGAAATGGCGCAGCACGGTGTCGCCGGCCGCATGGCCGTGGCGGTCGTTGACCGCCTTGAAGTGGTCGATGTCGATCAGCACCAGGCTCATGGTCTGGCCGCTCTGGCGCTGGTTGAGCTGCTCGGCGGCCAGGCGCTCGCTGAGGTGGCGGCGGTTGCTGATGCGCGTCAGCTCGTCGTGATGGGCCAGGTACTGGATGCGTTCCAGCGCCGCGCGCAGCTCCGTCGTGCGCGCGCCCAGCTTGGCGCGCAGCCTGGCCATGTTGACCGACAGCACGGACACGGCCGTCATCAGGATGGCCGCGAAGCTGAAGTGCAGCACCTCGACGGCGGCTGGGAAGTGAGCCGGGTCGGTGCTCGCGCCATAAGCCATCGCCGCACCCAGCGAGGCCAGGCCGAACAGATAGAGGCCGAAGGCCTGGCGCTGGGTCAGCACGAACATGCCCCAGACCAGGTTGAGCAGCATGATGGCAATGATGGCGCCGCGCAGCGGCGGGTCGATGGCATAGCCCCAGGCCGTGATCAGCACGCCAAAGACGGACTGCGGCAGCGTCAGCGACGGGTCGCTGCCCAGATGCCGGCTCAGGCCGGTGCGCACCAGCAGATAGAAGGCCGTGATGCCGGTCAGGCTGACGATGCTGATCCAGGCACCGGCGCCGGCCTCCATCAGGCCCAGCCTCACCTGCACGGCCGCGTTCAGCGCGAACAGGCCATAGACCGTCAGCGCCAGCAGCGTCAGCGTCACCGCGCCGCGGCCCTGGCCTTCGGGGCCGAGCAGCCAGTCGGTCCAGTGGGCGGGCGCGGCAGGGGGCGAAGACGTGGGCACGGTGCGAGCTTGAGATGAGGCGCCGGCGAGGATAGCGGGGCGTTGCGCCGGCCAGGGGGTGGGTCACAGTTCGTTGCACGGCGAAGCTTCGCGGGGGTGAGGGCGCCCACACTGGCCGCATTCCTTCAACACCCACGAGCCCACCATGCCCATCACCTGCTTCATCCGCTACGAACTCGACCCCTTCCAGCGCGAGGCCTTCCGCGAGTACGCCCAGGCCTGGGGCCGCATCATTCCCCGCCTCGGCGGCCGGCTGCTGGGCTACTGGCTGCCCCACGAAGGCACGAACTACGAGGCCTGGGGCCTGGTCGGCTTCGACTCGCTGGCGGCCTACGAGGACTACCGCACGCGGCTCAAGGCCGATCCCGAGGCGAGGGCCAACTTCGAGTTCGCGCAGAAGCAGCGCTTCATCCTGCGCGAGGAGAGGACTTTCTGTGAGGATGTGCGCCCATGATTGCCGTCATCTTCGAAGTCGAGCCCACGGCCGAGGGCCGGCCCGCCTATCTCGACCATGCCGCGGCGCTGAAGCCGCTGCTGGAGCAGATGGACGGCTTCATCTCGGTGGAGCGCTTCCAGAGCCTCACGAACCCGGACAAGCTGCTGTCGCTGTCCTTCTGGCGCGATGAAGAAGCCGTGCGTGGCTGGCGCGAGATGGAGAGGCACCGCCAGGCCCAGTCGGCTGGGCGGGGCGGGTTGTTCCAGGACTACCGCTTGCGGGTGGCCCATGTCGTGCGCGACTACGGCCTGAACGAGCGCGAGCAGGTGCCCCGGTGAGTGCAGAACCGCGCCTTGCCCGCATCGCGGCGGCCATTGCCGACCCGACCCGGGCGCGTGTGCTCGCGCGCTTGCTCGACGGCCGCCTGCACACGGCGGGCGAGCTTGCCACGCACGCGGGCGTCGGCGCGGCGACCATGTCGGCCCACTTGAAGCTGCTCGTCGACGAAGGCCTGGCCCGCGTGCGGCCGCAGGGGCGGCATCGCTACTTCGGCCTGGCCGATGGCGATGTGGCCCATGCGCTGGAGGCCCTGCTGCGCGTCGCCGATGGCCGCGATGCGGGGCCGGCCGCCGACCTGAAGCGCTGGCAGAAGCCCGAGATGCGCGGCCTGCGGCATGCGCGCAGCTGCTATGGCCATCTGGCCGGCGAGCTGGGCGTGCAATGGCGCGAGGCGCTGCTGGCCAAGGGCTGGGTCAAGGCGGCGCCGGATGGGCGCTATGACATCAGCGATGCGGGCCGGGAGGCGCTGGCCGAGTTGATGCCGGAAGGCGAGCTGCCCCAAGGCCGCGTGCTCTACGACTGCGTCGACTGGTCGGAGCGCCGCGACCATTTCGCGGGGCCGCTGGCGGTGGCGTGGCTGGAGGCCATGGTGAGCAAAGGCTGGTTGAGGCGGGTGGCAGACACGCGCGAGCTCAGGCTCACGCCACCGGGCCGGCCTGCCCTGGTGGAGGGGCTGATGGGGGAGCGCCATTGAATGCCGTCGTGGGGGGCGCTGATGCCGCTCTTCTGCTCCTTGCTGGGAAGAATGCCGTCGCCTGACGCGTCTATAGAGGACAACGCAGCGTGATGCGCCACCGTTTCGGCTGGTACAACGCCGCCCGATGAATTCCGCCCGAACCCGTATCGCGACCCTGGCCGACCTCGACACCGTCGCGCCCCTCTTCGACGCCTACCGCCAGTTCTACGAGCAGGCACCCGACGCGACGGCCGCTCGCCACTTCGTCCGCGATCGCCTGCAGCGCGACGAATCCATCATCCTGCTGGCCCTGGACGAGGCGCAGCGCGCCGTCGGCTTCTGCCAGCTCTATCCCCTCTTCTGCTCCATCGAGGCCAAGCCCATCTATCAGCTGTCCGACCTGTTCGTTCGGCCCGAGGCCAGGCGCACGGGCGCCGGGCGGGCGCTGCTGCTGGCGGCCGAGAGGCATGCGAAGAACACCGGCCGGGTCCGGCTGGAACTGACGACGGCCAGGATCAACAAGACCGCGCAGGCCGCCTATGAGTCGCTGGGCTGGCAGCGGGACGAGGTCTACTACGCGTACGCCAAGCGCGTGGAGGCTTGAGCGTCGCCCAGGTGAACATGGCATTGCAAGGCAAGCCATGGTGACGCTGCTGGAGGTCTTTGACATGCCAGTCCTGGATGCCGACAGGCGCCGCAGGGCAAGGGCGGGCGGTTTGTTGGCATAGTGGTCAGCCTTCAGCTTCTTCAAGGCCGAATCCATGAAACCCGCCTGCTTCGCGGCATCCTTGCTGGTCTGCTCGACGGCCTTCGCACAAGGCTTGGTGACCAAGGCCGACAAGGACGAACTCGTCTTCATGCGGGACCAGGAACCGGCGATGCGCCAGGCTTTCGACAAGGCCGGTGCGACCTTGAATGAGTTTCTGGCGACGGCGAATGCGGCATCGCCTCAGCACACGAACTTTGCGCTGAAGGTCGCCATCAGCCAGGGAGGCAATACCGAGTACTTCTGGGTGGGCGACTTCGCAGAGAAGGCCGACGGCAGCTTCGAAGGCAAGATCGACAACGAGCCGCGGATGGTGAAGACGGTCAAGCTCGGCCAGCGCTATGCCTTCCCCAGGGCCAGGATCGTCGATTGGACCTATATCGACAGGACCGAGCGGCGCATGCTCGGGAACTTCACGCTGTGCGCGCTCTTGACCAAGGAGCCCAAGGCCGAGGCGGACGCGATGAAGAAGAAATTCAAGCTGGATTGCGATTGGCTGAAGCCGTGAAACAAGGCGTCGCCCTGCTGCCCTCGACGGTCAAAGCGCTGGTCGCCACCTACTTCGCCGCCAGCCTCGCCCACTTCAGCCACAACGCCCAGTACATCACCTTCTATCCCGGCATGCCGGCCTGGTTGACGCCTGGCAAGGTCTGGCTGTTCTGGTTTGCGGTCTGTGGCGTCGGCCTGTTGGCATTCGCGTTGATCCGGCTCGGTCTGCCCGCACTCGGGCTGCTGGCCCTTGGCGTCTATGGCGCCCTGGGCCTGGATGGCCTGCTGCATTACCGCCTGGGTCTGTGCTCCCAGCACACGCTGATGGCCAACCTGACCATCTGGGCCGAGGCGGCGACGGGGCTGATGCTGTTGCTGGTGTCGGCCGTGCTGTTCGCGCGGCGGCTGGGCAGGCGCAAGCAGCGGGCCGCAGCCTAGCGCTTGCGCTTGGGCGGCACCAGGGGCGCGCCGCGCTGCTTGGTGGTGAGATCCCATTCGAAGACCTCGCGCGTCGTCTTGTCGACGGCGTAGTAGCCGACCAGGTGGCTGGCGTCCTTGGGCTCCTTGGGGCCGTCGAAGCGCAACGTGAAGACGAAGTCGGTGTCTAGGGAAAAGCGCTTGCAGCGGTAGTCGCCGCGCTTGTTGGGGCCGGCCAACTGCAGCGCACGCGCGGTGCCGATGAGCTTGAGGCAGGCCTGCCTCTCCGTGATGCCAGCGGCATGGGCGGGCCCGGCCGCGGCGGCGGCAAGGAGGGCGGGGAGAAGCAGCCGGAACATGCCGGCAGTATCAACCCGCCTGGGGCGGCACGCTCCAGCGCTTGGTCACGTCGCCGCGCTGGTTGACGCTTTCCAGCTGCACGCCGAAGCCCCACAGCCGGCCCACATGCCTGAGCACTTCCTGGGCGCTGTCGTGCAGGGGGCGGTTCAGGTGTTGCACATGGCGCAGCGTGAGCGACCGGTCGCCGCGCAGGTTGACGTTCCAGACCTGGATATTGGGCTCGCGGGTGGACAGGTCGTACTGCCGCGACAGCGCCTGGCGCACATGGCGGTAGCCGCCTTCGTCGTGGATGGCGGAGATCTCGTACTCGCTCTTGGCCTCGTCGTCGATGATGGAGAAGAGGCGGAAGTCGCGCATGATCTTCGGGCTCAGGTACTGGCCGATGAAGCTCTCGTCCTTGAAGTTGCGCATCGCGTGGTCGAGCGTGGGCAGCCAGTCGCTGCCGGCGATGTCGGGGAACCAGTCGCGGTCTTCGTCGGTGGGGTTCTCGCAGATGCGGCGGATGTCCGTGTACATCGCGAAGCCCAGCGCATACGGATTCAGGTTGGCGCCCGGGTGCTGGTAGACGACGTTGGTGTGGGACTTGAGCCACTCGATCATCATGCCGTCGCTCAGGTAGCCGTCGTCGTACATCTGGTTGAGCAGGCGGTGGTGCCAGAAGGTGGCCCAGCCCTCGTTCATCACCTGTGTCTGGCGCTGCGGGTAGAAGTACTGTGCGATCTTGCGCACGATGCGCACGATCTCGCGCTGCCAGGGGTCCAGCAGCGGCGCGTTCTTCTCGATGAAGTACAGCAGGTTCTCCTGCGGCTCGTCGGGGAAGCGGCGGCTCTCGGCGGCCTCGTCGGGGCGGTCGGCCTTCTTGGGCAGGGTGCGCCAGAGGTCGTTGATCTGCGACTGCGCATGCTGCTCGCGGTCCTTGAGCCGCGCACGCTCCTCGGCGAGCGACAGCTTGGCCGGGCGGCGGTAGCGGTCCACGCCGTGGTTCATCAGCGCGTGGCAGCTGTCCAGCAGGGTCTCGACGGCGTCAACGCCGTAGCGCTCCTCGCAGTCGGCGACGTAGTTCTTGGCGTAGACGAGGTAGTCGATGATGGACGAGGCATCCGTCCACATGCGGAACAGGTAGTTCCCCTTGAAGAAGCTGTTATGCCCGTAGCAGGCGTGTGCGATGACCAGGGCCTGCATGGCCAGCGTGTTCTCCTCCATCAGGTAGGCGATGCAGGGGTCGGAGTTGATGACGATCTCGTAGGCCAGGCCCATCTGGCCGCGCTTGTAGTTGCGCTCGGTGCTGATGAACTCCTTGCCATAGCTCCAGTGGCGGTAGTTGACCGGCATGCCCACGGAGGCATAGGCGTCCATCATCTGCTCGGCGGTGATGACCTCGAGCTGGTTGGGATAGGTGTCCAGGCCGAAGCGCTCGGCGGTGGTCTTGATGACGGTGTGGTACTCGTCGATGAGCTCGAAGCTCCAGTCGTTCGGCGAGGGCAGGGTCTGGCTCGGGCGCTGGGCGAGGGGCCTCATGCGCTGCAGGGGCAGGTGCTGGCGCCGGTCCCGCATGCCGGGCGGCGGGTTGGCCGGCCTGTCGTGGTGCCGGCGGTCCTCTTTGCTACTCATATGAGCCCCTCGTCCAACGAGTACGTCGGCCGGCCTTGCAGGCCGCGCCGCAGCTTGTGCTGCGGCTCTTCGGTAGGCACGGCGAGTCCACAGGACTCACCGTGTCCGGCCTCAGCCCCCGAGGGGATGCAGTCCGCCTTGGGAGCGGCCCGGCGCTCGGACTTCATGCCGCCGCCCCTTCCTTCTTGAACAGCTCACGGAAGACCGGATAGATCTGCGAGGCCTCGATGGCCTTGCGCATCGCGAAGTGGCGCGCGTCCTCGCTGAGCTTCAGGTATTCCTCCCAGAGGTTCTGCTCGGGCTCGGCCACCTGCACATAGGCGAAGTAGCGGCACAGCGGCAGGATCTTGTCGGCCAGCAGTTCGCGGCAGCGCCCGCTGTCGTGGTGCCAGTTGTCGCCATCGCTGGCCTGGGCGCCGTAGATATTCCACTCGGTCGGCGAGTAGCGCTCCTTGATGATCTGCTCCATCAGCACCAGGGCCGATGACACGACGGTGCCGCCGGTTTCGGTCGCGTGGAAAAAGTTCTGCTCGTCCACCTCCTGGGCTTGCGTGTGGTGGCGGATGAAGACGACGTCGATCTTCTCGTAGTGCCGCGTCAGGAAGAGGTAGAGCAGGATGAAGAAGCGCTTGGCCAGATCCTTGCGGCCCTCGTCCATCGAGCCCGACACGTCCATCAGGCAGAACATGACGGCGCGTGTCGTCGGCACCGGAATGCGCACGCGCGAGCGGAAGCGCAGGTCGATGGGGTCGAGGAAGGGGATGGCCGCGATGCGGCCCTTCAGGTGGGCGATGCGCTCGCGGGTCTCGAGCAGCAGGCGGGGCGTCTCGGGCCGGTCTTCCTTCAACAGCTCCTGCTCGCGGGCCTCGAGTTCGTGCAGCTCGCGGCGCTTGTCCATGCCCAGGGCAATGCGGCGCCCCAGGGCCCCGCGCATCGAGCGCACCACGTGCAGATTGGTGGGCGTGCCGTCGGAGACGAAGCCGGCGCGCTGGCTGCGCCATTCGGGCGTGTCGGCCAGCGTGGTGCGGGCGAGATTGGGCAGGGCCAGGTCCTCGAAGAAGACCTGCATGAACTCTTCCTTGCTGAGGTGGAAGACGAAGTCGTCCTCACCCTCGCCCTGGTCGCTGGCTTCGCCGCCTCCACCACCACCGCCCTGCCCGCCCTTGGGCTTGGCGATGCGGTCGCCCTTCACATATTCCTGGTTGCCTGGCCGCACAACCTCGCGCACGCCGCCGTCGCCATGGCCGAAGACGGGCTCGCTGAGGTCCTTCTTGGGGATGTGCACATCCTCGCCGCGCTCCATGTCGCGGATGCCGCGGCCGTCCACCGCGCGTTTCACCGCTTCGCGGATCTGCTCCTTGTGTCGGCGCAGGAAGCGCTCACGGTTGCCAATCGACTTGTTCTTGCCTGAAAGGCGTCTGTCGATGATTTGTTGCAGGGACATCGAACGACCTGCTTTCTTAGCTGGACTTGCGCACCCTCAAGTACCACTCGCACAACAGCCTCACCTGCTTGGCCGTGTAGCCCTTGTCCACCATGCGCTGCACGAAGTTCTCGTGCTTCTTGGCGTCCTCGGCGCTGGCCTTGGCGTTGAAGCTGATGACGGGCAGCAGCTCCTCGGTGTTGGAGAACATCTTCTTCTCGATGACGGTGCGCAGCTTCTCGTAGCTGGTCCACAGCGGGTTCTTGCCCGCGTTGTTGGCGCGCGCCCGCAGCACGAAGTTGACGATCTCGTTGCGGAAGTCCTTGGGGTTGGAGATGCCGGCCGGCTTCTCGATCTTCTCGAGCTCGGCGTTCAGCGACGCGCGGTCGAAGACCTCGCCGGTGTCGGTGTCGCGGTACTCCTGGTCCTGGATCCAGTAGTCGGCATAGGTCACATAGCGGTCGAAGATGTTCTGGCCGTACTCGCTGTAGCTTTCCAGGTAGGCGGTCTGGATCTCCTTGCCGATGAACTCGGCGTAGCGCGGCGACAGCTGCTCCTTGATGTAGCTGACGAACTTCTCTTCCTGCTCCTTGGGGAACTGCTCGCGCTCGATCTGCTGCTCCAGCACATACATCAGGTGCACCGGGTTGGCGGCCACCTCCGCCGAATCGAAGTTGAAGACCTTGGACAGGATCTTGTAGGCGAAGCGCGTGCTGATGCCGCTCATGCCTTCGTCGACACCGGCGTAGTCGCGGTACTCCTGGTAGCTCTTGGCGCGCGGGTCGGTGTCCTTGAGGTTCTCGCCGTCGTAGATCTGCATCTTGGAATACAGCGACGAGTTCTCGGGCTCCTTCAGGCGTGTGAGGACCGCGAACTGGCTCATCATCTTCAGCGTGCCGGGAGCGCACTTGGCCTCGGCCAGCGACGAGCCGCGGATCAGCTTCTCGTAGATCTTCACTTCCTCGCTGACGCGCAGGCAGTAGGGCACCTTGACGATGTAGACGCGGTCGAGGAAGGCCTCGTTGTTCTTGTTGTTGCGGAAGGTCTTCCACTCGCTCTCGTTGCTGTGCGCGAGAACAATGCCGTCGAAGGGGATGGCGCCGAAGCCTTCGGTGCCCTTGTAGTTGCTTTCCTGCGTGGCGGTCAGCAGCGGGTGCAGCACCTTGATGGGCGCCTTGAACATCTCGACGAACTCCAGCAGGCCCTGGTTGGCCAGGCACAGGCCACCGGAATAGCTGTAGGCGTCGGGGTCGTCCTGGGCATAGGTCTCGAGCTTGCGGATGTCGACCTTGCCGACCAGGCTGGAGATGTCCTGGTTGTTCTCGTCACCCGGCTCGGTCTTGGCCACGCCCAATTGCTTGAGCACGCTGGGGTAGCGCTTGACGACCTTGAACTTGCGGATGTCGCCGCCGAACTCGTCGAGGCGCTTGACGGCCCAGGGCGACAGGATGCGGTTCAGGTAGCGGCGCGGGATGCCGTAATCACGCTCCAGCAGCGGGCCGTCCTCGGTGATGTCGAACAGGCCCAGCGGGCTCTCGTTGACCGGTGAACCGGCCAGCGCATAGAAAGGCACATGCTCCATCAGCTGCTTGAGGCGCTCGGCGATGGAGCTCTTGCCGCCGCCGACGGGCCCGAGCAGGTAGAGGATCTGTTTCTTTTCCTCCAGGCCCTGTGCAGCGTGCCTGAAATAGGACACCACCTGCTCGATGGCTTCTTCCAGGCCATAGAACTCGGCGAAGGCCGGATAGATCTTGATGGTCTTGTTGGCGAACAGGCGCGACAGGCGTGGGTCGTTGCGCGTGTCCAGCATCTGCGGCTCACCGATGGCCTGCAGCATCCGTTCTGCGGCCGTCGCATAAGCCAGCGGGTTTTTCTTGCACTCCGCGAGGTAGTCCTCCAGCGAGAGCTCCTCGACCTTGCTGCGCTCGTAGCGCGCTGCGAAATGGCTGATGACGTCCATGCCCACCTCCTGCGGTTTGAACCACGCAGTCACAGGCACGATCCGTGCCCGAGGGGACTGGGGGGTTCTGATCGCGCCTCAACTGCAAGGCGTCATCAGAACTCTCCACTTCGCTGATCAGCAGCTTCTCGCTGCGGCTCACTCGTCAATCTGAAGAATAAGCCGCTACACGCCCACCAACAATAAAGCTCGCTCTTTCGTTGACAGGGTGCCGGTCCAGCATACGCCCGCAGTTTGGGCAAGACCTGGCACTTTTCGGTCAGACCACACAAACATGGGGGCCTTGTGGCTGGGGGCAGACAGCGGCCGCCGGTGAAGAACTGTTGCGAGCATGACGGGTGTCACGAACGCCTCAACATCCCCGCCTGATCACGGGGCGCCGTCCTAGTGTTGAACGCAGGCCCGCGGCGTCATGTCGGACGCCGCCTCATTCCGTTGGACCGCCGCGGGTCAGCCGCCGCGCAGCTTGTCGAGGATGCCGGACAGGGCGTCCAGCGAGTCGAAATGGATGGCGAGCTCGCCGCTCTGGCCGCGCTTGCTGCGCTTCTTCACACGCACCTCGACGGTGGCGCCCAGCGCATCGGCCAGTTCTTCCTCCAGGCGCAGCACGTCGCGGCTCTTGTCGCTCTTCACGCGCAGCAGCGGCGCCTGGCGGGCGGCGCCCTGGTGCTTGGCGACCAGCTTCTCGGCCTCGCGCACGCTGAGCTTCTTGGCCGCGATCTCGCTCGCTGTCGTGATCTGCACGGCGCCGTCCAGCGGCAGCAGGGCACGGGCATGGCCCATGTCCAGGTCGCCGGCCATCAGCATGTTCTGCACCGGCGCCGAAAGGTTCAACAGACGCAGCAGATTGCTGGCCGCGCTGCGGGAGCGGCCGACGGCCTGGGCGGCCTGTTCGTGGGTCAGGCCGAACTCGTCGGTCAGCCGCTTCAGGCCCTGGGCTTCTTCCAGCGGATTGAGGTCTTCGCGCTGGATGTTCTCGATCAGCGCCATCGCGGCGGCCGACTCGTCCGGCACCGCCTTGACCAGCACCGGCACCTCGCGCAGCCCGGCAAGTTTTGCGGCACGGAAGCGGCGCTCGCCGGCAATGATCTCGTAGGCCACGCTGCCGTTGGGAGAGATCGGCCGCACGAGGATGGGCTGCATGATGCCCTGGGCCTTGATGCTCTCGGCCAGCTCGTACAGCGAGCCCTCGTCCATGCGCGTGCGCGGCTGGTATTTGCCGGCCTGCAGGGCTTCCAGCTTCAGCGTGCTGGGCGTGCCGTCGCGTTCCGGCGCCGGGGTGTCGCTGACTTTGGGGCCGAGCAGGGCTTCAAGGCCGAGGCCGAGGCCTTTGGGTTTCTTCGTGACCATGGGCGCGGATTGTCCTTCACCGTCTGGAGAGGCTTTCCAGCAGTTCCCGCCCCTCCGGCCAGTCCCCCAGGCCCGATTCGGCGTTCAGATGACCCCGCGGCCCGGCGATGACGACGCTGCTGCCCCAGTCGGCCGCCATCTGCGTGCTGCGTTCGGCGGCGCCGAAGGGGTCGTCGCTGCTGATGACGGTGATGCTGGGGAAGGGCAGGCGCGGGCGGCGGATGGGGCGCCAGTTGTGCAGCTGGGGCGGCATGTCCTGGCGCTCGGTGTCGGGCGGCGCCACCAGCAGAGCGCCCTTGACGCGGCCGGTGTGCTGGGAATGCTCGGCCCAGGCGGCCACCAGCTGGCAGCCCAGGGAGTGGGCCACCAGGATGGCCGGGGCGTCGCCCTGCAGCAGCACCTCGTCCAGCCGCGCCATCCAGTCGCCACGGCGCGGCCAGTCCCAATCGTGCTGCTCGACGCGCTCGTCGCCATGCAGGCGCTCCCAGCGGCTTTGCCAGTGGTCCGGGCCCGAGTTTTGCCAGCCGGGGAGAAGCAGTACACGCTCAGATTTCATGGTTTGCCCTTATCCTGCACAGTTCGATTCTCAGCGGTTGGAGCGATGGCAATGACGTTCAAGGTGTTTGTGGATGGCCAGGAAGGCACCACGGGTTTGCGCATCCACGAGTACCTCGCGGCCCGCACCGACATCGAGGTGCTGAAAATCGACGCCGACAAGCGCAAGGATCCGGCCGAGCGTTCGCGCCTGCTCAACGCCGCCGACGTGGCCTTCCTGTGCCTGCCGGACGCCGCCTCGCGCGAGGCGGCCTTCATGGTCAACAACGACCGCACCTGCCTCATCGACGCCAGCACGGCCCACCGCACGGCGCCGGGCTGGGCCTTCGGCCTGCCGGAACTCGCCCGCGGCCAGCGCGGCGCCATCCAGGCCAGCAAGCGCATCTCCAACCCCGGCTGCCATTCCAGCGCCTTCATCCTGGCGGTGCGCCCGCTGGTGGACGCCGGCCTGCTGCCCAAGGACGCGGCCGTCAGCGCCACCTCCATCACCGGTTACTCGGGCGGCGGCAAGACCATGATCGCCGAGTACGAGCAGCAGCCGCTGCCGGCCCACCTGCAGGCGCCGCGGCCCTATGGCCTGGGCCTGAAGCACAAGCATCTGCCGGAGATGGCGGCCCACACAGGCCTCGCGACGCCGCCGGTCTTCCAGCCCATCGTCAGCACCTTCTACAAGGGCCTGGCCGTCAGCGTGCCCCTGCACCTGAGCCAGCTCAAGGCCGGCACGACGCCGGAAGCAGTCCATGCCGCGATCGCCGCGCATTACCAGGGCGAACGCTTCATCAACGTGAAGCCGCTGCGCGACGCGGCCGCGCTGGAAGCTGGCTTCTTCGACGTGCAGGCCTGCAACGACACGAATCGCGTGGACCTCTTCGTCTTCGCATCCGACACGCAAGTGCTGCTGATGAGCCGCCTGGACAACCTGGGCAAGGGTGCCAGCGGCGCCGCCGTGCAGAGCATGAATGTGCACCTGGGCGTGGAAGAGAGTCTCGGCCTGGTCTGACCCGGAAATGGGGACGCTGGGCCGCAGCCTGGCGACATAGGATGACGCCTCTCAGAGGGGAGGCGCGATGTCGAAGACTACAGGCACTGATCCTGTTCTGGCCCGGATTTCTTTGGTCATTCCGGGCCGGGCTATCGCCTTGGGTGGCCAGCCCGAGGAGGGCGTGCCCCCGTGCCGGCTCGACAGCGAAGCCATGCGCTGGACCTATGTGCTCAGGGCACGCGAACGCTGGCTCAGTTCGAGCGAGGCCAGCAACAGCCGTGAAGAGCAGGCCTACCGCACGCTGAAGGGCTTCGGCCTGAAGGACGCCGACCTGGAGGCTTTGGCCGGCGCGCCGCGCGTCGTCGTGCGCATGCCTTACGCGTCCGAGCACGAGGGTTGGCAGGCCCGCATCTTTCCCTGGGAGTACCTGCTGGCCAAGGCCACGCGGCGCTATCGCAATGTGGACAACCACCGCGTCACCGTGATGCGCGAGGTGGTGACCCCGGCGCCGGCCACCTGGCAAAAGTCCCGCGAACCCAGTCTGCTCTATGTGCAGAGCGCGCCCGGCGGCCTGCGGCAGAGCTGGGACTTCAGTGCCGAAACCAAGCGGCTCAAGCGCGCCCTGGGCGGCATCCGCCTGATCGAGCTGAAGGACCCGAGCTGGCAGCAGCTGCACGATGTGGTGAAGCAGCTCAAGCCCGACCTCGTCCACCTGAGCGGCTTCGACAATCTGGCCGGCCTGAAGGCCCTGCGCGACCTCGTGCCCGAAGGCGAGGCGGTGGAGGCCGAGTTCGGCCCGATGCGCCTGGACGAAGTGCTGGCCAAGGAGTCCAGCGTGCCCGACGGCATGCTGCTGGCCGGTGAGACCGCCGGCACGGCGGTGATCGGTGCGCAGCGGCTGGCCGAAGCGCTCCGGGCGGGCGGAGATCACTGTGCCTACTTCGTCTCGGTGAGCCTCGAGAACTCGGCGGCTCGCACGGCGGCGCTGATCGTGGCGGAGCGCGCGGCACTGGCGGCCGTCGGCTTCCAGGACGCGATCGAGGACCAGCTGGTGGACTTCTTCTTCGAGCTGGTCTACAGCCAGCTCGACCAGGCCGTGTGGAATCTGCCGCTGGCCTTCGAGAGTGCCTGGATGCGCGCGCGCAAGGAGCCCCGGGCCACGCGAGCCACCGGCGTCACCTTGTGGATGGGCGCGCCGCTGAACGAGGCGGCCTTCAACCAGGGTGACCCCGCCGCTGCCGAGTTGCGCGATGCCGGTACGCCGCCGCGGCTACAGGCCGTGCCCGAGGAAGAGCTCAACTACGCGGTGCTGCACAACAACGGGCGGCTGTTCCGCCAGATCGTCGTGGAGCGGGGCAGCGCCCAGCCCGACGACTGGCTGAGCGTCGATGTCGAGCTGCAGCTCGGCCCCGAACAGGCCCGCTGGCGCAAGCGCTTCGCGGCCGGCGAGACCCGTTTCGACCTCAGCAGCGAGGTGCATGTGCCGCTGACCGCGGCGCTGATGCGTTCGCTGCAGGAGGCCGTCAACAGCACCCTGATGGTCCAGTTGAGCCACAACGACAAGGTGCTGACGCGCGACAGCCATCGCCTGCGCCTGCTGCCGGTGGACCAATGGCGCGACAACGACAAGGACGGCCAGTGGCTGCCCTCCTTCGTGCTGCCGCGCGACCCGGCCGTCGTCCGCGCGGTGGAGCTGGCGCAGCGCTATGTGCGGGTCCTGCGCGACAACCCGGCCGCCGGTTTCGAGGGCTACCAGGCCGCGCCCAGCACCGAGGAAGAACAGCTGCGCGAGGTCGACCTGCAGGTGCAGGCGATCTGGGCCGCCCTGCTGCATGAATGGCAGCTGGGCTACATCAACCCGCCGCCTTCCTACAGCAGCAAGCTCGATTCGCAGCGCCTGCGCACGCCCAGCGCCATCCAGGGTGGGCGGGCTGGTACCTGCATCGACCTGGCCCTGCTGTTCGCCGCCTGCCTGGAGCTGATCGACGTCTACCCGGTCATCTTCCTGCTCAACGGCCATGCGCTGCCGGGCTATTGGCGGCACAACAGCTTCCAGGCGGACTATCTGGCCGTCAGCGGCGACGGCGCCCACGGCGCGATGGCCGGGGCGGCGGATCGCAACTCCTCCGCCAGCCTGCAGCGCTATGCCTGGCAGGCGATAGGCAACGCGCCCTACCGCGAGGTGAGGCAGCTGATCCGCGCGCGGCGCCTGGTGCCGATCGAGACGGTGCGGCTGACCGAGCACTGCGGTTTCGTCGAGGCAGTGGAGGCGGGCATCGATGCGCTGGCCGAAGCGGAGGATTTCCATTCGGTGCTGGACGTCGTGACGGCGCGCATGAACGGCATCACGCCCTTGCCCATCGTGGAGGAACGGTCATGAGCAGCGGCGATCTCTGGACGGATGTGAGCGACAGGCTGGCGCTCGAGGAAGCGCCGACCCAGCTCAGCACCCTGCCCATCGGGCAGCGCCGCCGGCGTGCCGCCACGCGCGACGCCGACGGCCGCGCCAAGGTGGAGCTGGTGCGGGACGAGGACGGCCTGCTGCGCTGGGTCTATTCGCCGCCGACCACGCCGGGCGGCACGGGGCGGCGCTCCTACCGGTCGATGCGCGTGCCGCCCGAGGACGTGGTGCAGAGCTTTCGCTTCAACGACTTCGGCAGCAATGCGGTCACCGCCAAGCTGATCGAGGCCGACAACTGGCTGACGCCCGACCAGGGCATGCAGCGTTGGCAGGACGGCCATCTGGTGGCCGATGCCCAGCCCCGGATCGACAAGGGCCGCGTGCTGCTGCTGGTGCATGGCACCTTCAGCAAATCGCAGATGTGGTTCGACGAATTGCAGGCCACCGAGGCTGGCCGAAAGCTGCTGGCTGGCTGGCAGCAGAAGTACAGCGCCATCCTGGCTTTCGGCCACGCCACGCTGTCAGTGGCGGCCTGGTCCAACGCCCTCGATCTGCATCGCGCCCTGTTGAACGTCAGCGCGCCCATCGACGTGGTCTGCCACAGCCGCGGCGGCCTGGTGGTGGGCTGGCTGATGCGGTTGCGCGCCGTGCCGGTGGAGCGCGTGGTCTTCGTGGCCTCGCCGCTGGTGGGCACCAGCCTGGCGGCGCCGGACAAGCTGCGCGCCGCCCTCGACATGATCGCCAGCTATGCCGACGCCGTGTCGGCCGTCAGCAGGCAGGCGACGGGCATCGTGCCTTTTGCCGAGGGTGTGTCGCTGCTGGCCAAGATCTTCGGCAAGGTGCTGCATCTGGGCAGCACCACGCCCATCGTCGACGCGGCCGTGGGCCTGGTGCCGGGGCTGGCGACGCAGCAGCTCGTCAGTAACAACGGCGATGTGCGCCAGCTGTTCGCCGACCCCTGGCTCTGCACGCCCAAGATGTTCGGCATCGGCGCTTCCTTCCAGCCCGACGAGAGTGCGCAGCCGATCTGGAAGTTCTGGCGGCGCTTCAGCCACATCGGCGACCAGATCAAGTACGGCGCCGCCGACATGGTCTTCCCCGGTCCCAACGACCTGGTGGTGGACGTGGACTCGATGTTCCGGCTCGGTGAGGGCGGCAACATCACTTTCGAGGCCCTGGGTGTGAGCCCGACGACGCACCACACCAACTACTTCCGCGACGAGCGGGTCATCACCTTCCTGGGTGATCAGTTGTAGGGCGCGTTGCGCCGGCCTCCACGAGCTGCAGCAGCGGCTCGACCTCAGCCACGTACTTGCCCGAGGCACGAAGAACCTGCGCATAGGCCGGCGCATCCGTGCGGTAAAGGCTGGTGAGCATCAGCAGCGCGGCCCAGCCGCTCGGCCCGAGCTGCGCGACAGGGCTCACTGTCCAAGGCGTCAGGAACCAGGCAGCGAAGTCGGCCGCCGTGGGCAGCTGCAGGGCCAAGCCCTGCCAGCTCATGGCCGGGTCGAGCAGCCGCGCCAGCCAGTCGCGCAGCGCCTGCTCGGCAGCTTGCACGTGGTCGGCCAACTCGTCCGGCCATTCGACGGCGACACCGAGGTCATAGGGGTCGATGCCGGCGGCTTCCAGCGGTTCGCGCATCCAGGCATGGCTTGGCGGGCCGCCGGCCTGCCAGCTGCCGAGCCCACCCGCCTGCGCGGCGCCAGGCCAGATCGAGCGCCAGTGGGCCGTGAGGGCGGGGGCCTCCCAGCCCACCGAGATCGACAGCCGCGCACCTGTGAACCCGGGCTCCACCTCGGCGTTGAGGGTCTGCACGACCTCGGCCGATTCGCGGCGCAACTCCAGCACCAGCGGGCCTTCCATCAACAGCCTGAAGCCGTGATCCTCGGCAGCACGGCGCAGCCGCGGCAGCACGGCCTGGCCCAGCGCTGAAGGGCTCACGGCCTCGTGCAGGCCATACACCCGGCAGGGCGCGGGCAGCGGTCGCCAGGCCCCCGCCCAGGTCGGCAATCCCTGCAGGGCGAGGACGGACTTCATCGGGATGCTGACATGGACGTTGCACTCCGCCGCCACCTTGCGGGCATGCGCTTCCAGGTCCTGACCCTGAACCCAATGCCGCAGCGCCAGCGTGGTTCGGTTGGCGGCCACATAGGCCGGCAGCGCGTTCTGCTGGCGCAGATCGTCCAGGCGCAGCAGGTCGCGCAGGTCGCGGCAGGCGTCGAACAGCGGCACGAAGTTGGCGACCATCCAGTGGGCGAGGGCGTCGCCCAGCGCATCGATGTCGCTGGCCTCGCAGCGCAGGTCATACCAGGGGTTGGCGCCGGGCCGCGTCTCGGCCTTGGCGCCGAAGCGCGCCAGCCCGCCCAGCCGATGCGTGTGGCAGGGCAGGTCGCGGCCCGGCCGCACGGCGCGGTACAGGGCGTGCGGCAGCATGGGCTCGACGTGGGCCGACGGCAGTACGCGCAGATCGTCTGTCACCTGCAGGCGCAACGCCTGGATGCCCAGCGGCACGACGCGCGCGAAGCGCAGGCCATCGGGGCCAGCGCTGGCCTGGAAGCCGTGCACGGCCAGGACCGGCGCGATGCGCTGCAGCAGCACGCGAATGACGCCGCGCCGGCTGTGCTCCTGCGGCTCGGCGGCTGGAGCGGTTGCCGGTGCCGCGGGCTTCAATGCGATGCGCCCATGCTGCGTCAGCGCCCAGCCGCCGGGCGCATAGCAGCGGCCAGCCTGCGGGTCCAGCACGCACAGGCCCAGCGGCAGGGCCACGCTGACGGCCGCGGGCAGCAGCTGGTCCAGCGCCTGCAGGGTCAGGCCCACGCTGAGCACGGACGAGCCGCCGGTGTCGCCATCGGGCGGCCCCTCCAGCCAACCGGTCGGAAAGCGGGCCTGCATGGCTTGGGCCCAGCGCAGCATGCGCTCGTTGCGGCCTGAGGGTGTTGCGCTCAGCTGCTCGTGCAGCTGGACAGCTTGCGCCAGCGTGGCCGTGCCGGGATGCTCGAACAGATGGATGACGTAGCTCATGGCTCGGGTGTGTGAGGCCCGGCCATTCTGCGGTCAGCGCCCTCAGGCGCCGATGAGCGACCCCAGCTGCCAGGCCGCAAACCCCGCCAGCAGGACGGCGGACCCGCGACGGATCCAGCGCAGGTGTCTGGCCCGCAGCCGCTCGCGCAGCCGGCCCACCAGGCCGACCAGCACCAGCCACCAGGCCGCCGAGCCGACAAAAACGCCGGCGATCATCCAGCCCGGCGAGGACGTCGTCATGCCGCCGGCCAGCGACGAGAACACCGCGATGAAGGACAGGATGGTGGCGGGGTTGGACATCGTCAGCAGGAAGGTGCCGCCAAAGGCATGCCAGCCCTTGATGCCGCCCTGCACGGCGGCCGCCTGGCGGGCCTCGCCGTCCTGCCAGGACTTCCAGGCCAGCCACAGCAGGAAGAGAGCGCCGCCCACGGCGAGGCCGACGCGGGCGTCGGTCAGCAGCGTGATGACCGCCGTCACGCCGAAGGCGCCGATGGCGCCGTAGAGGGCATCCGCCACCGCCGCGCCCATGCCGGTCGCAATGCCGACGCGGGGGCCGTGGTCCAGGGTGCGCTGGATGCACAGCAGGCCGATGGGGCCGACAGGCGCGGCGATCGACAGGCCGATCAGGGCCGACTTCAGCAGCAGGGGCAGGGGCGAGGTGTCCATGCCCAAAAGTCTATTCAGGCTGGCTGCGGCCATGAATGCTTTATTTCAGGCAGACTGGCTGGGTTGCCTGAAAGTTTGAGGTGAATCAGCCATGAGCATGGTGGATGACAAGGCTTGGCGCATCCTGTCTGCGCTGCAGGAAGACGCCCGCGCCTCCCTGAAGACGCTGGCCGAGGTGGCCGGCCTGTCGCTGCCGGCCACCGCCGAGCGCATCAAGAAGATGGAGGCAGCCGGCGTCATCCGCGGCTATCACGCTGACATCGCACCGGAAGCCCTCGGCTACATCATCAAGGCCGTGGTGGCCATCACCACCCAGCATCCCTACAAGCACAAGTTCATCGACATGCTGCGTGCCAAGCCCCAGGTGCTGGAATGCCTGCATGTGACGGGGGCGGATTCCTGCCTGTTCACCGTGGTTGCAAGAGACATGCAGGAGCTGGAGCAGTTTCTCGCCGGCATCAACCAGTACGGCGAGACCAGGACATCGATCGTGATGTCCTCGCAGATCCCGCGGCGCGGCGTGCAGAGGTTCTAGCGCATCACTGCGCGACCAGCTCGACGCGCCGGTTCTTCGAGCGCCCGGCGTCGTCGGTGTTGCTGGCCACGGGCGCCAGGCTGGCCAGGCCTTTGGCGCTGAGGCGCTTGGCGTCGACCTTGTAGGGCGCCGCGGTCAGGGCCAGCACGACGGCGCGGGCGCGCTCCATGCTCAGGGCCTGGTTGGCCTCCAGCGTGCCGACGTTGTCGGTGTGGCCGACGATGTAGGCCTTCAGCCCGGGCTGGTTCTTCATCAGCTCGGCCATGGCCTCGAGCTGGGCCTTGGACTCCGGCTTGAGCTCGGTCTTGCCGGTGTCGAAGAAGAGGCCGGTCAGCGTGACCTTGCCTTCGGCGGCCAAGCCGGCCTGCAGCGCATTGGGATCGACCGTGACCTGGCCGGTCTCCATGGCCTTGGGCTCGACGACCTGCACATAGGTGGCGACCAGGCCGGTGGTCGCATTGGCGGCCAGGGAGTTGTAGATCAGCACGGTGGCTTCCTGGCCGGGCTTGCCCAGGGTGCCGACCAGCATGCGGCCTTCGTCGCCGGACAGGGCCGAGGTCAGGCTGTAGCGGCCGCTGTTGGGCGTCTCGACATAGCCCTTGGCCCAGACCATGCCCTTCATCGGATCGCTCAGCTGGAGCCAGGCGAAGTAGAGGTCGAAGCAGTCGCGCTCGCAGGCGAAGCGCTTCTTGAAGCCGGCCGCGTTCAGCGCCTGCTCGTAGTTGCGCCACACCTCCAGATTGGCCTTGCCGCGCGGCGCGATGTAGATCGTCTGCGTGACCTTGCCTTCGAGGTTGAGCGGCGTGTCCTTGAATTTGCGCTTGTCCGCCTTGGACAGCTCGGGGCTGGCGGGCAGGGCCGCGGCGTCCCAGTTGGAGACGCGCTGGCCGGCCAGCCAGGAGCCGGAGAAGCGCTTGATGAGGGCATGGTCTGCCGCACCGGGCACGTCGGTGTAGGGGGCGTCGGCGGCGAGGGCGGCGCCCTGGACGGCCAGGGCCAGCAGGGCGGCGGCGAAGCGAGTGGAAGTCTTCATGGTCAGTAGGCTTGTGAAGTTATTGCAGCACCATCTCGACACGGCGGTTCTTGGCGCGGCCGTCGTCGCTGGCGTTGGAGGCCACCGGCGCGAAGTTGGCGACGCCGCGTGCCTGCAGACGGTTGGCCGCAACGCCGCGCTGGGCCAGCGCCGCCACCACGGCCTTGGCGCGGCCCTCGCTGAGGGCGAGGTTGGCGTCGATGCTGCCGACGTTGTCGGTGTGGCCGACGATGAGGACCTTCACGCTCGGCTGGGCCTTCAGCACGGCGGCCATCTGGTCGAGCTGGGCATTGCTGTCGGGCTTGATGTCGGTCTTGCCGGTGTCGAAGAACAGGCCGTAGAGGGCGATGCGGCCCTCGGCTTGCAGACCGGCGCCAATCGCCTTGGCGTCCACCGTGACCTGGCCCGTTGGCATGGCCTTGGGCTCGACGATCTCGATATAGGTGGCCGAGCGGTTGGTGTGCTCGTTGGCGGCCATGGAGGTGAACAGCAGCAGGTTCAGCGTGCGGCCGCCACTCGTCAGCGTGCCTACCGCCATGCGGGCCTGGTCGTAGCTGATGGACATCGCCAACGGCCAGCTGCTGCCGCGGTACTCGGCGCCGGCACCGGGCACATCGCCCTCGGCCCAGCGCATGCCCTTGGCGCGCTCATAGCCGTCCAGTGCGAAATAGGCCTTGGTGCAGCCCTGGGCCTCGTTCTCGCACTGCCAGGTCAGCTTGAAGCCGGCCGCGTTCAGCGCCTGCTGGTAGTTGCGGAAGACCTCCAGCGGGCTCTTGCCCAGCGGGCCCAGATAGAACAGCCGCGTGGCCTTGCCCTCGAAGTTCACCGGCTTGGCGAACTTGTCGTTCTCGGTCTTGGACACGCCGCTCGCATCGGGGAAGCTGCGCTGCTCCCAGTCCTGCTGGGCATAGCCGGCGAGGACACTGCCGGTGAAGCGCTTCAGCACCGGGTGGTCGGCACTGCCGGAGACGTCGGCCTTGGGGGCATCGGCCAGGGCCGTGGTGGCCAGGGTGATGGAGGCGAGGAGGGCGAGGGCGGCTCGGTGGAGCGTCGTCATGGGCGGCGTCGGTTGGGGGTGGCGCGATGTTGACGCAGCCAACGCGCGAGGCCCTCGCCCCGGTGACCTGCAAACGTGGGACGTGCCGCCCTCAGCGGTGGGCCAGTTCGTAACGAAATTCAACGCAGGGCCCGCCGCGGAACTCCGTGTCGATTCGCTGGACCCGGGACGCGCCCAAACGCTCGAGCAGGCGGATGCAGGCGGTGTTGCGTGCGTCGGTCTGCGCATGGATGCGCTCGATGGCTGTCTGCTCCAGCACCATGGCGATGGTGGTTTTCACCGCTGCGCTGGCGATGCCGCGGCCCTGCGCCGCGCGGGCCAGGCTGAAGCCCAGCTCGGCCTCGCGGCCGTCGGCGCTGATGAAGACGCCGACGTCGCCGAGCAGCGCGTCGCTCGCCTCATCCGCAATGCCGAGCTGCGTCCACTGGCCCGGCATGAAGAGCGGCACGGCGGCCATCTCGTTCAGAAAGGCCAGTGCCTCGGCATCGGGTTGAGGCGTCCAACCCTGCCAACGGCCGACCTCGGGGTCGCCTCGGTAGGCCTGGAAGGCGGCGAGGTCCGCGGCGTGGAGGCGGCGGAGCTTCAGACCAGCTCCTGCTCCGGGCTGCGGTAGTGATAGCGGTAGGCGAAGACAAAGCCCATGCGCGCGTAGAGCCGCTTGGCGACCTCGTTGTCGCTGCCCACCTGCAGATAGGCCTGGCGCGCGCCCTGGTCGTGGGCCAGGGCCAGCAGGGCCCGGCACAGGCGCTCGGCATGGCCCTGGCGCGGCACGGCCGAGAAGATGTCATAGAGGCCGACGATGTCGCCGTCGACCACCATCTGGCCACAGGCCAGCAGGGCGCCCGAGGCATCGTGCAGCGCAAAGCCCTGGTAGGTGACCGGGGCGTTAGCAATGCGCTCGGCATGGGCGGCGATGGCCGTATCGGATGAGCCGCGCAGGGCGCCGACGGTGGCGGCATAGGTGGGGGCGTCCAGCGTCTGCAGCGCCACCAGCGGCGGGATGGGCAGCAGGCGGTTCAGCACCATGACGTCGGCCGCATCGAAGCTGGCCCAACCCTTGGCGGCCAGCCGTTCGTCGAGGTCGGCCGGCTGGCTCCACGGCGTCACGCGCACGGCCAGCGGCAGGCCGGCGGCGTCATAGGCCTGCTGGCAGCGGGCCAGCAGATCATCCAGCGGGAGGCTGCCAGCGCGCAGCGCATTGATGCAGCGCGAGCGCTTGGCCTTGCCCGGCGACAGGCGGATCAACCAGCCGTCGATGTCGGCCTGCTGGGGTGGCGCGGAGGCGTCGAGGCCGGCGAGTTCGGCGCGCAGGGCAAGGGGCGACGACGAGGCATCGATGGCTGGATTCATTCGCCCGCTCGCAGTTTCTTGACCGCGGCCAGGTCCTCGACGGCGACGCCCATGCGGCAGACGAACTGCTGGCCGCTGAGTTCCCAATCCGGCGATCGCCGCCAGCTCTCGAGCTCCATGGCGTTGAGCTGCCTCACCGGCACGACGACCGGTTGCTTGAACAAGACTGACGCAGGGGTGGCGGATCCGGGCGGCAGTGAGTCCTGCTGCGCCGAGCCGCAGCCTGCCCAGCCGCCATCCGCAGTCTCGTAGACTGGCACGTACTGATATTTTTGGTGGTAGAGCTGCCCATCCTTCGCGCGGATGACAAAGAGCAATGCATGCTCGTGATTCGCAAATGCCGGCCAGCCATAGTGATCGAAGGCGTCGAAGCGAATCGTGCCGGCCTCATGGCGCCCATGAACGACCCTCAGCACACGGTATTCAGCGTGGAAGGCTGAATCCAGCATCACGCAGTTTTTGCAAACCGGGGGCTTGAACTGTTCGACCTTGAGCTTCTGGCCCACAAAGGCGATGAGGTCGGCATCGGCGGCTTGAGCCATGCCGGCGGCAAGGGCCAACGTCGTGGCGACGAGCCGCTGGAGCAGGTTGTTCATGGGTTCTGCAGCAGCATGGCGGGCTGACGCCACAGGCATCGCCACTCGGGCAGGCAGACGCCACCGAAGGGCGGTGTCGTGCCGGGGTCGATGAACTCCGCGCCCAGGCGGGCGTAGAAGCGCTTGGCGGGCTCGTTCTGGTCCAGCACCCAGAGGTGCAGGGGTTGGGTGTGGGCCGGCCCCAGTTCGCGGACGACGGCCTGCAGCAGCTGACGGCCGATGCCGCCACCCTTGAGATCGGGGTGGACGTGCAGGTTGTCGACCAGGGTGCCGCACTCCGGCTCATGGCCGGGCAGCACATAGGCGAAGCCGATCATCCGGCCGGTGTCGTCTTCAGCCACGATGCCGAAGGCCGCGGCAGCCGGCGACACCTGCAGGCGCTCGCGCCAGACGGCCTGGCGCTCGGCAAAGACCTCGTGGTCGAGGAAGCTGTCCGGCACGATGCCGCGGTAGGCGCTGCGCCAGCTGGTGGCGTGGAGAAGGGCGACGGCGTCGGCGTCAGCCGGCTGCATGTCACGCAGCTTGATCTCTGTGCGGGATCCGGGGGTCATGGCGTCGATGGCGCGGGCACGATGAGTTGGGTCGAGGATGAACATTTGCCGAAGTCGCAGCCAGATGCCGTTACCTCCAGCATCAGTAGGCTGTCCACCACCTTGGCAGCAAGTTTGCAGCTCGAATGGGCGTGTAGGAATTGATGGGCGACGTCGCCCTCTCTGAGCGTGAGGCGAGGAGGCCAAGTTGGAACAGCGAGTCCTCTCTGCTGTTCTCTCGATTTGGCAACGTCGTTCAGGGAACGCCTCAACGCCAGGTTGTACTGGTGTTCCTGATCCGCGGCATGGTCCGTCGAACCATCCTTGCGCACGATCGTTGGCGGCGGCATCTCGCTGGTGATGACCAGCTCCCAGATGCCATGCGGATCCTGGGGCTCCTGGACTTCCACGCGCTGGACGCTGCACAGGTTCGCACTCAAAACCGCAGGAGCGACCGAGACCAACAGCGCGGGCACGAACCACTTCAAAGTGATGCGCTCACCGCATCGTCTCGATGCGCCTCACCATCTCCTTGGCGAAGTCCACAAAGGCCTGGGCCCCCTTGGAGCTGGGGTCGAACACCACGCCCGGCAGCCCATAGCTCGGCGCCTCCGCCAGCCGCACATTGCGCGGGATGACGGTGTCGAAGACCTTGTTGCCGAAGTGGGCCTTGAGCTGGTCGCTGACCTGCTGCTGAAGCGTGATGCGCGGGTCGAACATGACGCGCAGCAGGCCGATGATCTGCAGGTCGTTGTTCAGGTTGGCGTGGATCTGCTTGATGGTGTTGACCAGGTCAGTCAGCCCTTCCAGTGCGAAGTACTCGCACTGCATCGGCACGATGACGCCATGGGCGCTGCACAGGCCGTTCAAGGTCAGCATGGACAGCGACGGCGGGCAGTCGATGAGGATGAAGTCGTAGTCCTTGCCGGCATCGTGCAGGGCAGCCTTCAGCCGGGCCTCGCGGCGCTCCAGCGCCACCAGATCCACCTCGGCACCAGCCAGTTCGCGGTTGGCACCCAGCACGTCATAGCCCGCCTTTTCAGCGCGGGTCTTGGCCTCGGCCAGGGAGGCGGACTCCAGCAGCACGTCGTAGACGGTCAGCTCCAGCTTGCGCTTGTCGATGCCCGAGCCCATGGTCGCGTTGCCCTGGGGATCCAGGTCGACGACCAGCACCCGCTGGCCGATCTGCGCGAGGCCGGCGGCGAGGTTGACGGTGGTGGTGGTCTTGCCGACGCCGCCTTTCTGGTTGGCGATGCAGAAAATCTTGGCCATGGGTTCCAGTTCTAGGACTGCCGGCATCGTACCGGCGCAGGGTGACGGTGAGGCTAGTGCCTGACCCTTGCGCTGCAGTGTTTGCGGGTCGAGCGCCGGGCCGCTCCGTAGCCGGCCCGCGTTGGCGATGTGCTCGTGGCTCGACGCCGCGAGCATCGCCGCCCCCCTCGGGAGACCGGTCAAGGTACTCCTTGGACGAGGGGCTTCACTTCAGCGGGGCTTCATCCAGATGATGCAGCGCTGGGCGTCCAGGCCCGGGACGGCCAGTTGTTCCACGTGAAACACGTCCACGTCGGCGGGCAGGGCGGCGATCTCGTCGGCTGGGTGCTGGCCCTTCATGGCCATCCAGACCGCACCTTCCGTCAGGTGCTGGCGGGTCAAGCTGGTGAAGTCGACCAGCGAGGCGAAGGCGCGGGAGGTGATGACGCCGAAGGGTTCAGTCTTCAGCTGCTCGACCCGGCTGTGCACGCCATGCAGATTCGGCAGCTTCAACTCCGCCGCGACCTGCTGGATGAAGGTGGCCTTCTTGGCGACGGCGTCCACGCAGCTCACGTCGGTACCGGAGCAGCAGATGGCGATGACGACGCCCGGCAGTCCGCCGCCGGCACCCACGTCCATCAGCCTGGCCGGCGCACCGTGCTTCAGCAGCGGTGCGATAACCGACAGGCTGTCCACCAGGTGGTGGGTCAGCATCTGCTCGGGATCACGGACGGCGGTCAGGTTGTAGACCTTGTTCCACTTCTGCAGCAGGGCCAGGTAGGCCAGCAGCTGGTCGAGCTGGGTGTCGCTGAGTTCGAGGCCGAGTTCGGTGGCTGCCGTTTGGAGCTGCTCCCTCATGCCGCCTCAGCTTCCGTGAAGCCCTTGAACTTGCCCTTCTTCAGGTGCACCAGCAGCAGCGAGATGGCGGCCGGCGTGATGCCGGAGATGCGCGAGGCCTGGCCCAGCGTCTCGGGGCGATGTGTGTTCAGCTTCTGCCGCGCCTCGAAGGAGAGGGCGTGGACGAGGCCGTAGTCCAGTTCTTCCGGTAGCTTCAGGTGCTCGAAGTTGGCCGCGCGGGCGACATCGTCGACCTGCTTGTTGATGTAGCCGGCGTACTTGGTGCTGATCTCGACCTGCTCGGTGACCAGAGCGGCCAACTCAGGGCCCAGTTCGGCGTTCAAGGTTTCACGTGAAACACCCGACTCCGGGCGGGCAATAGCCGCGACTTCGGCGACGGTGTCGAACACGACGCCCGGTCGGCGCAGCAACTCGACCAGTGTGTATTCCCGCTCCAGCGCCTTGCCAACAAGCCGCTCGGCGTCCGCCGCTGGCAGGATGCCGGGGTGCACCCAGGTGCTCTTCAGCTTCTCGGTTTCACGTGAAACAGCGTCGCGCTTGCGGTTGAAGGCGGCCCAGCGCTCGTCGTCCACCAGGCCGAGTTGGCGGCCGGTTTCGGTGAGGCGGGCATCGGCGTTGTCCTCGCGCAGCTGCAGACGGAACTCGGCACGGCTGGTGAACATGCGGTAGGGCTCGGTCACGCCCTTGGTGATGAGGTCGTCCACCAGCACGCCCAGATAGGCCTGGTCGCGCGCGGGCGTCCAGGGGCCGTCGCCACGCACCTGCAGCGCCGCGTTCAGGCCGGCGAACAGGCCCTGGGCCGCGGCCTCCTCGTAGCCCGTCGTGCCATTGATCTGGCCGGCGAAGAACAGGCCAGCGATGACCTTGGTCTCGAAGGACGCCTTCAGGCCGCGCGGGTCGAAGTAGTCGTACTCGATGGCATAGCCGGGGCGCAGGATGTCGGCGTTCTCCAGGCCCGGGATGCTGCGCACGGCGGCGAGCTGGATGTCGAAGGGCAGGGAGGTGGAGATGCCGTTGGGATAGAACTCGTGCGTCGTCAGGCCCTCGGGCTCCAGGAAGATCTGGTGCGAGTCCTTGTCGGCGAAGCGATTCACCTTGTCCTCGATGCTGGGGCAGTAGCGCGGGCCCACGCCCTCGATGACGCCGGTGAACATCGGGCTGCGGTCGAAGCCGCTGCGGATGATGTCGTGGGTCTTCAGGTTCGTGTGCGTGATCCAGCAGGGCAGCTGCTGCGGGTGCATCTCTCGGTTGCCGATGAAGCTGAACACCGGCACGGGATCGAGGTCACCCGGTTGCGCCTCACACTTCGAGAAGTCGATGGTGCGGCCATCGAGACGCGGCGGCGTGCCGGTCTTCAGGCGCCCCTGCGGCAGCTTCAGCTCCTTCAGGCGAGCCGACAGCGACACCGCCGGCGGGTCCCCGGCGCGGCCGGCGCTGTAGTTTTCCAGGCCGACGTGAATGCGGCCGTCGAGGAAGGTGCCGGCCGTCAGCACGACGGCGCGGCCGCGGAAGCGGATGCCGGCCTGCGTGATGGCGCCGACGACGCGGTCGCCTTCCACCATCAGGTCGTCGACCGCCTGCTGGAACAGCGTCAGGTTGACCTGGTTCTCCAGGCGGCGGCGGATGGCGGCCTTGTAGAGGATGCGGTCGGCCTGGGCGCGGGTGGCGCGCACGGCCGGGCCCTTGCTGCCGTTCAGGATGCGGAACTGGATGCCGCCTTCGTCGGTGGCCAGGGCCATCGCGCCGCCCAGGGCGTCGACCTCCTTGACCAGGTGGCCCTTGCCGATGCCGCCAATGCTGGGGTTGCAGCTCATCTGGCCCAGGGTCTCGATGTTGTGGGTCAGCAGCAGCGTCTGCGCGCCCATGCGGGCAGCAGCGAGGGCAGCCTCGGTGCCGGCATGGCCGCCGCCGACGACGATGACATCGAATTCCTTGGGGTAGAGCATTTCAGTTATCCGTTCCGCATTTCGGGCCGAGCGCCGGGCCGCTCCCTAGCCGGCCCGCGTTGGCGATGTGCTTGCCGGTCGATCCGGCAAGCATCGCCGTCCCCTCGGGGGACCGGCCAAGGTAGTCCTTGGACGAGGGGCACCACTTGCCAGGCGAACCGCGAATTTTACGAAGTGGCTGTGGATAAGTCACCCCGTCCGCCGGGGCGGGGAAGGGACAATTCCGCTCTTATGGAATGCCGCCCCCGCTGCGCCGCCTGCTGCATCGCACCGTCGATCAGCTCGCCCATCCCCGGCCACCCGAATGGCAAGCCGGCGGGCGTGCGCTGCGTGCAGCTGGACGACGAGTTGCGCTGCCGCATCTTTGGCCAGCCGGAGCGCCCGGCGGTCTGCGGCTCGCTGCCGCCGCACGAGGAGATGTGCGGCGAGAACCGCGAGCAGGCCATGCGCTGGCTGGGCTGGATGGAGAAGGAAACGGCGCCGGGCTAGAGTCGGCCCACCGCCGACTTTTTCGCCGCGCCATGACCGATCTGCAACGCCGCCTGCTGCTGCTGTCCTCCGCCGGCCTGGCCCTGCCGAGCTGGGCCGAGACCGCCTGGCCCAGCCGCACCATCCGTCTGGTCGTGCCCTTTGCGCCGGGCGGCAGCAGCGAGATCGTCGCCCGCACGGTCGCGGCCGAGCTGACCAAGACGCTCGGCCAGACCATGTATGTCGAGAACAAGCCCGGCGGCGCCGGCAATGTCGCCATGGCCGAGGTGGCACGCGCCGAAGACCAGCACACCCTGGTGCTCGGCCATATCGGCACCCTGGCCGTGAACCCGTATATCTTCGACAAGCTGCCCTACGACCCGGTCAAGGACTTCCGCCCCGTCACCTTGCTGGCCAAGGTGCCCAGCCTCTATGTCGTCCATCCCGACGTGCCGGCCAAGACGCTGCAGGAGTTTGTTGCCTACGCCCGCAAGCGCCCGGGCCAGCTGAACTACGGCTCCGCCGGCAACGGCAGCGCCGGCCATCTGGCGATGGAATATCTGAAGATGGCCGCCAACCTCTTCATCCTGCATGTGCCCTACCGCGGCACCGGCCCCCAGCTGACCGACCTGCTGGGCGGGCGCCTGGAGGCCGCCGCCGTCGGTGCGCCGGCCGTGCTGCAGTTCATCAAGGCCGGCAAGCTGCGCTGCCTGGCGACCGGCTCGCGCGAGCGCCTGCCCCAGCTGCCCGATGTGCCGACCGTGGCCGAACAGGGCTTCCCGGGCTTCGAGATGACGCAGTGGTACGGGCTGCTGGCGCCGTCCAGCATGGCGGCGGCCTCGGTCGACAAGCTGGCTGCCGAAGCGGGCAAGGCCATCCGTTCGGTGGGCGCCAAGGAGAGGCTGGGTGCCGACTCCGCCGAGGCCGTCGGCAACACGCCTGCCCAGTTCGCCGCCTTCATCGCCCAGGAGCAGCAGCGCTGGAAGCCCGTCATTCAGCGCGCCAAGGTCAGGCCGGATTGACTGGCGCCCCAACGCGGGCCGGCTCGGGAGCGGCCCAGCGCCCGGCCCGCCAAGCTACGGCGCGCGGATGGTCCCAGTATTTGTCGAAGAAATAGTGCAGCACCGTGTTCGCGAGTGGCTCGATGAAGGTCACCGCGCCGGCCACGGCGATGCTGCCGGTCAGCGCATAGGTGACCGTGAAGGAGGTGCCGAGGTGCAGGATGCCGAAGCTGACGGTCTTGGCCATGGTGCTATCGCCTGATGAGATCGAATAGTCAAATGCTAATGATTCTCATCGCCGCCGGCCAATCGCTTGATTCAATCGCCACGATCGGCGTTTACGCTTGACGACCATGACGCCGACCGACACCCCACCGCCGCCCGCCAGCCTGCTGGGCCGCCTCGCCGAAAAGCGCGGCGCCTTTGCCGACGCCTACACGCTGAGCTTCCCGCGCGCCGTGACCCTGGCCGAGTTCGTCGAGGCCTTCTACACGACCCGCCTCTTCAAGGTCGAACGCGCGCTGATCTCGCTGCTGGGCAAGCCGTCCAGCGACGCCATGGCCCGCGCCGTCGCGCGTGGCGAGGGCGAGCGCCTGGCGGTCTGGACCATCGAGGCCCGCGAAGGCGACGAGCTGCTGATGCACGAGGACAGCGGCGCCACGCGCTCCTGGTTCAAGGCCGAGGCCGGCGCTGGCGGCACGACGCTGTGGTTCGGCTCCGCCGTCGTGCCGCGCCGCAAGGGGCCGGGCGGTGAGCCGCGCATGGGCTGGGGCTTCCATGCCCTGCTGGCCTTTCACCGCTGGTATTCGCGCGCCCTGCTCAGCGCGGCGGCGCGCCGCCTGCAGGCCTAGGACTTGGTGCCCTTGCCGCTGACCTTGGCCGTCACCGGCTGCTTCGTCGCCAGGTCCTCGATCCACGCCTCGCAGGCCTCGGCCGCGACGCGGCCGGCGACCCGATAGGCCTTGCCCGCCTCGGGCGTGAAGGCCACGTCGCCCTCGGCCCGGCAGGTCGGGTTCGTCATCGCCAGGATGGGCGCGGCGTATTGCGTCGTCGCCAGCAGGTGCACGCGCGCCGGGCGCAGCGGCAGCTCGTTGCTCAGCGCCACGGGCGCCACGGAGAAGCCCCGTCCCTGGTTGGCACGCACCGTGGCCATGCTGGTCGTCGCCAAGCGCCGGCCGTCCACCTGCGTCATCTCGAAGACATGCAGCTGCTGGCCGCTGACCTGCACGGTCTGGTCGGCCACGTTGACGGTCGGGCCGGTGTAGTCCGGCGGCGTGGCGGGCTGGAGGCCGCTGAAATTGGCGCAGCCGGCCAGCAGGGCGGCGCTGAGCGGGGCGATGCGGAAGAGGTGTTTCATCAGACGGCCAGCTTATCGCGCCGCGACCCCTGTTCCAGGGACGCCGCCGCTGGCCGGCTTTCGCCGGGGGCCGCGTTGGTAGAAGCAGGCCGATCCCCGGCCGTCCACTTCCGCAGGAGCTCCCCATGAACCGTTTCAAACTCGCCGGCCTGGCTGCCGTCCTGAGCCTGGGCGCCACCGGCGTGCAGGCCGCGTCCTTCGTCGACACCTTCAGCGATGGCACCGGCCTCATCCAGACCGACAGCGCGCCCTATGCCGAGGCCTGGCTGGCCTCCAGCGAAGCCCCGGGCGGCGGCCGCTACCTGGCCAACACCATAGCCGCGTCGGCGGCCCAGAACGGCAAGTTCATGTTCGCGGCCATCCAGGCTGGCGCCTATTTCACACTGGCCGACGCGGCGATTCCGCTCTACACCAACCTGACCTATGGCGTGGCCAACCTGCTGGGCCAGGACCTGTCGCTGGACCTGCGCAGCGAGTCCGGCTTCAGGCTGGACTTCCGCTATGTGTCGGCCCCGATGTCGCTGACGGCGACAGTCATCACGGCGCACGGCGCCGGCAGCTTCAGCAGTGTGGCCGACTTCGCCACGGGTCTGAATGCATCGTCCGCCCAGACCCTGCTCATTCCTTTCAGCGCCTTCGTCAACGACGCCGGCAACCCCAGCCCGGTCGACTGGGGCGACATCGACGCCATCACCTTCATCGTCTCCGGCCCGGGGGGCTCGGGCTTTGCGCTGGACAGCTTCAGCACCGTCCAGGCCGTGCCGGAGCCGGCCAGCCTGGGTCTGCTGCTGGCCGGATTGGGCTTGATCGGCGGCCGCGTCTACCGCGCCACCGCGGCGCGCATCGACCGCGCCACATAGGCCAGGGCCACGGCCGCCAGCGCGAAGCCGACGATGACGCCCGGCATGACCTGGTCCATGCGCAGGGCCTCGCCCTTGAGCACGCTCATCATCAGCGTGTTCTGGGCAAGACCTGGCACCCAGAAATACCAGGGCGCTTCGCCGCCCGGATTCAGCAGGCTCACCATCGGCGCCAGCGTGACGGCGGTGATGACGAGGGTGCTGCCGGCCTGGGCTTCCTTGAAGGTCTTGGAGCGGATGGCCAGGGCCATCAGCAGGGCCGACAGGCCGGCGGCCAGCGGGATCTGCAGCAGCCAGAAGGCCAGCACTTCGGCGCCGCCGAAGCTGAACTGGGCCTGCAGCACGTCGCTCTTCAACAGCCACTGCGCCGGCACGAAGCTCAAGGAGGACAGCAGGGCCACGGCCATGCCCATCAGCGCGACGGCGCCCCATTTGCCGGCCACGATGGCGCCGTGCGGCGCGGGGTTCATCAACAGCGGCTCCAGCGAGCCGCGCTCGCGTTCGCCGGCCGTGCTGTCCAGGGCAGCGGTCAGCGCGCCGTAGAGCACGGCCATGATGATGAACATCGGGACGATGCCGGTGAAGCGCGAGGCGCGGGCCTGGGCGCTGGCGAGGTCGCGCTCCTGCACGTCGATGGGCTCGAGCAGCTCGGTGGATACGCCGCGCATGGCCAGGTTGAGCACGGCGCGCTCGCGGCTGAAGCCATTCAGCAGGCGTGCCATCTGGCCGACGCCGGCGCTGGCGCGCTGGTTGGCGCTGTCGCTGACGATCTCCACCGTCGGCGCCTCGCCGGCCAGCAGCCTGGCCTCGAAGTCCTTGGGCACGACCAGCACCGGCTCCAGCAGCTTGGTGCCGCGCAAGGCTTTCTCGTAGTCGGCCGGCGCGGCCTTGACGGTGAAGGTCTGGCGCTCGATGTAGTTCTTCAGCGTCGGCGCGGCCTCGATGTTGACGGCCAGGATCTCGCGCCTCTCGGCGCGCTCCTCCAGCGAGGCGATCAGGCCGGAGAGGGCCATCAGCAGCAGCGGGCCCATCAGCAAGGCGGGAATGAGCAGGCGCAGCAGGGTGCGGCGGTCGCGCAGGGCGTCGGACAGCTCCTTGGCAAAGACGATCAAAGCTTGTTTCACGCGGCCACCTCTTCGGGGAAGGCGAGTTTCACGAAGGCATCCTCGAAGCGGGATTCACCCGCCTGTTCGAGCAGGCTGGGCACGCTGCCGTGGGCGACGCTGCGGCCCTTGGAGACGATGATGACCTCGTCGCATAGCTGCTCCACCTCCTGCATGATGTGGGTCGAGAAGACGATGCACTTGGCCCCGCCCTCGGGGCTGCGCAGCCAGCGCAGGGCCTCGCGCAGGGCGCGCGTGGCCAGCACGTCCAGGCCGTTGGTGGGCTCGTCGAGCACGATGTTGGCGGGGTCGTGCACGAGGGCGCGAGCCAGGGCCGTCTTCATGCGCTCACCCTGGCTGAAGCCGTCGGCGCGGCGGTCCAGGATGCCGCCCATGTCGAGCAGCTTGGCCAGCTCCTCGGCGCGTGCGTTGGCGGCGTCGGGCGCCATGCCCTGCAGGCGGCCGTAATAGACGATGTTCTCGCGCGCCGACAGCCGCGGATAGAGGCCGTGGGCGTCGCCGAGGATGCCCATGCGCGAAAGCGCCTTCAGCGAATCGCTCTTCACGGCGATGCCGTCGACCGTGATCTGCCCCTGGTCCGGCGGGAAGAGGCCGGCCAGCATGCGCAGCGTCGTCGTCTTGCCGGCGCCGTTGGCGCCCAGCAGGCCGGTGATGCGGCCGTTGGCGGCCTGCACGCTGACGCCCTGCACCGCATGCACGACGCGTTTGGCGCCGCGTTTGAAGAGGCTGCCGCCGCTCTGGGCGACGAAGTGTTTGTGAACGTCCTGGATGTTGATCATTTGGCGCTCCCTGCTTGCGAAGCCTGCACGGGTTGGAAGGCGACGGGGCGCGGGATGCGCGTGGCGCAGGCGGCGTCCTGGGGCAGGGCCGCGGCGTCGGTCTTGGCATCGATGAAGCGGAACATCAGGTCGCGCACGCAGCCGACGGCCATGACGCCGTGGCCGGCTTCGTTCACCACCAGGTGCTGCACGCGCTCGGGATGGCCGGCGCCCAGGGCCTGGGCGGCATGCTCGCCATGGCGTGGCGGCGTGGCCGGGTCGGCGCCGCCGCTCATGATGAGGACGGGGCTGGGGGCGGGCGCGATCTTGTAGAAGTCCGGTGTGACCGCGCCACGGGGCCAGGTCTTGCAGACACGGCCGTACATCTCCGCGTCCACGCGGCCGAAGTCGCTGCCGGGCGCATCCTTGGCCTCGGCGATGCGGTGCGCGTCCTCGGCGCACATCACCGAGAAGTGCATGCCCATGGCCAGGCGCAGGGACGGGCTGGAGCCGAAGGCCGTGGTCAGGCCGAACAGCGGCGCGAAGTTGCCCTCGCTGGCCGCGGCGTGGATGGCCGCGGGCAGGGCGGCGGCCAGGGACGGCTGGTAGAGCGGCCCGCGCACGGAGCGCATGACGAGGTCGCGGTCCACCGTGAAGCGCTCCAGCACGCCGGTCAGCGGCTGCTGCACGGCCACGGGGCGGGGCAGGGAGGCCAGCAGCTTCTGCCAGTCGGCGCGCAGGCCGGGGTGGGTCTTGGCATGGGCCTCGAAGAGCTTGTCCAGCGCGGCCTGGCCGTCGGTGGAGAAGCTGGCCGGCAGGATCATGTCCGGCGGCGCGACGCCGTCGATGACGGTGCGGCGCACCTTGGTCGGGAACTGGCGCAGGTATTCCACCGCGGCGCGCGTGCCATAGCTGGCGCCGATGAGGTTCCACTGCGGCACGCTCAAGCGCTCGCGGATGGCCTCCATGTCCTGCATGGCGATGGTGGTCGTGAAGAAGCGCAGGCCGCCGTCCTGGCCGTAAGGCAGCTTCTCAAGCCCGACGCGGCATTCGTCGATGCGGCGCATCTGCGCGGCGGGCTCGAGCTGCTCGGCGACGGAGAGCTTGCTGTCGTCCGGGCAGTCCAGCGGCGCCGAGCGGCCGGTGCCGCGCTGGTCGATGAAGACGAGGTCGCGGCGGTTGTTCAGGCGGGACAGTCGCGGCAGCACGCGCGAAGCCACCTTGATGGCGCTCTGGCCGGGGCCGCCGGCCAGCAGCAGCACGGCGTCCGGCTGCTTGTTGCGCGCCAGCGCCGGCACGACGAGGTAGTGGATGTCGATCTTGGCGCCGTCCGGCCGCGCCGGGTCCAGCGGGCGCTGCAGGCTGCCGCATTGCAGCTCGGTGGCGATGCCGTCGATGCGGCAGGGCTTGAGCGGCGTTGCCGCGCCCGCCGCGCCGCACAGGCCGGCCAGGGTCGCGGCCGCGGCGACTCTCGTCAGGCGTCCTCTCCAATCACGCATGCCAATCTCTTCTTGTCGTTGGGATGGCGAGCAGTATCCGGCCCGCCCCTGGCCGCCCCCTGGGCCGCCGGGATGAGTGGCAAGGCCGGCCGCATGAATGGCGAACCGGCGGGGTGGATGGCGGCTATGCTGCGCCTACCTCACCGGACGGTGGCGTAGAAAGGCGGTTCCCGTGCAGACACTCGACGAGATGCGTGACCGTGGCCTGTTGACCTGCGCCCAGCATGCCGAGATCGGCGCCTGGGTCGGCAAGGCGCGCACGCCCGAGGCCATCCTGGCCATGCCCGAGTCCCTGTGGCGCACGCTGGAACTGGCCAGCGTGCTGATGGATGTGGACGCCGACCTGCGCCGGCCGCCCTTGATGGCCTTCTAGCCAGCCGCCAGCGCGCCGGCCATCGACAGCCCGAGCAGGCCCACGGTGATGACCACCCAGTGCATGACCGACAGCAGGCCGGCACGCAGCACCGTGGTCCCCCAGCCGGCCTCATGCACCCGCTTCAGGGCCAGCACCGGGTAGACGTTGGACCAGACCCAGACGGCGAACCACACCGGCCCCCAGGGCAGCAGCACCGCCAGCAGCAGCATGCCGTACCAGGCGGCGTGCAGATGCATGGCGAAGACGAAGTGGGCGCCATAGGGCTGGCGCCAGAACAGCAGCTTGAGCAGGCCGGCGAAGAAGGGCAGGGAGCACAGCACCGCATAGGGCGCCAGGCCCATCATGGTGGCGCCCATGGCGCTCATGGATCCCTGGGGATCGGCGCGCCAGCGGTCCTCGGCGCGGTGCATGCGGTCCTGCATGCCCTGGGGCAGCTGCGAGGCGAGCTGCGGGTCGAGCATGTTCACCTCCCCGCTGCGCTCGACCACCCTCTTCCTGGCCTTGGCGATCTTGTCGGAGGCGCTGGATGCGGCCGAGGCGGCCGGGGACACCACCTGCGCCACCTCGTCGTCATCGTCCAGGAAGGACTGGGTGCTGCCGGGCATCAGCTTCAATGCCAGGAAGAACAGCAGGCCCAGCGTGAGGATGAGGCGCAGCGGCAGCACATAGCGCTGCTTGCGGCCGGCCAGGTATTCGCGCGTCAGGAAGCCGGGCCTGGCCATCAGGCCCCACAGGCTCTTCCACAGCGTGCCCTCGACGGCGATGTAGTGGCTGACGAACTCGTGCACGAACTCGAACAGCGAGGGCGGATGGTTGGCCGTGTCCTGGCCGCACTGGCTGCAGAAGCGCGCGCCCGCCATCAGCTTGCTGCCGCAGTTCAGGCAATCCTCCGCGGTGCCGTGGCCATGGCGGGTGCCATCGCCGCCGGCCGCCAGGCTGGCAAGGTCGGCCGAGGCCACCACCGCGGCGGTCCCGCCGGCCAGGCCGCTCAAGCCTGCGTCATCCATATGCCCTTCCTCCGCGGCTTGTGGGTGAACGGCAGCCTCGCAGGCCGCCGGCGCGCAGTGTGCCGCAGCTGCCGCATGCCGGCACGCCGATTGCCGCAACTTCCACCCCTCACCCGGAGACTCCCGCCATGAAGCTCTATTTCAGCCCCGGTGCCTGTTCGCTGTGCCCGCACATCGTGTTGCACGAGGCGGGCCTGGATCACGAGGCCGTGAAGGTCAACCTGAAAACCCACCAGCTGGCCGATGGCAGCGACTACTACGCCATCAATCCGCGCGGCTATGTGCCGCTGCTGGAGCTGGACAGCGGCGAGCGCCTGACCGAGAACGCCGCGCTGGTGCAGTACATCGCCGACCTGGCGCCCGGCAGCGCGCTGCTGCCGCCGGCCGGCACGCTGGAACGCACGCGGGTGCAGTCCTGGCTGGCCTTCATCGGCAGCGAACTGCACAAGGGTTTTTCGCCGCTGTTCAATCCGGCCCTGCCGGAGGAGGCCAAGCCCATCTTCAGGAAGAAGCTGGTGGAGCGCTTCACCTGGGTGGACGGCCAGTTGGCCGGCAAGTCCTGGCTGATGGGCGAGAGCTTCTCGGTGGCCGACGCCTACCTCTTCGTCATGACCGGCTGGGCCGGGCGCACCGGCGTGGACGTCGCGGGCCTGGAGAAGCTGACGGCCCACCAGGCGCGCATGAAGCAGCGCCCGGCGGTGCAGGCGGCGCTGAAGATGGAAGAGGCGGCGGCGGCCGCCTGATCAGGCCTTGGCCTGCTTCAGCAGGCCCGAGCAGGCGGCGCGGGCCTTGGCATCGCTCGCGTCCAGCTTGCCGCAGACGCCGTCCAGCTGGGTCCGCAGGCGGCCGACCGCGGCGGCCTGGGCGGGCGTCTGGTTCCAGCCGCCCAGCAGGCTGCTGATCTTCTTCAGGTCGCGCTCGCTGCGCTCGTAGAAGGCGCCGGGATCCTTCTCGGCCTCGGCGAACAGCTGGGCCGCGGTCTTCTCGATGCGGGCGGTGTCCTCAGGCGCCAGGGCGACCAGGGCGCCCAGGTAGTTGGCGCCCCACTGCAGGCGGGTGGCCGGGCCCTCGCTCTTGTTGAAGGCCTCCTCGTACCAGCGCAGCGCGTCGGCCTTGCGGCCCTGCTTGCGCGCATTGCCGCCGAGCTGGCTCATCAGGTAGTAGGGCGAGTGGCTGCGCGCCAGCGCCGACTTCAGCAGGTCGTCGCTCTCCTTCCACAGGCCGGCGCGGCCCAGCAGATGGGCGGCTTCGGTGATGACGGCTTGGCGCTCGTAGCCATCGGTCACCTCGCGGTTGGCGCGGCTGGTCTGCTCGCGGGCCTCGGTCAGCAGGGCGGCGGGCAGATTCTTGGGGAAATGGTCGTCCTTGGCGGTGTCGATGCGGGCCAGGTCGATGCGGGCCTGCAGCGCATTCAGGCGGTCGGTGCGTGACAGCGTGCCGTCTTCGTTGAGGCGCTTCAGGGTGGCGTCGAACTCGGCGATGAGGGCGTTGCGCGCCTCGCCGGGTTGCGGGGCCAGCGCCTTGACGAGGTCGGGGGCCTCGTTGGTCAGCACGTCCATCTGGGCGCGGGCTTGGGGCCCGTCGGCCAGCACGGCGCGCAGCCGCGGCAGCTGGGCCGGGTCGGCCGTCTTGCCTTCGCCCAGCGCTCCGATGGACTTCAGCCACAGCCGCGTCGTCGTCTCGGTGTCGACGCCTTCGCTGGCCTTGGCCAGCTGGGTCAACGTGGCCGGGCGCTGTTCAATAGGCAGCAGTTGCTGCTCATCGGTTTCCCAGCCGTAGAAGCCCAGCAGCCGCCATTCGTTGGCGTTGAGCTTCTTGCCGGCCTTGGCATCGGCCAGCACGGCCTTGACCGGGCGGCCGCTGGACAGACCCAGCTGCAGCACCTTCATGACCTGGGCCGCATCGGCCTCGCCGGGCAGGCGGGTGATCTCGGTGCCGGCCGGGTTGAACAGGATCATCGTCGGGTAGCCGCGCACCTTGAAGCGCGTGCCCAGCTTCTGCGCGCCGGGACCGTCGCCGTCGATGCCGACGGCCACGAAGGCCTTGCTCTGCTCGATGAAGTCGGCGCGGTTGAACAGCGTCGCCTTGAGCTGGTTGCAGGGCGGGCACCACTTGGCGCCCCAGTACAGCAGCACCGGCTTCTTCTCGGCCTTGGCCTGGACGAAGTAGCGGTCGATGTCGGCATCGGCCGCGGCGGCCTGCCAGGACACGCCCGGGCCGGTGGCGGCGTGGGCAACAGGGGCGGCGCAGCTCAGGGTCAGGGCCAGCGCAAGCGACGAGAAGAGGGGTAGCAGCTTCATGGCAGGCGACGAAAGGGCGGTGCCGCATTGTCCTTGGCTTTGCGAAGCCCCTTGTCAGGATTGGTGAAGCTGCTCATGAGCGAAGCGCATAAGGCCGCGCCTCATGGCGAGGGCGTGCCGAGGACACGGCAGGCCAGGTCGGTGTCCATGTACTCGGTCACCGAGCGCAGCCGGCCGTCCTGGACGCGGTAGACCATGCAGTAGTGGTTGTCATAGGCCTCGCCCGCCGTGGTCCTCACCTCGCCGCGGTATTGCACGACCACCGTGTCGTCGTCGGCGATGAAGTGCTCGGCATGGCTGCGGTAGCGCGTCGAGAAGCGCTTCATCAGCGGCGCCAGCAACTCCTGCAGCACGGCCTCGCGGCCGCTCCAGCAGCGCGACCAGGCCGAGTGGCCGGCGATGGTCCAGCTGAAGTCCTCGGCCATGGCGTCGCGCAGCGGGCGGCCGTCGCCGTCGGCCAGGGCGGCGTAGATGGATTGCAGCAGGGCCTTGTTGGCGGCGGGGGTGTTCATGGCTTGCTCCTGGGGTTCAGCGGATCGCGGGCCGGGCGCTGGCCGGTGGCGATCCAGTCGTCGTAGAAATCCAGCTTCTGGTCCAGGGCCGCCAGGGCTTCCTGCCAGCGCGCGATGGTGGCCAGCACGCCGGCACGGTGGGCGGCCAGCATGTCGCGGCGCGCGCCCAGGCTCTTGCGGCCCTGGGTGACCAGTTCCGTGTAGCGCCGCATTTCGGCGATGGACATGCCGGTGGTGCGCAGCCTCTCCATCAGTTCCAGCCAGGCGACGTGCTGCTCGCGGTAGCGCCGCCGCCCGCCCGCGTCACGGGCCACGCCGGGCACCAGGCCCTGGGCCTCGTACCAGCGGATGGCGTGGACGGACTTGCCGCAGCGCACGGCCAGGGCGCCGATCAGCAGCAGGGGAGGGTCGTCGACGGCGTTCTTCATACCGCCATTGGACGAGCTCGAGTGCACTCGAAGTCAAGGGCCGCGTGGCGATTGCAGAATGCGGCCGCCTCCATCCCCGGGATCTTCATGAGCTTGCTGAGTCGATTGCTGATGCTTTGCCTGCTGCCGCTGGCGCTGCTGGCGCGGGCAGCGCCGGGCGATCCGGTGGCGGCCGGCGGCTTGACGGCGCCCATCGCGACCTATGTGCTGGCGATCTACTACCCGACACCGCCAACCAAGGATCCCCGCGCGGCGCTGAAGGCCCGCCTGGCCGCCGGCCCCGGCCTGCCCCGGGCCGTGACCGTTCTGCCCAAGCCGCCCGCCGAGCCGGTGGTGCAGGCGATCTGGGAGACCGATGCGGCGCGGAACTACACGCCGCCTTCACCCGAGATGGTGAAGTTGTTCGGCCACGGCCTGAGTGAGGCGCAGGCCAAGGGGCTGCAGGGCGCGCGCCAGGTGCTGATCCTGGCCTTCGCCCATCCGACCGGTCTGCCGGCTTATCGCGCGTCGATGGCGCTCGGCGAGCAGGTGGCCCGCGACACCGGCGGCCTGCTGTGGGACGAGGAGACCCGCGAGGTCTTCACGCCCGAAGCCTGGCGCGAGCGCCGCCTGGCCACCTGGCAGGCCCAGCTCCCGGACGTCACCCGGCACACCGTCATCCACGCCTATGCAGATCGGGGCCTGGTGCGCGCCGTCACGCTGGGCATGGCCAAGTTCGGCCTGCCCGACCTGGTCGTCCACGGCTTCGGCTGGTCGACCAACGACCCCGCCGGCAATCTCATCAACGGGCTGGCGCAAACCTTGGTGGAAGGCGGGCGGCCGGCCGTTGCGGGGCAGTTCGACCTCGACCTGGCCGCGATCCGGCATGACGGCGTGCGCCAGCATCAGACGTCCAGGCTCAAGGCCGGCGCGACCAGCCGGGCGCGGCTGCGCCTGGCCCAGGCGCAGCGGGAAGACGGCGACCCGGACAACCCGCTGGTCGAGATCGGCTTCGACGCCTATGCCGGCGCGGACGGCCCGGCAAGGCAGCAGGCGCTGCTGCACGCGCTGTATGGATCGGGCGAGGACACGGCGCGCGATATCCGCCACGACGACGCCATCCGCGAAGCCAGCCGCCTGGCCCGCGCCAGGCTGCCGGCGCTGCAGAAGACCTTCGCGCGCGGGCTCAAGCCCGGCGAGTACCTGCTGGTCAAGGCGCCCTTCCCCATTCCCGGCGGCGGCCGCGAATGGATGTGGGTGGAGGTGACGGGCTGGGCCGGCGACGCCATCACCGGCCTGCTGCAGAACCAGCCCCGCGACATCCCCGGCCTGCAGGTCGGGCAGAAGGTCCAGGTCAGGCAGGCCGAGGTGTTCGACTACCTGCATCGTGACGCCGACGGCCGCGAGGAGGGCAACACGACGGGCAAGCTCATCCAGGCCCAGTCGGGCGGCGGGCGCTGAGAGCCGCATGAGCAGCGAACGCCTGCCTCTCGCCCTCGCCGCGCTGCGTGAACGGGCCCGCCCCGAAGCCCTGGAGGCCATGGCCCGCTTCGGCCTGACCGGCGACGCCCGCCTTGGCCTGGCCGTGCCGACGCTGCGCGCCCTGGCCCGCGAGTTCAGGCGCGACCACGAACTGGCCCTGGCGCTGTGGGACACGGGCATCCCCGACGCCCAGATCCTGGCCGGCATGGTGGCCGAGCCAGCCAGGCTGACGGTGGCGCAGATGGACCACTGGGTGGCCGGCATGCGCGCCTGGGACGTCTGCGACCAGGCCTGCACCAATGCCTTCGTGAAGAGCCCGTTGGCTTGGGGCCTCATCCCCCGCTGGGCCGCGCGGGGGCCGGAGTTCGAAAAACGCGCCGGCTTCGCGCTGCTGGCCATCGCCGCCGTGCACCAGAAGACGCGGCCGGATGCCGACTTCATCGCCCGCCTGCCCCTCATCGAGGCCGCGGCGGACGACGAGCGCAACTTCGTCAAGAAGGCCGTCAACTGGGCCCTGCGCCAGATCGGCAAGCGCAGCCTGGCGCTACGTGAGCCTGCGCTCACTGTGGCGGAGCGGCTGTGTACGCGCCAAGAGAAGGCGGCGCGCTGGATAGGCAGCGACGCGCGCCGGGAACTGAGCCGGGCCTAGCGCTGGCCGAGCTGCTCCTCGATGGAGCGCGTCTTCTCGTTGGGCGAGTCGCCGCTGTGCAGCGTCGTCTTGCGCTCCACCAGCATCAGCAGGCACTCCTGCTCGGCCACGGGGCAATGCTCGACGCCGCGCGGCACGACATACATCTGGCCCGCCTGCAGCGTGACGGCACCGTCGCGCATCTCGATGCGCAGCTGGCCGCGCAGGATGTGGAAAAGCTCGTCCTCTTCGGGGTGGCGATGCCAGCCGAAGGTCCCCTGCACCTTGGCGACCTTGACGTAGTTGTCGTCGAAGGCGCCGACAACGCGCGGCGACCACAGCTCGGTCAGGCCGGCGGCCACATCGATGGGGCTGATCGCGGTGATGGGGGTGTCGGGCATGGGGGCTCCTGGCAGGCGCGCCAGCCTAGCTCAGGCCGCGCCGACCGGCCGCTGGAGGGTCATTAATTGACTCTGACCCCAATTTATATCCCTCTTTGGGGGGGAGAGGCGGGGGATGCCCCCCACCGCCATCCCCCCTCGGTCCACCCTCCGGGTGATGTCCCGAAAAAGGCTTGGCCGCGATGCTGACGGCATGGCGTTGAACACGACGCCGCCCCTTCAGAAACACGGAGCCGACACCATGCAATTCTTCAACTCGCAGTCGTCCTGGTCCAACTCCAAGCTGCCCCAGGGCGCGGCGCTGCGTTGCGTCAACAGCACCGGCGCTGCCCGCAAGCTGGACTGCGGCTGGTACGACTCCAGCTTCGACCTGGCCCAGGGCCTGGAGATCGTCGAGCAGGACTGCGACACCCTCTACCAGCTCTGGGACCTTTCTCAGAACTAAAGCGAGCAGGCGAGCTTGGTCCCTTGCAGGATGGCCCGCTTGGCGTCCAGCTCGCCAGCTTCCAGCGCGCCGCCGATCAGGTGGACATTGACGCCGGCGGCCTTCAGAGGCGCTTCCAGCTCGCGCAGCGGCTCCTGGCCGGCGCACAGCACGATGGTGTCGGCCTCGATGAGCTGGGTGTCCTTGCGACCCTCGCCATAGCTGACCCACAGGCCCTCGGGCGTGATCTGCTCGTAGTTGACGCTGGCCAGCATGTCGACGTTCTTCATCTTCAGCGCGGCGCGGTGGATCCAGCCCGTCGTCTTGCCCAGGCCCGCGCCGGGCTTGCCGGCCTTGCGCTGCAGCAGCGTGATTCTCCGCGTCGGCGCGTCGGGGGCCGGGCGCAGCAGGCCGGCACGCACCTGTTCCGGATCACCCACGCCCCAGTGGCGGCGCCAGGCGGCCGGGTCCAGCGTCAGCGAATGGCCGGCCTCCAGCAGGTATTCGGCCATGTCGAAGCCGATGCCGCCGGCACCGACGATGGCCACGCGGCCCCCCACCGGCTTGTCGTGGCGCAGCACGTCGATATAGCTCAGCACCTGGCCGCGGGCCATGCCCTCATCCTGGCCCTTGATCTTCGGGTTGCGGGCGCTGACGCCGGTGGCCAGCAGCACCTCGTCGAAGCCCTTCAGCTCCTCGGCCGAGACCCGACAGTTCAGTTTCAGCTCGACGCCGGTGATCTCGATGCGGCGGCCGAAGTAGCGCAGCGTTTCCTGGAACTCCTCCTTGCCCGGCACCCGCTTGGCCATGTTGAATTGGCCGCCGATCTCGTGAGCGCCGTCGAACAGCGTCACCGCATGGCCGCGCTCTGCCAGCGTCGTCGCGGCGGCGAGGCCCGCTGGGCCGGCGCCGACGACGGCGATGCGCTTCTTCGCGCCACCGGTTGAAGCGATGGGCCGGATCACGATCTCCTGCTCATAGGCCGCCCGCGGGTTGACCAGGCAGGTCGAGATCTTCTGCGCGAAGGTGTGGTCCAGGCAGGCCTGGTTGCAGGCGATGCAGGTGTTGATCTCGTCCGCCCTGCCCTGGCGGGCCTTCTGCACGAAATGCGAGTCGGCCAGGAAGGGCCGCGCCATGGACACCATGTCGGCCGAGCCGTCGGCCAGCACGCCCTCGGCCACCTCGGGCGTGTTGATGCGGTTGCTGGTGATCAGCGGCGTCGTGATGCCCTCGGCACGCAGCTGGGCGCGGACCTTGGCCGTCACCCAGGCGAAGCCCGCGCGGGGCACGCTGGTCGCGATGGTCGGGATGCGCGCCTCGTGCCAGCCGATGCCGGTGTTGATGATGTTCGCGCCGCCCTTGGCCACGCGCCGGGCCAGTTCCATCACTTCGTCCCAGCTGCTGCCATTGGGCACCAGGTCCAGCATGGACAGGCGGTAGATGATGATGAAGTCCGGCCCCACGGCCTCGCGCATGCGGGCCAGGATCTCCAGCGGCAGGCGCATGCGGTTCTCATACGAGCCGCCCCAGGCGTCCGTGCGCTGGTTGGTGTGTTCCACCAGGAACTGGTTGATGAAATAACCCTCGCTGCCCATGACCTCGACGCCGTCGTAGCCGGCCTCGCGGGCCAGCTTGGCGCAGCGGATGAAGGCCTTGATCTGGCGCTCGATGCCGCGGCTGCTGAGCTCGCGCGGCGTGAAGGGCGAGATCGGGCTCTGGATGCGCGACGGCGCCACGCACAGCGGCGAATAGCCGTAGCGGCCGGTGTGCAGGATCTGCAGCGCGATCTTGCCGCCCTCGGCGTGCACGGCGTCCGTGATGATCTTGTGGCGGCGCGCGGCGCCCGAGGTGGCGAGCGTGCCGGCAAAGGGCTTGGCCCAGCCCTCGATATTGGGCGCGAAGCCGCCCGTCACGATCAGCCCGACCTCGCCCTTGGCGCGCTCGGCGAAGAACACGGCCATGCGCTCGAAGTGCTTGCGCCCGTCCTCCAGGCCGGTGTGCATGCTGCCCATCAGCACGCGGTTCTTCAGCGTCGTGAAGCCGAGATCCAGGGGGGCGAGGAGGTGGGGATAGTTCATCCCGGCGATGCTAGCGAGGCTCTGGCGCCGGAATTGGAGTGTTCTCCTCACCCCAGTGGTGCTGGCGCAGCAACAGTTCTTCACCGGCCGCTAGATGCGGGAAACCGTGACATCCTCGGCTTGAGTTCTAATCGCGAGTCCGCGTATTTGGCCGCACCTTGGCAATCAGGCCCGGCGGTTTGGTTTTTTCGGAGAGTTTTCGATGCGATTCACCCCCTGGGCCACCCGTCTGGTCCTGACGCTGAGCCTGTCAGCCACTGCATTCCTGACCGCCTGCGGCGGCGGCGGCGGCGGCGACAGCAATACCCAAGTGCGCCTGCTGAATGCCACGCGCTCTTACGCCCAGCTGGATCTGTCGGTCAACGACAAGACCATCAACAGCAAGGTCGCCTACGCGGCCGTCGGCGAGTACGGCACGGTCGACACCAACGCCACCGCCACCAAGGTGCTGACCAGCGACGTCGGCACCAGCGTGTCGGCCACGACGCCCACGCTGGCCCAGGGCAGCAACTACACCTTCATCACCTACGGCTTCGCCGGTGCCGTGCGCACGACGCTGCTGCAGGAAGCCGAGACGGTGCCCGAGGCCAACAAGGCCAAGCTGCTGGTGCTGAACCTGGCACCCGATGCCGGCGCCCTGGACATCTATGTCACCACGGCCACCGATCCCCTGGACTCCGCCACCGCGCTGACGACCAATCTGCAGGGCGGCGCCGGCAGCGGCTACATCCAGATCAACTCGGGCACCTTCCGCGTGCGCGTGACCGGCTACAACAAGCGCACCGACCTGCGCCTGGACATCCCGGCCGTCACCCTGGACTCGGCCAGCGTCAACACGCTGATCCTGACCGCCTCGGACGGCGGCGTGCTGGTCAACGGCATCAGCCTGGTCCAGAAGGGCGCCGTCAAGAACTTCGCCAACACGCAGTCGCGCGTGCGCACCGTCGCCGCGCTGACCGCCGGTGGCAACGTGAGCTCGGCCATCAACGGCCAGGCCATGTTCGCCGCCCCCGCCATCAGCCCGCTGATCAGCGAGTATGTGACCACCGCCTCGGGCGCCAGCACGCTGAGCGCCAACGTCAACGGCGCCGCGGTCAGCTTCAACGCCCCGACGCTCGCGGCCGGCAAGGACTACACCCTGCTGGTCTGGGGCGATGCCGCCGCGCCCAAGTTGTCCGTGCTCGACGACGACAACCGCCTGCCCACCGTCACCGGCAACGTCAAGGTCCGCCTCGTCAACGCCCTGCCGACCGTGAGCACGTCGCTGAACGTCGACTTCAGCGCCATCGCGTCCAACGTCGCCCCGGGCACCGTGTCCGTGCCCAACAGCATCTCGTCGACGACCTCGTCGCAGGTGGACGTGACGGTGCCGACCTCGGCCACCGCCATCTACACCAACGCCACGCTGGCCTTCCCGGCCAACAGCGTCTGGACCTTCTTCGCCGTGCCCAGCGCCACCGCCGGCCAGGGCATGACCGCCCTGCCCAAGCGCGAGCGCCCGTAAGCTCAGGCTGACGCCTCGCAAAGCCCCCGTGCCTGCCGGCCGGGGGCTTTTTCAATTCCGGTTCGGGAGAAGATGGGGCCATGTCCGCCCCCACCCGCCTCCATCTGCAGCGCCTGCGCCTGCTGTGGCGCAGCGCCGGCTGGCCCAGCCAGGACTTCGTCGAGGTCGAACTGCTCGCGGCCGGCTGGGTCGAGCGCCTGCAGGAGGCCGACGGCCGTGAACGCCTGCGCGTGACGGATGCGGGCGTGGCCCATATCGCCGCCTCGCTGACGCGCAACCGCGCCGCCCGCGACGCCCACGAGGGCCTGGTCGAGCGCGTCGCCACCGAGATGCAGCGCGCCGGCCGCATCGCTTGGCGGGGCCTCAGCTTGCGCGCCGGCCTGCCCGCCCCGGATGGCGAGGAGGGCGGCAAGACGCTCTGGGTCAACGCCATGCCCGACGTCTATTCCATCCGCCACAGCACGGTGGAGGACTATCTCGAGCCCGCCATCCACGAGATCAAGGTCAGCCGCGCCGACCTGCTGGGCGAGTTGCGCCGCCCGGCCAAGTCGGCCGCCTACCGCGCCCTGTGCGGCCAGTGCTGGTTCGTCATCAAGGCGGGCATCGCCCAGCCCGAGGAGATCCCGCCCGAGTACGGCGTGCTGATCGGCCACGCGACCCACCTCGAACTGGCCCGCCCGGCACCCAAGCGCGCCCACAAGCCCGACTTCGCGACCTGGATGGCCCTGGCGCGCGCGACGCCGCTGGCGCCGCCGGAAGACCCGCAGTTCCCGCTGGCCTGAGCCTGCCCCTCACCGCCGCCTGCACACCGGCGGCAGCCGATCCACAATCCCCGCTCATCACCCGTCTGAGCACTGCCATGGCCGCAGCCAACAAGACCGTCAAGACCGATGCCGATGTCGAGGCCCATTTCGACGCCCAGCCCGAAGCTCGCGCGGCCGACTGCCGGGCGCTGGCGGCCCTGATGCAGCGCGTCAGCGGCCACCCGCCCAGGATGTGGGGCCGCATGGTCGGCTTCGGCGACTACCACTATGTCTATGAAAGCGGCCGCGAGGGTGACGTCTTCGAGATCGGCTTTGCCAGCGGCGCCGGCGGCAAGGGCGACATCAGCCTCTACCTGACCTGCGACGCGAGCCAGCATGCCGAGCTGCTGTCCCGGATGGGCAAGCACCGCGCCGGCAAGGGCTGTATCTACATCAAGCGCCTGTCCGACATCGACATGGGCGCGCTCGCCGAACTCTGCGAGGCGGCGCTGCGCGAATGCCGCAAATGAACGGCCCCCTGCTCGACATCCAGTGCCCGCGCTGTGGCGGCGGCTTCGAATGTGGCGTCAATGCCGGCCACTGCGCCTGCTTCGGCATCCGCCTCACCGAGAGGCTGCGCGTGCAGCTCGCCGAGCAGTACAGCGGCTGCCTGTGCCTGCCCTGCTTGCACGAGCTGATCGAGGCCGACCTGCGCCGTCAGTCGGTGATCGGTGCCGCCAGCCCCTCGGGCTGACCGGCCGCCGCCACTTCGGCCAGATAGCCCGCCAGCCGGGCCGTATCGCAATGCACCGTCAAGGCGCTGACCCGGCCCCAGCGCAGCTCGAACTCGTGCATGCCGCGGTTGCTGCCCTCGCGGCCGCCCGGCAGCTGGAAGCGGTCGCGCCAGGCGACGACGGCGCGCGTGCGCCAGGGCCAGCCGCTGACCCAGATGCCGTCCACCTCGAAGCGCAGGCCCGGCAGCAGGCGCTGCAGCCGGCCATACCAGCGCGTCGTCGCGGCCAGGTCGCGGCGCTCGCCGCCGAGGGCGTGGTCGCCCACCATGCAGTGCCGGTGCGCGGCGCCGAACTGCGCCGGGATGCCCTCATAGCGCCCCGCGTTCAGCTCGGCAAAGGCGTTCAGCAGCTTGCGCTTGACGATGGCGTGATACATGGCCGCACTCTCCTTGCTGTCCGCCCTGCCATGCGAAGGGAAGCATGATCTTGACGGTGTAAAGATGAGGGCAGTATCCGCCTCGATCTTGACGATGGCAAGATGCGGCGCATGAGCAAGCCTGCTTCGGCCCGAACGCCCGCCGCGAAGACCACCCCTGCCCGATCGGCGCGGGCGCCGCGTCCCGCGAAGCCGGCCAGCCCCACCGCCGGCGAGAAGCCGCCGCGGCCGCGCGCCAAGGCGGCCGGCGCCTACCACCATGGCGAGCTGCGCGAAGCCCTGCTGGACGCCGCCGAGGCCCTGCTGGCCCAGCGTGGCGCGGCGGGCTTGAGCCTGCGCGACGTGGCCCGCATCGCCGGCGTGTCGCATGCGGCGCCCTATCACCACTTTGCCGGCCTGCCCGAGCTGCTGGCGGCGCTGGCGGCGCGCAGCTTCGAGCAGCTCGGCGCCGCCATGCAGACCGGCGTCGACGCCCACCCGGGCGATGCGCGCGAGCAGCTGCTGGCCATCGCCGCCGCCTATGTCGACTTCGCGCGGCGCCGGCCGGCGCGCTTTCGCCTGATGTTCGGCCCCGTGCTGGCTTCGCGCCAGCAGCACCCGGGCCTGGACCGCGCCGCCGAAGCGAGCTTTCGCGTGCTGCTCGACGCGGCCACGCGCTTCGACGCCACCTCGGGGCCGCTGATCGCGCTGACTGGCTGGAGCCTGGCCCATGGCCTGTCGCATCTGAGCCTGGACGCAGCCTTCACCGGCCTGCCCCTGCCCGGCCCGCTGCCGGAGCCCGCGGAGCTGGTGCGCCTCATGAGTGCGAGGGTCTTGGCCGGTTAGGCATGATGGGCGGCGATGACCGCCCTCGACCGCATTGCTCCCCCGCTGTTCATCTTCATCTGGGCCACCGGCTATATCGTCGCCAAGCTGGCCGCGCCCTACGCCGACCCGCTGACCTTTCTGGCCTGGCGCTATGCCGGCGTCGTCGCGCTGATGCTGGGCCTGGCACTGGCGGCGCGGGCGGCGTGGCCGTCGCGGCGCGACATGGCCCACCTGGCCGTCTCGGGCCTGGGCATCCAGGCCCTCTACCTCGCCGGCGTCTGGGTCTCGATCCGCCAGGGCCTGCCGGCAGGCACGGCGGCGCTGATCGTCAACCTGCAGCCGGTGCTGGTCGCCGCCGCGGCGCCGCTGATCGGCGAGCGTGTCGCGCCGCGGCAATGGGCGGGCGTGGCGCTGGGCCTGGCCGGCGTCATCCTCGTCATCTGGCACAAGCTCAACCTCGGCACCAGCTACGGGCCGCCGCTGCTGCTCTGCCTGATGGCCCTGCTTGCCATCACCGGCGGCACGCTCTACCAGAAGCGCTTCGTGCCGCATTTCGACCTGCGCACCGGCCAGGTCGTGCAGTTCGCGGCCTCGCTGGCCGTGACCCTGCCCCTGGCCTGGGCCTTGGAGCCCATGCGCATCGAATGGAATGCCTCGGTGCTGGTGGCCATGGCCTGGAGCATCCTGGTGCTGACGGCCGGCGGCATCAGCCTGATGTTCTACATGCTGCGCCATGGCCGGGTGACGGCCGTGACCAGCACCATGTATCTGGTGCCCTCTGTCACCTCGGTGATGGCGTGGTTGCTGTTCGGCGAGACACTCGGCGCACAAGCCATCGCCGGCATGGGTGTGACGCTGCTCGGTGTCTATCTCGTCGTCGCGCAGAGGAAAACGGAGACAGCATCATGAGCCGAGCACATCACCAGTTCTGGCCCGTCCGCGTGCCCCACGCCATCGAGCCACCGGCCACGGCCCTGCCGGACAACCTCGCCATCAACGCACGCCGCTTCCCGCAGCGGCCCGCCCTGGTCTTCCTCGGCCAGACGACGACCTACGCCGAGTTGGCCGCCCAAGTGGCGCGCCTGGCCGCCTGGCTGGCCCAGCGGGGCATCCGACGAGGCGACCGCGTGCTGGTGGGCCTGCAGAACTGCCCCCAGCTCGTCATCGCCCATTACGCCGTCCTCAGCGCGAATGCCGTCGTCGTGCCCGTCAACCCGATGAACAAGGCGGCGGAGATCAGGCACCTGATCGAGGACAGCGGTGCCGTGCTGGCCATCACGAGTGCCGACCTCAGCGCCGAGTGGCTGTCGGCAGGCATGGCCGCCAAGGATCTGGTGGTGACCCGCCTGGCCGAGGTGCTGCCCGGTGGCCGCACCCAGGGCCATGGCCTTCCGCCGGGTTGGGCCGACTGGCTCAACGCCGACATCGCCCTGCCCGCCGGCACCACCGCCTGGGCCGATGCCCTGGCCTGCACCGCCACTCCGCCCACGCTGGACGTCGGCGCCGACGACCTTGCCCTGCTGCCCTACACCAGTGGCACCACGGGCCACCCCAAGGGCTGCATGCACAAGCACCGCAGCCTGCAGCACAACATCTTTGCCGGCGGCCTGTGGGCCAATGTCAGCCATGAAGACGTCGTGCTCGGCGTCGTGCCGATGTTCCACATCACCGGCATGGTCGTCATCATGCACGGCACGCTGGCGGCCGGCGCCTGCCTGGTGCTGATGCCGCGCTGGCAGCGCGAATACGCCGCCCATCTGATCAAGGAACACCGCGTCACGCGCTGGACCAACATCCCGACCATGGTCATCGACATGCTGGCCAGCCCGCAGGTGGACAGCTTCGACATGAGCAGCATGGTCACCATCGGCGGCGGCGGCGCCTCCATGCCGCAGGCCATTGCCGAGCGGCTGTGGCAGCGCTGGCGTCTGCGCTACATGGAAGGCTATGGCCTGACCGAGACGGCCGCGCCCAGCCACAGCAACCCCTACGACGCTCCCAAGCAGCAATGCCTGGGCGTGCCCTATATGAGCTGCGACTCGCGCGTCGTCGACCCCGACACGCTGCAGGAACTGCCCGTCGGCGAGGCCGGCGAGATCATCGTGCACGGCCCCATGGTGTTTGACGGTTACTGGCGGCGCCTGGATGCGACGGCCGCTGCCTTCATCGAGTTCGACGGCAAGCGCTTTTTCCGCACCGGCGACATCGGCTTCGTCGACGCCGACGGCTACTTCTTCATGACCGACCGCTTGAAGCGCATGATCAACGCCAGCGGCTTCAAGGTCTGGCCCAGCGAGGTCGAGAACCTGATGCATGCCCACCCCGGCATTGCCGAGGCCTGCATCATCTCGGCGCCCGACGCCTACCGCGGCGAGACCGTCAAGGCCGTCGTCGTGCGGCGCGCCGGCCATGAGGCGCTGACCGAAGAGCAGCTGCGCGACTGGTGTCGCGCCAACATGGCCGCCTACAAGGTGCCCGCCCTCATCGAGTTCGTCGACAGCCTGCCCAAGAGCGGTGCCGGCAAGGTCATGTGGCGGGCGCTGCAGGAGAGGGAGAAGGCACGGGCGGGCTGAGCGGACTGGCGGGCTCACACCCGCTTGTCCCGCGCGCGCTGGCTGCCGGCCTTGCCGATGGCCTTCCACTTGCCGCGCTGCTCGATGCGCTGCAGCGGCGTCATCTCGCCGCGCTGGGCGTCGCGCAGCAGCTTCTGGTAGTTCTCGAGGCGGTCCGCGTCGACATGGGCCTGGACCGCGCAGCCGGGCTCGCCCTCGTGTCGGCAGTCGCGGAAGCGGCATTGCTGCGCGAGCGACTGCACGTCCTCGAAGGTCGCCGCCAGCGTCTTCGCGTCCGCATCCGGCCGGAAGGTGCGCAGGCCCGGCGTGTCGATGATGCAGCCGCCCAGCGGGCACAGGTGCAGGGTGCGAGCCGTCGTCGTGTGGCGGCCGCAGCCGTCGCCCTTGCGCACGCCGCCCGTCGCCTGGTCGGCATGGGCCAGGGTGTTGATCAGCGTCGACTTGCCGGCGCCCGAGGACCCGAGCAGCACCAGGGTCTGGCCGGCATGCAGCCAGGGGGCGATCTCGTTGGCGGCCTGGCGCGTCAAGGCATTGACCGGCAGCACCGGCACGGTCGCCGGCAGGCGGGCGTACATCTCGGCGATGCGCGCCTGCGCGTCCGGCGCGATGTCCAGCTTGGTCAGCACGACGACCGGCACCACGCCGCAGGCCCGCACCATCGCGATATAGCGCTCCATGCGGCGGGCGTTGAAGTCGGTGTCCAGTCCCATCACCAGCAGGGCCGCATCGACATTGCTGGCGAGCGGCTGGCGGCGCCCGTCGTTGGCGCGGCGCGCGATCTGCGTGACGGGCTCGACCCGCTCGACGATCCAGGCCTCGCCATGGGCGTCGATGTGGGCGGCGACCCAGTCGCCGATGGTCAGCAGCTGGGCCGTGGTCTGCAGCTGCTGCACCAGCCGCGGCAGCTCGCGGGCCAGCAGCTCGCAGCGGCCGTCATGCAGGGTGAAGCAGTTGCGCTGCACCTCGGTGACGCGCGCCAGGCGCAGGCCGGGTTCGGGAGCGGTGAGTTGAGTGGCACGGCTCGCGAGGGCGGGTGTCAGCCCGAAAGCGTGCAGGGTTTCGAAATCGAATTCGATCATGGGAGTCCATTGATTGGGCTTCGTCCGCGCGCTGGCGCGGACCCGCTTCGTACGCGTCGGCGCACGAAGGTGAAGGGATGGGAAGCCGGCCGCGGATTGCGCGGCGATCAATGGACCCGCGATGAACGCAGGGTCGAGCGCAGGTTCAGTGGCCTGGGGCGCTCAGCGCAGCCGACTCGAGGAGGGCGACACGATCTGCTTGTTCCATGGCTTTCTCCTGTTCGGCTGGATGGATGAAGGCCGCGAGTCTGCAGCGTTATGCGGTGCAGGTCAATGGCGCGGCCTCTCAATGGACCTCGGAGACCAGATCGTCGTCCCGGGTCTGTCGCGTCGCCGCCGCGGGTGCCGCGGGCCACAGCGCCCGCAGCCGCGTCAGCGCAGTCGCTTCGTGCAGGCCCTCGGCGAGCAGATGGGCCACGCTGGAGATGAACTCGGCCCGCGCGACGCCGGGCGGCCGGGCAGCCGGCGCCGGGCTCATGCGCTGCGCACGGGATGGCAGGGCGACGTCGATCACGTCGATGCAGGCCCTGACCCAGCGCTTCCTGACCGACAGGCTGCAGCCCGGCATGCCGCCGTCCATGGCCGGCCGCAGCGAAGCCGGCATCGGCCCGGCGGACACATTCAGCACCGCGCTGTGGCTGCGCTTGCGGAAGTGCGGCAGCAGCGCGCCGGTCAGGTGCTGCATGCCCAGCCGCTGCGCCTCCAGCCTCTCGAGGCTGCCGTCGTCTTCGAGCAGGGCTTGCATGCCGGGCAGGGATCTCACCGGGAAGGCGATGGCGATGTTGACCAGCATGTTCAGGCCCGGACAGGCCGCCGTGACCTGCTCGGTGAAGCCGGCGACGCTCCAGGGATCGGCCAGGTCCAGGTCGACGGCCCGCATGCCGGGAACGCTGCGCGCCACCGCCTGCGCCGCGCCCGGCTCGGCATCGAAGACGATGACCTCGTTGCCCAGCCGGCACAGCAGCTCCGCCACGCCGCGCCCGATGCCGCGGGCGCCGCCGGCGACGAGGATGGTGTTGCCTTGCATCATCATTGCGACCTCCTGGATGAAGGCCCGCATTGAATCGGCTGACCGCCGTTTGGAGCAGCCAAATCCGGTCATGTGATTGCACGATTCGCCCATCGTGCGCGGGGCGCCCGCTGGGCGCGCCGATCGGCCCAGGGGCGGTAGCCCAAAACCACCAAGCTCTTGCACGATTCGCTCAATCCAGGCCCTATCGTCCAGCCGCCCCTTGAGCGCGCCGGGAGCAGCGGTTACGGTGTCGGCATGGGTTCACTCGAAGCATTGCGGCAGCTCATCCAGCGCCACGCCGCCCCCATGGGCGAGCGCCGCCCGGGGGACGTTTTCGCGGGCTCGGTGGAGGCTCCTACCGAGATGGTCCACCATGTGATGGAGCCGACCTTCGTCATCGTCGCCCAGGGCGCCAAGCGCGCCATGCTGGGCGATGAGGTGTTCGAGTACGGCCAGGGCCAGTTCCTCGTCGTGGGCGTGGAGCTGCCGATTGCCGGCTGCGTCATCGAGGCCAGCCCCGACAAGCCCTATCTCGGCGCCGGCATGACGCTGCGCGCCTCCACCATCTCCTCCCTGCTGCTGGAGATGGGCCCCGCGGCGGCGGCATCGGAACCCGCGGGCTATGCCGTCAGCAATGCTTCGGAAGACCTCATCGACACCGTGGTGCGCATGCTGAGGCTGAAGGACTCGCCGCGCGACGCCGCCGTGCTGGGGCCGCTGGTGGAGCGTGAGCTGGTGTGGCGTCTGCTGCACGGCCCGCAAGGCGCCATGATGAGACAGATCGGCCTGGCGGACAGCCGGCTGTCGCAGATCGGCCGGGCCATCCGCTTCATCCGCGCCCATCATGCCGAGGCCATCTCCATTCCCATGCTGGCCGACATGGTGGCCATGAGCGAGTCGTCCTTCCACCGCCACTTCCGCGGCGCGACGACCATGAGCCCGCTGCAGTACCAGAAGCTGATCCGGCTGCAGGAGGCGCGGGCGCGCATCCTGGCCGACGCCGGCGACGTGGCGGCCATCGGCTACAGCGTCGGCTACGACAGCCCCTCGCAGTTCAGCCGCGAGTACAGCCGCCTGTTCGGCGCGCCGCCGGGGCGGGACAAAGTGCGGCTGGGGGCGCGGGCAGCCGGGGTTGCGGCGGCCGTCTGAGGGCCCGCGGCCATCCCGCCGCGGTGCCGGCCTAACATGGCCAGATGCTGGCCCAACCTCGCTACGTCGTCGCCGTGCCCGATCTGGCGCGCTCCGCCGCCTGGTATCGCGACGTGCTCGGCTTCGCCGTCCACGACATGGGCGACCCCGGCTGGTGCTGGTTGGAGCGCGATGCCTGCGTCATCATGGCCGGCGAGTGTCCCGACGCCATCCCGCCGGCCCAGCTCGGCGACCACAGCTATTTCGCCTATGTGCAGGTCAGCGATATCGACACGTTGTACGCCGAGATCAAAGGCAGGGGTGCCGAGCTCATCAAGCCGCTGCGTGACGAGCCCTGGGGCATGCGCGAGTTCGGTGTGCGCAGCGTCGATGGGCATCGCCTGATGTTCGGCCAGCCGCTGCCATGAAGCAGGCCTGGGCAGCCCTGGGCGCGCGCGGCGGCGAGGCCCTGCAAGCCGAGCTGCTGGCCCGTTATGCGGAGCCGCACCGCGGCTATCACACGCGCCAGCATCTGGACGAATGCGTGGCCCTGTGCGGCGAGTTCGCCCATCTGGCCCAGCGGCCCGCCGAGATCGAGATCGCGCTGTGGTTCCATGACGCGATCTACGACGTGCACCGGCATGACAACGAGGCCTTGAGCGCCGACTGGGCGCGCGCCGCGCTGCTGGATGCCGGCGCGCCTGCCGACGTGGCCGGGCGCGTCGCGGCCCTGGTGCTGGCCACGCGTCACAGCGTGGCAGCGGCCACGCCCGACGAGCAGCTCCTCGTCGACATCGACCTCGCCATCCTCGGCGCCGCGCCGGCGCGCTTTGCCGAGTACGAGACGCAGATCCGCCGCGAGTACGCCCACGTGCCGCAGGCGCTCTTCAACGAGAAGCGCGGTGCCATCCTGGCAGGCTTTCTGGCCCGGCCGGCGCTGTACGGCACTCAGGCCCTGCGCGCGCGCTTCGAGGCGGCCGCGCGCGCCAATCTTCAGGCGGCGCTCAGCGCGCTGCCGCGGCCCGACGGCTTGAGCAGCAGATAGAGCAGCGGGCCGAAGGAGCCGGCGGCCAGCGTGATCAGCGCGAAGGGCCAGACCGTGCGGTCCGTCTGCCGCGCATCGCGCCAGATGAAGCCCAGCGCGATCCAGGACATGATGATGAGGTCCAGCAGCACCTGCCAGGCGCCGAGGCTGCTCATGCCGGCCTGCCAGATGCCGAGGTAGCCGACCTGCCACATCACATAGGTCGAGTAGGCGCCGAAGGCGGCGAGGACGAGGATCAGGACGGCTCTCATGACGATCTCCTTGAGGGACGGTTGACGGTGGTTGATGGCCTCATGCTCGGCCGCCGGGTGCATCGCCGCAATGACCTCGGAGGTCATCGCCGAGCGGCGGCGCGTGGCCTAAGGTCCGCCCCATGAAGCTGCTCGTCCCCGCCACCCTCGCCCTCGTCGCCCTGCTGCATGCCCTGCCGCTGGCCGGCGTGCTGGGCGCCACCAAGCTGTCCGCCCTCTACGGCGTCGATGCCCGCGAACCCGGCCTCGAACTGCTGCTGCGCCACCGCGCCGTGCTCTTCGGCCTGCTCGCCGCCTTCCTCGCCTGGGCCGCGTGGCAGCCCGCTTTGCGGGGCCCGGCACTGGTCGCGGGGCTCGTCAGCGTCGCGTCCTTCCTGCTGTTCGCCATCCCGACCGGCACGCTGCCAGCGCCGCTGGCCACCGTCGTCAAGCTGGACGTGGCGGCGCTGATACTGCTGCTCGCCGCCGGCATCGTCCACCTGCTGCCCACAGCCAAGCCATGACCGCCACCCTCGCCATCCTGCGCAAGTCCCGCCGCGTCAGCCAGCTCGAGCTGTCGCTGCGCACCGGCGTCTCGCAACGCCATCTCAGCTGCATCGAGACGGGCCGCTCGCGTGCCGGCCGCGAGACGCTGATCGCCCTGCTCGACGCCCTCGGCGCCACGCTGCAGGAGCGCAACCAGGCCCTGCTCGCTGCCGGCTATGCGCCCGCCCACGCGGAACGCGCACTGGACGCGCCCGAGATGGCGCCGGTGCGCGCCGCGCTGGAACAGCTGATCCACGCCAACGGCGCGGCGCCGGCCCTGGTGCTGGACGGCGAGTACAACGTCGTCATGGCCAATGCCGGACTGGCACGGCTGATAGGCCTGCTGGGCCTGCCGGCCGAGGCCATGCTCGGCCAGCCGCTGAACCTGCTGCGCGCCGTCTTTGCGCCCGGCGGCCTGCGCTCGATGTGCGAGGACGAGGCCTGGCTGTGCGGCGAGATGTGGGCCCGCGCCTGCCGCGAAGCCGAGCATCTGCCCAGGCTGCGCGCCCTGCTGGACGAATTGCGGCCGACGCTGTCGCCCTGGACCGCGGTCGAGACCGGCAACCTGCCCGTGCTGGCCTTCCGGCTGCGCGCGGCCGACGGCCGCGTGCTGAGCTTCTTCTCCACCATCACGAGCTTCGGCACGCCGCTGGACATCACGCTGGCGTCGCTGAAGGTGGAGCACCTCTTCCCGACGGACGAGGTGACGCGTCAGGCCCTGGCGGACGCCCAGGCCCAACGCTGATGCTGCCTGAGACTCAGCGCATCACGATCAGCTGGACCCGCCGGTTCGTGCTGCGGCCTTCGCGGCTGTTGTTGTCGGCCAGGGGCGCGGTCTCGCCATAGCTGATGGTGGACATGCGTGCCAGCGGCAGGCCGGCGCGGGACAGGTGCAGGCGCACGGCTTCGGCGCGCTGCAGGCCCAGCTGCCGGTTGACCGCGTCGCTGCCCGTGGCGTCGGTGTGGCCCTGGATCTCGACGAACACGGGCTGGTTGTCGGCCTTGAGCTTGGCGACGAGTTGATCGAGTTCCTGGCCGGCCTGCTCGGTGAGCTGGGCGCGGCCCGAGCTGAACTTGATCTTGTCATCGGTCAGCAGGGTGCTCATCAGCAAGCCCGGCGGCTTGGGCAGATTGGCAATGGCCTGGGCACGCGCCACGGCGTCCTTTTCCAGGGCCTGGATGCGCGTCTCGCTGCCCTGCAGCCGGCCGTCCAGGGACTTGAGGCCGTCGTCATGCGCCTGCACGCGGGTACCGAGGCCGTCCACGCTGGTCTGCACCGGCGCGACGGTCTCCTTGACGAATTCCTTGGTGGCGCAAGCGCTCAGCAACAGGACGCTGCTGGCGATGATCAGGGGCGAGAGTCTCGACATCGGTGGTGGGCTCGTGGAGGAGAAAGAGGCGCGACTCTAGGCAGTCCTTCACGGACAAACGTACCGAGCTGTGAGCAATCCTTGCGCCGTTAACCGGGCCAAACAAAGCCTTACCGTTCGGCGCCTGGGTGTGACGGGCAAGCGCAGAAGCGCCGGGGCGTCAGTCGGTAGTTGCGAGCCTCGGCGAAACCCTTGACCGTGCAGGGTGCGGGTTCAACACACTGAAAAAGGCGTGTCCCTCCGCGACGCGCCAGGCGCCGCGCCCTCTGCGCGGCATCAACAGCGAACCCGTCCTCATGAGCCAGCCTTCATCCATCGCGCGGCGCCGCCTGCGCGTCGCGGCCGCGCTTGCCCTGGCGGCCTGTGCATCCGCCAACGCCGTCACCGTCACCAGCAGCTACATCCAGAGCAGCGCCTCCGAAATCTCCCGCCTGCTCGGCGGCTATGCCCAGCCCCGTGTCTATGTGAACAGCTATGCCTGCGGCGAGCAGCAGCTCAGCGCCTTCGCGTGCAGCCCCTACGTCATCAGCGTGGGCACCAGCTTCCTGCAGCAGCAGGAAGGCTATGGCAACTACGCGGCCAAGTTCGTGCTGGCCCATGAATGGGGCCACGCCATCCAGTTCAACTACGGCATCCGCCTGCGTTCGCCCTACCAGGAGCTGCAGGCCGATTGCGTGGCCGGCAGCTTCGCCAAGTACGCCGAGACCAGCCTGCGCTATCCGTCCTTCATCGAGGCATCGGTGCGGTCCGCGCGCGCCGCGGCCGACTACGGCACGCACGGCACGCCGTCGCAGCGCGACTACTACGCGCGGCGCGGCTACGCCACGAGCACCAACACCTGCCTCAACAGCCTGTAAGCCCGTGCGTTCCGCGCTTCTGACGGGCGTCGCCTGCATTGCTGCCTGGGGCGCATACGCCGTGTGGCTGCGTGACGATGCACCGTCGGCGGGGCCGCAGGCGACGAGTGCGGCGGCCGCGGCCAGCGTCGCCGGCACGGGGGCAAGCGAGATCCCCAAGACCTCGCTCGTCCCCTCGGTGCTGTCCTTTGGCGGCGGCGCGTCCATGCCGCCCGCGTCGGCGGCCTCCTCCGCGATCGCGGCTGCAGGCCTGGCTTCGGCCGCCCACCCGGCGCTGGCCGCCTCCGCAGCGGACGATGCCGCGCCACCGCCCTTGTCGGCGGCCGACGCGGCGGCCAACGACGCCTTGCGCCAGCTGGGCTATTTCATCGACGAGCGCTACTACAAGATGGGCCTGGACGCGCTGCGCAAGGCCGCCGCGGCCCAGGACGTGCAGGCCCTGACCCACCTGGCCGAGCGCTATCTGTTCGAGTTCAACGGCCATCCCCAGGCACAGGGCTACGAGCCCGGCTTCCCCTATCTGCAGGCCGCCCGCGAGGCGCTGCAGTCGGCCTATGCGCAGGGCAACCGCCACGCGGCGGCCATGCTGTCCGAAAGCTATCTGATGGAGGGCCAGACGGTGGATGCCGCGGCCTGGAACCTGGTGGCCCAGCGCTCCGGTGACAAGCTGAGCGCGGACTGGTTCCTCGCCACGGAGGACTACCGGCGCCTCACCGAGGCCCAGCGCCACCAGGCCGCCGTGGCAGCCAACCGGCTCTGGGCGGCACTGCAGGCCAGGAAGCCCGCCGGCACATGACCCTGGCGCTGCCGACAAGGGGTGTGATGCGAAGGGCGGGAATCTCTCGGGGCACCGCAGCGGGGCCTGCCCGTAGCATGGCGAGCCCGTTCTCCAGGCCCGCGACCATGCCCCACCCGGCAACCCCTTCTTCCGCATCGCCCCCAGGCGATGAGCCGGGCCGGGCGTCCTTGTCGTCGGCTGGCGAGATCGGCTTTGCGCAGCTGGTGAGCGCGCTGCAGGCGCCGGAGCCCATCACGGTGCCGGCCGACGCGGGCCGCAAGCGTCGCAAGGCCGCTCCGGCGCCGGCCGTTGCCGACATCGAGGAGCCTATCCACGACATGCTGGCGCGCGCCGAGCGCAGCGCCCGCGGCGGCCGCATCGACGAGGCCCTGGCCCTGTGCCAGGCGCTCAAGCCGCGGCTGGTGGCGGCCGGCGACCTGCTGTCGCAAGGGATCTGCGAACACATGGTGTCGCTCAGCCAGCAGTACGCCGGCCGCATGAAGGAATCCACGCTGGCCGGCTATCGCGCCATCGACCTGCTGGACCGTGCGCATGCGCCGGGCCGGCTGCTGCGCGTGCTGGGCCTGCAGGCCATCGGCATGGCGCGCATGGGCGACGCGGCCGAGGCTCTCGGCCTGCTGAGCCGCGCGCTGCGCCTGCTGCCCGAGGTGAACGACCTGCCGGGCGAGCAGTGCATCTGGTGGAACAACGCCGGTGCCGCCTATCACGCACTCGGCCGCGTGCCCGAAGCGGTGGACGCCGCCACGCGGGCCATGGGCCTGCTGCATGGCTTCGACGAACCGAACCTGCGCGCGGTGTGCCATGGCAACCTGCTGATCTACCGGTTGGACCACGCGCTGGCGCGGGATGCCTCTGCGCACAACCGCGAACTGCGGGAAGCGCTGGACGGCATCCAGCTGCACATCGACGCGCTGATCGCGGATGAGCGCCACCACTTCGTGCCGGAGGGCGTGAACAGCGCCGCGGATGCGCTGATCGCCCTCGGTCGCATGGAAGAGGCGCGCGAGTGGCTGTGGCGTGGCGTGAAGTCGGCGCGCATCACTGGCGCCGGTCCCGACCTCGGCATGCTGGAGCGGCGGCTGGCCTGCGTGGAGAGGCTGGCGGGCCAGTACCGCTCCGCGGCCGGCCATGTCGCGCTGGCGCTGGAGCTGCTGGGCGATGGCCATTCGCCCGAACAGCTGGCGCGCGTGCATCTGGAGAACAGCCTGCTGCAGGAGGCCCAGCAGCATTGGCGCGCCGCCCTGGACAGCCACAAGCGCTGCACGGAGATCCGCGAGGCCCTGCTGAAGTCGCAGGCCGATGCACGCACCCAGGCGCTGGCGGCGCGGCTGGAGGTGGAGCGCGAGCACGCCGAGGCCGCCATGCAGGCGCTGGCCGCGCGCGGCTGACGCGCCTATCCGCCCGTCAGGCCAGCGACCGCCTCCACGATCTGCTGGCGCAGCCACTGCAGGCCGCGATTGCCCTCCTGCTGGCGGTGCCAGATCAGGCTGACCTGCACCGGTGGCATGTCGAAGGGCAAGGGCAGCCGCGCCAAGGGCAGGGACGCGGCGCAGGCATCGGCCAGGCGGCGCGGGACCGTGCCCAGCAAGTCGGACGCGGCGACGACACCGGGGATGGCCATATAGCCGGGCACGAAGAGGCCGATGTGGCGGCGCAGCTTGGCGGAGCCGAGCACGATCTCCAGCGGCGAGCCGCGGCCGGCGCGCGGCGGGATGGTGACGTGCTGGGCGGCCTCATAGCGGGCCAGGCCGATGCTGCGCCCGTTGCGCGACAGGGCGGGATGTCCCCGGCGGGCAATGACGACGAGCTCCTCCTGGTGCAGGGGCTGGTAGCAGAGCTCGGGCGCTTCGAAGTGCAGATAGTCCAGCGCCAGGTCCAGGGTGCCGGCGGCCAGGCGTGTGGGCAGTGTGTCGGCGGCATCGGGTTCGACCTGCAGCAGCAGCCGCGGCGCCTGCTCGCGCACCCGCGCCAGCAGCGCGGGCAGCAGCGCGAACTGCGCGTAGTCGTTCATGGACAGATGAAAGCGCTGCTCGGCCTGCCCGGGGTCGAAGGCCGCTTCGGGGGCCAGGCCGTCCTGCAGCAGGCGCAGCGCGGCGCGCACGGGGCCGTGCAGGGCCTGGGCCTGGGCGGTGGGCGTCATGCCGCGGGCGTTGCGCACGAACAGCGGTGCGCCGAGCTGCTCGCGCAGCCGCGCCAGCGCGTTGCTGACCGCCGGCTGGCTCAGGTGCAGGCGCTCGGCGGCGCGGGTCAGGTGGCCCTCCTGCATCAGCGCGTCGAACACGCGCAGCAGGTTGAGGTCCAGCCGGTGCCATATCGGATTCATGAATGATGAGCCCCATCAATATCCATTGGAAAGATGATGGTGCTCTTCCTAAGCTGGCGCCATCAGGAGACATCCCCATGATTTCGACCAGCCAGCCAGCGGCCCCCGTCCACGACGTCGCCCCTTTCCGCGCCCGCTACCGCGCCGCCATCTCGCCGCGCTACAACGCCTGGCTGCATGGCGGCTTCGTGGCGGCCTGGGGCCTGGCCACGCTGTGGTTCTTCTGGCGCCAGGTGGCCGACCCCAGCGCACTGGAGTGGCTGGCCGTGCCGGCGGCCCTGCTCTTCTGCAACTGGGGCGAGTACCGCATCCACCAGGGCCTGGGCCACACCAAGACGCGCCTGGGCAAGCTCTTCTACCAGCGCCACACGGGCGACCACCACAGCTTCTTCGCCGAGGGGAATATGCATTGGGAGGGCGCGCGGGACTGGCGCGTCATCCTGTTCCCACCCTGGCTCATCGTCGTGTTCACGCTGGCGCTGGCCTTGCCGGCCTGGTGGCTGCTCGGGCACTGGAGCCCCAACGCCGCCGCGCTGTTCGGCGGCACCGTCATCGCGGGCTATCTGCTCTACGAGGTGATGCATGCCTGCGAGCACCTGCCCGACGGCCATCCGCTGGCCGCCCTGCCCTGGATACGCCAGATGCGCCGCCTGCACCAGCTGCACCACCGCCGCAGCCTGATGGCTGAGCGCAATCTCAACATCGTCATGCCGCTGATGGACTGGCTGTGCGGGACGCTGCATTGGGAACCGCATGCCCAGGGTGAGGGGCAGACCGTGCAGATCCATGCGGTCGAGATCAGCGGCAGCCCCGAGGCCGTGCTGGCCTATGCCGCCGCGCCCAGCCACTGGCCCGACTGGCACCCCTCCTCGCGCGGCGTGCAGGTGGCGGCCGGCCCGCAGGCCCCCGGCGTGCGCTTCGAGGAAGACATCCACGCCGGCGGCCGGCCCGGCCATCTGCGCTGGCAGGTCACGGCCTACCAGCCCGGCGTGCATTGGCAGGCCGAGGCCCAGGGCCCGCACCGGCTGTGGCTGCGGGTGGACTACCGGGTCGAGGCCTGCGCCGCCGGCACGCGCTTCGAGCGCCGGCTGGTCTACACGCTGCCAGGGCCGGTCTGGGGCCTCTACAACCTGCTGATCGGGCGGCGCCGCGTGGAGCAGGAATCGGTGCAGTCGATGGCGCGGCTGAAGCGGGCCTTCGAGGCGCGCGCGGCCGGCTGAAGCTTCGCGGCGCTTGGTGGACACTGTCGCCAACGACATCAACAGGGAGACCACCATGCGGCGAAGCCTCGCCAAGCTTGCCATCCTCGCGCTGCTGTGCGCCGGCGCGCAGGCGCAGGAACCGGTGCTGTCGCCCCATGCGCCCCAGGACAAGCCCACGGCCATCGAGTCCAGGGAGAAGTTCGAGCGTGCCATCGCGCCGCATGTCGCGCGCGCCAAGGCGAGCTACCCGCAGGCGAAGGAGCGCTTCCTCCAGGGCCTCCCCAAGGGCGAGTCCTTCTTCATCACGACGCGGCTGCATGATCCCGACGGCAGCTTCGAGCAGGTCTTCATCGCGGTGCGATCCATCCGCGACGGCCAGGTCACGGGCCGGATCTGGAGCCAGCTGCACGTCGTCAAGGGCTACAAGTTCAAGGAGCCCTATGCCTTCCCCGAGGATCGCCTGCTGGACTGGCTCATCACCAAGCCGGACGGCTCCGAGGAGGGCAATTTCGTCGGCAAGTTCCTCGACACCTACCAGCAGTAGCTTCCCGGCGAAGCCGTGGCACGAGAGGCCGTCGGCAAGCGCTAGCCTCGCCCAGCCACCTGGGTCCTGGCGTTAGCATCCGCCCCGGATAACAGGGAGGTGAGCCGATGCTCAAGAGACTGCTGGCCGCGGCCATGATCGCGCTGCCCCTGGCCGCGCCGGCCCAGGAGGCCGCCCAGCCTGCGCAGACCATCGCGCTGATTTCCACGCTCGGCGACCAGCTCAGCATCGTCAAGCAGCGCGGCCGGCGCGCCAGCAGCGTGGACGACTTCTCGCGGCGCACGCTGCAGGTGGACCCGCAGCTGCTCAACATGGCCGTGCTGCGCGGCCTGGACAGCGCCCTGGCCGCCGAGGAGCCCGGCTCGCGCCGCGTCATGCTGCGCTGGAGTGCCAACCCCGGCCTCGCGGAGCAGCTCAAGGACGCTTCCTTCGAGGCCCGCGATGCGCTGGTGCTTGAGGCGCTGCGCGAACGCCTGGCCCAGATACCGCAGCGCGCCGAGTGGGACCGCATCGAGGCCATCCTGCCGCGCTACGCCTGGGAGTCGCGCGAGGGCATGCCCAACCGTCTCGGCGGCATCGGCATCTACGTCAAGCCCACCGGCAACCAGTGGGAGCTGCTCGACGAGGATGGCATCGATCGCAAGCAGGAGCACGCGGACCGGGACCAGACCACCATCAACCCGCGCACCGGCGAGCAGCACAAGGACAAGGCCTATGTGGCGCCCTTCATCTCCTTCGAGCGGGTGACCCTGGACGCCAAGACCCTGGCCGTCGTCGCGCGCAAGCCGCAGTTCACGCACACCAAGTTCAGCGACCCCAAGTCCAGGTCCATCGACGTCATCGAGCAGGTCTCGCCGGCCGAGATCGTGGCCCAGCTCAACCAGCTCGTGGAACAGGCCGCCTACCGCTCGGTGCGCGGCGCGGTGGAAGTCGGACCGGCCAGGCCGGTGTCAAAGGAAGCGGACAGGTAGGCGTGTTGCCCGTGGGCTACCGGCTTCGTTTCAAGCCCATGTGAGCGCCATAGAGGGCCGCCGGCATCGTGGCCAGGATCCCCATCGCCGTGAGCCACCCGGGCTGCATCGAACCAGACAGCAGCAGGCCCACGACGATGCCCAGCACACCGTAGGCGGCCGCGTTCCAGTAGGGCAGCACCGGGGCCAGGCGAGCACAGACCCCGCCGCCCACCACCGTGGTCAGGGTGCCCAACGCAAAGGCGATCGCCAGATAGGCAGGCTGCGCGGCCATCGCTTCGATATCCGCCGCCGTACTGTAGGTGCCAGGCCAGAGCATCAGCACGACGAGGCCCGACACCAGGTCCAAGGCCAGCGTGGTGACAAGCCCGACCGCGATGGCCCTCACGTCGAGGCGAGGCAGTTGCATGGGGTTCTTGTCGGCAGGCATGCGGCGTCGCGGTGAATTGAGCGCGGAGGATAGCGGTCTGAGGGCCGCCGCCGCTCCAGGGCCGATGGCTGCTTCAGGCTGGAAGCTGACGTTCTCGCGCTAGCTACGTTCAAGCGCCATCAACTCTTTCAGCGCCACGCCCGGTGCCCCGGCTTGCAGCCAGTCCTCATACCTTTTTGGGAAGGCGGAGTGATGCATTCCATCGCTGTCAATGACATGGGATATCTCGAAACCATATTTGGCAACGAAGGCCAAATGCCCCTTCGCCATTGAGACTAACCGTATCTCGGCTGTAGTTGGTGGCGTGGAAATCCCATCGTCTGATTCGGGGTCGCAGTGCGGAGACAAGCCACGCAACAAGTCGCAGAGCTCGAGCGCACGCCCCGCGGCAACCAATCGCCGAACTATTTCTTGCTTCTCCACGCTACAAGTCTCGCATTTAGAGAGCCAGGGTGCCCGCTTTCGCTGCGGAACGGATGACCAGTCCCCATGCGGCGCTTCTGCGGCTGGACGTGAGTCTCAGCCCAGCGCCTTGGCCAGAATGGGCAGGCTCACATCCATGCGGTAGTCCACCGCGGTGTGGTCGTCGTCGAATTCCTCGTAGACGTGAGCCACGTCCATGGCGAGCAGCCGTTTGTGCATTCGCCTGGCGCCATAGACGAGGTTGTATTGGTCGACATTGCCGCAGTCGATGTACAGGGCCTTCAGCGCCGCCAGGCCGCGCCCATGGGCTTCGACCAGGGTCAACGGGTCCCAGGCCATCCAGTGGGCCCAGCGCTCGGGGATGAGCTCGCAGGTGTCCAGCGTCACCGGCAGCCGCACACCATAGGGCGCGGAGGGGTCGGGGTCGAAGCTCGCGGCCTGCGCCAGCATCATGATGATGTGCCAATCGCTGTCCTTGGGCTTCCTGGCTTGCCAGAAGGCATCGACCCAGCGGCCGATGTCGGGCTCCTTGGCAAGAGCCCGCAACACGGGGACGAACTCGTGCCGGTACAGCAGCTCGAAACCCATGTCGCCGGAATGCACGGCCGCGGCACTCCAGAAGTCCGGATGCAGCAGCGCATGCACCATCGCGCCGTAGCCGCCGCTGGACTTGCCGAAGATACCCCGCCGGCCCGGGCCGCCGCAGCCAAAGCGGGCTTCGACGAGCGGCACCGCCTCGCTGCGCAGGAAGTCGTCCCAGCGCCCGACGGCGGCCGAGTTCACATACTGGTTGCCGCCGAGGCGGGTAAAGCAGTCGGGGAAGGCCACGACGACGGGCGGCATCGCGCCGGTCGCGATCAGGCGATCCAGCCGCTCGGGCACGTTCTCGCCAAAGTTCTTCCAGTTGGTGTGCGCCGGTCCACCGGCGGTGAAGCCCACGATATCGACCAGCAGCGGCAGGCCACGGCCATCGTGCCCCGCGGGGACGTAGACATCGATCACGCGCCGCGTGGGATCGCCGAGCAGGTTGCCGGCGAGCACCTGGCTGTCGATGGCCAGGCGATGGACCGTGCCGGCGCTCATGTTCAAGCTTGTGCGCATGTCAATGCTTCCTGCCTGTTGGCAACCGGGGACGGTCGCGCGTTGGCGGCCAGCCTAACTCAGAGCGGACGGCAGTCGCGCTCAGCCTGCGTACCGGGTCGCCCTGCTAGGCTGCGCGCCGTTCGCATCACCTCGAGACTGCCATCACCGCTTCGACGACCCACCGTGAGCGCATCGCACGTTTGGCGCAACTCTCGACTGCGCTGGCCCTGCAAAGCAACCAGCAGCTGGCTCAACTGGTGGACGGCGCCGAGCAATTGGCTTCGGGCATCGGTGGAAGCACACTGACCTTTGAGCTCGCCGGACACCGGGTGTTCGCAAAACGCCTGCGGTTGACCGACCTGGAGCTGCAACCTGCACACCAGATGTCGACGGCCAACCTCTTCGGGCTTCCGACGTATTGCCAGCGCAACGTGGGCTCTGCCGGTTTCGGTGCCTGGCGCGAACTGGCCGCCCATGTGATGACGACGGGCTGGGTGCTGTCGCAGCAGGCGGAGAGCTTTCCGCTGATGTATCACTGGCGCGTGCTGGACGGCGCGGCTTCTCCAGGGGCCGCACCGCCCCCGGTCGAATGGACCGACGTGGAGCGCATGACGAGCTATTGGGGAGGCTCCGACGCCATGCGTGCGCGACTCGGTGCGCTCGCCGAGGCCAAGTCCAGTCTCCTGATCTTCATGGAGCATGTGCCCTGGACGCTGGATGCCTGGCTGGCGCGCCAGTTGGCTGCTCAGCATGGGGCCATGGAGTCGGCCCTGGCGATGGTCGAGCGCGCCCTGTCGGTCGACATTGCCTTGATGAACTCATTGGGCCTGCTTCATGGCGATGCCCACTTTGGGAACATCCTGACCGATGGGCAGCGGCTGTACTTTGCCGATCTCGGCCTGGCGATGTCTGAGCGCTTCGCGCTTGCTGCGGATGAACTGAGCTACCTGCGCCACAACGCGAGCCTGGACCGCAGCTACGCACGGGCCAAATGGGTGAACTGGTTGGTCAAGGCGTTCGCGCCAGCGGTAGACAGCCCGCCCGATCGTTTCGAGCTGGTCCGTGCCGCCGCGCGGGGCCGGGCACTGGATCAACTGCTACCCGGCTTTCCTCCCAACGTGGCCGAGATCGTCCACCGGCACGCGCCCATCGCCACGCTCGTCAACGACTTCTACGTCAAGCTGCACAGTGAGGACAGACGCGCGCCCTATCCGCACGACCAGATCGATGCCTTGTCTTCGGGTACGCGATCCGCAACTGTGCAGAGGGCGCCTGCTGCCTGACGCTCGAGGGCGTCAGCTTCGGGCTGAAAGCGGACGCTGCGAATCAGCCCCACGCAATCAGGCGCTCGCGGTCACCTTCGATCTCGAGGAATAGATTCGAATGAGGACCGACCTCTGAGAACTCGCGCCCTGGATCACATCGAACAGTGCAGTGCAGTTCCTTCGCGAGAAACCGACCCAGCGAGGCGCATGACGTCCAAGCAGCAACTCCGCGCACCCAGACGCTTAGGAATTCGTCCTCGCTCGACCACAAGACGACGGACGTGCCGCCGAGTTGAAAGACTATCGGCTCCTCGTCGGTGGAGTCTGCTGACGTTAATGGACCAATGACCTTGGATAGCGCCGCAACGACCTCGCATACGCCTGCCCTTGCGTAGGCTTCAATGTCGAGCTGATCAGCGCTCACGGAGGTTTCCGTAGCCTCCAGCCACCAACGTAGCGAAGATTGAGTTTGTGAGGTGGGTATAGATTGCCTCCGGCCCACTGTCAGCGGGTGCATAGCGCAAGCGCGAGATCGTCCAGTTCCGCGCAAAGCGCTGGTTCGCAGCAACCAAACCTTCCATTACGGCGGATACGACAGCATGTTCTGAGAGGGACCCTGCGTCTGACTCGCCAAGTAATTCAACCGCACGAAGTCTGGCTCCCTCCGCGCCGAGCTCGAGCTGCAGTATGTTGTGCTTGGGGCCGGTGATCCGACTGGCCGATAGGAAAGTTTCGACTCTGCTGTAGTGCATGGTTGTTCAGGGTATCTGAGATCACCCGATCACAGAGAACAGCTTTGTCACTGAGGGCGCTTCGACTGCTGCATGCAGTTTGCGAACTCCGGGCCGTCCTTGCCGAGACCGTTCACGCCGAAAAAGACGCAGCGTCGCGGGACGTCGGGGCCAAATTCAACGAAATAGAAGTGGACGCCCTTGTCGGTGTGCGTGAAGCGCGGGGCATAGGTGTGCCCCGGCTTGACGTCGATCTCGACCTGGTCTCCCGCGACATTGACCCAAACCGCCCCATGCGAGACCCAGCGAACCTTCATGGTGTGCTTGCCTGGAAGCACATAAAGAAAGCCGTCGAACCAGCCGGCTGACGCGCGGTTGCGCCCATCGATGTAGTCGACGTAGACCCTCCCTTGCTCACCGGCGCAGACGATTTCGGCGAGCTCCGCGTTATTGCGCCTGGGGCCCTCATAGAAGTGCGTCGGCTTGACGCCATCCATGTTCCGGGCGTGCTGCTCCAGGCGCTCGGCCTGGGTCACCGCGCAGGACGTGAGCGAGACCGCCGCGAAGGCAAGGAAAAGGCGTTGCAGCCGCGTGCAGATCATGGGCGGAGAGGAGCGCTTGAAATGGCATGACGGTACTTGCGTTCGGGCTGGACGCAGGCTGAACGCATCTGACCTACATGCATTTGTGCACGTTCGGCTGTAGTCAGCGAGCTGCCTTTCGAGCGTCCGCCGCCTACAGGCTGATGGCGGACCCGCGTGCTAACGGCCAGCGCCGCGGCAAGCGCTCCATTCGGGCGGAGGACAAGCGGTGCAAAGCTTGGAGTTTGGCAGTCCAGGGCCTCTCATGCATGCGCCGCCACAAGCCATGATCAATTTGCCCGAAATGTTATTGAAGTACATCACCGGACCGTCCGTCGTGGAATGGCAACTGATCATCGTCACCTCATCGCAGTGGGCAACCCGGTTGCAGTAGTCCGGAGGAAGCCATGTGCCGATCGATGAGCTGGTCAACGACTCCCTGAGCTTTTCAGTAAGGAGACCTCGAGGCCAGTCGACGTTCGGCTGACGACCTGGCATGGGAGCGGACGGCTCGGCGTCAACTGGAAGCGATGATGGGTTCAAGCCGTTCTCCGCCAAAGCCAGGTACCGTCCGTTCAGCGACGTCAGTTGGAAGCTTCGATTCGCGACAACCAGCTGGCCGACGACGTGCTTTCGGCCGCCATCAAAGTAGAGTTCCAGCGACTTCGCCTGCGAACGGTTGCTGTCCGATGCTGCTGCTATTGATGCTGCGGCTTCAGCGAAAGCAATCAATGGCGACGATGCTCTCCAGGTATAGCCTGGCACACCCATGGCGGGTGCAAGAACGCCATGGAAGCTGTAGACACCATGGTCGGGCATCTCGACAGAGATCATTGATGACTTGAGAGCTTCCGAGTTGAAGCCGACGACCATCACCCGCTTGATGAATCGGTCTTCTCGACGAAGGCGGATCGACTCCCTCTCCTGACTGGAAAGCAGGCTCGCTTCACTGGCGACAGGCACAAAGTCAGCAGCTTCGAACAGCCTTGCGTCAGTGGGGACTGACTGGCTGCAGGCAGCCAATGCGATGGACGCAACTAACCACACCATCGTGAGCATCGATCTCTGCATGGAACGACTCTAGCTCGTCAGACCGGCACGCTGGCAGATGACTGCTGTCGCTGCAAGCCAGCCCTAGCCTGGCCCCGTCGCCGCTGTTGCACGCGCAGCCCCGCTCGCCACCGCCCGCCACGCCAAACCCGCTGCGACAAGCGACAGCCCCAGGCTCGCCCACCCCGCCGCCTGCCAGCCCCACTGCTCGACGATGCTGCCCATCAGCGGCGGCCCGATCAGAGCGCCCGAGGCGCCGAACTGCGTCAGGCGCCCGCTGGCCAGGCTGAGCCGCTCGGGGCTGCCCGCCACGCGCGGCAGCAGCGCGAAGACCAGGCTGGCGAAGATGCCGGACACGAGGTTGACGGCGATGGCCGCCACCACCAGCTGCAGCGGCGCTGCGCCCAGCTGGTAGACCAGCGGGAACAGCGCACCGGTGGCCAGCAGGCAGATCACCAGCACGCGGCCGACGACGGCGGGATGGCGCATCAGCCGGGCCGCGATGACGCCCGCCGGCACATTGGCCAGGGCCGCCAGCGCCGTCCAGCTGCCCGCTTGCGACAACGACAGGCCCGCCTCCTTCAGCAGGCTGGGCATCAGGGCCAGCTGGCCCACCTCGGAGATGACATAGGCGCCGAAGGCCGCGACCAGGGCCCACAGCGTGGCCCCGGTGCGCTGCCGCGTGGCGTGATCGTGCGAGGCGACAGCGTGGTCGTCGCGGATGTGCATGCGGAGCAGGCTGGCGGCCAGTGCCAGGCCGGCCAGCAGGCTCAGGCCCTGGGCCCAGCGCCAGTCGCTGAGGCCGGCCGCATGGGCATAGGCCGAAGCGCCGACGGCCATGCCCACGGGCACGAAGGTGCCCCATAGCGTCATGGCCGCGGCCTGTCGATGGGCAGGCGCGGCCAGCGCGATCAGCACCGGCGCGGCCACCACGGTGATCAGATAGCCCAGGCTCTCGACCAGGCGCGCCACAGCAGCAAGGGGCAGGTCCTGCGCCAGTGCTGCGCCTGCCGAACCCAGGGCCAGGCAGAGCATGGCGACCACCAAGCTGCGCTGCAGGCCGAAGCGTGGCAGGTGATGGCCGGCCGCACCGCCGAGCAAGGCACCGCTGACCTCCAGCAGCGAGGTCAGAGCCGCCATCGTGGCCAGGCCCAGGTGCAGGTCGCGCGAGATCAGCGGGGCCAGAGCGGCCAGCTTGCCGAGCTGGGCGGCCGCGAAGACGCCGCACAGGTAGTAGACGAAAATCCGCGTCCGCGCCCTCATGCGTCGCTCCCATGAACCAAGCCCTGATCCCCGACACCCGCCAGATCGGCCGCAGCCTGCGCCTGTGGCGTTCGCTGCGGCGCCTGAAGCAGGCGGCGGTGGCCGAGATGATGGGCGTGTCGCAGACCACGGTGTCGCGCTGGGAAAGCGGCCAAGCCGCGCCCACGCTGCTGGAGCAGCAGCAACTCAGGACGCTGATGGCGGCGCGGCTGGACAGCGCCGCCGACTTTGCGCTGGGCCGCCTGGTGCGCACGGCCCACACGCCCATGCACCTGGTCTGCGACTTCAGCCATCGCCTGCTGGCCCTGTCGCGGCCGCGCGAGCTGCATTGCCGCGTGCCGGGCAGCGAGCTGATGGGCAGCGCGCTGTGGCGTTATGCGACGCCGCAGATCGTCGCGCAGGAGGCGCGCCTGGATGAGCTGGGCTGGTACGAGCCGGGGCCTGAGGCGGTCGAGTTCGACACCGAAGGCTCCAGCGATCCGGTCATGCCCATCGAGCGCAGCCGCATGCGCTGGATACGCATGCAGCTGTCGGATGGCAGCTTTGTGCGGCTGACGGAGACCGTGGCCGGTTGAGGTTGCATTCACGGCGGCGAATCTAGCCAGCCGCCGCCGGCCTCACAAGGAATGATTTATTCAGCGGGACTCAACGCGCCGCCCGGCCCAGGCTGGCCACGAAGGCCGCGCAGGCCCGGCTGGCGTCAGGCTGGCTGCGCCAGCTCTGGGCCAGGCCGCGCAGGGCCGCGCGCATCTCGCGCGGCATGGTGCCGTCCAGGGGGTCATCGGCCACGGCGGACAAATGGTCCGCATAGAGCAGGCGGGCCTCGGCGTCGCAGTCCAGCAGCTCCATGACCGCGCTGGCCAGGGTCTGGAACTGTTCGGGCGACAGCTCGGCGGGCCGCTGTTGCGGCCAGGCCGCCAGGCAGAGGTATTCGATGGGGCCCAGGCTGCGCCGCTGCGCGCGGGGCTGCTGCGCGCCCCAGGCGGCGCGCGAGCCGCTGGGCAGGCGGCCCTGGCTGAGGGCCTGGGCCAGGGTCTGGGCGACGGCGGCGCGGGCCGCATATTCGCCGCGCAGATTGACCTCGGCCAGCACGCGCAGAAAGGCCGGATAGAGCTGGTCGCCGAGACCCGTGCAGACGGTCTCCATCAGCGCGATGGCGCCGTCCTGGCGCGGGCCGAGATCGACGCAGCCGCCAATCAGCGCCTGGGCCGCATCGACCCAGCGCGGCTGGGCGAGCAGTTCAGCCAATCAGGGCGGACAGCACGCGCTCGGCGTGCTGCTGCACGGACAGGCCGCGCTGGTCGGCGGCCACGTCGGCCCGCAGGCTGGCCGCGCCGCCCGTGCCCAGGCCGTCCAGCCAGGCCGGGCCGCCGGCGGGGCGCTGGGCCGACGGCGCGTCCAGCGGGCGCAGCGAGGCGGCCGGGAACAGCGAAGCGGACGGTGACAGGGGAGAGCCGATCATGGCCGTGGACCCAAGGTTGGAGACTGGCCTTCAGCTTAGCGAGGACGCCGGGCCGAGGCGACTGCGGCTGCCCCTAATTCGTGGGCCTCGTGAGCCACTCAGCCGCCCTTGCAGCTGGCGAAGCTCGCGCGGTCGGCGTTGACCCACTCGAGGCGCCAGCCCTGGGGCGTCCACAGCGCGGTCATGGCGTCGCCGGCGCTGACCCGGGCATCGCCGCGGCGCGACAGCGGCGGCATGTCCAGGCGCGGCGTGTCGGTGGCCTGCAGCAGGCGGCCGATGTCGCTGCGGCCGTCCGTCGTCGTCACGGTGGGCAGGCAGGTGGCGGCCTTGCGCAGGATGGCGGCGGGGGCCTTGGGCATGTCGGGCCCTTCGGAGAACAGCAGCTGGGGCAGGGACAGGCGCTGCAGCAGCTCGCCATCGCGGCGCGCCACGGCGTCGCGCAGCTGGCGCCAGAACAGCACGAAGGCGGCGTCGCGGTCGACGCGCGACTTGCAGGCCGGGTCGCTGGGCGACAGCTTCGCCGTGGCCGGCAGCACCAGGGTGCCGCAGCGCGCCGGCTCGACGCCCAGCGCATAGGCGTCGCCGGCGCGGCGCACGGTGGCGCGGTAGCTGGTGTTGCCCTCGACCTTGTCCAGCCACTCGAATTGCCAGCTGCCATCGGCTTGAGCGCGTGCCGGGCCCTGGGTGTGCACATCGCATTCATGCGTGCCTGAGGTGGCGTAGAGGCCAGCGCCCAGCGGCGCGCCGCTGCTGTCGCGGCTGACGCTGACCGTCAGGTTCTCGCTCGGCTGGCAGACCAGCTGGGTGGGCGGCGCCTCCTTGGAGACCTGGGCCCCGGCGCTGCCCGCAATCGCCAGCAGGCCCAGCATCAGCAGCCGGGCCCGCGGTATCGGATTGAAAGTCATCGCGGCATTCTGGATGCCGTGTCCGCCCGTCGACGTGACTTGTTGTGTCGGCGGTCGCCCGCTCACGGCGCGCGCCGCACGCCGATGGCGCTGGACAGCGTGCGGATGGATTCGGTGACGCCGTCCGGCTGGCCGGGGCCGTTGGACTGGTTGCCGCCGATGACGCGGACGCGGCCGTTGGCCAGCACCTCGTCGACGATGGCCACATGGCCTTGCGCCGGGTTGTTGCCGCGCGGGAAGACGATGACGTCGCCGGGCCGCACATGGGCGCTGTCGCGCGGCACGGCCTGGCCCCAGTTCAGCCAGCTGCGGGCCGCCGCGCTGTTGGTGCCGCGCACGCCGGCCTGCTGCATGGTCCAGTTCACGAAGGACGAGCACCAGGCCGTCTCGTCATTGCCGGCCCGCAGCGACGTGGCCTGGTGGTACTCGAGGACGCGGGCACTGTCGCGGCCGCCGCGGATCTCGTTGGTGCCGAGCTCGCCGCGGGCGATCTGCAGCGCTCGCGGCGCAGCGCCGGCAGCGGGTGCCGCCGGAGCCGCGGCGGCGGCCGGCGCCAGCAGGCCCTGGCGGCTCAGCGCGGTCTCGACGGCATTGGTGCGGCGCTGCTGGTCGGCGCGGATGACGGCCTGCACCTCGGCCTCGGTGGGTGTGCGGCCGTGCTGCTGGCGGGCGATGTTGGCAAAGCCACTGCCGGCCTGGCCGCCGCTGGCGAGGCGGAAGCGCTCGCCGGTGCTGGCGTCCACAAAGCTGTTCACGCGCAGCTGGGTGATGTGGGCCGCGTCCAGGGGCTGGCCGCGCAGCGTGCCGAGCTGGTTGAGGAAGCGCTGGGCAGCGCTGGGCGACTGGTTGTAGAGGTCGAGATAGGCCGAGGCCAGGCGCGCATCATTGGGGTTCAGGCCGGCCTGCCGTGCGGCGGCCTCGTAGGCGGGCAGGCGGCCCTGCAGGGTCTGCAGCTGGCGGCGGTCTGCATCGGCGGGGCTGGAGGCGGCGTGCTGGTAGGAGAAGGAGCCGCGGTTGTGGGCCGCATTGCCCGGGTCGGTGTGGCCGCCATAGGCCGCGGTGAAGCCGCCGTCGGGGCGGCGCGTGCCTTCGGCATTGCCGATGACGATGGCGGCGAGAGCGTTCGAGCCCAGGGCCGGGTTGGTGAAGCGCTGCAGGTCCAGCGTCGGCGCGTTGCGCGTGCCGTCGGTGCGCGTCAGTGCGGGCTCGGCGATCTGACGCTGCGTCACCTCGCGCTTCTCGGTGGGGTCGGCGTTGAGCGCCCGGTTCATGCCCAGTTCCACGGTGGACTGCGCCGAGCCGCTGGCGATGGCGGCCTTGCCGATGTCGCTGCGGTAGCCCCGGTCCGTCATGTAGACCGGCAGCAGCGTGTCGTGTACCAGGCCGATGGAGCCGACGACGGGCAGGCCGTCCACCAGATGGCCCACCGACGGCAGGTTCAGCGTGTCGCCGACGTGGATCAGGTCGGCGTTGCGCACCTGCGGATTCGCGGCCACCAGCGCCTGCAGCGTCAGGCCGTGGTCGGCCGCGACGTGCCGCATCGTGTCACCGCGCTGCACGGTGTAGCGCGTCGCCGGGATCGTCAGCTGGCTGCCCGGGTAGATGACGTCCGGGTTGTGCACCTGCGGGTTGGCTGCCAGCAGCGCCTGCACCGACACGCCGTTGGCCTTGGCGATGAGGCTCAGGCTGTCGCCGTGCTGCACCTCGTAGCTGCGGCCGGCGGGCGGCGGCGTGTCGTTCAAGGCCAGGGAGGTCGACGTGGTTCGGGTAACGGTGCTCATGGGGTGCCCTTGGCGTTGTCCTGGCGGGCGATAAGCGAATCGCGCATCGCGTCGGTCAGACCATTTCAGGGCAGCAGCGCCTTGCGGGCAATTGCGGGCGTCGCTATTTCAGAACGTAAGCCGCAGCGGGCCGCGCTAGGGTTGGCCGCAATCAGCCGAACAAGCGCTTCATGACGTCCTTGACCACGCTGGCCCGCACCAGCATCTCCTGGTTCATCAGCGCCACCAGGCTGCCCAGCTGCAGCAGCAGCACCAGATGGCCCACCACGGCCTTGATGGACATGGACAGGCTGAAGACGTTGAGCTGCTGGGCGTAGCGGTTGACCAGCCCGAGCACGCCGTCCACCAGGTACAGCAGCACCAGCGAAGGCGCCGCCACCATCAGGGCCAGGCGCAGCATGCGGCCGAACTCGGCTTCGAAGGCCAGCGCGCCCGCCGGCAGCAGCTGCCAGCTGCCGTGGATGGGCCACAGCGCGAAGCTGTCCAGCAGCAGGGCGGCGAACAGCATGAAGCCGCCCGAGGCCATGAAGACCCAGCTCGCCAGCCGCGCCAGGAAGGCGCCGGTCAGCGAGGTCTGGTGGCCCGACAGCGGGTCCAGCACCTGGGCCTGGGAGGAGCCGACCTTGGTGTCGATGAGCTGGCCCGCCATCTCGAAGGACCACATCAGCCCGGCAAACAGGAAGCCCATCGCCGCGCCCAGCATGGCCTCGCGGCCGTAGAGCATGGCCCATTCCCAGCCGCTGCGCTGCATGGGCTGGACCTCCTGCACCAGAAGGCCGAGCAGGGCCAGGGCCAGGAAGAGGGCGTTGCGGATCAGGGCGGGGATCAGGTCCTGGGTGAACAGCGGCACCAGCAGGAAGGCCACCGCCACCCGCATCATGGACAGGCCGAGCAGCAGGACCGCGTCGGTCGGCTGGCCGACCCAGCTGTCATACATCATGCGCACCGCCTGGCTCGTGACTGCCTGCGGGCCGAGCGACGGGCCGCTCCCTGGCCGGCCCGCTCTGGCGATGTGCTTGCCGGTCGCGCCGGCAAGCATCGCCGTCCCCTCGAGGGACCGGCCAAGGTAAGCCTTGGACGAGGGGCTCCATCATTTCAGCGCTGGATCTTCACGAGGCCGGGGAACTCGCTGAAGACCTTGTCGCCGAGCCGGTACAGGCTGCCGCCCAGCAGCGAGGCGGTGATGAAGATGGTGACGACGATGGCGAAGAACTTGGCCACGTACTGCACCGTCTGCTCCTGCAGCTGGGTGGCGGCCTGGATGAAGGCGATCAGCAGGCCGACCACGGCCGCCACGATGATGGGCGGTGCCGACAGCAGCAGCACCAGCCACAGCGCCTGCTGGGTGAGTTGGATGACTTCGCTGTTCACGTCAGTGGCCTATCCATATTGCGGGTGGGGGTGGCGGGCCGAGCGCCGGGCCGCTCCCTAGCCGGCCCGCGTTGGTGACGTGTGCGGGGCTCGATGCCGCGCACATCGCCGTCCCCTCGGGGGGCCGGCCAAGGCTTGCCTTGGACGAGGGGCGTCATGTCTGATAGGTCAGCACGAGGCCGTGGGTGAGCTTGACCCAGCCGTCGATGAGCACGAAGAGCAGCAGCTTGAAGGGCAGGGACACCGTGGTCGGTGACAGCATCTGCATGCCCATGGCCATCAGGATGTTGGAGATGACGAGGTCGATGACGAGGAAGGGCAGGAAGATCAGGAAGCCGATCTCGAAGGCGACGGTGAGCTCGCTGACGGTGAAGGCCGGCACGATGACGAGGAAGTCGCGCTCGTTCAGCTCCTTGGCCTGTTCGGGCTTGAGGCTGCGCTGGGCCGTCTTCAGGAAGAAGGCGCGTTCCATCGGCCGGCTGTGCTTGATCAGGAAGTCGCGCAGCGGCTCCTTGGCGGTGTCGGCCGCGGCCAGCATCTGGCTGGTCGATGCCTTCGCCGTCACGGTGGGCGCGGCGCTCAGCCGCTCCTGCATCTCCACGCCGACGGGGTACATGACGTAGATGCTCAGCACCAGGGCCAGGCCGTTCATGACGACATTGGGCGGCACCTGCTGCAGGCCCATGGCATTGCGCAGCAGGCTGAGCACGACGACGAGCTTGGTGAAGGACGTGACCATGACCGCCACGAAGGGGGCCAGGGCCAGCAGGATGACGGTGATGAGGGCCGAGGCCGGCGTGAAGCTGCTGAGATCCATCGGCTAGACGGTGTCGATGCGAAAGGCCTGGCCCGTGCCCCAGGGGATGAGGCGGCCGTGGGCGCGCGCCACGTCGGGCCGGGAGACGTCGATGAGCTGGCATCGAACCGGCACCACGGGTGGCAGGGCGCTCCAGCCCATCACGGCTTCGACGGCGAGCGCAGGCTCCCAGCGAGCGACCAGCTGCCAGGGATGCTCGGCCGCGTTCTCGGCCCGGGCGCGGATGTGGCGGGTGGCGGGCCCTTCCAGCAGCAGCAGGCCGCCCGGCTCCAGGGCCGCCAGCTCCGCCTCGTCCAGGCGCCATTGCGCCAGCAGGCATTCGGCCGCGGTGGGCAGCCATTGCAGCCCCGGCACATCGGGGGCCTCGGCCAGGGCGCGCAGGGCGGGCCAGGGCAGGGACAGCCGCGCCTGCACGTCGGCGCCGCGCCAGAGGGCCTGGGCGCCGCCGGCGCTGATGCCGCCGGAGGGGGCGGCCCATTGCCAGTCGGCCGTGGCCACCAGGCCCGCCGCGGCGAGGCTGTCCAGCAGCTCGCCGGCCAGGTCCAGCACGACGGCGGCCTCGGCCGCGCAGGGCGTCAGCTCGCCGAGCTCGAAGTCGTCGGCGCTGAGGCTCAGCCGGGCCTGGCCGCACAGATAGTGCCAGCTCAGCGCCTGCGTGAGAGGCTGGGGAATGAAGCTCATGCTCTGCGGCTCACCATGATGCGAGTCAGCTCGGTCACGGACCTCGCCTTCATCTTGCGCATGCCGCGCGAGCGGTAGAGCTCCACGCTCTTCAGCGACAGCTTGATCTCGTCGGCGATGTTCTTGTTCATCAGGCCCTTGACGACCAGGGACAGCACTTGGCGTTCGCGCGGCGACAGGGTCTGCGAGCGGCGCTCGAACTCCTCGCGCGAGCCTTCCACCTCGGCATCGATGCCGGTGTCGACGTCGGTCGGCGCGAAGGCGCGGTCCAGGGCGGCGCTCAGCGCCGCATCGTCCAGCGGTTTCTCCAGCAGCGAGACGGCGCCGCGCTTTTGCATGGCGGCCACGGCCAGCGGCACGTCGGCATGGCCGCTCATGTAGATGACGGGCAGGTGGATGCCGCGCTCGCGCAGCGCGTCGTGCAGGTCCAGGCCGGACAGCTCGGGCATGCGCACGTCCAGCATCAGGCAGGTGGACTCGGGCCAGGTCGTGCCCACGGCCACGCGGGCCAGGGACTGCAGGGCGTCGCGCGGGTCGCCCCAGTCGCGCACCTGGCAGCCGAAGCCTTCGAGCCAGAAGCGCAGCGAGTCGCGGAACTCGTGGTTGTCGTCCACCACGTAGATTTGCCGAGGGGTCATGTCGTCCTCTCCAGAGTGGGTGCTTGTGTCGCCGCCGTCATCACGGGCAGCGCGAAGTGGAAGCAGCAGCCGCCGGCGTCGCGGCGCGTGAACCAGAGCCGGCCCTGGTGCATCTCGATCAGCGAGCGGCAGATGGACAGCCCCAGGCCCATGCCATTGGGCTTGGTGGAGCTGAAGGGCAGGAAGAGGCGGGCCTCGGTCTGCGGCGTGATGCCCGGGCCGTTGTCGCCGACGCGCAGTTCGGCGCGGTTGCCGTCGACGATGAGCTCGATGTCGATCAGGGGCTCGGCCGGCCGGTCCAGGCGCAGCGCGTCCAGCGCATTGCGCAGCAGGTTGATCAGCACCTGCTGCAGCATGACGGCGTCGCCCTGCACCGGCACGGCCCGCTGCGGCAGGCGCAGCGCGAGGTGCACGGCCTCGCGCTGCAGGTCCCAGTCCAGCAGGCCCAGGCTCTGGTGCACCAGGGCGACGAGGTCCAGGGCCTCGGTCTTGGGCTGGCGCGACTGCGTGTACTCGCGCACCCGGCCGATGATCTGGCTGGCATAGGTCACCTGCTGCACCGCCTTGTCCAGCGCGGCGAGCTCGTCGGTGTCGTCCGGATGGCGGCGCGCCAGGCGCAGCTTCAGGCCGCGCAGCAGATTGGCCGTCGCGCCTATGGGCTGGTTGAGCTCGTGCGCCAGCACGCTGCCCATCTCGCTGACGGTCAGCGAGCGCGACGTGAACAGCAGGCCCTCGCGGTCGTCGAGCTGGCGCTGCAGATGGTGCAGGCGCTCGCGGTCGTCATCCAGGCGCAGCAGCACATGACGGGCATCCAGGGCCACGCGCTGGGCCGTGTATTCGCCGCTGACACCGCAGCGCGTGCGCACGCCCAGCGGCGCCACCAGCGCGCTGGCCAGGCCGTGCAGGGGCTGGGCCCAGTCCTCGGCCAGGCCGCCGACGTCGCCGGGCAGCAGGGCCTGCATGGGCGCGTTCAGCGCGACGAGGAAGTCGCCGTCGAGGATGGCCAGGGCCTCGCCCAGCTCACCCAGGGCGTGCAGCAGGTCGGCGTCGACGCGGCGCATTGATGCACCCTTCGCGCTACGCGCTGTCCCGCCGAGCGGGAGCTGAGCGCCTACGGGCGGCCGGGCGGCGCTCATGTCTCCTCCCGCGGCCACAGCGGCTGGTTGCACGACAGCCAGGTCATGGAGGGTCGCGCGGCCAGCAGGGCGCGCAGGCTGGGGCTGGCCGGCGCCTGCACCAGCACGTCGACCCAATGCGCGATGCCCGGTGCCACGCCATCCAGGCGCAGCTCGCAGCTGACCTGGCCGGGCGGCAGCGCGGCGGCACCGGTCAACTCGCGCAGCGTGCGTGGGCGGCCTTGCGAGCCCAGGCCCACGCGCACGGCCCACCAGCGCTCGGTGCTCGCGGGGCGGGAGGCGCGCCAGCGCGCCGTCCAGCGCCGCCATTGCCAGGTCGTGGCATCTGAGCTGGCCTGCAGGCTGGCCAGGCCGATGGGGCTGGCCAGCAGCACCGGCAGGCCCAGGCGCCAGGCCTGCAGCGCGGGGCGCATGGCAGCGGCCGAGACCGGTGCGGCAGCCGCCTCGCGCAGGCGGTCCAGCAGCGCCTGGGCCCAGGGCGGCATGGGCTCGGGCGACACGGCGGCGGCTGCATCGGGTGGGGCCTCCTGCTCGGTCGGCGCCTCATCGCCGGCGTCGTCGAACAGCAGCCGCCAAGGCTTGGCGTCCTGCACGCGCCAGCGCAGCTCTGGCCCATGCTGCAGTTGCAGCGGCTGCATCAGCACCGGCGCCATCGGCAGCAGGGCCGACGTCGCGTCCACCTGATGCGAGACGGCGACCGGCGTGTCGGCAGCGGTGCGCAGCGGTGACATCGCCGGCATGGCCGACGGGGCGGCGACGGGCGCCTGCTCGGGTGCGGCCTGGGTCTCCGCCGGGGCCTGGGCCTCGGCCTCGCTCGTGGCCTGCAGCCAGGCCTGCCAGGTCTCGGTCGGGTTCACGGCCTGGATGGCGCTGATGCCGCTCATGGCTGCACCTCGTCGATGGGACGCTGCCGCCTGTCCGCGCGCGCCGGCGAATCCCGCAGCCGCGAGCGCAGCACGTCGTGGCCGGCATCACGCAGGCGCTTGTCCAGGTCGGCCAGCTGCTGGCGGGCCTGGGTCTGCAGCACGGCCGGTGCACGCAGCTCGAGATGCAGCGGCGCCTGCGGCTGGGCCTGTTCGACCCGCAGCTGCCAGGCGGCTCCGGTGCTGGCCGGCAGCTCGACCTGCCAGGCGCGCGGCGATTCAACGGCCAAGGGGCTGGGCTCGGCGAGCTGGCGCAGCGCCTCGAGGCGCTCCACGGTGGGCGTGGCGGACACGCCGCGAACCTCGGCGGTCTCGGGGGCCGGCTCGCGCGCGGCCCGCGCCAGCACGGGGATGACGGGCGGCAGGCCTTCGGGCTCGGCGAGGTCCTGCTCGCGCAGGCGCTGGTAGGCGCTGCGCCAGTCGGGCTCGCCCGCATCGCGATGGGTCGGCACGGGCAGCTCGTTCTCGAGCGACGCCGCGGCGAGGGCGCGTGCGCGCAGTGGCGACGCGAGCAGGGGCAGGAGGAGGGGCGGCAGCTTCATCGCGGTCTCAATGCAGGGCACGGCAGGCGTCTTCGGTTTCCAGTTCGGCCTGCTGCTCGCGCGCCTGCAGCAGGCGCCCCCGCTCGTCCTTGAGCGTCGCTTCGACGGCGTCCTCGCGAGCCTGGGCGCGGCCGAGTTCGGCACGGCGCTGGCTGAGCTGGGCGCGGGCCTGTTCCAGGGTTTCGCGCTCGTCGAGCAGGGCGTACTCGTCGCGCTCCAGCTTCTCGGCCAGGGCTTCGCCATGGGCCCGCACCTGGTGGGACCAGCGTGGCATGTGGACGCTGCCGGGGCCGCCCCAATGCAGGGCCAGCTCGACGATGGCGCCGCGGTGGGCGGCGATAGAGGCCTCGCGGGCCTGGACGGCGGCGGCGGCCTGGTGCTCGGCGGCCTGGGCCAGTGCCAGGGCCTGGCGCGCGCGCTGCACGCGCAGCTGTCGCAGCCGCAGCCACTGGCGGCCTTCCGAGGGGTTGAGGTTCATGGGTGCACCCCTCGGCCTTCGGCCTTGCCTGGCCGACAGTGCGGCCAGGCGTTCGCCAGGCACGGGATGCCCACTGGGCATCCCGTGTCCGGGCTCACTCCCGCCGCGCGGGAGCGAGCTTGCTTGGGGCGGCCCGGCGCGGCGCTCATGCCACGATCTCCCGCAGATGCTGGAGGCAGCCGTCCCAGTCGCTGGGCTCGTGCGTGGCCTGCTGCAGCAGGGCCTTGATCTGCGGCATGCGTTCGATGGCCTGGTCGGCCAGCGGGTCGCTGCCGGCCTGGTATTCGCCGACGCGCAGCAGGAACTCGACCTCCTTGTGCCGGGCCATCAGCGCGCGCACATGGGCGGCATCGCGCTGCTGCTCGGGGCTCGTGACGCGCGTGAAGACGCGGCTGGCGCTGGCCAGCACGTCGATGGCCGGGTAGTGCTGGGCCTGGGCCAGGGCGCGCGACAGCACGAAATGGCCGTCGAGGATGGAGCGCACCTCCTCGGCGACCGGATCGCTGCCCTCCTCGTCCTCGGCCAGCACCGTGTAGAAGCCGGTGATGGAGCCATGGGCGTCGTTGCCGGCGCGCTCGAACAGGCGCGGCAGCTCGGCAAACACCGACGGCGGATAGCCGCGCCGCACGGCCGGCTCGTTGGCGGCCAGGCCGATTTCGCGCAGGCCGCGCGCGAAGCGGGTCACCGAGTCCATCATCAGCACGACGCGCGCACCCTGGGCCCGGAAGCCCTCGGCGATGGCCGTGGCGGCATAGGCGGCGCGCACGCGCTCCAGGGCCGGCCGGTCCGAGGTGGAGACGACGACGACGGAGCGCGCCAGGCCCTCGGGGCCGAGGCTGTCCTCCAGGAACTCGCGCACCTCGCGGCCGCGTTCGCCGATCAGGCCGATGACATTGACCTCCGCCCGCGTGCTGCGCGCCAGCATGCCCAGCAGCGTCGACTTGCCGCCGCCGGCCATCGCGAAGATGCCGACGCGCTGGCCCTCGCCGACGGTCAGCAGGCTGTCGATGGCGCGCACGCCGCAGACGAGTGGCTCATGCACCGGGCGGCGCTGCAGGGGCGGCGGCGCGTCGCGGTAGAGGGGCACGCGGGGCAGGTGGTCCAGCGGTGGGCCGCCGTCCAGCGGCTGGCCGAAGGCGTCGATGACGCGGCCCAGCAGGCCGTTGCCGCTCGGCAGGTTGGCGGCTTCGTTCAGCACCTCGACGGCGGCGCCGACGGGCAGGCCCTGCAGCGAGCCCAGCGGCGCCAGCACCGCCTCATGGCCCTGGAAGCCGATGACCTCGGCCAGCAGGCCGGCGTCCTGGGGCCGCGACGCATCGAAGACGCGGCAGCTCTGGCCGACGCGGGCCTGCACGCCGGTGGCGCGCATCAGCGTGCCACCCGCCTGCACGATGCGGCCCAGCGTGGCCACCGTGCGGGCGCGCTGCAGGCTGCGGCGCAGCGTGTCGGTCTCGGCGTCCAGGCTCAGGGTCATGGCTTGAGCCCCCAGGTCCGGGCGAGGCGATCGACCTGCGTGGCCAGGCTGGCATCGGCGCTGCCGAACTCCGTCACCAGGCGGCAGTCGCCCTCGGCCAGCTCGGCATCGGCCACGATCTCGGCTTGCCCCAAGCCGGCCTTGTCCTCGGGGTCGACGGCCAGCAGGGCGGCGCGCAGCGCGGCCATGCGCTCGGGATGCACATGCAGCCGCCAGGTGCGGGCCGGCAGCAGCTCGCGCGCCGCCTGCGTGGCCAGGCGGGCCAGGCCTTCGTCCGCCGGTACGGCACCCAGCAGCTTCTGGAACACCTCCAGCGCCAGCCGCGCCACGTCGCGCTGCTGGCGCTGGCATTGCGTCTCATGCGCCTGGGTCAGCCGGGCCAGGCCCTGGGCCAGCTGCTCGCGCGACTGGTCCACGGCATCGGCCAGGCCTTGCCGCAGGCCCTCCTCACGCGCCCGGGCGCAGGCGGCGTCGACGCGCACCTGTTCCTGCTCGAACAGCGCGCGCAGATCGGCCAGCAGCTGGTCGGCCTCCTTCAGGGCCGGCACCTCGGAGGCGCGCAGCACGCGGCGGTCCGAGGCGATGCCCAGCTGTGCAGCGGGATCGCGATGCCAGAGCATGAAGCCGTTGGTCATGTCAGCCCCCTTCGGCCTGCGGCCTGTCCCCCCAAGGGGGAGCGAGCTTGTTTGGGACGGCCCGGCGCTGCGCTCATGCGGCCACCTTGTCCTGCAGGGCCAGGGTCTCGCGCAGCACGGCCAGGGCGGTGGCCTGCGGCATGACCCAGGCGGCGACGGGGCCGAGGCGGCGGCTGGCGGCATGGCGCAGCGAGCCATGCGGCAGGCCGGCCAGCAGCACGGCGGCGCCGGCCTCGGTGAAGCGCTGGCTCAGGGCCTCGGGCGTCGTGACCTCGGGCCAGTCGCTCAAGGACGCCGGCAGGCCCGCGGGCAGGCTGGGCCAGTCGGGGGCGCTGCGCAGGGCCCGCCACCAGGACACGCCCAGGGCGGCACGCGCCAGCTCGCGCATCGGCCCGGCAATCCACAGCCGCAGCGCCGGCGCGGCCAGCACGGAGCCGCAGCGCCGGGCCAGGGCCAGCAGTTCATCCCGCTCCAGGGCCAGCCAGGCCGGGGCGGCGTCGAGCTGGGTCCAGCTCAGCGAGCGGGCCTCGGCCGGCGCGTCCTCGAGCAGGCGCCGCGCCACATGGGCGCGCAGGGCGCGCTCAGCCATGGCCGCCTCCTTCCAGCGCGAGCTGGGCGGTGGCGCGGCGCCGGCGCCAGGCGAGCAGGCCCGCGGCGCCGAGGCTGGCTGAGCCCAGCGTGATGGCCAGTACCAGCGGCACGCTGGCCTGGGCCACCGGCGGTGGTGTGACGGCCGGCGTGGGTTCGGCCGCGAAGGCGACGACCGAGACGCTCTCGTAGGGCAGGCCCTCGACGCTGTTGACGACCAGGGCGCGCACCTTGGGCAGCACGGCCTCGACGTCGAAGCCCGGGCGGTGCTTGATCATGACCGAGGCCGACGAGGGCTGGACCTTGTCGGACAGCGGATGGCGCTCGGGCACGACCAGAGTCACGCGGGCCTGCAGCACGCCGTCGATGCTGGTCAGCGTGTGCGACAGCTCCTGCGACAGTGCATGCATGAGGCGGGCGCGCTCCTCGACGGGCGTGGACACGAAGCCCTCGCGCTTGAAGACCTTGCCCAGGCTGTCGTAGTCCTCGCGTGGCAGGCCCTGGGCCTTGAGGATCTGCACGGCGCGGGCGAAGTCGGCCTCGGCGGTCAGCACCTCGAAGCCGTCCTCCTTCGCATGCTTCTGTGCCGGCACGCCGGCCAGGCGCAGCGCCGAGACCATGTCGTTGGCCTGGCGCTCGTCGAGCTTGGCATAGAGGGTCTGTTCGCCGCAGGCGGCGAGCAAGGCGGCCAGGGCGAGAGGCATAAGGCGCTGGGTGACTCTCATGGGTTGTCCATTCAGCTTTCGTGGCTGCCGTGGTGCCTTCGCGGGCCGAGCGCCGGGCCGCTCCCAAGCCGGCCCGTCATGGCGATGTGCGCGCGGCTTGATGCCGCGTGCATCGCCGTCCCCTCGGGGGACCGACGGGGCGCGCCTGCGTTCAGCAGTGCGGGACCGGGCGAGGGGCTCGTCATGACTGTTGCCTGAAGAGCTGTTGCAGGCCGTCCGACGTCCGGTTGGCGATGTTGGACGTCAGCTGGCAATGGAACATGAACTCCTGGCAGCGCACCGTCAGGTTGACGAGTTCGCCCGGCGTCAGTTCCTGGCCCGAGGCGGCCGCCGTGCGGGCGTCGCGGCCCAGCGAGGCGGCCTCGGCGTTGATGTGCTCCAGCGGCTGGACGAGGCGCTGCATGGCCTGGGCGGGCGACTCGGTGGCGCCCAGGCGCTGCACCGCGCCGGCCATGGCGCGCTCGAAGCCCGCCACGTCGGCCGTCGGCGCGAGCGTGCCGAGGCTGGACAGCGAGGCGCCGGCGCCGAGCTGGATGTCCGCCACCGGGGCGGCACTGGCGAGGCCGGGTGTCACTGCTTGCGCGCCATGGTTTCGAGGGCGGAACCCACCGTCGACACGGCGGTGTGCGAGCTGCTGGCCAGGAAGCTCATCTTCAGCGACATGGCGGTCAGCTCGGTCACGGCGCTGGGCGTGTCGCCGCCGTTGTTCATCGCGTTGGAGGCGGTCTCGATGTCGCCGGCCTGCTTGTCCAGGGCCTTGCCCCAGGCGTCGGCCATGGCTTCGAACCAGGAACCACCGCTGCCATTGGTCTTGCCACCCGTGCTGCCGGTGACGGGGGCTGCGGCCAGGGTGTTGAGAAGGGTGTTGGACATGGGAGTCTCCTTGGTGGAGGGTTGGTGAAGAGGGTTCAGAGCGTCAGCCGCGTGCGCTCGCCGTCGCGTTCGACGATGACGGCGCGCTCGGCGATCTGCACGACGCGGTGTCCGCTGGGCAGCAGGGCGCCGCTGAAGTAGCGGCTGCCATCGGCGGTGATGAAGTAGGGGCTGTCGGCGTTGTCGACGACGGCGACCAGGCGCTTGGCCGGGTCGTCCGGCGCCGGGGCGGGCGCCGCCGCCGTGGCCACGGGTGGCCGGTTGTCCAGGCGCAGGGCTGGCAGCCGGGCGATGTCGCGCTTGGCCGCGGCGGCGGCGGCCTGCACCTTGGCGGCGTCGCGTTCCTGGGTGCGCATCACCAGCTCGCCCTCGGGCGACCAGCTGGCCTGGGCGGCGATGCCGTAGAGGCGGAAGACCTCGACGGCGCTGGCCAGCGGATCGGGCGCCGCCGTGGGTGCTGCCGCCTGGGCGGGCGGCACGACCTTGGCCACCACCTGGCCGGCTTCGCGCAGCGTGCCGCCGTTCCAGGCGACGGCCGCGCCGCCGATGACCATGACCAGGCCCAGGGCCGTCAGCACGCCTTCGAGCACGGGACGCGGCGTGGGCGCAGCCATCGTGGGGCGCGGGGCCGTGGCCACCTCGGGATCGTCATGCATCACGGGCTCGGGCCAGTAGTCCTGGTCGGCCGGGCCATAGGCCACCAGGGTGTCGCCCAGCTGCAGGGACTGGCCCGGTGCCCAGGCGTGCACGGTGGTGCCCGGCATCAGCGGCTGCTCCGCCAGCACCGCCACGCCCGCCACCAGCTGCAGGCCGACGCGGCCCGCGTCGAGGGGGACGATGCGCAGCTGGAAGTCCACATCGCTGGCCAGCAGGATGTCGGCGAACTGGGTGTCGGCCTGGTTGGCGGCATTCACGCCGCAGACCAGCAGGTCGTGCTGCGGGTCCAGCCGGGCGCGCGCGCCGGCCTGGCGGCCCGACAGCACGCGCAGCTCCAGCAGGACGGCGGGAAGATGGGACTTCATGGGGCGGCTCCTGCGCTGTCGCCGCCCGCCGAGCCGGCCGGAGCAGCGGGATTGGCGGGATTCACGAGAGGTTGGCGGGCCTTCTCCATCACGTCGGCGGCGGCCCGGCTGCTGGCCAGGCGCGGCGTGATGAGGAACATGCGTTCGATGCGCTGGCCGCCCTTGCGCTGGGTCTTGAAGAGATTGCCCAGCAGCGGGATGTCGCCCAGCACCGGCACCTTGTCGACGCCGGCCGTCGAGCTGTCGCGCACCATGCCGCCGATCAGCAGGCTCTCGCCCTCGGAGATCAGGGCCTGGGTGTTGATGCCCGAGCGCTCGACGATGGGCAGCTGGTCCACCGTCTGGCCGGTCAGGCCGCCGTCCTCGATCTGCACCAGCAGCTTGATGCGCGCCGCGCCGTCAGCGTCGTTGCCTTCCTTGAACACATGGGGCGTGACGCGCAGCCGCGTGCCGGCGGTGACGTTGAAGAGGTCGACGTCCTCGCGTCCGGCGACGCGCACGTAATAGGTCGAGCTGTTGTCGAACACCGCCTCGACGTTGGACAGCGTCACGACCTGCGGGCTGCTGACGACCTTGGCCGCGCCGTCGCTCTGCAGAGCGGTGATGCGAGCCACGAAGGGGAAGCGGTCGCCGATGACGGCGGAGATGACGCCGCCCTTGTTGACGGGCGTCGGGTCGACCTTGCCGTTGAGGCGGTTGTCGCTGGCCGTGCCGTTGCCGAACATCAGGCTGTTGAGGCCGTGGTTGTAGCGCCAGTTGATGCCGAGCTCGCGCATGCGGTCGGTGTTGATGTCGATGATGGTGGCCTCGATCTCCAGCGACTGGGGCTCGACGTCCAGCGACTTGATCAGCGCGGCATAGCGGTCCAGCCGCTCGGGCAGGTCGCGCACGATGATGGCGTTCAGGCGCGGGTCGGCCTCGATGCGCGGCGCGAAGTCGGGCGGTGCCGGCGGTTCCATAGCTTCAACGCCGGCCTGGCCGTAGCCGACCTGCGTGAGCGCGGCGACCAGGGTGTCGGTGCCGCGCGGCGCCGCTTCGTCGACCAGGCCCAGCGTGGTGGTGTTGCGCGCGGCGGCGCTGCCTCGCACGCGCTGGCTGCCCTGGGCGCGCGCGGGGTCGCTGGCGACCACGGCGCGGGCCTTGTTCGGCTGGCCCACCAGCGAGCGCAGGATGCTGGCCACGCCGGGCAGCGTTGTCTGCTGGCCGCCGAAGCTCATCGGCACGTCCTGGGCCCAGGCATAGCGCAGGTAGAAGATGCGGTAGTCGGGCAGGGGCTGCTGCTGCTGGGGCGCCCAGGCGCGCATGGCCGCGGCGGCCGTGCCGGGCCGCACCTGGCGCACCAGCTCGTCCACCTGCTGCACGAAGCGCTTGGCGCCTACGGCCAGCAGGGCGCCGTCGTCGCTGAACTTCAGCGTGTTGCGCGCATCGGGCAGCTGCAGGGCCTGGGCGGCGCGCTGCACCTGCGAGGCCACGGCGGGCGTCAGCAGATAGCTGCGCGTCTGCGTCTCGCCGGCCGGCGCGATGTAGAGCACGCCGCCGTCGTAATAGCTCAGCAGGTTGTAGGCGCGGCTCAGGTCGCGCAGCAGCTTCGGGGGCGTGCCCTCGAAGCGGCCGTTGACCTGGCCCTGCACGCCGCTGGTGACGACGGGGATGTCGCTGCCCGAGAACAGGCCCTGCAGGAACTGCTCGATGGGCTGGTCGCGGGCTTCCAGCTTCACGGCGCGCAGGCCTTCCGGCAGCGGTGCGGCCGAAAGAGGCAGAGCTTGGGCCAGCAGCAGCGTGGTGGCTGCCGCGATCTTGAGGTGGGAGGTCATGCGGCGAGCAGGGCGGCCTGCGGAGCAGGTGCGTCGATTCGTGGGGGAGGCAGGTGGTGCAGCGGCGTCAGCCGCAGCGTGGGCAGCAGTTCGTGGAAGGACAGCACCGGCGTGTCGAAGCACTCGTTCTCGATGAGCTTGCGCAGATGCCAGCGCAGGTCGACGGCGCAGACCAGGGCCTGCGGGCGCAGCGCCTCGACCTGGGCCTGCACCTCGGCGGCGAACTGGCGGGCCGCGTCGGGCGCGATGGCGAGCTGGGTCACGCCGCCGCTGACATGCAGGTTCTGGCGCAGCAGCGCCTCGAGCTCGGGCGACAGCAGCAGGGCCTGCAGTTCGCCGCTGGGGCAGATGCGGTGGTGGGTCTGGCGGCGCAGCGCGATGCGCGTCATCTCCGTCAGGGCCTGCACATCCTTCTCGCGCTGGCTGGCATCGGCCAGGGCTTCGAGGATGTCGCGCAGATTGCGGATGGAGACCTCCTCGGCGGCGAGGCGGCGCAGCACCTCGGTGACCTTCTGCACCGGCAGGGCGCGCAGCACTTCCTTCACCACGTCGGCCAGCTCGGCCTGGGCGCGGGTCAGCAGTTCGCTGGTCTCCTGGATGCCGATGAAGAGGCTGGCATTGCGGCGCAGGGCCTGGTGCACCTGCGCGGCGAGCGCCTGCGCATCAACGGCCTGATCGCCCTCGGCCAGCGGCACCTCGTGGGCCAGCAGGCGCCAGCCGTTGCGGCCCAGCCGGCCATGCAGGGCCACGCGCGGCAGCGGCAGGCCCTGGTCGAGCTGCAGCTCGTCCAGCATGGACTCGACGGCCCGCGTGACGGCCAGGCCGCCGTCGGCCAGCAGGGGCTGGGGCAGCTCCAGCAGCAGCGGCACCGAGGGCCGCACGCGCGGCTGGGCGGTCTTGAACGCCGCGGGCTCGGGCTTGCTGCGCCTGGCACCGAACTGCGGCATGTGCTGGGTCAGCCAGTCGCGGCCCTTGGGCAGCAGCAGCACGCCGGCCGCGCCGAAGACGAGGGCCAGCAGGCCGAACACCAGCGGCGGAAAGCCCGGCACCGTGGCCAGCAGCAGGCAGATGCCGGCGGCCATCAGGTGCACGCGCGGCTTGGCGCCGAGCTGCTTGCGGATGGCGTCGCCGAGGTGGCGGTCGTTCTCGTCGTCGTTGGTGCGCGTCACCAGCAGGCCGGCGGCCATCGCGCCGAGCAGGGCCGGGATCTGCGCCACCATGCCCTCGCCGATGGTCAGGATGGAGTAGCGGTGCACCGCGTCGCCCATGCTCAGGTCCTGCTGCAGCACGCCGATGGCCAGGCCGCCGAGCAGGTTGATGAGGATGATGACGATGCCGGCGATGGCGTCGCCCTTGACGAACTTCATCGCGCCGTCGAGGCTGCCGTGCAGCTTGCTTTCCAGCTCCAGCGTGCGGCGGCGGCGCTTGGCCTCGTCCTTGTCGATGAGGCCGGAGCGCAGGTCGGAATCGATGGAGAGCTGCTTGCCCGGCATCGCGTCCAGCGAGAAGCGCGCCGCCACCTCGGCCACGCGCTCGGCGCCCTTGGCGATGACGATGAACTGCACCACCGTGATGATGAGGAAGACCACCAGGCCCACCACCAGGTTGCCGCCCGCCACCATCTTGCCGAAGGTGGCGATGATGTGGCCGCCGTCGGCATGCAGCAGGATCATGCGCGTCGTCGCGATGGACAGGGCCAGGCGGAACAGCGTCGTCATCAGCAGCACGCTGGGGAAGACCGAGAACTCCAGCGGCCCGGTCACGTAGATGGCGATCAGAATCAGCACCAGGCCGGAGGCGATGTTGACGGCCACCAGCAGGTCGATCAGCCACAGCGGCAGCGGCAGCACCATCAGGGCCACGATGGCGACGATGCCGGCGACCAGGAAGAGGTCGCTGAAGCGGGCGATCAGGCCTTCGCGCGGCCGGTCGCTGGCGGCGAAGTAGCCGGAGAGGCCGTCGCGGGTGCTCATGCAATCACTCCAAAGCGGCGGCGCAGTTCGGCATAGACGGCCATCACATTGCGCACATAGGCCTGGGTCTCGGCGAAGGGCGGCACGCGCCGGCCATGCCGCTCGACGGCGCCCTCGCCGGCGTTGTAGGCCGCCAGCACCAGCGCCAAGTCGTTGCCGAAGCGGGCCTGCAGCTGCTTCAGATACCTGGCCGAGGCCTCGAGATTGGCCTGCGGCGTCAGCAGCTGGCGCTCCGCATCGGCCACGCCGAGACCGCGGCCCGTGGCGGGCATGACCTGCATCAGGCCACGCGCGCCGGCCGGCGAGATGGCCTGGGCCTGGTGGCGCGACTCGATATGGGCCAGGGCATGCAGCAGCAGCGGGTCGATGTCATGGCGCTGGGCCACCTCGGCCATCAGCGGCGCCAGCGCCCGGATGCGCGCCTGGCCGGCACCGTCGGCGCGCGATGGCGAGGCGGCGGGCGCGGTCCGCGGCAGCGGCGCCGGTTCCGGCCGTGGCGGCGCCAGGACGGGCGGGGTCTCGATCCGCACCGGCTCGGGCAGGTTCGCCGGCGCCTGGCGGCTCCTGACCAGCGTGGCCAGGCAGAGCTTCTCGGTGAGGGCGAAGCCGCTGGCACTGGCGGCCGGCGCGGCGTCCAGCAGGGTTTCGGCGCCCTGGGTCCGGCAGCCGGGCGCGGCCTGCGCGACCACCACGCCGGCGCCTAACGACGCCGTCGCAATGACCTGACATAGCCCTCGGATTGCGGACACGTTTTGTCTTCCCTGGTTTTCGGACCGGGCGGACTATGGGGGCAAGGCCTGGCGCCTTGTTGACCCTTGCAAGCAGACGTAACTGACTGACCCGTAGACATTGCTCCTTTGTATGGAGTTGGGTGCCCCCCACGTTTACGCGTGGAAACATCTGGTGCACCGCCGCAATCTGAGACCGGGCATCGTTCGGTCCCGCCCTGACAGTCCCCCTGTGGACAACAGGGTTAGGGGGCCCCCTAAAAGTAGGTCTGGCCTGAAAACAAGTTTTCACAAACCCCGTTTGCACCCCCTAGAAATAGGTGTTAGGGACCCATGGCCGACGACAGCGGCGACAAGACCGAACAACCCACGCAGAAGCGCCTGCAGGACGCCCGCAAGAAGGGCGACATCGCCAAGGGCAAGGAGCTGACCAGCACGGCGACGCTGCTGGTCTGGCTGGTCATGGGCGCCCTGTGCCTGCGCCTGGGTTGCGAGCGCGTCGCGGCCCTGTGCGAGGCGCTGTTCGCGCGCGTGTCAGCCGGCTGGCGTGCGGAGGGCTTCGGCCATGTGGCGGCCCTGCTGGGCTGGCAGAGCGTCGAGCTGGCCCTGCTGCTGGTGGCCCTGCTCGTCATCCCGGTGGCGGTGCTGGGCACGCTGGTGGAGTTCCTGCAGGCCGGCCCGGTGCTGGCCTTCGAGAAGGTCGCGCCCAAGCTGGAGCACCTCAACCCGGCGGACGGCCTCAAGCGCATGTTCTCGCTGGACAACCTGGTCGAGCTGATCAAGGGCATCCTGAAGACGGCCCTGCTGCTCGCCATTGGCTGGGCCGTCGCGCGCACGCTGCTGCCGGATGCGATGCGGCTGGCCCTGGATGTCGACAGGCCGGCCCAGCACCTCGGCGGCCTGGTCTGGGAGGGCACGGTCAAGGTGCTGGCCTGGACGGCGGGGGTGTTCTTCGGCGTGGCCTTCCTCGACACGGTGTGGACCAAGCACCGCTTCAGCAAGAAGCTGCGCATGAGCATGCGCGACATCAAGCAGGAGATGAAGGAGAGCGAGGGCGACCCGCTGCTCAAGCAGCAGCGCAAGCAGGCCCATGCCGAGTGGAGCCAGCGCAACCAGCAGGCCGCGGCGCGCGGTGCCAATGCCCTGGTGGTCAACCCGACGCACGTCGCCATCGCCATCGATTTCGAGCCCGGCCGCTGCCCGGTGCCCACCGTCAGCGCCAAGGGCGAGGACCATGTCGCCCGCGCCATGCGCGAGGCCGCCGAGGAAGCCGGCGTGCCCATCGTGCGCAATGTGCCGCTGGCCCGCGAGCTGCTGGCGCGCTGCGAGGAGGGCGAGGTCATCCCGCCCGACCTCTTCGACGTGCTGGCCGAGGTCATCGTCTGGGCCGAGGGCGTGCGCGAGCAGCTGAAGTGGGAGGCCGCCCGCGCCGACCCGCATCGCCGCGACGAGGTGCCCGCCGAGCCGCCGCGCGCGCGGCCGGCGCCCGGTGAAGACCTGACCCGACATCCTGACCTGGACCCCCGCGTGGTGTCCGCCTGACGCATGCAAGACCTGTTGCTCAACCTCGCCAGCACCGTCGTCGCCCTGGCCTTCGTGCTGCTGCTGGCCTGGGTGCTGATCCGCGGCTGGCACCGCCTGCAGAACCTCGGCGGCCGAGGCCCGGTGGCCGATGCCGACGCCCTGCGCTTCGTGCGCGCCCTGCCGGTCGGCGCGCGCGAGCGCGTCGTGCTGCTGGACCATGCCGGCGAGCGCTGGATGCTGGGCGTCACGGCGGGCGGCATCAGCGTGCTGGCGCGCTGGCCGCGCGACGGCCACCCGCCGGAGAACGCGCCATGACGGTCTTCGCCCACCGCTGCGAGCGGCTGCTGCTGCGCGAGTTCGTCGCCGCCGATGCGGCCGACATCCAGGGCCTGCATGCCGATGCGCGCGTGCGCGCCCTGCTGCCCGACGAGCAGCCCCTGCACGAGGCCGTCTGGGCCTGGGACTTCGCGCGCTGCCTGGAGAGCTTCTATCGGCTTCATCCCGGCCTGGGCATCTGGCGCTGCGACGTGCCGCTGCAAGGTGGCGCGGCGTTTGCCGGCTGGTTCAGCCTGATGCCGGTGCAGCCAGGTCCCGACACCGCGGCCTTCGGCATGCGGGCGGGCGACGCCGAGCTCGGCAGCCGCCTGAAGCCCGAGCACTGGGGCAGCGGCCTGAGCCTCAGCGGCGGCGAGGTGCTGCTGCGCCATGCCTTCGAGACGCTGGCCCTGCCGACCGTCTGGGGCATCTGCCACCCCGACAACCGCGGCGCCCGCGTCTGCCTGGAGGCCCTCGGCTTCACGCGCCGGGCCCGCGCGCTCTACGAGGGACAGCCCTCCGACTACCACGCCCTGGACGCGCCGACCTGGTCGGCCGTCCGGACCCTCGGCCGCCGTGAACGCCTGCGCCAGACGCGGCGCGCCACGCGGCCTTCAACCCCCGCCCCGCCATGACCCACACCGCAACTTCCAACTCCTGGCAAACCGCCCTCGGCCAGCGCCTGGCGCAAGCGCTGGAGCAGTCCCGGCTCGCGCACGCCCCGCTGGCCGATACGGACTCGGCGCGCGAGGCCGGCGCCACGCGCTGGCGCCTGCCCTCGCGTGTCGCCGAACCCGCCGCGGCGGGCGCGGCACTGCGCGAGATGCTGGGCAGCGCGGCGCAGTCCGGCCTGGTGACGCACTGCCTGCAGCACTACCGCAACCAGCTGGCTTCGGGGCGCGCCGAGGACGACCTGGGCGCGGCCCTGGCGGCCTATCTGGGCGCATGCCGCCAGGCCTTCGACCACGAGGCCCTGACGCCGCAGCGCTGGCAGGCCATCACGCAATGGGTCAAGGCCTGGGTCATCGACGAGCTGCCCTGGGACGACGTGCCGCTGGCGCAGCGCCAGGATGCCTTCGAGCGCTTCGCCGTGCTGACGGTGGCCCTGGGCGAATGGACGGTGCAGGCCAGCCGCCAGGGCAAGGCGCAGCAGGAATCGGCCACCTGGATGGCCCGCAACAGCCTGCGTGCGCAGCTGGGCCTGGACCTGGCGGCGCTGTGCGCCGTGCTGCGCAACCTGGATGCCTCGACTGCGGCCAACCCTAGCGTGGTTGGCGCCGAAATAGGAGCAGCCGCATATAGGCAGCCAGGGCCCGGCCCCGTTTAATCACATCCGTCAGCGCCGCAGAGTTTGGTCCCAAACCTTGTCGACAAGACACGCAGCGAAGCCGGTGTTTCTTCAGTCGCCACCGGATTCAGATGCTCCGAAATTCACACATCAACGCGGCAGGGTCTGCCGCGAAACCCAAACTTTTGGAGATCGACATGGGATCAGCAGTTAGCAGCGTTTTCGGCGGCGGTGGCTCGGGTGGCATCCTGGGCGCCATCGGTGGCATCGTCGGCGGCATCTTCGGCGGCCCGCTGGGCGCCATGATCGGCCAGGCCATCGGCGGCATGCTGCAGCAAGCCATCGGCAACGGCGCCAACAGCGCCGTCGACACCCTGGTCAAGGAACACGGCATGCCCAAGTTCCTGGGCGAGGAAGTCAAGGGCACCATCAGCAAGGCCATCGCCGGCCTGCTGCAGCAAAGCCAGCAAGGCGTCTCGCACGAAGCGCAGGGCGCAGCCCAGCAGAACTTCGGCGGCGCCATCAAGCAGTGGGAAAACGACTTCGCCAACCAGATCGTGCAAGGCGTGCTGGACCAGCTGCGCTCGCAAGGCGGCGGCAGCACCAAGGGCAGCAAGCCCAGCGGCGGCGGCTGGCTGCAGGCCATCGCCTCGGTGATGGGCCAAGCCCTGGGCAACAAGGCCAAGGAGATGGTCAATCTGTCGCAACAGATCAATGACGCCTCCGCCGCCAAGGCCAAGGCCAAGAACGGCTCCGAAGAGCAGGCCAAGCAGGCCGACGAGTTCAACAAGCTGATGACGCAATTCCAGGCCACGAGCCAGGAATACAACTACCTGAACAGCGTCTTCACGACGGCGCTGAAGGGTCTGGGCGAAGCGCTGGGCACGATGGCCCGCAAGCAGTAAGCCCATCGTCGCGACCACAACTCGCGGCTACGAAAGGAGGGGCGTTCGCCCCTCCCTTTTGCATTTCAACTTTCAGTTCCTGCCCAAGATGAAAAACCTCGGTCGCCTTGCCCTGACGGTTCTGGCCTGCATCGGCGCGCTCAGCGGATGCGGCGGTGGAGGTGGCGGCGGCGGCAGCGACACCACGCCGACGACGCCCCCCGTCACCCCCCAGCCCGAGCCGCCGAGCACGCTGGCGGGCAGCATCTGGCACTCCTTCAGCGACCTCGGCAATCCGGCGGGAACCTTTGTCATGAACCCCAACACCGGCGCCTCGACGTCGGTGCAGTCAGAGAAATGGGGTCGGCCCTGGCCCGATGGCAGCCGCTTCGTCAGCAATGCCTACGAGTCGCAGGGCTCCAGCGGCGAGAGCCGCCTGACGGTGCGCAAGACCGACGACAAGGCCGTGGTGTTCGACCAGGTCGTTGAGGGCTTCGTCACCGGCATCGCGCCGTCGCCGCAGTCGGGCAACCAGATGCTGGCCTACTGGGGCGAGACGACGACGGCGCCCCGCTCGGCGGTGGTGTGGGACTTCGGCACGAAGAAGGTGCTGTACGCGACGCCGCCCAGCCGCACGCCGGACGCTGTCGGCTGGATGCCGGACGGCAGCCTGCTGCGCGCCCAGCCGGCGGGCATCTTGACCAAGATCGTCGTGGGCGGCGCCGAGCAGCCGCTCGCCAGCGTCAGCTGGCCGGAGTCGCGCCTGCCGCAGGCGGTCTATGTCAGCCCCGACGGCAGCAAGGTGCTGGTGCAGCTCGCGGCGCTGCGCAGCACGGGCTCGGTCAGCGGCGTCGACCTGTGGATGATGGATGCCAACGGCGCCAACCTGAAGCGCTTCACGAACAATGGCCTCATCGCCGACGCCTACTGGTCCCCCGACAGCAAGTTCGTGGCCTTCACCAAGGACACCGGCGTGAGTTGCACCGAGACCACCTGCCAGGGCAGCTGCACGGTCTGGTATGCGGCAGCGTCGGCCACCGATGTGGTCGCCGTGGCGGCGTCGGGCGATGCCCGGCAGTTCCCCGTGAAGCGGCCCGATGGCTCGACGACCGATCTGAGCTGCCCCGTCCTGGCCTGGACGCGTTAGGGATTGGTGGCGCAGGGGCCTGCGGCTCCAATGCGGCCTCGATCACGGCAACAGGCGATTCTTGGAGTCGCCTGTTTCATTTGGAGAGCCCGACCCGATGCCGCAGAACTTCCGTCGCTTCGCCGCCGCGCTGGCCTGCATGGGCTTTGCCCTGGCGGCGCAGGCGGCGCTTCCGGGCACCATCTGGCATTCCTTCAGCGACCTCGGCAATCCGCAGGGCACGTTTGCGCTGAACCCCAATTCCGGAGCCGCCGTCCGGGTCGACGACGAGAAGTGGCGCTCGCCCTGGCCGGATGGCAGCCGCTTCCTGCAGCGCGAGCACACCTCGCAGGGCGGCGATGAAACCCGCCTGACCGTGCGCAGCACCCGCGACCGCAGCGTGCTGGTCGACCAGGTCGTCGATGGCTATCTGGCGGGCGACGTGCGGGCCTCGCCGGTGGCGTCCCACCAGATCCTGGCGTCCTGGGGGCCGAAGGTGTTTGCGCCGCGCGGCGCCATCGTCTACGACCTCAACACGCGCAAGCTGCTCTACGCGCTGCAGCCGAGCAAGACGCCGGATGTGCTGTCCTGGATGCCCGATGGCTCGCTGCTGCGCGTGCAGCCTTCGGGCGCGATCAGCCGGATCTCGCCGGGCCAAGGCGAACAGCCCGTCGCGACGCTGCGCTGGCCCGAGTCGCGCGTGCCCGAGGCGGTCCATGTGAGCCCCGACGGCAGCAAGGTGCTGCTGCAGCTCGCGGCGATGCGTGACACGGGCTCGGTCGCCGGCGTGGACCTGTGGATGATGAATGTCGACGGCTCCAAGCTGCGCCGCTTCACCCGGAACGACCTGATCTCCGCCGCGTTCTGGTCGCCGGACAGCCGCTACGTCGCGTTCACCAAGGACACCGGCGTGTCCTGCACCGCGGCCACCTGCCAGGGCAGCTGCACGGTCTGGTACGCGGAAGCCAGCGCCTCCAACGTGGTGGCCGTGGGCCCTTCCGGCGATGCCCGGCAGTTCCCGCTGAAGCGCCCCGACGGCTCGATGACGACGGTGGGCTGCCCGATGGCGGCCTGGACGCGCTGAGGAGGGCGGCGTCATGCGCCTGAGCGTCGCTGCCGCATGGACCTGCCTGTGCCTCCTCGGCGGCGCGCAGGCCGCAGACGCGCCCTCGGGGCGGCTGTGGCATTCCTCCGCCCGCGTCGGCTCCTACGACAGCGGCACCTATGTGTCGCCGCTGGACGGCGGCAACTCGGCCTTCGTGACCGACTACAAGTTCAGCGTCGTCGACCGCCAGGGCACCCGCCTGCTGCGCAGCGACTACGACGCCGGCACGGAGAAGACCGAGGTGCGCATCACCGGTCCCGACGGCAAGTCCCTGCTGGCCAGGTTTGTCGTCGATGGCCACCTGAGCGGCATCCAGCTGTCGCCCGGGGCGGGTGCCCTGCTGCTGGGCCGCTGGAGCGAGAACTACCTCGGCAAGCGCCACACCGTCCTCTACGACTATGGCGTCGGCAAGCTGCTGTTCGCGACCTCGGCCGCCGATGCCAACGACGGCTTCGCCTGGCTGCCGGATGGCCGGCTGTTGCGCGTGCGCGCCAACGGCGGCATCGGCACCCTGGGCCTGGACGGCCGCGAAACCGCTCTCGGCGCGGTGCAGTGGCCGCAGGGCTGGGAACTGGGCGCGGTGTTCGCCAGCCCCGACGGCCAGCACCTGGCACTGCGCCTGGACCGCCCGGCCGGCAAGGACCACGACCTCTGGCTGATGAAGCTCGACGGCCAGGGCCTGGCGCGCTTCACGGCCACGCTGATGTCGACCTATGCGGTGTGGTCTCCCGACGGCAGGCGCCTGGCCTTCAACAAGGACACCGGCGCGAGCTGCAGCGAGGCCGCCTGCCGCGGCAGCTGCAGGATCTGGCATGCGCCGGTCACATCGAGAAACATCGTGGCCGTCGACGCGTCGCACGATGCCTCGTCCTTCATCGTCAGGGACACGCGCGGCAGCGCCATGCCGCTGGGCTGCCAGCTGCTGGCGTGGACGCCGTGAGGCATCTCCCTGTCGATGCTTCGTTAGGGATTTGGAATCGCTGAGCCCCGCGCTCCAATCCGGCGCACGAACCACGCGGACAGGCCATTCCAGGAATCGCCTCTTCATCGGAACGCCTGAGATTGCCAGCCCACCTGAACTTCGCCCGCCTTGCCGCCGCTGTCCTCTGCCTGGCCGCCCTGGGCACGGGGCATGCCGATGGCGCACTGTCCGGCACGCTCTGGCATGGCTACAGCGACCTCGACAACCCGGAGGGCACGTTCGCCAGCGATCCCAACACCGGCCAGTCGCGCCGCATCGCGGCGGACAAGTCGGGCACGCCCTGGCCCGATGGCAGCCGCTACCTGACGCGCGACTACAGCTCGCAGGGCTCAGTCGGCGACGAGACCCGTCTGGTCGTGCGCCGCATCAGCGACCAGGCCGTGCTGATGGACCAGATCGTCGACGGCTATGTCGGCGATGGCGTGCGGCCTTCGCCGCGCGGCGGCAACCAGATCCTCGTCATGTGGGGCGAGACCATCTTCGAGCCGCGCGCTCCGGTCGTCTACGACCTGGAATCGCGCCGCCTGGTCTACGTCACGCGGCCAAGCAGGACGCCCGATGCGCTGGCCTGGATGCCCGACGGCTCCCTGCTGCGGGTGCAGCCATCCGGCCAGGTCAGCCGGGTGGTGCTGGGCGGGGCCGAGCAAGCCCTTGCGGTCCTGCGCTGGCCCGAGAACCGCATTCCCCAGGCCCTGCATGTCAGCCCCGACGGCAGCATGGCGCTGGTGCAGCTGGCAAGCCTGCGCGACACCGGTTCGGTCCAGGGCGTGGACCTGTGGATGATGAATGTCGACGGTTCCCAGCTGCGCCGCTTCACGAAGAACGAGCTGATCGCCCAGGCCTTCTGGTCGCCCGACAGCCGGCATGTGGCCTTCGTCAAGGACACCGGCGTGTCCTGTAGCGACGCCACCTGCCGGGGCAGCTGCACGCTGTGGGTCGCCGAGGCCAGCGCGTCCAACGTGGTGGCGGTGAAGGCCTCGGGCGACGCCCAGCGCTTCCCGCTCAGGCGGCCCAATGGCTCCATGACCACGGTGGGCTGCCCGGCCCTCAGCTGGACGCGCTGACGGCATGCCCCGGATGATCTCGAGACTCGCGCTGGCCGCTGTCGCCGCCGCACTGATCGGCAGCGGCGCTCACGCCGCGCCGGGTTCACCTGCCGCCGACCCCGTCGCCGTCGGCCAGCTTGTCGAGGCCGTCAGCCTGGACGTGATGTCGGAGGCGACGCTGGGCGCCTGCGAGGACATGGGCGCGACGTCGGCCGCACCCATGCGCGAAGCCTGGGTGGCCTGGCGCGAGCGCCACCAGATCGCGCCGCTGCGCATGGTGGTGGCGCGCATGCAGCAGCGCACGAGCAGCATCCCGTCGTTCGAGCGACTGACCGAGCCCATGCGCCAGCGGGTGCTGGACGACCCAGCGCCCGAGCAGGCCTGCGCCGCCCTGATCCGCGATTGGCAGGGACCCGGCATGGATGTGAGCACGCTGTATCCGCAGGCCCGCGGCGTGGCACTGGCGCTGCTGAAGGACAAGCTGGTGTCGCCGCCCACGATGCCGGCCACGCTGCCGGAGGCCGCGCGCGGGCAGCTGCTGCTGCCCAGCCAGATCCCGGCGCTGTCGGCGCAGCGCGGCCGCTGGCTGGTGATCTCCGAGGAAGCCGCGCAGCGCCGCCTGGGTGCGATCCACGTCAAGGGCCGCGTGGCGCGCGAGCTCAGCCGCCCGCTGAACTTCTTCCTGGTGCAGGACCAGGGCGACCGGCAGGCCGAGCAGCGCATCTACCTGAAGTTCGATGCCGAAGCCTGGATGGGCCGCGAGGTCGTGCTGCGCGGCGTGGCCACCTCCCTGAATGGCGACTCGCTGGACCTGGCCGACGCTGCCTTCGTCGCCAACCCCGCGGGCCTGGTGCCGTCGCCGCTGCCGCAGGCGCCGCTGGCGCGCAAGCCCGTGATCCTGAAGCGCGTGACCAGCGCGCCAGGCCGCGGCCTGGCGGACAAGGACCTGGCCGCCATCGTTATCCACGGCGAGGCCAACTACAACAACGGCACACGCTGGGAGGAAGACGTGCGCTTCCTGCTGCGCGATGGCAGCGCCTACCGCCGCACCGAGATGCCGCCCGACCAGCTCAACGTCACGGCATCGCGACAGCTGGAGCCGCAGCAATGGGGCCGCTGGCGCGCCAGCGGCAGCAGCTATCAGATGCAGGGCCAGGGCGACGATGGCCGCCCCGATGGCGACTGGAAGGCCGAGAAGCACCGCGCCGTGAAGCCCTGGCCCAAGGACACGCGGCTGCAGGGCAGCTACAGCCAGGGCAGCTTCAGCGGCAGCCTGGTCTTGGGCGGCACCTCGTCCAGGCGCGGCATCAGCTTCACGCGCGATGGCCGCTTCGAGCGCAGCTACAGCTCGCTGTCCAGCACGGGCACCCTGGCCGCCACGCTGAACAACACCGTCATCGCCGGCTCGTCGCATGGCGATGGCAAGGGCAGCAGCAGCACCGGCGGCGGCAACGTGGGCACGGCCTTCGGCAACGTGGGCGCCGTCAGTTCGCGCAAGCAGGACGACGGCGCCAGCCGCCGCGGCCGCTACCAGCTCAGCGGCTTCGTGCTGACGCTGGACTACGACGACGGACGCCAGGAGCGCCTGCTGAGCTTCCCGGTCCATGACGACAGCAAGACCGTCTACGTCGGCAGCGCCAGCTACAGCCTCGACAAGTAATCTTTTTTCATCTTCACGGAGTTCCCATGTCCCGACCGCTCAACCTCTCCTTCCGTCTTGTCGTGACGGCACTGTGCTGCGCGGCCGGCCTGGCGAGCGCCCAGGTCGCACCCTCGGTCAGCCTGGCCGAGCAGATGCGCGGCATGCTGGCCAAGCCGGCGGCGGCCGGCGGTGCGGCGGCGCCCGCCGCGCCGGTGTTCAGCCCCGCGCCGGCGGTCACCTCGGCCAGCGCTTTGGCCGCGCTGAACTCGCCCATCCTCGTCAATGGCCCGTCTCAGGTGCGCCAGTCCGCGACCGAGCTCGCGCAACGCTTCCCGGCCGCGCATCGCGGCGCGATGACCAAGGCCTACGAGGAGGCCTTCATCTTCTGGCAGAAGCTCGAGACCCAGCTCGGCCTGACGCCCAACGACGTCGCCGCTGGCGTCGCCGCCTTCATCGCCGGCAACTACACGGCCTTCATGCAACAGCCCGTGCCGGACGAGGACTTCAAGTCCCTGGTGCTGCAGATGCAGGGCATGCTGAAGCAGAACGCCGGCTTCACGCAGAGCCCCCCGGCCGCCAAGCGCGCGATGTTCGAGCAACTGGCCATGGTGGGCACCTTCATGGTGGTCTACCGCGAGCACCTGAACCAGAAGCCCAACCCCAACGAGGAAGCCAACTTCCGCAACGCCGCCAAGGCCAATCTGGAGGCCGCGCTCGGCCTGGGCGTGGAACGCATCCAGATCGGCAAGCAGGGGCTGGTGGCGCGCTAGAGGTAGACGCCGTTGGCCGACTTCTCCTGCCGCCAAAGCGCATCGGCGAGCCAGCGCTCGCGGCGTGCGCCGTGCACTGCGCCTTCTGCCTGCATGCGGCGGGCCCAGTCCTGCAGCTCGCGGCTGGCTTCGTCGGCATCGCCGCCGGCCAGGCGCTGCGTGTAGAACCAGAAGTCCGCATCACTGAAGACCTCGGGCACGGGGCTGCGCAGCAGCCGCTTGGCGTGGGTCCAGGGGGTCGCAAAAAAAGGCTGCTCGGGATCGAACAGCTTCTCGTCATAGGCCGGAGGGACGTCGCAGTTCGGCTCGCCGCGCGCATCGCACAGATGCGCGGCGAAGAAGATCTCGCCGCCCTCGCGGCAGTCGCGCGCCCAGGCTGCGCGCCACCAGCGGCGGGCGGGTTGCCAGGGCCACAGGTGGCGGGGCCAGATCGGCGCGCCGCCGAGCCGGGCGGGCGCCAGCAGCGCCCGCCGCTGCGCCTCGGGGCAGCCGGGCCAGACCCGCTCCAGGGCGGCCTGCAGCTCAAGCGGCAGGGCTTGCAGGTCGAGTTCGGGCAGGGCCGGCACCTGATGCCTGCCTAGAGGAAGGTGCCGGTGGCGGACATCTCCAGGCGGTAGACCGCGTCGACGAGCCACTGCGAGCGCCGCGCGCCGTGCAGGGCGTTGTCGCTCTGCATGCCGCGGGCCCAGGCCAGGGTCTCGTCACGGGCGGCATCGACGTCGCCGCCGAAGAGCTGCTGGGTGATGGCCCAGAAGGCCGCATCGCTGAACACCGCCGGCACGGGGCTGCGCAGCAGCACGCGCGCCTGGGTCCAGCGCGTCTCGAAGAAGGGCTGCTCGGGGTCGAACAGCCGCGCCTCCTTGGCGCCGAGCACGTCGCTGACGCGCGCGCCGAGGAAGGCGGCGGCGCTCTCCCGCTCACGGCGGGCGAGGCCGGGCCGCCACCAGCGGCTGGTGGGCTGCCAGGCCCACAGGCCGTCGGGCCAGATGGCGCTCCAGCCGTGGCGGCTGCGCGGGCCCAGCAGCGCGCGGCGCTGGGCCTCGGGGCAGCCGGGCCAGGCCTGCTCCAGGGCGGCTTGCAGCTCCGGCGGCAGGGCTTGCAGGTCGAGGTCGGGCATGGGCCCCGACCTTACCAGGGCGTGATGGCGTCCCAGGCCTTGGAGGCGCTGCTGCTGACCGACTCGAGGCCGGAAGCGAGGGCGTCCTTGGCGGCGCTGGTGAAGCCGGTGGCCTTGTCGAGGGCGCCGATGGCGTAGTGCACGCCGACGCCGACGCCGAAGCCGACCACGGCACCGACAGCCGTGCCGGCCACCGGCACGACCGAGCCGACGGCGCCGCCGACCCAGGCACCGGCCGCGCCGGCCGCCAGGGCCGTGCCGGTGTCCACCACGGTGTTGGCCACGGCGCGTGAGCCGTTGATCTCGCCGGCGCGATAGGCCTGCACATTGCTGTAGCCGCTGACGCCGGCCTGCACCAGGGCGCCGACCGCGCCGCCGGCCTTCACCAGGCCGATGCGCGGTGCCAGCAGGTCGACGGCCTTGGCGGCCCCGCCACCAACGACGGCGTTGGTGGCCGTCGCCGTGGCGACCTGGCCGGCCGAGACCTGCTCGCCGCGCGCCGCGCGCACGCCCGCGTCGATGAGGGTCGCCGCGGCGCCGCCGGCCGCGCCGTAGCGGGTCGATGCGGCGCGTGGGTAGCCTTCCTGAGCGCCGGTCAGGCCCTGGCGCAGCTGGCCGGTGCGCGTGGTCGCGGCGGCCTCGGGCCCTTGGCTGACGGCGCCCAGCGGCCGGCCCGGCGCGTCGGCCGTGGCCAGCCTGGCCGGCGTGCCCGGCTGCATGGCCGGCCGCACGCCCGCCGCCTTGTTGAGTGCGCCGTCCACATAGGGGCGGGCATCAGCCGGCATGGGCTTGATGACGCCGGCCGCGCTCTGGGTCGGCGACGCGTTGCCGGCGGCGTCGTAGCGCGTGATGCGCTGCGGCGTGATCTGGCCCGGCTGGGCATTGCGCGGCACGATGTCGATCTGTTCGCCCCCCGTCGCGGAGGGCGCGCGCAGCGCGGCGGCGCCGGCGTCCGAGGCGCCCTTGGACGCCTGCTGCGGCAGGCTGTAGGGATGCTCGCCCGTCAGCTGGTGCAGCAGGCTGGGCGACTTGCCGCCCTTGGCTTCGGTGAAGGCCTCGGTCGGCAGGCCGACCTGGCGCGCACCTGCGGCGAGATCGCTCACGCCGCCGCGGCCATTCGCATCCGGCGCCGCCTTCAGGTCCACCTCCAGCACGGTCTTGCTGGCCAGCGGGTGGCTGCCGCCCGAGGCATAGGCGGCGTTCTCATGCAGCATGCTCGCCGCATCGGGCGAGGTGTAGAGCATGCCCTGGCCGCCGGCGTTGTAGCGGCCCGGCGAGCCGAAGTTGTGGTCCAGCATGCCGGCCTCGAAGCGCGTCGGCACGGCGCGGTACAGCGTGCCGTCGAAGCCCTGCTGCGGCGCCACGCGGCCGGCCTCGTAGGCGCGGGACTGCAGCGCCTGCACCAGGCCTTCGCGGCCACCGGCGGCCGAGATGCCGGCGACGGCCGGCGACAGCTCGGTGTCGCGCGGCGCCGGCAGCCTGACGGGCTGTCCGAGCGGCAGGGACTGGGCCTGAGCCAGGCCGGGGTTGGCCTCGCGCAGCGTGGTCTCGTCGACGCCATGGCGCTGCGCGACGTCGCTGAGGCGATCGCCGCGCTGGGCGTAGACGGTGGTGTCGGTGGCTGGCGCGGGAGCGGGAGCCGCGGCGGGGCGCCGCGAGGCGGCATCGAGGGCTGGAAGCACGGGCTGTCCTCAGAGGTGATGGGTCGTGAGGCCATTGCACGCGGGCCGGCCCTGGCGCGCTAGCTGCGGCTGGCCGCAATTCGGGGCAGCCGCAGCTAGGGTCGGCCGCAAGAAAAAGGCGGCCACGAGGGCCGCCTTCGGGACGCAGGGACGGTCAGAAGTCCAGGCGCATCACCGTCAGCGAGAAGCGGTTGGCGTCGCGCGTCGAGGTCGAGCGGCCCTCGCCGCCGTCGCCCAGCGCACCCAGGAAGGCGCCGCTGAGCGAGGCCGACAGCAGGCCGCTGAACAGCTCCAGCGCGTTGCGCAGGAAGTCGGTGGCGCGCTGCTGCGTGGCGGGTTCGACGCTGGCGTTCAGCTTCAGGTCGGTCTTGTTGATATAGGCCTGGTCGACCTTCTGGATATTGCCTTGGGCATCGACGCCCAGGAAGCCGGCGCCGGCCGGGTTTTCCTGAAGCACATTGCCGTCGTCATGCGTCCAGTCCAGCACCTGGCCCCAGCCGGCGGCCTCGTTGATCTTCAGGTCGCCGACCTTGTTGGTGTCCACGCCGCTGATCTGCACGCCGTAGTCGCCGTTGGTGATGTTGACCGTGCTGGCGACCGTCATGCCGTTGCCGGCGTTCCACGGCGTGGTCTCGATGGTGACCTTGGTGCCGTCCTCGAGCTTGAAGGTCGTGGTGCCCCAGAAGTCGAAGGCATGCTTGCCGTCGATGTTGACGTGGGGGTCGCCCCAGATCTGGTACTGCTCGCCGGTCTTCTTGTTGAAGATGAGGACTTCGTTGTTGTCGCCCGCGGTGATGCGGTAGTTGTCGTTCTCGAACACCGCCTTGCCGCCCTGCATCGAGGTGCTGGCGTGGGTGGGGTTGGTGTTGGGCACGCAGGAAGTGGCGGTCAGCGAGGTGCTGCTGGCCGACTGGATGGTGGTCATGGGTTTCTCCTCTGAGGGTGTTTTCAGTCGCGGGGCCATTGCATGCGGACTCGCCTCGGGCCGCTAGCTGCGGCCGCCCGCAATTCGGGGCAGCCGCAGCTAGGGTCGGCCGCAAGGGCGCCATACTCCGCACCCATGCCCCGTTATGTCGCTTTGCTGCGCGGCGTCAGCCCGATGAACGCCAAGATGCCGGAACTCAAGCGCTGCTTCGAGGAGGCCGGCTTCACCGACGTGAAGACGCTGCTCAGCAGCGGCAACGTCGCCTTCTCCACGGCCCGCTCCGCGTCCATCGCGGCGCTGCAAAAGCGCGTCGAGAAGGCCATGCAGGACGGCCAGGGCCACAGCTTCATGACGCTGGTGCGGCCCCAGGCGCATCTGCAGGCGCTGATAGAGGCCGACCCGTTTGCGGCCTTCAAGCTCAAGCCCGGCGCCAAGCGCGTCGTGACCTTCCTGCCCGAACCGCTGGCCGAGAGTCCCGTCAAGCTGCCGGTGACCCATGGCGAGGCCTGCATCCACGGCCTGGACGGCGGCGAGGTCTTCTGCAGCTATTTGCCCGAGGCCAAGGGGCCGGTCTTCATGCATCTGCTGGAGAAGACCTACGGCAAGGCCATCACGACGCGCACCTGGGAGACGGTGACGAAGTGCGCCGCGGCCTGAAGCGCCCAGCTTGACTCCCCATTCGCGGGGGCCGCAATGGTCTTCTTCACCTGGCGGGATGCGGCCGGCTGGCCAGAATGGCTGCCAGAGAAGTCGAAGGGAGCAGGACCATGACGAGCGCCATCCGTTTCAAGCCCAGGTTCTGGCTGCAGGCCGGCGATGAGAGCTGGTATCCGGCGCCGTGGTGGGCCGAAGCATTCCCGCTGCTGGATGCCTTCGCCGACCCCGCGCACGCGCGCGCCGAGCAGATCGCCCGTGCCCATGAGCTGCGCGAGATCGTCGAGCGGGGCGGGCGAGTGCTCGGCAGCGCGCCCGGCGGCGCCCGTCGGGTCAGCGATGCCGTGCTGGCCGTCTACGCCCGGGCGGGCGTCAGCCACCTGCTGACCCAGCACTGAGGGCTCCAAGCGCACGATTGGTTGCAGCTCTTGTGGCTTGCGGCGACCTCGTCGCCTGAGGGCACAAATCGTCGCCCGGGCTTGCGATTCGGGCGTGCATGCGGCGCCTTCTCCTACAGGCATCGCCCACCATCGGCCTAAGGTTGTGGTCGTGGCGGCGCAATCGGGTGCCGTCCGGGATTCACCGTGAAGGAACAGCCATCATGTCCAACCAGCAACGTCAATCCGGCAAGCAGCAACAGCCCGACAGCGGCCAGAACATCCAGCAGGGCGGTCAGCAGCGCGACCAGAGCCCCGGCCAGCAAAGCCAGCAGGGTTCAGGCAGCCAGACGCCCCAGCAGGGTGGCGGCCAGGCCGGTCGCGATCAGCAGCAGGGCAGCAAGTCCGGCCAGCAGGGTTCCAGGAACCGCTGACTGCGCAAGGGGTTGCGGGTCAAGCGCCGTGAGGCGCCGACCCTGAATTAACCGAGCATCAGGCCAGGGCCTTGCAACAGTCCTGGCCTGTTTTCTATTCGAAGAGATGGCCCAGGTCGTGGTGGCCCATGGACTCGGCCTTGGTGCGCAGGTACTTCTCGTTCTCCGGCCCAGGCGCCGTCAGCGAGGCCTCGCGCTCGACCACCTCGATGCCGAACTCGGCCAGGGCGGCCATCTTCAGCGGGTTGTTGGTCAGCAGCCGGATGCGCTGCACGCCGAGGGCGCGCAGCATGCAGGCGGCGGCGTCGTAGCGGCGTGCGTCGATGGGCAGGCCGAGCTGGGCATTGGCTTCGATGGTGTCGGCGCCGCCGTCCTGCTGGGCATAGGCCCGCAGCTTCTGCACCAGGCCGATGCCGCGGCCCTCGTGGCCTCGCATGTAGACGATGGCGCCGCGGCCCTGGGCGGCGATGCGCTGCATGGCAGCTTCGAGCTGGGGCCGGCAGTCGCAGCGCAGCGACCCGAAGACCTCGCCCGTCATGCATTCGGAGTGCACGCGCACCAGTGGCGGCTCGCCGCCGCCCAGTTCGCCGAGGCTCAGCACGACGTGCTCCTGCCCGGTATCACTCTCACGGAAGCCGTGGATGGCGAACTCGCCATAGGGCGTGGGCAGGCGGGTGGAAACGATGCGTTCGATCTTCATGGGAAGCGCCATTCTCCCCCCGCACGGGAAAACCCGTGGCGAACAGGGCAGACTGCGGCCTCTAACTTCCCGGGAATACGCCATGGCCCAGACCCTTCAGTTCCAGCGCCCCGACGGCGCTCGCGTGTCCGGCTATCTTGCCGAGGCCGAGCGCCCGCTCGGTGCCGTCGTCGTCATCCAGGAGTGGTGGGGACTGAACGAGCAGATCCGCGGCGTGGCCCGGCGCTGGGCCAGCGCCGGCTTCACGGCCCTGGTGCCCGACCTCTACCGCGGCAAGAGCACCGTCGAGGAGGAAGAGGCCCATCACCTGATGACGGGCCTGGATTTCGGCGATGCGGCTTCCCAGGACGTGCGCGGCGCCGTGGCCTACCTCAAGGGCCTGCAGATCGGCGGCGGCAAGGTCGGCATCACCGGCTATTGCATGGGTGGTGCGCTGACCGTGCTGTCCTCCACCCTGGTGCCCGAGGCGGACGCTGCCGTCGTCTGGTACGGCATGCCGCCGGTCGAGTATGTGGACGCCGGCAAGATCAAGATGCCGGTCCAGGCCCACTGGGCCACCCAGGACGAGTTCTTCCCGATTGCCGGCGTGGACGCGCTGGAAGCCAGGCTGTCCGAAGCCGGCGTGCGCTACGAGGGCCACCGCTACCTGGCCCACCACGGCTTTGCCAATGAAGAGGCGCAAGGGCCGGGGCGCATCGCCAAGACCCAGTACGACGCCGCCTGGGCCCAGCAGGCCTGGGATCGGGCGATGCGCTTCCTGGGGCAGAACCTCGGCTGATCGGCCTTCAGGCCTGGGATGCGCCCTGCAGGCCCTGCAGTTGCGCCAGCGAGGCTTGCAACAAGTCGTCCACCAGGCCGAGCACCCGGTCCCGCTCGGCAGCGATCTGCGCCGTGTCGGTGTCGGCGAGCAGCTGGTGGAAGGGCCGCGCCAGCGCCGCCCCCGCCATCGGGCCGCGCGGCCCCTCCGGCAGGCCGCCCTGGGGGCTGGAGGCGCGTTCGGTCAGGTCGAGCATGGTGCCGACCATGCGCAGCGCGCGTCCCTCGGGGCTGCGTTCGATGATGCGGCCGCGGGAATGCATCAGGCGATAGCCCGACCCGTTGCTGCGCAGGCGAAAGCTCGCCTCGTAGAAGGCTTGCGCGCCGCGCGCATGTTCGCGCATCGCGGCCAGCATGGGTTCGAGGTCCTGCGGGTGGACGCGGCAGCGCCAGAAATGCGTGCTGTCGGCGCGATGCGGCTCGGGGAAGCCCAGCCTCAGCTTCCACTGCGGTGAGTAGTGGACGGTCTCGAGCTCGAAGCGCAGGTCCCAGACGCCGAGTTCACCCGCCTCGATCGCCTGCCGCCAACGCATCCAGGCCGGTTGATGCCGCAATTCCATGCCGGCGATTGTGGGTCAGGCGCTGCGCCTGACCTGCAGGCGGGGTTCGGCCATCCAGGTCTCGCTGTCGGGGCCCAGGGCGCCGGGACGCAGGCCGTCGGCGCGCAGGGCGCCCACATAGCCGTCGCGGCCCTGGGCCTTGGCGGCGTAGAGGGCGGCGTCGGCCAGGCTCAGCGTGGCGTCCCAGTCCCAGGCGCGGGGCGCCTCGGGGTCCAGCGGGAAGACGGCAAAGCCGATGGATACGGTGACGTTCAGGCCGCTGCCGTCCGGCAGCGTGAAGGGCTGGTCGCGCACGGTCGCGCAGAAGCGCGCCGCCAGATCGGCCGCGCCATCGCGCGCGCCGCCCCGGGCCAGGGCCAGGAACTCCTCGCCGCCCCAGCGCACCAGCACATCGCTCTCGCGGAAGATGGTGCGCAGGCGGCGGGCGAACTCGACCAGCACCTGGTCGCCGGCGGCATGGCCGTGGCGGTCGTTGATGCGCTTGAAATGGTCGAGGTCCATCAGCATGACGAGCAGGTCGGCCTCGTCGTCGCGGCTGTTGTGGCGCGGCTCGGTGTAGTGGCGCAGGCAGAGTTGCAGGTCCGAGGTGACCCGCGAGTCCAGGTAGCGGCGGTTGCGCAGGCCGGTCAGCGGGTCGGTGGTGCTGGCCTCGCGCAGCTCGGCAGTGCGCTGCTCCACCAGGGCCTGCAGCGCCGTCTCGCGGCGGGCCAGCTGCACGGTGCGCCGCGCCACCGCCCAGCGCAGCAGCGCCCAGGCCAGGGCCAGCAAGGCGAGCAGGGCAGCGGCCTGGGCCCAGCGCGTCTGCCACCAGGCCGGCAGCAGCTCGATGTTCAGCAGCAGCGGCCGGTCGCCCCACATGCCATGGTGGTTGGTGGCATAGACCTCCAGCCGGTAGCGGCCCGGCTGCAGGCCGCCGTAGGAGGCGAAGCGGGCGCTGGCGTCGAGGAAGGTCCATTCGGCATCGACGCCCTCCAGCCGCATCATGTAGCGCAGCTTGGCCGGGTCGATGTAGTCCAGGGCGGCGAACTCGACGGCGAAGCTGCGCGTGCCTGCCGGCAGCCTGAGCCCCTGCGTCAGGTCCTGTTCCGGCTGGAAGGGCTGGCCGTTGCGGCGCAGGCTGCTGATGACGACCGGCGGCGCATAGCGCGAGGGCATGAAGGCCAGCGGCTCGACGACGAGCAGGCCGCGGCTGCCGCTGAACAGCAGGCGGCCGTCCGGCAGGGCGGCGTCGGCGAAGAAGCGCGGCGTGCCCATGGGCGGCCCTTCGGCGCCGCTGAGTTCGTCCAGGCGCTTGGCAATGGGGTCGTAGACCGACTGCTGGCTCCACACCCGGCCCCGGCCGTCCTCGTGCAGGTTGACGCCGAAGGGCCGGCCGGGCGCGCCCATGCGTTCGCTGATGCGCTCGAAGCGCGCGCGGCCCTGCTCGTCATAGCCCTTGAGGCGGTGCAGGCCGCTGACGGCGGTGTCCACATAGAGGCTGCCGTCGCGCGTGTGCAGCAGGCCGAGCACGGCCGGGAAGCCCAGGGTCTCGCCGGGGGCGCCCTGCACCTCGGCCAGGCGCTGGCCGTCCCAGCGGAACAGGCCGGCCAGGGCACCCACCCAGAGCTGGCCCTTGGCGGGATCCATGCGCAGCGCATGCACGCCGCCGCGCAGCGGCTCGCCGTCGGCGCGGCGCACGCGCTCGGCGCGCGGGGCCTTGGGCGAGGCCAGGCGGTAGAGACCATCCTGCATGCCGACCCAGACCTCGCCATTCGGCAAGGCCAGCACGCGATGGGCGCGGCCGCCCTCCAGCGCCCAGCTGGCGAGCAGTCGGGCGCTGCGCGGCTCGCGCCGCTCCAGGCGGCCATTGGCCACCAGCCAGACGCTGCCGTCCGGGCCCTCGGCGAGGTTGTCGACCGGCGTGTCGGCCTCGCGCGGCCAGCGGCCGACGGTGTGCAGCTGCGCGTCCAGCAGGGCCACCGGCCCGCTGTGGGTGGCCACCATCAGCAGGCCGTCGCGGCGGGGCAGCAGGCCGCGCAGGTCGCTGCTGGCCAGCGGGCTGTCGGGATCGGCATCGGGCCCGCGCACGGCCAGGGCCGGGTGCTGCTGGTGTCGCTGCAGGCCCACGCCATAGCCGCCCACCCACATCGCGCCGGTCTGGTCGCGCAGCAGCACATTGACGTCATTGCCGGCCAGGCCGCCGGGCAGGTGGGGGTTGTGGCGCAGCTGGCGCAGCAGGCTGCCGCTGGCGCCGTCCAGCCAGGCGATGCCATCGGTCAGGCCGGCCCAGACGCTGCCGTCCATGCCCTGGGCCAGGGCCTGCACGCCGCCCTTGAAGCGGGGGGCCAGCCAGCGCGGCTCGCCGCCGGCCTCGAGGCGGCCGATGCGTCCGTCCACGCTGCCGAACCAGAGCCGGCCCTCGCGGTCTTCCAGCAGCGTGCTGATGCCGATGGGTCCCTCGCTCTCAGTGCCAGGCAAGGTCAGCGATGTCCATTGGCCGTCGGCCGCGCGCCGCGCGAGGCCGCGCCAGTGGCCGGCCCACAGCGAGCCGTTGCCACCCACCGCCAGGGCCAGCACGCGCCTCTCGGTCTCGCCGTCGATCTTCAGGGGTTCGGCGTCGAAGCGCTGGGCGCGCGGGTCATAGCGCAGCAGGCCCTGGCCCAGCGTGCCCACCCAGACCTGGCCCTGGCCGTCCTCGGCGAGGGCGCGGATGGGCGTGGCGCGCTCGCTGCCGCTGCCCAGCATCTGCACGCGGTCGAAGGCGGGCTCGTAGCGGGCCAGGCCGTTGACCTCGGTGCCAATCCACATGCCGCCATCGGCGGCGGGTGCCAGCGAGCGCACCCAGCCGAGGTTGCGCTGCACCGGCGTGGCGCCCTCGCGCTCGATGGGGCGCAGGCGGTAGCCGTCGAAGCGCGCCAGGCCGTCGCTGGTGCCGATCCAGATCAGGCCCTGGCGGTCCTGGGCCAGGCTGCCGACCACGTCGCGCGGCACGGCGACGGTGGCGAACTGGGGCTCCAGCGCACTCGCCGCCGTGGCTGACGGCGGCGTCGCCTGAGCCCCGGCCACACCGGCCAGCATGGCCAGCATGGCCGGCAGCAGCGCGGCCATGCCGCGCCTGGGCGGGGGCAGGCGTGCTGTCATGCGCGAATCAGAACACAAGGCCAGGGCGCTGCCGGCCGCTTCGGGCGCCCGGACAATCGGCCCATGTCTCATGCCGTCTCCCTGCTGCGCGCCGCCCGTTTGGCGAATGCCACCAAGCCCTTCATGGCACGCGGGGGCTTCAAGCGCGAGCGCTGCGAGGGTTGCCGGCTGGTGCCGACGCATTGCATGTGCGCCCTGCGCACCTCGCTGCCCACGCGGGCGGCGGTGTGCCTGCTGATGGCCGACATCGAACCGCTCAAGCCGACCAATACCGGCTGGCTGATCGCGGACACGGTCCCCGACACCTTCGCCTTCGGCTGGTCCCGCACCCAACCCGATCCCGCCATGCTGGCGCTGTTGAGCGATCCGGCCTGGGACTGCTATGTCGTGTTCCCGGGCCAGTACGCCGCACCGGAACGTGTGGTGCACGCCGTCCAGCCGCACGCGCCGGGCCAGGGCGCTGCGGTGAAACGCCCGCTCTTCATCCTGCTGGACGGCACCTGGTCCGAGGCGCGCAAGATGTTCAGCCGCAGCCCCTATCTGGACCGCATGCCCGTGCTCAGCCTGGAACCCGCCGGGGCCTCGCAGTACCAGCTGCGCCGCTCACGCTGCAGCCACCATTTCTGCACCAGCGAGGTGGCCGCGCGCTGCCTGAGCCTGGCGGGCGACGCGGCGGCCGAGAGGACGCTGCAGGCCTATCTGGGCGTCTTCACGCATCACTATCTGCAGGCCAGGAACCAGTTGCCGGTGGTCTGGGAGGGGGCGGCGCATCGGCGGCTGCGGGAGGCGGTGGAGCAGCAGGTGGGGAGTCGGCTATTTGCAATAGAACATAGTCTGTAGCGCCTGAGGCGAAAGTTTAATTGCGCATTTGGCATAATTATTCTACCGATTTTGGAATTAGAACGGTATCAACAAAATAGCGGCTGGTTCCGCTTGTCGGCTCGGCGGGGCTTGGGCACTCTCTATCGGAGCCGACCATGTTCGCGTGCACCCATGGCGATCGGCCGGAACTGTTGGCCCCAAATCCAGGCTCCCAGACAAATCGCGTCAGCGTTGCGATTACTTCACCGGTTTGTTTGTCAACAACCTTCAGCTTGGTGCCAGCAATCCACAGCGCACGATCTTGAGGATCAACGATATTTTCAAAATCGAGCGCGTATCGTGTATTCGAAGTTTCCACCGGAGTGCACCGATGCTGACCATCTACCCAATTGGGGTGATTGCGAGACCAGTTCGGCGTGCACCGCAACCGTTGGCCGGCATCATTGATAACCTCAACAAATTTGTAGCCAGCAAAAAGAGTTATATCTTTCTGTGGCACTTCTGATGTCAGCGGTCCAAGTCCCCCTCGTCGATCTGGCCATGGTGCGTACTTCCGCTCGTACATTAAGAATTGCTTTATATAGTTTTCACCCTGATGCTCGGCGGCTAGCGCCGCATCTGGAAACATCGGATCAGAGTACTCTTTTCCGCCCATGGGAAAAGGGTTCCTGATCTTTGTCAGCTCTATTCCTTCAACATCCAGGACAGTTCGCTTGATTGAGATGCCAGCTGTCTTGCATCGTTCTTTAAACAAGGCTTTGGAAGCCTCTTGCTGCTGACGAAGACTTCCCGTTGAACTCGCTCCACCGGCGCATCCGACTGCACTGGCGAGAACACCAGACAAAAGGATTCCTTTCGCGAAGGCCATAGAAGGAAAATTCCCACGTACCCATGGGCTGAGCGTCTTGGATCGCATCTTCAAACTCTCCGTGCAGTCTCTGCCCCTGTCAAACGGGAGCGGCATCAAGGTCTATGAAGGCAGTTGGGAGATTCGCTGCGCGGACCCGGCGCCACTCCTTTGCAGATCGAGTCCAGCGCGTCCTTACCAGCTGCAGTGCTGTAACTTAGCCGAGGCCGCCCTCAAATCGGCAACGCATTCGTCGACTTGACCTCCTCCATGACCGCATAGGTGCGCGTCTCCCGCACGCCCGGCAGGGTCCAGATGACGCTGCCGATGAACTCGCGGTAGGCGCCCATGTCGCGCACCCGGGTCTTGAGCAGGTAGTCGAAGCCGCCGGCCACCAGATGGCATTCCAGGATCTCGGCGCGGGCCTGGACGGCGGCCTTGAAGTTGTCCATCACGTCCATCACCGTGCGGTCCAGGTGCACCTCGATGAAGACCAGCATGGCCGCGCCCAGCTTGGCCGGGTTCAGCCGCGCCTCGTAGCCGAGGATGTAGCCCTCGCGGGTCAGGCGCTTGACGCGCTCGAGCACGGCCGTGGGCGAGAGATGCACCGTTTCCGCCAGCTTCAGGTTGGAAATCCGCCCATCGGCCTGCAGGACGCGCAAGATGCGCTCGTCGATCTTGTCGAGTTTGGCTGTCTCATCGTTCATCTGGATTTTTCTCTGCGTCAGCGTCAATCCTTGGAATTTAATCCAAGTGACACGCCGATAAAGTGCGAAACCTCACCAGGAGACCCGCATGCCCACGCCCTTCGTCGCCCCGACCGAACAGCCCCGTCTGCCCGACCCCTACCGGGCCGAGCATGGCGTCGTGCAGGCCCTGGCCGACCGCGTGGGCGCTGCGCTGGACTGGCCCGGCGTCATCCGCACGGCCGGCCCCTGGGTGGAGCAGGTGCGCAGGAACCCGGCGCCCTTCTGGGCCATGGAATCGCTGCTGCGCGAATACCCCATCACCAGCGCCGAGGGCCTGGCCCTGATGCGCCTGGCCGAGGCCCTGCTGCGCGTGCCGGATGCGCCCACGGCAATAGCGCTGACGGCCGACCAGCTGGGCCGCGCCGACTTCGACGGTGCCAGCGAAGGCAGCCCGCACAAGATGCTGGCCGCGCTGTCGGCCTCGGCCATCTCCATGTCCAAGCGCTTCCTGCCGGGCGCTGAAGACGACAACGGCCTGTTCAAGCGCCTGGGTTCGCAGACGGTCGTGGCGGCCACGGTGCGTGCCATCCAGCTGCTGGGCCGCCAGTTCGTGCTGGGCCGCAATATCGGCGAGGCGATGAAGGAGGCCGACGCCGCCCGCAAGCAGCAAAAGCAGCTGCGCTTCAGCTACGACATGCTGGGCGAAGGCGCCCGCACCGAGGACGACGCACGCCGCTACCAGGCCGCCTATGTGGGCGCCATCAAGGCCATCGCCGCCGGCCAGCGGGCGTCCTCGCCCGAGGCCTCGGACGGCATCTCCATCAAGCTCAGCGCCCTGTTCAGCCGCTACGAGGTGCTGCAGCGCGAGCGCGTCTTTGCCGAGCTGCTGCCGCGCGTCTGGGAGCTCATCGAGCTGGCCGCCGCGGCCAATATCAACCTGACCATCGATGCGGAAGAAGTCGATCGCCTGGAGCTGTCGCTGGACGTTCTGGACGTGCTGGCCGCCCGCATCGCCGCCCACTACCCGCAGTGGCGCGGCTTCGGCCTGGCCGTGCAGGCCTACCAGACCCGCGCGCTGGCCGTCGTCGATGAAGTGGCCGCCATCGCCCGCAAGCATGGGCTGCGCTTCATGGTGCGTCTCGTGAAGGGTGCCTACTGGGACGGCGAGATCAAGCGTGCCCAGGAGCTGGGCCTGTGCGCCTACCCGGTGTTCACGCACAAGCAGCACACCGATGTGAGCTACCTGGCCTGCGCCCGCGCGCTGATCCAGCATGCCGACGTCATCTACCCGCAGTTCGCCAGCCACAACGCCGGCACCATTGCCGCCATCGTGCAGATGGCCCGCGCCACCGGCGCTCCCTTCGAGATGCAGCGCCTGCACGGCATGGGCGAGGGCGTCTACCGTGAGGTGCTGAAGGACGGCTCCATCCCCTGCCGCGTCTACGCGCCGGTCGGCGAACACCGCGACTTGCTGGCCTACCTCGTGCGCCGCCTGCTCGAGAACGGCGCCAACTCCTCCTTCGTGCACCAGCTGGCCGACCCGGCCGTGCAGGTGCCCGAGCTGCTGGGCTCGCCGCTGGCCGAGGTGCGCGCCCGCAGCGCCCTGCCGCTGCCGCCCGACCTCTACCGCGATGCCGAAGGCCGTGGCCGCGCCAATTCCACCGGCGCCGACCTGACCGCCCCGGCCCAGCGCGCGCCTCTGCAGGCCGCGCTCGAAACGACACCGGTCCACGCCGTGCCCGAGGCTTCGGGATCGGAAGTCGACGCCGCCATGCAGCGCCTGCACGCCGGCTTCCCGGCCTGGAATGCCACGCCGGTCGGCCAGCGCGCCGCCATCCTGCGCCGCGCCGCCGACGACCTCGACGCCCGCCTGGCCGAGTTCTGCGCCCTGCTCGTCAAGGAAGCCTTCAAGACGCAGGCCGACTGCGTGGCCGAAGTGCGCGAGGCCGTCGACTTCCTGCGCTACTACGCCGACCAGGCCGAAGCCGAACCCGCGCTGATGCAGGGCCGCGGCGTCTTCGTCTGCATCAGCCCCTGGAACTTCCCGCTGGCCATCTTTGCCGGCCAGGTCGTCGCGGCCCTGGTCGCCGGCAACAGCGTTGCCGCCAAGCCCGCCGAGCAGACGCCGTACGTCGCATTGAAGATGGTCGAGCTGCTGCACGCTGCCGGCGTGCCGGCCGATGCGCTGGCCCTGCTGCATGGCCCGGGCGAAACCGTCGGCGCCGGCCTGGTGGCCCATGCCCACACGGCGGGTGTCTGCTTCACCGGCTCGACGATGGTCGCCCAGATCATCAACAAGGCCCTGGCCAGGAAGCCCAATTCGCCGATTCCCCTCATTGCTGAAACGGGCGGCCTGAACGCCATGGTGGTGGACTCGACGGCCCTGCCCGAGCAGGTCATCGACGCCGTCGTGCAGTCGGCCTTCCGTTCCGCCGGCCAGCGCTGCTCGGCGCTGCGCCTGCTCTGCGTGCAGTCCAGCATCGCCGAGGGCGTCATCGAGATGCTGAAGGGCGCGCTGTCGCAGTTGCACGTCGGACAGCCGGCCCACCTCGCCACCGATGTCGGCCCCGTCATCGACGACGAGGCCCACGCCAACATCAGCCAGCATGTCGAGCGCCTGAAGCGCGAAGCCAAGCTGCTGGCCGAGGCGCCGGTGGCCGAGGCCATGCCGCGCCAGATCCGCCCGGTCGCCTTCGAGCTGCCGCGCATCGCCCACCTCGGCGAGGAGATCTTCGGCCCGGTGCTGCACGTGGTGCGCTTCGAGGATTCAGTGGACGACGTCATCCAGGAGATCAACGCCCTGGGCTATGGCCTGACGCTGGGCATCCAGACCCGCATCGACAGCCGCGCCCAGCGCCTGGCCGACGAGGCGCGCATCGGCAACGTCTACGTCAACCGCAACATCATCGGCGCGGTGGTGGGCGTGCAGCCCTTTGGCGGCGAAGGCCTGTCCGGCACCGGTCCCAAGGCCGGCGGCCCCGACTATCTGCGCCGCTTCTGCGCCGAGCCCCTTCTCGAGGCGCCGCTGCCCACGCTGGCCATGGACGGCCGCGCCGAAGCCCTGGCCGTCGGCGCCGACGCCGGCTGGCGCGACACGCCGCTGGCCGAGCGCATCGCCACGCTGCGCCGCGCCGCCGACACGCTGGACGCCCCCGCTGCCCTGGCCCTGCGCGGCCTGTTCGCCGCCGCCCAGACCCAGTTCGCCGACGTCGCGCTGCCCGGCCCCACGGGCGAGAGCAACACGCTGCGCCACCATGCGCGCGGCGTCTTCGCCGTGCTGGGCCGTGGCGAGGCCGGCCTGGCCGCCGTCGTCAGCGCCCTGCTGGCCGGCAACAGCGCCATCTGGCTGGGTGGCGACGAGCGCGCCCGCCAGGCCCTGCTGCGCGCCGGCCTGCCCACCAGCGCCCTGACGCTGCTGCCCGACGCCACCCTGCCCGGCCTGCTGGCCGCGACCCAGCTCGCCGGCGTCGCCCTGGCCTCGTCGGACACGGCGGCCGCCCATGTGCTGGCCCAGGCCCTGGCCGCCCGCAGCGGTGCCATCCTGCCGCTGGTGACGGCGGCCGGCCATGTGCGCCAGCTCTACCGGTTCACGGCCGAGCAGACGCTGACCGTCAATACCGCAGCGGCGGGGGGCAATGCTGCCCTGCTCGCGGGTGTTCATTGAGGCAGCGCTAACGTCGGCGGGCTTATCCTCGGCGGCAAACCTGCCCCGAGAGAGGCCCGCCCTTGAGCGTCCCGTCCGCCCCCGCGATTTCCCCGTCTGACGCGGCCCGCCTTGGGCGCCGCGGCTTGCTGGGTCTGGCTGCCGGTGGTCTGTTGCTGCCGGACTGGGCGGCCGCCGAGCCCCTGCTGCCGGCCCTGATCCCCGACGATGTGCTGCTGGACTACCAGCGCTTCCTGGCCGGCCGCGACCCGGCCGCCATCACCGACTACGGCGGCCCGCTGTCGCGGCGCGATGTGGTGGAGGTGGTGCTCATCCACCAGGCCCTGGCCCGCCAGGACCGCAGCCTGCGCCTGAGCATGGCGCCCATGCCCACCAGCCAGCGCCTGCAGGCCGAGCTGCGCATCGGCCACGCCGCCTGCAGCGCCACCACCTACTGGCGCGAGGACTTCCCCAAGCCCGACGGCCTGCTGTTCAGCGACGCCCTGCTGCAGGACGGCGAGTTTGAGGCTGGCCTCTACACGACGCCCGGCAACGCCCGCGCGCTGGCGGCGCGCCAGCTGGCCGATGTGCAGCAGCTGCGCATCCTGAGCAACAACACCTGGCGGGTCGACTGGCAGACGCTGGAGCAGCTGGGCATGGCGAATCTGCAGCATGTGGCCAGCTGGAACCTGATGCCGCGCATGCTGCAGCAGGGCCGCGCCGACCTGCTGCTGGCCCCCTTCCAACCCACGCCCGACCTGGCCCTGGTGGTGGAAGGCGTGCGCCTCGTGCCCGTCCCGGGGCTCAAGGTCAGCATGCGCGGTACGCGCCATTTCCTCGTCTCCGCCACCCACGCCCTCGGGCCGCGCCTGCTCGAGCAGCTCAACGCCGGCCTGGCCCGGCTGCGCCAGCAGGGGCTGGTGAAGCGGGCCTATGAGCAGAGCGGTTTCTTCAATGCCAGGGTGGCGGGGTGGACGAGGCTCTAGGCTTGGTCAAGCCCGCGGGCCAAGCACGGTCTCCAGTTCAGGCCAGGGAATGTCGCAGTACTGCTCCGTCTCGGGCCATTGCTCTGGAGGGAGCGACAGCTCGATGGGCTCGCCCGCATCAAGTGGATCGCCACTGAAGGTCATGCTGATCACAAAACCCGCCTCAGGTGCACGCACCATGACCAGCCTGGACATCGGCTTGAAGCTGCTCGTGACGGGATCCTCGTCCTGCACACCCAGGTCCTGGCTTTCGGGGTCATACAGCGTCAGCACTCGATCATCAGGCGTGCGCAAAAAGTAGATGAGCCCGCCATGCTCCGGTTCCTGGAAGCGCTTGGTGGCATTGAAGACGTAGTGCTCTTCGACGACCTGGGCCGCCACAAGGTCGGCGTTCAATGAGGGCCGCATATCCTTCGAGCGCCTCACCCATCGGACGCTGCTGAAAGCCGCATAGGCGCCACAAAGGGGCGTTGCGATGCCCAGAATCCATGGGGCCATGGGGCTGCGGAAGCCGTAGTCAACGCTGAACAACCAGCGAGTCAACCCAGCGCAGATCAACCACACGATGACGCATCCCAGCAGGCTGACCGCCCACAGGACCAACGCACTCTCAAGCCCTTGGCGCCAGCGACCCATCGTGGTGGTCGCTTTGCTGAGGAGAGTCTGCAGGAAGGCTTGTTCCTCGGCTGTCGCGCTGCGCTGAATCGTGTGGTTTGGCATGGCTGCGCAGAGATGCTACCGGCCGCGTCTCGCTGTCAGCCGCGTGGCGCAGTTGTACGCGGCAAGCGCGAAGTTCTTGACCCCCAACACGGTATAGACCCAGGCCTTCTGCCAGCGGTGCTGAACCACGAAGACATGCAGATGCCAGTTCGGCCTTTTCCGGATGGAGCGGCCGCTGTGGATCAGCATGAAGGCTTGATCGTCGCCAACCGCAGCCAGCGCCAAGCGTTCTGCTTCACTGACGAAGAAGTTCATCAAATCTGTCGAAGACGCCGGATGCCCTGCCTGCTGATGGCAAAGCACGAAGCAATGCCGCAAGCCCGGCAAGCGGTACTTCACCACCACGCATGCGCGCTCGGCATATCCGTCGGGAACAAGGACTTGGCGGTCGAGCATGAAACGGGGCACGGATGCATTCTGGGCCTTCGCCAGTCCGCACTTGCCGCTGCAACAACCCTGAGCCACCATCGCCCCACACGCCCGCTGTCCCGGCGTGCAGGGAGAAGACCGATGTTTCCTTGGTTCTGGCTCTGGGCGCCCCAGTTGCGCCTGCCTTTCAGCGGTGACGTGGCGCAGGACATCGAGCCGCGCCTCGACTGGTTCTTTGCGGGCATCAAGCCCCAGGCCGGCAACGCGCGCATCGAGGCCCGCGCCTTCGACGTCGCCACCTATGGCGACCAGCTCGGCGTGATCACCAAGCTGCTGATCGAAATGGCCGAGCGCCAATCGGCCGAGGTGCAGGCAGCTTCAAAGCCTTTGGAGGAACTGCGCGCCATCCACGAACGCATCGAGGCGATCAAGGATGAGGAATGCGAACGCGAGTTGGCGATGCTGGAGGCGCGGGTGAAGCGCCTGCGAGAGCGTCAGAAATAGCGATCCAGAAAGTCAGCCGCCTCGTCACTGAGCCCGACGATCTTGTTCGTCGCCTGGCGGTAGAACTTGAAGTTCAGTTCGGTCTCCGGTCGGCCGTCGTCCCAGTCCTTGAAAGGCTTGAGTTCGGTGCGGCCGAGGTGGCGTTTGGCGGAGGCCGTGCGTTTGACGGTGATGCTGACGCGTGGGGTCTGTCGCTCCACATCCGGCAAACGCGGCGTGGCTGCGGACGATGTGACCACGCCTCTGGCGACCAGGCCCGTCCCGCCCTCGTTCTCGCTGGCGAAGAGATAGATCACATCGTCGACGGCGATGCGCTTGCCGTCGTACATGGTCTTTTGCGCGGCAAAGGCCCAGGCACTTGCCCCCGGGTCGGCGATCTCGGTCTTGATCGCGAAGACAGCCACGGCCGTGTCAGTCCCACCAGCAGGCAACGGCGCGCGTGCCCGCGGGCACGGTGTAGGGCTCGCAGTCCTGGTCGGCAAAACCCACCCAGGTGTCGTCCGGCCGCAGGGCGTCGGGGAACCAGCTCGCCACCTGTGCCGGCGACGCGGTCGTCATCACGTAGACGGTGTCCGAGAACGGCCATTCCGGCACATCGAAGCAGGTGATCTGCACCCGGACATCCTTCACTTCGGGGCGTTGCGCGATCGCTTTGAAGAGCTGGTGGAACACTTCCGGCTCCGGCATGTCCGGCAGGTTGCAGCCGATGCTGCCCGCCACGGTGTTGCCTTCAAAGAACTCCGCGATCGTCACGAGCGGGCGCGGCGTGTCGGCGTCTTCCGGGTGGCCGAGCCGCGTGACTCTTTCGGTGATGCGTTCCAGCGGGGTCATGCGAGGGTGCCTTCCAAGGTGAGGGCTTCATTCTGCGGCGTCCGTGCCATCCGCTGCCGCTTTCGCGGCCACGACGTGGGCATGCATCCAGAAGTCGCCGGGCCGGCCCCGCACCAGGGGCTTGCGCGCCGTCTGGCTGGCAATGCCCTGGCCGCCAACTCGTGTGCTCGTGGACGACGCGCAGCGACAGGTAGCCGAACCAGACTGGCAGGTCGGCGGCTTCAATGGGCCGCAGCATCACGCGGGGATGGCTGGACTCGGGCAGGGCGGTGAACTGCATGGAGGCATCTGCTCACCCGCACAATGCATGGCGATGCTGCCGATGACACCACCCCCCGTGCCCAGCGTGGACCCCATGCCAGAGAAGCCGCCCGAGCCCGACTTCGACGCCTGCTGCGGCAATGGCTGCTCGCCCTGCATCTTTGACCTGCATGACCTGGCGATGGACGACTACCGCCAGAAGCTGCGCGCCTGGCGCGAGCGGCATCCCGAGGCCTCCTGAGGACACCGCCATGTGCCGCAACATCCGCACCCTCTTCAACTTCGAGCCCCCGGCCACCGAGGTCGAGATCCGCGACGCGGCGCTGCAGTTCGTGCGCAAGCTGAGCGGCTTCAATGTGCCGTCGAAAGCCAATGAAGCAGCCTTTGACCACGCCGTGGCCGCCATCGCGGCGGAGGCGCGCACGCTGATCGCTTCGCTGGTCACGAGCGCCGAGCCCAAGAACCGCGAGGTCGAGGCGGCCAAGGCGCGCGAGCGCTCGGCCGAGCGCTTCGGACGGTCATCGGCCTGAAGCACAATCGCCGCGCCCCCGGCTCCCTCCCATCGCCATGCGCCTGAAGCTCGCCCTCGCCGTCGTCGCCCTGCTGCTGCTCATCACGGCCTGGTTCGCCTTCGCCTGGCATTGGAGCTATTCCGATGGCGAGCGCGCCGGCTGGGTGCAGAAGCTCTCGCGCAAGGGCTGGATCTGCAAGACCTGGGAGGGCGAGCAGGCCCTGGTCTCCCTGCCGGGCACCAGCTCCGTCGAGAAATTCCAGTTCACCGTGCACGACGAAGCCACGGCCCAGGCCATCAACAAGGTCATGGGCCGGCGCGTCAACCTGCATTACGAGGAGAAGGTCGGCCTGCCGGGCTCCTGCTTCGGCGAGACGCGCTACTTCGTCACCGGCGTCACGCTGGTGGACGAGATCTCGCTGTCGCCCGGCGTCGTCGTGCCTGTACCGCCGCCCTCTCCGACCTCGGCCGCCAGCCGCTGAGCGATGGACCGGCATGGCTGATGCCATGCCTTGTCAGCGTTGTCAGGCGAAACTAGCCGGATGTCGCTGTTCCAACCGCTGATCTCCCGCTTCGAGCGCCTCGTCGACCCCTATCCCGAAGCGCCCGTTGCCCGCGCCGACGCGCTGCCGACGCGCTTCTTCGCCTTCCTGTGGCGCTGTGCCGATGGCGTGCGCCGCCAGCTCTTCGTCGTCACGCTGTTCACGGCCGGCATCGCCGCGGCCGAGGCCCTGCTGTTCAGCCTGATGGCCAAGCTCATCGACTGGCTGGCCACGCAGAAACCCGCCGAGTTGTGGAACCAGCCCCAGCCCGTCGTGATGCTGCTGCTGGGCGTGCTGGCCGTGTCCATCGTGCTGGCCGCCGTGCAGGCCCTGACCAAATACCAGGGCGTGTTCGGCAACTTCCCGATGCGGCTGCGCTGGGTCTTCCACCGCCGCATGCTGGCCCAGAGCCTGGCCTTCTTCGGCGACGAGTTCGCCGGCCGCATCGCCACCAAGGTCATGCAGACGGCCCTGGCCGTGCGCGACACCTGGCTCATCGTTGTCGACATCCTCGTCTACGTGGCCGTCTACTTCGGCACCCTGGTCGCCATCGTCGCCAGCTTCGACGCCTGGCTGATCGCGCCCTTCGCGGCCTGGCTGGCCCTGTACCTGCTGGCCCTGCGCTATTTCGTGCCGCGCCTGGGCAAGATCGGCCAGGCCCAGGCCGACGCGCGCAGCCTGATGACGGGCCGCATCACCGACGCCTATACCAATATCGCCACCGTCAAGCTGTTCGCCCACGGCCGCCGCGAGGCTTCGTATGCCAAGTCGGCCATGCAGGACTTCATGGTCACGGCCTATGGCCAGATGCGGCTGGTGACGGGCTTCGAGGTCGTCAACACGGTGCTGTCGGCCCTGCTGGTCGGCAGCACGGCCCTGCTGTCGCTGTGGCTGTGGGGCGTGTCGGCCATCGGCGTCGGCGCCGTCGCGGCGGCCACCGCCATGGCCATGCGGCTGAACGGCATCTCGCACTGGATCATGTGGGAGATGGCCTCGCTGTTCGAGCACGTGGGCACGGTGCAGGACGGCCTGGCCACGCTGGCCAAGCCGCAGACGGTGCTGGACGCGCCGGCCGCGAAGGAGCTGGTCGTCAGCCACGGCGAGGTGCGCTTCGACCAGCTGCGCTTCCACTATCCGAATGGCAAGGTCGTCGTCGACGGCCTGGATCTGACCATCCAGCCGGGCGAGAAGATCGGCCTGGTCGGCCGCAGCGGTGCGGGCAAGAGCACGCTGGTGAACCTGCTGCTGCGCCTGTATGACCTGCCCGAGAACGGCGGCCGCATCCTCATCGACGGCCAGGACATCGCCGGCGTCACGCAGGACTCGCTGCGCCGCCACATCGGCATGGTCACGCAGGACACCTCGCTGCTGCACCGCTCGGTGGCCGACAACATCCTCTACGGCCGGCCCGACGCCGGCGCCGACGACATGCAGCGCGCCGCCGTGCGGGCCCATGCCGAGGAGTTCATCGCGACGCTGTCCGACCCCAAGGGGCGCACCGGCTTCGAGGCCCATGTCGGCGAGCGCGGCGTCAAGCTGTCGGGCGGCCAGCGCCAGCGCATCGCCATCGCCCGCGTGATGCTGAAAGATGCGCCCATCCTGCTGCTGGACGAAGCCACCAGCGCGCTGGACAGCGAGGTCGAGGCCGCCATCCAGCAGTCGCTGTACTCGCTGATGGAAGGCAAGACCGTGGTCGCCATCGCTCACCGCCTGTCCACCATCGCGGCCCTGGACCGGCTCGTCGTCATGGACGCCGGCCGCATCGTCGAGCAGGGCACGCATGCCGAGCTGCTGGCCCAGAACGGCATCTATGCACGGCTCTGGGCCCACCAGAGCGGCGGCTTCCTGGGGTTGGACGACTAGGGTCAGCCGCTCAGCACCAGATCGCCGTCGGGGTAGCAGGTGCAGATGAAGTCCACGAAGGCCCTGACCTTGGGGCTGGCCAGGCGGCGCGAGGTGTGCAGCACCCACAGCGCCACTTCCCTGCCGTCCTGCGCGCCCCAGCGGACGAGTTCGCCGCTGGCGAGCTGCTTCCCCACGATGGACTGAGGCAGCAGGGCCACGCCTGCGCCGGCGAGGACCGCGTCGCGCAGCATCAGCAGCGACGACAGCCGCAGCACGGGCACCGGCTCTATCGTCAGGCGGCCGCCGTCCAGCGCCCAGGTGTCCCCGTCGCGGAAAGCGTAGACGCTGGCCGGCACGCGCACCGGCGCCGGGCCGGCCGGCGGCATCGCAACCGACGGTGCGGCGACCACCACCTGCCGATCCCGGGCGAAACAGCGGCCGACCAGGGCCGTGTCCGCGCGCGGGTTGGGGCGGATGGCGATGTCGAACTGTTCGTCGACGAGGTCCACCAGCCGGTCCTCGGCGACGACCTCGAGGGTGACGTCGGGATGGCGCGCCCGGAACTCGGCCGACAGCCGCCCCATCGCCAGCTGCGCAAACAGCAGGGGGGCGGCGATGCGCAGCCGTCCGCTGACCTTGCCGGTGCCTTCGCGGGCGTCGGCCACGGCGTCGGCCACCTCCTGCAGCGGGCCTTCGGTGCGGCTCAGCAGCAGCTGGCCGGCCTCGGTCAGCTCCAGCCCCTTGGTACCGCGCTCGATGAGGCGCACGCCCAGCTGCTGTTCCAGATCCGCCACGCGCCGGGACAGCGTCGCCTTGGAGCGGTGGCTGGCGCGGCTCGCGCGCCCGAAGCCGCCGTGGGTGGCGACCAGGTTGAAGTCCAGCAGCGCGTTCAGATCCATGTGTTCCAGATGCAAGACGGTGAGTCTTGATTTTGGCGACTGTGTTTACGACGTGCAACGACCTATCTTTCGTTCACCGCAAGCGGATCCCTTCCTCCTCCCTACTTCACCAGAGAGTATTCCCATGAGCATCCTCGTCATCGGTGCCACCGGCACCATCGGTTCCCTCGTCGTCCAAGGCCTGGCCCAGCAAGGCGCCGAAGTCACGGCCCTGGTCCGCCGGCCCGGCGGACGCGCCATGCCGGCCGGCGTGCGCGAAGTCGTCGGCGACCTCGGCCAGGTCGACACCCTGCGCCTGGCCATGGCCGGTGCGCGCACGCTGTTCCTGCTGAATGCGCTGGCGCCCGACGAAGTGACGCAATCGCTGCAGGCCCTCAATGTCGCCCGCGAGGCCGGCATCCAGCGCATCGTCTACCTGTCGGTCATCAACGCGGACCTCTACACGCAAGTGCCCCACTTCACTGGCAAGCACAGCGTCGAACGCATGATCGAGACACTCGACCTGCCCGCCACCATCCTGCGCCCGGCCTATTTCATGCAGAACGACATCGCCATCCAGCCCGTCGTCGAAGGCTATGGCGTCTTTCCCATGCCCATCGGGGCCAAGGGCTGCGCCATGGTGGATGCACGCGACATCGCCGACCTTGCCGTCGCCGAGCTGCTGCGCCGTGACCGGGCGCCGCTGCCGCTGCCCCGGCTGATGCTGGAGGTGGTCGGTCCCGAAGTCATCAACGGCCCCGCGGCAGCGGCCGTCTGGAGCCGGGCGCTGGGCCGCGAGATCCACTATGGCGGCGACGACGTGCAGGCCTTCGAGGCGCAGCTGCTGCAGCAGGGAACGCCCGCTTGGATGGCCTACGACCTGCGCCTGATGATGAGCGGCATCCAGCAGATCGGCCAGCTCGCCGCGCCTGGCGCCGCCCAGCGGCTGGAGCAACTGCTCGGCCGCCCGCTGCGCACCTACCAGGCCTTCGTCGCGGAGCGCGTGCGGGCGAACTGAAGACCGCGCCTAACGCGCCGACAGCCAGGGGCTGGCGGGCATGGGCAGACCGCGCAGCCGGGCGTCCAGGAAGCCAGTGCTCAGGCGCATCGCCTCGCTCAAGTCGGCCTGGGCGGCTTCCGTCGCGCTGCCGCTGCGCGGGCCGCGGGGCGCGCCACCGGCCGGGCCCTGGGGGCCGGGCCGGCCCTGGCCGTCGCCCATGCCGCGTTGCGCGCCTCCCACGGGAGCGCCGCCACCGCGGTGGTGGTCCTGCACATGCCAGCCCTCGGGCGCCAGCGTGCCGGACAGGGCCGCATGCGTCAGCCCGGGCGGGTTGAGCAGCCAGCCGGCGCCGGGCCGCAGCGTGTCGAAGGCGCGGCGGCGTTCGGCCGGCCGCAGGACCAGGCCGAGGGCATCGCCGTCGCTGTCGCTGGTGATCAGCAGGGCCGCCGGCGTGGCGGCGGCCGCCTCCATGGGCGGCGGGCTGATGGCAATGACGGCGCGGGGCAGCCAGTCGCCGCCGTCGCGGCCCAGGTCCAGCGCGGCCTGGGCGCCGATCTCGTAGCCGGCCACGGCGCTGCGCTGCCAGTCCAGCGTCACGCCGGCCACCGGCTGGGCGCGCAGTGCCGCGAGCAGGCGGCGCAGCGCGGCGACGCGGTCGGCCCGCATCGCCTCGCCATAGTGGAGCTGGCCGAGTTCGCGGAATTCGCCGCTGCGGGCCAGGGCCGAGCGCCAGGCGGCGCCGTCTTCTTCCAGCGGCTGCACGGCCAGCACCGCGTAGCCGGCCTGGGCCCAGGCGGCCGCCCAGCGCTGGCCGGCCTCGCTGCCCTGACCGATGCCGGGCAGATAGACCACCACCGGCAGCGGCCCGCCGGCCGCCTGGCTGCGCGTCAGCGTCACGCGCCGGCCCTGCAGCTCGAAGCTGCCCAGTGCCAGGTTCAGCTCCCGCGCGGCCGTCTCGGCCCAGGGCTTGGGCGTCGGCGGCCCGCTGGCGCAGGCGGCGAGCCCGAGGGCGGACAGCAACAGCAGCAGGCGGCGGGTGGGGCGGCGGGAGCTCATGGGCCGCAACGATAGCCGCGCCACGTCGCCGCTTTGTTTCTCACCCTCTCCCCTAGACTTCCGCCCCATGAGTGCAGAAATGATCGCCTTCATCGGCGGCGGCAACATGGCCAGCGCCATCATCGGCGGCCTGCTGCGCGCCGGCATGACGCCCGCGCAGTTCATCGTCGTCGAGCCCCATGCGCCGCAGCGCGAGAAGCTGGTCGGCGAGTTCGGCATCGCGGCCCTGGCCGCCGGCGACGCCGGCCTGGCTGCGGCCGGCACCATCGTCTGGGCCGTCAAGCCCCAGCTCTTCGGCGCCGCGGCCGAGCCCGTCAAGGCCTGGCTGGGCGGGGCCCTGCATCTGTCGGTCATGGCCGGCATCCGCTCCGAATCCATCGTCGCCGCCACCGGCAGCGAGCGCGTCGTGCGCTCCATGCCCAACACGCCGGCCCTGATCGGCCAGGGCATCGCCGGCCTGTACGCGCGGCCCGCCGTGTCGGGCGGGGAGCGCGCCACCATCGAGCGCCTGCTGGCGCCGACGGGCCAGACGCTGTGGGTCGAGCGCGAGGACGACCTCGACGCCGTGACGGCGCTGTCGGGCTCGGGCCCGGCCTATTTCTTCTTCTTCGTCGAGGCCATGATGGCCGCGGCGGTCGACATGGGGCTGACGCCCGAGCAGGGCCGGCGCCTGGCCCTGGCCACCTGCGCCGGCGCGGCCGGACTGGGCCTGGCTTCGGACGAGTCGCCGACGACGCTGCGCGAACGCGTGACGAGCAAGGGCGGCACCACGCATGCGGCCATCACGTCCATGCAGGGCGATGGCGTCGATGCGGCCATTCAGCGGGCCGTGCTGGCCGCGCAGAAACGCGCCGCCGAACTCGGCAAGGAATTCGGCGCCTAAGTGGGTATTGCGACCAGAGACAGCCTGCGCGACTGGCTGCGGGCGCCGGGCTCATTGAGCCGCCGCCTGGCCCGCCTGGGCGAGCGCTTCGAGGTGCAGGTGCTGCGCCAGGGCGTGGCGCCCTTCCGCGCCCTGGAGCGCGCCGCCCTGGGCCTGCCGCCGCGCGGGCTGACGGTGGTGCGCGAGGTCATCCTGCGCGTGGACGGCCAGCCCCTGGTCTGGGCCCGCTCGGCCGTGCACCAGCGCGCCACCACCGGGCCCTGGCGGGCGTTGAAGGGCCTGGGCGCCAAGCCCCTGGCGCATCTGCTCTACGACGACTACCGCATCCATCGCAGCGAACTGCAGCCGCGCCGCCTCTCTCGCCACGGCCACACGCGCCGCCATGCCGGGCGGCAATGGCTGGCCGCCACCGGCGAGCCGCCCTCGCCGCAGATGCTGTGGTCGCGCAACTCCGTGTTCAGCCGCGGGGGGGCCCAGCTGCGGGTCATGGAGCTGTTCGACCCGGCCTTGGCCCGTCAGCGATCCGGGTGAACCCGTACGACCAAGCATTTAGCTGTCGCTGAGCTGACGTGTTGATGATGAAACTGTTTCCATGAAGTCATAAATTCGCGTCGCGCCCATAAACCCCCATAAACTCAGTCCGTATCAGAGGGGCGTTAGTAGACCCGCCGCGCAACGACGCAACAGGCGGGCTGGATGACTGGGGGCAGTTATGAATACGCGTGATGTGGTGATCTTCAGCGGCGAACACTTTGTCGTGCCGCAATGCATTCAAAGAATCGACCATCTGTCGACCCATGGCTGGCAGCTGCGCTACGGCGGCACCAAGCTCTTCTCCGACCACAGCCAGGACGGCAGCGGCGCGCGCCGCGCCCTGGCCATGGCCACCAAGGAACTGCTCAAGCGCATCGCGACGCTGCCGGCGCCGTCCCGCCTGCGCCGCACGCCCAGCCGCAAGAAGCAGAGCGACCTGCCTTCCGGCATCTCCGGCCCCATCGTGCGCCAGCGTGCCGGCAGCCGCGTGCGTGACTGCAGCTTCGCCGTGACCCTGCCGCGCTTCGGCGAGACGCCGCTGGCCCGCAGCGTCTACATCGGCACCGAGAACACCTACACCGTCGAGCGCTACCAGGAGGCGCTGGAGCGCGCCGTCGCCCTGCGCGAGAAGGCCGAGGCCGCCTACCAGCGCGCCGCGACCAAGGAGCGCCGTGCCCAGGCCCAGGTGTTGAAGACCGCGATGAGCGGCCTGCTCGGCAAGGCCTGACGGGTCATCTGAAACCCGATTGAACCGGCGACCGAGGCGCCGGCGGACACAATCGGCGGCCCTGGCTACTGAGCCCTGCCGCCGCCGATGTCCGCTGCCGCTTCCCTGCCCGATCGTTTTCGCGCCCTGCTGAACGCGCTGCGGCCCGCGCCGCAGGCCGTCAATGCGCGCGAGCGCCTGCGCGTCGTGCTCGGGGCCGGCCTCGGCCTGCTGCTGGCCGGCCTGCTCAGCCAGGCGGCGATGGCACCCGGCCTGCCCTGGCTGGTCGCGCCGCTGGGGGCCAGCGCCGTCCTCGTCTTCGGCGTGCCGGCCAGCCCGCTGGCCCAGCCCTGGGCCGTCGTCGGCGGCAACACGCTGTCGGCCCTGGTCGGCATCGCCTGCATGGCCTGGCTGCCGCTGCCGCCGGTTGCTGTCGCGGCGATCGCGGTGGCCCTGGCCATAGGCGCCATGTTCCTGCTGCGCTGCCTGCATCCGCCGGGCGGCGCGGCCAGCCTGCTGATGGTGCTGACGGCCACGCAGGACTGGCATTTCGCGGCTCAGCCGGTGGCGCTGAACTCCCTGCTGCTGGTGCTGGCCGGCATGGCCTACAACACGCTGACCGGGCGCCGCTATCCGCATGCCCAGCATGCCGCGCCGCCTGCGCCGGCCGCGGGCGCCACCGTCGCTCCGCCGCGCTTCGGCGACGCCGAACTCGATGCCGTGCTGGCCCGCTACAACCAGGTGCTGGACGTGCCGCGCGACGACCTCGCCGGCCTGCTGCACGAGGCCGAGCTGCTGAGCTACCGCAAGCGCTTGGGGCGCCTGCGCTGCGTCGACATCATGTCCACGCCCGTCATCACGGTCGAGTTCGGCACGCCGCTGGCCGAGGCCTGGGCCCTGCTGCAGCAGCACCGCATCAAGGCCCTGCCGGTGGTCGACCGCGTGCAGCGCATCGTTGGCATCGTCACGCGGGCCGACTTCATGCGGGCGGCTGAAGGCCAGCAGCGCGAGGGCCTGGCCGGCCGGCTGCAGAGCCTGCTGAAAGCCTCGCCCGCCACGCATTCGACCAAGCCCGAAGTCGTCGGCCAGATCATGAGCCGCCAGGTGCGCGTGGCCAGCGCCGAGCGCGCCATTGCCGAGCTGGTGCCGCTGTTCTCGGCCACCGGCCACCACCACATTCCCATCGTCGGCGAGCAGGCGCGGCTCGTCGGCATCCTCACCCAATCCGACCTTGTGAAAGCCCTCAGCCATGGCCCATGACAACGATGAAAACTTCCGCTGGGGCGTGATCGGCCCCGGCGGCATCGCCAACCGCTTTGCCGGCGCCCTCGCGGCCGTGCCGGGGGCCCGCCTGGCCGCCGTGTTCGCGCGCGATGCCGCCAAGGGCCAGGCCTATGCCGAGCAGTGGAAGCGCGACGGCGAGCCCGCGCGCGTGACGACAACGCTGACAGAGCTGCTGGCCGATCCGTCCATCGATGCCGTCTACATCGCCACGCCCCATTCCAACCACGGGGAGTACATCCGCGCGGCGCTGGAGGCGGGCAAGCCGGTGCTGTGCGAGAAGCCGCTGGTGACGACGCGCGCCGAGGGCCAGGCCCTGGTCGAGCTGGCGCGCGCCAGGGGCGTCTTCCTGATGGAGGCGCTGTGGACGCGCTTCCTGCCGGCGTATGACCTGGCCGGCCGCTGGCTGCGCGACGGCGCCATCGGCGAGTTGCGCGCCATGCAGTCCAGCTTCTGCTTCGCCGCCAACTACGACCCCCTGCACCGCCAGTGGAACCCGGCGCTGGCCGGGGGCGCGCTGTGGGACATCGGCATCTACAACCTGGCCGTGACGCGCTGGGTGCTGCAGCAGACGAATGGCGGTGTCTGCCCCGAGCCGGAATCCATCGCCGTGCACGCCAAGATGGCGCCGACCGGCGTCGACGCGGCCGTCAACGTGACCCTGCATTTCCCCGGCGGCGTGACCTCGCAGTTCCGCTGCGGTTTCGATGCCGCCTCGGTCAATGCCTTCGAGGCCATCGGCTCCAAGGCCGGCCTGCGCTTCCCGCTGGACTTCTGGCAGGCCGAAGCGGTCGAGATGGTCACGCGCAAGGCGCCGGCCGAGCGCGTCGAAACGCCCTTCGCCATCAACGGCTTCGAGGGCGAGATCGCCGAGGCCCAGGCCTGCATCCGCCAGGGCCTGGTGGAGAGCCCGCGCATGCCGCATGCCGAGACCCTGGCCCTGCTGGGCTGGATGGACGCGATCCGGGCCCGCTTCCCCAGCGCCGCCGACCCGGCCTGAGTCCGCGCTGCTGGCCATGGCCCGAGACGACGAGCTTTTTCGCTGGGCCGTGATCGGCCCCGGCGGCATCGCCAACAACTTTGCCGCCGCCCTCGCGGCCGTGCCGGGTGCCCGCCTGCACGCCGTGCTGGCGCGCGATGCGGCCAAGGGTGCGGCCTTTGCCGAGCGATGGCGGCGCGAAGGCGAGGCGCCGGCGCGGGTGACGACGGCGCTGGCGGAGCTGCTGGCCGATCCCGGCATCGACGCCCTCTACATCGCCACACCCCATTCCCACCACGGCGACTACGTCCGCGCCGCGTTGTCGGCGGGCAAGGCCGTGCTGTGCGAGAAGCCGCTGGTGACGACGCGCGCGCAAGGCCAGGCCCTGGTGGATCTCGCGAACGAGAGAGGTGTCTTCCTGATGGAGGCGCTGTGCACGCGCTTCCTGCCCGCCTATGAGCTCGCCGGCCGCTGGCTGCGCGAGGGTGCCATCGGCGAGCTGCGCGCCATGCAGTCCAGCTTCTGCTTCCCCGCCGCCTACGACCCGGGGCACAGGCTGTGGAACCCGGCGCTGGCCGGCGGTGCGCTGTGGGACATCGGCATCTACAACCTCGCCGTGACGCGCTGGGTGCTGCAGCAGATGCATGGCGGCGTCTGCCCCGAGCCCGTCGCGATGGACGTGCAGGCCCGCATGGCGCCGACCGGCGTGGATGCGGCCGTCAGCGTGAGCCTGCACTTCCCCGGCGGCGTCACGTCGCAGTTCCGCTGCGGCTTCGACGCCGCCTCGGCGAATGCCTTCGAGGTGCAGGGCAGTGCGGGCACGCTGCGCTTTCCGCGCGGCTTCTCCTTGGCCGAGGTCGTCGAACTCGACGACCAGCGCGTCGACGCGCCCTTCGTCCTCAACGGCCTGGAAGGCGAGATCGCCGAGGCCCAGGCTTGCATCCGCGCCGGCCTCGTCGAGAGCCCCCGCATGCCGCACGCCGAGACGCTGGCCCTGCTGGGCTGGATGGATGCCATCCGTGCCCGCTTCCCGCGGGCGGCCTAGCGCCCCACCAGCACGCGGTTGCTGCGCGCCGGGTGGCGCTTCAGCGCCATGGCCACGCCGCCTTCGCCCGTGGCCGAGGCTTGCGCGCGCACGCCGGCCGCGGCGCTCGCCAGCACCGGGCAGCTGCCCTTGTCGATATGGCCCAGGGCCGTGGCCAGCATGGCTTCGGCGGGGTCGCCCAGCGCACGCGTGGTGTCGTCGGCCACGCTGCAGCCCTTGACGAAGCGGGTGCCGGCCGTGCCCGCGGCGGTGGGCTCGAAGCCGTCGGCATAGTCGCCGAAGCCCTGCGCGTTGACGCCGGCGAACTCGATGGGGAAATAGCTGAGGCCGCAGTTGTCCCGGGCCGTGAAGCCATAGGGCTTGCCGCAGGTCTTGCCGCCGACCAGCACCACCTCCACGCCGATGCCGCGCAAGCCGTTGATGATGGCCTCGCTGGCCGAACAGGTGCCCGACTGCGCCAGCACATAGATGCGCGCCAGGTTCAGCACCGGCAGCGGCTGCTCCTGGGTGCAGCGGTTGCCGACCAGCAGGCAGGAGGTGTCGAAGAAGGGCGTGACCTCGTTCTCGGCGCTGCGTTTCGCGCTGTACTTCAGCGTCTCGAAGGCCTGGCTGCCGGTGCGCGCGGTGCCGGCGATCATGGTCGCGAGTTCGCTGGCGATGTAGAGATAGCCGCCGCCGTTGTAGCGCAGGTCCAGCACCAGCTCGCGCAGGCCCTGGGCCTGGAAGCCCTGCACCGCGGCGATCAGCTGGCCCTCGGCCGGCGCGATGTGGTCGTTGAACAGCAGATAGCCGGCGCGCTGGCCTTGCGGCGTCGTCACGACGCGGGCGATGGGCACCGGCGTCTTGGTGAGGCTCGCGCTGGTGAGGTTCAGCCTGAGCGTGGCCCCGGCGCGGCTGAAGGTGAACTGGTGGCGCGCGTTGGCGAAGTCGGGAAACAGGGCGGCGTTCAGCGCGTCGACGCCGAAGCGGTCGCCGACGTCGGCGCTGACGCTGTCCACGCTGACCAGCTGGTCGCCGCGTTTCAGGCCGGCCTGGTCGGCGGGGCTGCCGGGCTCGACATAGGCGACCTGGATCTGCCGCGGCGGCAGCGGGCTGGTCAGCTTCCATTCGATGCCGTAGCCGGCCTCGACGGCGTTCTCGGTCAGTGCCCGCCACTGCTCGGTCGGGTAGGTGAAGCTGAAGCGGTCGCGCTTCTGGCCGGTGTCGGTGGTCTGGGGCGTCTTCAGCGCCTCGAAATAGGCATCCATGGCGACATAGGCCGAGGGGTCCACGCTTGGCACCTCGTCGCGCCAGAGATAGGCCTCGTCGACATAGGCGCGCAGCCATTTCTTCTCGGTGTCCAGCGTGGACGTGCGCTGGTTCGCGGCGGCCAGCGAGTTGTTCGCCGCGCATTGCTGGGCGAAGCTGGACGAAGGGCCGGCCGGATCAGGGGAGGTGTGGCTGCTGCCGCTGCCGCCGCTGGTGGACCCGCCCGACGAGCCGGGAGACGTCGGCGTGTCGCCCGCGCGGAAGATCGGCGTGCCTGCCGGGCCGCCACCGCCGCCGCAGCCTGCGAGCAGCAGCGGCAAGAGAACGGCGAGCGCGGCCGCGCCGCGGAACGGAAAAGACATGAACGAACTCCCTGATTGAGCGCAGGCGGTCTCGGCCGCCTCGGGCGCGCAGTCTAGGGCCAGGAAGCCTCAGCGGACGTAGCGCTTCTCGATGCGCGTGATGCTTCCGTCACGCTGCATGCTGGCCAGACCGATGTCCATGGCGGCCAGGGCCGCCGCGCTGCGCGGGCTGTTCTTGGAAAAGCCCATGAAGGTCGGCTCGGGGTTGAAATACTGCAGGGGCTGGCGCTCCAGCCGGCCGGCCAGGCCGAGGTTGTGCACCTCCCACAGCCCGACCAGGGCCGTCACGATGACGGCGTCCGCGCGCTGGCGCTCCACCAGCTGCACCGCGGCGCTGACGTCGCGGGCGTACTCGATCTTGCCGGTCACCTGCTCCAGCACCGGCTTCGGATAGATGTAACCGGCGCCGAGCGCCAGCCGCAGGCCCTTCAGGTCCTGCAGGCGCTCCAGCTTCAGCCCCGAGCCCTGGCGCGTGTAGAAGTGGTAGTTCTTGCCGGCCCGGTAGCTGACGCTCCAGCGCAGGAAGCGGTCGCGCTCGGTGCTGTAGTTGACCGTCGTCGTGAAGTCCGCCAGCCCGCGCTCCAGCATGAAGAGCACGCGCTTCCACGGCACCCATTCCAGCTCGACGCTGCCGCCATAGCCGCCGCGCCGCAGCGCCTCGCGGGCGATCTCGATGTCTATGCCCTCGCCGCTGGCGTGGCCGCGCGGATTCACCAGCGGCGGGTAGAGGGTGTTGGCCAGCACCAGGGTGCCGCCCGTCGCTGCCGAAGCAGCGGTTTCGGGGCGCGCCCAGCCCGGTGCCAGCGCGGCGGCGCCGAGGGCGAGGAGGCGGCGGCGCGTGTCCATGCTCAGCGCAGCGCCAGGTCGACGGCGGTGCCGACAAAGACGGCGAAGCCCAGCCAGTGATTGGCGCGGAAGGCCGTGAAGCAGCCCGCGCGGCTGCGCCGGCGGATCAGCGTCCAGTGCCAGGCGGCCTGGGCCGCGGCCACCGCGATGCCGGCCAGGAACCAGTTGCCCAGGCCCAGGCGCAGGCCCAGGCCGGCCCACATCGCCAGATAGGTGGCGTAGAAGATCATGATGCCGGGCACGTCCCAGCGGCCCAGGGCGATGGCCGAGGAGCGCACGCCGATCTTCAGGTCGTCGTCGCGGTCCACCATGGCGTACTCGGTGTCATAGGCCAGCACCCAGAAAAGGTTGGCCACCAGCAGGGCCCAGGCCGACAGCGGCACGGCGTGCAGATGCCATTCCATGCCGCCCAGGGCCGCGGCGAAGGCCATCGGGATGCCGAAGGAGAAGGCCACGCCCAGCACGGCCTGGGGCATGGCCAGCACGCGCTTGGCGAACGGGTAGGCGATGGCCACGGCCAGGGCCGCGAAGCTCAGCAGGATGGCCGGCGGGTTGGTCGTCAGCACCAGGCCGAAGGACACCAGGGACAGCACGGCGCCCAGCACCAGGGCCTCCTTGACCGACACGGCGCCCGTCGTCACCGGCCTGCCGGCCGTGCGCTGCACATGGCGGTCGAAATCGCGGTCGGCCACGTCGTTGACGCAGCAGCCGGCCGAGCGCATGAGGATGGTGCCGAAGCTGAAGACGGCCAGCAGATGCCAGCCCGGCCAGCCGTCGGCCGCGATCCACAGCGCCGACAGCGTCGGCCACAGCAGCAGCAGCCAGCCGGCGGGGCGGTCCCAGCGGATCAGCTGCAGATAGAGCGCGAGCCGCGAGGGCTGTGATGGGCCTGGGGCGGCGGGAGCGGTGGTGGACATGGGCCGCATTTTCACGCGCCCGGGGCCGGGCGGTTTGCTGCATAGTGCATGCATTGCATGCGGAGGCTTGTGCCATGGGCCTGACAACCCGCGAACTCGTGCTGCTGCACTGGCAGCTCGCCAACGCCCAGGACTGGGATGGCCTGGGCAAATTGCTGCAGCCCGATCTGCTCTACGAGGCGCCGCAGAGCCGCGAGCGCATCCGCAGCGCCCTGGGCTATGTGGACTTCTTCGCCACCTGGCCCCAGCCCTGGCGGGCCGAGGTGCTGCGCTGCATCGCCGACGACAGCAGCGCGATGACGCAGATCAGCTTCATCAGCAGTGCACCGCCGATGATGGGGCTGAGCCTCTTCGACGTGAAGGACGGCCTCATCGCGCGGGTGACCGACTACTGGCCCGATCCCTACGAGCCGGGGCCGCGCATGTCCCGGCATGTGGAGAGGTATTGACACCCATGGCACGCCTGGCCGCAGCACTGTTGCTCCTGGTCTCGCTGGTCTCGCTGGTAGCGCGGGCGGCGCCGGCGCCGCTGCCCAAGGAAGTCCAGACCTTGGTCGACCTTCGCGATGCCTGCGAACACTGGCGCGACCAGCGCGGCGCCGATGCGGAACGCCAGAAGGACATCGACTGGCTGGTCTGCCAGAGCTGCCCCGGTACCGATGCCGAGCTGGCCCGGCTGAAGCAGAAGTACAAGGGCAACACCCGCGTGACGGAAGCCCTGGCCGGCTACGAGGTGCGTGTCGAGCCCGCGGACAAGGCCGCGCAGGCCAGGTTCTGCCAGGCCACGCGCAAGCCGGCCGGCGTGCGCTGACCGCGCCGCCTCCTAAGCCCGCGGCGAAATCCTCGCCCGCCCGAGGTCTTGGCCGGCGCGCCTACAGTCGCCAGCCTTCGCCAGCCCCGACGCCCCATGACCGATCTCAGCCGCTTCCCCATCACCCAGAAATGGCCCGCCGCTCATCCGGAGCGCCTGCAGCTCTATTCCCTGCCCACGCCCAATGGCGTCAAGGTGGCGATTGCGCTGGAAGAGGTCGGCCTGCCCTATGAGCCGCATCTGGTGAAGTTCGACACCAACGACCAGCTCAGCCCCGAGTTCCTGTCGCTGAACCCGAACAACAAGATCCCGGCCATCATCGATCCGAACGGCCCGGGCGGCCGGCCGCTGCCGCTGTTCGAGAGCGGCGCCATCCTGATCTACCTGGCCGACAAGACCGGCCAGCTGCTGCCCGCCGATCCGGCGCGCCGCTACGAGGCCATCCAGTGGCTGATGTTCCAGATGGGCGGCATCGGGCCGATGTTTGGCCAGGTCGGGTTCTTCCACAAGTTCGCCGGCAAGGACTATGAGGACAAGCGCCCGCGCGACCGCTACCTCGCCGAAGCCAGGCGCCTGCTCAAGGTGCTGGACGGCCATCTGCAGGGCAAGGCCTGGATCATGGGCGACGACTACGGCATCGCCGACATCGCCACCTTCCCCTGGGTCAACAACCTGATCGGCTTCTACGGCGCGCGCGACCTGGTCGGCTACGACGACTTCAAGGAGGTCGAGCGCGTGCGAGCCGCGTTCTACGAGCGCCCCGCCGTGCAGCGGGGCATGCACATCCCAACCCGGGGCTGAAGCCTGGGAACCAGGCTTGTGGGCCGAGCGCCGGGCCGCTCCCTGGCCGGCCCGCGTATGGCGATGTGCTTGCGGCTCAATGCCGCGAGCATCGCCGTCCCCTCGGGGGACCGGTCAGACTTGCTCGCGTTCAGCCGAGCAAGGCTGGACGAGGGGCGTCAGATCCCGCGCGCGCTGCAGAGAGTCCGCCACGATGCGCGCCGCTGTCTGCGCCAGGGCCGGCGTGTGGTCGGCCATGACCTGCATGCGCAGCCTCGCGCTGTTCAGCGACACGGCCGGGTACTCGACGAGATTGGCGAGCAGGCCCGCATGGCTCATCTCGCGGCTGGCCACGCGGGCCAGGGCGTCGTGGCCGAGCATGACGGGCACGATGGGCGAGGGATGGCCCAGCACCGTGATGCCCTGCTCGGTCAGCGCGCCGCGCAGGCCGAGGATGGCCCGCATCAGCCGGTCGCGCCGGTCCACGCCTTCCTCCGAGCGCACGATGGCCACGCAGGCACGGATGATGGCCACCTGCACCGGTGACAGCGCATTGGAGAAGGTGTTGGGGGCCGCGTAGAAGCGCAGGTATTCCTTGATCGCGCGGTCATGGCTGGCGACGAAGCCGCCGTTGGACGCGAAGGTCTTGGAGAAGGAGCCCATCACCAGGTCCACCTCGCCCAGCACGCCCTGCAGCTCCAGCTGGCCGCCGCCGCCCGGGCCCATGCAGCCCAGGTCGTGGGCCACGTCCACCATCAGCAGGGCGCCGTGCTCGCGCGCCAGCGACTGCAGGCGGCGGATGTCGGGCGAATCGGCATCCATCGAGAAGCAGCCCTCGGTGACGACGAGGATGCCGTTGTGCGGGTCGCGCTGGCGCACGCGCTTGAGCAGGCGCTCGACATGGTCGACATCCAGGTGGCGGTGCAGATGGATGTTGGGCGTCGCCGCACGCGCGCCCTCGTGCAGGCAGTTGTGGGCCAGCTGGTCGATGATGATGTGGTCCGCCTCGCGCACCAGGCCCTTGATGGCGCCGAAGCCCGCGGCCCAGCCCGTCGGGAACAGCAGCACCTCGGGCATGCGCAGCAGCTCGCCGAGTTCGGCCTCCAGGGCCACGGTCTCCTCGACATTGCCGGCCAGGGCCGTCGAGCCCGCGCTGTGCACGCCGTAGCGCTCCATGGCCACCTGCGCGGCCGCGCAGATCCTGGGATGGCGGGCCAGCGACAGGTACTCCTGCGACGAGAAGTTCAGCCCCGCGTGGCGCTGGCCGTCCAGCAGGGTCAGCTCGGCCGTGGCGCCAGGCCGGCCGCCCAGGCGCTTGGCGTACGGGAAGACGCCGTGCGACACCCGTTTCTGCGCCCAGGCGTGGAAGGCGTGGGCCTTGGCGGTCAGGTCGGTCCCCGGCTGCGTCAGGTAGTCGAAGGACGAGCCGCGCAGCTCGGCGCCGGTGCCCGGTTCTTCCACCTTGGTCGTGTCTTCCACGACCCTTTCCATCAATTCGTCCATTGCGGCCCCCAGAAAAAAGCTTGGTTGTGTTGTGTGGCGGACTGTGCGCACGGTGGCTGTGTTTGCCATCCGCACTTCTGTCGAATCCGCCGCGCGGATCGCCGCTCAGGTGGGAAGCGGCTCGCGCGCGCCGGCCGTCGTCGTTGGCATGGACGTTGTCTTCATTCTTTTCTTCCCCGAGTGCCGCGCGACTCTAGGGAGAAGGTTTTCCCGTGGCCTCATCCATTTGGATGATTCGCGCGCGATGCCCCCCGGAGAGGGGGTAGTTGGCAAGGCCTGGCCCCGCGGCCTTCAATCCTGCGCCAGGAAGCAGGCCGGACTGGCCAGCAGCAGCGAGACCAGATCGGCCTGGCGGCTGGTGCCGGTCTTGTTGAAGACGCTCTTCAGCTGCGTCCTGACGGTGTTGATGGAGGTGCCGCGCTCGGCGGCCAGTTCGTCCAGCGTGCGGCCCGAGCACAGGGCCGCGGCCACCTCGGCCTCGCGCAGGCTGAGGCCGAACAGCTGGCGCGCCGTGTCCGCCGTGATGCTGGGCGTGGCCTCGGGGTCGAAGACGAAGAGCAGGGCCGCGCCCTGGAGCCGCATCGGCACCAGCATCAGCAGGAGCGGCATGCGGCCGCGCCGCGGCAGCGACACGACGGCGTTCGGCGTCGACGCCTGGCCCTCGCTGGCCCGCAGGGCTTTGCCCAGTTCGAGATGGAGCTTGCGCGTGGTCTCGGCATGCCGCGTCACCAGGTGCTCGCGCTCGACCCACAGCGACTGCCGGCCCGCCAGCAGGGCGCCGGCGCTGCGGTTGCTGTGGGCCAGGCGGCCGGACGCATCGAACAGCAGCGTCGGCATGGCCAGCACATCGAGGCTGCCGGCCAGCAGCTGCAGAAGGCCCGGCGTGCCGTCGAAGCTCGCCGGCGCCGGGCCGGTCGAACCGGTATCGATCATCGAAGTGGATCGTTCTTGAGCGGTTTGCCAGGACAGGCCGGTCGCCCGATCGTCAAGAACGGTTCGCCGGCATGCGCCCCCCTGGCGCCCTCCCCCTGGGCGGCCGCATCCTAGGCAGCGCACTGCCGATGCGGAACCCCAGTTCTGATGAAGCACGGCTGCCGGGCAGCATGGCCAGGGACGCTTGGCATACTCGCGGCCCACCGTGCTGCCCCGGAGCGGATTCCCTCATGCGCATCGCAATGCTGCTGGCCGGCCTGGCCCTGACGACCTCCCTCGCCCAAGCCGCCGAGATCCGCCTCGGCTCCCTGTCGCTGGACTGGCCGGCCGGCTACACCGTCAAGTCCATGCAGCCGCCCTTCGAGCTGGCGGGCCCGCGGGGCGCCAAGGTCCTCGTGACGGTGCTGCGCCCGGGGCCGTCGGCGGCGGGCAGCGCCGAGGCGCTGGCCAAGCTCAACGCGACGATCGAGCGCATGCTGTCCGACCAGGCCCAGAAGGCCGGCAAGGTTGTCGTGCCCCTGGCGGCGGAGACGCTCGCCGACGGCACGGTGCTGCGCTCCATCGCCAGCGAGTCATCCGGCATGTTCAAGAGCGGCTATTTCCTGCAGTACGCACTGCTGGCGCGCAGCGGCCCCATCGCCCTCCTCACCTTCGAGGGCAAGGGTGATGCCGTGGCCGAGCATGCCGGCTTGAAGGGCCTGTTCAACAGCGTGAGATGGGAGGCCGGCGAAGGCACGTCCGCGGAGCGGGCCGCCTTCACCGATCGTGTCGCGGCGCTGTTGCGCACCCAGCTCGGCGCCGAGGCCGTCACCATCGCCGAGCCCCTGACGCTGAAGCTGGGCGAGATGCAGGCCAACCTGGACCGGGTCTACGGCTTCTGCCGGTCCAACGCCCAGGGCTGCGACGACGAGCTGCAGCGCTATGTGCAGGCCGTCGTCGACCTGCAGAAGAACGCCGTGGCGCCGGTGACCCGGGAGTCCGTGCGCCTGGCCATCCGGACGAGCGAGTTTGCCGACAGCGTCGGCCGTACCGTGGCCGGCAAGGCCGTGGTGATCCGCCGGCCCCTGGTCGACGGCCTGGTCGCCTTGCCCTTCGTCGATTCGCCGCGCAGCGCGCGCCTGCTCAATGAAGCGGACTGCAAGGACCTGGGCCTGTCGCCAGACCAGGCCTGGGAGCTGGGCCTGGCCAATCTGCGGCAGGCCCTGCAGCCGATGGCCGCCGTGGCCAGGCCGGTCAAGCCGGGCGCCATCGGCAGCATGCAGGGCGATTTCTACGAATCGGGCCGCGTGCTGCTGCATGCCGACTGGGCGCCGCTGGCGAAAGCCCAGCGAGGCGTGCTCATCGTCGCCTTGCCGGCCAAGGATGCGCTGCTCTATGGCGCCGATGATTCGGCCGGCGGTCTGGAAGCGCTGCGGGCGATGGCGCGCGATGTGTCGCGGCGCTCGCCCGGCCAGCTCAGCGATGTGCTGCTGCGCTGGACCGAAGCGGGCTGGCAGCTGGTGCGCTGAGCCGCTCAGTTCAGCGCCGTCACCCGGTCGCCGTCGCGCGGCACGCAGCCCGTCGCCAGCGGCTCTCCGTTCTCGCGCTGCACGACACCCCGAGGGCCGTGGCAGAGCTCGATGCGCCGTGCCGCCGGCCAGCGCTTCAGCGCAAAGGCCTCCAGGCTGTCCGGCAGGCTGGTCTGCACGGCGCTGGCACGCAGTTGCTCGGGGGGCTGGTCGTCGAAATGCAGCCAGGGCATGAAGTGGCCGGCCAGCAGCAGCCAGCCGGGCACCTGCACCGGCTCGGGCGCATAGCCCTCGCGCCGCAGCCAGCCCTGGGCGTCCTCGCGCGTGCGGCTGCCGCCAGTGGCGCCCGCCAACAGCTCGGCGACCCACTGGTTGCAGTTCTGGTACTGCGTGCTGAAGGGGTAGGCGTTGGCGCTGTAGCGGGCATTCAGCAGGCCCAGCGCGACGGGCTTGTCCAGGGCCGCGGCGGCCAGCGGCGCGGCGGCCTCGGGCGGCAGCAGCAGCAGGCTGACATAGCCGACGTCGACGGCGTCGCTGCCGGCGACAAAGCCGGCCAGGCCCTGGTCGAAGAGGCGGGGCTGGCCCTCGGCGCAGGCGTAGTAGAGCTGGCGCACGGCCCAGGGCGTGTCCAGGCCCTGGGCCAGCGCGACGGCGGCGTGCGAGTAGCGCAGGCCGAAGCGCGACAGATCGGTGCCCGAGCGCGCAATCAGTGCGGCCGGGCTGCCGGATTCGGCCAGGGCCTGGCGGATGACGGCCGTGAAGCGCAGCAGCCGGTCCTGCTGCGCGGCCGTGACCTCACGGCCGGGGTCGCAGCCCCTGGGGAGGGCGCCCGCTTGGGCCGCGGCCGCCGTCAGCAGCAGCGCGGCCGCGCAGGCGGTGCGCATCAAGGCTTGACGACGCGTGCGGCCAGCTCGCGATGCCAGGCGTCTTCCAGCACCAGGAAGAAGGCCTGGCCGGTATCGGCATGGGCGAAGGCGACGCCATAGGCCTGGGGCGTGGCCTGGACCTCGTCGCCGACGTTGACGGCGCGTGCGGCCAGGGCCTGCTGGGGCAGGGTCAGCTCGACGGCGGCGGCGCCCTCGCGCTCCAGCTTCAGGCGCAGCTTGCCCGGCGTCTGCGCCTTCGCGACCTCGGTGACGCGGTAGCGGCCTTCGGCGCGATGCTCGCCGCCGCTGCTGCTGTTGGACGAGCCCTTGAAGGATTCCGACACGCTGCCCGAGGCAGACGAGCCGGCCTCGGCGGCGGAGGAGGTGGTGGTGGACGAGGCCAGGGCGGCGTTGGCGGCCAGGGCCAGGCTGGCGAGAAGGACGAGGCGCATCGTGGGCTCGCGAAAGATGAGAAGAGCGCCAACGATAGCGCGGATGCGTCGGCGCCCGGTTACCGCCGGTCGTCGCCGAGCGAGTCGAGGATGGGGCAGTCGGGCCTCTCGTCGCCGTGGCAGCTGTGCACCAGCTGCTGCAGCGTCGCCTTCATGGCCTGCAATTCGGCGAGCTTGGCCTCCAGTTCGGCCAGATGGGTTTGCGCCAGGGCCCGCACCTCGCGGCTGGGGCGCTCGCGGTCCTGCCACAGGCCGAGCAGGGCGCGGATCTGCTCCAGCGAGAAGCCCAGGTCGCGCGAGTGGCGGATGAAGCGCAGCAGGTGCAGCTCGCGCTCGCCATAGACGCGGTAGTCGGCCTCGCTGCGGGCCGGCGGCGGCAGCAGGCCAATGCTTTCGTAGTGCCGGATCATCTTGGCCGAGACGCCCGAGGCGCGGGCCGCTTCGCCGATGTTCATCGCGCCGCCTCCGAGGCCGTACCGCGCCAGCGCTTCAGCGTCAGCGCATTGGCAACGACGCTGACGCTGCTGAAGGCCATGGCCGCGCCGGCGATGACGGGGCTGAGCAGGCCGAAGGCCGCCAGCGGGATGCCGACGACGTTGTAGGCAAAGGCCCAGAACAGGCCCTGGCGAATCTTGGCGTAGGTCCGATGCGAGATGTCGAGGGCATCGGCCACCAGCCGCGTGTCGCCGCGCATCAACGTGACGCCGGCCGCTTCCGTCGCCACATCGGCGCCGCCGGCCATCGCAAAGCCCACCGAGGCCGCGGCCAGCGCGGGCCCGTCGTTCAGGCCATCGCCGACAAAGGCGACGACGGCACCGCTGTCGCGCAGGGCTTGCACTTGGGCGGCCTTGTCGCCGGGCAGCACCTCGGCATGCACCTCGCTGATGCCGAGCTGGCGCGCCACGCCGGCCGCCGCGCCGTGGCTGTCGCCGGTCAGCATGACGGTGCGGATGCCGCGCGACTGGAGTTCAGCGACGGCCGACGCGGCTGTGTCCTTGATGCGATCGCCAAAGGCCAGCAGGCCGAGCAGGCGGCTGCCTTCGATCAGCCAGGAGACGGTGTGGCCCTCGGCCTCCAGGCGCTGCGCCTCGGCATGGACTGCAACGCCCCGCTCCTGCGCCAGGCGGGCGCTGCCCAGCGCCAGCTGGCGGCCTTGCACGAGGCCCTCCACGCCACGGCCCGGCAGGGCGCGCGCCTGCTCGACGGGCAGGATGGGCAGGCCCTGGGCCTCGGCCAGCACGGCGAGGGCCAGCGGGTGGCTGCTGCTGCGCTGCAGGGCGGCGGCGAGCTGCAGCACCTCGTCACGGCCCAGGCCGTCAGCGGGCAGCACGGCGCTCAGCGTGGGCTGGCCGACGGTCAGCGTGCCGGTCTTGTCGAAGGCGACGACCGTCACCGCATGGGCCAGCTCCAGCGCCTCGGCGTCCTTGATGAGGATGCCCTGCCGCGCCGCGACGCCGGTGCCGGCCATCAGCGTCGTCGGCGTGGCCAGGCCGAGGGCGCAGGGGCAGGCGATGACGAGGACGGCCACGGCATTGATGAGGGCCTGTTCGGCGTCGCCGGCATGCAGCCACCAGCCGGCAAAGGTCAGCGCGGCGATGACGAGCACGACGGGCACGAAGATGGCGCTGACGCGGTCGACGATGCGCTGGATGGGGGCCTTGGCGGCCTGGGCCGACTCGACCATGCGGATGATGCGGGCCAGCGCCGTCTCGGCGCCGATGGCCACGGTGCGCACGGTCAGCGCGCCCTCGGCATTGATGGCGCCGCCGGTCACGCGCTGTCCTTCGCTCTTGGCGACGGGCAGGCTCTCGCCGGTGATCAGCGACTCGTCCACATGGCTGCGGCCGCTGACGATCTCGCCGTCGACGGGGATGCGGTCGCCGGGCCGCACGGCGACGAGGTCGCCCATGCGCACCTCGGCCACCGGCACTTCCGTCTCGACCTGAACGTCCCCATTGGCGCGCAGCACCCGCGCCGTGGCCGGCCGCAGCGCATTCAGCGCGCGGATGGCGTCGGTCGTCTGGCGCTTGGCGCGCTGCTCGAGGAACTTGCCGAGCAGCACCAGCGTGATGACGGCGGCGGAGGCTTCGAAATAGAGATGGCCATGGCCGGGATGGCGGGCCAGCAGATAGACCGACAGCCCATAGGCCGCCGACGTGCCGAGGGCGACGAGCAGGTCCATATTGCCGCTGCCGGCGCGCAGGGCGCTCCAGCCGGCGCGATAGAAGCGCGCGCCGAGGATGAACTGCACCGGCGTGGCCAGCAGCAGCTGCAGCCAGCCGGGCAGCATCACGCCCAGCAGCATGGGCAGCATCAGCGGCAGGGTCAGCACGGCGCCGGCCGCGACCGGCCACCAGGCGGGCAGGCCGCCGCTGGCTTCGGGCGCCGGCGGCGCGGCGGCCTCCAGGGCCGTGGCCGGGTAGCCGGCCTTGTCCAGGGCGGCCGTCAGCGCGGCCACCGGCACGTTGGGCAGGGCCTGGACCGAGGCCTTCTCGGTGGCCAGGTTGACGCTGGCCTGCTGCACGCCTGGCACGGCCTGCAGGGCCTTCTCGACGCGGCGCACGCAGGACGCGCAGCTCATGCCGCTGACCTGCAGCGTGACGTCGTTCAGGGCGGTGGGGGTGTTCATCGGGGACCTGTCGGTGGGATGGATGTCGCCATCCTCAGCCTTCCCATGATGGGAAGGTCAACAGTCTCCGCCAAATGCCCCCACCCCGGCATGGGCCGGGACTTACCAGGCCATCTCGCCCTTGTTGACCTTGGCGCCGATGTCCAGCGCGATGCCGAGGCCGGCCTGCGGGTAGGCCTGCTGCATCGTCGCGATCAGGGCGGCGGCATTGGCGGCCTTGGGCAGCTCGGCCTCGAAGCGCTGCAGATAGGTTTGCGTGTAGCGGATGGCGCTGTCGTCCAGGGCCGTGCCGGCGGCCATGTGGCCGGGCACGACGAGGGCGGGCTTGAGCGCCAGCATCTCATTGAGCTGGGCGCCCCAGGCGGCGCGCTCGGCGGGCTTTTGCGTGTCGGCCGTCCACACATGCAGGCCGCCGAAGACGGCGATATTGCCGACGATGGCGCGGCTGGACGGGATCCACAGCCAGGGCCGGTGGGCGAGCGTGCCGGTGCTGCCGCGCACCTCGATGGCCTCGCCGTCGACGGTCAGCGTCTGGCCCGTCATGGCCGTGGGCACGAGGGGCTGGCGCGGCGCATTGGCGCCCATCTTGGGGCCCCAGAACGAGACCTTGCCGGCCAGCTTGGCCTGGATCTTGTCGCGCACGGCCTGCGTGGTCAGCAGCTGGGCGTCGGGGAAGAGGCTCTTCAGCACCTCGGCGCCGAAGTAGTAATCGGGGTCGGCCTGGCTGATGAAGATGGCCTTCAGCGCCTTGCCGCTGTCCAGCACCTGGGCGGCCACGCGCAGGGCGTCGGCGCGGGTGAAGCCGCTGTCGATGACGACGGCCTCGGTCTTGCCGCTGACGACGACGGCATTGACGTGGAAGCTGCCGGCATCGGCGTTGTAGACCTTGATGGCCAGCGGGGTGGCGGGCGCCTGGGCCAAAGCGGCGGAGCTGGCGACGGCGGCCAGGGTGGGCAGCAGCAGGCGGGCGAAACGACGGGGGTGGAAGAAGGACATGGCGGTGTTTCCGGGGAAGGTTGATTCGACCGGGTTCACTGTATTTATCGCGGTTCAGTCGATAAAGTCCGATTCAATCTAATATTTATTGCACAGATCGACGCAATGGACCGCCTGACCGCCACCCGCGTCTTTGTCACCGTCGTCGAGCAGGGCAGCCTGACCCAGACCGCCGACCGGCTGGACATGTCCACCGCCATGGTCAGCCGCTACCTGGCCGCCATGGAGGCCTGGCTGGGCGCCCGCCTGCTGCACCGCACGACAAGGCGCCTCAGCCTGACCGAGGCGGGGCAAGCGGCGCTCGCGTCCTGCCGCCAACTGTTGGACCTGAGCGAAGACGTCGCCCACCAGGCCGGTGCCGCGCGCCGCGAGCCTTCAGGCCGGCTGCGCATCACCTCCTCGCCCTCGTTCGCCGAGGCCCAGCTCACGCCGGCCCTGGTCGACTTCCAGCGCCTGCATCCGCAGGTGAGCTTTGCGTTGACCGTCGCCGACCGCAGCGTGGACCTGGCCGCCGAGGGCATGGACCTGGCTGTGCGCATCACCAACTCGCTGGAGCCCACGCTGATCACGCGGCCGCTCGCCCTGTGCCGCTCGGTGCTGTGCGCGTCGCCGGCCTACCTGGCCGCGCATGGACGGCCCGAGACGCTGGAGGCTCTGGCCGCCCACCGCTGCATGGCCCATGCCTTTGTCAGCGCGGCCCAGTACCGCTTCCACCACGCGGGCCAGGTCGTCGAGCTGCCCATCGCCGAGGTGCTCTCCACCAACGACGCCGCGGTGCTGCGCCGTGCCGTGCTGGCCGGCGGCGGCCTGGCCATCCTGCCGACCTACTTCGTCGCCGACGATCTGCGCGCCGGCCGGCTGGTGGGCCTGCTGCCCGACTACGAGCCCCAGCCGCTGGGCGTGCACGCCGTCTTCCTGTCGCGCCAGCACCAGCCGCTGGCCCTGCGTCTGCTGGTGGATTTTCTGGCCGAGCGTTTTGGCGGCGACACACCGCCATGGGATCGCGTCAGCTGAGCTGCAGGGTTTGGGCCAGATGGCTCCACACCGCCTGCACGCGCTGCAGATGGCGGGTCTCGGGATGGGTCAGCAGCCAGAGATCGGTCTCGGCCTCGTCCAGCGGTTCGGTCAGCCGACGCAGCTCGCGGCGCGGTTCGGCCAGGAAGAGGGGCAGCACGCCCACGCCCAGGCCCAGGGCCACCAGCTCGGCCACGCTCTGCACGCTGCCGGTGCGAAAAGCCGGCTGCAGCGTCGGGAAGTGCTTCTGCCGCCAGCGCACCGAGGGGTGCTCGGGCAGGCCGTCGTCGGGCGCCACCCAGGCCGCGTCGCCGGCTTCGACCTGCTCCCAGTGCTTGATGGCGCTCGCCTTGGCAGCATAGAGGGCCACGCGAATCGGGCCGACACGCCGGCCGATCAGGTGCGAGGGCGGCTTCGCTGTCGCGCGCAGGGCGATGTCGGCGTCGCGCCGCGTCAGGCTGGCCAGCTCGTTGCCGGTGTGCAGATCGAACTGCAGCCGCGGCTGCTCGCGATGAAGCGCTGACAGCGCCGGCGCGAGCAGGCCATGCAGCAGCGTGTCCGTTGTCGTGATGCGCACCGTGCCCGCCGCCTGGCCAGGTTGCGCCTGGGCCGCGGCGCGGGCGGCTTCAAGGGCGGCCTCGACCTGCTCGGCCTGGGACGCCAGTGCTCGTGCGAGCTCCAGGGCCTTGTAGCCCTGGCGGCCGCGATCGAACAGGGCCTGGCCCAGGCCCCGCTCCAGGCGCTGCAGCATGCGGAAGACGGTGGACGCGTTGACGCCCAGACGCTCGCCGGCCGCGGCCAGCGTGCCAGCGCGGTGCAGGGCCAGCACCAGGGCGAGGTCGGCGGGGGCGAGTTCGTATTGCATGGCTGCAATCTGAGTTGGCTTGATTGCGTATTTTCATGCGTCGATTGCCTACCTACATTGGCTCCATCGCAACACCCTTTCTGGAGATCCCTCATGGCTTCCTCGACCTCACTCGGCCTGCTGCTGCTGCGCCTGTCCCTGGGCCTGATGTACCTGGCGCACGCCAGCCTCAAGCTGTTCGTCTTCACCCTGCCCGGCACGGCTCAGTTCTTTGCCGGCCAGGGTCTGCCGGGCGAGCTGGCCTATGCCGTTGTCGCGGCTGAAGCCATTGGCGGCGCGCTGCTGCTGCTCGGCATCTACCCGCGCCAGATCGCGCTGGCCGGGGTGCCCATCCTGCTCGGCGCGGCCTGGGTGCATCTGCCCAATGGCTGGGTCTTCAATGCACCGGGTGGCGGCTGGGAGTACCCGGTCTTCCTGGCCGCGATGTCGGTCGTGCTGTGGCTCGCCGGCGATGGCGCCGCGACCCTCAAGCGCAGCGAGCGCTTCACGCCGGGAGTCGCCGCATGAGCTCGCTGACCCTGATCAGCCATGCCCTCTGCCCTTATGTCCAACGCGCTGCCATCGTGCTGAAGGAGAAGGGCGTGGCCTTTGAACGCCTGGATGTGGACCTGTCCAACAAGCCCGCCTGGTTCCAGCGCCTGTCGCCGCTGGGCAAGACGCCGGTGCTGAGCGTCGGCGGCGAGGCCTTGTTCGAGTCCGCCGTCATTTGCGAGTACCTCGACGAGACCGAGGCGCCGCGCCTGCACCCGGCCGAGCCGCTGGCGCGGGGCCGCGAGCGGGCCTGGATGGAGTTCGGCTCGGCCGTGCTGAGCGGCATCGCGGTGCTCTACAGCGCGGGTGATGACGAGGCGCTGGGCAAGGCCTATGGCGCACTGCGTTTGCGCTTCGAACAGCTGGAAGCTGTGTTGGGCGAGGGGCCTTGGTTTGCCGGCCGCCGCTTCGGCCTCGTCGATGCCGTCTTCGGCCCGGTGTTCCGCTACTTCGAGGTCATTCCGCCCGAAAGCCTGTTCGACGGCCTGCCGCGCGTGCAGGCCTGGCGTGAAGCCCTGGCCGGCCGGCCTTCGGTGCGCGAGGCGGTGGCGGCGGGTTATGCGCAGAGGCTGCGGGGCTTTCTGCTCGAGCGCGGCAGCGCGTTGACGCGGCGCCTGGTCGACTTGGACTGAGCGCGACGCATGCGCCACAACGCCAGGCCGAAGACGACGAGCCGACTGCCAAGGCCGGCACCAAAGTGGCTGCGTAGGTGCAGCCATCGGCAGATGTGTGCTTCAGGCTGTGAGCTGCCATGCGCGGCGGGCCTGACCGCCGCCAGCTACCGACCCGTTGCAGACTTCCGTTTCGGCTGAATCGCTGCCCGTCAGCCCCGTCAGCTCCTCCGACGATTCCTCATAGCAAACATCAGACCCAAGCCGGCGCAGAGCAGGGCTTGGGGCGCAACCTCAGGAACTGCGCTCACCCTGAAGCCAAGGTCCATCTCGTCAAATCGATTCCAGGTGTCGTTGGATCCTTGCCATTCTTCGCCGAGTGGCATTGGGGCGCCCCATGGCATGTTTGCCGAGAACCAGTCAGGTGAGCCAATTGTGAAACCGTACGTGCCCGCAGGGATTGTCCAGTTCAAGCCATCAATGCCTACCCACTCGAAGGGGAAGGCCGTGGGCCAGGGAACGGCTTTCTGCGCACTGAAGAGGACCTGACCGGTGGGCGAACCCGCGTGCAACGACACCTCCAAAGTGCCACCTCCGAACACGACCATGAAGCCTTCGATTGCCGAGATAGTCGTCGATGCACTGACCGTGAACGACCCGCCAGTACTCACGGTTCCGCCTAACACGGATCCAAGGGGCGAAGACGTGGATCCAACGCCCGTGTTAGCCGGTTGACCCGTGTCCACGACGTACACCGCGTTCGCGGCGCCGGCAAAACTGAGTAGCAAGGCCAGCGCACCACAGCTCTTGACCGCAAACCCGTTCATTGCATTTCTCCCTGCGATTTTTTTTGAGGCACGCAGGATACGAGGCAGTCGAGCCAGGGCATCCCACGCACCCCCCTGACTCGGGTGTTCGCAGCGCGCGCCGGCTCAATGCGACGCAGTGGGCGCTTTCTCTGCATAGAGGACGCCGCACAGTCCGGTGCCTCTGCTCAGCCTCCCGAGATGCGTTGACTCGCTGACGAGGTTACGGACGTGCAGCGCGAACGCCCCACCTCTGCGCGGGCCTGAACAAGGCCCTTCCCAGATGCCGCGCCACCTGCCCCATGGCCTGCTGGCCCTTGGCGCAGGCCATGCCCTCGCCGTAGAGGATGACCGTCGCGTCGTGCAGGCCGCCTTGCGCCCAGGCCAGGGCCGCGGCGAAGACCTCGTCGGCGACGCCGTCGCGCCTCTCGGTGAGGGAGGCCATGCCCTCCAGGTTCAGCAGCACGAAACCCTGGCCGACACCACGTCGCAGCCACAGGTTCTCCACCTCGCGCAGGCGGCTCGCGATGGTGTCCACGGACAGGCTGCGCCCGTCGCAGGCCAGCGGCAGCTGCCAGAGGTCCTGGCCCTCGGCCACATGCTCGGGCGCGCCGAACCAGGCCGTGGCCGACATCTCGATGTTGTCGGGCGCGTCAACGGGCCACTGCACCCGCGGACCCGCGGCGCAGGCCGGCGTGCCCAGGATCAGCAGCCCCGAGGGCATGTCGCAGGCCAGGGCCCGGCGCAGCGACTCGCGCTCCCGGCACAGCACGATGGGCAGGTGGTTGTAGAGCCCGTCCAGCGCCGCGGCGCCCTGGCGGGCATAGGCGTCGGATCTCGGCTTCATGCCGGCCCATTCGACAAAGCCGGCCCGCAGCAATTCCAGCGGCAGGGAGCCGCGGCTCGCCCGCAGGTCCTCGCCGGTGGCATCGACCAGATAGGGCAGGCGGTGGCTGAGGACTGCGCGGGCGGCGCCCGAAACGGCGGCCAGGAAGAGGTCGGGGGCGTTCATCAGCAGCGCGGCTTCCAGCGCAGGGCCTGGACCGGCCTGCCGCTCGAAGCTTCCGTCAGCACCAGGGCGACCTCGCGGGCGCCCTCCAGCTCGCCTTCATAGTCCAGCCGCAGGGACATGCCCGGCGGCAGCCTGAAGGGCTTGAGCTTGCGGTAGTCGCGCACGACGAAATCGTGCTTGAGCGTCAGGCCGGCGTTCTCGCCGGCCCCCACATAGCTGCTCAGGCCGTTCTCGCTGGCCGCCCAGTAGCCCGCCAGCTCCAGCGGCGCGGCGGCCTGCGAGGCGATGCGCGCGAAGAGCCGCGGGCCCTCCGCCTGCAGCTCCATCTCGACGCCGGCATCCGCGGTGGCCGGGACGGGCGGCCGCGTGCGGTCGCGGCCGTTGACCAGCACCTGGGGCGTGTAGATGGCGGAGGCCCCGCTTTGCGCCAGCACCTCCCTCTGCCGCCGCGTGTAGGCCGCGCTGGAATAGCGGTCCTTCCAGCGCTTGTCGTCGAAGTAGTCGACGTGGAAGGCGAGCGGCAGCACGGAGGCATCGCCCGCCAGCGTCGACAGCCAGGCCTCGATGGGCGGGCAGGAGCTGCACTTCTCCGAGGTGTAGGTCTCGACGACCGTGGGCGGCGTGCCGCTGGCCTTGACAGCGCAGGACGCCGGCGCCGCCACGGCCGGCACGGCGGCCAGGGCGAGCACCAGCGCGATCGCCAACCGGCCTTCAGAAACGGTAGGTCGCGTTGACATAGGCCAGCCTTCCGCGCGGGTCGTACAGCGACACGTCGTAGCCGTACTGGAACTGGTTGCTGACGAAGATATAGGGCGGCGGGTCGCTGTCGAGCAGGTTCTTCACGCCCACCGCCAGCTGCAGGCCGCGCCAGCCCTTCCAGCTGACTTGCGCGTCGTAGATGGCCCGGCTCGGCACGCGGTGGGCATTGCCATTCAGGTCGTCGCCGTCGCGGTAGCCGCGGTAGTAGTTCTGCACCAGCGTGGCCGACCACGGTCCCTGCGTCCAGGTCGCGCTCAGCGTGTGCTTCCAGCGCAGCACCACGCCGCCGCCGTTGGCCCCGAGCACGGGCGAGCCGTCGCTCTCCACCGTCGTGCCCACCTTGTGCGACAGGAAGCCGCCGGCGCTGGCCTCGTCGAACTTGCTCATGTAGGTGCCGACGAGGTTCACGTCCAGGCGGCCGAAGGCATAGGTGTCGCGCCACAGCAGGTCGACGTCGACGCCCGACAGCCGCGCGTCGCCGGCATTGGCCAGGGCCGTGGTGATCTGCTGGATCTCGTTGGCCGGGCTCACCTTGACCAGGCCGGCATAGGCCGGGTCGCCGCGCCGGAAGCCCGACACCACCTCCTGCGCCGAGGGGATGTTGATGATGTCCTTGAGGCGGATCTGGAAGAAGTCCACCGTGGCGGAGAACTCGCGCAGGGGCGACAGCACGAAGCCGATCTGGCGCTGGCGCGACTTCTCCGGCTTCAGGCCGGGATTGCCACCCGACAGCGCATTCACCTGCAGGTCGGTCTGGCCCGTGGCGGGGTCGTCGAACTGCTCGGAGGAGCCCAGGGTCTGCGGCGTCCACAGGTCCACCAGCGTGGGTGCCCGGAAGCCCGTGCCGGCCGAGGCGCGCAGCATCAGGCCGTCCGCCGCCCGCCAGCGCAGGCTGCCCTTGTGGTTGGTGGACGAGCCGACATCGTTGTAGCGGTCGCTGCGCGCCTCGATTGACGCCTCCAGCGACTTGAACACGGGCACGTTGAGTTCGCCGAACAGGGCCTTCACGGTGCGCTTGCGGTCGATGGGGGCGACCGAGCCGCCCAGGCCGGCGATGTCGCCGCTGAAGAGGGCCTCGGACGGGTCGGTCTTGTAGGCCTCCTTGCGGACCTGGAAGCCGAGGGCGTACTGCACCGCGCCGGCGGGCAGCTTGAAGGCCGGGCCGGTGACCTTGCCGTCCACCACATCGGTCTTGGCCAGGCCGTTCAGGGTCTGGCCGGTGTAGGCGGTGGCCTTGAGCTTGTCGACCAGCTGCTGCGACTGCTGGCCTCCCGCCGCCCAGGGGTTCCACAGGTTGTTGTTGGCGGGATCGTTGATGACCGCCGCATAGCCGACCTGCGAGAAATAGCCGTTGACCGCCTGGCCCTTGAGCTTGCTCTCGTTGTGCGAGGCGGCCAGCTCGTAGTCGTGCTCGCCGACATGGCCGTTGGCGCCGACGGTCAAGCGGGTCTGGGTGCTGGTGTCGTTGTTGATGCGGTTGCCCAGGGCCGATTCGCGCACCGTGACGGCCAGCGGCTTGCCGATCAGGTCGGTGAGGCCGCGGGCCTGCAGATAGGCGGTCGGGTAGTTGGGGTTGCCGGGCAGCATCAGCAGGGCCGGGTCCACGTGGCGCTGGCCGAACAGGTTGTCGGTCTCCAGGAAGGAGGCGCGGATGGGGCTGGCCTGGAAGCTCTGCGTGACCTTGCTCTCGCCCCACAGCACATCGGCGAACACCTCGAGGTTGTCGCTCGCCTTCCAGGCCAGGTTGGCGGTGAGGTTCTTCAGCTCGCGGGTGGGGATGAGGCCTACATAGGGGGCGCTGTCGAAGGAGCAGACCGGGGCGCCCTGGAAGCCGCCTGCGCTGCGCTTGATCATGCCGATGCTCGCGCATTCGACCGGGCTGCCGTAGCCGCTGTTGGGCGAGCGGAAGAAGCGCGGGCCGGGCGTGGCCTCGACCTCCAGCAGCGTCTTGCCCGGGATCCAGGCGCCTTCGATATTGCCCTGGCCCGTGGCGCCGTTGGCGTAGAGGGGCGGCACGTTGCCGCTGCGCGAGAACTCGCGGTCGCGGCCGAACAGCGCGTCCTCCTTCTCGTAGGCCGCCGAGACGACGATGCTGTAGCGGTCCGCCTCCAGGTCGCCGATGCCGGCGACGACGGAGGCCTTCCTGTTCTTGCCGCCGCCGTCGCGCGTCGGCGCGCCGGCCGACAGACCGACCTGCACGCCGTCGAAGGACTTGGTCAGGATGAAGTTGACGACACCGGCGACGGCGTCGCTGCCATAGACGCCCGAGGCGCCGTCCTTCAGGATCTCGACGCGCTCGATGGCGGCCAGCGGGATGGTGTTGACGTTGACCGAGGCCTGGGCGCCGCCCGGGAAGGGCGCCAGGCGCCGGCCGTTGACCAGCACCAGGGTGCGGTCGGCGCTGAGGCCGCGCAGCGAGACTGAGGACAGGCCGCCGGTCGACGAGCCGGCGCCCATGGCATTGGTGGTGGAGCCCATGCCGGAGGCGGCCGAGATGGCCGACAGCAGCTGCTCCGTGCTGGTGGCGCCGGTGCGCGAGATGTCGGCCTTGGTGATGACCTGCACGGGCAGGGCGGTCTCGGAATCCACGCGCTTGATGGAGGAGCCGGTGATGAGCACCCGCTCGAGCTGCTGCCCTGGCGGCTCCGCCGTCTGCGCCAGCGCGCTGGCACAGGCCGTGAAGGTGAACAGGCCCCGCACGAGCAGGGCGATGGGTTGGAGTTGGTATTTCATGGCTGTTGCGTCTTCTCGAACAGTGATGACGCAGCCAGTCTCAGACGCCACCCGCACAGCGGACAGAGCCACTTCCCAAGCACTCACTTGGAACCAATTGAAGCCGATAGCAGCCTCACGCCAACCGCCCGCATCGCCTAAGGCGCCAGCGGGACGCTGCGGCCTGCCTCAGGCGCGGGCGCGCTTCAGCGTGGCGCCGCCCACCACCTCGGCCAGGCACTCGCCCAGCATCGCGGTGGCCGCATTGATCTGGGCCACGGACAGCGAGGCAAAGCCCATCAGCAGCCCCGGATGGCGGGGCTTGCGCGTGTAGTGATGCTCGACCGGATGCAGGCCCAGGCCGCGCGACGTGGCGAGGTCGATGAGGGCGGCCAACTGGCCGTCGCCGAGGCGGGGGAACCAGCAGATCAGATGCATGCCGCCGCCGCTGTCGTCGATCTGGACGAGGCTGCCGCAATGGGCCTGCAGGCCGGCCAGCAGCGCGCGCCGGCGCTTCTTGAGCTCGACGCTGGCGCGCTTGAGATGGCGCACATAGGCGCCACTGGCGATGAGCCGGGCCACCGCCGCCTGTTCGATGGCGCTGCAGCGCATGTCCGCCAGCATCTTGGACTTGATGAAGTCGCGGCGCAGCGGCTCGGGGGCGATGACAAAGCCCAGGCGGATCGACGGCAGCAGCGTCTTGGTGAACGTGCCGACGTAGAGCACCCGGGCGTTGCTGTCCAGCGAGTGCAGCGCAGGCGGCGGGCGGCCGTCGAACTTGAACTCGCCGTCGTAGTCGTCCTCCATGATCCAGAAGCCCTGGGCGGCGGCGCGCTCCAGCAGGGCGACGCGGCGCTGCAGCGACATCACGCGCCCGGACGGGAACTGGTGCGAGGGCGTCACATAGGCCAGCTTGACGGCATCGGCCGGCATGGCGTCCACGGCCATGCCTTCATCGTCGACCGGCACATGCTGCACGACGGCGCCATGGGCCGTGAAGGCCTGGGTCGCCAGCTGGTAGTGAGGCTCCTCCAGCACCACGCGGTCGCCCTCGTCGAGCAGGATGCGGGCGGCCAGGGAGATGGCCTGCTGGGTGCCGTTGACGATGACGACGTCGGCCGCCGTGCAGCGGATGCCGCGGTACTTGCCCAGGTGGTCGGCGATCTGAGTGCGCAGCTCCAGCAGGCCCTGGGCCGGTGCGCCATGCACGCCGGTGCGCTGGGCGGCGTAGATCAGCGCCCGCTTCCAGATGGTGAAGATGGCGACGTCCACCATGGGCTCGCCGTACTGCAGATTCCAGCGCAGCCCGTCCTCGCGCTTCTCCAGCGTGATGGGCGGCAGCTGCCTCACGCGGCCGGCATAGCGGCTTTGGGCCTCCACGGGCAGGGGCGCGGGCAGCATCTGCTGCCGGGCCGGGCGGGCCGTGACCTGGGTGCCCGACCCCGATCTCGCCACGGCCAGCTGCTCGGCGCACAAGGCCTCATAGGCCGCCATGACGGTGTTGCGCGAGACGCCCAGCTTGGCGGCCAGTTCGCGCGTCGACGGCAGGCGGGAGCCGACCGCCAGGCGGCCGTCCTGTATGCCCTGCTTCAGGGCCCGCAGCACTTGCGCCTGCAGATCGCCCACCCCGTCCAACGCGAGAAACATCCTGCTTTACTCCAGCCGGCCTGGCGCTGCCGCACGAGGGGCATCGCCGTGTCGGGAGAGGGTAGCAGGGTGGGTGGTGCGAGACCGGGCCTTGGGGCCTAGGGCTTTGTCACTGGAGGTGCCGAGTTCGCCTTGGCGGCCAAGGCAGTGGCTGCGGATGTCACGATCAACGCAAGCAGCGTGCCGAGCACGCCGCGAACGCCCCCCGTCATGCTGGCCGATGCCACCGCATCGAAGGCGGTGACCCGCTGCAGCATGGTCCACACAAAAAAGGCCAGCGGCGGGATGAACATGCGCAAGTAGTCGGCCTTTACCCAGGGTGCCTGACTGCTGGCGTTTCTTGCCAAGGCGTAGAGGGCCATGCTGAAGAGGATCAAGACACAGAACGCAATCTTCAGCGCGCCGGGTTCCGTGATGGAGGTCTGCCCGTTCTCCACCTTTGTGGCGTAGCCGATGACGATGGCGTGTGCCGCAAGGATCTCGGCTGGAACGAGAGCCGCCAGGGCGTCCAGCACGGCGCTGAGACCCGGTGGGTCCGTGGTGGTGCTCCGGTTTGCGGGGGCAGCCACCCGCAGCGCGGTCAGGCGGGCATAGAGGATGGTGCTCATTGGTCCTGCGTGCCGGCGAGTTGCAGCAGCTCCGCCAGCGTGGTCCTGAACGCATTGCGCCGGTTGCCTTCCAGCAGCGACACGCTGGACCAGCGCACCAGGTTCCACAGCGTGTCCATGACGACCCGGCTGCCGACGCGGCCGAGATGGCGGCCCTGGTGCTGGGCCAAGGCTTCGACCAGCACGTAGAACCACAGCGGCGTGCTGTCGGCAAAGGGCAGGGCCTTGGCGCGCATGTTGTCGTCGGGCAGGGCCGCAAGCAGGGCGTTGCCCTGCAGCGGCGCCTCGCCCAGCCGCCGGGCCAGCGCCTGGCCGGTGGGCAGGCCGACGCGGTAGCCGCGCTTGAGGTTGCGGGCCGCGAGCTTGGGCGCCAGATTGCCCTCCAGCACGGTGCCGTCCTCGCGCCTGAGCTTGAACAGGAAGCTGGTCAGCCGGGGATCGATGGGGTGGGCGTTCTGCGGTGCGGCACCACCGCCCATCGGAGCAATGCGCTCCCATTCCACGATCCAGTTGTCGGGCAGGGTGTCGAAATTGCCGCCCAGCCCGCCGCTCAAGGCGGTGAAGGTGAACAGCAGGTCCAGGCTCGCCGGGATGCCGCCCGGCTGGGTGTTGAAGTTGAGGTTGAAGTCATAGCTCGTGCGGACCATGGAGTGGCCGAAGCGATAGGCCGCGAAAGCGAACTCGGCCGGCATGAAGAGCTGGGTGGCAGCGCCCACCTGCCACTTCGGGCCGTTCGTCATGACATCCTGATGGATGGCGGGATCGCAGATGCGGCTGGCGAAGTCGTCCAGCACGACGGACTGGTAGCGCAGGATCATCTCGTCGCGCGCCTGGTCGAAGTTGCTGCCCTTTTTCACCAGTGCGTTGTGGGCCTTCAGGAAGGCCGTGTGCAGCTGCGCAATGATGGTGTTCTCGTCGTTGCGAGGGTCGCCGATGATGGCCGCCCGGTCTTCCTTGGCGTTGTTCGGGTCGTCGTCCCGCGCCTGCCGGGGCAGATCGTTCAGGTCGCCCTTGCCAGGGGGGCGCCGGAAGGGGTGTCCGTTCTGGCCGGTGGGCGTCACCGGGCCCACGCGCAGGCGGTCCTTGTTGTCCTGGTCGCGGGGCACGCCGAGGAAATAGACGCTGTCCAGCTCGGTCGCGGCCGTGCGGCTGTTGGGCAGGGAGGCGGCGTCGATGACGGGAAAGTCGTCCCGCTCCAGCAGGGCGACGGCGCCCGAGCCCTCGTCCAGCGTGATGTCGTGGTCCAGGAACTGGCCGAAGTAGGTGTAGACGGCGGGGATGCCGCTGTCGCCAGCCGTGTCGCTTTGCATCGTTTCGGCGAGCTCGGTCAGCTGCCTGAGGGTGTCGGGGCCGACCGGCAGCCGCTCGGCGTCGTCATAGGCGAACAGATAGCCGAAGCGCTCGCTGGTCGCATCGGCCTTGGCGGCCGCCTTGTCGCGCTTGGTCGCCTCGGCCATGCCCTTGCGCAGGCGAGCCGCCCTGGGGTTGCCTACATTGCCGTGGCCGCGTCTTTCCATCGTCATGACTCACCTCCGCTGAACTGAAGCGTCACGGTAAGCCGGCTTCAGCCAGGGCGCTGCATCAATTCTGTGGAGGTCTCAGCAGTCTTTGCGAGGTGCCGGCGCCGCTGGCCACAATGGCGTCATGAGCCTCCCCCGCCGCCTCTTCCTTGCCGCCGCCCTCGTTTCGACGCTGGCCGCGGCCCAGCCCGCCTATTTCCCGCCGCGCGGCGACTGGGCGCGTGCCGAGCCGGCCGCCGCGGGCCTGGACGCCGGCAAGCTCGCCGAGGCCATCGCCTACGCGCAGGCTCACGACAACCCGGCGCCGCGCGACCAGGGCCTGGCGCTGGCGCAGAGCTTCGGCAGGAACGAGCCCTTCTACGGTGGCCAGATCGGCCCGACGCGCGAGCGCGCGGCCATCAACGGCCTCGTCATCCGGCGCGGCAAGGTGGTGGCCGAATGGGGCGACACGCGGCGCGTGGACATGTCGCACAGCATCACCAAGACCTTTCTGTCGACCGTCGTCGGCCTGGCCTGGCAGCAGGGGCTCATCAAGAGCACGGACGAGCGCGCGGCCGAGGCCATGCCGCCCGGCGTCGACCTGTTCACGTCGGCCAAGAACGCCCCCATCACCTGGGAGCATCTGCTGCGCCAGACCAGCGACTGGCAGGGCACGCTCTGGGGCAAGCCCGACTGGGCCGACCGCCCCGTCGGCAAGACGCCTGAGGACTGGCCCAACCGCCCGCAGTACGCGCCGGGCACGCACTACAAGTACAACGATGTGCGCGTCAACGTGCTGGCCCTGGCCGCCCTGCAGGTCTGGCGCCGGCCGCTGCCCGAGGTGCTGCGCGAGCGCGTCATGGACCCCATTGGCGCGTCCAGCCGCTGGCGCTGGCATGGCTATGACAACTCGTGGGTGGAGCTGGATGGCCAGCGCATGCAGTCGGTCTCGGGCGGCGGCCACTGGGGCGGCGGCATGTTCATCGACGCCTGGGACATGGCGCGCTTCGGCTATCTGCATCTGCGCCAGGGCGAATGGGCCGGCCGCCAGATCGTCTCGCGCGACTGGATCGCCAAGGCCCGCGCGCCCGGGCCGGCCAACGACGAGTACGGCTACTGCAACTGGTTCCTGAACACCGGCCGCAAGGCCCTGCCCGCCGCGCCCGAGAGCAGCGTGACCTTCCGCGGCAATGGCCAGAACATCATCTACATCGACTGGGAGAACGATGTCGTCGTGGTGGTGCGCTGGATCGACAACGGGCCGGCGCTGAACGAGTTCATCGGGAAGCTGCTGGCGGCGGTGAAGCGCTAGGCGGCGCGGCTGCGGACCTCAATCCAGGAAGGTCCAGGTGTCCGCCCCATCGAAGCGCCGCACCTGCACGCCCTCCAGCAGCCGGGGATCGAAGTTGTTCAGGTTGACGCCGTGCCGGGTGCCGGCCTCGGGGCCGAGGGGCTCCCAGTGCGTCGAGCAGCCGCAATGGGCGCAGCGGATATTGCGCAGCGTCTTGTCGCCCCAGATGTACTCGGCCGTGTGCTCGGGATGGCCCTCGACCTTCACGGTGCCGAACTCGTAGTAGGCCCAACGTCCGCCCAGGCGGCGGCAGAGGGAGCAGTTGCACTGGGTCGCCTTCTCCGGCGCGAAGGGCAGGGTGAGGCGCACGGCGCCGCAGTGGCAACTGCCCTGCAGCAGGGCTGAACGGTCGTCCGCGGCGCTCATGCCTGCTCCCGCAGTTGGGCCAGGCCGGCCAGGGCGCGCTCCGTCGATGCCGTCAACGGGTCGTTCAGCCGGCGGCGAATGACGAGCGCTTCCTCGAACTTCAGCTGGGCCTCATCCATCTCACCCTGCTCCACCAGGCTGCGGCCCCAGTGCTGCAGCACGAAGGACTGCAGGCGGACCCAGCCACCCGCGCGCGACAGCGCCAGGGCCTTGGCGAAAACGGATTCGGCTTCGGAGCGCCGGCCGTTGTACTGCAGGGCCGTGGCATAGGTATTCCAGAACCAGCCTGATTCCTCCGAGGAGGAAAACTGCTCGGCGCGCTCCAGCTGGGCCTGCAGCAGGGGCAGGGCCTCGGCCTCGCGGCGGGCCGTCGTCAACAGGCCGGCCAGGTCGCCGGTGAGGTCGACGATGGCCAGCTCGTCGCCGCCGGCCTGCAGGGCCTGCGTCAGCCGGGCCTGCTTTTCGGCGATGCCAGCCTCGAGGGCCGTGGCGTCGGGCGCGGTGAATCTTTGGAATTCCATGGCGGCATCGATTTGTCCCTGTGACCCGACGATAGCCGTTAGCGGTAACTGTCGAAAGCCGGGCGAGCCAGGGCGGCCAGCATGGCCACGCCGGTGTAGTGGCCGACCAGCTGCGTGATCTCGATCAGTGCGGCCTCGTCGAAGTGCTGGCGCAGGCCGGCCCAGGTCGCGTCGTCGACGTCCAGGCGCTGCACGAGGCCGTCGACGAGTTGCAGCACGGCCAGCAGCTCGGGCGTCCACAGCGCCGCGTCGGGCGCGGCTGCGCGCAGGTCGGCGATCTGCGCGTCGCTGAGGCCCATGCGCCGCGAGATCGTCTGCTCGTGCAGATGGAACTCGTAGTCGCAGCGGGCCATGGCGCAGGTGCGCAGGATGACGGCCTCGCGCAGCAGAGGCGCCAGGCGCCGGCGATCGGCCAGGCCCGTGGGGCCGAGCAGGCCGCTGTCCACCATCTCCTTGAACAGCTCGCCATGGCGGGCCACGGTCAGGAAGATCTGCGGCGGCGGCATGCCGGCGGGCAGCAGGCGGCCCATGCGCTCGGCCAGATCGGGCGCCAGTGGCAGGGTTTGTGGAGCGATGCGAGGAGCCGTGGAAGTGTTCATGCTTCGAAATCAGAAGCGTTGCGATGGACGGACTCTAGCCGCAGTTGCTTCTAAAATCAAAGCATGACGACCAAACGCCTCGAGAAGCTGGTGGCGGCCGGGCAGCCGGCCTCGGGCAAGGACGCGATCAATGCGGCGCTGGAGCTCTTCAACCGCCGCTGGACGCTGCGCATCCTGTGGGAGCTGCGCGGCGCGGACGCGAGCCTGAACTTCCGCGCCCTGCAGTCAGCCTGCGGCGACCTGTCGGCCTCGGTGCTGAACCAGCGCCTGGCGGAATTGCGCGAGGCCCTGCTCATCGAGCATGACGCGGGCAGCGGCTACCGCTTGGCGACCCAGGGGCGCTCGCTGTTGGTGGCCATCGAGCCCCTGCTGCAATGGGCGCCGCGCTGGGCGCGCGAGGTGCAGCATGCGAGCAAAGAGAGCCAGCATGGCCATTGACGGCGCAGGCCTTCTGAATGGTGATGTGGCACATGACCTCTATCACCGCGTGCTGGACCTGTATGACGCCAATACGCCCGTAGACCTCATCCGGCGGGAGATGGCAGAGAGGGCAGAAGGCGCAGTGGATGCGCTGGATCTGGAGTGCATGCTGGCCGCGATCGTCAAGGCGCTCTGGGAGATCGGGCATCTCGACAATGCTCTCGTCCAGCGGCTGGAGGCGGTTGTGGAGGGCGGGGAAAGCCGGGCGATATGGCTGGAGGAAGATCCTTCGGGCGCTCTGGCGGGCGAGCGACATCGGGTGCTTGGGCGCCTGCTGCGGCAGGTTGGCAAACCGAAGGCAAAGCCCCGGTCACGTCGCCGGTATCCGGTTGTCAGGAAACGGCTGTTCGAGTTGGGCGACTGCCTGGAGCTACCGACGGCGGCCCGAACCTATCGCGCGATCGTGGGCGAAATTAGTCAATACCGCGGGCGGTGCGAATACGTCGTGATCGTGATGGCCGACATGTGCGACTCGACACTGGCGTCGTTTCGACTCGGCAAGTATTTCGGGCAGCATGTCCCGTTGTTCGAGGTGGGGGACCAAGCTGGCCCGGCGGTGATCCGCCTGGATCACGCCATGTTGCTCAGGGAGCTCAACCCCTTCAACGTTGTCGGTCGGCTGGATCTGGCAACCGAGCGCTACTCACCGGGCAGTTGGGGCGGTGTTCTGGCCGTTCAGGACGTGATCGACCAGTTCGAGCTGACACTGAACAGCGGTGAAGCGGTGTTCGGCATGTCGCGTCAGCCCTTGGCCTACCTGCTGCGGAGCTGAACGTGCTTCAGGCGGGCACTCGCACGGCCAGTCGCGCCTTTTCGATGGCCGCGATCAGCGCCTCTTCCGAATAGGGCTTGCCCAGCAGCTGGGTCACGCCGGCGGCCTGGGCTTCGGCCTGCTTGTCGTCCGACGAGGTGATCATCAGCACGGGCAGTTCGGCCGTGACCGCGGCGGCGCGCACCTGGCGGGTCAGCTCGAAGCCGTCGATGCCGGGCATCTCGACGTCGGTGATGAGCACATGGGGGCGCTCGGCGGCCATCAGCTCCAGGGCCTGTTCGCCGCTCTCGGCCAGGGCGACGCGGTAGGTCTGGCCGGTCAGCAGCCGGCTGATCTTGACGCGCACGATCTTGGAGTCGTCGGCGACCAGGACCAGGGTCTCGTCGGCACGCAGCTCGCGGGTGGATTGGGCCGCGGCAGCGATGGCGGCCGCCTCGGCAGCGGCTCGCTGCGCTGCTTCGCGCGCCTCCAGCTCCTCGGCCTGGCGCCGGGCGACAGCCGCGCGCTCGGCTTCGGCCTGCTCGGCGGCCAGGCGCTGGGCCTCGGCTTCGCGGGCGACGCGCTCGGCTTCCTGGCGTTCCAGCTCGGCGGCCTGTTCGCGGGCCAGGCGCTCGGCCTCGGCTTTCCGCCGGGCTTCCAGCTCGGCCAGGCGGCGGACTTCAGCCTCGCGAGCGGCGGCCTCCTCGGCCAGGCGCTGGGCTTCGGCGCGTTCCTGGGCGAGGCGCTCGGCTTCGGCGGCCTCGGCCGCTTCCCGGGCGGCCCTCTCCTCGGCTTCGCGGGCCAGGCGTTCGGCTTCAAGGCGCTCGGCCTCGGCGCGTTCTTCGGCCAGGCGGCGCGCCTCGGCGGCCTCGCGCGCTGCCTGAGCCTGGGCTTCCCGGCGGGCCGCTTCCTCGCGCTCGACGCGGGCCCGCTCGGCCTCCAGCTGCTCTTCCTCGGCGCGCTGCCGGCCCAGGCGCTGGGCCACGGCCACCTCCACTTCGCGCAGGGCCTGGGCGTCGGCTTCCTGGCGCGCGGCCATCTCGGCCGAGACATGCTGGGCCCGGGCCGCGTGGGCGGCCTGCTCCGCCAGCATGTGCTCGGCTTCGCGGCGCTGGGCGTCGGCGCGGGCCTTGTGCTGGCGGCGCCAGCCGAGCCAGATCAGGAACAGCACGACGGCAACGGCCGCGGCGGCCAGGGTCCAGGTCAACAGCTCATTCATCTTTCGGGGGGCGTGCGGGACTACAAAGTCTCACATCATCGGGCCAGTGAGTGTCCGCTTCGCGAACGGGCCTTTTCGATGGTGGGCCAGGCGGCGTCGTTTGTCACGCCGCGGCGGCAGTTCTCAGCGCTGTGGCGGCGGCAGGACGCTGGCCGTCCGGGTCGCGCTGTCGGCCGCATCGTCCTCACCGGGCACGAAAAGCGTCAGCACGCAAGCCAGTACCGACACGACGAGGGTGACGGTGAACTTGAAGCGGGGTGACGTGGCCATGGCTGCATGGTCGGCCATGTCGCCCGGCCGCGCTCCCCCTAACTCGCTGGTAAATGCTGACGACGTATTGGCAGCAGTCAGCGCTGGCCGAAGGCGCGCCGGTACTGCCCCGGCGTGGTGCCGGTGGCCGCCTTGAAGCGCTGGCTCAGATGACTCGCCCCGGCATAGCCGCAGGCGGCGGCGATGTCGGCCAGGGGCAGGGCCGTCTCGCGCAGCTGCGCACGGGCGCGGTCCAGCCGGCGGGCGGCCACCCAGTCGTGCACGGTGCAGCCCATGGACGCGCGGAACATGCGGGCGAAGTGGAACTCGGACAGATGGGCCAGGGCGGCCAGCCGGGGCAGGCTCAGCGACGCGCTGTCGAGATGGGCGTCGATGAAGCCCAGCACGCGCCGCCGTGCCGGGCCTGACAGGCCGCCCACGGAGCGTCCCTCGCGCTCGGCCCGTTGGCGCTGCCGGGGCTGGGCGGCCTGCAGCGTGAGGTGGTCGAGGGCGGCCTGGCTGAGCGCATCGATGCGCAGGCGCTCGGCCGGGTCCTGCCAGTCCAGGGCCGCGACCTGCTGGCCCCAGGCGGCCAGGGTGGTGTCGGCGCCGAAGATGCGCTGCTCCAGCGTGATGGCGCGGGGCTCGGCATCCAGCAGCCGCACGGCGCGGTCGGCCCAGGCATCGGCGGACAGGTAGAGGTGGACGAAGCGCAGCGGCCCGGCCACGTTCCAGTGCGATTCGTGCTCGGCTGGCAGGATGCAGTGGCAGCCCGGCGAGCCGGTCTCGCGCGGCGTCTCGATGAGGTGGGTGGCATGGCCGCCCTGCAGATAGACCGACAGCGTGTGATGGCCCGGGCGCTGGTAGTCCATGCGGCCGCCGTCGTTGTGCCACTGCACCAGGCGCAGGCCGTCCGTCAGTGCGACCTCGCGTTCCCGGCGCGCATTGGAGCGGCCCAGCACGTCGAAGACGGGCTGGTCAGCGGTGGCGCCGGCGGTCAGGGAAACCATGCGGTGATGCTAGTGCGGCAGCCCTTTTCCGTGCCGTGATGGGGTTGACGATGCGCAGGAATCTGCAATCGCGCCGCCGTCGGTTCGGCCATGCTGGCGGCATGAATGCCCTGCTGTATGTGCTCGTCGTGCTGATCTGGGGGACGACCTGGATCGCCCTGAAATGGCAACTGGGCCCGGTGCCCATCGCCCTGTCCATCGCCTACCGCTTCGGCATGGCGGCCCTGCTGCTGTTCGCCTGGCTGGCCTGGCGGCGCCAGCTCGTCCTGCCACGTGGGCGAGCGCTCACCTGGGTGCTGGCCCAAGGGCTGTGCCTGTTCTGCCTGAACTTCGTCTGCTTCCTGAACGCCAGCCAGACCCTGGCCAGCGGCCTGGTGGCCGTGGTGTTCTCCAGTGCGGCGCTGTGGAATGCGCTGCTGGCGCGTCTGGTGCATGGCCGCGCCATCGCGCCCCAGGTGCTGGCCGGCGGGGCCCTGGGCCTGACCGGGCTGGTGCTGCTGTTCTGGCCTGAGATCGCCAGCCAGCAGGCCAGCGCCGGCACGCTGACCGGCCTGGCCTGGGCCCTGGGCGGGACCCTGTGCTTCTCGACCGGCAATCTGCTGTCGGCGGCCCTGCAAGGCCAGGGGTTGAAGCCGGTGCAGACCAATGCCTGGGGCATGGCCGTCGGCACGTCCTTGCTGATGGGCTATGCGCTGTTGGCCGGCGTGCCATTCGCCTTCGACACCAGCGCCCGCTATGTCGGTGCCCTGCTCTATCTCGCCATCCCGGGTTCGGTCATCGGCTTCACGGCCTATCTGACCCTGGTCGGCAGGCTTGGCCCGGAGCGGGCCGCCTACAGCACGGTGCTGTTCCCGGTCGTCGCGTTGAACGTGTCGGCCTGGGTGGAGGGCTACCAGTGGACGGCGCCGGCCCTGGCGGGCCTGGCCTTCGTGATGGCCGGCAATGTGCTGGTCTTCAGGAAGAAGACGGCCGCCGCTTCTCCAGCAGCGCCATCGCCTCGCCCACCAGCCCGCGCCTGAATGCCAGCACGCAGACGATGAAGATCAGCCCGGTGACGAGGCTGACGGATTCGCCCAGGCCGTTGAACCAGGCCACGCCGGTGGTGTCGGCCAGCAGCTTGCCGAAGTCGCCGATCTTGTTCTCCAGCGCGATGATGACCAGGGCGCCGACCATGGGCCCGACCAGCGTGCCCATGCCGCCCACCAGGGTCATCAGGATGACGAGGCCGGAGGTGGTCCAGATCGCGTCGGTCAGCGTCGCGAAGCCCAGCATCAGGGTCTTGGTGGCGCCGGCCAGGCCGGCCAGGCCGGCCGACAGCACGAAGGCCAGCAGCTTGAAGTGGGCGGTGTCGTAGCCCAGGGACGTGGCGCGGGCCTCGTTCTCGCGGATGGAGGTCAGCACCTGGCCGAAGGGCGAGTGGACGACGCGGTAGATCAGCCAGAAGGCGGCGATGAAGATGCCGAGCACGACGTAGTACAGCGTCAGGTCGTTGGTGAGGTCCAGCCCCAGGAAGCTGCCGCGCGGCACCGACTGCAGCCCGTCCTCCCCGCCGGTGAAGGGCGCCTGCAGGAAGAAGAAGTACAGCATCTGGGCCAGGGCCAGCGTGATCATCGAGAAATAGATGCCCGAGCGGCGGATGGCCAGCAGGCCGAACACCAGGCCCACGCCGGCCGCCGCGAGGGCGCCGACGATGAGGCCGACCGGCGTCGGCAGGCCCCAGACCTTGAGCGCATGGCCGCAGACATAGGCCGCCGTGCCGAGGAAGGCCGCGTGGCCGAAGGACAGCAGGCCCGTGAAGCCCACCAGCAGGTTGAAGGCACAGGCGAACATGGCGTAGCACAGCACCTTCATGACGAAGATGGGGTACACGCCCAGCGCCGGCAGCAGCGCGATGCCGATGAAGAGGGCCACGTAGCCGAGGAGCTTCTTGTCCATCACTTCTCTTTCCCGAACAAACCGGCCGGGCGGACAAGCAGCACGATGGCCATGACGACGAAGACGACGGTGTTGGAGGCCTCGGGATAGAAGACCTTGGTCAGGCCTTCGATCAGCCCCAGGCCCAGACCCGTGACGATGGAGCCGAGGATGGAGCCCATGCCGCCGATGACGACGACGGCGAACACCACGATGATGAGGTTGGACCCCATCAGGGCCGACACCTGCAGGATGGGCGCCGCCAGCACGCCGGCGAACGCCGCCAGCGCCACGCCGCCGGCATAGGTCAGCGTCACCATGGAGGGGACGTTGATGCCGAAGGCCTGCACGAGCTTGGGGTTCTCGGTGCCGGCGCGCAGCTTGGCGCCCAGCGAGGTCTTCTCGATCAGGGCCCAGACGGCGAAGCAGACCACCAGCGACGCGACGACGACCCAGGCCCGGTAGTTGGGCAGGATCATGAAGCCGAGGTTGGTGGCGCCCGTGAGCTGGTCAGGCACCGAATAGGGCTGGCCCGACACGCCGTAGAAGCTGCGGAACACGCCCTCGATGACCAGGGTGATGCCGAAGGTCAGCAGCAGGCCGTAGAGGTGGTCCAGCTTGTAGAGCCACTGCAGCATGGTGCGCTCGATGACGATGCCCAGCAGGCCGACGAGCAGCGGCGCCAGGCCCAGCATGACCCAGTAGTTCAGCCCCAGCAGGTCCATGCCCATCCACGCCAGGAAGGCGCCCATCATGTACAGCGCCCCATGGGCGAAGTTGATGATGTTGAGCATGCCGAAGATGACCGCCAGGCCCAGCGACAGCATCGCGTAGAACGAGCCGTTCACCAGGCCGAGCAGCAGCTGCCCCAGCAGGGCGGGCAGCGGGATACCGAACAGTTCCGTCATGTCTGGGCCAGCGGGCGGTTTACTTCTTCACCAAGGGGCACTTGCTGTCGGCCAGCTTGGTGTAAGCATCGTTGGCCGGGATGGTCTGCACCACGTTGTAGTAGTCCCAGGGTTCCTTGGACTCGGACTGCTTCTTGACCTGCATCAGGTACATGTCATAGCGCATGCGGCCGTCGGGGCCGATCTCGCCGTTCTTGGCGAAGAAGTCATTGACCTTGGTCGCCTTCATCTTGGCGATGACCTTGTCGGAGTCGTCGGTCTTGGCGGCGTCGACGGCCTTCAGGTAGTGGGTCACGGCCGAGTAGTCGGCGGCCTGCAGCATGGACGGCATGCGCTTCATCTTCTCGAAGAACTTGCGGCTCCAGGCGCGCGACTCGGGGCTCTGGTTCCAGTACCAGCCGTCGGTCAGGTACATGCCCTCGGTGGCCTTCAGGCCTAGGGAGTGCACGTCGTTGATGAACATCAGCAGGCCGGCCAGCTTCATCGTCTTGGTGATGCCGAACTCGTTGGCCGCCTTGATCGAGTTGATGGTGTCGCCGCCGGCATTGGCCAGGCCCAGGATCTGGGCGCCCGAGCCTTGCGCCTGCAGCAGGAAGCTGGAGAAGTCATTGGCCGACAGCGGGTGCTTGACCGAGCCGACGACCTTGCCGCCGGCCTTCTGCACGACGGCCGTCGTGTCGGCCTGCAGGCTGGCACCGAAGGCGTAGTCGGCGGTCAGGAAGTACCAGTTCTTGCCGCCGCTCTTCACCACCGCATTGCCGGTGCCGTTGGCCAGGGCCACGGTGTCGTAGGCGTAGTGCACGGTGTAGGGCGTGCAGTCTTCATTCGTCAGGCGGGCCGAGGCCGCGCCGATGGAGATGAAGAGGCGCTTCTTCTCGGCCGCGACCTTGGCCATGGCCAGGTTGGCGCCGGAGTTGGTGCCGCCGATCAGCAGGTCCAGGCCCTGGGTGTCCATCCACTCGCGCGCCTTGGCGGAGGCGACGTCGGCCTTGTTCTGGTGGTCGGCGAACAGCAGTTCGACCTTTTTGCCGGCGGCCATGCCCTTGAGGTCGGCGATGGCCATCTTGATGGCCTCGACACCGCCCTGGCCGTCGATGTCGGCATACAGGCCGGACATGTCCGTGATGATGCCGATCTTGATGGTGTCGCCCGAGATCTGGGCCTGAACGTGCATGGATGTGGCCAGGCCGCAGCTGGCGAGGGCGACGGCGGTGAGGGTCTTCTTCATGGTTGTCTCCAGTGAAAGGTCGGGTTAGACGCTGAGCAGCTCATCCATCCTGGCCTGGTGTACGGCCAAGTCGGCTGCAGGGAAGGACAGCACGACCTCGCCGTGCTCGATGACGATGAAATGGTCGGCCAGGGGCGCGGCGAAGCGGAAGTTCTGCTCCACCATGACGATGGTGAAGCCCTGGGCCTTCAGCGCGCGGATCATGCGCGCCAGGGCCTGGACGATGACGGGGGCCAGGCCTTCGGAGATCTCGTCCAGCAGCAGGATGTCGGCCCCCGTGCGCAGGATGCGCGCCACGGCCAGCATCTGCTGCTCGCCGCCGGAGAGGCGCGTGCCGGGGCTGTTCCTGCGCTCGGCGAGGTTGGGGAACATGGCGTAGATGTCTTGCTCGGACATCACCTTGCCGCGCTTGGATTTCAGCGGTGGCGGCAGGCGCAGGTTCTCTTCGGCGGTGAGGCTCGCGAAGATGCCGCGCTCTTCGGGGCAGTAGCCGATGCCGAGCTGGGCGATGCGGTGGGTCTGGAGGTTGATGGCCTCTTCGCCGTGGATCTTGATGGAGCCTTTTCTGGCGCCCGTCAGGCCGAGGATGGCGCGCAGCGTGGTGGTGCGGCCGGCGCCGTTGCGGCCGAGCAGGGTGACGACCTGGCCAGGCTGCACGCTCAGGTTGATGCCGTGCAGGATGTGGCTTTCGCCGTACCAGGCGTGGAGGTTCTGGATTTCGAGGGCGGGGGTGGCCGTCATCAATGCGCCCCCACCAATTCAGTCGCCTCGGTGCCCATATACGCCTCCAGCACCGCCGGATGCTTGGACACCGTCGCGTAGTCGCCCTCGGCCAGCACGGCGCCGCGGGCCAGCACGGTGATGCGGTCGGCGATGCTGGCCACCACCTTCATGTTGTGCTCCACCATCAGCACGGTGCGGCCCTCGGCCACGCGCTTGATCAATGCCGTCACGCGGTCGACGTCTTCATGGCCCATACCCTGCGTGGGCTCGTCCAGCAGCATCAGCTGGGGCTCCATGGCCATGGTGGTGGCGATCTCCAGCGCACGCTTGCGGCCATAGGGCAGGTCGGCGGCTTTCACGTTCGCCATGTCGCGCAGGTCGACGAGCTCCAGCAGGTCCAGCACCTTGGCGTCCAGCTTCTTCAGGCCGGACAGGCCCTTCCAGAAATGAAAGCTCGTGCCGGTGAAGCGCTGCAGGCCGATGCGCACGTTCTCGAGCACGGTCAGGTGCGGAAAGACGGCCGAGATCTGGAAGCTGCGGATGACACCGCGGCGGGCGATCTGGGCCGAGGTCTCGCCGGTGATGTCGTGGCCGGCAAACACGATGCGGCCTCGCGTCGGCGTCAGGAACTTGGTCAGCAGGTTGAAGCAGGTGGTCTTGCCGGCCCCATTGGGGCCGAGCAGGGCGTGGATATGGCCGCGCTGCACCTGCAGATTGACCGAGTCCACGGCGGTGAAGCCTTTGAACTCCTTGGTCAGGTCCTGGGTCTCGAGGATGAAATCGCTCATGGCGTCTCGGAGTGGATGCGCGACTCTAGGCCGGGAGACTGCACGCATGCTTACGGGCATTCACGGGGTCTGGTCCGCTGAGAGAAAACGTTCGATGAGGCCGATCTGCTCGGGCGTGTTCAGCGCCGGTGCATGGCCGCAGCCGGGGATGAGTGCGACGGCCGCACGCGGGCCGCGCTCGCGCATGGCCTGGGCGGTCTCGGCGGTCAGCAGCGTCGAGTCTTCGCCGCGCAGGCAGAGCACGGGCAGGTCGAGCTGGTCCCAGGCGCTCCACAGCCCGTAGTCGTCGGGATGGTGGTCGAACTGGTCGGCCATGGCGGGGTCGTAGTGGGTCGTCACGCGGCCGTCGGGCAGGCGGCGCAGCGAGGTCTCGGTCAGGTGGCGCCACTGCGCATCGGCCAGGTGGCCGAAGCTCGCATAGATCTCGCGGAAATAGGTCTCCAGCTCGCTGACGGTGGCAAAGCTCGGCGGCTGGCCGGCATAGCTCTTGATGCGTGCCAGGGCCGGCGCCGCCAGCTCGGGGCCGTTGTCGTTCAGCACCAGGCGCTTGATGCGTCCGCGCAGGCGGGTGGCCGCACCCAGGGTGCCGATGGCGCCGCCCATGGAGGTGCCCACCCAATGCACCTTGGTCAGGCCGAGCTGGTCCATCAGCGCCTCGGCCTGCTCGACATAGAAGGCCAGGCAGTACTCGCGCGCCGGGTCGACGGCCCATTGCGACAGGCCGCGGCCCAGGGTGTCGGGGCAAACCACATGCCAGCGCGGGCTCAGGGCCGCGGCGAAGTCGTCGAAGTCGCGGCCGCTGCGAGCCAGGCCATGCCAGGCGACGACAGTGGGCGTGCGCGGGTCACCCCATTCGGTGATGTGGATCTCGCGACCCAGGCAGTTCAGGTAGCGCGATCTCATCTTTTTGCTCCCCTCGCGCGTGTCCATGCCGCCAGCCTCAGCCGCCCGACGATGCCGCCGGGGAAGTGGTAGACCGCCAGCACGAAGAGCAGGCCCAGCCACAGCAGCCAGCGGTCGGGAGACACGAGGGTGCTGAGCACGGGCACGCCTTCCACCAGCGAGCCGGCGCCCTTGAGCAGGGCCTGCAGATAGTTCTGCGCGACGATGAAGAGGACGCTGCCGATGACGGCGCCGTAGATGGAGCCCATGCCGCCGATGACGACGATGAGCAGCAGGTCCAGCATGATCTCCATGCTCATGGCCGTCTCGGGTCCGGTGTAGCGCAGCCACAGGGCCAGCAGGGCGCCGCCGCAGCAGGCCAGCAGGGCCGCGATGACATTGGCGCCGGTGCGGTAGACGACGGTGCGGTAGCCGATGGCCTCGGCCCTGAACTCGTTCTCGCGGATGGCCTGCAGCACGCGGCCGAAGGGCGAGTTGACGATGCGCAGCAGCAGGGCGATGAGAAGCGCGACGGCGACGAAGAGCAGGTAATAGGTCAGCAGCCGGCCGTCCAGCATGACGCCGAGGACGGGCTCTTCCATGAACTCCGTCGAGGGCCGCAGCGCTGAAGGCAGCTGGAAGTTCAGGCCGTCCTCGCCGCCGGTCAGGTCGCTCATCTGCGAGCACAGCGTCATGAAGGCCGAGGCCACGGCCAGCGTGATCATGGCGAAGAAGATGGCCTTCACGCGCAGGCTGGCCAGGCCCATGGCCAGGGCCAGCACGGCGCTGAGCGCCAGGGCGGCGATGAAGCCGATGCCCAGCGACGTCCAGTCCGACCCCAGCCTTGTTGATGCGATGGCGATGCCATAGGCGCCGATGCCAACGAACATCGTGTGCGCAAAGCTGACGATGCCGGTATAGCCCAGCAGCAGGTCGTAGCTGGCCACCAGCAGGATGAAGACCAGGATCTTGGCCGCGACGTTCAGCGCCTGCGTGCCCGGGAAGATGAAGGGCGCGCCGAGCAGGCCGAGGAAGCAGGCAATCAGCAGCGCGCCGAGGATGCGGCTGCGCGGCAGGTCGTGGGAGAGCAGCGTGCGGATCATTTCGCGCCCACCGGATACAGGCCCTGCGGGCGCCAGAGAAGAATGGCGACCATCAGCCCGATGTTGGAGAACAGCGCCGCTTTCGGAGCGATGAAGCCGACATAGTTGGCGACCAGGCCGACGAGCAGCGCGCCGATGAGGCAGCCCACCGTCGAGCCCAGGCCGCCGATGATGATGACGATGAAGAGCAGCAGGTTGACCTGGGCGCCGATCTGCGGCGTGACGCCCTGCTGCACCAGGCCCCAGAGCACGCCGCCCAGGCCCGCCAGCGCGGCACCCGCGACGAAGACGCCGACGAAGAGACGGCGCACGCGATAGCCCAGGGCTTCGACCATCTCGCGGTCCTGCACGCCGGCGCGGATCAGCAGGCCGATCTTGGTGCGGTTCAGCACCAGCAGCAGGCCGACGAGGACCACCAGGCCGATGAGCATGGACAGCACGCGGAACTTCTCGACCGCGACGTCGCCGAACAGGAAGATGCCGCGCAGCGCATCGGGCAGGGGCAGCGGGATCAGCTGCGCGCCCCAGCTGGCCTTGATCAGCTCCTCGCCAATGATCATGCCGCCCATGGTGATGAGGATCTGCTTCAGGTGCTGGCCGTAGACCGGCCTGACGAGCACGCGCTCGAAGACGACGCCGACGGCAGCGGCGATGGCCATGCCGGCGAGGCAGGCGGCTGCGAGAGCCGTCAGGTTGGGGAGGACATCGGGGCTGCTGGCCCAAGGGGCCATAGCGGCGAGCACGGTGGTGGCCATGAAGGCGCCGAGAGCGATGAAGACGCCGTGGCCGAAGTTGAGGACGTCCATCAGGCCGAAGACCAGGGTCAGGCCGGAGGCGATGACAAAGATGATCAGGCCCATGGCGATGCCGGCCAGGGTGAGGTTGAGCCAGGTGCTGAGGCTGCCGGTGAGGGGCAGGGCTAGAAGCATGATTGCCGCCAGCAATGCCAGGGGTCGTGGATCGAGTTTCATGTGCTCGCTACTTCTGCGTTTGCGGCAAGTGCGGTGCCGGGAGTCCCGCCCGGCGGCGGGGTAATTTCTTCTGCGGGGCCAGAAGAAAGTCACCAAAGAAGAGGCCCTGAACCGCACACGAGCGGGTTGACTCCATCAACGGCGCGCGAAAGCGTCCACCGGCATTTCGACCAGAAGCGAACCGCTGCGCTCCCGCGTCTGACTTGTCACGAGACCGCGCGATCGCATCACCTGCCCGTCCGACGCGCGGCTGCACGCCGTGCTCATCAAAACAGCCCAATGCAGAGTCGCTCGGGCGACTCGTCGAGCCGATGGCGCGCTTCATTGATGCGCCCCCAACGACAACCCCAGCAAGCTTTGCTGCAGCGCCGCGTCCTCGATCAACTCTCGCATCGCCCCGCGATGCACGATCTTTCCGTCATCCATCACCGCCACCTGGTCGCCCAGCTCGGCGGCGACGCGGAAGTTCTGCTCGACGAGCAGCACCGTCGTCTGTGAAGTGTTCTTCAGCTCGCGCAGCGCCGTGATGAGGTTCTGAACGATGGCCGGCGCCAGCCCCTTGCTCGGCTCGTCGATGACCAGCAACTCACGCGGCTCGATCATGGCGCGGGCAATCGCCAGCATTTGCTTCTGGCCACCCGAGAGCTTGCCCGCCGGATGCGTCCAGAACGTCTTCAGCGCGGGGAAGAGCCTGAACAGCCAATCGAGCCGCGCCGCATCCAGGTCCGCCAGCCGCTTGGCCGAGCGCGCCGCGAGCAGCAGGTTCTCCGCCACGCTCAGCTCGCCGAAGATACCCATGGTCTCGGGCACATAGGCGATGCCTTTCGACGCGATATCGGGTGTGGCCAGCTTGGTGATGTCCTGGCCCTTGAAGTTCACCGTGCCGGAACTCGCCGTCCACAGCCCCATCAGCGTGCGCAGCGTGCTGGTCTTGCCGGCGCCATTGCGGCCCAGCAGCATGGTGACCTGGCCGGCGGGTACCTCGAGGTCGACGCCGTGCAGGATGTGATACGCCCCGACGTGGGTGTGGACACCCTTGAGTTCGAGCAGGTTCATGCTGCGACTCCGAGGTAAGCCTCTTGCACGATGGGCGAGGCGATGACCGTTGCCGGGTCGCCGTCGGCCACCAGCTTGCCCTGGTGCAGCACGATGATGCGGTCGGCCAGTTCGCGCACGACGTCCATCTTGTGTTCGACCAGCAGCAAGGTGTGCTTCTTCTCGGCCTTCAGCGCGCGGATCAGGTCCAGCACCACGGGCACCTCGTCCACGCTCATGCCGGCCGTCGGCTCATCGAAGAGATAGACCTTGGGATCCAGCGCGATCAGCATCGCGACCTCGAGCTTGCGCTGATCGCCATGCGGCAGGCTGGCCGCGAGGTCGTCGGCGCGCGAGGCCAGGCGCACGCGTTCGAGGATGGCTCGCGCCTCGGCTATCAGCTCCTTGTGCGACAGCCACACCGACAACAGCTTGAGCCCCTTGCGATGCCGGGCCTGCACGGCCAGGCGCACGTTCTCCAGCACGGTCAGATGGGCGAAGAGCTGGGTCAGCTGGAAGGCCCGGCCCAGGCCGCGGCGCGTACGCACGGGCGCGGGCTGGCCGGTCAGGTTCTCACCATCCAGCCAGACCTCGCCGCTGCTTGCGGGCAACTGGCCCGAGATCAGGTTGAAGTAGGTCGTCTTGCCGGCGCCATTGGGGCCGACGATGGCTGTCAGCGTGCCGGGCTGGAAGGCGCAGGACACGCTGTCGACGGCCACATGGCCGCCGAAGCGGATGGTGAGGTTCTTGGTTTCGAGCACTGCGGGGCCGTAGTGAATTGCTCAGCGGCTGCCGTGGAACCGGCTTTGCCGGGCCACTGGCGGCGCCCCCTTGAGGGGGCCGACGAAGTCGGTAGGGGGTGGGCCGTCCTCAGCGCTTGTTGCGGATCGGCACCTGCATCTCTTCCGGCTTGATCTCGCGCACCAACTCAGGCACGCCCCAGGGGAAGGCGGGGTCGACCTTGATGCGGAAGTGGTACATGGACTGCATGGCCTGGTGGTCTTCGGCGCGGAAGGTCATCTTGCCCTTGGGCGTCTCGAAGCTCATGCCTTCCATGGTCTTGATGAGCTTGTTGGTGGCCGTGTCGCCATTGGTCTTCTTCAGCGCCTCGACGAGGGCGATGGCGGCGCTCATCCCGCCGGCCGTGAAGAAGTCGGGCGGGTTCTTGAACTGCTTGTAGTGGTTGGCCACCAGCCACTCGTTGACCGGGTTCTTCGGGATGCCGAAGTAGTAGTAGGTCGCGCCTTCCATGCCGGGGAACTGCTTGTAGGCCGTCATGGCCGGCAGGATGTTGCCGCCCGAGCCGACGGCGATGCCGTAGCGCTTTTGCAGGTCCAGCGCGGCCAGCGCACCGAAGGGCGGCGTGGCGCCGGCCCACACGACGGCGATGACCTTGGGACCTGGCTTGTCCTTCAGCGCGTCCACCAGGCGCTGGATGCCGGCGGTGAAGTCGGTCGTCGCCGTGGGCAGGTATTCCTCGTGGACGATCTTGGCCTTCTTCAGCGCTTCCTTGTAGGCCTTCACGGCGTCGCGGCCGAAGGCGTAGTCCTGGGCCAGGATGCCGATGTTCAGGCCGGCGATGTCGGAGGCGACGGCGTTGCCGATGGCGTCTTGAGAAGAGTTGCGGCCGGTGCGGAAGATGTATTTGTTCCACTTGTCGCCGGTGATGGAGTCGGCCACGGCGGGCTCCACCAGCAGGATCTTCTTGTACTCCTCGGCCACCGGCAGCATGGCCAGGGCCACGCCGCTGGACGAGGGGCCGACGGCGATGTCGGCCTTGTCGTCGCCATAGGCCGCGGCCAGCAGGCTCTTGCCCACGTCGGGCTTGCCCTGGTCGTCCTTCTCGATGACGACCAGCTTCTTGCCGGCGACGGTCATGGTGCCGCCGGTGGCGTAGTCCAGGCCCATCATGAAGCCGGTCTGCGTCTGCTTGCCATAGGCCTCCAGCGGGCCGGTCTTGCTGTAGACGTGGGCGATGCGGATTTCGTTGCCGGCGGCCAGGGTCAGGCCGGGCAGGGCGACCGCAAAGGTGGCGGCGGCGAGGGCGAAGCGGCGCGTGGTGAGGCGCATGGGGCTTGTCTCCTGAAGTTCGGGCCTGCTCTGTCGGCAGACGGTGTCTTCCCTTTTTGCAAGGGCCGTGCCCGGCGGGGAAGGGGCGCCGGGGCGGTTTTTCGTCCGGGTTGTCCCGAGGTTTCGGGCCGTTAGGAACCGTGGGAGTGTCCGAAATTCAGGCGCTGTCCGAACGCTGGACGGATGATGCTCAATCGATGGGGAGTTTGGCGCACTCGGCGGCCGTGATCGGCTTGATCGAAAAGGCGACCCGGCGCATCACCTCCATCGCCTCTTCTTCGGGGCCGGTGAAGCGCGCGACCACCATCCCGACGGTGTCGGCGCCGAGCAGTGCCGACATCAGATACATCGATGCGTTCGCGTCAGGCACCGTGTATCTCCACAGGCGGACGGTCCGAAGGTGGCGATCGTCGTCGGCCTTGAGATCACGGAATCCGAAGTCGGTGATCTGGGCCTTCGTGACCAGGGTGCGCACATAGTCCTGCTCGTAGCGCGCCTGCGCATCCAGCGTCTGCTCTTCGCCCGGGCCGCGGACGAAAGCAGCGAAATTCTTGCGGTCGACTCTTTGCAACTGGAACTCGTTGCCGTCGACGATGTAGAGCGCATGCCCCGGGATGCGCTGCTTGTCCATCTGGAAGGATTTGCCCGGGATGAAGAGCCTGAACGACAGGTCGCCGATCAACTGATACAGGTGATAACCGCTGCGGTCCTTGGTGTCAAAGACCAGCGCTCCCCCCTTGTCCGGGCAGCCGGCTTGAGCCGGCAAGGCCAGTGCCAAGGCACTGGCGCTCGCCGCCAGCCGCACCAGGACGCTTTCAAGCATCGCTGGCCTTCTCAAGCTCAGGCCACCTGGCCAGCCTCTCATACAGCGACGCCCGCGAGATCTGCAGCAGCCGGGCGGCGGCCATGCGGTTGCCACCCGTGGCCTGCAGCGCACGGGCAATCGCATCGCGCTCCAGCGCCTCGATCAGTTCGGGCAGCGGCGCGACGGCTTGCGATGTCGTGACGCTTGGCGCCACAGGCTGAGGAGCCGGCGCCACCGCAGCGGCCGCCGGCGCCACCGCCCCGCCCTGGAAATGCGCCGCCGTCAGCTGCATGTCGTCGCTCATCAGGCTGACCTGCTCGAGCGTGTTGCGCAGCTCGCGGATATTGCCGGGCCAGGGCTGCTGCATCAGCCATTCGATAGCGTCGGGGCTCAGCAGCTTCTGCGGCATGCCGCTGCGGCGGGCGATGTCTTCGCCCAGGGCCTCGGCCAGGGCCTCGATGTCGTCCAGGCGCTCGCGCAGGGCGGGCACGCGGATGGGCAAGACATTGAGTCGGTAGTAGAGGTCGGCGCGGAACTGCCCGGCGGCAACCATGGCGGCCAGGTCGCGGCTGGTGGCGGCAATCACGCGCACATCCACGCGCATGACCGTGTTGGACCCCAGCGGCTCGACCTCCTGCTCCTGCAGCACGCGCAGCAGCTTGCTTTGGAGGGCCAGCGGCATGTCGCCGATCTCGTCGAGGAACAGCGTGCCGCCATCGGCCAGCTTGAACTTGCCATCGCGGCCCTTGCGATCGGCGCCGGTGTAGGCGCCGGGCGCGACGCCGAAGAACTCCGCCTCCAGCAGGGTCTCGGGCACGGCGGCGATGTTGACGCCCACCAGCGGCCGGTGCGCGCGGCGCGAGGCGGAGTGGATGGCATGGGCCATCAGCTCCTTGCCTGTGCCAGTCTCGCCGAGCAGCAGCACGGTGGAGTCGGTCTGCGCCACGCGGCGGGCCTGGCGCTTCACCTCCAGGGCGGCCGGGCTGGCGCCGATGAAGCTGGCGATCGTGTACTTGGGCCGGCGCTGGGCGGCCAGCTGGCGGCGCGTGTCTTCCAGCTCCTGCTGCAGGCGCGCGAACTTTTGTATCAGCGGCTGCATCGTGGTCTCGGGGTGGTCGAGAAGCACGAGTCCGAGCGCTCCGATGACTTCGCCGTCGTCGTTGCGCAAGGGCAGCCGGCTGACCAGGAAGGTGCCGGCCTTGTTGGTCAGCAGGTCGACGAGGACCGGCTTGCCGTTCTCCAGCACCTGCAGCATCTGGGTGTTGGGGACGACATCCTCCACCCGCTTGCCGACGAACTCGTGTTCGTCGTTGAAGCCCAGGGCCGGCAGGAAGCGCTTGTAGCCCTCGCTGATCCAGACGACGCGGTGGTTGCGGTCGATGACCATCATCCCTTCCGTCGACCGGGCCAGCACGTCGAACATGGACTGGGCGGCCAGGCGCAGCAGGCCGTCGACGTCCTGGGGGATGTCGACGGCCGCGGGTGTCTGGTTTTTGGACAGGGGCATGACGGCGGGAATGTAGCGCGGCAGGGCGCGGATTTGGGCGGTCATGCGGGTGATGCTGCTTGGTGGTGAGTGTGGTTGCCGGGAGGTCGCCGGCGTGAGGCAGACACGCCTCGCTACTCCTGCGTCTTGCCGAATGTGGTGCCGGGATGCGCGCCCGGCGGCGCGGTAACTTTCTTCTGCGGGGCCAGAAGAAAGTCACCAAAGAAGAGGCCCTGAACTGCACTCTGGCGAGATGACGCCAACAGCGGCGCGCGAAAACACTCAGCGTCATGCTGGGCCGAAGCGACCCGCTGCGCTCTCGCGTCTGACTTGTCATCAGCAGCGCTCATTGCTGCATCTCACCTGTTAACGCGCGGCTGCACGCCGTGCTCACGAGCAAAGACCAATGCAGCGTCGCTCGGGCGACGCTGCTGTTCGGTATTTCCTGATGAGCCCGGCGTGCAGCCGGCGTTAAGCGGCGTGAAGGGGCGATGGATGGTGCTCGTCATAGGGACAGCAGCGAGAGCGCAGCGGGTCGCGTCTTCCCGGAACACAGGCGAACGTTTTCCCGCGCCGTTCATCGCGGCGCCGCACTCGTGTGCGGTTCAGCGCCTCTTCTTTGGTGACTTTCTTCTGGCGCCGCAGAAGAAAGTTACCCGGCCGCCGGGACGGACTCCCGGCAATGCATCGAGCAGCCGCGCTCTCCCCGAAAGCAACCCGCGAAGCCAGCATCAGAACTTCAACGTCCCCCCGATCGTGAACGTCCTCGGCGGCCCATAGAACGCATCCAGCACACCCAAGGCCGCGATGTTGTAGCCGTCCGTCTTGTAGGCCTTGTTGGTCAGGTTGCTGCCCTGCAGGAAGAAGCTCAGCTTGGCGTCCCGCTCCCAGATCAGGCCGGCGTTGACCAGCGTGTAGGCGTCCTGGGCCAGGGCCTCGGACAGATCCGTCGTCGGATAGACCTTGCTGCGGTGGGTCAGCCCCAGGCGCGAACGCAGGGTCCCGCCGGCCAGCTTCATGTTGTGCTCGATGTTGAGGCCGGCCTGGAACTTGGGCGTGTTGGTGAACTTCTTCTGGTCGGCCACGTTGACGCCGCGGTCGATGTACTCGTCGTACTTGGCGTCCAGCGCGGCCAGGTTGCCGCTGATGCGCCAGGCGGTCGTCGGCATCCACAGGACCTCGAGCTCGGCGCCCTGCACTGTCGCCTTGCCGGCGTTGGTGAAGTCGCCGAAGAAGCCGGGCTGGCCATTGGCCTGGGTGTAGCTGGTGAACACCGACAGCTGCACGTTCTTGTACTTGTTGTGGAAGAGGGCGGTGTTCAGCTCCAGGCGGCCATCGTCCAGGATCATCTTGGCGCCCAGCTCCAGCGAGTCGAGCTTCTCGTCGGCGAAGGGCCGGCCCGAGGAAGGGAAGGCCACGGTGTTGGCGCGGATGTTGTAGCCGCCGCTCTTGAAGCCGCGCGAGGCCGTCGTGTAGAGCTTGATTTCCTTGCTGGCCCTGTACTCCAGCGACAGACGCGGCGAGGTGTTGCTGACCTTCAGGCTGTTGTCGAAATTGGCCGGCACGGCGATGGGGGTGCCGCTGAACTGGTCGTTGGCGAAGGCCTGGTTCAGCACGACGGCGCGCTTGGTCTCCTGGGTGTAGCGCAGGCCGGTGCTGACGCTGAAGGCCGGGCTCAGGCGCCAGCTCCAGTCGCCGAAGACGGCCTTGCCTTCGGTGTAGACCAGGCCGTTGGTGGTGCCGAAGCTCAGGTTGAAGAAGTTGTTGCGCACCGTGCCGCCGGCGCGGCCGTCGAACCAGTAGACACCGACAACGCCGGAGTGGTTCTGGCCTTCGTAGATGGCCTGCAGCTCGTGGCTGGTCGAGCTGTCGTGGTATTCGGCCCGCACGTCGGCGATCTTGTTGGGCAGGCCGTCGAAGTCGATGGAGGTGTTGGTGTCAGACGCGCGATGGGCGCCGATGTACTTCAGGCTCCAGGCGTCGCTGACGCCCCAGTTCAGCGTCAGCGATTCGCCCTCGCTCTTGGTGCCGTTGGCATTGGGCATGCCCGAGGCGATGTCGTAGCGGCCCGTGGTGGGCGGTGTCTTGGCGGGGTCGGACGGGTTGACGATGAGGCGCTGGAAGCCGCGCATGTGCGAGGCGTCGTGGGTGCGGTCCACCGAGACTTGGGCGTTGAAGCTCGAGCCGGTCGGGAACCAGCCCATGGACACGCGGCCGCTGATCGTCGACTGGTCGCTGACGGGGCTGCCATCGGTCAGGTTCTTGCCGTAGCCGTCGCGGTTCAGGCTGGCGCCAGCGACGCGAAAGCGGAACTGGCCATCGTTCACCGCCGTGCCGACGCCGCCCTTGGCCGTCACCTGGCCGTAGTTGCCGACGGCCAGCGTCACCGAGCCCTCGGTCGCTTGAGGCAGGGGCTTGGAGACGTACTTCACCGCGCCGCCGATGGTGTTCTTGCCGTAGAGCGTGCCCTGGGGGCCGCGCAGCACTTCGACGCGCTGCACGTCGTACACATCGAGCAGGGCGCCCTGGGGCCGGGCGATGTAGACGTCGTCGAAGTAGATGCCGACGCCCGGGTCCACGCCCCACAGCGGGTCGGCCTGGCCGACGCCGCGGATGAAGGTGGTGATAGTGGTGTTGCTGCCGCGGGCGGCATAGATGGTCAGGTTGGGCACCTGGCCCTGCAGGTCGCCGAGATCCTTGATGGCCAGCTTGTCCAGCTGCTCGGCCGTCAGCGCCGTGACGGCCACCGGCACGTCCTGCAGCGACTCCTCGCGCTTGCGCGCCGTGACCTTGACGACGTCCAGCGTCGTCACCGTGGGTTCGGCGGCCGGCGCGGTCTGCGCGCCGGCGGGAAGCACGGCGCCACCGAGGGCGGCGAGGATGGCGAAATGCAAAGGCGAACGCGCGAGGTGGCGTCGGGGCATGGCTTGTCTCCTGGTTGTCGTGTGTTTGAGCCAGGTGCCAAAGCGCAAAAGCCATGCCCGCGCCAACTCGGGGCAAGTCACAGGCAAACCCTTGCGAGCTAACCCGCGGTTTTGCCGTCTGCTGGTGCGACGCTGTCTGGAAGCCAGTCATTCGGCGCTGCGGTGTCTGTCTTGAAAACAGACAACACCCCTGGGGGCTGCAAGGCCGCCGAGCCGCCGATATGCTGCGCCGCTTCCCCCTTCCCCCGGAGACGACCGATGTTCAAACGCCTGCTTCCCGCCGCCCTCGCGCTCGCCTTCAGTGCCACCACGGCCCTCGCCGCCGGCCCGCAGCTCAAGGGCCAGGCGCCCGGCTGGTACCGCCTGCAGCTCGGCGACTTCGAGGTCACCGCGCTGAACGACGGCACCCTGGACCTGACGGTCGACAAGCTGCTGCAGCAGCCGGCGCCGAACACCGCCCGCGCCCTGCAGCACGCCTATCTCGGCGTGCCGCTGGAGACCTCGGTCAATGCCTATCTCGTCAACACCGGCTCCAAGATCGTGCTGGTGGACACGGGTGCCGCCAGCCTGTTCGGCCCGACGCTGGGCCGCCTGCTGATCAGCCTGAAGGCCTCGGGCTACACGCCGGAGCAGGTCGACGAGATCGTCATCACCCACATGCACGGCGACCACATCGGCGGCGCCTCCAGCGCCACCTTCCCGAACGCGACGCTGCGCATCGACAAGCGCGACAGCGACCACTGGCTGGCACCCGAGCAGGTCAACAAGGGCGAGGGCGGCAAGGCCATCGCGGCCCTGGTCAAGGGCTTCGCCGACGGCGGGCGCTTCAAGCCCTTCGAGGGCAGCACGGGCGGTGTCGAGATCGTGCCGGGCTTCAAGGCCTTCCCGGCCTATGGCCACACCCCCGGCCACAGCAACTACGTCGCCGAAAGCAAGGGCCAGAAGATGATGTTCTGGGGCGACCTGATGCACGTTGCCGCCGTGCAGTTCGCCGAGCCCGGCGTGACCATCCAGTTCGACAGCGACCCCAAGGCCGCCGCGCCCGCCCGCGAGAAGGCCTATGCCGCCGCCGCCAAGGACGGCTACTACGTCGCCGTGACGCATGTGAGCTTCCCCGGCATTGGCAAGCTGCGCGCCGACGGCAAGGGCTATGACTGGCTGCCGGTCAACTATTCGGCGAATCGTTGAGCCCCTCGCCCAATCCCGCACGCTGAACGCGGCGGGCTTGGTCGGTCCCCCGAGGGGGCGGCGATGCATGCGGCGTTGAGCCGCATGCACATCGCCAGAGCGGGCCGGCTTGGCGAACTGAAGTCGGACACAAACAGACCCTGCGGACTGTTTGTGCCTACGGAAGGCCATGAGCCTCTGGCTCATGGCAGGCCCGGCGCTCGGCCCGAAAACCGTGTTCAGGCCCCCAGCAGTTCGCCAATCGGCTGCAGGCCGTCGACCCGGTCGCACACCGCCTTGACGCTGGCCAGGATGGGCACGCCCAGCAGCAGGCCCCACAGCCCCCACAGCCAGCCGAAGGCCAGCACGCCGATGAAGACGACGACCGGGTTCATGCGGCTGCTGCGGCTGCTCAGGTAGGGCATCAGCAGGTTGCCGGACAAGGTGTGCACACCCAGCGAGATGCCCGCCACCAGCACGGCCATGTCGACGCTGCCGAACTGCACGAAGCTCATCAGGCCGGCGCTGGCCGTCAGCACGGCCGCGCCGATATAGGGGATGAAGTCGCCGACGAAGGCCACCACGCCCCAGACGGCCGCGTGTTCCATGCCCACGGCCAGGAAGGCCAGCCAGATGGTCAGGCCCACCACGGCGCTGGTGAAGACCTGCACCAGCAGATAGCGCTGGATCTGGTCGCCGATCTCGTCCAGGGTCTGGACCGTCAGGCGCCGCTTGGCGAAATTGGGACCGGCCAGGTGCACCAGCTTGCGCCGGAAGGTGTCGCCCGCCGCCAGCAGGAAGAAGGCGACGAAGACCACCACCGTGGCCTGGCCCAGCGTGGCCAGCAGGCCCACCGTGCCCGTCCACAGATAGTCGTGCAGGTTGAAGCGCGGCCTCTCGACGATGACGCGGGTGACGCCGCGCGGCGCTGCGGTCGGCGCTCCTGCTTCCGCGGCCTGCTCCAGCTGCAGGGCGGCCTTCTGAACCTGGGCCAGGGCGCCGCTGGCGCCAGGCCGGTTGGCGGCGATGGCGGCCTTGACCTTCTCCGTGGCGGCCGGCAGCGACTCCAGCAGCTTGCTGGCGTCGTCGGAGAGGGCATAGGCCGTCCAGCCGACGCTGCCCACCAGGCCGGCCAGCACCATGCCGGCGGCCAGGGCCCGCGGCAGGCGCAAGCGCTGCAGGCAGCCGACCAGCGGGGCCAGCGCATAGCTCAGCATCAGGCCCAGCAGCACTGGCACGACCAGGGCACCGGCGGCATGCAGGGCGAACAGCACCGCCACCACCGAGAGCACCGCCAGGGACAGGCTGCGCACGTCCACCGGCATGTGCAGGTGCAGCGGCTCGCTGACGGGCAGAACCGGGTCGAGGCTGGGGGGATTGGCGCTCATGACAGCAGCGTACGCGCTGTTACACCCGGCGGCACGGCGCCTTGAGCGCGTCACGGCGCCGTCCGACAGGGGAGGGTTGTGGCCGCCGACAAGCCGCCCGGTCGCCCCGGGTCGACGCTGGGGCATGCGCCTTTTCACCCACCAGTTCGCGCGCCAGACTGCCCGTGTGCTGCACAGCCCCTGGGGTTTTGCATGGCAGACGCTGAAGGCCTTCCGCGCCAACCAGGGCCTGCTGCTGGCCGGCGCGGTGGCCTATTACGCGCTGCTTTCCATCGTGCCGCTGCTCATCCTGAGCGTCATCGCGCTGTCGCACTGGGTCGAGCAGGCCCAGCTGCTGCAGACCGTGGGCCGCTACCTGGAGTGGCTGGTGCCGGGGCAGTCGGCCGCCGTGGTGGCCGAGCTGGCGCGCTTCCTGGCACATCGCGAGGTGATGGGCTGGGTTCTGCTGGTCAGCATGCTGTTCTTCAGCTCGCTCGCCTTCTCGGTGCTGGAGAGCGCGATGCGGGTGATCTTCCACCACCGCCACAAGCTGCGGCGCCGCCACGCGCTGATGTCGGCCTTGATCCCCTATGTCTACATCCTCTGCCTGAGTCTGGGCCTGCTGCTGGTGACCCTGGTGGCCGGCCGCTTCCAGGCGCTGGGTGAGCGCGAGGTGGAGTTCCTGGGCCTGAGCTGGTCGCTGGACGGCGTGTCGGGCGTCATGCTCTACCTGCTCGGCTTTGCCGGCGAGGTCTTCGTGCTGGCTTCGGTCTACATGGTCATGCCCGTGGGCCGGCTGTCCCTGCCGCTGGCCCTGGTGGGAGCGCTGGCCGCGGCGCTGCTGTGGGAGCTGTCGCGCCGCGTGCTGGTCTGGTATTTCGGCACGCTGTCGCAGATCGGCACGGTCTACGGCTCGCTGACAACGGCCATCGCCGTGCTGCTGAGCCTGGAGATCGGCGCCACGCTGCTGCTGCTGGGCGCCCAGGTCATTGCGGAGTTCGAGCGGCTGGACGACTCCTGATCATCCTGGCGATCGTGCTCAGGTTGATCACCGCGATGACGATCTCCAGCGCCGTGCCGCCGATGGAGCCGACGATGAGGTTGTTGGCGATCCACAGCCCCGTGCCGCACAGCATCAGCAGCCGCATGGCGATGCCCTCCAGCGTGAACAGGGCGATGGTGCCCAGGCAGGAGGCGCCCAGCGGCAGCCAGTCGCTCGGCTTCTCGGCCAGGCCCCAGCCGAAGCCGATGTTGGCGGCGATGACGCCAACCGCCACCCAGCGGGAGCGCGTGACCAGCGACAGCAGCGAGCGCAGCATGGACAGCGACGAGCTCGCCACGGCCGTCGGGTTGCCGAGCAGCGCGAAATGGGCGATGTAGGCCACGCACTCGCCCGTCATGAACCACTTGAAGCGGCGGTCGTCGGTCTGCAGGAAGCAGGCGACGCCGAGCACGAAGGCGAGATAGCCCAGCAATTGGGCGGGCGAGAACCAGTCGGTGGCGAACATGCGGGTGGAGGCGGGCGCTCCCGAGAACTAGGGGGGCTGGGCGTGAGGCCCGCGATTGTCCCGCCGACGCTGGAGAAGCCGCCCTTCGCGCGGCGGCGAGGCGCATTCCGCCCGGTTATGCGGCCCGCTCGAATTGGCAGCGGCCTCCAGGACTAACCCGCTGACGCGTGCACAGCGGTGTTGCGGACCATGCGCCCGCCCCAGCTCCGCGACCGTGTCGCCACCGCCATGAAACTGCCAAACAACAAGCTGACCGCCGCCTTGGCCCTGACGGCCTGTCTGATCGCAGCCCCGGCCGGCGCCGCGCTGCAGCCGCGCGCCAACGGCACGATGGTCTACGACACCGTCACCAACCTGACCTGGATCACCGATGCCGGCCTGGGCGGCCTGCGCACCCAGGCCGATGCGGTCTCCTGGGCCGAGTCCCTGAGCTTCGGCGGCGCCGACGACTGGCATCTGCCTCGCGTCGTGCCGGTCAACGGCCTGGCGCTGCAGCTGGACTATGCCGACGACGGCAGCACCGATGTCGGCATCAACAACGCCGGCCTCAATTCCCAGCTCGGCCACCTCTACTACGCCAGCCTGGGCAACACGGCCTCGGGCCTGGCGCAGACCGGCCCCTTCACCGGCCTGGCCGACCCGAACAACGCCGTCGGTCCGGTGTTCTGGACAGCCACTGCCAGCGAGCCTGGCTGGGGCCTGGCCTTCTTCATGGGCATGGGGCTGCAGGACCAGCTCGCCACCGACACCCTGGCCCAGGCCTGGGCCGTGCGCGTGGGCGACGTGGCCGCCGTGCCCGAACCCGGCAGCGTCGCGCTGATGCTGGCCGGTCTGCTGGCCATCGCGGTTCGCCGCCGCTCTGCCTGAGGAGACGGATATGAAGCGACTCCTCATCACCGTCTGCCTCGCTCTCGCCGGCGCCGCCCAGGCCGCCTACACGCCGACGGCCAACGACTGGGCCTGCACCAACAAGGTCGGCGGTACCTGGACCCATGGCCGTGCGCCCTCGGGCTGCGACGCCAATGCCTTCGGCCCCGACAGCTTCGTGCGCGGCAACTATGCCGGCGTCATCTTCAGCGACGCCTCGGCCAGCCTCGTCGACGAGCGCAAGCGCTATATGCAGGCCATGTACCCGGTCATCCGCGACGCCAGCGACCGCTACCTGCGCTCGCGCAAGCCGGGCGTCTCGGCGCGCGAGCTGGAGGCCTTCCAGCGCGGCACCTACGCGACGCTGCGCCAGGAGACCTTCTGGTCCCATTACCGCGATGCGCAGACCGCTGCCGGCCAGCCCTGGATGCTGAAGATGATGCGCGGCGACAGCGGCCATGGCCACGGCATGATGCAGGTCGACGACCGCTATCACTTCGTGCAGCTCCAGCAGGGCAAGGGCTGGAACATGATGCAGAACTTCACCTACGCCATCGACATCTATTACGCGGCGTGGGAGAGCGCGCCCGCCTCCTGCCTGGGCGGCGTCACGGCGCCGACCGGCACCCCGGCCCAGATCGACGAGTACTGGCGCAGCCGCGCGCGCTCGGCCTGGTCGGCCTACAACGGCGGCCCGACCAAGGTCTGCCGCTGGCAGAACACGGCCGACGTCAATGTCGCCAAGGACAACGGCTACCGCGACAACTACGACGCGCGGCTGTGGCTGTCCGACGTGGCCGACCTCGGCAAGGCCGCCGGCATCGACGTGGCCTGCCTGATGGACGATGGCCCGCAATGCCCCGTGCCGGTGGGCGGCAGCGTCGAGGCCGGCAAGCTGCTGCAGGTGGGCAACGCGGCCTGCGTGCTCAATGGCGGCACGCTGGAATGCGTGGACGATGTGCGCGACGCCGCCTGCCTGGCCGGCCGCGCCGCCTTTGACGAGAGCAGCATCGTGCAGGTCTATGTGGCGCAGACGGCGAGCTTCGCCCGCATCGACCACAACCGCCACCAGCTCTGCCGCGCCCAGGTGCCCGGCCTGCAGTCCCTGGCCAGCGCCATCGCGACGCTGCAGCCGCTGGCGCTGCGCTCGGCGCCGGGCGGCATGGTGCTGGGCCAGGCGGCAGCGGGCAGCTACCAGGTGCTGGACTTCATGGTCAGCGGTGCGCAGCAGCAGAAGCGCCTGTACCGCATCCGTGCCGACATCGGCGGCGTGCTGACCGACGGCTGGATCGACGCCGGGGACGCGGCCACGCATGCCGGCATCGCCGTCGGCGCGGCGCCCACGGGCGCGGGGGCCATCGCCTACGCGGGCGACTGGGTCAAGGTCGTGCCCAACCTCAACATGCGGGCCACGCCGGGCGGCACCCTGCTGATCGCCATCCCGGCCAACACCGCCGTGCAGGTCAAGGAGGTGTTTGGCACGGCCTCGGCCAACAACCTCTACTACCGCGTCGAGTACCTGCACAACGACAACGTGCTGCGCGAGGGCTGGATCTTTGCCGGCAACCTCTATCCCGCGTCGACGCTGGCGAGCTGGGCGGTGCCCACCGTTGCACCCTCAGCGCAAAGGCACGCGCACTGCCCCAATGGCACGCGCTATGACCACCACTCGCGCCAGTGCATGAGCAACAGCCAGGCCTATGGCCCCTTCACGATGGCCTCGGCGCAGGCCTGCGTGGACGGTGGCGGTGGCGCCGTCTGCACGGCCAACCGCGCGACCGTCGTCGACGGCGTGGCCCTGGCCCTGCCGATCTGGAGCAAGGCCCTCGCGGCGGCCGCCACCGGCAACGGCGACTGCCCACGCGGCGCGGCGCGCTCGATGGCGCATCGCTTCCATTGCACGGAGGCGGTCGCGCGCAATGGCGTGGCCGAGACCGATGTCTACGGGCCTTTCGGCACGGGCCTGGTCAATGCCTGCCTGGCACGCGCCGGCAACGCGGCCTACTGCCGCACCAACCGCTGGCCCGCCAGCGCCTTCCTCGCCTTGCAGCCCTGAGCCATGAAGCCCAGGGTCTTGCTGATCGCTGCACTGGCCGCCGTTGGCGGAGGCCTGTGGTGGTTGGAGGGCAGCGAAGCCTTGCCCGCCGCTGCCACAACCCCGGTGGCACCGCGGTCCTTGCAGCCCGTGGCCGCCGCCACAGCCGCGCCCACCGCCGCGCCTGTGGCCGTGACCGCTGTCCAACCCGCCGCCGTGGCTTCGCTGAACATCGCGCCGCCTGCCCAGGCCCTGCGCACGCTGACGCAGTGCCATGCCGCCGACAGCTGTCGTCTGACGCGTGGCGAAGGCATGGACGAGCATTTCGAGGTGGTGCGCCTGCTGCTCGAACAGCTGGAGCGCCTGGCCGCCCATGGCAGTCCGGCCGAGCAGGCCTCCTGGGCGCGTGAGCTGCTGGCCTTCCCCGACGGCCATGTGCAGGCCGCGGCGCTGGCCCTCGCGGCCCGGCTGCCGCCCTCGGCCGAGACCGTCGCCGCCGCCGTGTCGGCCCTCGGCAAGAGCTATGACGCGGTGCTGCTGGGCAAGGCCTATCCGGTGCTGCAGCAGTGGCAGCAGCTGGGGCTGAGCAGCGGCTTTGACGACATGTTCGTCGGCCTGGTGCACACCGGCGGCTGGCAGGCTGCGCAGTCGGTGGCCGACCACATCCGGCCTTTCCTGAATGCGGGCAATGTGGCCCGCTTCGAGCAGGTGGCTGCCCAGTTGCAGCCTGGCGCCCGCCAGCAGTCGCTGCAGCGGGCGCTGCGCGACTACGAGCTGCAGCGCCGCGGCGGTTGAACTGTTGACAAATCAACAGTGTGCTGTTGGCCGCGCAACAGGCTGCTGAGAACTCAACACCTCGCCCGGGCGCCAGAAACGCGACAGGATCGGTGCCGTCTTCATAGGAGAAATGCTCCCGCGCCGGGACCTTGGACGAGCCCGGCACGGCGCTTGCGATGAGAGCACCTGACATGACAGGTCAGGCCCTCTCTCCCATGCTTGTTTCTCCTACCCGCGCCGACGTACCGCTGCACCACGGCCCCGCCGCCGTGCGGCTGTACAGCCGCATCCGCGAGGACATCCGCGCCCGCATCGTCAGCGGCGCCTGGCAGCCGCACGACCGCCTGCCGTCCGAGAGCGAGCTGATGGGCCTGTATGGCGTCAGCCGCATCACCGTGCGCCAGGCGCTCTCCGACCTGCAGAAGGAGCGCGTCATCTTCAAGGTGGCGGGCAAGGGCAGCTTCGTGTCGCCCACCAAGCCCTTCCAGGAGCTGGGCCGCCTGCAGGGCTTCGCCGAGGCCATGGGCGCGCTGGGCCACGACACCTACAACCGCGTGCTGGCCGTGAGCACGGTGCCCGCGACTGAAGAAGTCGCCCAGCGCCTCCTGCTCACGGCCGGCGAGCTCGTCACCGAGATCCGCCGTGTGCGCCATGTCGAGGCCCAGCCCGTGTCGCTGGACCTGACCTGGCTGCCCCTCGCCCTGGGCCAGCGCGTCGCCCGCGAGGACCTCGCTGTGCGCGACATCTTCGGCATCCTCGAAGCCGACTGCGCCGCGCCACTCGGCCATGCCGATCTCGTCATCGATGCGTTGCTGGCCGATGCCGAACAGGCCGCGCTCCTGGGCGTGGAGCGCGGCACGCCGCTGCTGCATATCGAACGCCTGACCCATGGCGCCGACGGCCGGCCGCTCGACTACGAGCACCTGTACTGCCGCGCCGACAACTTCCAGTACCGGCTGCGCCTGCAACGCAGCCCGCATCTCAAATGAACACCATAGAAACCGAAGTCGACGTCCTCGTCATCGGCGGCGGCACCGCCGGCCCGATGGCGGCCGTCAAGGCCAAGCAGGCCAACCCCCATCTGCGCGTGCTGCTGCTGGAGAAGGCCAACGTCAAGCGCAGCGGCGCCATCAGCATGGGCATGGACGGCCTCAACAACGCCGTGCTGCCCGGCCACGCCACACCCGAGCAGTACGTCCGCGAGATCACCGTTGCCAACGACGGCATCGTCAACCAGAAGGCCGTCATGGCCTATGCGGCCAACAGCCACGCCATGGTGGAGGAGCTGGACCGCTGGGGCGTCAAGTTCGAGAAGGACGAGACCGGTGACTACGCCGTCAAGAAGGTCCACCACATGGGCAGCTACGTGCTGCCGATGCCGGAAGGCCACGACATCAAGAAGGTGCTCTACCGCCAGCTCAAGCGCACGCGCGTCGAGATCACCAACCGCCTTGTCGCCACGCGCCTGCTGACGCACGAAGGTCGCATCGCCGGTGCGATGGCCTTTGACTGCCGCACGGCCGACTTCCATGTCATCCGCGCCAAGTCTGTCGTGCTGAGCTGCGGCGCCGCCGGGCGCCTGGGTCTGCCGGCCAGTGGCTATCTGTTCGGCACCTACGAGAACCCCACCAATGCGGGCGATGGCTACTCCATGGCCTATCACGCAGGGGCCGAGCTGTCGGGCATCGAGTGCTTCCAGATCAATCCGTTGATCAAGGACTACAACGGCCCCGCCTGTGCGTATGTGACCGGCCCCTTCGGCGGCTACACCACCAACGCCCAGGGCCAGCGCTTCATCGAGTGCGACTACTGGTCGGGCCAGATGATGTGGGAGTTCTACCGCGAGCTGCAGGGGGGCAACGGCCCGGTGTTCCTGAAGCTGGACCATCTGGCCGAGGAAACGATCAGCCAGATCGAGACCATCCTGCACACCAACGAGAGGCCCAGCCGCGGGCGCTTCCATGCCGGTCGCGGCACGGACTACCGCGAGCGCATGGTGGAGATGCACATCTCCGAGATCGGCCTGTGCAGCGGCCACTCGGCCTCGGGCGTGTGGGTCAACGAGCACGCGCAGACGACGGTGGCCGGCCTGCACGCCGCCGGCGACATGGCCAGCGTGCCGCACAACTACATGCTGGGCGCCTTCGTCTACGGCAAGCTGGCGGGAGAGAGCAGCGCCAGGTTCTGCGCCGAGCACGACTTCGCGCCGGTGGATGCCGGCCAGGTCGAGGCCGAGCGTGCCCGTGTTCAGGCCCCGCTGCTGCGTGAGAACGGCCTGCCGCCCAACCAGGTCGAGTTCAAGCTGCGCCGCATGGTCAACGACTACCTGCAGCCGCCCAAGGTCACCAAGAAGATGGAGCTGGGCCTGGAGCGCTTCGAGGGCATCCGCGAAGACCTGAACCTGCTGCAGGCGCGCGATCCGCACGAGCTCATGCGGGCCATGGAAGTGCACTTCATCCGCGACTGCGCCGAGATGGCGGCGCGCGCCTCCCTCTTCCGCACCGAGAGCCGCTGGGGCCTGTACCACGCACGGGTCGATTACCCGGAGCGCAACGACGCCGACTGGATGGTCCACGCGCAGTTGCACAAGGGCGCGGACGGTCGCATGGCCTGCTTCAAGCGCGCCATCGAGCCCTACATCGTGCCCATCGCCCAGGCCGACAGCTCGGCCTACGCCCGGCTGCGCATCCCGGCCGAAGCCGTCGCGGCCTGAGAGGACTTCCATGACCACCATGACCATTCCCATCCGCCCTCAGGCGCTGACGCCCACCCAGGTGCCGGTCACCGTCGACGCCGACAAATGCATCGCCCACAAGGGCTGCACCGTCTGCGTGGATGTCTGCCCGCTGGACGTGCTGGCCATCGACCTCAGCAAGGGCGCGGCCTACATGAAATTCGACGAGTGCTGGTACTGCATGCCCTGCGAGAAGGACTGCCCCACGGGCGCCGTCCACGTCGAGATCCCCTATCTGCTGCGCTGACCTCCACCACCCTCATGAAAAAACTGACCCTCCTTGCCCTGTCCCTGGCCTTCACCGGCATCGTCAATGCCGAGACCATCCGCGTCGCCATCGGCACCCAGGACACGACGATCAACTGCGCCACCGGCGGCCTGTTGATCCGCGAACTCAAGCTGCTGGAGAAATACCTGCCCAAGGACGGCAAGTACAAGGGCGTCACCTACGACATCCAGTGGAAGAACTTCACCTCCGGCGCGCCGCTGACCAACGAGATGGTGGCCGACAAGCTGGACATCGGCTCCATGGCCGATTTCCCCGGCTCCAACAACGGTGCCGCCTTTTTGAAGGCCGGCAAGGCCAGCCTCTTCCTGACCGTGCTGTCGGGCAGCACGCTGGGCAGCGGCAACGGCGTCGTCGTGCCCAAGCAGTCCACCATCACGTCGCTGTCCGAGCTGAAGGGCCGCACCATCTCCGTCCCCTTCGCGTCGACCGCCCACGGCATGCTGCTGCGCGCCGTCGCGTCGCAGGGCTGGGATCCGCAGAAGGACGTCAACATCATCACGCAGGCCCCCGAAGTGGCAGGCCCCGCGCTGCAGGCCAACAAGATCGAGGCGCACGCCGACTTCGTGCCCTTCGTCGAACTCTTCGAGCACCGCGGCATCGCGCGCAAGATCTACGACGGTGCCCAGGCCAATGCGCCGACGTATCACGGCTCGCTGGTGGCCGCCGACTACGCGAAGAAGTACCCCGAGATCGTCGTCGCCTTCCTGCGCGCCGCGCTGGAGGCCGACAAGCTGATCACCGCCGAGCCCGAGAAGTACAGCGAGCTGATCGAGAAGGTCACCGGCATCGAGGCCGCGGTGAACTATCTCTATCACGGGCCTTTGGGCCTGCAGACCCGCGACAACACCTGGAAGCCTGAATACCGCAAGGCCCTGGCCACGTCCATCGAGACGCTGAAGCTGATGGGTCGTGAGTCGCCGCTGAAGGCCGAGACCTTTGTCGACGACCAGTACATCCGCGCCGCTTTCAAGGCGTCGGGGCAAGACTACGAAGCCAAGCTGAAGAACTACGACAAGCTGGCGCTGAAGGCCAATGACGCCGTCACCGGCAAGCCCATCACCGACTTCCAGCGCGTCGCCGGCATCTGGCTGGTGGGCGAGCCCAGGGTGCGCCACTACGCCACCATCGAGGGCGCCCTGGCCGACCTGCGCAAGCTGGAAGCCGAGGGCAAGAAGCCCCGGGGCGTCTATGTGCATGACCTCGTGCATCGCATCAAGCTGCTGGCGGCCAACGCCTCCTTCGTGGCCGACGCCAACGGCCAGCTGAGCGCCTTCCTGCAGAAGGACGCAGCCAACGCGTACGCGGCAGCGGTGAAGGGCAAGGCGCTGGACTTCGCCGGCGCGCAGGCGACTGCCAAGGCGCGGTGATGCCATGAGTGCCGTCCTCCCCGCGCCCGCCCAGGTCGCTCCTCGCCCGGTCTGGCAGCCGTCGTTGACACGGCTCGCGCTGCAATTGCTGTCCATCGCCGGCTGCCTGCTGGCCTGGCAGCTGGCGTGTGCTTACCGCATCAACCTCGGTTTCGTCACCTTCGCCAACACGCCGCGGCCGGCCGAGGTGCTGGAGGCGGCCTGGCAGCTGGCGCAGTCGCCCAAGCTGTGGCCGCATCTGTCCAGCAGCCTGATGCGCGTCGGCGCGGGGTTTGGACTCGCGGCCCTGCTGGGTGTCGGCCTGGGCCTGCTGATCGGCCGCGTGCAGCTCGCGCGCCGCCTGCTGCTGCCGCCGCTGGAGGTGCTGCGCCCCATCCCCGCCGTCGCGTGGATCCCGCTTTCCATCCTGATGTTTCCCTCGTCCGAGGGCAGCATGATCTACATCACCTTCGTCGGCGCCCTCTTCCCCATCCTGCTCAACACCATCCATGGCGTCGAAGGCGTGGACGCCCGACTCGTCGCTTCGGCGCGAGGCCTGGGCACGCGCGGCTGGCGGCTCTTCACCGAGGTGGTCGCGCCCGGCGCGGCGCCAAGCATCGTCACGGGCCTGTCCATCGGCATGGGCACCTGCTGGTTCTGCCTCGTCACCGCCGAAATGATCGCCGGCCAGTACGGCATCGGCTACTACACCTGGGAGAGCTACACGGTGCAGGCCTATCCCAACATCGTCGTCGGCATGCTGGTCATCGGCGCCCTGGGCATGGGCAGCAGCGCCCTCATCCAATGGGCAGGCGCCAGGCTCATGCCCTGGCAGAGAGGCAAGCGATGAGCGCAGGACGCATCCACGTCGAGCACCTGTCCATTGCACTGGGCGAAGGCCCGGCCCGCTTCGAAGTGCTGCGCGACCTGTCGGTCACGATAGAACCGGGCGAGTTTGTCTGCCTGCTCGGTCCCTCGGGCTGCGGCAAGTCCACGCTGCTGGGCGCACTGGCCGGCCATCTGTCGCCGTCGCACGGCCGTGTGACGCTGGATGGCGAGGCCATCAGCGGCCCCGACCCCGACCGCGGCCTCGTGTTCCAGCAGCACACGCTGTTCCCGTGGAAGACCGTGCTCGACAACGTCGGCTATGGCCTGAAGATGAAGGGCGTGCCGCGAGCCGAGCGCGAGCAGCGGGCGGCCGAGCTGCTGCAGCTCGTCGGCCTGCAAGGCTTCGAGCGCCGCTATCCGCGCGAGCTGTCGGGCGGCATGCAACAGCGCGTCGAGATCGCCCGCGTCCTCATCAACCACCCCCGCGTGCTGCTGATGGACGAGCCGTTTGGCGCGCTCGATGCACTGACGCGCAGCCGCATGCAGGAGCTGCTGCTGGAGCTGTGGGCACGCATGCGCACCACCGTCGTCTTCGTCACTCACGACATCGACGAAGCCCTGTTCCTGGCCGACCGCGTCCTCGTCATCGGCCCGCGGCCGGGGCGCATCGTCGAGGAGCTGAAGCTGGACTTCACCCGTCCGCGCAGCGCCGCCCTGCTGACCGACCCCGAGTTCGTCCAGCTCAAGCGCCGCTGCCTGGCGCTGCTGCGCGAGGACGGCCATGCGCCGCCGCTCGAACGCCTTTCACCCTTGGGTGCGCCGCAATGGCGCTTTGCCACATGACCGATCTGCTGGACCCCGAAGTGCAGGCCCTGCTGGAGCGCCTGGCCGATGCCGACCCCGGCGTGCGCCGCGTTGCCGTGCTGGACTTCACCGACATCGAGGACGCCGCGGTGCTGCCTGCCCTCGCGCAACTGCTGCGGGACGACCCCGATGCCACGCTGCGCGCCGAGGCTGCCCGCGCGCTGGCCGGCTGGGACGAACCCGCCGTTGTCGACGCCCTCGCCGCCGCGCTGAGCGACACCGCCGAAGTCTCAGGCGCCGCCGCCCAGGCCCTGACCGAGCTGAAAGACCCGCGCTCCGGCGAACGCCTGCTGGCCCATGCCGCTTCGCCGGACGCCTTCATCAGCGCCTCTGCCTTGCGCGCCCTGCGCGAGCTGCGTGTGCCTGCCGCCGCGGCGCCCGCGCTCGCCGCCTTGCAACATGCCGACGCCGGCGTGCGCCGCGAGGCCGTCGCCGTGCTGGGCTGGCTCAAGCACGCCGCCGCCTTGCCGCTGCTGACCCGCGTCGTCATCGCCGATGCCGACACCGAAGTGCGCCGCGCCGCCGCCGGCGCCCTGGGCCTGGCGGCGCCCGAGCAGGTGGCCACGGTGCAGGCTGCACTGTGCGAATCCTTGCGGGACGCCGCCTGGACCGTGCGCGAGGAAGCAGCCTCCACGCTGGGCAAGCTGCGCGCCACGGCTGCCGCCACCGCGCTGCGGGCGGCAATGGACGACGGTTACTGGCAGGTGCGCCTGCGTGCCGCCCGGGCCCTCGGCCGCATTGCCGACACCCAGGCCCTGCCCGTGCTGAGCGCCGCCCTCATCCACCCGGCCGGCAACCTGCGCAAGGAGGCGGCCATCGCCCTGGGCGACATCGGCGACGCCAGCGCCGTTGCCGCGCTGCAAGCCGCCGCTGCCGATCCCGATCCCGAGGTCCGCAAGGCCGTGCGGCTGTCACTGCAGCGCCTGGGCGCGCGAGCGGGAGTCGACCGATGAGCGGGCTGCCCGAGGCCGTCGAGCTGACACCCGACGCGCTGCGCCTGCAGTGGGCCGACGGCATCTCTCAGCTGGCCGCTTCCCGGCTGCGTGCCGTCTGCCGCTGCGGTGGCTGCCGGGCACGGGCGCCCGAGCTGGCGGTGCCGGTCCTGCTCGTCGATGCGCAGCCCGTCGGCAGCTACGCGTTGCAGCTGATCTTCAGCGACGGCCACGACCGCGGCATCTATCCCTGGGTCTGGTTGCGCGAGCTGTCGTCGGCCACCTCGACCACGGAGGGCTTGGCCGGCCAGGCCCCTCCCGCGCTGAAGGCCGCCCAGGCCCAGCTCACCCAGCGCAGCAGCGATGTTGCCAGCCACAGCGCCCAGGCCAGCATCAGCACGCGGTAGAGCCACATCGGCGCGCTGAGTACCCAGGCGCCGGCCGTGTGCTCGGTGAAGCGGTCGGACAGCCAGCTCAGCTCATGGCTGCTGGAGCCCGGGCCCGCGATCATCAGGTCGGGATGGCCGAGCAGGCCGGTGCGCAGCACGTCCAGCAGGGCGCCGATGGCGAACAGCGTCCAGCCCACCAGCAGCAGCTGCACGAGGATGCGTTGCCAGCGTGCCGCGTCCGGCATCGCCAGCATCCAGCGTCGGCGCGCCTCCAGCAGGGCGAACCAGCCGGCCAGCAGGCCGAGAGCCCACAGCGACACCGGCGCCACGCCCAGGGCCAGGATCAGCCAGGCCGGCCGCGTCATGATGCCGGGCAGGCCGCGCGGCGCGAACCAGGCCAGCACGAGCACGACGACCAGCACGCCCCAGATCAGCACGGCCGGCCCCATCAGCGGCCCGCCGACGGCGAGCACGATGCGGTCCTGCGGCACGTTCAGCGTCAGCGCGTCGTTGACGCCCGGCAGGCTCAGGCGCAGGCCCTCGTGGCGCCACCAGGTCCCCATGCCCTCGGGGGTGCGCCAGCGGATCTGCACCTCCTGGGCGCCCGGTGTCAGCGGCAGGGTCACGGCGCCCTCGCGCAGCTGCAGCGGCAAGGTGTCGCCGCGCAGCTTCACTTCCAGCAGCTCGGCGCCGGCGGGCAGCTTGATGGCGTGCGGTCCGCCAAGGCTGGCCCGCAGCTTCAGGTTCAGCTGCACTTCGGTGCTGCGCTCGCCGGGATCGAGGGTGGTGCGGGCGCTGTCCAGCGTCAGCGTCTGGCCGGGAATGCCGGCGGGCTTGGTGATGGCCAGCTTCAAGGTCTCGCCGGGCCAGGGTCGCCATTCGGGCTGCCACTGGCCGCTTTGCTGCAGCGCCGTCGCGGCCAGGCCGCTGGCGTCCACATGCCATTGGGCGGAGGCGTCCAGCGTCCAGCGTTCGACCTGGTGCGGCTCCTTGCCGGCCACCAGCGTCAGCGACTCGCCGGGCTTGAGCGTGCTGGCGATCTCGGCCTGCTCCTCGCCGCCGAGCTGCAGGCTGGCCACGCCACCCTCCACCGTCACGCGTGCATCGCTGACGGCCTCGCCCGGCAGCAGGGCCCAGCGCACGCGCAGCGGCGCGCGGCTGGGCGCCAGGCGCTGGATGTGGGTCTGCACCTGCCAGCGCAGGCCGAGCTGCAGCAGCCGGTCCACGCGCACCAGCGGCGGCAGGGCGTCGCGCTGCGTGCCCGCGTCTTCGCTGCGGCTCGTGCCGCCACCGGCCTCGCGGCTCAGCGTGATGGCGCCGGTGCTCTGGCCGCGCGGGTCCAGGCCGGCCAGGGCCCAGCCCTTCAGCTCGCTCTGCAGCGCGCGCGGCGGCAGCGGCAGCGTGATGTCCAGGCCACTGGCGCCACCCACGTCGGCACTCAGCACGACCTGGTGCACGCCGGCCGGCACGGCGATCAGCAGCCGGCCTTCGTCATCGCGGCGCGTCGCGGCGGGTTGCCCGTCCAGCGTGATGCTGGCCGGCTGCCAGCCGGTGCCCTGGCCGGGCAGCGGCACCGCCACCAGGGCCTGGGCATGGATCTCGGCGCGCAGCTGCACCGTCGAGCCCGCCGCGCTGACGATCAGCCGCGACAGTTCGGCGCAGCGCGGCAGGCAGTCGGGCGGCGCTGCGAGCTTGTCGCGCATGGCCTTGAGCTGCTCCTCGCTCGGCCAGGCCGCCTGGGCTTCGCTCGGTGGGGGCGTCAGGCCCAGCAGCAACAGCAGAGCGGCGGCTGCCGCGCCGGCACCCATGCGGGGCGCGCGCAGCTGGGGCGGCCTCAGGCCGGTGACGACGATGAGGGCCAGGGCCAGCAGGGTCAGGCCGACGAGCTTCAGCAGCGCGGTGGCCCAGGGTGGCAGCAGCCACAGTTTCAGCGTCTGCTCGGGAGTGACCGGGCCGCTCCAGCTCAGCATGTGGCCGCGCCAGCTCCAGGTCGGCAGGCCGGGGCCGGTCTGCACGCGGGCATTGGGGTCGACGCGTTCCATGGGCACACGCTTTTGCATCGGCTCGTACTTGGCCGGTGGCGCCGGTGAGGCGGAAACCTGGAATTCGGGCGGCGGCAACATCTTTTCTTCCACGATGCGCACCCCGTCCGGCGCCCTGATTTCCCTTGCGGCATTCATGGCCCACGCTTGCGGTTCCAGGCTGGGATAGAGGGACTCCCGAACCTGCTGCACCGCGAAGGGCAGCAGCAGCAGGGCCAGCATGCCGGCCACCGCGAAGCGGCCGCGCGCAAACGCCGTCTGGGCGCGGCCCGCGGGCAGCAAGCGGGCCAGGGCCGTCAGCGCCAGCAGGCCGAACCACAGCGAGGCCGGCGGGCTGCCGGGCGTGTGCCAGGTCAGCACCAGGGCCAGGCCGAGCAGCACGCCGACGCGCCAGCCGAGCAGCCGGTAGGCGGCCAGGGCGGCCAGCAGCACGAAGAAGAAGTCCCACAGCGTCCACATGCCGACCCAGGCGCCGCTGGCGCTGCTGGGGCCTTGGGCATGCAGCAGTCGCCAGCCGGGTGGCAGCTGCAACTGGGCGCGCAGCTTGTCGACGCTGACGCTCCAGCCGCTGGCGGGCAGCAGGGTGTCGGTGGGCCAGCGGCTGTCGGCTTCGATGGCGGTGTTGCGCTCGCGCACCTCGAAGCCGGCGAGGCCGTCGGCGGCCAGGCGGGTGATGGGTTGGTCCTGCGTGTTCAACGCCGCGCGGCCGAGCTGGCCGGGTGCGGGCATGGCCAGGCGCGAGCTGGCCGACAGCTGACCGATGAACTTGTCGTTGGCCGTCAACCCGCGGCCGTCGAAGTCCAGCCACAACCGGCGCTCAAGGGTCAGCGCGTCGGGCGCGGGCTTGGCATTGCCGCGCTGCAGCTCGGTCAGCTTCAGCGTCTCGCCGGGCTTGAGCCGGAAGGCCGGCAGCGCGCGCCAGGCTTCGGGCATCTCCACCTGGCGCGGGTCGACGCTGGCCGGTCCTTCGGGGCGGATCAGGCGCAGCTCGGGCGCGGCCTTGACGACCCAGACCTCTTCGTCCGGCGCCCCCTCGGGCAGCTTGAGCGCCTGCACCGGCGCACTGAGACGCGCCCGCAGCTCGATATGCCAGTTGCCGGGGCGGGCCTGCACGATGAGGCGGCCGTCTTCGGCGAGTCGTGTGGGCAAGGGGCTGTCGAGCTGCATGGCGCGCAGGCCCGGCAGCAGCGCCAGCGGCAGTTCCACCGCGCGGGCGCGGCCGGCCACGCGCAGGTCGAAGGCCGTCGTCACGGTCAGCGGCAGCTCGTCGTCGACGAGGCGCACGGTCTGGATGCTGACGCTGTCGCTGGCCTCGGCCGGGCTGGCGACGGCACGCAGCCAGATGCGGCCATCGCCATCGGGCGCGCGCGCCTGGCTGGCGCCGTCGCTGCTGACGACGATGGCCGCGAGATGGGCCGGCACGGCCAGGTTCTGCGGCATGCCACCGGCCCAGCCGATGTGCCCTTCGATGACGTGTGCACCCGGCGCGAGCCAGACGGCCGGGTGGCCGTCCACCTCGACGACGGCCAGCGCCTTGCCACCCGCCTTGACGTCCTGCGGCCAGGCGCCGGCCTCGCCGGGCAGGGCCACGCGGCCCGGTGCGCCGAAGACCTGCACCTCCAGCTTGAAGCTCGCGTCGCGCGGCCCGGCATTCAGCTGCAGGCGGCCCGGCCAGACGCACACCGGCGTCTCCCCTTCGGCCGCGCCCGCGGGGCAGCCCAGCGGTGGCTGGCCTTGGGCTGCCCAGGGCAGCCAGTCGCGCGTGGCGGCAGGCAGTTCGGCGGGTGTCAGCGGTGCAGCCTGGGCGGCCAGGCTAGCCAGCAGGCACAGCAGCGTCGTCGCGAATCGCTTCATGTTGTCTCTCCCAGTGCGCGGGATTCCAACACAGCGAAGCAGCCGTTCAACCGCGCTTGTCGCGGGTGCGCCGGATGCGGCTGGCGGTGCCGCGAGATGCGACTCCGGCCGGGTGGATGCGATAGTGCGGCGACCGAAGCCCAGCCTTGCACGACGCTTTCATGACCGCCCTCGCCCCCGTGTCCGCTGCCCCCTCCGAAGCAGAGCCGCGAGAGTCATGGCCTGAGCTGGTGCTGACGCTGCTGACCGCCAGGCGCGCGCCGTCGCTGGCCCTGCACTGCCTGCTGGCGTGGCCGGTGGCCATGTTGCCCAGCCTGGCCTTCATCGGCCTGGCCTATGGCCTGGCTCTGATGTTGGGCGTGGACGTGACCGCCGTCGCGCCACCCGATCGCGAGGCATCGTTCAAGGAGTTTTTCGGCGTGGTGGTCTTTGCGCCGCTGGCCGAGACGCTGTTGCTTGGAGGCCTGCTGTGGCTGCTGGGTCGCCTGTCGAGCCGGCCCCTGTTAATCGCCATGGCCGCCGGCGTGCTGTGGGGCGGCTTGCACGGCGCGCAGGGCCTGCTCTGGTTCTTCGGCACCTTCTGGAGCTTCTATGTCTTCAGCTGCGGCTACCTGGCCTGGCGGCCGCTGGGCTGGATGCGTGCCTTCGCCGTCGCAGCCGTGCCGCATTTGCTGATCAACCTGACGGTGATGAGCCTGGTACTGCTGCTGGCCTGAGGGTCAGGCCAGCGCACGTTCAGGGCTTCACGCGCACGATGCGGCCGTGGGCCTCCAGCACCAGGTAGAGCAGGCCATCCGGGCCTTCGCGCACATCGCGCATGCGGCCGGCGTCCGGGAAGAGGCGCTCCTGTTCCGCCAGGCGATCGTCAGCGCCGAGCTTGACGCGCTCCAGGTGGCCGAACTTCAGCGAGCCGATGAAGAAGCTGCCCTGCCAGGCCGGACCGTATTTGGCGCTCCTGAGCTTGGCCATGCCTGCCGGCGCGATGGAGGGCACCCACTTGACGACGGGCTGCTCCATGCCGGCCTTGGCCGCGATGCCCTCGCCGATCCTGCCGCCGCCGTAGTTCTCGCCGTAGGTGATGACGGGCCAGCCGTAGTTCAGCTTCGGGCTGATGAGGTTGAGCTCGTCGCCGCCCTGGGGCCCGTGCTCGTGCTCCCACAGCCGCCCCTTCTCGTCCAGCACCAGGCCTTGCGAATTGCGGTGGCCGTAGCTCCAGATCTCGGGCAGGGCGCCGGCTGTCTTGGCATAGGGGTTGTCGGCCGGCACGCTGCCGTCCTTGTCGATGCGGATGATCTTGCCGAAGTGGTTGTCCAGCGTCTGGGCGCGGTCCATGCCCTTGTAGCGCTCGCCCAGGCTGAGGAAGAGCTTGCCGTCCGGCGCCTCGACGATGCGGCAGCCGAAGTGCAGCCGGCTCTCCATCTTGGGCTGCTGGCTGAAGAGGACCTTGACGTCGGTCAGGCGCTTGTTGTCGGCGCTCAGCCTGGCGCGGGCCAGGGCCGTGCCGTTGGTCTTGTCCGCGCCGGGCTCGGCGTAGCAGAAGTAGACGGTGCGGTTCCTGGCGAAATCGCTGTCGGTGATGACGTCCAGCAGGCCGCCCTGGCCCACGGCATCGACGGCCGGCACGCCCGCGATGGGCGCGCTGGGCTTGCCGCCGGGCTTGGCCGTGCGCATCGTGCCGTCACGTTCGGTGATGAGGAACTGGCCGTCGGGCAGAAAGGCGACCGCCCAGGGGGTCTTCAGGCCGTCGACGACGGTTTCGAGTTCGGGGGCGGCCTGGGCGAGGCTGCAGCCCAGGGCGAGAACGGAGAGGAGGAGACGCTTGCTCATCGGAGTGGAGTGGGGGGCGAGGCGCGGGGGGACGCGCATCATCGCAGCAGGAAGCCGGCACGCCGTTTGCCCACGGAGCCGCCATGCAGCGCTATCTCAACCGCAGCGGTGAATCCGGCGTCGTCGGCTATGAGCTGGGCCCGGCCAGCATCGCGGTGCGTTTCATCGACGGTTCGGTCTATGTCTACGACGCGGAGCGGCCGGGTGCGGAGCCGGTCGACGAGATGAAACGACTCGCCCAGGCCGGGCGGGGCTTGAGCAGCTATATCAGCCGCTTCGTGCAGCAGAACTACGCCAGGAAACTGCGCTAGGCGCGGCGCATCACGACGAGCAGCCCGTCGACGGCCTCGTCGCTTTCCTTGCGGATGGCGCAGCGCGTCGACGATTCGAGGCAGAGACCGTGTGTGTCCGCCAGACGCTGCAGATAGCGCTGAGAATGGGCATAGCGGCGCTTGGCGCCAAGGCGGAAATCGGTCTCGTCCTCGCAGGCCTCGACGGAGAAGGCGAACAAACCGCCGGTGCGCAGCGCGGCCGCGGTGGCGGCGAAGACGGCCTCCAGGTCGCCGATGTAGACGAAGACGTCGGCGGCCACAGCGATGTCGAAACGACCCGGCTGGCCCTCCAGCGCCGCGGCGATGTCGCCCTGCACCAGCTCGTCGTACAGGTCCAGCTCGCGCGCCTTGGCCAGCATCAGGCCCGACAGGTCCACGCCGGTCAGCCGTGCAGCCAGCGGCCGCAGCAGCGGCCCGCACAGGCCGGTGCCGCAGCCGAGGTCGATGACTTGCCCGCCCCCTGCCGGCTGGGCGCGCTGCAACTCGGCCACCAGCAGCTCGGGCGTGCGATAGCCCAGGGTCTTGACGAGGTGGCTGTCGAAGTTGTGGGCATACATGTCGAACAGGGCCTCGACATAGCCGGCTGGTGCCGTCGTCGGGGCGCTGCCCACGCCCAGGGCCGCCAGCGCGTACTGGATCTGGTCGACGTCCTTGCCCAGGGCCAGCGCCTGCTGGAAGGCTTCGATGGCCTGGCCGCGCCGGTGCAGGGCCAGCAGGCATTCGGCGCGGCCGATCAGCGCCTCGGAGTAGGCGGGCTGCAAGGCCAGGGCCGCATCGAAGCTGGCCAGGGCCTCGTCGGGCCTCTCCAGTGCGCGCAGGCTGGTGCCGCGGTTGCGCAGGGCCTTGGCGTCCTCTGGCCGCACGGCCAGGGCGCGCTCGAAGGCCTGCACGGACTCCTGGTGGCGGCCCAGGCTGCCCAGGGTGTTGCCGAGGTTGTTCAGGGCCGGGGCGCTGTCGGGGCGCTGGGCCAGGGCGCGGTTCAGCAGGGTCAGGGCCTCGTCGAAGCGGTCGGTCTGGCCGCAGAGGACGCCCAGCAGGTGCAGGGCGTCGAAGTGCGTGGGCGCCGTGCGCAGCACGCGGCGGTAGAGCGGCTCGGCCTCGGCCAGACGGCCCTGCTGGTGCAGGGCCAGGCCCTTGTCGAAGTCCGTCGGCATCAGTCGTCCCACAGGCTGCTGACCAGGCTGAGCCCGACCGCGAACAGGTCCACCGCCAGGCCGCCACCGGTGAGCCGGGCGTCGGAGGGCCAGACCTCCATGCGGCCGGCGTGCGAACGCTGGCGCGCCATCGCCAGCATGGCATCTGCGACTGCCGTCGCGGGGACGGGGGCCGCGGGCCGGGCATAGTGCTCCAGCGCCTTCTGCACCGCGGCCGGGTCCAGCAGCGACAGGGCCGAGCGGCAATGCGAACAGGCGTCCTCCTTGCGCAGGTCCACCGGCGCGCCGCAGTTGCTGCAATTGATGACGCCGACCTTCTTCGCGATGTCGGCGATCTCGGGCTTGGTGAGCTGGCGCACGAAGCCCTTCTCGATCATGAAGGACGAGAAGCTGCTGAAGCGGCCATGCTGGGCGGGGCAGCGATGGGTGATGTAGCGCCCGCTGCGCACGATGTCGAAGCCCTGCACCAGGCCGCCACGGCATTGCGCGCAGCGCAGCCGGCCGGCCAGCGGCGCATGCGGCTCGTCGTTGTGCCTGTGCATCTGCTTGAACATCGTCGCCACCGCAGCAGGGGCCAGCTTGAGGTTCTCCATGCTGTCGAACCAGATGCCTTGGCAGCCGAAGCAGAAGTCGATCTCGACCCGGCTGTCGTACTGGCCGGGCAGCTCGTGCACTTCCATGGGGTTGCTGCAGGACGGGCAAGGGCGGGACGCAGGCGTGGGCATGGCGTGATGGTAGCGAGCCGTTACATGCGGCCAGTGATCGAGGGATTGCCGCCTGCGCGCTGCGGCTGCTGCAATGCGCGCCGTCCCGAGCTCTTCACTTCAACATGCCTCGCCTGTCTTCCTTCTGCCTTGTCACGGCCCTGTCCCTGTCCGCCTTGTCGGCCGCTGCCGCTCCCGTCCTCGAGGTCAACCCCGGCCTCTGGACCTCCGACAGTGAGATCTGGATCAACGGCCAGTCGATCAAGCCCGGAGTCACGGCCTTGCGAGCCAAGCTGCGCAGCCGCCTCACCGATGAGCAGAAGGCCGAGATGGACAAGCAGCAGGCCGCGGAGAAGCAGGCCTGCCTGACGCCGCAGCAATCCAAGATCGACCTGGCCGCCTATCTGGAGTCGGCCCTCAGCGGCTCCGGTCCCTGGAAGTGCGAGACGACCGGCGTCAAGCTCACCAGCAGCGAGGCGGTCGGCAGCTATGCCTGCCGCACCGGCGGCGGCGGCCTGACCCAGGGCAAGTTCAACGCCACCTACGGGCCCAGCAGCTACCGCATCGAACTCAACGGACGCGGCAATGCCGTGGACGGACGCACCGGCAACGCCATCGGCGCCCAGGAGATGGACCAGCGCATGCTGTCCACCGGCCGCTGGCTCGGATCGTCCTGCTGACGGCGCTGGCGCCTCAGCGGCTGCGGCGGCCCTGGCGCCAGCCGATGGCGGCCAGGCCGGCGAGGAGCATCGCGAGCGTGCCGGGCTCGGGCACCGGCGCGGTCGAGAAGCGGTAGTCGGCGCCGGAAGCCGAGGTCAGCGCATAGCCGCTGAGTTCGACGCCCTCGACGGTCAGGCTGGTGATGCCGCCCCAGTACAGGGTGTGGCCGAAGGCAGCGGCGGCATTGGCATTGGCGCCGATGATGGGTGAGACCGAGGTGGCTTGGTAGGGCCGGGCCGAGGACTCGGCCTGGGTGATGGCCGTCATCGTCATCGAGCCCAGGGCCCAGCCGTCGCTGCCGAAGCTGATGGCCGCCGTGACCGCGAAAGCGCCGCCCGCCGCGTTGCTGCTGTTCGAGATGCCGTTGCTGGCCTCCAGCACGCTGCCGCTGAGGCCCACGTTCTGGCCGAAGAAGCTGGCGCTGAAGTTGTAGCTGGCACCCGCATTCGTCGCGCTGTTCGGCGACCCGCTGGCCGACGCGCCGATGCCGCCGGAGAAGAAGAGGGTGCCGGTCAACATCCCGGTTTTGCCGGCCGGGCCTTGTATCGCGACCCAGTCCACGAAGCTCGCGCTCGACCAGCCAATGCCGGTGTGGCTGGCGGTGCCGGTGCTGTGGGTGTCGGCGTTGGAGGTGAGGCTGGCCTTGCCAAAGCCGGCGCTGGCCATGCTCCCGGCGTTCACGCCGTTCGATACCGAGGCACAACCCGCCGACGCAGTGCTGGTGCCGATCTGCAGGCCGCTGTCACAGGCATTGCCGGCAAAGTCCGTGCTGGTGGCCTGCGCGTAGGCCTGGGCAGCCGGCAGCGCGGGCTGGGCCTGGGCGGCGCTGGCGAGGGCCATGGCAGCCGCCACGGCGGTCCAGGCGAGGGGGAATGCAGTGCCGGGCATGGGCGCCTCCTGGATTCAGGACGCGCAAGCAAACCACAGCCGCTGCCGGCCCACAATCCCGACGCCTGCCGGGCTCCCTCAAGGCGTAGGAAGTTGCGCCCCCCAGCGAGGGGGCTTCAGCCGTCCAGGCGCTGCTGGAACACCAGGCCCGCGTGCTCGCGCAGCGCGTGGAACTTGATCTTGGGCCAGTTGGCCTCGATGGCGCGCAGCTCGGGGGCGTACTCGACCAGCACGGTCGGCGCGTCCACCGCGTCATAGGCCATGCGGTGGTCGTTGGCGTCGATGAAGCGCTTCAGCTCGGCGGGCTCGTCGCAGGTCACCCAGCGCGCCACCTGGAAGCGGCTGGGCATGATGCGGGCCTTGCAGCCGTACTCGTGCTCCAGGCGGTGGGCGACGACCTCGAACTGCAGCTGGCCGACGGCGCCCAGCAGCAGCACGCTGCCGGCGATGGGGCGGAACACCTGGATGGCGCCCTCTTCTCCGAGCTGCTGCAGGCCGGCCTTGAGCTGCTTGGTCTTCAGCGGGTCGGCCACCTCGACGGCGCGGAACATTTCCGGCGCGAAGAAGGGCAGGCCGGTGTACTGCAGGGCCTCGCCTTCGGTGATGGTGTCGCCCAGCTGCAGCACGCCGTGGTTGGGGATGCCGATGATGTCGCCGGCAAAGGCCTCGTCCAGCAGCTCGCGCTTCTGGCTCATGAAGGTCACGACGCTGTTGGGGCGCAGGCTTTTTCCCGAGCGCACCACCTTCAGGTTCATGCCGCGTTCGAAGCGGCCCGAGGCCACGCGCAGGAAGGCGATGCGGTCGCGGTGGGCCGGGTCCATGTTGGCCTGGATCTTGAAGACGACGCCGGTGAACTTGGGCTCCTCCGGCTGCACGGTGCGCTGCATGGCCTGGCGCGAATCGGGCGGCGGGGCCAGCTCGACGAGGGCGTCCAGCACTTCCTGCACGCCGAAGTTGTTGACGGCCGAGCCGAAGAACATCGGCGTCTGCTTGCCGGTCAGGAAATCTTCGCGGTTGAACTCCGGCGCGGCCTCGCGCACCAGCTCGATCTCGCCCTGGGCGTTCTCGTACTGCATGCCGAAGCGCTCGGCATAGGCCGGGTTGTCCAGGCCTTCCAGAACTTCCTCGGTGCCGGCGGCGCGGTCCTCGCCGGGAGCGAAGACGCGCATGCGCTGCTGGCGCAGGTCCATCACGCCGTGGAACTGCTTGCCCATGCCGACCGGCCAGGTGAAGGGCACGACCGTCATGCCCAGCTCGCGCTCGATCTCGTCCATCAGCGCCAGCGGCTCCTGCACCTCGCGGTCCATTTTGTTGACGAAGGTCAGGATGGGCGTGTTGCGGGCGCGGCAGACCTGCAGCAGGCGGCGCGTCTGCGGCTCGACGCCGTTGGCCGCGTCGATGACCATCAGCGCCGCGTCGACGGCGGTCAGCACGCGGTAGGTGTCTTCCGAGAAGTCCTGGTGTCCAGGTGTGTCCAGCAGGTTGATGACGCAGTCGCGGTACTCCATCTGCATGACGGACGAGGCCACCGAGATGCCGCGCTGCTTTTCGATCTCCATCCAGTCCGAGGTCGCATGGCGGCTGGCCTTGCGCGCCTTGACCGAGCCGGCGATCTGGATTGCGCCCGAGAACAGCAGCAGCTTCTCCGTCAGCGTGGTCTTGCCGGCGTCGGGGTGGCTGATGATGGCGAAGGTGCGGCGGCGGCGGACTTCCGTCTCGATGCGGCTGGCGATGGGTTCGGACATGGAGTTCTTCTGGCGGGCTAACCCGCGATTATCCGTGGCCGCCCCACGCCGCCCTGAAGCGGCGGGAAGGGACTCTCGGGCGCGGCAAAAGGGCAAAAGTCGGCATCCCCGGCGGCGGCGGGTGCCGAAAGCGCTGGAGCGCGGAGGGCCGCTGGATTATGGTTGTCGGGTTTGGCAAGACGGGACGGCAATGGACAAGCAGGTCGACATGAAGCGGGTGCAGGAGCTGGTGGCGGACCTGCGCGAGCCCAAGCCGCACATCTTCTACACGGATCTGCTGCTCAGCGCCGGCCTGGGCTGGGCCTGCTTCGCGGTGGCCGTGCTGCCCGGGCAGGGCCTGGTGCGCGCGCTCGCCTTCGTGGCCGCCGTGCTGCTGCTCTACCGCAGCCTGGCCTTCATCCACGAGATCTTCCACCAGCAGGGTATGAAGGCCTTCCGCCACACCTGGCATGCGTTGTCGGGCGTGCCGCTGCTGATTCCCTTCATGCTCTACCTGCCCATCCACCAGGGCCACCACAACAAGGCCACCTACGGCACCAAGGAAGACGGCGAATACGACCAGTTCCATGGCCGCGCCGGCCTGGCCAGCGCCAAGCTGTTCGCGCTGAACCTGGCGCTGCCGCTGGCCCTGTGGGTGCGCTTCGCCATCCTGACGCCGCTGGCCATGGTGCTGCCGCCCATCCGCGAAAAGATGATCCCGGAGTTCGTCCACATGGCCCTGCGCATGCCCTTCCGGGCCCCGGCCATCAAGGAGAGCGCCCGCGCCGAGGCGCTGAAGATCGAATGGTGGTGCTGCGCCTGGGCCTGGACGCTGGTGGCCATCGGCGTCTTCGCCGGCTGGGTCTGGGTGGGCGCCTGGGCCCTGCTCGTCATCGCCATCGCCACGCTGAACACCATCCGCGCCATGGGTGGGACGCACCTCTATGTCGAGGAGCTGGAGGGGCGCGACGCACGCGGCCAGCTGCTGGACTCGCTGAACGTGGACTCCAACGGCCCGATCTCGGTGCTGCTCTGCCCGGTGGGCCTGCGCTTCCATGCGCTGCACCATGTGGCGCCCTATCTGCCCTATCACGCCATGCCGACGGCCCACCGCCGGCTGATGGAGCAATTGCCGGCCGGCTCTGAATACCACCAGGTGACGGTGGGTTCGGTGGCCGAGGGCATCAGCCGGCTGCGCCAGGCCACCCGCGCGGTCAGGCCGGCGGCAGGAAAGGCTTGATGACGCCGAGCACCCGCTCGACGTAGGCCTCTTTCTCGCCCACCGGCGCCGCATAGGTCAGCGCGCTGCGGGCGGCGTCCAGGCCGGCCCGCGAGGCCATGACCCAGGCGGCCAGGTATTGCGAGGCCAGGCAGCCGCCGGCCGTGGCGATGGGGCCGCGGGCGAAGAAGGGCTCCTCGACGACGCGCACGCCGGCCTCCACCACCCAGGGCTTGGTGGTCGAGTCGGTACAGGCCGGCATGTCGGCCAGCAGGCCGAGGCGTGCCATCAGCAGGGTGCCCGAGCACTGGCCGCCAATGAGCTGGCGCACCGGGTCGAGCTGCAGGCGGTCCAGCAGTACGCGGTCGTTGGCGATGGCGCGGGTGTGGATGCCGCTGCCGAACAGCACGACATCGGCCTCGTTGGCGAACTCCAGCGGCTGCTGGGCCATCACGGTGACGCCGTTCATCGACGTCACCTGGGCGCTCGGGCTGGTGATGGCTGCCGACCAGCCCTGGGCGAACAGCCGGTTGATCAGCCCCAGCGCGATGAAGCTGTCGAGCTCGTTGAAGCCGTCGAAGGTGAGGACGGCGACCTTCATCACTCTTCCAGCAGGCTCCTGAGCATCCATGCCGTCTGCTCATGCACCGTCAGGCGCTGGGTCAGCAGGTCGGCACTCGGCTCGTCGCCGGCCTTGTCGACCAGCGGGAACAGCGCGCGTGCCGTGCGCGCGACGGCCTCGTGGCCCTGCATCAGCACCTCGACCATCTTCATGGCCTTGGGCGGCACGGCGGGCGCGTCAGGCAGGCCGCTGAGCTTGGCGAACTGGGCATAGCTGCCGGGCGCCGGGAAACCCAGCGAGCGGATGCGCTCGGCGACGGGGTCGACGGCGTTCCACAGCTCGGTGTACTGGGCCATGAACATCGCATGCAGGCTGTTGAACATCGGCCCCGTGACGTTCCAGTGGAAGTTGTGCGTCGTCAGGTAGAGCGTGTAGGTCTCGGCCAGCAGCTTGGACAGGCCGGCGGCGATAGCGGCGCGGTCCTTCTCGCTGATGCCGATGCTGATGGCGGGGGTGGCGGACTTCTTGGCCATGCGGGGCTTTCGAAACAGGATGCGCCAAGCCTAACGGATTCAGTGCAGCGCGCCATGAAACGAGAAAAAGCCCGCCGGCGCGGTGCGCGGGCGGGCTTGGCCGAAGGCCGGGCCGGTCAGATGACGCGGCGGCGGCGGGCCAGGAAGCCGACCACGCCCATGCCCAGGGCCATCAGGCCCCAGGTGCCGGGTTCCGGCACGGCGACAGCAACGCCTTCCATGGCGTAGATCTGGGCGGAGCTGACCGCATAGCCCTTGTCCGTCAGCGCGTTGACGCTGGTGTTCCAGCCCATCGCGTCGAAGGCGGCGATGTCGTTGCGGGTCACGTTCTCGGTGTAGCAGGGCGAGGACGTCGGATCCATGATGCCGACCTGGCGCGTGCTCTGGAAGCAGCCGGGGGCGTTCGGGTCGATGAAGCCGACGTTGTCCTTCCAGTGCGAGGCCTGGGCGCCATCGCCGGAGTAGGCGCCGGTCGAGAAGGTGGCAGCCTCCTGGAAGCTGGCGTCACCGAGTCCGAACACGGACACGCCATCGATCGAGAAATAGGCCGGGCGGTTGGCCGACCATTGCAGGATGGCCTTGCCGTCGGCGCCGACGGAGTTGCCGTAGCGGAACAGGTCCAGCGTGCTGCCGATGGGGAACTCGGTGATGTCGGCGGTACCGAAGGCACCGGCTTCGAAGGCGCCAGCCAGCGGGCCCTTGCCGTGCATCACGATGTCGAAGACGTCGGTGCCGCTGACGAAGCCCAGGGCATGGCCGATCTCGTGCACGGCGACGGCGGTGAAGTCGTACTTGCCGGCGTCGATGCCATTGCTCGGGTTGAAGTCGAAGGCAAACTGGTTGCTGAACTGGATCTGTGCGTCGTAGGCGTTCAGCGGGCCGCCCTGGGTCTTGCCCGTCAGGCCCAGGGCCTTGATGACGGACTGGTTGACGTCCAAGTAGTTGTTGATGCCGGCATTGCCCGTGCGGGTGACCGTCGCGTCCTGGACGCCAATCTTGTTGGCGACGTCGTAGTAGTCGTTGGTACGGACGGTCAGGCCACCGCCGGCATTCAGCTTGGACAGGTTGGCCACGGCAATGGCGTCCAGCGCCGTCGTGCCGGTGGCGGCCAGGCCGGCGTAGACGTCGGTGACGGCCACGGTGTTGCTGACGCTGCTCGTCGAACCGAGCACGTTGGCGGGCAGTGCGTCGAAGCTGATGTTGAAGCGCAGCGTGACGTCATTCGTCAGCGTCTTGTTCCAGTAGTTGGCCGCCTTCTGGAAGGCGAACAAGGCAGCGGCGCCGTTGGGCGACGTGGCGAAGCTGTTGGTCGAGTCGACCAGCACGATGTTGAGGGCGCTGGCAGGCGCGGCGCAGGCAATGGCGGCGGCAGCGGCGACGGCGTGCAGAAGGCGGTTACGGCTCACGGTGGACTCCCTGGGAACGAAAAAGCGGCGCCGCTTAGGCGACGCCGCAAAGTTCCTCCAGGATAAAACCGTGTGAATTCGTGAAGGATGTCTCAATCCCCTCAGCCAGAGGATGGGTTTACCCGAAGTCTGTCACCTGTGCACAGGTCAGCGCGGTCTTGACGTCAGGTCGAAGCGGTCCAGATCCATGACTTTGGCCCAGGCGGCGACGAAATCCTGGACGAATCGGGCCTTGCCGTCGGCGCTGGCATAGACCTCGGCATAGGCGCGCAGCACCGAGTTGCTGCCGAAGACGAGGTCGGCCCGGGTGCCGGTGTATTTCACGGCGCCGGTCTTGCGGTCGCGGCCCTCGAAGATCTCGGCCGTCGCGTCGGTCGGCTTCCAGACCGTGCCCATGTCCAGCAGCTTGACGAAGAAGTCGTTGCTCAGCGTGCCTGGCTTGTCGGTGAACACGCCGTGCCTGCCGCCGTCGGCATTGGCGCCCAGCACCCGCAGGCCGCCGACCAGGGCGGTCAGCTCCGGCGCGGTCAGCGTCAGCAGCTGGGCGCGGTCGACGAGCAGGGCCTCGGTGGAGGCGCCGAGGTTGCCCTTGCTGTAGTTGCGGAAGCCGTCGGCCAGGGGCTCGAGCGGCGCGAAGGACTCGACGTCGGTCTGGGCTTGGGTCGCATCGACGCGGCCCGGTGCGAAGGGCACCTCGACGGCCACGCCGGCGGCCTTGGCGGCCTGCTCGACGCCGACCACACCGGCCAGCACGATGACATCGGCCAGCGAGGCCTTGCCCGAGGCCTTCTGGATCTCGGCCAGGGCCGGCAGGGCCTTCACGGCGCGCTGGTTGACGGCCCAGTCCTTCTGCGGAGCGAGCGCAATGCGAGCCCCATTGGCGCCGCCGCGCTTGTCGCCGCCGCGGAAGGTCGAGGCCGAGGCCCACGCGACGGAGACGAGGTCGGCGACGGGCAGGCCCGAAGCGGCGATCTTGGCCTTCAGGTCGGCGATGTCACCCGGCGTCGGGTGGTGGGTGGCAACGGGAAGCGGGTCCTGCCAGATCAGGTCTTCCTTCGGCACCTCGGGGCCGAGATAACGCGCCTTGGGGCCCATGTCGCGGTGGGTCAGCTTGAACCAGGCGCGGGCGAAGGCGTTGGCGAAGGCCTGGGGGTCGTCGCGGAAGCGCTGCGAGATCTTGCCGAACTCGGGGTCGAAGCGCAGCGTCAGGTCGGTCGTCAGCATGGTGGGCTTGTGGAACTTGCCCGGGATGTGTGCGTCGGGGATGTCTTCCGGCGCATTCTTGGCCACCCATTGCTTGGCGCCGGCGGGCGAGGTGGTGGCCTCCCATTCAAACTTGAACAGGTTGTCGAAGAAGTGGTTGCTCCATTGCGCGGGCGTCTGGGTCCAGGTGACCTCCAGGCCGCTGGAGATGGTGTCCTTGCCGTGGCCGCCGCCAAAGCCGCTGGTCCAGCCCAGGCCCTGGGACTCGATGCTGGCACCTTCGGGCTCCAGGCCCTTGTGGTGCTCCGGCGCGGCGCCGTGAGCCTTGCCGAAGGTGTGGCCGCCGGCGATCAGCGCGACGGTTTCCTCGTCGTCCATGGCCATGCGGCCGAAGGTGGCGCGGATGTCCTTGGCCGCCGCCAGGTAGTCGCCGCTGGCGTTCGGGCCTTCGGGGTTCACGTAGATCAGGCCCATATGCGTCGCGCCGACGCTGGCGATCAGGCTGCGGTCGCCCTCGAAGCGCTTGTCATCGGCCAGCCACTTCGTCTCGGCGCCCCAGGCGACGTCCATGTCGGGTTCCCAGACGTCCTCGCGGCCGCCGGCAAAGCCCAAGGTGCGAAAGCCCATGGACTCCAGGGCCACATTGCCCGCCAGGATGAAGAGGTCGGCCCAGGAGATGGCCTGGCCGTACTTCTGCTTGATGGGCCAGAGCAGGCGGCGGCTCTTGTCGATGTTGACGTTGTCGGGCCAGGAGTTCAGCGGCGCGAAGCGCTGCTGGCCGCGCCCGCCGCCGCCACGGCCATCGGTGGTGCGGTAGGTGCCGGCGGCATGCCAGGCCATGCGGACCATCTGCGGGCCGTAGTGGCCGAAGTCGGCCGGCCACCAGTCCTGGCTGTCCGTCATCAGCTTGACCAGATCGGCCTTGAGAGCGGAGTAGTCCAGCTTGGCGAAGGCCTCGGCGTAGTCAAAAGACTCGCCGAGGGGGTTGGACTTGCTGGAGTGCTGGTTCAGCAGGTCGACGCGGAGCTGGTTGGGCCACCAATCGCGGTTGCTGGTGCCGCTGCCGGCGGCGTGGTGGAAGGGGCACTTGCCTGCGGGCTGGGCGGTGGTCGGGTCACTCATGGCGTCTCCTGGGATTCGGTGGGAAACCAAAGCTTAATGACGCCTATCGATTGCTGGCTTTGAATAGAACTAATCTAACCATAGCCAAAATCATCTGGCGGCGGCCGATGTTCCGGCAGGCTGGATCCCCTGCGGGATGACGGGTTAGGGGGTGAGCCGGGTGACGCCGCCAAGCTGGCAGGCATAGATGGCATTGCGCAGGGCCGCGATGGCCTCGTAGCGCGTGAAGCTGCGCCGCCAGGCCAGCACGACGCGGCGCGTCGGCACCGGCTCGCTCAACGGCACGAAGCGCAGATGGGGCGTCGGGTCGCGCGGCACCGACAGCTGGGGCACGACGGTCACGCCCATGCCGGACGCCACCATGTGCTTGATGGTCTCCAGCGAGGAGCCCTCGAAGCTGCGGCGAATGCCCTCGGCGTCGCTGGAGAAGCGCGCGAACTCGGGGCAGACCTCCAGCACATGGTCGCGGAAGCAGTGGCCGGTGCCCAGCAGCAGCATGGTCTCGCGCTTGAGCTCCTCGGCGGAGATGGTCTCGCGCGTGGCCAGCGGGTGGACGGCCGGCAGCGCGACGATGAAGGGCTCGTCATACAGCGGCGCCGTGGCCAGGCCCGCTTCGGGGAAGGGCTCGGCCATGATGGCGCAGTCCAGCTCGCCGGTGCGCAGCATCTCCAGCAGCTTGACGGTGAAGTTCTCCTGCAGCATCAGCGGCATCTGCGGGTAGAGCTCGATGCTGTGCCTGACCAGCTCGGGCAGCAGATAGGGGCCAATGGTGTAGATGATGCCCAGGCGCAGCGCGCCGGCCAGCGGGTCCTTGCCGCGCTTGGCGATCTCCTTGATGGCGCCGGCCTGGTCGAGCACCGACTGGGCCTGGCGCACGATCTCCTCGCCCAGCGGCGTCACGCTGACCTCGCTGCCGCCGCGCTCGAAGATCTTCAGGTCGAGCTCCTCCTCCAGCTTCTTGATCGCGACCGACAGCGTCGGCTGCGACACGAAGCAGGCCTCGGCCGCGCGGCCGAAATGACGCTCGCGGGCGACGGCGACGATGTAACGCAGCTCGGTCAGGGTCATGGCAAGCGGTCGACTTCAGGGAAAGGAGCCGAACGCTACACTGCCGCCGCCCCATCAGGGCCCCCAGGGTTTACACCGAGGTACCCCATGACTGATCGCAAGCCCATGACCCTGCCGCGCCTCGCGCAGATGCACGCCAGCGGCGAGAAGATCGCCATGCTGACCTGCTATGACGCGGCCTTTGCGTCACTGCTGGACGAGGCCGGCGTCGACATCCTGCTGATCGGCGATTCCCTGGGCAATGTGCTGCAGGGCCGCGGCTCCACGGCGCCGGTCAGCATCGAGGACATGGTCTATCACACCTTCTGCGTGTCGCGCGGCCACCATTGGGCCTGGATCATTGCCGACCTGCCCTTCGACAGCTACCACTCGTCAAAGGAAGAGGCCTGGAAAAGCGCCGCCGCGCTGGTGAAGGCCGGCGCCCACATGGTCAAGCTCGAAGGCGGGGGCTGGACGGCCGAGACGGTGCGCTTCATCAGCGAGCGCGGCATCCCGGTCTGCGTGCACCTGGGCTTCACGCCGCAGACGGTGAACGCCTTGGGCGGCTTCAAGGTGCAGGGCCGCGACGAGGAAAGCGCCGCCCGCATGAAGCGCGAGTCGTGGGAGGCCGTCGAGGCCGGCGCCGCCATGCTGCTTTACGAGATGGTGCCCGCGGCTCTCGCCGCCGAGATCACGGCCGAATCGCCGGTGCCCGTCATCGGCATCGGCGCCGGCGTCGGCACCTCGGGGCAGGTGCTGGTGCTGCACGACATGCTCAACATCACGCCGGGCCGCAAGCCGCGCTTCGTCAAGAACTTCATGGCAGGCAAGGACTCGGTGCTGGCCGCGGTGAAGGGCTATGTCGACGAAGTGAAGGCCAAGACCTTCCCGGTGAACGAGATCCACGGTTTTGTTTGACATTGCGGGACTGACCGCAGCCACGCCGTGGCCAGCTCTGTCCCCAACTGATTGAGACTTATGCAGGTCATCCACACCATCGCCGAGCTGCGCGAAGCCCTGGCCATCCACCGCCAGCGCGGCTTCGTGCCGACCATGGGCAATCTGCATGAGGGTCACCTCGCCCTCGTGAAGCAGGCGCGCGAGCTGGTCGGCCCGGCGGGTGCCGTGGTGTCCAGCATCTTCGTCAACCGCCTGCAGTTCGCGCCGCATGAGGACTTCGACACCTACCCGCGCACGCTGGAACGCGACTGCGCGCTGCTGGAAAGCGCCGGCTGCGACATCGTCTTCGCGCCCAGCGAGAAGGAGCTCTATCCCGAGCCCCAGGGCTACAAGGTCAGCCCGCCGGCCGAGCTGGCCGACATCCTCGAAGGCCATTTCCGCCCCGGCTTCTTCACCGGCGTCTGCACTGTCGTGCACAAGCTCTTCAACATCGTGCAGCCCACGCTGGCGGTGTTCGGCAAGAAGGACTACCAGCAGCTGATGGTGCTGCGCCGCATGACGGCCCAGATGGCCTTGCCGATTGAAATCCATGGTGGCGAGACGCGCCGCAGCCCGGAGGGTTTGGCCCTGTCATCGCGCAACGGGTATCTGAGCGAAGCCGAGAAGCTGGAGGCGCTGCGCCTGTCGCGCACGCTGAGGGCACTGATCGCCCGCTGGCAGGCGGGTGGGCGCGACGTGGCCGCCATGGAAGCCGACGCGATGCAGGCCCTGCGCGATGCCGGCTGGGCGCCGGACTATGTGACGCTGCGCCGGCAGCACGACCTGGGGCCAGCGGTGGACGGTCAGCCGCTGGTCGCGTTAGGAGCTGCGAAAATCGGCAGCACCCGTTTGATCGACAACCTTGAAGTTTGAAATGACATTGACTCGACTGCGCCGTCGCCCGCTGGCCCTGGCAGCTCTCTTCTCCCTGACCCTGACCGCCTGCGGCGGCGGTGGCGGCAGCAGCGGCGACCCCGTCACGCCGCCGCCGACGCCGGTCCAGCTGACCGTCACGCACAAGGTCAAGATCACGACCTCCATGGGCGACATCGAGCTGGGCCTGGACCGCAACCACGCGCCCATCACCGTGGACAACTTCCTGAAGTACGTGAACGACGGCTTCTACAAGGGCACTGTCTTCCACCGCGTCATCAAGGACTTCGTCATCCAGGCCGGCGGCGTCACCCGCAATGCGTCGGGGCTGGTCGAGAAGGCGCCCACCTACGGCGCCATCACGCTGGAAAGCCAGAACGGCCTGTCCAATCTGCGCGGCACGCTGGCCATGGCCCGCACCTCGGTGGCCAACAGCGCCACCAGCCAGTTCTATATCAACACCGTGGACAACACGAGCCTGAACTACGCGAACCCGGCGAACCCCGGCTACGCGGTCTTCGGCCAGGTCACGGTGGGCTTGGACATCGTCGACAAGATCCGCGCGGTCAACACCAATCTCCAGGACGTGCCGCTGGTCGACGTCACCATCACCGATGCCAAGGTGATTCCTCTGTAACAAGCTGCGTCCGCCTGTCGTCCAGACGGCGGACCGCTTCGTTAGGCAGGCCCTTCCACCTCGCGGGTGTCCTGCCATGTTCCAACGTCTCGCCGCCCTGTTGCTTGTCATCGGCTCGGCCACCCTGCTGAGCGCCTGCGGCGGCGGCGTCGAGATCGAAGTGGGAGGCGGTGGCGGCGGTGGGGGCGGCGGCACGCAATACCCCAAGCCCAATCCCAATCCGAATGCACCGACGTTGTCCTGCAGCGCGGCCGGCCTGGCGGCGTCGGCGGCCAGCCAGTGGGGTACCGTCTGCATGCTGACCAGCAGCGGCGAGATCGTCGTCGAGCTCTACGACAGCTATGCGCCGCAAACGGTCGCCAACTTCTACAAATACGTCGCCGCGGGCTTCTACACCAAGACGCTGATCCACCGCGTCGACCGCGACTTCGTCATCCAGGGTGGCGGCTATACCAGCGGCATGGTGACCAAGACGCCGCTGTATGCGCCCATCAAGCTGGAGAGCAACAACGGCCTGTCCAATCTGCGCGGCACGATCGCCATGGCCCGCCGCAGCGACGCCGACTCGGCGACCAGCCAGTTCTTCTTCAACGTCGTCGACAACACCAGCCTCGACCATCAGAACGCCGCCAACCCGGGCTATGCCGTCTTCGGCCGCATCATCTCCGGGCTCAACACGCTGGACGCCATCAATGTCGTGCCGGTCTATACCTACACGTCGAGCGACATCCAGCCGCGCACCGAGGTGCTGGTGTACTGGGCTCAAAGGCTGAAGTAGGCCCCGTCCGTCCAGGCGGCTCGCCATCCGTCCGCCCGGCTCGCCGTTCGTCATCCGGCCGCCGGTGACGGGCGAGAACGTCGGCAACATGCGCTCCATCACAACCTCGATGGAGACTCCGCATGTCTAAGCGTTCCTGGATGGGCCTGTTCGGTGCTGCCGTGGCCATCGCGACGGCCTTGTACGTCGGCAACAGCAAGGCCGCCACCGCCGAGTTCCGCGACCTGCGTGTCGAAGTCGTCGGCCAGGGCAAGCCGGTGCTGATGATCCCCGGCCTGAACAGCGCCGCCTCCACTTGGGACCAGACCTGCGCCGCGCTGCAGCCCGGCGTGCAATGCCATATCGTGCAGCTGCCCGGCTTTGCCGGCGCGCCGGCCGTGGCGACCGACAACTTCATGAACGGCATGCGCGACCGCCTGCTGGCCTATGTGGACGACCGCAAGCTGGACAGGCCCGTCGTCATGGGCCACAGCCTGGGCGGTGCGCTGGCCCTGCAGATGGCGGCCGAGAAGCCCGGCCGCATCGAGCGCCTCGTCATCGTCGACACCCTGCCCTTCCTGGCCGGCCTGCGCGGCATGACGCCCGAAGCCGCACGCGGCATGGCCGCCGGCATGCGCCAGCAGATGCAGTCCGCCAGCAAGGAGCAGTGGGAGGCCGGCGCCCGCCAGGGCTCGATGGGCATGAGCCGCACGCCCGCCAACAATGAGCGCGTCTACGGCTGGAGCCTTGCCAGCGACCGCGCGACCTCGGCCCAGGCCATGTCCGAACTCTGGGGCGACGACCTGCGCCCGCTGCTGCCCAAGATCACCGCGCCGACGCTGGTGCTCGGCGCCTGGGCGGCCTTCGAACCCATGGGCTCGACGCTGGACAGCACCAGGAAGATCTTCGAGACCCAGTACGCCGGCCTGAGCGGTGCCAAGGTGTCCATGAGCCAGCGCGGCTACCACTTCCTGATGTGGGACGATGCCGACTGGCTGGTCGGCGAAGTCAAGGGCTTCCTGGCGGCCAAGTAAAGCAACGATCCCGGGGAGGCCCATGAACGTGCGCAGGCGCAGCGCGGTGCAGGCGCTGCTGTGGAGCTGCTACAGCGGCCTCTCCATCGCGATGATCGCGAGCTTCGGGGCGCTGACGGGCTCCCTGATCTTCGTGATGGTCTTCCTTGGCGCCGCGCTGTGGATGGCCAGCGAGGCCATGCGCGCCCTGGCCCTGCGCCGCGCCTGGCTGGACCTGCCGCCGCGCGGCCTGATGCTGCGCATGCTGCTGGCACCGCCACTGCTCGCCTTCGTCGTGCAGCTGCTCACCTATGTCGTCAACTCGGCCGGCCTCGCCCTGGGCCTGCTGCACTTCCCGCCCGGCATGCCGCGCGGCTGGCTGGTGCTGATGACCTACACCTTCAACACCAGCGTGCTGCTGTGGCTGTGGATGGCGGTCTGGGTCGGCGTGGCGATGATCAACCGCTGGCGCACCGGCGAGATCGCGAAATGGAAGGCCGAGACCGCCGCCCGCGAGCTCGAGCTGCAGGTGCTGCGCGCCCAGATCAACCCGCACTTCCTGTTCAACGCGCTGAACAACCTGCGCGCCCTCATCAACGAGGACCCGGCCCGTGCCCGCGAGATGCTGAGCCGCCTGTCCAACACGCTGCGCCACACCCTGCAGCACAGCGCCAAGGAGCGCGTGCCGCTGGCCGACGAGCTGGCCGTCGTGCGCGACTACGTGGCGCTGGAGCAGCTGCACCACGAGGAGAGGCTGCGGGTGGACTGGCAGGTCGACCCCGCCACGGCCGGCGCCAGCGTGCCGCCCATGCTGCTGCAGCTGCTGGTGGAAAACGCCATCAAGCATGGCATCGCCCGCACGCCCGGCGGTGGCGTCGTCGACATCGGCCTGAAGCGCGAAGGCCCGCGGCTGGAAGTGGCCGTCAGCAACCCCGGCCAGTGGACGCCGGGCGCGTCGGACAGCACCGGCCTGGGCCTGGCCCATCTGCGCGAGCGCCTGGCGCGCGCGGGCGGCGACGGCGCGGGCTGCCGCATCGCCACGGCGGGCGGCCGCGTCACCGTCACCGTGGAGCTGGCCGCATGAGGATCTATATCGTCGAGGACTCGCGACTGGCCCGCCAGGAGCTGCGCACCCTGCTGGCCGCCATTCCCGATGCCGACATCGTCGGCGAAGCCGCCGAACTCGCGCCGGCCCGCGAGGGCATCGAGGCGCTGCAGCCGGAGCTGCTGCTGCTGGACGTCGAGCTGCCCGGCGCCACGGGCTTCGACCTGCTGGACCAGCTCGAGCACCTGCCGCTGGTCGTCTTCACGACCGCCTATGACCAGCATGCCCTGGCCGCCTTCGAGCGCAATGCGCTGGACTATCTGCTCAAGCCCATCGATCCCGAAAGGCTGGAGGCGGCGCTGGCCAAGGCGCGCGAAAGGCTGCGCCCCGCCCTGCCGCCGGTCTCCATGGCGGCCGGGGCCTTCAAGGGTGCGGACGACATGGTCTTCCTGCGCGACGGCGAGCGCTGCTGGTTCGTGCGCCTGGGCGACATCGCCGGCTTCGAGTCCTGCGGCAACTATGCCCAGGCCTGGTTCGACGGCCAGCGCCCGCTGCTGACGCGCACGCTGACCGCGCTGGAGGAGAGGCTGGACCCCCAGCTTTTCTTCCGCGCCAGCCGCAGCCACCTGATCAACCTGCGCTGGATCCAGGACATCCAGCCCTGGAGCAACGACGGCTATCGCGTGAGCTTGCGCGACGGGCACCAGGTCGAGGTCTCGCGGCGGCAGGCGAAGTTGCTGCGGGAGAAGCTGGAGCTCTGACCGGACCGAGGACAAGACCTGCGTGCCAGAGCCAGAGGCTCTGTCCTTCGCCAGGCGCATTCAGTCCTCAGGACTGAATGTGTCCGGGCTCAGTTTGTCCGACGCCTGTCAGAGGACCGGCGCCATGCAAGGCGCAGGGCATGTGACCGTCGGGTGTGCAGCCTGTCCTGGGCAATCTGCAGTCCGTCGTTTGTCGCGTGACCGCTTCTTCCGGGTTGGAGAGGATGAGGGCTCTTCAACACCTGACCCCGAGAACTCGAATGAACAGTTTCGCTTCCTTCTCCATCGCTCTGACTGCCGCAGCCCTGCTGAGCGCCTGCGTCTTCGCGCCGCCCGTCACGACGCCGACCGACACCCAGGCCGTCACCAAGATGGGCGAACAGGCCCTGGCCACCTGCGGCGCGGGCAATGTCAAGGAGGTGAGCGCCAGGAGCTTCACCTGCAAGTAATCAGCATTGCAGGCCGCAGGGCCTGACCTCGGTCGAGCTCAAGCTTTCAGAAACTCGGCCTTGGTCCCGAGCCAGCGCGCTACCTGGCGGCGCGCGGCCTCGGGATGCTCGTCCAGCAGCTTCGGCGCCAGCGCGCGCGCCGCGACCAGCAGCGGCGCGTCCTCCTGCAGGTCGGCAAAGCGCAGCAGCTCGGCGCCGCTCTGGCGCGAACCCATGAATTCCCCCGGGCCGCGGATGTCGAGGTCGCGGCGCGCGATCTCGAAGCCGTCGGTCGTCTCGGCCATGGCCTTCAGGCGCGACTTGCCGGTGTCGGACAGCGGCGGGCTGTAGATCAGCACGCACACACTCGCTTTCGCGCCGCGCCCGACGCGGCCGCGCAACTGGTGCAGCTGCGCCAGGCCGAAGCGCTCGGCATGCTCGATGACCATCAGGCTGGCATTGGGCACGTCCACGCCCACTTCGATGACGGTGGTGGCCACCAGCACGCTCATCTCTCCGCTGGAGAACTGCGCCATCACGGCGGCCTTGTCGGCGGGCGACATGCGGCCATGCAGCAGGCCGACGCGGGTGCCCGCCAGCGTCGCGCTCAGCTCCGCATGCGTCTCCGTGGCATTGCGCAGGTCGACCGCCTCGCTTTCTTCCACCAGCGGGCAGACCCAGTAGACCTGGGCGCCATCGGCCACCGCACCGCGGATCTTGTCGACCACGTCGTGGCGCTTGGACTCGGTGAACACCTTGGTCACGATGGGGCTGCGGCCGGGCGGCAGCTCGTCGATGGTGGACACGTCCAGGTCGGCGAAATAGGTCATCGCCAGCGTGCGCGGAATGGGCGTGGCACTCATCATCAGCAGATGAGGCTCAAGATCCATCGCCTTGAGCTTGTTGCGCAGCGCCAGCCGCTGGGCCACGCCGAAGCGGTGCTGCTCGTCGATGATGGCCAGGCCGAGCTTGGCAAAGCGCACCTTGTCCTCGATGACGGCATGGGTGCCGACGATGAGCTGGGCCTCGCCCGAGGCCGCCGCGTCCAGCATCTTCTGGCGCGCCTTGCCCTTGACGCTGCCGGTGATCCAGGCCACCTTCAGCCCCAGCGGCTCCAGCCAGCCGATCAGCTTGCGGAAATGCTGCTCGGCCAGGATCTCGGTCGGCGCCATCAGCGCGCACTGCCAGCCGGCATCGATGGCGATGGCCGCGGCCAGGGCGGCCACCACCGTCTTGCCTGAACCCACGTCGCCCTGCAGCAGGCGGTGCGTCGGCTGGGGCCGGGCCAGGTCTTGCGCGATCTCCTCGGACACGCGTTGCTGCGCGCCGGTCAGCTGGAAGGGCAGGACCGCAAGCAGCTTCTCGTGCAGGCCGCCCGGCCGGGCGCGCAGCGCGGGCGCGACCAGCAGGGCCCGCTCGCGCTGGGCCTGCAGCTGCGACAGCTGCTGGGCCAGCAGCTCCTCGAACTTGAGCCGGTGCCAGGCCGGGTGGTGGTGCTCGTGCAGCGCCTCCTGCGAGGCGCTGGGCGGCGGGTGGTGCAGGTAGTTGAGGGCCTCTTTCAGGCTGGGCAGGCCCTGCGGCACGACGCCGGCCGGCAGGATCTCGCGCAGATCCGCCCGCGCCAGGCCCGAGGCCACGGCCTTGCGCAGATAGGCCTGGGGCAGCTGGCTGGAGGCCGGGTAGACGGGCGTCAGCGATTGCGCCAGCGGCGTGTCCGCGTCCACGACCTTGACGACGGGATGCACCATCTCGCGGCCGAAGAAGCCGACGCGCGCCTCGCCGCGCACGCGCAGCCGCGCGGCCGCCGACATCTGTTTCTGCTGCGAGGGGTAGAAGTGCAGGAAGCGCAGCAGCAGCGTGCCGGACTCGTCCTTCACGCGCACCAGCAGCTGGCGGCGGCTGCGCAGCTCGACCTGGCAGTCCACCACGACGCCCTCCACCTGGGCCGGCTCGTTCTCGTGCAGGGCCGCGATGGGCGTGATGCGGGTCTCGTCCTCGTAGCGCAGCGGCAGGTGCAGGGCCAGGTCGATGTCGCGCAGCAGGCCGAGCTTCTCCATCGCCTTCTGCGGCGCGGATTTGGGCGCTGGCTGGGGTGTGGCGGCGGCCTCGGGCATGGGCGGCATTTTGCCGGCCGCTGCTTCAGCGGAAGTAGCGCTGCCTCAACTGTTCGTAGCGGCCGTCGCGCTTCATCGCATCCAGCGCCGCCTGCAGGCGTCTCGCCACGGCCGGTTCGGCGTCGGGCCGCAGGCCAAACCAGTAGGACCGCGACACATCCAGCTCCATGACGGGTTGCAGCGTGGCGTAGTCCAGCTTGTGCTGGCGCATGGCCCAGGCGGCGGCCCAGTCGAGCAGCACGACGAACTCCATGCGGCTGGCCAGCAGCTTGCGCACATTGGTGGCGTCGTCCAGGCCGTGCTCGAGTTCGACGCCAGGCTTCAGGCCGGCGGCCTGCAGCAGGCGGTCGGCCGCCGAGTCGCGCACCACGCCGATGCGGCGCTCGCGCAACTCGCTGAGCTGGGGCAGGCTGAGGTCGGCGCGCTTGGCCAGGCGGTAGATCAGCACGCGCCGCGGGGCGATGGGCCCGATCCATTGGAACTGCGCCTCGCGCTCGGGCGTGCGCGTCAGCGAGAACAGCACGCTGTTGGCCTGGCCCTCGGCCATCTGCACGGCGCGCTGCCAGGGCAGCACCTGCAGCTCCAGCGGCAAGCCGGCGGTGGCCGCCATCCGGCGCAGCAGCTCGACGCTGAAGCCCTGGACGTCGGCGCCCTCCTGGTAGTTCAACGGCGCCAGGTTCTCGGTGAAGCCGACCAGCGAGCGCTCCGCCGGCGCCGCGCTGGCCGCCGCGGGCAGCGCGAGGACGGCGGGCAGGGCGAGACAGGTACGACGCTTCACGGGGCCGCGAGTCTAGGGTGACAACGCTGACAGCCGTGTGACCGTCGGGCCGGCGGCGTGCAAAAAGGCGCAGCCGGGGGAGAAAGCACATGCGGCGCGGTGCGGCCTGCAACGGCTTTCAGGGATGAAAACGCGTTTTCCTTCTTGGGCAGGGCCGCACGGCCGGCATACGCTGCACGCCCCATCCATGCTGGAGCCTTTGCCATGCGTTCTTCCCTGCTCGCTCTCGTCATCGCGGGCCTCGCCGCATCCTCGGCCCAGGCCGCGCCACCGGCCCAGGCCGTCGACGGCGTCTTCGTCGGGTCCAACGGCCTGTCGCTCTACACCTTCGACCGTGACGCTGCCGGCAAGAGCAACTGCAACGACCGCTGCGCGGCCAACTGGCCGCCGCTGGCCGCTGCCGCCGACGCCAAGCCCGAGGGCGACTGGAGCGTCGTGACCCGCGACGACGGCAGCAAGCAATGGGCCTACAAGGGCAAGCCGGTCTATGGCTGGGTCAAGGACAGCAAGCCCGGCGACCGCACCGGCGACAACGTCAACCAGGTCTGGCATCTGGCCAAGCCCTGAGGCCAGCGGGCCAAGGGCTGAGACAATCTCGGCCCCATGCCCGATCTGACCGTCGCCGACTTCGATTTCGACCTCCCCCCCGAGCTGATCGCCCAGCACCCGGCCGCCGAGCGCAGCGCCTCGCGCCTGCTGGACGCCAGCGGCGACGTCCTCGTGGACCGCGTGTTCCGCGAGTTGCCGGAGCTGCTGAACCGGGGGGATCTGCTGATCTTCAACAACACCCAGGTCATCAAGGCGCGCCTGTTCGGCGTGAAGGCGACCGGCGGCAATGTCGAGGCCCTGGTCGAGCGCGTGCTGCCTGGCACCCAGGAAGTCTGGATGCATCTGCGCGCCAGCAAGAGCCCCAAGCCCGGCAGCCGCGTGCGCTTTGCCGACGCCTTCGACGCCGAGGTGCTGGGGCGCTGCGGGCCCGACAACGGCCTCTTCCACCTGCGCTTTGCCGGCGACCCCTTCGCGCTGCTGGAGGCTCACGGCCATGTGCCGCTGCCGCCCTATATCGCCCATGCCGACGGCGAAGACGACGTGCGCCGCTACCAGACCGTGTTTGCCAAGGAGCCCGGCGCGGTCGCGGCGCCGACGGCGGCCCTGCATTTCGACGAGGCCCTGTTGGCCCGTTTGGCAGGGAAGGGCGTCGAGCAGGCCCATGTGACCCTGCATGTCGGCGCCGGCACCTTCCAGCCGGTGCGCGTCGAGCAATTGGCCGACCACAAGATGCACAGCGAATGGTTCGAGGTGCCGCAGTCGACTGTCGATGCCGTCGCTGCCTGCCGTGCGCGCGGCGGCCGCGTCGTGGCCGTCGGCACGACGACGCTGCGCGCCCTCGAGTCGGCGGCCCGCGGCGGGCAGTTGCAGGCCGGCGCCCGCGAGACCGACATCTTCATCACGCCGGGCTTCCAGTTCCGCGTCGTCGACCGCCTCGTCACCAACTTCCATCTGCCCAAGAGCACGCTGATGATGCTGGTCAGCGCGCTGGCCGGCCATGAGCGCATCCGCGCCATCTATGCGCATGCCATTGCGCAGCGCTACCGCTTCTTCAGCTACGGCGACGCGATGCTGCTGGAGCGCACGCGCGGCTGAGCGACGGAGGCGTCACGCGGCGGCGCTACGTCGTGAAACCTCTGGGTCACCAGGGGCTCAGACAAGGTCGGGCATCATGGCGTTAGCCTCCCGGTGAACGGCCTGTCATGCCGTGCTTTCTTGAACCGGGTCGGCAACCGTTTCAGGGACTGGGCGGTGGGCAGTCCGGGGCCGGCAGTCGTCAGCACCGATGGTGGCCAGACATGGTTCTCGCGACGACGGACGGCGGCAAGACCTGGAAGCAGCAGGCCAAGGTGACCAAGCAGGATCTGCTGGGCATCACGACCAAGGACAGCAAGACGGTCTGGGTCGTCGGCACCCAGGGCGCGGTGCTGGCGACCGGCACGGGCGGGGACTGATCTACGCGATGCTGCTCTCGCGCGCCCAGGCCAGCCGGCCCTGGGCCGCTTCGTCGACGGCGGCCGTGAAAGCGGTGCGGGCCGTTACGGGCAGGCTGAAGCGCATGCTGACGCGCGTCTCGTGCCGCACGTCAACGAGCTGGGCCCCATGCTGCTCGGCCAGGCGGCGCAGCCGGCCTTCCAGTTCATAGGGCAGCTCGCAGCCCAGCTCCACCTGGGCCACGCGCTCGACCTTGTCGGCGGTCAGCAGGGCCTGGGCGATGCAGTCGGTGTAGGCCCGCACCAGGCCGCCGGCGCCCAGCTTGACGCCACCCCAGTAGCGAACGGCCGTCGCCAGCACGCCGTCCAGGCCCTGGTGGCGCAGCACGTCCAGCATGGGCCGGCCGGCGGTGCCGCCGGGCTCGCCGTCGTCATTGGCGGCCGAGTGGCCGCCGGCCAGCAGGGCCCAGCAGACATGGGCGGCGCCGGGATGGGCGGCGCGCAGCTCGGCGACGCGGGCGAGGGCCGCCGCGCGGTCGGCGCAGGGCTCGACGCGGCCGAGAAAACGGCTCTTCTTGACGACGACTTCGTGCTCGGCTGGGGCGGCCAGGGTCAGGGGCATGGCGGCATTGTCCCCGTGCGACCGGGCCGCTCAGGGCGGCAGCAGCTTCATCACGTCGCTGGGCAGATGCCGGCTCATGATCTGGGCCAGGCTGCCGTCCTGGTGCATCCTGCGCAAGGCCTGCTCGAGCTTCAGCGCATCGGCCTCGCGCACGGTCCTGCGCGACAGGGCCAGGCCGGAGTTCGTGGACGGGGCGCCCGCATGCCAATCGCTGAACTGCAGCTGGGCCAGCACCTCGGCGGGCTGGCCGGCCAGGCTCCAGGGATAGGCCAGGATCAGCTCGGCGCGGCGGCCGGCGAAGGCGCGCCAGGCGATGTCGAAATCGGCCACCTCGCTGACCCGGCCCTGGGCACGCAACTGGGCCAGCAGCGCGTCGTAGCCGGCGCCGTAGAGGGCCTGCCGGATGGCGACGGCGCGCAGCCTGGCGTCGGCCAGGAACTCGGTCTCGCCCTTGATGCCGGCATCGCGCCAGGTCACCGCCGTCATGCGGCCGCTCATCAGCGGAATGATGCGCACGATGGCGGCACGCTCCTCGCTCCACACCACCCAGCTGGCCATGTCGAAGTCGCCGCGCGCCAGGCGCGCCCACAGCCTTGGCTGGGATTCGAGATGGAATTCGAGCTTGCAGCCGCTGCGCTCGGCCAGGGCGTCGAAGAAGTCCTTGTCCAGGCCGCCGAAGCGGCCAGCAGCATCGCGTTCGTAGAGGCGGGGGTACTCGCGCAGGCCGACGCGGTAGGGGCCGCAGTCCTGGGCGGCGCAGCTCAGCCCCCCGAGCCCCAGGCCCAGTGCCAACGCCAAGCGCCGCAACTTCAGCATCGCCCCCGACCTCGTCTTGGTTTGCGGCCAGTCTAGTCCCGCCGCCGACCGGGCCGCGATGCGCCGTGGCTAGCTGCTGCTGGCCGGCAGGCCATAGGCTTGCCTGAGCTTGTCGATGGCGCCATGGCGTCGCAGCTGGTCCAGGGCCCGCTGCAGGGCCTCCGCCGGCGCAGGATCGCCGTCCACCCGCAAGCCGAAGTAGTAGTCGCCACTGGCATCGAGCACGGCCACTTCGCGGATGCGCTCCGGCGCCTCCTTCATCTGGTGCAGCTGCCAGTAGATGTTCAGGTCACCGATCACCAGCAGGTCCATGCGCCCGGCCAGCAGCTTCTTGACACTGGTCTCGTAGCTGGGCGACACCTCCAGCTCCTTGCCGGGCTTCAGGCCCTCGGCGAGCAGCTGCTCCAGCGTGGCCGTGCCGGCGGTGGCGCCCACCTTCAGGCCGTCGAGCTGCTGCAGGCCGCGGAAGCGGATGTCGCTGCGCTGGCTCAGGCTGTAGATGCTGACGCGGCGCGGCAGGATGGGGCCCACCCAGCGGTAGCGGCTCTCGCGCTCGGGCAGGCGGGCCAGCGGGAAGAGCAGGCTGCCGGGGGTTTCCAGGAAGGACTTCTCGGCGCGCAGCCGCGGCTGCAGGGCGATGGCGGGCTCCAGCTGGGCCAGGTCGGCCATGCGGCGCAGCAGGTCGGTGGCCAGGCCTACGACCTGACCGTCCTGCTCGAAGCTCAGCGGCGGCAGGGCGTGGCAGAAGACCGGCAGCGGCGCGCGCGCTGCCGACGCGGGCAGAGGCAGGGCCGCGGCGAGTGCGAGCAGGGGGCGTCGGCTCAGCATCGGTTGGGTTCTCTCGCGCAATCAGGGTCCGCCGTCGCCATCGGGCAGGCGCAGGGCGGGAGCCAGCTTGTCTCCGGCATGTCGACGCACGATAGCGTCCAGGCTGCCATCGCGCCGCATCGCCAGCAGCGTCTCGCGCAATCGCTCACGGTCTGCCGCGCTGACCCGCTCCCGCGACAAGGCCAGCGCGCCGACGACCCGCTCCGCCGGGGCCCAGACGGCGGTCTCGTAGGCCTGCAGCTCGGGATCCTGCTGGCGCAGCCGGGCCAGGCTGGCAACGCCGATCAGCAGGGCGTCGGCGCGGCCGGCCTTGAAGACGCGCACGGCGGTGGGCTGGTCGGGCGCCTCGACGATGCGCCCGCGCTGCTGCAACTGGGCGAGCAAGGCCTCCATGCGTGGGCCGTCGCGGGCGGCGCGCACCTTGAGCAGGCGGCGGCTCTCGTCCTGCAGAAAGGCTTCCGGCGTGTTGGGCACCGTGCGGTCGTGCAGCAGCACGACGCGGCGCGACTGGATATAGGGCACCAGCTCGGCCACGCGCCCGCGCTCGGGATTCATGACCGCGGACACCGTGATGTCGACGCCGTCCGTGCTCAGCAGGGCCCAGGTGCGGGCCCGCGATTCCAGGCGGGTCTCGAAGCGGCAGCCGCTGCGCCGCGCCAGCTCGTCGATGAGGTCCTTGTCGATGCCGCGGTACTGGCCGTCGGCGCCGCGGTGGTAGAGGACGGCGTACTCGTAGAAGGCCACGCGGTAGGGGCCGCAGGCCAGGGCCGCCGTGGGCAGCATGAGGTAGGCCAGCAGGCAAAGCAGCCGGGATGTGACCGTGGCGGAGATCCTCATCGCGGTTCAGTGTAGGCCTGCCCCTCCCCGCTGCGACAATCCCCATCCCATGCTGAAGTTCGACCTCCTCAAGACCGAAGGCCGCGCCCGCCGCGGCACGCTCACGCTCAACCACGGCGTCGTGCAGACGCCCATCTTCATGCCCGTGGGGACCTACGGCACGGTCAAGGGCGTCACGCCCCGTTCGCTGGAAGAGATGGGCGCCCAGATCATCCTGGGCAACACCTTCCACCTGTGGATGCGGCCGGGCCTGGACGTCGTCAAGCAGTTCGGCGGCCTGCACCGCTTCGAGAGCTGGAACAAGCCCATCCTGACCGACTCCGGCGGCTTCCAGGTCTGGAGCCTGGGTGCCATGCGCAAGATCAGCGAGGAGGGCGTCAAGTTCGCCTCGCCCGTCAACGGCGACAAGCTGCTGCTGACCCCTGAGGTCAGCATGCAGATCCAGACCATCCTGAACTCCGACATCGTCATGCAGTTCGACGAATGCACGCCCTATGAAAGCAAGGGCGTGCTGACGACCGAGCGCGAGGCCAAGTCCTCGATGGAGCTGAGCCTGCGCTGGGCCAGGCGCTGCATCACCGAGTTCGACCGCCTCGAGAACCCGAACGCGCTGTTCGGCATCGTGCAGGGCGGCATGTTCACGAATCTGCGCGACGCCTCGCTGGCCGGCCTGGCCGAGCTGGACCTGCCGGGCTATGCCATCGGCGGCCTGTCGGTCGGCGAGCCCAAGGCCGAGATGCAGCGCATCCTGGAGCACACCGGCCACCAGCTGCCGGCCAACAAGCCGCGCTATCTGATGGGCGTGGGCACGCCGGAGGACCTGGTCGAAGGCGTGTCCCAGGGCATCGACATGTTCGACTGCGTCATGCCCACCCGCAACGCGCGCAACGGCCACCTGTTCACGCGCTTTGGCGACCTGCGCCTGCGCAATGCCCGCTACAAGGCCGACGAGAAGCCGGTCGACGAGACCTGCAGCTGCGAATGCTGCAAGGGCTTCAGCCGCGCCTATCTGCACCACCTGGACCGCTGCGGCGAGATGCTCGGCCCCATGCTGACCAGCGTGCACAACCTGCACTACTACCTGAACCTGATGCAGGAGATGCGCGACGCGCTGGACGCCGGCCGCTTCGAGGCTTGGCGGGCCCAGTTCCACGCGGATCGGGCAAGGGGAATCTGACCTCTTGGTGAACGGCGCCGCGGCCTCAAGATAGCGGCATGCTGAAAGCCCTGCTCGCCCCGCTGCGCTGGCTGATCAAGGTCGTCCTCGCGCTGCTCATCCTGTTCGAGGAGTGGGGCTGGGAGCCGCTGCGGCGCGTCTTCGCGCTGCTCGCCAGGCTGCCGGTCATCCGTCAGTTCGAGGCCCTGCTCAAGCGCCTGCCGCCGCGTTGGGCCCTGATCGTGCTGGTGCTGCCCAGCCTGCTCATCCTGCCGGTCAAGCTGCTGGCCCTGTGGCTGGTGGCCGAGGGCCGCGTGACGCTCGGCCTGATGGTCATCATCGCGGCCAAGCTGATCGGCACGGCCCTGCTGGCCTGGCTGTTCCAGCTCATCCAGCCGGCGCTGATGCAGCTGGCCTGGTTCGCCCGCCTGCATGCGCGCTGGACGGCCTGGAAGGCCGAGCTGCTGGCCTGGGTGCGCGCCAGCGCCGTCTGGCGCAGCGCGCGGGCGATCAAGCTGAGGGTGAAGCGGCTGTTCCGAGCAGGCCGGACACCCGAGACCGCAAAGCCTCGGGACTGACTTCGGCCGGCGCCATCGGCTGGTCCACCGTCAAGCTGACCGGACTCCACACGCCGCGCCGCATCGGCCTGACCATGGCCTTGCCGTCTTCCACGCGCGAGAAGAAGCTGCCCCACAGATTGCCCAGGGCCATCGGGATGACGGGCACCTCGGGCAGGCCCTCGATGAGCTTCATGACGCCGCCCTTGAAGGGCTGCAGTTCGCCGTCGCGGGTCAGGCCGCCCTCGGGGAAGATGCAGACCATCTCGCCGTCCTGCAGCACGGCGCGGGCGGCGGCGAAGGCGGCCTCGTAGGTGGCCGGATCGGCCTTGGCGGGCGCGATGGGGATGGCCTTGGCCAGCTTGAACATCCAGCCCAGCACCGGGATCTTGAAGATCTGGTGGTCCATCAGGAAGCGGATGGGGCGCGGGCTGGCGGCCATCAGCAGCACGGCGTCGACGAAGCTGACGTGGTTGCAGACCAGCACGGCCGGGCCGCTGGTGGGAATGCGCTCGTCGTTGACGATCTTGAAGCGGTAGATGAGGCGCGTCAGCACGAAGGCCGCGAAGCGCAGCAGGTACTCCGGCACGATGAGGAAGATGTAGAAGGCCACCACCGCGTTGGCGATGCCCACGGCCAGGAAGATCTGCGGAATCGTCAGGCCCGCGCCCAGCATGGCGCCGGCGATGACCGAGCTGGCGATCATGAAGATCGCGTTCAGGATGTTGTTGGCCGCGATGATGCGGGCGCGATGGCTGGGCTGGGCGCGCAGCTGGATCAGCGCATACATGGGCACGCTGTACAGGCCGGCGAACAGGGCCAGCAGGGTCAGGTCGGCCAGCACGCGCCAGTGGGCGGCGACGCTGAGGAAGGCGCTGACGCTGTAGGGCTCGCTCGCCGGCAGGCCGCTGGCCGCGAAATAGAGATCGATGGCGAACACGCTCATGCCGATGGCGCCCAGCGGCACCAGGCCGATTTCCACATGGCGCTTGGACAGCATCTCGCACAGCAGCGAACCGATGCCGATGCCGATGGAGAACACCGCCAGCAGCAGGGACGCGACCTGCGGGCTGCCGTGCAGCACCTCCTTGGCGAAGGCCGGGAAGTTGGACAGGAAGACGGCGCCGAAGAACCACATCCACGAGATGCCCAGCAGCGAGCGGAACACGGCCAGGCCTTCATGCGCGAGCTTGAGGTTGCGCCAGGTCTCGGTGAAGGGGTTCCAGTTGATGACGAGACCGGGGTCGGTCGACGGGCTGGGCGGCAGGCCCTGGGCCGTCACGCGGCCGAGCACGGCCAGGACCAGGCAGGCCCAGGCCACATGCTGCGGGCCGACGACGGGCGTGTCGACCAGGATGCCGCCGAGCAGTTGGCCGAGCAGGATGGCCACGAAGGTGCCCATTTCCACCATGCCGTTGCCGCCGGTCAGCTCGCGCTCGTTGAGGTGCTGCGGCATGTAGGCGTACTTGACCGGGCCGAACAGCGTCGAGTGCAGGCCCATCAGGAAGACGCAGGCCAGCAGGGCCGGCACATTGGCGGCATAGAAGCCCCAGGCCGCGATCACCATGATGGCGATCTCCAGGCTCTTCACCAGCTGCATCAGCCGCGCCTTGTCGTGCTTGTCCGCCAGTTGGCCGCTGGTGGCCGAGAACAGCACATAGGGCAGGATGAACAGCGCCCCGATCACCAGGCCCGCCATCGTGGGCGGCAGCCAGTCCAGCTGCAGCTGGTAGGTGATCATCAGCGTGAACGCGAACTTGAAGACGTTGTCGTTCGCGGCGCCGAGGAACTGCGTCCAGAAGAAGGGCGCGAAGCGGCGCTGGCCCAGCAGGGCGAACTGATTCGGGTGCTCTTGTTGGCTCATTGCTTGACCAGTTGCGGTGATTCGGAGAGGCCGGCGCGCGGCAGCCAGGCAAACATCGAGTCCACGGTCACCGTGTCGATGTGCCGCGTCATGCGGCGCGCGGTCGGATGATCGTCGAAAGCGATGTTGGCCTGGGTCATGCGGCCGCCCAGGCGCTCCAGGGCCGACAGGCGCAGGTCGGTGGGCTGGTAGCCCTGGCTGCGCAGCCAGTCCTGGGCCGAGCGGCGGCTGGAGATGCCGGGAGCGGCGGCGCCGGCCAGGGTCTCGAGCACCCATTGGTTGCTCTGCTGGTACTGGGTGCCGAAGGCATAGGCCACCATGCTGTAGCGGCGCTCGTTGAAGCGCGCGACGCGGCTGTTGTCGATCAGCACGGGCAGCAGGGCCTGCTGCAGTTCGGGCTTGAGCACGACGAAGGCGGCCTGGTAGCGGTGCGGGTTGTCGAGGAAGAACTCGCCCAGGCCCTGGCGGTAGAGCGCGGCATGGTCGGTGCCGCAGTGGTTGAGCTTGTGCATGACACGCCAGACCGCCGGTTGCTGACTGCCGTCCTTGTAGACAAAGCCGAGGTGCGACCACTGCAGGCCGTACTTGCTCAGGTCCTGGCCGGCGCGGGCCAGCACGGCGACCTGGGCGCCGCTGGCGTCCAGCTGGCGCGCGGTGGCCTGGGCCAGGTTCAGCCCCTGCTCTATCTGGCGCGCCGTCGGCTGCTTCTCCTCGCACGGCCGGCCCGCGTGGGCGGCCGTGGCGAGGGCCAGCGCGGCGCAGGCGAGGGCCAGCCTCAACGGCTCACCTTCTCGTTGTAGAGCAGGGCCTTGCCGATCTCGTTGGGGATGAAGGCGATGACCTCGCCGGCCGCGGACAGGATGGTGCCGGCGCCGATGACCGAGACGACGACGGCCGCGCCGGTGGACACGACGACGCCCTCGGCCAGCTTGCCGGAGGCGCGGATGCTGATGCGCGCGCCATCCGAGGCGCGTTCCAGCACCCAGACCGTGACGCCGGCGACGACTTCAACGCTGACTACGACCAGCGTCACGCCGGCCGACAGGATGCCGGCGGGCAGGGCGCTCAGCACGACGCCGGTGGTGCTGACGGCGGCGACGGACAGCACCACTGGCGCGACCGACAGGACGGCGCTGGCCTCGGAGGGGCTGGTGTGGGCCTGGGCGGGCAGGCCCAGCGCCAGAGACAGGGCGGTGGCGGCAAACAGGCGTTTCATCGCATGCTCCTCGGGTTATTGCGTTTCGGCGTCCGCCTGCATCGCCGCTTCGCGGCGGCCCTGCAGGCGGGCTTCCATCAGGTCGGCCTCATGCGCGTCGCGCAGCATCTTGGCCAGCGTGAAGACGTTGGAGATCAGGTAGAGCCAGCAGACGCCGAGGTAAGCCTTCCAGACGGGCTGGATCTCCATGCGCCACAGGCCCCAGCCGGTCAGGCCCATGGCCAGCGCGAAGCCGGCCCAGACGACGAGGCGCCACATCGGCGTGTCGACCTGGCGGTCCTGGTTGTCGCGGATGAACTTGGCCAGCGCGAAGGCCGTGGACAGGCAGAACACATAGCCCATGACCATGAAGGCGCGGTCCAGGTCGGCGCCCGGCAGCCAGGCCAGGCCCGAGGCGCACAGCATGACGCTGAGGCCGAAGGAGATCCAGACTTGGAGGCGCCAGGCGCTGGTATCGCGGCGGACGGTGGGGAATTGGCGCATGGTGTTGTCGGTGTGTGAACGAATGTTGCGATGGCCGCGATCTTGCGCGAAGCCGGCAGGGGCCACCTCGGGAATAGTTCCGAGGCGCGTGGCAAGCGCCGAAAAGTAGCGTTTCATGCGACTCCCTGGCGGTCGAAGTGGGGTCGGGTCGCGAAAACCGCCGCCGAGAAGCGGGCGCCACGCCAGTTCGCAGCACGCTTGAGGGCCAGGTCGAACAGCAGCGGGTTGTGCTCGCGCAGGCGCTCCAGGGGCGCGGCGTCGGCGGCGTCCAGCAGCCCGGCGCTGACCAGCGCGGGCAGGCGGATGGCGGCCGGAATGCCGGGCAGCGGGTAGTCGGAGCCGTGCAGCAGGCGCGCATGCCAGTCCCGGCGCGCCAGCAGCGTTCGGGCCACTTCGGGGCGGCGGTTGGTCTGCAGCACGACGGAGATGTCGCCCAGCAACCGGCCGCCCCAGTCCTCGTCCATCAGGCGCTCGAACAGCGAGAAGGCGGACACCTCGCGCGGGCGCTTCAGGTCCAGGTCCAGCGCCTCGCCCAGGGAGGCGCAGTGCGCGACGACGACGCGTACGCCCTGCTGCAGCGCCGCGCGCACATGCAGCGGGTTGCCCAGTTCGTCACGCCGGGCGCCGGGCACGGCATGCTCCTCGCCGCAGTGCACGATGACGGGCAGGCGGCTCGCCGCCAGGCGCTCGTAGAAGGGGCGCAGGCGGCGGTCGCGCAGGTCGATGTTCATGCTGGAAGGCAGCCACTTCAGCGCTACGGCGCCGTTGGCGAGGGCTGCATCCAGCCTGGCCAGCGCATCAGGCCGGTAGGGATGGATGGACGCGACCCAGGCGAAGCGCTGGGCATGGGCTGCGGCGATGCGGGCCGCATAGGCATCGGGCACATGGAAGGTGGTGTGGCCCGCGTGGGGGCGGCCGGCGGCGTCGCAGGCCTGGTCGAAGGCGAACAGCATCCAGCGGGCGCCGGCGGGAAAATCGTCGGCCAGGGCCTTGAGCCGCTCGACATAGGCGCGGTCCACGCTGGGCGCGTCACCCGGCACGCAGGCCGCGTTCAGGATGAAGCGCTTGCGCAGCATCTCCACCGGATGCCACCACTGGCTCAGCTGGGCGTTGACGGTGCAGCCCGAGCCGGAGTCGCCGGTGCCGAGCAGATGGGTGTGGACGTCCCAGAGCTGGGCCGGATCCAGACCGGCGAAGGTCCGCTCCAGCAGGGGACGCAGCTCGTCGGGGATGCCGCTGCGGCAGCCATTGAGCAGGCCGGCGCGGGCGGGTGCGGCCAGGGAGGTGAACAGGCCGGCGGCGGCGCCGCAGCACAGCAGATGGCGTCGGGTGAGCATGGCGACGGAGGACAGGAAGTGACGAGGGCCGCGAGCATCGCGAGGCCGCGGCCTGCCGCCGCCGTTTTTGCGGCGCTGGCGCGAGGCCCGCGACCGACGGTGGCGTCATGCGCTACCGTCGCGTCATGTCGAGCACGCAATCCCTCGTGGCCCTGATCAAGGCCGAGTTGAAGACGCGCGGCCTCAGCTATGCCGAGCTGGCGCGCGAACTGGAGCTCTCCGAGTCCAGCGTCAAGCGCATGCTGGCGCCGGGCGGCGAGATGCCGCTGTCACGCGTGGACGAGATCTGCCGCGCCCTGGGCCTGGAGTTCGCCGAGCTGGCCGCGCGCCTGGTGCGCGAGACGCCGACCCAGCGGGAGCTGAGCCTGGAGCAGGAGAAGGCCGTCGTCGCCGACCCCAAGCTGCTGCTGGTGGCCATCTGCTGCCTGAGCCAGTGGCCGCTGGAGAACATGCTGACGCGCTACCGCATGTCCGAGGCCGAGATCGTGGCGGCCCTGGCCCAGCTGGACCGCCTGGGCGTCATCGAGCTGCGCCCGCACAACCGCTACAAGCTCAAGGTCGCCAAGACCCTGCGCTGGCGGCCGCAGGGCCCCGTCATGCAGTTCTTCAGGGAGCGCGTGATGGCGGACTTCTTCGCCGGCGGCTTCGACGGCGATGGCGAACTGCTGACGCTGGTGCATGGCGAGTTCGGCGCCGGCCATGCCCGCGAGCTGGCCGAGAGGCTGCAGCGCGCGGCCGACGACTTCGCCCGCCAGCATCTGCTGGACCAGAAGCTTCCCGCCTCCGAGAAGCGGCCCTACAGCGTCGTCATCGGGCTGAGGTCGTGGATCTTCGAGGCGTTCCGGGATCTGGAAAGGCCTGGATTGGGGCTTACCAAAACTCCCAACGCCCGGTCGAGATGACCCAGATGCCCAGCAGGCCGTTGGTCACCGCGTGGGCGATGACGGCCGTCCACAGCCGGCCGCTGCGGCGGTAGAGCCACGCATAGGCCAGGCCCGCGACGACGGCGGCCAGCCACAACGTGTGGGCCAGCGTGAAGACAAAGGTCGACAGCACGATGGCGCGCACGCCCACCGTCTGCGGATCGACGCGCTCGAAACCGGGGTGCTGCACCCAGCGCATCAGGAAGCTGCGCCAGAACAGCTCCTCCATGACGGGCACGACCAGGGCCGCGCCGACGAGGCGCAGCAGGATCAGCGTCCAGATGGGCTGGCCGTTGGCGTCCAGCGGCACGAAGCTGGCGGTGGCCGAGCCGAGCTGCATCCACGGCGCGTCGAGCTGGATCCAGATGGCGAAGACGGCGATGCCGACGACGACAGCCCAGCCCGTCTCACGCGCATCGGGCAGGTTCTGCCTTGCCAGCTCGCCATAGCCGCGCCAGTAATACGCCAGCAGGCCGGCGACGACGACGGTCTGGGCGCCATAGATCCAGCGCGCATCCAGGCCGACGTCTGCGGGCAGATAGCCGCGCAGGGCCAGGAAGGCCATGAAGACGAAGAAGGGAATGCAACGGGCGAGGGCGGCGGGGCTGAGTGCGGGCGTATCGGCAGGCATGTCAGCCCCAGCTTAAGGCCAGGGCGTGACAAGCCGGTGGGCCAGGCCCCCCAAGCCTCAGGGGGCTGTCGCTGATTTCAGCAGGCCATCCTTGAAGGCGACGAAGACGCCATTGGTCCAGCCGAAGCCGTCCTGGGTCTCGTACTCGCCGCCGCCGCCGGGCCTGTCCTCGGCGACGTCGTATTTCTCCAGCAGCCGCCCCGTGGCGAGATAGACGCGGTGCACGCTGGCGCACCAGCGCGCGGCGATGTCGCGGGCCAGCGCGGCGTGGCCGTAGCGGTTCAGGCCCTGGGACGCCATCCATTGCAGCGGCGCCCAGCCATTGGGGGCGTCCCATTGTTGGCCGGTTGTCAGGGCCGTCGTCAGCAAGCCGTTGGCGCCGAGCAGATGGCGCTGCACCTGGGCGGCCATGGCATCGGCCTGGGCCTGCGTCGCGAGGCCCAGATACAGGGGCACCAGGGCTGCGGCCGTCAGCGGGCGCGGGTCGCTGGCGTCGCGCCAGTTCAGGTCGGCGAAATGGCCGGCGTCGGCGCGCCAGAAGCGGCTCTGCAGCAGCTGGCGGCGGGCGGAGGCGCGGGCCTCGAAGGCGTGGGCCGTGGCCGTGTCGCCGCTGCGTGCGGCGCCCAGCGCAATCGCGCTCTCCAGGCCGGCCAGCAGCGCATTCAGGTCGACGGGTGCCAGCGCTGTCGTCTCGATCGTCGCGATGTCGGCGGGATCGGCGCACCAGCGGCCCGAGAAGTCCCAGCCGCTCTCGGCGCCGGCGCGCAGGTCGCGCCAGACCTCAGGCGGCGTGCGGCCGGCGGCCGCCTCGGCGGTCAGCACGTCCTCGCGCCAGCTTTCCTCCCGCGGCGTGCAGCGGTCGTCCCAGTAGCGGTTCAGCAGCGCGCCGTCGGCGGTTCGCACGACGCGGCGATGCGCCTGGCCGGGTGCCAGCGTGGCCTCGCCGGCCATCCAGAAGGCGTGCTCGGCCTGGAGTTCGGCGAGGTGGGCCGCGAAGCCGGCCGCCGGGTCGTCGGCGTGCAGCAGCTCGACCATGCGGAAGAAGAAGGGCGGCTGCGAGCGGCTCAACATATAGCTGCGGCTGCTGTTGGGAATGAAGCCGTGGGTCGCGATCAGGTGGGCGAAGTTGGCGAGCATGTGCTCGGCCAGGTCGCGCCGGCCGTCGGCCACCAGCCCGAGCATCGTGAAATAGCTGTCCCAGTAGTAGAGCTCGCGGAAACGCCCGCCAGGCACGACGTAGGGCCGGGGCAGGGCCAGCAGGCTCTCACCCTCCTGGGCTTGCGGATGCTCGCGCACCAGCAGCGGCCACAGCGCCCGGATGTGCTCGCGGATGCCGAGGCGCGGGCCGACGGCGGCGTCGTGGCCGGGCAGCTCGAAATGGGCATGGACGAAATCGGGCAGCGAGAAGCCGGGCAGGCGGCGGTCGGCCTCGAAACGGGCGCGGATCAGCGCCGGCGAAGTCTTGGGCCGGGCGTCGACGAAGCTCTTGCCGTCGCCGAAGACGCGCGTCATCTGCACGGCGATGAAGAGCTCGCCATAGAGCTCATGGGGCGTCGCGGCCGCCGCATGGGCGGGTGCGACGGCTTGGATGGGCGCGGTGGCGAACAGGTCGCCGGGGCGCGAGGACGAGGAGGTCATGACACGAGATGCCGGCGCAGCCGGGTGAGCGAGACCGCCAGCGCCGCGACAGGCACCAGCAGCAGGCCGAAGGCGGTGGTGCCGTCGAAGGCGACGAAGAGGCGGCCGGTGACGAAGCTGCCCAGCGTGCCGCCCAGGGCCGAGAAGACGACGATGAGGCCGGTCATGGCCGCGTGCTGGCGTTGCGGCAGCGCGCTCAGCATGGCGGAGTTGATGGCCGGATAGATGGGCGCGAGCAGCAGGCCGGTCAGCGGCAGCAGATAGGCGGCGGGCGGGGCATTGAGCCAGCCGACATCGGCGCCCAGCGGCGCGACGTTGCGGGACAGCGGCAGCGTGATCAGGATCAGCGCCGCGATGCCGACCAGGCAGGCAAGCACGACGGCGAACCAGCCCAGGCGGCCGATGACGGCGGCGCTGGTCAACCGGCCCAGGGCCGTCGTCGCCGGCATGATGACTGCGAGGCCCACGCTCATCGCTGTCGGCAGATGCAGCACCTCGTTGTTGAAGCTCGGCAGCCAGGTCGAGATGCCCTGCTCGATCAGCACATAGAGGAAGGCCGACAGCAGGAAGACGACGACCAGGGCCAGCTTGAGCAGCGGCGCCATCGCGACGAGATCCTCGCGCAGCGTGGTGCCGGGCGACTGGATGGGGCCTTCGTCCAGCGGGCTGAACAGCAGCAGCGCAAACGCGCCGGCAGCCAGCGCGGCGAGGATGTTGTAGACCTGCAGCCAACCCTGTCCCGGTGTGTGCGCCGCCTGGCTGAACAGCAGGAAGCCGCCCAGCACGCCGACCATGAACAGGCCTTCGAGCAGGTTGGTGAAGCGGGCATGCCCGGCCTTGTCGTGGGTGACCAGGCCGATCATGGAATAGGCCGAGACCTTGACCAGCGCAAAACCTGCCCCCAGCGTGCAGAACAGCAGCTTGATGGCCCAGAAGGCCGACAGCACCGGCATGGCCAAACACGCCGCGCCGACGGCCGCGAGGGCCAGCAGCATGGACTTCTTCAGGCCCAGCCGGGGCAGCAGCGAGGCGACGAGGAAGGACGTGACCGCGATGGGCAGGTCCTTCCACGCGTCCAGCAGGGCGGCCTCGGCGCGTGGCACGCCGAGGGTCTGCACGACGAGCAGGTTGACCGCGCCCACGCTGTTCAGCAGGGCGCCGAACAGCATATAGGTCAGGATGATGGCGAGCCTGATGCGCAGGCCGCCGCTCGACAGGGAGAGTGCAGGTGTGGTGGTCATGTCGAGTGGGGCGTTGAGTTCAGGCGTCGCCATCTTGGCGCTTCGTCAGAACTGGAAGCCGACGCTCAGTTCATAGGCGCGGCCGAACAGCGGCCGCGCGAGGAAGACGCCGTCCTGGCCCGCGGCCTGGCCCGGCACGCGGAAGTTGCCTTCCGTCAGGCCGATCTTGTTGGTCAGGTTGGTGCCGGTGAGGCGCACTTCCAGGCCGTTGTCCATGGAGAACACGGCGCCCGCGTCGATCGTCCGGTAGGCCGGCAGCTTCAGCGTGTTGGTCTGGTCGGCGAAGCGCTCGCCGACATGGCTGAAGGTGGCGAAGGTGCGCAGCTGGCCGAAGCCGGTCTGGGTCTGCCAGCTCGGCGTCAGGCGGGCCTGGAACTTCGGCGCGCGCTCGACGCGGTTGCCGCTGAACTGCTGGAAGTCCTTGTACTTGGCGTCCTGCACGTTGCCGGTGGCGGCGATCTCGAAGCCCTTCAGCCAATCCCCTGGGCGCAGGGCCAGTTCGAACTCGACGCCCGAGGCCTTGCTGTTCGGCCGCAGCACGACATTGCCGGCATTGGTGAACTGCTGGGTCTGCGAGTTCGTCAGCTTGTTGGCATAGGCCGTCAGGAAGGCGCTGTAGAGCTTGGTGGCGGTCTTCAGGCCGATCTCGAACTGCGTGATGTCCTCGACCGAATCACGGCTCTCGTTGGCGCCGCGGCCGCGCAGCACGTCAAAGTCGGGCAGGCGATGGCCCTTGTTGACGCGCACGAAGGCGCTGAAGTCGCGCGTGAAGGCGTAGTTGGCACCGGCCGTGAAGGAGCTGCGGCTCAGCTTGCTGTCGATCAGCGTGTGGGTGCCGTTGAAATAGGACAGGTTGTTGTTGTAGATCGTCGTCGGGTCGGCATCGAGGTCGCCGTTGCTGACGTTGGCAATCGTGCCGGTGATGCGCTGGGTCTCGCGGCGGGCGCCGAGGTCGACGCGCAGCTCCTTGGTCAGCTGCCACTCGTCGGCGATGAAGAAGGCGCGCGTGTTGCCGCTGTAGTTGGCGTCGAGGTTGAAGGAGAAGGGCGGCGTGACATAGCCGTTGCGCGAGGCCTTGACGCCGTTGTCCAGCACCACGTCGACAAGGCGGGCATGGGACTGCACCGTCATCAGCTGGGCCTGGCCCAGGGTCCAGACATCGTGCGAGCTGTAGCCAGCCAGGTAGAGGCCCAGGGTCAGGTTGTTGCCCGGCGCGATCTCGCGGGAGATGCGGGTCTCGTTGCTGGTCGAGCGCAGCGCCTTGTCCACGGCCCACATGCCGTTGACGATGACGGGCGTGCTGCCGGTGACCGCGCCCCCGCCATTGGTGAAGGTGGCGCTGCCGGTGGTGGCCGCGCGGCCCGCAGCAGCGACGACGGCGGCATCACCGTTGGCCGCGGTCACCTGCGAGGTGATGTAGCTGGACAGCGTCTGCGGGTTCGCGCCGGAGAAGAGGGCGTAGGTCGGCGTGTCGCCCGTCGTGTGGCTGAGCTTGTTGGTCAGCGTCCAGTCGCCGAGCTTGGTGTCGAGGTTGGCGCCATAGGTCTGCACGTCGGCGCCGCGGCCGTCGGCCAGGTCCTTGGTGACGGTGCTGCGCAGGATCTCGGGCTTGCCATTGGGCAGGGTACGGCCCGTCGCGCGGCCCGTCTCCAGCACGATGTTGCGCAGCTCGTTGCCGTAGAAATAGTCCTTCAGCGCATTGAAGCCGGGATAGCTGGACGCGCTCTTGCCGTCGGCCGAGCCGACGACGGGAATGGCCGTGAAGAAGGCGTTGCGGTCGCGCAGGGCGCGGGCGTAGAGCTGCAGGCTGCCGTTGTCGAGCTTGCGGCTCAGCACCACGCTGGCCTGGCCACCGCTGTCGGCGGGGAACTGCGTGTCGCGCACGCCGTCGCTCTCGCGCCAGAAGCCGCCGACCATGATGTTCCAGTCGGCCGACAGCTTGCCGGCATAGACGCCGTCCACGCGCTTCAGGTTGCCGGTGCCCGTCGTCACACGCAGGCCGGCCTCGGCGTTGCGGCCGTCCTTCTGGATGAAGTTGACGGTCACGCCGGGCTGGCCGCTGCCGAAGATGGGGCTGGGGCCGCCGCGCAGCACTTCCATGCGGTCGATGGTGTCGTCCAGGCGGAAGAGCTGCGAGTGCTCGAAGAAGCTCAGCGTCGGCAGGTGATACAGCGGCGCGCCGTTGAGCTGGAAGGTCGAGTAGGGGCCGTCGCCCGGCGTCGGAAAACCGCGCACGCGGATGTTGGCGCCGGCCTGGCCGCCGGAGGTCTCGACGAAGACGCCGGGCACGGTCTTGAGGATGTCGGCCGTGCTGGTGGGCGCGGCGGCCTTGATCTGCTCCTCGGTGGCGGTCGTGATCGAGAAGCCGGCTTCCAGCTTGCGCACGCCCTCGCGGCGCGCCGTGCCGGTCACGACGACGGCTTCGAGTTCCTTGACCTCGGGCGAGGCGGGGGCGGGCTTGGCGGCAGGGCCTGTCTCTTGGGCGAAGGCGGCGCCACAGAGGCTGGCGACGGCCAGGGCGATCAGTTGGGGGCGCAGGCGTTGGGTGCCGGCGCGCGGCGTGGCATGGGGCATGGTGGTCTCCGATGGTTGTTGTGCGTCCCGAAAGCCGGCGCGGCCGTCGCCACTTTCGATGGAGTGGACTTTGATGGCAAATGTTATCGATGTCATTTGGGTTTTCACCAATGAGATGAGTCACTGATATCGATGACATCGATTGCGGCGCCGACGCCGCGGAGTTTTTGAAGCGGCGGCTTGTCGGTCCAGGGCAAACCCCGACAATCGCCGCCCATGAGCATCCAAGACCTCACCGACGCCGAGTTCGCCGAACTCGACGAACTCCTCGCCGCCACGCCCGAGCCCCTGCAGCCGCTGGACGCCTCCATGCTGGACGGCTACCTCTGCGGCGTCATCGTGCAGCCCCGCCTCATCGAGGCCGACGAATGGCTGCCCAACATCTTCGATTACGACGGCGGCCTGCTGCCCGAGGCCGTGGATGCCGGCTGGCTGGACCGGCTGACCCAGCTCGTCGAACGCCGCCACGCGGCCCTGAACCGCGGCCTCGTCGAGGACGGCTGGTTCGATCCCGTCATCCTCGAGGTCGACGAGACCCAGGAGCCCGACCCGTTGCCCGAGGACGCGACCGAGGAAGAACGCTCGGCCCGCGCCAGCTACGACGAGCTGGGCCCCATCTCGCGCGCCCTGATGCCCTGGGTGGCCGGCTTCCAGCATGCCGCCCTGTGCTTCCCCGAGCTGGCCGACATGCCCAACGAGGATGTCGCCGCGGCCATGGCGCGCCTGTACCGCCACCTGCCGGCCGAGACGGCCGAGGAGAAGGAAGTCGTCGCGACGCTGAACCGCGAGCATCCGCTGAAGGACCTGGACGACGCCATCGAGGAGCTCGTCGTCACGGTGGCTGACCTGGCCGACCTGACCGAGGCCGAGCGCTACCGCGTGGACACCATCAAGCGCGACACGCCCAAGGTGGGGCGCAATGATCCTTGCCCGTGTGGCTCGGGGCGCAAGTACAAGGTTTGCCATGGCAGCAACTAAGGACTTGCGGGACAGACCGAAGGCGCGCGGCGCCGAGCTCTGTCCCCAACTGGCATGAGACTGCAGCTCCTGTCGGACCTGCATCTCGAGACGGAGTCCTACCAGCCGGTGCCCGCCCCGGGTGCCGAGCTGCTGATCCTTGCCGGCGACATCGACACCACGTGGCGCAGCTTCGAGCTGTTCCGCGGCTGGCCGGTGCCGGTGCTCTTCGTGCCGGGCAACCACGAGTACGACCGGCGTGACGTGGACGAGGCGCGCGAGGCGCTGCGTGCGCACGTCAAGGAGGTCGGCCTGCGCATGCTGGACGACGAGTCCGTCGTCATGGCGGACGCACAAGGCCGGCGCGTGCGCTTCGTCGGCTGCACGCGCTGGTGCGACTTCGACGCCTTCGGTCCCTCGGGACGCGACCGCGCGATGCGGGCCGGCGGCTATTTCCAGAATGTCATGCAGTCCACCCGCCACGGTGAGCCCTTCGGCGTCGATGCCGTGCGCGTGCTGGCCTTGGAGCAGCGCGCCTGGCTGGCCGGCGAACTCGCGCGCGAAGGGGACTGGGACACGACGGTCGCCATCACCCACTTCGCGCCCAGCCTGAAGAGCGCCGACCCTCGCTACGGCCGCCAGCCGGGCACGGCCAGCTTCTGCAACGACGACGAAGACCTGCTGCCCCACGCCAGCGTCTGGATCCACGGCCATCTGCATTGCCGCCACAACTACCGCGTCGGCGAGACCCGTGTCATCAGCAATGCGCGCGGCCACAGCAAGCGCGGCGAGGCCGATGGCTTCGATGGACAGCGGGTGTTCGAGGTCTTCGCGGCTTGAGGCTCGGCGACCGAGTGGCTCATCCCTCGGCTGACAATGTTTCTATTCCCTGCGAACACGTCGATAGACCATGAACCTTGCTTTTCGCGTCTGCGCCCTGCTTGTCGCGACCTTGCTGACAACGTCTTGTGCCACGCACTACGGGCCGAACACCTTGTTCGGCGGCTACAAGGAGACTCGCATCGACGACGCGCGCTTTCGCGTGAAGTTTGACGGCAACGGCTATGCGAGCCAGGAACGCGTGTGGTCTTTCTGGATCTATCGCTGCGCAGAGCTGACCAAGCAAAACGGCTACGCCTACTTCGGTCTTGAGAGGCCACCGGTGCAGACCTCCTCGATCTCGGGGCCGGGCCCTATCCGAAATGTGGTGTATCAGCCGGGAGATGGACCGCGCTTTGTCCAGACCGGCGGTGTGAGCTATGTACCGATCTACATCCCGGGCGGCCGGGTGACCACCTGGCACACCGATGCGGTGGTTGTCATGTTCAAGGAGCTGCCCTCCGACGGGACACCCGTGCTGCGGGCGCAATCGGTGCTCGACGATCTGGACCCCTATGTCAAATCCAACGGTGCCACCGTGCCCGTGTCGCGCGACGAAGTGCTGAGCCACGCCGCCGTGATCCAGCCTCGTGCCAGCAATGGCCGGCCTGGCACGCTGTCGGCCAACGGCCGATACCGCTATGTCGGCTCGATCGGCAGAGACCAGTTCACGGTCGACGTGGAGTCCATTCGCCGAGATGGGGACATCGTTCGCTACCGCTTGCGGTCCTCGAACAGTGATGCTGCGTCCCCGGTCGTCTATGAAGGCCTCATCGGTGTGGACTGTCAGAAGCGCACGCGCATGGAGTTCGAACATGCCGTCAGCCTCAATCGCGGCCCGATGAGGCGTAGCGCCCTGGTGCCCGAACCCAAGACAGTGTTCCCCGGCACGCGACAGGAACTGGAGCTCAACGCGGTCTGCGAACTCGCTCGGGACCTGACCTGATCGGACCGGGTGGCATGAGCCGTGACTTGCATCGCGGCTGGATGTGGCCGCATCAGTGAATGTCCTCGGGTCGCGTTACCAGTCGTCGTCTGCGCCCTGAGCCGACAGCAGCAGTGCCGGCGCGGCCTATGGCGAATCTGAAGCCAGCCTGAAGCCTTCCCAAGGTTTTGAAGCTTCAGGCCTTGCGCCCGGCCGGGGCATCGCCAATGGCGCATCGCTCGTCCCTAGAGTGGTTCTCGACCCGCGTCAGACGGGTCTCGTGAAGACCACTACGGAGACAAACCGATGCATACCCCTACCCCGGCACTTCGCCGGCTGATCGCCTGCCTGCCCTTCCTGGCCCTGGCGTCCCACATCCACGCCGCCACCTTCCAGGCCGAGAGCGCCGCCCTCAGCGGCGGCGCCGCCACGGCGACCGACCACACCGGCTACACCGGCAGCGGCTTCGTCGGCGGCTTTGTCGACGGCAACAAGGGCAATGCGCAGACCAGCTTCACTGCCAACGCGGCCACTGCAGGCAACTACACGCTGAAGCTGCGCTATGCCAACGGCACGGGCTCGGCCAAGAGCTTGACGCTGTATGTCGACGGCGTGTCCAAGGGCCAGGTCAGCCTGGGCGCCACCGCCAACTGGGACGACTGGCTGGTGCAGACGACGACCGTCGCGCTGACGGCCGGCAACCACACGGTGGCCTACAAGTTCACGACGGCCGACAGCGGCAACGTCAACCTCGACAAGCTGGACGTCGATGCCGTCGTCACCACGCCGGGCAGCCCGCAGGCCGAGGACGCGGCACTGAGCGGCGGCGCCAGCGTCGCGACCGACCACACCGGCTATCAGGGCAGCGGCTTCGTCGGCGGCTTCACCGATGGCAACAAGGGCAATGCCCAGGTCGCCTTCAGCGTGACGGCGGCCACGGCCAGCAGCCATGAGCTGGCGCTGCGCTATGCCAACGGCACGGGCACGGCCAAGACGCTGACGCTGTTCGTCGACGGCGCCTCCGCCGGCCAGGTCACCCTGCCCGCTACGGCGAACTGGGACAGCTGGGCGACGCAGACGTCCACCGTCACGCTGAGCGCCGGCGCGCACACGGTCGCCTACAAGTTCACCACCGCGGACAGCGGCAACGTCAACCTCGACGCCCTCAACGTCACCGCCGTCACCGGCGGCGGCACGGGCAACCCCAACGTGACGCCGGCCGAGGCTGAGACCTGGTTCATGTCCGGCGGCGCCGCGGTGTCCACCTCGGCCACGGGCTACAACGGCAGCGGCTATGTCGCCGGCTTCTCCAGCAGCGGCGCCCGCACCATCCGCACCGTCTTCATGAGCGGCGACGGCAGCGCCAACACCACTTTGCGCTATCGAAACACCAGTGGCGCGGCCCGCGTGCTGGACGTCATCGTCAATGCAGCCCGCATCGGCACGGTCAGCCTCCCCGCCGGCTCCGGCTGGGCCACGCTGAGCCTGCCGCTGACGCTGCGCACCGGCCACAACACCGTGGGCCTGCAGGCGGCGGCCGCCGGCGCCGATGTCGGCATCGACAGCCTGACCGTGCCCGGCGAGCTGACCGCCGCCGCGCGTGGCGCCACGGTGCGCACGACCTTGTACGAAGCCGAGACGGCCACGACCAATGCCACCGTGCTGACCGCCAACCGCACGCCCTTCACCGTGCAGTCCGAGTCCAGCGGCCGCAGCCTGGTGCGCCTGGCCAATACCGGCCACCAGGTCAGCTTCACGCTGACCCAGCCTACCAACTCCCTGGTGCTGCGCTATTCCATCCCCGACGCGCCGGGCGGCGGCGGCCAGTCGGCCACGCTGGCGCTGTACGCCAACGGGACCAAGGTGCGTGACCTCAACCTGACGTCCACCTACGCCTGGGTCTACGGCGCCTATCCCTTCCGCGGCGTGCCGTCGGATGGCACACCGCGCCATTTCTACGACGAGATCCATGTGCCCCTCGCCAGCAGCTACCCGGCGGGCACGGTCTTCAAGCTGCAGAAGGACAGCGGCAACACCGCGGCGTACTACGACATCGACTTCATCGAGACCGAGGTCGTGCCCGCCGCCTATGCGATGCCGGCCGGCGCCTTCTCCATCACCAGCTATGGCGCGGTGTCGGGCGGCGGCGATGCCACGTCGGCCTTCCAGCAGGCCATCGCGGCGGCCCAGCCGAGCGGTGGCGTGGTCTGGATCCCGTCCGGCACCTTCAAGCTGCCGACGCGCATCAATGTCGCGGGCGTCACCATTCGCGGTGCCGGGCCCTGGTACTCGACGGTGGAGCTCGGTGACAACGGCCGCGGCGGCTTCTACGCCACCGGCAACAACATCCGCATGGCCGACTTCCTGATGCTGGGCAAGGTCACGCTGCGCGATCCCGACGAACAGGTGTTGACCGACGCGCCGCTGGAAGGCAACTTCGGCACCGGCTCCCTGGTGCAGAACCTGTGGTTCGAGCACACCAAGGTCGGCATGTGGATCGACTCGGGCACCAACGGCCTCTACGCCACCGGCCTGCGCATCCGCAACGTGTTCGCCGACGGCGTCAACATCCACGCCAATGTGCAGAACACGGTGATGGACCAGAGCGTCATCCGCAACAGCGGCGACGACGCCCTGGCCATGTACTCGCGCGGCTCGGCGGTGACCAACAGCGCCTATGTCCGCAACACCGTGCAGTCGCCGGTGCTGGCCAACGGCATCGGCATCTACGGCGGCAACGGCAACCGGGCGGAGTACAACGTCATCCAGGACACCGTCGTCGGCGCCTCCGGCATCACGGTCAGCTCGCGCTTCAGCCCGGTGGCCTTCAGCGGCACGACGCGCATCACCGGCAACACGCTGGTGCGCACCGGCGGCTTTGAGCCCAACTGGAACGACCAGTTCGGCGCGCTGTTCCTGTTTGCCGACACGTCCAGCATCACCTCACCCGTCATCGTGAAGGACCTGCTGATCCAGGACAGCACCTACTCCGGCCTCTACATCAGCGGGCCGAATCAGGTGCAGAACGCGGTGTTCGACGGCATCACGATCAGCGGCGCCGGCACCTATGGCATCCAGATCAAGTCCGGCGGCAATGCGACGTTCCAGAACGTGACGGTGAGCGGTGCTGCGCAGGGCGGCTTGAACAACACGGGCGGCTTCACGCTGAATCGCGGAACCGGCAACAGCGGGTTCTAAGCGTGTTTTACTGGTTTGATGCGTAAAGCCCAGACCACGCCGGCGATCAACAGCAGCACGCCTGCCAAGGTCGCCGGCGGCGGCATGCGCTGGTTCCATGCGAAGGCATAGGCCAGCGCCGCCAACGTCTCGAAGACGATCAGCTGGCCCGACAGCGAGGTCGGCAGGCGCTGGCTGGCCTCGTTCCAGCACAGCGTGCCCAGCCAGGACGAGCACAGCCCGATGGCCGCCATCAGGGCTATGAAGGCCAGCGGCCTGTCGCCGAACGGGAAGGCATAGCCCGCCGGGATCAGCGTGTCGGGCGCCATCAGGTGCAGCAAGCCGAGCAGCAGCGCGCCGGCGACGGCCATGGGCAGCGTGACCAGTCCTTGCGCCGTGGCCCAGGCTCTTGGCGAGCGATCGGCATGCGCGCGCAGCCAGTCGGCATTGCGGATCGGATACCAGGTCCAGCAGGCCACGGCGGCGATGGCCAGCAGGGCGCCCTCGGCATAGCGGCGCGCATCGCCGGCCTCGGCCTGCAGGGCGGCCAGCTCATCGCGGTTCACGCAGGCCAGGCCGGCCGCGATCAGCAGCAGCGACGGCGCCAGCCGGCCCCAAGGCAGATGGCCGTCGCGCACGCGGTTGCGGTGGTTGGCGCAGATGGCGATGACGACCGGCAGCGTGCCGATGATCATGGTCGGCAGCGGTGCGCCGGCGCGCTGGATGGCGGCCGAGAGACACAGGTAGTAGAGGAAATTGCCGATGAGGCTGAGCTTGGCGGCCTCCCACCAATCCGCGCGGTGCAGCTCGCGCAGGGCGCGGCGGTCCAGAGCCAGGGCCAGCGGCAGGGCGATCAGGCCGAAGGCCAGGTAACGGCCCACCGTCAGCAAGGCGGGCGCATAGCCGGGCAACATCACGGGGGCCACAAACACCAGCCCCCACATCAGCCCGGCGGCGAGGGCGAACAGCAAACCAAGCAGCATGGCCAGCATCATCACCCATGGCTTCGTCACAGCGTGGCGCTAGGCTCTTTCATCCATGCGCCTCGCCTTCGTCCTCAGCCTTGCACTGTCCGCCTGGGCGGCCCATTGCCGTCGTGTTGACAGGCCCTAGACCGCTCAGGCCCTGAACCAGTTCATCACGGCTTCGCGCTGTTCGGCCGAGTAGTGCAGGCCGAGCTTGCTGCGCCGCCACAGCACGTCCTCGGCGCTGCGGGCCCATTCGTATTCCACCAGATGGCGCAGTTCGGACTCGAACAGGCCCGGCGCGATCTCGGCACCCGGCGGCGCGGCCAGCAGCTCGCGCGCCTGGCTGCCGTAGCTGCGGGCGATGCGGCGCACGCCGGCCCGGGGGTGGGCCGCCTGCAGCTCGGCCGCGAAGCCGTCGATGTCGACGCCATGCGCGCCGAGGTCGCCCCCGGGCAGGGTGGCGCCGGCCGTCCAGGGCTTGCGCGCGTCGCCCAGCATCTCGCCGACCTGGGTCGCGCCGTCCTCGGCCAGCTTGCGATAGGTCGTCAGCTTGCCGCCCCACACATTCAGCAGCGGCGCGCCGCCTTGCTTGTCGGCTTCGAGCAGATAGTCGCGCGTGACGGCCGAGGCCGAGCCGCCTTCGTCCAGCAGCGGGCGCACGCCGGCATAGGTCCACAGCACGTCGGCCGGCTGCACCGGCTGGGCCAGGTAGCGGCTGGCCTGCTCGCAGAGATAGGCCACCTCGTCCTCGGCAATGGCGGCGCGCGACGGCGGGTCTTCGTGCTCGGGCAGCTCCACGTCTGTCGTGCCGATCAGCGTGAAGCGACCCTGGTAGGGGATGGCGAAGATGATGCGGCCGTCGGCGTTCTGGAAGATGTAGGCGTGGTCGTGCGTGAAGCGCTGGTTCACGACGATATGGCTGCCCTTGACCAGGCGCAGGCCGCGCGCCGGCAGCGGCTGGCCGTTGCCGCGCTGGGTGTGGTCGCGCAGGAATCGCTCGGCCCAGGGGCCGGCCGCGTTGATGAGGGCGCGGGCGCGCAACTGGCGGCCGTTCTGCAGCCTGACCTGCCAGCCCTCCTGGCCGCGCATGGCCTGGGTCACGGCACAGCGTGTCAGCACCTCGGCGCCGCGCGCCCTGGCATCCTGGGCGTTCGCAACGACCAGGCGGGCGTCGTCCACCCAGCCGTCGGAATAGACAAAGCCGCGCGTGAACTCGGGCTTCAGCGGTGCGCCATAGGTGCTGCCGGCCAGGCGCAGGCCGTGCGAGCCCGGCAGCAGTTCGCGGCGGGCCAGATGGTCGTAGAGGAAGAGGCCGATGCGGATCATCCAGGCCGGACGCAGATGCGGCGCATGCGGCAGCACGAAGCGCAGCGGCTGGATCAGATGAGGCGCGCTCCTGAGCAGCACTTCGCGCTCCTGCAGGGCCTTGCGCACCAGGGAGAACTCATAGGTCTCCAGATAGCGCAGGCCGCCGTGCACGAGCTTGGTCGACGCCGACGAGGTGTGAGAGGCGAGGTCGTCGCGCTCGGCCAACAGCACGCGCCAACCGCGGCCGGCCAGGTCGCGGGCCAGGCCCGTGCCATTGATGCCGCCCCCCACCACCACGACGTCAATATCATCCATACCGACCACTCTAAGTGAACGACAGCCATGGACGCACTGCTCGCGTTGGATCAGGGGACTTCTAGTTCACGCGCTCTAGTTTTCGATCGCTCCGGCCGCCTGCTGGCGGTCGCCCAGCGCGAACTGCCCCAGCATTTCCCCCAGCCGGGCTGGGTGGAGCATGACCCCGGGCAGATCTGGGCCCACCAGATCGAATGCGCCCGCGAGGCCGTGGCCAAGGCCGGGGTCAAGATCGCCGCCATCGGCATCACCAACCAGCGCGAGACCGTCGTGCTGTGGGATCGCCAGACCGGCCAGCCCCTGCACAAGGCCCTGGTCTGGCAGGACCGCCGTACGGCGGCCTTCTGCGAGCAGCTCAAGGCGCAAGGCCTGGAGCCGCGCGTGCGCGAGCTGACCGGCCTGGTGCTGGACCCGTATTTCTCGGCCACCAAGCTGCGCTGGCTGCTCGACAACGTGCCCGGCGCGCGTGAACGCGCGGCCCGTGGCGAGCTGGCCTTCGGCACCATCGACAGCTGGCTGTTGTGGAAATTGACCGACGGCAAGGTCCATGCGACCGACGCCAGCAATGCCTCGCGCACGCTGATCTACGACATCCACCGCGGCGACTGGAGCGACGAGCTGCTGGCCGCCTTCGACTTGCCCGCCAGCCTGCTGCCGGAGGTGAGGCCTTCGTCAGGCGTCTTCGGCCAGGCCACCGAGTTCGGCGTGCCCATTTCTGGCATCGCAGGCGACCAGCAGGCCGCCCTGTTCGGCCAGGCGGCGCTGCAGCCCGGCCAGGCCAAGAACACCTATGGCACCGGCTGCTTCCTGTTGATGCACACCGGCACGCAGGCGCGCACGTCGACGCAGGGCCTCATCACGACGCGCGCGGCCCAGGTGGGCAACGCGGCTCAATTCGCGCTGGAAGGCAGCGTCTTTGTCGGCGGCGCCGTCGTGCAATGGCTGCGCGATGGTTTGAAGGCCATCGGCGGCAGCGGCGAGGTGCAGGCGCTGGCGGGCAGCGTGGCCGATGCCGGCGGCGTCATGTTCGTGCCCGCCTTCGCCGGCCTGGGCGCCCCCTATTGGCGGCCCGATGCGCGCGGCGCGCTGCTGGGCCTCACTCGTGGCACCACGCAGGCGCACATCGCCCGTGCGGCGCTGGATAGCATCGCCTTCCAGAGCGCGGCGGTGCTGACGGCGATGAATGCCGATGTGGATGCCGCCGATCGGTTGACCGAGCTGCGCGTCGATGGCGGCGCCAGCGCCAACGATCTGCTGATGCAGTTCCAGGCCGACTTGTTGGGCATCCCGGTGCTGAGGCCCCAGGTCATCGAGACGACGGCTTTGGGTGCTGCGCTGCTGGCTGGGCTGGGTGCCGGGGTCTACGAGTCCACCGAGCAGATCGGGGCCATCTGGCAACTCGATCGCGCCTTCGAGCCGCGCATGTCGCGGGATGAGGCGGGGACGAGGTTGTCGGCGTGGGACAAGGCGGTGCGGCAGGTGCTGGCAGACTGATTGCGACGCTGCACTGCACGGTTGTGCCGCTGGAAATTTCTCACATGAGGCCGATTCTTGTCCTGCTGGTTCTCTTTGCTCTGCTGCTCATTGCAGCATGGGTGCTTTGGGGGGCGTATAGCTTGGTAGTTCGGAAGAAGTACGACGCCCTACATACATACAAGGGCGTCAAGCCTCAACAACTGCCCTCTTTGGCACGCGCCCATGGAACGCTGCTATTCGTCTATGGTTGCTGGCTGTTCGTCATCCCGTTTTTGGTCTTGATATGGCGAATTCCTATGTCGTCTTGGTCGGGACTCGCGATGGCCGGTTATGCCGGCTTCTTCGTTGGGAAAAGAGTGATCGAGCGCAAGCACAACCTCGAACACTCTTGAAGTTCGCGTAAGAACGGAACTGCCACCTGAGGCTGGAGCCGCTGAAATGCCAGACCCGCACCGAGCCTTCGCCACCTTCAGAAACCCAGGCTCTCTCCCAGCCCCGCCAGCGTCGCCATACCCAGCAGCGCAAAGATGACGGCTGCCACCGTGTGCACGAGCTTGACGGGTAGCTTGTTCGCCAGCTTCTCGCCCACCAGCACGGCGGGCACGTTCGCGACCATCATGCCGGCCGTCGTGCCGGCGACGACGCCGATGAAGTCGGCCGGGAAGCGCGCCGCCAGGGCCACGGTGGCGATCTGGGTCTTGTCGCCCATCTCGGCGAGGAAGAAGGCGATGACCGTCGTCACGAAGACGCCATGGCCGGGCTTGGGGGTGTCGTCCTCGTCGAGCTTGTCGGGGATCAGCATCCAGCCCGCCATGGCCAGGAAGGACAGGCCGAGGATCCAGCGCAGGGCCAGCGGGCCGATGATGCCGGTCAGCCAGGAGCCCAGGGCGCCGGCGGCCGCATGGTTGAGGACGGTCGCGACGAAGATGCCCAGCACGATGGGCCAGGGCCTTTGGTACCGGGCCGCGAGCATGAAGGCGAGGAGCTGGGTCTTGTCGCCGATCTCGGCGAGAGCCACCAGGCCGGTGGCGATGAGGAAGGCTTGCATTGCCAGGGATTTTCCCAGGCGCTCCTGACACGCGCTGACAGGCAACCCGGCGCAGCATGCGGGCATTGCACCCAGGAGACCCCGCATGAACTTCGCCTACACCCTGGTCTACGTCGCCGACGTGGCCGCCTCCCTCGCCTTCTTTGACAAGGCCTTCGGCCTGCCGCGCCGCTTCCTGCATGAGAGCGGCGCCTATGGCGAGGTCGACACGGGCGCCAGCGGTACGAAGCTGGCGTTTGTCGACCACGCGACCGCACGCGACAGCGTCCAGCATGACTACATCGCTGCCGACACCAGCACCCAGCCGCTGGGCATGGAGATCGGCTTCACGGTGGCTGACGTGCAGGCCGCCTATGACAAGGCCATCGCCGCCGGTGCGCGCGCCCTGGCCGCGCCCGTCACCAAACCCTGGGGCCAGACGGTGGCCTATGTGCGCTGCCCGGACGGCACGCTGGTCGAACTCTGCACGGCCATGGGCTGAAGCTGCCCTTTGCAGGGGCGGCTTCGCCCCGTCGCGGCGCGCGCGACGAAAAGCTGGTCCTGAGCCAATGACGGCTGCGGGGCGCTGATGGCGCCCAGCGTGGCCAGTTCGGCGCCGCGGGTGCCGCGGGCCTGGAAGGAGGCGTAGATGGCCATGATGGTGTTCGACGTCGTTGTCGGTGACCCCTGCCTTTCGCAAGGGTCGTGCCTGCTGCCACACAATGCCCGGTTATGCGCCGCGCCGACCGCCTTTTCCAGATCGTCCAGCTCATCCGTGGGCGCCGTCTCACGACGGCCGACTACCTCGCCCATCGCCTGGAGGTGTCGATGCGCACCGTCTACCGCGACATCGCGGCCCTGGGCCAGCAGGGCGTGCCCATCGAGGGCGAGGCGGGCGTGGGCTATCGCATGCGGGCGGGCTTCGACCTGCCGCCGCTGATGTTCAGCAAGCAAGAAGCCCAGGCCCTGGTCGCCACCGTGCGCATGGCCGAGTCGCGCCTGGACGCAGCCCTGGCCCGCCAGGCCGAGAACGCGCTGTCCAAGATCCTCGCCGTGCTGCCGCTGGACGCCCGCGCGGCCGCCGAGAGCCTGGCCTTGTATGCGCCGCTGCCGGCCCTGGACCCGGCCACCAGCGCCCATCTGACCTCGATGCGCGAGGCCACCGAGGCGAGGCGCAAGCTGAAGATGGGCTATCTGGACCTGGGCGGCGTGAAGAGCGAACGCGTCGTGCGCCCCCTGGCCTGCCTGTTCTGGGGCCCGGTCTGGACCCTGGCCGCCTGGTGCGAGCTGCGCAACGACTTCCGCAGCTTCCGCGTCGACCGCGTGGAGACGCTGGAGGTGCTGGAAGAGCCTTTCCGCGACGAGGCGGGCAAGACGCTGGCGGACATGAACCGGCGCCGCGAGGCGCAGGAGCACGGGGGAGCCTGAAATGATGCCCCTCGCCCAGCGCGCCACGCTGAACGCGGGCGCTCGGCCCGCAACTCGAAACCAGCATATCTATCGCCGTCAGGCGAATTTCGCACCCTTGTCCAGCAGCAATTCGCGCAGCAGCGAGCGATGGCATCTCGCCTCGTCCTCGCAATAGCAGCCCACCGAGAAATTCGTCTGCGCCGACAAGGTGGCCAGCAGGCTCAGCGCATGCTGGGCCTCGGGCTCGGCCATCTCGGCGTGGTATTTCTTCGTGAACGCCTTCCACTCGGCGTCGGTCCCGGCGGCCTGGCCCAGCTTCATGGTCTCGACGCTGGGCGCGAGGTTGGGAAACCAGATGTCGTAGTAGTCGCGGCTGGCGAACTCCGCCTTGGGCACGCCGCGCGGCGGGCGGCGCACGGTGCCGATGCGCGTGCCCTCATCCTTGCTGCGCGGGCTGCCGAGTTGCACGATGCGGATGGGCATGGCGGTCTTCCTCTCAAGGCTGCCGGCCGAGCACGCGAATGACTTCCTCTTCCGCGACCGGCTTGGCGATGAAGCCATTCATGCCCGCCGCCAGCGCGGCCTGGCGTTCCTGGTCGAGCACGGCGGCCGTGAAGGCGTGGATGGGCAGGGTCGCCGTGGCTGGGTCGGCGCGCAGCAGCTGGGTCGCTTTCAGGCCGTCGACCTTGGGCATGTGCAGGTCCATCAGCACGCCGTCCAGGCGCCCGGCCTGCTCGCGTGCGAGACGCACGGCCTCGTCGCCATCCTCGGCCTCGACGACCTCGGCACCCAGGCGCTGCAGCAGGGCGGTGATGATGAGGCGGTTGACGGGGTTGTCCTCGGCGACGAGCAGGCGCTGGCCGGCCAGCGGATAGCGTGGCGGCAGCGGGATGCGCTTGCGCTGGGCGGTGTCGTCGATGGTGAGGCTGGTCGGCAGGGCCAGCTCGGCCCAGAAGCTGGAGCCGGTGCTGCCATCGCTCTGCACGCCGACGCGGCCCTGCATGCGCGTGGCCAGCTCGCGGCAGATGGACAGGCCCAGGCCCGTGCCGCCGAAGCGCCGCGTCGTCGAGTCGTCGGCCTGGGCAAAGGGGCGGAAGAGCCGGCCCTGCAGCTCTTGCGGCACGCCGATGCCGCTGTCGGCGACGACGATGCGCACGCGGTCGGTGTCGGCCGCCGACAGCTTGAGCCGGATGTGGCCACGCTCGGTGAACTTCAGCGCGTTGACGAGGAAGTTGGCCATGATCTGGCGCACCCGCAGCGGGTCTCCCATGACCAAGCGCGGTAGGCCGGGCGCCAGCTCGATCTGCATGTCCAGGCCGCGCTCGCGGCCCAGGGCCGCGCAGCCCTCGAAGCTGGCCTGGGCCAGGGCGTGCAGGTCGAACTCGATGGTCTCCAGCTCGAGATGACCCGCCTCGATCTTGGACAGGTCCAGCACGTTGGAGACGATCTCGTTCAGCGACTCGGCCGCGCCGACGAGGTGGGACAGGTATTTGTCGCGGTGGGCGTCGTCGGGGTCGCCCTGCTGCAGCAGCCGCGCCAGGCCGAGCACGCCATTCAGCGGCGTGCGGATCTCGTGGCTCATGGTCGCGAGGAAGGCGCTCTTGGCACGGCTGGCGCCTTCGGCCTGCAGCTTGGCGGCCTGCAGCTCGCGCTCCTGGCGGCGCCTCTCGGTGACGTCGTCGGCCACCCACAGCGTGGCGCGGTCGCCGTCCTGGCCGCTGCGGCCGGCCAGCGTGGCCGGCAGGCCGCGGGCATTGAAGCGCACCGTGATGCGCCGGCCGTCGGGGCGGATGAAGTCGCGCTCAAAGGCCAGGGCGGCGCTGGCCACCTGGCTGGCCGAGGGCAGGGGGCCGTGCGCGTCGGCGAGCTGGGGCTCGGTGCCGCCGAAGATCTCCTGCCAGTGGTGGTTGACGCGCTCGAAGCGCTCGCCGCGCGTCAGCGCGATGCCGACGCTGGCGTGCTCCAGGATGGCCTCGGCCTCGATGCGGGCGCGCTCGCGGTCGGTGATGTCGCGGGCGATCAGCATGGTGGCCGGCTCGCCCTCCCAGTCCAGCGTCGCGGCCGACACCAGCACGTCGCGCCATTCGCCGTTCACCAGCAGGGCCGAGCGGAAGTCGCGCACCATGCCCGAGGCGGCCAGTTCGGCGGCCAGGCGCCTGGGCTCGCTGCTGTCGGGCCACAGGCCGAGCTCGCGGCCCGAGCGCCCCATCAGCTCGTCGCGCGACAGGCCCACCAGGGCACAGAAACCCGAGTTGGCGAAGCGGATGCGGCCGTCCTCCAGCTGGGCCACGCAGATGGCGTCGGGGCTGGCGCGCAGCACGCGGTCCAGCATGTTGGCGGTGCGCTGGTGCTGCTGCAGGGCCAGGCGTTCGCCGGTGATGTTGTGGCTGACGCCGCGCCAGGCGATGTGTTCGCCGTCGGCGTCGAAGACGGGTTCGCCCGAGCTCAGCGTCCACAGCAGGTGGCCATCGGGGGCGCGGAAGCCGATGACGCGGTCGCGGTAGGCGCGCTTGGCCCGGATGTCCTCGATGAAGGCCGGGTAGTCGGCATCGCGCACCAGCATGGCGCCGCCGGGCTGGCCGATGCGCAGAAAGTCCTCGCGCTTGTGGCCGGACAGGGCCTCGAACTCGTCGGACAGCCAGTTGACGTTGAACTTGGCATCCGCCTCCCAGGCCCAGTTGTAGGCGGCCTTCACGAGGCGGGCCAGGCGGGCTTCCTCGCCGATGGCGCGCGTCAGCGCCGCACCGAGGATGCGGTTCAGCAGCAGGGCCGAAGCCAGGCCGCTGGTGGCCAGCAGGAAGTGGGCGACGAGGCGATCCGACAGCTGCGGCTGGCGCGGCGAGGTCAGGCCCGGCATCAGGCCCTGGGCCTCCATGCTGGCCAGCACGCCGATGCCGGCGAGATAGAAGGCGGTCAGCAGCACGGCCGCCCCATTGCCGGCCACGCCGCCGCCCAGCGCGATGACGAGGGCGCCCGCGGCCAGGATGACGGTATGCACGCCGATGCCGATATGGGCTGCGTGGGCGAACAGCGCCAGCAGCGTGCCGCCGAGCATCAGCGTGGTGGCCACGCGCGCCCGGCCGGCGCGGCACAGCAGCCAGCCCATGCCGCTGACGCCCAGCAGCGTGAGGCCGACGACCAGGCGCTGGCTGGCCCACAGCGCGCGCATGCCCAGGGCCGTTTCGCTGATGCCGATCAGCGCCGCGATGGTGCCGACGATGCCGACGATCCACAGCAGCGTGCGCGCTGCCATCAGCTGCAGCGCGTCGCGGGTCTCGTTGGCGTCAGTCGGCACTGAAACCATTGCGGGCGTGGCTGCCGTCGCAGAAAGGCTTGGTCTGGCTGCCGCCGCAACGGCACAGCCGCGCCTGCGTGACGCGGCAGACCATGCGGCCGGTGCCGCTCAGCACCTCGATCTGGCCGCGCAGCTGCAGCGGGCCGTTGGGCTCCGGCTCGATGGCGATGGCGCCGTCGCGCATGGCGGGCATGTCCGTGGACAGGCCCAGCATGCCGGTCTCGGGCTCGCCGCTGGCGGCGAAGTGGATGTCGTGGTGGCTGCCGTCGCAGAAGGGCTTGTTCTTGCTGGCGCCGCAGCGGCACAGCGTGGCGCGGGTGCCGATGGACTGGCCGCGCAGCGACAGCGCGCCGCGGATGGCATAGGGCCCGGACTCGCGCACCGACAGCAGGTTGACCGGCGGTGCGGCCTCGTCGGCCTCGCCGTCCTTGCGCTTGTACTGGATGGCGCCGGACGGGCAGGCATGGGCGATGTCGACCAGGCGCTCGACGGGCATGGCGTCGGGATTGATCCACGGCCCCTGCACATTGGCGAGGAAAACCTTGGGCGCGCCCGTCACGCAGAAGCGCGCATGGATGCAGCGCTTGGCCTCGAAGCGCAGTTCCATCTTCTCGCCCTGCACGACCTCGATGCCGTCGACGACCTCGGTGGGGGGCGCCGGCGGCGGCGGCGCGGCGGCGACCTTGACGGCAGGCGTCGGCGCCGGCGCATTCACGTCCAGCCCACGTTCGGCGCGCTCCCGCAGGGCCTGCAGCTGGCGAGCGGCGCGTCCGCTGCGCTCGGCGCCCAGGCGGTCGTGCAGCTCGGCGGCGGCATCGGCCAGCTGGCTGAGGCGCTCGATGACATAGCGCCGCGCGGCCGGGCCCGGCGGCATGCCGGCCGCGTCGCGCAGGGCCGTGAAGCTGGCGCCGGCATGGCAGCCCGGATTGCTGGGGCCGGCGGGCAGGCGGGCAGCATGCTCGGCCAGCGGCGTGAAGGCGCGCATCAGGCCGACGCCGAGGTCGACGATGAGGCTCTTCTCGGCCGAGGGGCCGGGCATCAGATAGCTCTGGGCCAGCAGGCGCAGCATCAGGCCGTAGCTGGCATTGGCCACGTCCACCGCCGCGCTGGCATCGGGGTTCTCCAGCCAGACGCGGCCTTCGGGGCGCGGCGGGCGGCGCAGCACCGGGTTGGTCGCGGCGGGCCAGGCGGGTTCGAAGCCGGGGTTGGCCTGGCGCAGCGCGGCCAGTTCGGTGCGGATGGCAGCGAAGCGGTGGTAGTGCGAGGTCTCGCTGTCGGTGGTCGCGCCCTCGCCCTGGCGCACGATGGCATCGAAGGCCGCCAGCGCTGTCTTGCTGCACAGCACATGGCGGGCGCCGCCGAGGGTGAGCTCGTCGGGGCCGAGCTGCAGCCAGCGGTCGCCGGCGAAGGCCGCCCGCTCGCCGTGCAGGTCGACGAAGGCGCGCAGGTCCGTGCTGAGCTGCTGGTAGAAGTGGCCGACGGTCTCGTAGTCGCAGGCCATGGGCGTCACGCGCGGCACGTCGGAGCCGCGCGTGAACTGGCGCTCGGCCGCGAAGCCCGCGCCGTCCTGCTCGGTGCTGCCCTCGGGACGCTCCAGGAAGATGAAGTGCTGCAGCGTCGCCTCATTGAAGGGGGCGAGCTTGACGACCACGCTGGCCGGCAGATAGCCCGGGTCCAGTGGGAAGTTGCCGCGGCCGATGCGCGGCGCGCCTCCCAGGGCGGCTGTGATGTTCCAGACCGCGACCAGGTGGCCCATCTCCTCGACGGCGACGGCGGTGATCTCGCGCCGCCAGCGCTCGGTCGCGGCCGCCTCGGCGGCACTCAGGCCCTCGGCCTCACCCTGCTTCAGGCTGAAGGCCGCGTAGAGATAGGTGCACATCAGGTTGTGCTCCAGCTCGGCGGCCTCGTAGAGGCAATGCAGCAGTTGTTCGCGGCTGGGCGCCGCGGTGGGAGTTGTCATGGAAGCGCGTCCTCGGACTGGCTGCATCGGACATTAGCACGCGGCTTGCGGGCCGAGCGCCGGGCCGCTCCCTAGCCGGCCCGCTCTGGCGATGTGCTTGCCGGTCAATCCGGCAAGCACATCGCCAGAGCGGGGGACCCACCAGGCCTGCCCGCGTCAGCGCGGCATGGCTGGGCGAGGGGCGTTTGTTCAGGCTGGGCGCAGGCGTGGGAGCCAGGCCAAGGGGTCGAAGCGCGCGGCGGGTGCTTCCACCCAGCGGTGGAAGGGCACGGCCAGGCCGTTGGCCAGCAGCCAGGTGGCGACGAGCACCAGCGCGCCCGCCCCGGCCGGCGCCGCGGGCAACTGGGCCAGCAGGGCGTTGGTCGCCAGCAGCACCGGGAAGTGCAGCAGGAAGAGGGCATAGGACTGCGCCGAGCCCCGCGCCAGCATCTCCGCCCAGGCGGCCGGCAGCAGCGGCCTGGCTTCGGCATGGCGCTGTTGAGCCCAGGCGAGCCACAGGGCCGTCAGCAGTGCCAGCGCGAGGCGGTCGCGCCATTCCAGCATCAGCGCCGCGGCCATGGCCGCGGCCAGCAGCGCGAGGCCGGCGCGGCGGTGGCGCCACAGGCCGAGCCAGTGCACGAGGGCGCCGAGGCCATAGGACGCAAAGAAATAGGGTGCCCAGGCGTCCAGCGCCGGGTCGAGATTGAAGACGAAGGCCGAGGCCAGCGCGAGCGCGGCCACCAGCAGCGGGCCGACGACGAGGCGGCTCGGATGCCGCCAGCCGCGCCGCGCCAGCCACAGCAGGCCCGCCAGCAGGGCGAACAGCTGCAGGTCGATGGCCACATACCAGGCGCCCACCGTCAGGGCTTCATAGCCCAGCACGTCGTGCAGCAGCAAGGCGTGGGCGAGCAGCTGGCCGAGGCTGATGGCGCCCGGCACCAGCTCGGGCAAGGACGAGGCGATGAGGCCCGAGATGCCCAGCGTCAGCAGCAGCGCCGCGAGAAAGGGCAGCGTCAGGCGCAGATAGCGCCGCCACAGCAGCTCGGGCAGGCCGGCCTGCAGGGCCTGGCCGCGCGGCGACAGGCCGCGGGCGCTGAGGTAGCCGCCGACGACGAGGAAGACCTGCACTGCCATGCGGCCGTACTCATGCAGGGCGCCGGCCATCAGCGGCAGGGCGTCATGGGCAGCGCGGGCGATGGGCCCGTAGCTGACGAGATGGTGGAGCACGATGACCTGGGCGGCGAGGACCTTGAGGACGTCGATATGCGGCAGGCGGCGGGAGGACGAGGGATTCATCAGCACAAAAAGAACGGGCCTGCGCAGGCAGGCCCGTTGTGTCGGACGCGTGAAATTCTACCGGGCTCTCCCTGGGGAAATCCCGCGGGGTTTCAAGCCGTCACGAAGATGGCCTTGTTGTTTGCAGAACCGCGCCAGCGGCGTTCCAGCCACCACATGGTCGGCAGGTAGGCGATGACGATGACGGCGGGGATCAGCACCATGCGCTGGGCCGGGAAGGCCAGCCAGACGGCGACGATGGCGATGGTGCGCACGACGGTGTGGGCGGCCGGCACCCAGCTGCCGATGATCCAGCCGAAGGGCAGCCACATCAGGCCGGTCAGGATGCCCACCGTCAGCGGCAGTGAGCTGCGGTCCAGGCCGTAAAAGGGCAGTGCGATGGCATAGACCAGCACGGCCTGGGCGACGCCGGTCATGAAGAGGCCGTCGAAGCGGTTCTTGGGGCGCTTCTTGTCCATGAAGTTCTCACCGGTCAGCTTGGACAGGCCCATGCCCAGGTAGACGATGCAGCCGGTGCAGATGAAGAGGGCGATGCAGGCGGCCTGCAGCGGCAGCAGGGCGCCGGCGATGCCGACCAGGCCCCAGGCGATGGTGCCGGCCAGCGGCATGGCCAGGAAGCGGCGTTGACGGAACAGGGCGAGTTCTTGGTCCAGCGTGCTCATCGGTGTCTCCTTGGGAATCGATGGACGCAGTCTCGCCAGGGGGGCTGGCCGGGTCAGCGGCCGGGCGACGAATCGACAGCCGGGGCGGCGAACGGCAAGCTCAGCCGAAGAGCTTGCGCAGCCAGGCGCGCAGCCTGTGCAGGCGGCCGGGCGGTGGCGCCGGTGTGGCTGCAGCGGGCGTTGGCGGATGCCGCTGGACCAGCGCTGCCTGGAAACGCAGGAAAAAGTCCTCGGCCAGCTTCTGCGCGGCGGCATCGATGAGGCGGGAGCCGATCTGGGCGATCTTGCCGCCGACGCTGGCGGTCACGTCATAGCTCAGCACGGTGTCCTGCGCCGCCACGGCCTGCAGCTGCACCAGGGCCTGGCCCTTGCCATGGCCGGCCGCACCGCCCGAGCCTTCGAAGCTGAGGCGATAGCTCTGCGGCGGCGCCAGCTCGGACAGCTGCAGCCGGCCCTTGAACTTTGCCTTGACCGGGCCGATGGACACGGCCATCAGCACGTCGTAGCCGTTGTCGCCGCTGGGCGTGAGGGCCTCGCAGCCGGGCAGGGCCGCCTGCAACATCGTCGTGTCGTTCAGCGCGGCCCAGGCCTGGGCCTGGGACACGGGCAGGTGCTGCTGGCCGGTCAGGTTCATCGCCGCATTCTGACGGCCGGCCCTGAAAAAGACACGGCCCGCCGGGGCGGGCGGGCCGTGGGCCGGGGGGCGCGGGGTTTACTTCGGCGTGACGGCCAGCTGGTTGTCGACCGACTTGACGCCTTCCACGGCCTTGGCGATGGCCTCGGCGCGGTCTTTCTCGGCCTGCGAGGCGACCTTGCCGGTCAGCTGCACCCAGCCGTCGGCATCGGTGTCGACGTGCACGGTGGCCAGCGACGAGACCTTGCTGGCGGCCAGCTGGGTCTTGATCTTGGTCGTCACGACCGAGTCCTTGACCCAGACCTTGGCGGTACCGGCGGGCTTGTCGGCGGCATAACTGGCCAGCGGAACGGCGAAGGCGCCGGCGACAACGAGGGCAGCAAATTTCGAGAGCTTCATGATGTGGGTTCCTTTCATCGGAAGCGGATGCACCGGATGGGCACCGTCGAAACCGAAATTTATGCAGAGGCGCTGGGCCCGCGGGGCGGACGCCGTGCCGCCTGTCTGTAGGACGTTGGCTATCGCGCCAGCGCGTCCAGCAGCTGGCTGATGCTGTCGAGGTTGTGCACCGGCAGGTGGCGGCTGACCTGCGGCAGCAGGGCGCGCACGCCGGCCGCGCGCGGCTCGAAAGCGTCGAAACGCAGCAGCGGGTTCAGCCAGATCAGCTCGCGGCAGGAGAGGCGCAGCCGCTCGGCCTCGAAGGCCAGCTCGGTGGCGTCGTCGCGCTCCAGTCCGTCGGTGACGAGGATGACGGTGGCCGCGCCGCCGCCGAGCACGCGGCGGGCCCAGTCGCGGTTGAAGGCATGCAGGCAGGCGCTGATGCGGGTGCCGCCAGCCCAGTCCGGCACAGAGGCCGACACGGCGGCGAGGGCGGCGTCGGGGTCGCGGCCCTTGAGCTGGCGGGTGATGCGCGTGAGCCGCGTGCCGAACACGAAGGCCTCGGCGCCGGACTGCTGACGCGAGTCGGGGCCAGGATTCAGCAGGCCTTGGGCCAGCTGCAGCAGCACGCGCGAATAGCGGCCCATGGAGCCGGAGATGTCGGCCAGCAGCACCAGGGGCGAAGGTTTCAGTCGCGGCTGCTCGCGGGCCGGCAGCGCGAAATCACGGCGGGCCTCGGCGCGCAGCGTGGCGCGCCAGGCGATGCGGCCGCGCCGGGCCAACGCATGGCGCCGCGTGAGGCGCTGCGCCAGCTGCGGCTGCAGGGCGGCGAGCGCCTGGCGGGCGGCAGCCCATTCGGCGGCCGTCATGGTGTCGAAGTCGCGCCGCTGCAGCAGCTCGCGGTTGCCGGCGTCCAGGCGCGCCTCGATGTCGACCTGCTCCGCGCGCGGCGCTGCCGCAGGCGCCGCGGGGAGCAGCGCGTCGGCCAGGCGCCGGTTCTCGGGCGGCGGTGGCGCGGCCGTGCGTCCTTCGGCCTGCGGGAGCAGCAGGGCCATGATGCGGCCGAGCAGGTCGGGGTCGCGCCAGAAGACGTGGAAGGCCTGGTCGAACAGCGGACGGTGCTCGGGTCGGTCGACGAGGCAGGTGGCCAGCGCGGCCTGGAAGTCGGCGCGCGAGGCCAGGCCGCCGGCCTCCAGGGCCTGGGCGGCGAGCAGCAGCCTGTCGGTGCCGACGGGCAGGCCGGCCGTGCGCAGCACGCGGCCGAAATGCATCACGTTCTCGGCAAGCCTATCCATGGCTTCAGGCGATGGCTTGCAGCTCGTTCAGCAGGCGCGCGGCCTCGCTGCCCTGCACGCGGGCGATGTCGTCCTGGTATTTCAGCAGCACGCCCAGCGTCGACTGCACGGTGGCGGGGTCGAGGCTGACAGCGTTCAGCTCGATGAGGGCGCGCGACCAGTCCAGCGTCTCGGCCAGGCCCGGCAGCTTGTAGAGGTCCAGCCGGCGCAGGCCCTGCACGAAGGCGACGACCTGCGCGGCGAGGCGCTGCTCGATGCCCGGCAGGCGGGCGCGCACGATGGCCAGCTCGCGGGCGGCATCGGGAAAGTCCAGCCAGTGATAGAGGCAGCGTCGCTTGACGGCGTCGTGGATCTCGCGGCTGCGGTTGCTGGTCAGCACGACCAGGGGCGGCGCGGCGGCCGTGATGGTGCCGAGCTCGGGGATGGTGATCTGGAAATCGGCCAGGAACTCCAGCAGATAGGCCTCGAAGGGCGCGTCGGCACGGTCGAGCTCGTCGATCAGCAGCACGGCCGCGGGCGTCGTCGTCAGCGCCTGCAGCAGGGGGCGCTCGATGAGGAAGCGGCGCGCGAACAACTCGTCCGCCGCACGCCCGCCGTCGCCAGCCTGGGCGAGGCGGATCTCCAGCATCTGCCGCGCATAGTTCCATTCGTAGGCGGCGGCCGCGAGGTCCAGGCCTTCGTAGCATTGCAGGCGGATCAGCGGCCGCTGCAGCGCCGTGGCGAGGGCGGCCGCGATGGCGGTCTTGCCGGTGCCGGGCGCGCCCTCCAGCAGTAGGGGCCGGCCCAGGCGCAGCGCGAGGAAGGCCGCGGTGGCGAGCTCGCGCGAGGGCAGATAGGCCTGGGCCTGCAGGCTTTGAGCAATGGCATCGATGCTGGCCGGGGGCTGATTCATGTCGGCAGGGCCTGTTGAATCGCGGTGTCCGCAGTATCGGGGCGCTAGGCCCGTCGCGGCAGCAGCAGCCGGCGCAGCAGGACCGTGCCGGCCACGGCCAGCACGATGGCCACCAGCCAGGGCGTGGGCTCGACCACCTCTTCGCCCGACAGGCCGAAGGTGAGGGCCGCGTTGTAGCCCGCGTGTAGCAGGATGCCGGGCCACAGCGAGCGCGTCCTCTCGTACAGCCAGCCCATGACGAGGCCGCCGATGGAGGCGGCCACGCATTGGTAGATGTTCATGTGCGACAGGCCGAACAGCAGGGCCGAGCCCAGCAGGGCCGGCCAGCGCGGGTATTGGCGCAGGAAGCCGCGCAGGATGATGCCGCGGAACAGCATCTCCTCGACCAGGGGCGCGATGAGGCAGGCCGTCAGCGCGGTGACCCACCCGCCCGAGGCCATGCGCTCGAACATCTCGGCGTCCGCTGCAGACATCGGGAACAGCGTGACCACCAGCGCCCCGAGGGCGACATTGCCCAGGGCCAGCGCGGGCACCACGCAGAGGATGGGCAGGCTCAGCAGGCCCATGACGGCCAGCGGCGAGCTGCGGGCGGGATGGAAGAGGGCGGCATAGCTCAGGCCCGACCACTGCATCACGATCGTCAGCAAGAGGCCGTTGGCCAGCACGACGACCACGCTCATCAGGTCGCGCGCGTCCATGCCGAGCAGGGACTGGGCGTCCTGGAAGGCGGCGCCGATCAGGAACTCGGCGGCGAACAGGCAGGCCACCAGGAAGGCGGCCTCAAAGGCGTTGGGAAAGGTGTCGCGCGATTGCGGCATGCATGGCGGGGCGGTGGCGCGTGCCGGCCCTCCCCTCGCGATTTGTCGTTGTGGGCGGCCACTCTAGCGCCCGCCTCCCGGGCCTCGCGGCGGGCGGCCGGTGTTTGCAGCTCTTTACACCTGCAGTGGGAAGGAATTGGCATTCGGCGCCGTTGTCGGCTTGAAGGGGTCGGACAGGCCGGCCCGTGGAACACGACGGAAACCGCCATGAAATCGCCTCTCCTCATTGTCGCCCTCCTGCTGTTGGCCGGCCTCGCGCGGGCCGAGGAAGCCGCGCCGAATGCCGACAAGCGCGCGCTCAACCTCGCCGTGCAGCGTGATGGCCAGCGCAACCAGAGCGCCGCGGCGGCCCTCAGCCTGCCGGTCGGCGAGCGGGCCTGGGTGCAGCTCGGCGCCGGGCAGTCGCGCAGCCGAGATGCCGCTGGCGGTGAGCCGCTCAAGCCCAGGCAGGTGTCGGTCGGCGGCGGCGTGGCCGGCAAGGCCTGGCAGGCCGGCGTCAATGCCAGCCAGCGCCGCGATGGCGACAGGCTGCGCCGCACGGATGTGGGAGCCGCGGTCGACTGGAAGCCGTTCGACGGCGTCAATGTCGGCGTGGATGCGATCCGCCGCAACGCCCGTGCGCAAGGCGCGGTGGCGGCCTCGCCGGTCGAGCAGCGCCTCAAGGGCCATGGCGTGGGCGTGCACGGCGCCGTCGCCGTGGGCCCGCGTCTGAGCGTCTACGGCGCGACGATGCGCAACCACTACAAGACCACGACGACGCAGGCCACCCCCAGCGGCGGCCTGCTGGCGGGCGTGCCGCTGCTGGGCGGCCGCGTCACGGCCGTCAACCGCGACGAGGCGGCCCTGGACCGCAGCCATCAGCTCGGCGCGACATATCGCATCAGCGACGGCGTCGCGTTGAACGGCGAGGTGATGCAGGACCGCCTGCATGACGGCGGCACGCTGCGCAGCCTGCAGATGAAGGCCGCCATCGCCGCCGGCGCGGGCTGGACGATCACGCCCGGCATCGGCCGCAGCCGAGGCCCCCAGCGCGACAGCGCGAACTACGGCCTGCTGGCCGCCAGCTACGCCTGGTGAAGCCCTTAAGCTGGCGGCCTGTGCATTCAGGAAGCCAGACATGAATTTCGCCAAGATCGTCGGCGTGCTCCTCCTCATCGCCGGTGCGGCCAGCCTCGCCACGGGCGGCTTCAGCTACACCAAGGACAGCACCGTGGTGAAGCTGGGGCCGCTGGAGCTGTCGGCCAAGCAGAAGGAGGAAGTCAATCTGCCGGTCTGGCTGGGCGTGGGCGCCATCGCTGTGGGCGGCTTGCTGCTGCTGTTCGGCGGGCGCAAGTGATGGCCACCGCTGAGGACGTCCTGGGCTTCTGGTTCGAGGAGATCCAGCCCGCCCAATGGTGGAAGGTCGACCCGGCCTTCGACGAGCTCGTGCGCAGCCGCTTTGGCGATCTGCACGAGCGGGCCAGGCGCTGCGAGCTGTTCGGCTGGCGTGTCACGCCCGAAGGCCGGCTCGCGGAGGTCATCGCCCTGGACCAGTTCGCACGCAACATCCACCGGGGCACGCCGGGCGCCTTCGCGGCCGACCCGCTGGCCCTGGCCCTCGCCCAGGAGGCCGTCGCGGCGGGCGACGACCTGAAGCTGCCCGTCGAGCGGCGGGCCTTCCTCTACATGCCCTATATGCACAGCGAGTCCGCGGCCATCCATGCCGCGGCCGAACCGCTGATGAAGGCCAGGGCGCCCGAGGGCACCTACGACTTCGAGCTCAAGCACAAGGCCATCGTCGACCGCTTCGGGCGCTATCCCCACCGCAACGCCATCCTCGGCCGCGAGTCGACGCCCGAGGAAGTCGAGTTCCTCAAGCAGCCGGGCTCGAGCTTCTAGATATCCAGCAGATGGACGGTGGCGGCCGCGCGCTCCTCGGCGCTGTGGCCGGACAGGGCCTTGTCCCACTCAGGGCCGCTGGCGCCCGTCGATGAAGACGCGCTGCGCGTCATGACGGCGACCTCCTCGGTACCGGCATCGAATTCGCCCACCTGCTCGCGGCTGTCGAGGAACAGCTTGGCGACCGGGCCGGCGCTGGACTCGATGACGACCAGGTAGCGGGAGACCTTGCGGTGATCCTGCTGGACGTGCCGTGCCGGCATTTCATGACCAAAGCCTTGACTCATCGGGGCTCCTTGCGCAACTCGGGCCATTGTGCGCCGCCCTGCGCAGGAGTAACCCTGAAGCCCTGGTTTCGTGGAGCGTGATCCAATCGCGGAAGTGGAACCGATTCCAAACAACGACAGCCAGCCGCCTGGCGAGGAAGAGACATGCAGTTCAAGCGAGTGACGATGGGTGTGCTGGCCACCGGCCTGGCGGTGTCGGCTGTTGCCGGCGGCATGCCCGACTTCGGCCCCAACGTCCACATCTTCGATCCGTCGACGCCCGGCATGCAGCAGCGCATCGACGAGATCTACGCCGCCCAGCAGCCCAACCATTTCGGCCCGCGCCGCGATGCCATCCTGCTCAAGCCGGGCACCTACCAGGATCTGCGCATTCCGGTCGGCTTCTACACCCATGTGCTGGGCCTGGGCGCGCGGCCGGGCGATGTGCACGTCATCGGCGACCTGCGCTCCACGCCCTTCCTCGATGGCGACAACGCGACGCAGAACTTCTGGCGCGGCGCCGAGAACTTCGCGGTGACGCCGACGCTGGGCATCGGCGACAACACGATGCAGTGGGCCGTTTCGCAGGCCATCCCGTTCCGGCGCATGCATGTGCGCGGCAATATCCGGCTGAACAAGGACAAGGGCTGGGCCAGCGGCGGCTGGTTCTCCGACGTGCTGGTGGACGGCCAGGTCAACTCGGCCACGCAGCAGCAATGGATCTCGCGCAACAGCCAGTGGGCCAGCTGGACGGGCTCGAACTGGAACATGGTGTTCGTCGGCGTGCAGGGCGAGCCGGCGGGCGAGTTCCCGACGCCGGGCCAGCGCTTCACCAAGATCGCCAGGACGCCGCTGGTGCGTGAGAAGCCCTGGCTCTTCATCGACGCCAAGGGCCAGTACGCGGTGCGCGTGCCGGCGCTGCGGCGCGACAGCGCCGGCATCTCCTGGGCGAATGGCGTGCTCACGCCCGGCAAGACGCTGCCCATCACCCAATTCTTCATCGCCCGGCCCGGCGACACGGCGGCGGCGCTGAATGCCCAGCTGGCCGCCGGCAAGCATCTGCTGTTCACGCCCGGCGAATACCTGCTGACCGAGACCCTGCACGTCAAGCGTCCCGGCACGGTGGTGCTCGGCATCGGCTTCCCGACGCTGCGCTCGGACAACGGCCAGCCCCTCATCAAGACGGCCGACGTCGACGGCCTGACCATCTCCGGCCTCTTCCTGGACGCCGGCAAGCAGGACTCGGGCGTGCTGATGGAGGTGGCGCCCGCGGGTACGAAGAAGCGTCACAAGGCGGACCCCATCGTGCTGCACGACTTGTTCTTCCGCATCGGCGGCGCCGCGGCCGGCCAGGTGGACACGGCCCTGCGCATCAACGCCCACGACACCCTGGTCGACCACACCTGGATCTGGCGCGCCGACCATGGCGAAGGCGTCAGCTGGACCAGCAACCCCTCCGCCCACGGCCTGTGGGTCAATGGCGAGGACGTGACCATCTACGGCCTCTTCGTCGAGCACTTCCAGAAGGAGCAGGTGGTCTGGCGGGGCAACGGCGGACGGGTCTATTTCTACCAGTCCGAGATCCCTTATGACCCGCCCACGCAACCCGAGTGGACGAACGCCGCGGGCGGCCGCGGCTATGCGGCCTACAAGGTGGCCGACACGGTGGCCCGCCATGAGGCCTGGGGCCTGGGGGCCTACAGCGTCTTCCTGAAGCCCGATGTGGTGCTGGACCGCGCCTTCGAGGTGCCCCAGGTGCCCGGCGTGCGCATGCACCACATGATCACTGTCTGCCTGGTGGACAAGGGCAGCATCGAGCACGTCATCAACGACGCGGGCGATGCGGCCCGTTGCAAGGGCGGCAGCAATACGGCGACGCTGAAGGACTACCCGTGAAACGACGCGCTGTCGGCTTCGTCTGACAGCGGGTTGCGCCGTCGGACACCGTTTGTCACACCGTGTCGCCCTGAGACTGAGCGCACCTCAAATCAGGAGAGCGCCATGGGTGCCACCAAGATCATTGCCATCCTGCTGCTCGTCATCGGCGCGGTCAGCCTCGCCATGGGCGGCTTCAGCTACACCAAGGACAAGACCGTCATGAAGGTCGGCTCGCTCGAGGTGTCGGCCAAGCAGACCGAGCAGGTCAACATCCCCATGTGGCTGGGCGTCGGCGCCATCGCCGTCGGCGGCCTGCTGCTGGTGTTCGGCAGCAAGCGCTAAAAAAGCGGGCGCCCGAAGGCGCCCGTGAAGGTGTCACCGGACAGGTGATGAGATCTTTCAGCCGGCCGCTTTCGCGAGGCGCTCTTCGATGCGCGCTTTGACGGCGGGCAGGGCTGCGGGCAGGTGGAAGGCGAGCTGGGCGAACAGCTCGTCGTGCAGCTTCATCTCGGCCTGCCATTCGGCGGCGTCGATGCGGGTGACGGTGTCGAACTTGTCCTGCGAGAAGTCCAGGCCTTCCCAGTTCAGGTCGGCATAGCTGGGCGACACGCCAAAGACATGCTCCTGGCCGCCGCCGGTGCCTTCCAGGCGATCCAGCATCCACTTCAGCACGCGCATGTTCTCGCCATAGCCGGGCCAGACGAACTTGCCGTCGGCGCCCTTGCGGAACCAGTTGACGCAGTAGATGGCGGGCAGCTTGGCGCCCGAGGCTTCAAGCTTGGCGCCCAGGTCCAGCCAGTGTTGGAAGTAGTCGGCCATGTTGTAGCCCATGAAGGGCAGCATGGCGAAGGGGTCGCGGCGCACGATGCCCTGCTGGCCCGCGGCGGCGGCGGTCGTTTCCGAGCCCATGGTGGCGGCCATGTAGACGCCTTCGGTCCAGTCGCGCGCCTCGGTCACCAGCGGCACCGTGGTGGAGCGGCGGCCGCCGAAGATGAAGGCATCGATGGCGACACCCGCCGGGTTGTCCCAGTTGGCGTCCAGGGCCGGGTTGTTGGTGGCGGCCACCGTGAAGCGGGCGTTGGGGTGGGCGGCCTTGGCGCCGGTTTCCTTGGCGATGGCCGGCGTCCAGTCCTTGCCCTGCCAGTCGATGGCGTGGGCCGGCGGCGTGTCGCTCATGCCTTCCCACCACACGTCGCCGTCATCGGTCAGCGCCACGTTGGTGAAGATCACGTCGCGCTGCAGGCTGTCCATGCAGTTGGGGTTGGTGTGCGAGTTGGTGCCCGGGGCAACGCCGAAGTAGCCGGCTTCGGGGTTGATGGCGTACAGCTTGCCATCGGCACCCGGCTTGATCCAGGCGATGTCGTCGCCGATGGTGGTGATCTTCCAGCCATTGAAGGCGGCCGGCGGAATCAGCATCGCGAAGTTGGTCTTGCCGCAGGCGCTGGGGAAGGCGGCGGCGACGTGCATCTTCTTGCCGGCGGGGCTTTCGACGCCCAGCACCAGCATGTGCTCGGCCAGCCAGCCCTGGTCGCGGCCCATGGTGGAGGCGATGCGCAGCGCGAAGCACTTCTTGCCCAGCAGTGCGTTGCCGCCATAGCCCGAGCCGTAGGACCAGATTTCGCGCGTCTCGGGGTAGTGGACGATGTACTTGGTCTTGTTGCAGGGCCACGAGACGTCGGCCTGGCCGGCTTCCAGCGGTGCGCCCACGGTGTGCACGCAGGGGACGAAATCGCCATCGGTGCCCAGCAGCTCGATGACGGCGCGGCCCATGCGCGTCATGGTGCGCATGTTGACGGCCACATAGGGGCTGTCGCTCAGCTCCACGCCGATGTGGGCGATGGGGCTGCCCAGCGGGCCCATGCTGAAGGGCACGACGTACAGCGTGCGGCCGCGCATGCAGCCCTTGAACAGGGCCTTGTCACCGGTCTGCAGCAGTTCGCGCATCTCGGCCGGGGCCATCCAGTTGTTGGTCGGGCCGGCGTCTTCCTTGGCTGCGGTGCAGATATAGGTGCGGTCCTCGACGCGGGCGACGTCGCTGGGGTCGGAGTTGGCCAGATAGCTGCCGGGGCGCAGGGCCGGGTTCAGCTTCTTGAAGGTGCCGGCGGCGACGAGCTGGTCGCACAGGCGCTGGTATTCGTCGGCGCTGCCGTCACACCAGTAGATGTCGGCGGCCTCGGTGAGCGCCGCGATCTCGGCCACCCAGGCGATCAGCCGGGCGTTCTTGACATAGGCGGGCAGGTTCAGCCGCAGCCCCTGCATGGCGGGTTGGTTCATGGCGAAAGCTCCAATCATGGGAATGTGTTTGGGGCAGCCAGCGAGCTGGCCCAAGCACACCGAACCTGAGGAGGTGGATTGTCGAATCCAATGTAATCACGCCGTAACCACCCGGGTCGGTGGGGTCATGCAAAACAGGAATAACGCCATGCTGTCATGGGCGAGAGGCTCACGGCTGTGGCGAAGCGGGCCTAGGGTTTGCGCGAAGGCGGCGTGAAACTTCGTGCAACTTTGGGTGGGACGGCGCTGTCCTGCCGCCCGCTTCCCAGCCGTAGGTCCCGCTTCGCCGTCAGCTCTCCAGCGTCTCGTGAAAGGCCATGGCACCGGCCTTCCAATAGGCTGCCACCTTCATGGCCTCCTTGGGCAAGGCCTTGTCGACGAGCAGTTGCCGGACCCGAGCCATCACCGAAGCCTCGCCCGCCGCCCAAGCAAAGCCCTCGCCCTCGGGCAGGGCCAGCGCGCCGACGGTGGACAGCAGCTCGTCGGTGGTCTGCACCCACTGGACTTGCAGGTTGGCGCGGCTGGTCAGCATGCGGCGGTCGCCGGCGTCGCCGAGCTGCAGGACGGCGATGGCGCGGCTGCCTTCGGGCAGCTCTTCCAGGCGGCGGTGCACGGCCGGCAGGGCCGAGTCGTCGCCGATCAGCAGATGCCAGTCGTAGTCTGTCGGGATGATCATGGAGCCGCGTGGGCCGCCCACCACCAGCGGCTGGCCGGCGCTGGCCTGGCGCGCCCAGTCGGAGGCCGCGCCGCTGCCGTGCAGCGCGAACTCCAGCGTCAGCTCGCGAGCCTCGGTGTCGAAGCGGCGCGGCGTGTAGTCGCGGCGGGCCGGCTCGGCGGCGCTCTCGTCAAAGAAGACCTTCACATGGTCGTCGAAGGAGTCGGAGCGAAAGCTCGCCAGGGATTCGCCCTTCAAGGTGACGGCGATGAAGTTGGGGCTGAGCTGCTCGACGTGCGTGACCTCGAGCTCGCGGCGCAGCAGTTCATGGCGCACTCGCTGGATGCGGCGCACCGGGGTGGTGGGTTCGGACATGGCGGATGGGTATTGGTTGATAATGTCATCCATCATGCGCAAACAAGTTGATATTGTCAACCATAAGCCCGGCCTGGCCGAGGATGTCGTGGAGAGCGTGCACAAGGTCATGCACCTGTTCCGCTCGCTGCAGTTCCAGGCGCTGAAGGAAGCGGCGCATGACCTCAGCCACATGGAGGCCAAGACCCTGGGCTTCTTCGCCTCGCGGCCCGGCGCCACGCAGAGCGAGCTGGTGCAGCACTCCGGGCGCGACAAGGGCCAGGTGGCGCGGCTGATTGCCGGCCTGCGCGAGCGCGGCCTGTTGGAGGCCGGCGCCGATGCGGCCGACAAGCGCAGCGTGCGCCTGCAGGTCAGCGCCGCGGGCAAGGCCTTGCAGCAGCAGGTGCGCCGGCAGGGGCAGAAGGTGGCGGCCCAGGCCGTGGGCGGGCTGGACGAGGCGGAGTGCCGGCAGCTGCTGGCGCTGCTCGCCAAGCTGCGCGAGAACCTGGAGCAGGCCGACTAGGGCCTGTCCTTGGCATGTGCTGCCTCGAGGGCCTGCACCAGCAGGCCGGCGGCGCGCGTCGGTGTCGGGTCGTTGCGGTAGATGCAGGCAAAGCTGCAGTCATAGCTCAACTCGTCGACGGACACCGCGCGCATGCGGCCGGCGTCGACAAAGGGCTGCGCATAGTGGTCGGGCAGGAAGCCGACAAAGCAGCCGCTCAGGATCAGCGTGGCCACGCCTTCCTGGTCGGAAGCCGTGGCGGCCCGCTCCAGCTGGCGCCGGTGCGTCAGCACGAGGTTGGGCGAGTGATAGCCCAGGCCGGCCAGCTGCTGGCGTCTCAGGTCGGCCCAGCTCCAACGGTGGTCGGCCTTGAACCAGGGGTGGTTGCTGCCGGCGTAGAGATGCATCTGCTCGTCGAACAGCGGCCGGTAGGCCAGGCTGTCGGAGCGGCGGTGCTCGGGAATGACGCCGACCTGGAACTGGCCTGACAACACCCCCTGCTCGATGTCGGTGATGGTGCCGACATGGACGTGCAGCTTCACGCCGGGCGCCGCCTCGTGGAACTGCGCCAGCGCGCGGTCGATGTGGCAGGCCGGGTTGCTGACGGTCTTCTCGAACAGCGCCAGGTGCAGCTCGCCGCCGATCTGGTGGTGGATTTCTTCCAGCCGGGCGCGGAAGTCGGTGGTGGCGGACAGCAGCTGCAGCGCCGCCGCGTACAGCTCGGCGCCCTCGGCCGTCAGCGCAAAACCGGCGCGGCCGCGGCGGCACAACACCAGGCCCAGGCGCTCCTCCAAGTCCTTGACCTGCCGGCTGATGGTCGGCATGCCCACGTTCAGCTCCAGCTCCGCCGCCGCCATGCCGCCGCACTCGACGACGGCCTTGAAGACCCGCAGCAAGCGCAGGTCCACGTCTGCAATCTGGCCGGGAAGACGCGTGTCGTTTGGTTTCATAGGCCGGCAAGTAGACATGGCGATGTTGTCATTGTCTACAAGCATCGGCCCGGGCACGATGCGCCGCAATCCACTCGCACGAGACACCATGACGCTCACCGCAGACCAAGACCGCCCGGCCGGCTGGATGGACGCCCACTGGATGCCCTTCACCGGCAACCGGCAGTTCAAGGCCAACCCCCGCCTGCTGACCGGTGCCGCCGGCGCCTACTACCGCACCGACGACGGCCGTCAGGTCTTCGACGGCTTGTCGGGCCTGTGGTGCACGGGGCTGGGCCATGCGCGCACGGAGATCGTCGACGCCGTCAGCCGCCAGGTGCGCGAGCTGGACTATTCGCCCGCCTTCCAGTTCGGCCACCCGCTGTCCTTCGAGCTGGCCAACAAGATCGTCCAGAAGATGCCGGCCGGCTTGAACCGCGTGTTCTTCACCGGCTCGGGTTCGGAGTCGGCCGACACCGCGCTGAAGATGGCCCGGGCCTACTGGCGCGTGAAGGGCCAGGCCACCAAGACGCGGCTGATCGGCCGCGCCAAGGGCTACCACGGCGTCAACTTCGGCGGCATCTCGGTCGGCGGCATGGTGGGCAACCGCAAGCATTTCGGCCAGGGCGTCGAGGCCGACCACCTGCCCCACACCCAGCCGCCCAACGGCAGCTTCTTCAAGGGCATGCCGCCGCAGGAAGGCCCCATGGGCGCGGCGCTGGCGGACGAGCTGCTGCAGCTGATCGCGCTGCACGACGCCAGCAACATCGCCGCAGTCATCGTCGAGCCCTTCTCCGGCTCGGCCGGCGTCGTCATCCCGCCGGTGGGCTATTTGCAGCGGCTGCGCGAGATCTGCACGGCGCACAACATCCTGCTGATCTTCGACGAGGTCATCACCGGCTTCGGCCGCGCCGGCGCCTGGACGGGCGCGGAGGCCTTCGGCGTCACGCCCGACATCCTCAACGCCGCCAAGCAGATCACCAACGGCGTGCAGCCGCTCGGCGTGGTGGTGGCCAAGCAGGAGATCCACGACGCCTTCATGGCCGAAGGCGGGCCGGACTACCTGCTGGAGTTTCCGCACGGCTACACCTACTCGGCCCACCCGGTCGCCTGTGCGGCGGGCATCGCCTCGTTGGACCTGCTGGAGAGCGACCACGCGCTGGAGCGCGTGAAGGCGCTGGCGCCCAAGTTCGAGGCCGCGGTGCACGGCCTGAAGACTGCGAAGCATGTCGCCGACATCCGCAACTACGGCCTGGCCGCCGGCATCACCGTCACGCCGCTGCCCGGCGAGCCGGCCAAGCGCCCCTTCGACATCGCGATGGCCATGTACGCCAAGGGCTTCTATGTGCGCTATGGCGGCGACACCATCCAGCTCGCGCCGCCCTTCATCAGCACGGAAGCAGAAATCGACACGCTGGTCTCGGCGCTGGGCGACTGTTTCAACGCGACCGCCTAACTCTTCAATTCAAAGCATCCCCGTGATCACCCATCTCATCAACGGCCAGCAGGTCGACGGCGGCAGCCGCTCGGCCGACGTCTTCAACCCCGCCACCGGCCAGGTCGGCGGGCAGGTACGCCTGGCCGACCGCGCCACCGTCGAGTCGGCCATCGCTGCCGCACAGGCTGCCTTCCCCGCCTGGCGCAACACGCCGCCGCTCAAGCGCGCCCGCGTCATGAGCCGGCTGAAGGAGCTGCTCGAGGCCCATGCGGACACGATCTGCCGCCTCATCACCGACGAACACGGCAAGGTGCTGGCCGACAGCCTGGGCGAGCTGCAGCGCGGCATCGAGAACGTCGAGTACGCGAGCTATGCGCCCGAGCTGCTGAAGGGCGAGCACAGCCGCAATGTCGGCCCGGGCATCGACGCCTGGTCGGAGTTCCAGGCCCTGGGCGTCTGCGCCGGCATCACCCCCTTCAACTTCCCGGCCATGGTGCCGCTGTGGATGTGGCCCATGGCCGTGGCCTGCGGCAACACCTTCATCCTGAAGCCTTCAGAGCGCGACCCGAGCAGCACCCTCTTCATCGCCCAACTGGCCCAGGAAGCCGGCCTGCCGCCTGGCGTGCTCAATGTCGTCAACGGTGACAAGGAGGCGGTGGACACGCTGCTGACCGACCCGCGCGTGCAGGCCATCAGCTTTGTCGGCTCGACGCCGATCGCTGAGTACATCTACTCGACGGGCACCAAGCACGGCAAGCGCGTGCAGGCCCTGGGTGGCGCCAAGAACCACGCTGTCGTCATGCCCGACGCCGACCTGGACAACGCGGTCAGTGCGCTGATGGGCGCGGCCTTCGGTTCCTGCGGCGAGCGCTGCATGGCCATCCCGCTGGTGGTGGCGGTGGGCGACACGACGGCCGATGCCGTGCGCGAGAAGCTCGTCGCCGAGATGGCTCGCATGAAGATAGGCTCGGGCCGCGAGGCGGGCTGCGACATGGGCCCGCTGGTGACCAAGCCGCATCTGGACAAGGTGCGCGGCTATGTGGACCAGGGCGTGGAAGAGGGTGCCGAGCTCGTCGTCGACGGCCGCGGCCTGACGGTGGCGGGACATGAGGGAGGCTACTTCCTCGGCCCCTGCCTGTTCGACCGCGTGCAGCCCGGCATGCGCATCTACGAGGAAGAGATCTTCGGCCCCGTGCTGGGCATCGTGCGTGCCGAGAGCCTGGAGGCCGCGATGGCGATGATCAACGCCCACGAGTACGGCAACGGCACCTGCATCTTCACGCGCGACGGCGAGACGGCCCGCCACTTCACCGACCACATCCTGGTCGGCATGGTGGGCGTCAATGTGCCGCTGCCGGTGCCGGTGGCCTACCACTCCTTCGGCGGCTGGAAACGCTCGCTGTTCGGCGACCTGAACGCCTACGGGCCTGACGCGGTGCGCTTCTACACGCGGCGCAAGCAGATCACGCAGCGCTGGCCGTCGTCGGGCGTGCGCGAGAAGGCGGTGTTCGCCTTCCCGTCCAGCAAGGCCTAGAACTCCTCGGTGTCGATCTCGGCCTGGGTGGCGGCGCTGTAGCGGGCACCGCTGACGGTGCGCTGGTTGATCAGCGTGTCCAGCCGCTTCAGCGTTGCATCGTCCAGCGCCAGCCGGGGTGCGTCGACGAGCGCCCACAGGTGCTCGGGCCGCGAGGTGCCCGGGATGGGCACGATGTCTTCGCCCTGGTGCAGCAGCCAGGCCAGGGCCAGCGTGGCCGGGGCGCAGTGCAGGCGCTCGGCTTCGGCCTCGAAGCCGTCGAGCAGCTTGAGGTTGGCCGCGTAATGCTCGGGCGCGAAGCGCGGCATGGCGCGGCGGATGTCCTTGGGTTCGAGCTGGCTGACGTCGCGCAGCTGGCCACCGAGAAAGCCGCGCGCCAGCGGGCTGAAGGCGACGAAGGCCGTGCCCAGTTCACGGCAGGCCTCGAGGGCGGCGATCTCGGGGTTGCGCGTCCACAGCGAGTATTCGGACTGCAGGGCGGCAATGGGGTGAACGGCATGGGCGCGGCGCAGCGTGGTGGCCGACACCTCGGACAGCCCCAGCGCCCTCACCTTACCGGCGCGCACCAGGTCGGCCATGGCGCCGACGCTGTCTTCCACGGCCACCTGGGGGTCGAGGCGGTGCAGATAGAGCACGTCGATGACGTCGGTGCGCAGCCGCTTCAGGCTCGCCTCGACGCTGGCCCGGATGGTCTGCGGCCGCCCGTCGATGACGCGCACGCCGTCGACGCCCTGCATGCCGCATTTGCTGGTCAGCACGACGCGCTCGCGGTGCGGTGCCAGCAGGCTGCCAAGCAATTCCTCGTTGGCGCCAAAGCCGTACAGGGCCGCCGTGTCGAACAGCGTGATGCCGCCGTTCAGCGCACCGTCCAGCACCTGGGCGGCCACCTCGCGCGACGGCGGCGTGCCATAGGCGTGGCTCAGGTTCATGCAGCCCAGGCCGATGGCCGAGACCTCGAAGGGCCCGATGCGGCGCGTCTTCATTGCAACTGCTGCTCCAACTGGTGCAGCACCTGATAGCAAGGCAGCACCTGCGCGACGCTGCCCTTGGGTTCACGGCCCTCGCGGATGGCGGCGAAGAACTCGCGGTCCTGCAGCTCGATGCCGTTCATGGACACGTCCACCTGGCTGACGTCGATCTTCTCTTCCTTGCCATTGAAGAGATCGTCGTAGCGGGCGATGTAGGTGCCGGTGTCGCCGATGTAGCGGAAGAAGGTACCCAGCGGCCCGTCGTTGTTGAAGGACAGGCTCAGCGTGCAGATCGCGCCATTGGCGGCCTTCAGCTGGATGCTCATGTCCATCGCAATGCCGAGCTGCGGGTGGATGGGGCCTTGCAGCGCGTTCGCCTGCACGATGGGACTGCCGGCCTGCCAGGCGAACAGGTCCACCGTGTGCGCGGCGTGGTGCCACAGCAGATGGTCGGTCCAGCTGCGCGGCTGGCCCAGCGCGTTCATGTTGCTGCGGCGGAAGAAATAGGTCTGCACATCCATCTGCTGGATGTTGAATTCACCGGCCTCAATCCTCTTGTGTACCCATTGGTGGCTGGGATTGAAGCGCCGCGTGTGGCCGCACATGGCGACGAGCCCGGACTTCTGCGCCACGCTGACGACCTCCTCGCCATCGGCCAGCACGTCGCACAGCGGGATCTCCACCTGCACATGCTTGCCCGCCTTCAGGCAGGCCAGGGTCTGGCTGGCGTGCATCTGCGTGGGTGTGCACAGGATGACGGCGTCGACCTCGGGCAGGGCGAGGCTGTCGGCCAGCTCGGTGGTGACGTGGCCGATGCCGTACTTCGCCGCGACCTCGCGGGTCTTGTCCAGCTCGCGGCTGATCAGCGAGACGACCTCGACACCGCCAATGTTCTTGATGCCGTCGAGATGCTTGATGCCAAAGGCGCCGGCGCCGGCCAACGCGACCTTGATCTTGCTGCTCATCAGGTGTTCTCCAGGATCAGGTGTCCCACCGCCGTGTTCGACGCAGGGACGTGATAGAAGCGGTGCGCGACCTTGGGGGCGGCGCCACCGTCGATGTCCGCCATCGCGCCGCGGGCGATCAGCCACATGACGAGCTCGATGCCCTCCGAGCCGGCCTCGCGCACATAGTCGTCGTGCTTGACGAGAGACAGCGCTTGCGGCTCGCTGATGAGGCGATCGAGGAAGCGGTTGTCCCACTCGCGGTTGATGAGGCCGGCGCGCGGCCCCTGCAGCTGGTGGCTCATGCCGCCGGTGCCCCAGATCTGCACGTTCAGGTCCTGGTCGAAGGACTCGATGGCGCGGCGGATGGCCTGGCCCAGCATGAAGCAGCGCCGCCCCGACGGCACGGGGTAGTGCACGACGTTGACCGCGAAGGGGATGACGGTGCAGGGCCAGGCGCCTTTCACGGGATCGGGTTGGCCGCACATCAGCGACAGCGGCACGGTCAGGCCGTGGTCCACGTCCATCCTGTTGGCGATGGTCAGGTCGAAGTCGTCCTGGATGACGCTGTGCGCGATGTGCGCGGCCAGCTCGGGATGGCCGATGACTGGCGGCACCGGGCGCGGCCCCCAGCCCTCGTCGGCCGGCTCGAAGCGTGCCGCGGTGCCGATGGCGAAGGTGGGGATCAGGTCGAGGCTGAAGGCCGTGGCGTGGTCGTTGTAGACGAGGAAGACGACGTCCGGGCGGTTGTTGGCTAACCAGCGCTTGGACGGCTCGTAGCCGGCGAAGACGGGCTGCCAGTAGGGCTCGGCGGTCTTGCCCAGGTCCAGCGCCGCGCCGATGGCGGGCACGTGCGAGGTGTAGACGGAAGCAGTGATGCGGGCCACGTTTACTTCTTCCCCTTGCTGGCTTTTCCCTGGGGCTGGCGGTGCGCCTGCGCGTCACCGTCCTCGCCGATGCGGCGGTTGCCCTCCACGGAGCGGCCGCCGGCGATCATCATGTTGCGGTACTCCTCTTCGGTCATGCCCGTCATGCTGCCCGCCATCTGCTGGAAGCTGCGGCCATCGGTCGCGCCGATCTTGGCTAGGAAGTAGATATTGCCGCCCAAGCGGATGCATTCGTTGAGGTCGCGCGCCAGCACGGCCGCTTTCTGCGCATCGGTCATCGGCCACTCGTCCAGATAGGCGCGCTCGTCCGCCTTGAAGCGGGTGCGGTTGTCGGCCTTCATCAGCGACATGCAGAACTGGTTCAGCCAATAGCCCTTGCGGGACTGCTCGGCGTCGAAGATGGTGGTGCCGGGGATGTCGGTGTAGGACTTGTCGAGAGGCATCAGCACTCCTCCGGCCAGTAGAGGCGCATCGGGTTGGTCACCAGCAGCTGGCGTTGCAGCTCGGGCGTCGGAGCGATGTGCGGGATGAAGTCCACCAGCAGGCCGTCGTCGGGCATATGGTCCTTCAGGTTCGGGTGGGGCCAGTCGGTGCCCCACAGCACGCGATCGGGGAACTCGTCCATGACGCGGCGCGCGAAGGGCAGGACGTCGCGATAGGCGTTCTGCTCGCCGTCCAGCGCGCGCGGGCCGGTGACGGACAGGCGCTCAGGGCAACTGAGCTTGCTCCACACATTGGTGTTCTCGCGCATGAATTTCAGGAAGAGCGCGAACTCGGGGCCGTCGACCGGCTTGCTCACATCGGGCCGGCCCATGTGGTCGACGACGACGGTGGTGGGCAGGGCGGTGAAGAAGTCCCACAGCTCGGGCAGGTCGGCGGCCTCGAAGTAGATGACGACATGCCAGCCCAGCCTGGCGATGCGTGCAGCGATCTCCTGCAGCTCGTCCTTGGGCGTGAAGTCCACCAGCCGCTTGACGAAGTTGAAGCGCACGCCGCGCACGCCGGCTTCGTGCATGCGCTGCAACTCTTCGTCGCTGATGCCGCGCTTGATGGTGACGACACCGCGCGCCTTGCCGCCCGAGCTTTGCAGTGCTTCCAGCAACGCGCTGTTGTCGGCGCCATGGCAGGTGGCCTGCACGATGACGTTGCGCGCAAAGCCGAGGTGGTCGCGCAGCGCGAACAGCTGCGCCTTGCTGGCATCGCAGGGTGTGTACTTGCGCTCCGGTGCAAAGGGGAACTGCGCGCCGGGGCCGAATACGTGGCAGTGCGCATCCACGGCGCCGGGCGGCAACTGGAAGCGCGGCTTGCTGGGGTTGGCGTACCAGTCCAGCCAGCCGGGGGTTTTGGTGAACTCCATATCAGTCGATGTAGCGCAAGCCGGCTTTTTCAAGCGGCTCACGCATCTTGTACATGTCCAGGCCGAGCACGCCGGAAGCCAGCTTGGCGCGCTTCTCGCCTTCGAAGCTCTCGCGCTTCAGCGCCGCCTCCAGCGTCTCGACCGCACGCGCGGCCGGCACGCAGACGACGCCATCGTCATCCGCCACGATGACGTCCCCCGGCGAGACCAGCATGCCGGCGCAGACGACGGGGATGTTGACCGAGCCGATGGTGGCCTTGATGCAGCCCTTGCTGCTGATGCACTTGCTCCAGACCGGGAAGCCCATCTGCTGCAGCGTCTTCACGTCGCGCACGCCGGCGTCGATGACGAGGGCGCGCGCGCCGCGGGCCTGGAAGGAGGTGGCGAGCAGGTCGCCGAAATAGCCGTCCGTGCATTCCGCCGTGATGGCCGCGACGACGATGTCCCCCGGCTGGATCTGCTCCGCAGCCACATGCAGCATCCAGTTGTCACCGGGGTGCAGCAGCACCGTCACAGCCGTGCCCGAGACCTGCGCTCCAGCATAGATGGGTCGCATATGGGGCTTGAGCAGGCCAACGCGGCCCATGGCCTCGTGCACGGTGGCCGAGCCGAGAGCGGCGAGGCCATCGGCGGCCGCGCGGTCGGCGCGCTGGATGTTGCGGTAGACAACGCCAAGTTCGTACATGGTCAGAGGCCTTTCGCTTTCAGTTGTGCGTCCAGGCGCGGGAAGACGCGGCGCGCATTGCCCTCGTAGACCATATGACGCTCCTCGTCGGTCAGGTTGGCCGTTGCCGCCACATAGCGCTTGGTGTCGTCGTAGTAGTGGCCGGTCTCGGGGTCAATGCCGCGCACCGCGCCGATCATCTCGCTGGCGAACAGGATGTTCTTGACCGGGATCACGTCGGTCAACAGGTCGATGCCGGGCTGGTGATAGACGCAGGTGTCGAAGAAGATGTTGTTCAGCAGATGCTCGTCCAGCAGCGGCTTCTTCAGTTCCTGAGCCAAGCCGCGGAAGCGCCCCCAGTGATAGGGCACGGCGCCGCCGCCGTGGGGGATGAGGAACTTCAGCGTCGGGAAATCCTTGAACAGGTCGCCCGTCAGGCATTGCATGAAGGCCGTCGTGTCGGCGTTCAGGTAGTGGGCGCCGGTGGTGTGGAAGCAGGCGTTGCAGCTGGTCGAGACATGGATCATGGCCGGGATGTTCAGCTCGACCATCTTCTCGTAGACGGGATACCAGTGTCTGTCGGTCAGCGGCGGGCTGGTCCAGTGGCCGCCCGACGGATCTGGGTTCAGGTTGATGCCGACATTGCCGTACTGCTCCACGCATTTGACGAGTTCGGGAATGCAGCTCGCCGGGTCCACGCCGGGCGACTGCGGCAGCATGGCGGCCGGCACGAAGTGGTCGGGAAAGAGCTGGCTGACGCGGTAGCAGAGCTCGTTGCAGATGGCGGCCCAGGTTGCGGAGGTGTTGAAGTCGCCGATGTGGTGGGCCATGAAGCTGGCGCGCGGGCTGAAGATGGTCAGGTCCGAGCCGCGCTGCTTCATCAGCTTGAGCTGGTTGGTCTCGATGGACTCGCGCAGCTCGTCGTCGCTGATCTTCAGCTCGCTGGCCTTGGGGGCCTTGGACGGGTCCTTGAGACCGGCGATCTGCAGGTCGCGCCAGGCGCCCAGTGCGGCCGGTGCCGTCGTGTAGTGGCCGTGGACGTCGATGATCATGAATGGGTCTCCGAGGGATGGGATCCGTGCGCGGCGCGCATGCCGTGCTGCTGCTTGAGGGCATCGTTGATGGGGCTGGCCATGAAGTCCAGCAGGGCCTGGGCGGCGTCTGGCCGGGCTGCATTCGCGGTGACCGCGCCGCTGAAGCGGCTGACGATCTCCGTGCCGGGCGGCATGCCACCGAGCAGCGTGATGCCGGGCAGGTCCATCAGCTCGCTGAGCTGCTGAAAGCCGATCTCGACCTCGCCGCTGGCAATCAGGCTGCCGACCGGCACGCCGGCGCGGGCCTGCACGAGGCGGCCCTTCAGCGTGTCGGCCAGGCCCCAGCGCTCGAACAGCTGCATCAAGGCCGTGCCGCTGGGGCCGGTCGAATAGCCGATGGCGCGGGCTTGCAGCACAGCGGCGCGCAGGGCGGCCTCGCTGCCAACGTCCGGCACGCCGGCGCCAGCCTGCACCGCGATCTCGACGCTGGAATCGGCAATGGGCCGCACGCTGCCGGGCTTGAGCCGGCCGGCGGCCTCCAGCCTGGCGATCGCATCGCTCGCGAGCACGACGACGTCGAAGGCCTCGCCTTCCTGCACGCGCCTGGCGGCATCCACACCGCCGACGGATTCCAGATGCACGGCCGGTGCACCGGTCCTGGCATGGGCTTGCGCCAGCACCGTCAGCAGATGGCGGGTGGCCATGGACGAGATCAGGGTCAGGGCGGTGCTCATGAGGGGTGATTCTTCGCAGCGCGGCTCTATTGCGCTAGGTCTGGCCGGGGCTAGCAGCTAGAGCAATCCGGCATGGGTTCTGCCAAGATGCCGGTCCATGACGCTGAACCAGATCGAGTACTTCATCCAGGTCGCCGAGCACGGCAGCTTCAGCAAGGCCGCCCTGGTGCTGGGCGTGGCCCAGCCGGCCCTGAGCCGCCAGGTGCGGGCCCTGGAGACCGAACTGCACGAGACCTTGTTCCTGCGCAATGGCCGCGGCGTGGAACTGACCGAAGCCGGGCGGCGCCTGTTCGAGCATGGCCAGGGCATCCTGCATCTGGTGACCCAGGCGCGCGAGGACCTGAGCGCCCACCGCAACGAGCCCGTCGGCCAGATCGTCGTCGCCATGCCGCCGACCCAGGCGCGCATGCTGACCCTGCCACTGATCGAAGCCTTCAAGGACGCCTGCCCGCGTGCCCGCCTCGTCGTCATGGAGGGCTTCTCCACGCATCTGACCGAGTGGCTGGTGTCGGGCCGGGCTGACCTGGCCCTGGTCTACAACCCCGAGCCGCTGCCGGCGCTGGAAATCCTGCCGCTGCGCGAGGAATCGCTGCTGCTGCTGAGCCCGGCCCGGGCCGCGCCCAAGGGGCCGCTGACGCTGGCGGAGCTGTCGCGCTATCCGCTGATCATGCCGCAGCGCGGCCATGTATTTCGCAAGCGCATGGAGGAGGCCGCGGCCATGGCCGGCGTGCAGCTGCGGGTGGACTGGGAGGTCTCCAGCGTGCCGGCTATCCTCGATCTCGTCGCGGCGGGCCTGGGCCATGCGGCCCTGGGCGAGGACGTGTTGCGGGCCTTCGAACATCCGGAGCGTCTGGCCGTCACGCGCTTCAAGGCGGTCGATGTGAAGACCACGCTCTGTCTGGTCACGCCGGCGTTGAAGCGCTCCACCCCGCTGACCCAGCGCACCGCCGCGCTGTTGATGAAGTTGGTGCGTGAGCCGCGTGCTCACCAGGGCAGGCCGACGTAGTTCTCGGCCATCGACGCCATCGCCGCCTCGGAGCTGACGACGTATTCCAGCTCGGCGCGGTGCAGGCGGGCGTCGATCTCGGGTTCGTTGGGCAGGTGGTGCATCAGGCTGGTGAACCACCAGGAGAAGCGTTCGGCTTTCCAGACGCGCGACAGGCAGCGCGCCGAGTAGTGGGTGATGCCGGCCTCGCTGCGTTCGCGGTAGTGCTCGATGAGGGCCTGGGACAGGTAGTGCACGTCCGACGCAGCCAGGTTGAGCCCCTTGGCGCCGGTGGGCGGCACGATGTGGGCGGCGTCGCCGGCGAGGAAGAGCCGCCCGAAGCGCATGGGCTCGGCGACAAAGCTGCGCAGCGGCGCGACGCTCTTCTCCAGCGATGGTCCGGTGACGAGAGCGGCAGCCGCGGCGGGGTCGATGCGCGCGCGCAGCTCGGTCCAGAAGCGCTCGTCGCTCCAGTGCTCGGCATGCTCGCCCTGCGGCACCTGCAGGTAGTAGCGGCTGCGTGTGGCCGAGCGCATGCTGCACAGCGTGAAGCCGCGCTCGTGGCGGCCGTAGATAAGCTCGTGCGAGACCGGCGGCGTGTCGCTGAGCAGGCCCAGCCAGCCGAAGGGGTAGACCTTCTCATGCGTCTGCAGCGCGCTGGCCGGCACGCTGGCGCGGCTGACGCCGTGATAGCCGTCGCAGCCGGCGATGTAGTCGCACAGGATCTCGACGCGCTCGCCGTCCACCGTGCAGCGCGCGCCGGGCGCATCGCCGTCGAAGCCGAACAGCTCCACGTCGGCGGCCGAGTAAAGCGTCGGCTCGCCGGCCGTGGCGCGGGCCTCCATCAGGTCGCGCGTCACCTCGGTCTGGCCATAGACCATGACCGATTTGCCGCCGGTCAGCCGGCTCAGGTCGATGTGATGGCGCTGGCCGTCGAACATCAGCTCGAAGCCGTGATGCACCAGGCCTTCGGCATGCAGGCGGGCCGCCACGCCGGCCCGGTCCAGCAGCTCGACCGTGGTCTGCTCCAGCACGCCGGCGCGGATGCGGCTCAGCACATGGGCGCCGGTCTGGCGCTCGACGATGAGGTTGGCGATGCCGGCCCGGTGCAGCAGCTGGCCGAGCAGCAGGCCCGAGGGCCCGGCACCGACGATGAGCACCTGGGTGCGCAGTGTTTTCATCGCTTCGTCCCACTCCGTTGCTGCCTCTAGCCTAGGCCGCGTGCCAGTCGCGGGGAATGGACGCCAGGAACGTGGACTTGCACAATTCGAACCCATGTCCAAGCTCCCGCACGCCGTGTCGCCACCGCTTTACGAGCTCTATGGTGAGATGGGGCGGGATACGGCCCTGGACGGGCTGCACATGGAGTCCATTGCGGACCGCAGCCGCTTGCACAATTGGGAAATCCAGCCGCACCGGCATGCGAGCCTGGTGCAACTGCTGCTGATCGAGTCCGGCCAGGCCCGCGTGCAGATCGACGGACAGCTGCTGGAGCTGCGGGCACCGGCCGTCGTCTGGGTGCCCATGCTGGTGGTGCATGGCTTCGCGTTCTCGCCGCAAACGCGGGGCCATGTGCTGACGCTGGACCAGGCCCGGATCAGGCGCCTGATGGGCGACACGCGCGGGCTGTGGGAAGGGCTCGCCGCTTCGCGTGCCACTGTCCTGCCGCGCCAGCATGCGCTGTTCGCTCTGCTGCGGGCGTTGCGGGACGACCATGCGGCGACCTCACCCTGGCGCACTCAGGCCCTGGACGGCGCCCTGCTGATGGCCGCCGCCCTGGTGGCCCGCCTGCCGCCGTTGAGCGCCGAGGTCGCGCGCGAGCCCGAAGGGCGTGCCATGCAGCATCTGGCGCGCTACCGCGAGCAGGTCGAACTTCACTTCCGCCGCCACCCGACGCTGGACACGCTGGCCGCGCCGCTGGGCATCACGACCACCCAGCTCAACCGCCTGTGCCGACAGCATCTGCGCTGTTCGGCCCTGGACGTGCTGCACCAGCGCCTGCTGCTGGAGGCCAAGCGCGAGCTGGGCTACACGACGCTGCAGGTGCGCCAGATCGCCGACGGTCTGGGCTTTGCCGATCCGGCCTATTTCACGCGCTTCTTCCAGCGGCTGACGGGGCAGTCGCCGAGCGCGTGGCGGGACGCCCGCTAGCCGTGCCAGCGCTTGGCCGCCCGCCTCACCACCTCGGGCAGCAGATGGTTTTCCTCTTCCACGCGGCGCAGCCAGGAGGCGTCGTTGCCGATGCCGTTGATCTCGCGGCGCACATACTGCAGCGCGGCCTCGGCGCGCAGGTCGCCGGCATGGGTGTCCAGGCGGCTCAGCACGGCGATGAGGTCGTCGCGCAGCACGCGGTGCTCGCCCGTCTCGGGATCGACGAAGGTGCCGTCCAGGCCGAAGCGGCAGGCCTGGAAGCGGTTGAAGGTGTAGGGCAGGTAGTCGTCTTCGCTGAGCTTGAAGGGCTTCTCGACCGTGATCCAGCGCGCCAGGCACTGGATGAAGCCGGCGACTGCGGCGGCTTTCTCGATGGTCAGCGGCGTGTCCAGCACGCGGACCTCGATGGTGCCAAACTCGGGCTTGGGACGGATGTCCCAGTAGAAGTCCTTCATGCCCGAAACGACGCCGGTGCGCGTCATCTTGGTGAAGTAGGTCTCGAAGTCGTCCCAGGTCTGCACGAAGGGCGCGCGGCCGCTCAGCGGAAAGGCGAACACCGAGTTCAGCCGTGCCGAATCGAAGCCGGTGTCCTCGCCCTGCACGAAGGGCGAGGAGGCGGCCAGTGCGATCAGATGCGGGATGAAGCGGCTCATGCCGTGCAGCAGCACCAGGGCCTCGTCGGCGCTCGGGCAGCCGATGTGCACATGCTGGCCGAAGATGGTGAACTGCTTGGACAGGTAGCCATACAGCGAAGACAGCTCGTGGAAGCGCGGCGTCTCGAAGATGCGCTGGCGCTTCCAGTGCTGGAAGGGATGCGTGCCGCCGCCGCACAGGCTCACGTCCAGCTTTTCGGCGCAGTCCACCAGCGCGTCGCGGATCTGGCCCAGCTCCGACAGCACCTGGCCGAAGCCCGTGCAGACGCCGGTGGCCAGCTCGATCATGCTGCTGGTGATCTCGGGCTTCACGTCGCCGGGGATGCTGCGCTTTTCCATCAGCCGCAGCAGGTCGCCCGAGACGGGCGCGAGGTCGTAGTCGTCGCTGTTGACGATCTGCAGCTCCAGCTCGACGCCCAGCGTCAGGGGCTGTGATTTGGAGAAGGTACCGAGGCTCATTCAGAGGCCTCCTTGTTGTTGTTCTTGCGGCGCTTGGGCGCCGGCGGCAGCTCGCCGGCCAGGCGCAGCGCGAACTGCACGGCGATGGGGCCGACCAGCTCCAGCACGGCAATGGCCGCCAGGATGATGGGCACGGCGCCCGCGGCCAGCTCGGGCTCGGCGCGCATCAGCTCGCTGAGCATGACCAGGGCCGTGGCGGACAGCGGCGTCATCGTGATGGACAGGGCCAGGCCCTGGCGCCAGCTGGCCTTGGCCATGGGGGCGAGGGCGACGATGGCGACCGTCTTGGCGATGAAGCGGGCCGCCAGCAAAGCCAGGGCCGCGAAGCCGCCGGCCACCAGGATCTTGGGCGACCAGGCCGAGCCGACGATGACGAAGAGCATCAGCACCAGGGCCCCGCCCGAGGTGCCGAAGTGGCGCGGCCAGACCCAGGGCCTGTCGCTCGTATTGCGCAGCAGCAGGCCGGCCAGCAGGGGCATCAGCAGCGTCGACACGCCGATGGCGCGTGCCGCCACGATGGCGAAGGCGACCAGGCCGAACAGCAGCAGCACGGCGCTCTCGTTGCGCAGGTCCAGGCGCCGCGCGACGAGGTAGACGGCGCCGGCCAGCAGGGCCGCCAGGCCCAGCGTCGTCAGCATCGAGATGGCCAGGCCGGCCAGCGCCTGCGGCAGGCTGCCGCCATCGTCGGCGGCCCACCAGGTGCGCATCAGGATCAGCGCGACGACCGCATACAGCGTGTTCAGCGCCGTCAGCAGCGAGGCCCGCTGCGTGACCTGACCCGCGGCGCCCAGCTCCATCGCGACGCGGCCCGACACGGCGGCCGGCGCCGGCATGGCCAGGATGGCGCAGGCGATGGCCGTCTGCCAGCTGAGGTCGAAGAGGCGCAGCACCCCGGCCACCGCGACAGCGCTGAGCAGGGCCTCGGCGAGGCTGGTCAGGGCCAAGCCGGGGTTGCGGGCCAGCCAGCGCAGATGCACGCGGCTGCCGATCTCGAACAGGAGCAGTCCGAGGGCCAGGTCGGTGACGGTCTGGGCTGCGCCCGACAGCGGCATGGCCACGCCATGGCCGAAGGCGGCCGCGACGCAGCCTGCCAGCGTGTAGCCGACCACGCGCGGCAGGCGCGTCGTCGCGGCGATGAACTCCCCGGCCAGGGCGCCGGCCAGCAGCACGCCGACGATGAACATCAGCGCGCTGGACGGTGGCACGGCCAAGCCGGCCCAGACCCGTGCGCCGGTGTCGAGTGCATTCATGAAGTCTCCCTTTGGAGGTTTTTTCGCAAGCCTAGACGGACGCCCCGGGCGGCCTTGTAGGCCAACATGCCGAAAAGCCTCCTGGACAATGACGGGCATGCAAGTCCTCAGCGTGAACACCGCCCGCGTCGAACATTTCGTCGCAACCTCCGGCCAGGCCCTGGACTCGGCCATCCGCAAGCGCCCGCGCGAGGGCCGTGTCGCGGTCGGGCCTTTGTCGCTGGACGGCGACGAGCAGGCCGACCTCAGCGTGCATGGCGGCCTCAGCAAGGCCGTCTATGCCTATGCGCAGGAGCATTACGCCTTCTGGCAGACGGTGCGCGGCCAGGCCAAGGTGGAAGGCGCGCTGCAGCCGGGCGACTGCGGCGAGAACCTGACGCTGTCGGGCCTGCTGGAGAGCAAGGTCTGGATCGGCGATGTGCTGCGTTTCCCCGACTGCGAACTCGTCGTTTCCGAGCCGCGCTACCCCTGCTTCAAGTTCAATGCCCACATGGGCTTCAACCAGGCCGCCAAGCTGATGACCCAGAGCGGCTATTGCGGCTTCTATCTGGCCGTGAGGCGCGAGGGCAGCATCGCGGCCGGCGATGGTTTCGAGCTGATCGCCGGTCCGCGCGAGGTCGGCATCGTCGAACTGTTCAAGGCCAAGATGAAAAAGGCGCGCTGATGCAGCGTCGCGCGCTGCTGGCCGCGGGGCTGCTGCCACTCGCCGCCCATGCCGGGCCGGTGCTGCAGGTCGGGCCACGGCGCGCGGTCAAGTCGCTGGCCGCGGCGGCGCGCCAGGCGCGCGACGGCATGGTCATCGAGGTCGACGCGGGCGAGTACGTGGCCGACGTCGCCACCTGGCCCCAGCACGAGCTGGTGTTGCGTGCCGTCGGCGGCCGCGTGCGCCTGGTCGCGGCGGGCGCCCATGCCCAGGGCAAGGGCCTGTTCGTCATGGCGGGCCGGCGCCAGCGCATCGAGGGCTTCGACTTCATCGGCGCCACGGTGCCGGACCGCAACGGCGCTGGCATCCGCCTGGAGGCCGGCTCGCTGACCCTGGTGGACTGCGGCTTTCGCGACAACGAGAACGGTGTGCTGACGGCGAATGACGACGGCATCGAGCTCGACATCGTCGACTGCGACTTCGGCCCCATCGCCTTGCGCGAGGGCAGGACGCACAACCTCTATGTCGGCGCCATCAAGCGCCTGGCCGTGACGGGCAGCAATTTCCACCACGGCCAGCTCGGCCATCTGCTGAAGAGCCGCGCGGCCCTCAACCACATCCTCTACAACCGCCTCAGCGACGAGATCGGCGGCCGCGCCAGCTATGAACTGGAGTTCCCCTACGGCGGCGTTGCCGTCGTCATGGGCAACCTCATCATGCAGAGCTCGACGACGGAGAACGACCATGTGATCTCCTTCGGCGTCGAGGGCGCGAAGTGGGCCCAGCAGGCCCTCTACCTCGTCAACAACACGCTGGTGGATCAGAAGCCCAGTGGTGGCATCTGGCTGCGCGTGACGCCGCCGCAGGCCGAGGTGGTGCTGGCCAACAACCTGCTCGTCGGCGGCCCGAAGCTGGCGGCCGAGGGCCATTGGACCCGGCGGGCCAACTTCACCGCCGACTGGGACGAGTTCGTGCGTGCGGCGCGCGACGACTACCGGCTCAAGCCCACTGCGGCTCTGCGCGGCAAGGCCATGGATGCCGGCGAGGGTGGCGGGCTGAAGCTCGTGCCGACGCGCGAGTACCGCCACCCGCGCGGGACGCTGGCCTTCAGCGGGCCCGCGACGAGCCCCGGCGCCTTCCAGTCCTGAGGGCGATGAGGCCCAGGCCCGCCAGCAGCAGGGCCAGGCTCTGCGGCTCGGGCACGGCCGTCGTGAAGCCCAGCTGCTGGCTGGCCACGCGCTGCAGGGCGAGCGCCGTCGTCGAGTCGATGCCGAGGTCGATGGCGGCCTGCTCGCCCCCACCCAGGCTCAGCGGATCGCGGCCGGTGATGCTGCCGAACAGCGTCAGGGCCGACAGATAGGAGCCGTATTTGCTCGCGTGCGTGCGGTCCAGCCACCACAGGTTCAGCGCCCCGGCCGTCTCGGCGAAGGTGCCGCCGGCGTTGTAGAAGCCGCTGCCCTGGGCCAGGCCCTGGTCGACGGCGCGCTGGAAGGCGTCGCCCACCGGCACCACGCCGGCAAAGCCCGGGTTGGACGCGGCCTTGGCATAGAAAGAGTCGTGCAGGTCGGCCGTCATGTCCGCCAGGCTGTTGTAGTACAGCGTGGCGTTGCCGCCGGCGGCGCTGGTGTCGACGATGGGGCGCCCGTCGGCGGTCGCCAAGTCGGGCGTCGTGATCTTGTGCGCCTCGACCATGTCGGGCCGGGCCCAGGTCTGTTCCAGATAGACCTTGGTGGCGGTGCTCGCGTTGCCGTTGGCCGCGATATTGCGCGTCGTGTTGCAGCTGGTCTGCGACAGGCCGGTGGCCATGCAGGCCGCGAGTCCGCCGAACAGCGCGGTCTCCTTGTAGCTTTGCGCCGCGCCGTTGTGGATGAAGCGCTCGAACTGGTCGGCATAGGCGTTGAAGGTCGCCAGGTTGGCGTTCTTGCCCTTGCCGGCCGGCAGGGCCGCGTCGCTCTGCTCCTGCAGCACGACGGTGTCCCACTTCTGGCTGGCGACATTGCCGCGCAGATTCCAGTCCGAGTTCGCCGTGTTCAGGAACTGGCCGCGCAGTGAGGCCGCATTGCGCGTGGACAGCGAGACGTCGTAGTTCAGGCCCGCCTCGTCCGTCATCTTCTTGAAGATGCCCGGCACGCCACCCCAGGGATGGGGCTCGAAGCTCGGATTGGTGCCGGCGGGGTTGATGGCTGCGAAGCCGGCCGTCAGGTCGTGCACGGCGGCGGCGTTGTAGCTCATCACCGGGTCGACGCGGCCGAAGGTGTAGCTGTTGCCGACGAAGAGGATCTTGATGGGGTCGGCCGCGAGGGCGGGCCCGGCGAGGCTGGCCATCAAGGCCAGTGCCAGAAGGCGGTTCATTGCTTGTCTCCAGTATTTATGGGGTCGTCCCAAGGACGGCCCCAACACTAGAGACGGCAAATCCAGTCGTCAAATATCTGAAACATCGCGCCGCCATATCGGCGGCGTATGAATCAAGCCTGTTTCAGCGCCGGGTAGTCCGTGTAGCCCTGGGCGCCGCCGCCATAGAAGGTCTCCTTCTGCGGCGCAGCCCAGGGCTGGTCGTCGCGGATGCGATCGACGAGGTCGGGATTGCTGATGAAGGGCCGGCCGATGGCGATGGCGTCGGCCTTGCCGCTGGCGATGGCATCCAGGGCCATGGCGCGGTCATAGCCGTTGTTGGCGATATAGGGGCCGTTGAAGCGGCGGCGCAGCTCGGCGTAGTCGAAGGGGGCGATGTCGCGCGCACCGCCGGTGGCGCCTTCCACCACTTCCAGGAAGGCCAGCTTCAGAGGGGCGAGCTGCTCGGCCACATAGTTGAACAGGGCCTGGGGGTTGCTGTCCTGGCCGATGTCATTGCTCGGCGTGACGGGGCTCAGGCGCAGCGCGGTGCGGCCCGCGCCGATGGTGGCGGCGATGGCCGTCATGACCTCGATGAGCAGGCGGGCGCGGTTTTCGATGGAGCCACCGTACTCGTCGTTGCGGTCATTGGCGCTGTCGCGCAGGAACTGGTCGAGCAGATAGCCGTTGGCGCTGTGCACCTCGACGCCGTCGAAGCCAGCCGCGATGGCGTTCTTGGCGGCCTGCACATAGTCGGCGATCAGCTGCGGGATCTCATGGGTCTCGAGCGCGCGCGGCGCGTCGGTCGGCACCAGCTCGCCATGGGCCGCATAGGTCTTGGTCTTGGCGGCGCGGCTGGTGGACGACACCGGCTGCTGGCCGCCGGGCTGCAGGCTGTTGACCGAGATGCGGCCCACATGCCAGAGCTGCACGACGATCCTGCCTCCTGCAGCATGCACGGCGTCAGTGACCTGCTTCCAGCCGGCGACCTGCTCGGGCGAATGGATGCCGGGGGTGTCGAAATAGCCCTGGCCATCGGGGCGGATCTGGGTCGCCTCGGTGATCAGCAGGCCGGCGCCGGCGCGCTGGCGGTAGTACTCGACGTGGAGCTCATGCGGGATCTGGCGCGTCGCGCGATTGCGCGTCAGCGGCGCCATGACGACGCGGTTGGCCAGCGGGATGTCGCCGAAGCGGACGGGGTCGAAGAGGGTAGGCATGGCGGTGAGATAGGGCCGGTCAGGATGGTTGCAAGTCTGGCTCCGGGCCCCTTTCCCCGTCCTGGCGGGGTTGATGGGGGATGTGTTAGCGAGCAGCGTTGGACAATAGGCCCATGCTCGCCTACCGCCACGCCTTCCATGCCGGCAACCATGCCGACGTCCTCAAGCACCTCGTGCTGACCCGCGTGCTGCGCTACATGGGTGAAAAGGACAAGCCCTACACGCTGATCGACACCCATGCCGGCGCCGGCGGCTACTCGGTCGAGGGCCGCTATGCGCAGAAGAAAGCCGAGTACGGCGAGGGCGTCGCCAGGCTCTATGACCGCAAGGACCTGCCGGCGCCCCTGGCCGACTACATGAGCCTGGTGAAGGCCTTCAATCCGGACGGCCAGCTGCGCCAATACCCGGGCTCGCCGGCGATTGCCAACTTCCTGCTGCGCGAGACCGACAGGCTGCGCGTCTACGAGCTGCACTCGACCGACCACCGCATCCTCACCAGCTACCTGGAGAGCCGGCCCAACACCCAGGTCAGCGACCGCGACGGCTTTACAGCCATCAAGGCCGAGCTGCCGTCGCCGACACGCCGCGCGGCCCTGCTGATGGACCCGTCCTACGAGATCAAGACCGATTACGGCAAGGTGCTGGCGGCCCTGCGCGAGGCGCTGGAGCGCGCGGCCGACACCGTCGTCATGGTCTGGTATCCGCAATTACAGCTGCTCGAATCGACGCAGCTCGCCCAGCGCCTCAAGGCCAGCGCCGATGCCGCCGCCAAGAAGGGCTGGCTGCATGTGCGCCTGACCGTGGCCCAGGCCGACGAGCGCGGCTTCGGCATGCTGGGCAGCGGCATGTTCATCGCCAACCCGCCTTTCACGCTGCACGACGAGCTGGCCGAATGCCTGCCCCTGCTGGTGGAACGCCTGGGGCAGTACGACGGCGCCAACTACGTGCTGGAGCAGAAGGCGGCATGACCGACAGCAAGCCGGTCACGATGGAGCAGATCGCCGCTCTCGCCGGCGTGTCGACCATCACTGTTTCCCGCGCGCTGCGCGACAGCCCCTCGGTCACACCGGCCACGCGCGAGCGCATCAAGACCCTGGCCGAGGCTGCGGGCTACCGCTTCAACCACCATGCGCGCAATCTGCGCCTGCGCCGCAGCCACATGGTGGCCGTCATGCTGGAGATGCAGCCCGACACCGACCGGCCTATGACCGACGCCTACCCGCTGCAGCTGCTGGGCGGCATCACCCAGGAGCTGACATCGCGCGGCTACAGCGTGCTGCTGTCGGCCCTGCAGAGCCCCGGCCAGGGCATGGCGGCCTCGGCCGACGGCCTCATCCTGCTCGGGCAGGGCGCCAACGGCTCGGCGGTGAAGTCGGCGGCGGCCATGGGCCTGCCCATGGTGGTCTGGGGCGCCGAGCATGGCCGCGGCGACTCCATCGTTGTCGGCGGCGACAACGCCCATGGCGGCGCCTGCGCGGCCGAACGCATGATCGCGCTGCAGCGGCGCGAGCTGCTCTTCCTCGGCGATGTGCGCCATGCCGAGATCCGCGACCGCCAGCAGGGCTTTGCCAAGGCGCTGAAGAAGGCCGGGCTGAAGTGCCAGACGCTGACGCCGGCCGCCTTCACCTTCGGCGCCGGCTTCACGGCCGTGCAGGCCCATCTGGCCAAGGGAGGCAAGGCCCCCGATGGCCTGTTCGCCGCCAGCGACCTGCTCGCCATGGGCGCGGTGCGCGCCTTCACCGATGCCGGCTTGGCCGTGCCCGACGCCGTGTCGGTCATCGGCTATGACGACTCACCCGCCGCCCAGAGCTTTGCGCCGCCGCTGACCAGCGTGCGCCAGGACTGGCACCACGGCGGCGTGCTGCTGGCGCGCAAGGTGCTGGACCTCATCGGCGGCCAGGATGCGGCCAGCGAGATCATGCCGACGGAGCTGGTGGTTCGGGCGACTTGAGGGCTGCGAATGACGGATGCCGGTCAACGACTTGCTAGGGCAGAGTCCAGCTGGGTTAAGCGGCATGGCGGCGAGTTCTGCAGCATGTCGCGCTGGACAAACTAATAGTTATCCGTCATGAAAATCCCTGCATTGCGTGTCGAGGTTAATGGAGAACTAGTCGCGGTCGCTGGCGCCGAGCGACTTGCGCTTCTCAGTGGGCAAGTCGCTTGGGGTGCGGGCTCAGCTTCCTCGATAAAGCTGGAGGAGATTGGTTTCGAAGTCCTGGGCCTTCAGCTCACCAAGCCTGCCCCTCGACAGTTGACCTGGTGCACTGGAATTTGCTTGAAGGTTGGCGATCGCGTCACTTTTGAGATCGTTGAAACAGATAGCCCCAGCCCTCCCAGCCAGCTCGTCAGCGTCCCGAGTGCCGAAGAGCTCTCTGCTGCTGCGGACATTGGTCGAAAGGCGAAGCGAAAGCGCGGGAATGCCGCATAGCTGTTCATTGCAGTGGACCTGCGCCAGCTACGCTGGCTGGTCGGCTGAATTCAGACGCTAGAGGTCCGGCTCAGGCAATGGTCGCTTACGACATCACCCGCGACGGCATAACCAGCGGCTTGTGGTTCTTTGCGCTGTGGGCTCTCTTTGGCATGACGGTTTTCGCCGTGTCATTGAAGAGGGCGAGGAGGACGGCGTTTCCGGATCGCTCCTATTTCGTGCTTGCGATATCTACGCTGTTTTTAGCCGTTGCTGCTGTGACGCTTGCGACCGGCTTCTCGCGCCACCAAGCTTGTCTAAGTAGCGTTCGCGCTGGCAACTTCGAGGTCACGGAGGGCGTGGTGTCGCGGCTTGAGCGATTCGGGCGCTCCGCTCCATTTGCTTACTCGTTCATGCTGGGCGGAAAGGAGTTTGTATTTGAGGGGGCGCTCATAAGTTCATGCGGTCTAGCTGAAAAGCCGAACTTTCAACTGAAGCTGACTGAGGGGCGCCGCCTAAGAATTGAGCACCGGGGTGATGAAATCTATCGTGTGCTTTTGCCAAAAGACCTCTAGCCTCTCATTGAGGTGGACCTGCGCCTGCTGCGCTGACCGGCCCACTGAATTCAAACGTTGAACGGCAAAGGCGAGGGGCTGATGAATTTGAACGACAGAGATCGGAAGAACGAGTGGAAGCTCAAGCAAAGGCAACTCGCACGCGCTGCATTTCCAATGTCTGATGCCCTGCTGGAATCGCTGTTCAACACAGTGGACGCGCATGTCGAGGATTCTGGATGCGATCACACGTTTCGAATCACGAATCAATGGATCACGGAACATCGGCAAGCCGAGGCTTCAGTGCTGGATTGGCTGAAGAGTCATGGCGGCTTCTGCGACTGCGAGGTCATCGCGAATGCAGCGGATCACTGGGAACAGAACCAATGACTCTCCGGTTGCCGTCCGCCGAGCTTGCACGTTAGCCATCGCGGAGATGACCGTGGTTAGTCGGGAAATGGCGTGGACGACCTTGAAGTTTGAGTACGATCAAGGGGCTCTGCAGCGGGTGCTTGGAGCTTCAGAGTTCTCCGCGGCTTGCGCGGTGTTTCGCGACGCGCCTTGGGCATCAGATCTGCACCCCTGGAGTGCGGTGGGAACTCTCGGTATCTCGACTACACCGAGCTACGATCAGGTACCGACTCGCAACGGCGAAGCGCCCTTGCTCGCCGCACAGCGGCGGCGTTAAGTGGCACAGGAAAATTCGTTGCTCACCCTCCACTCTTCGAATTCCAGTCGAGCCCTTCGGATCGCCGCGCGGGGAGAGTCATATCTCGTTGCTACCCTGGAGGGGCCGTCGCTTTCGGGTGCCGTAGAGGTGTGGGTCGAGACGGGTGATGTTGCTGGGTTGGTCCACTTCTTCGCCGAGCTAGCCGCTCTCGAGGCGCCTTGGGCAGGCACTCGTACTTGGGCTTCGCTTGAAGGCGACTTGGAGTTGGCCGTGGCATGCACCAGTCTCGGTGCGGTGACATGTCAAGTCAGCATGAGCGGCATGTCAGGGGCGCCTGAAGAATGGCGGCTTCGCGCTGGGCTGGAAACTGAATTCGGGCAACTTGCCAAGCTTGCGGTAGAGGCAAGGGATCTAGTTCATGCGTGAAGCGCCACCTAACCTTTTGCTGCAGCGGACACGTTAACCGCCATGAAGATGCTCACGCTAGTTCCGGTTCTGGCCCTTCTTGGATTGCTGTCGATCGCTCGGGCGGATGAGCCGCTTGCGCCGCCTGAAAGGTCCGTTACCTGCTCTACGTCTGGCGCCGTTTGTGCGGACTCTGATCCGAAGTCAGGCCGCACAGTCGTCTCTCGCAAAGGTGGGGCCGAAGTCCTGTGGTCCATAGCCGGGTGGCACAGATGGATTTTTGTGTCGAACGATGGCGCAGCATTGGTTGTTGCGTTCGACGGGCTGAATCTTGTGCCGAAGAACAGCACGCTGCAGTTGGAAGTCCTTCACTTCTATAGCCAAGGCAAGTTGGTGCGAGCTGTTCGCTTGGCTGATCTCTACAGCGATAGAACGCAACTCAGGCGCACGGTTTCGCATATGGCCTGGGTAAATGGCATCGCAGCGAATCATCGAGACGAGCTGGTGGTTGAGCTGGTGTCCGGTCGCAAGGTCGTGTTCTCCATGGCTACCGGCCAAGCGCGGCGCTACACATGAATGGTGGCTAACCCTTTTGCTGCAGCGGACGGCTGCGCCGCCCAAGCACTCTCGCTGACATCACACATCCGGAGGTCTTGTGAACTCGAGTCCCCTTGCGTCCATCGGAAGCCGATTTACGGCTCAGTTCATCGATGGGCTCGTTGCTCTTGCTTTTGGGGTGGCAACTTACGCTGTAGCCAAATACTTCGCGTGGCCGCTCGAATGGCTCTTCGTAGCCTGGCTCTTGTACATCCTGTTCTGCGATGCCCTTCCAAGGGGGCAAAGTCTCGGCAAGCGCTTCACGAACATCGCGGTGGTTCAAGCTGCCACTGGCAAGCCCTGCACTGTTTGGCGGTCGTTCGTGCGAAACATCTCGCTCGTAGTACTTGGCATATTCGATTTGGCCCTCCTTGTCGGCCGGCAGCGCAGGCGGCTTGGCGACTTTCTCGCAGGAACGAAGGTGGTCACACTATGAACCACCGTCAGGCGTGCAATCACGAACCCAACCCCTCCATCGAGCGGACATGCCACCGCAGGCTTCAGTCCTGCGCAGTCCGGACGACCTCAAGGGCATCCTGAGGAGCGGCGCAACAGGTGCGCCGCAGGACTTCACTCAATCCAGCACGACTTCCGTGCGAATCAGGCCGGCGCGCTCGGCGCTGGCCGACAGTGCGATCCGCGTACCCACCGGTGCACGCACCACCCACTCGGCCACGGCGCGGTCGCCCGTCGGCTGCTTGTTGAACAGGAACGCCAATTGACTCTGCTTGGGCGCATGGCCCTCGAGCTGCGGGCCTTCCATGCGTTCCTTGCCGTTGACCAGGCTGATGGCCGGGTCGCCCGTGGGCATGTGGATCTCGAACATGACGCCGCGCACCGTCTTGCGCTCCAGCGCCCGCTGCGTCACATAGGCCGGCAGATAGCCTGCATTGGCCACGGCCATGCGCACCCGCCACATGTCGGGGCCGAGGGCACGCACTTCGGTGCGGATCAGCTCCAGCTGGGGCAGGCTCATGGCGATCTGCGTCATCCAGGCCGGGAAGCGGGCGGCCTCGCGCTCGCGCAGGGCGGGCGGCGGGTTGCGCCAGTAGTTCATCTTGTCCCAGCCGCCGATCTCGACCGCGCCGAGCTGCGGATGCTGGAAGGGCACCCAGTCCACATGGGCCTGGCCGCCGCATTTCTCGTCGCTCCACTTCAGCAGCTTGAGGTCGTCCTCGACCGGGTGCTGGCGGTACCAGTCGATGAACTTCTCGACCTCGACGCCGGCCTCCTTGCTGGGCGACCACAGCTCGACAACCCAGAACAGCGCGCCCAGGTGCTCGTAGACCCAGTCCTGGGTGCCGGTGATGACGTCCTTGGGGTGGTAGCGGAAGTCCTCGTAGATGCTGACGGCCGGGTAGCCGGTGTGCTTCTCGCCCAGGGCCGAGAAGTTCTGGAACAGCCACAGGTCCTCGGGCGTCATGTCCTTGTCGCTGCGCGTGCCGCAGGGGCGCAGGATGACGCCGCTGTGGGTGTGATAGCTGATGGCCGCGCCGATGTTGGGATGCTGGGTGATGAAGTCCACCATGGCCCGCACCTCGGGCTCGCTGGTCGGGTAGGGGCCGGCGCCCAGCTGCTGGAACTCCTGGCGCCATTCGCCAGGGAAGTTGCGGTTCAGATCCAGCCCTTCACGGTCCGAATTGACCTTCACGGTCAGGCCGTCGTGGTTCTTGATGAAGCCCTCGGGGATGAGGCGGTAGTACTCGCCGCCCTGTTCGCCGGGCTCGCGCGCCACCATCAGGCGCGGGTCGGCCGGGTGCTTCTTGTAGCCGCCGTGCGGGTCGGGCACGCGCATGGTCAGGATGCGGCCGTCGCCGTCCACGTCCTCCATGGTCAGGCCGTCGACGGGCTCTTCCGTGTAGGGATAGGGGCGGGTCGAACTGCGGATGTGGCGCGGGCGGTCGGCCAGGGCCAGCTCGGCGCCGTCGGGGTTGAGCCGCGGCACGATGTAGAGGGTGCGCGAGTCCAGCAGGCGGTTGATCTGCTGGGCGTCGGCCGACGTGCCGCCATGCTCCTTCAGCAGATGGTGGATGTAGTAGAGGCAGGTCGTCGACGCGGTCAGCTCGGCGGCGTGGATGTTCCCGTCAATCCACATCGCCGGCTTGTCGATGTCCATGCCGCTGGCGAGGTTGGTGATGACGACGACCCAGATGTCACGGCCTTCGTAGCTCTTGCCGATGGAGCGCACCGACACCAGGTTGGGCCTGGCCTCGGCATAGGCGAACAGCAGGGCCGTCAGCTCGTCGTGGCGGTAGAAATGGTCGAAGCGTGGGTTGGGCAGTGCGGTGGGCATGGCGCGGCGTGTCTCTTTGCAGGGCCCCCAGAACTAGGGGCTTTCAAGTGCCGCGGATTGTCCGAAGCCGGCCGCCGCGAGCGCCCAAGGGTTTGCCCTTCATTGACCCTTGAACAGGGCCTGGAATTGCCGCGACACCGGCAGCTTGTCTTCACGCCCGCGCAGCGTCAGGACCATGGTGCCTTCGTCCACGCGCACGGCCCGCGCGATGCAGCGGCTGTTGACCAGCACCGAGCGGTGGATCTGCCAGAAAAGCTCGGGGTCGAGCTGGGTCAGCAGCTCGCGCAACGGCGTGCGGATCAGCGCGTCGCCGCCCTGGTGGACGACGCGGGTGTAGCGCTGGTCGGCCTCGAAATAGATGATTTCGTCCGGCGGTATCAGGTGCACCTCGCGGCCGATGCTGGCCTGGATGGGGCGCATGGCCGGCTTGGGCGCCGCGAGGCCGGCCAGCAGGCGCTGCAGGGCAGCCGTGTCGGGCGCGGGCTGGGCAAGTCGCGTCTTCAGCTGGGACTGCAGCCGGGCCAGGGTCTGGCCGAGGCGGGCGTCGTCGACGGGCTTGAGCACATAGTCGACCGCGCCAGCGTCGAAGGCCGCCAGGGCCTGGTCGTCGAAGGCGGTCACGAAGACGATCAGCGGCGGCGCGGCCAGGGCCGACAGGCGGCGCGCCACCTCCAGGCCGGTCAGCCCGGGCATGCGGATGTCGAGGAAGGCGATGGCCGGCTCGTGGGCCAGGCAGTCGTCCCAGGCGTCGGCGCCGTTGGTGCTGGCGGCGACGATGTCCAGTTCGGGCCAGAGGCGGGTGAGGGCGGCGCGCAGTTGTTCGCGGGGAGCTTCTTCGTCGTCGGCAATCAGGGCGGTCAGGTTCATGGCAGGGGCAGGGTCAGGGTGGCCACGCAGCCCGGCGTGGCATCGGTCAGGGTCAGGGTGGCGTCGGGGAAGGCGCTCAACAGGCGGCGCCGCGTGTTGGACAGGCCGACGCTCTCGGTCCAGCCGGGTGCCAGGCCGGGTCCGTCGTCGGTGATGGTCAGCACCAGGCGGCCGGCCTCCACGCGGGCCGCGATGTCGACATGGCCGCCGCGCAGCTGGGGCTCGATGCCATGGGCGATGGCGTTTTCCACCAGGGTCAGCACGATGCCGGGCGGGAGTTCGGCGTCGAGGTCGTCCGGCACATCGATATTGAAGGCCAGTCTCGCGCCCAGCCGCGCCTGCATGATGGCCAGATAGCGCCTGACCATCTCGATCTCGTCGTCCAGCGCCTGCAGCTCGCGCTCGAACATGGGCAGCGTGGCGCGCAGATAGGCGGTGAAGTCGCGCAGCAGCGGCGCGGCGCGGGCGTCGCCGGTGTCCACCCAGTGTTGCAGCGAGGCCAGGGTGTTGAACAGGAAATGGGGCTGGATCTGCGCCGCGGCCAGGCGGGTCGAGAGGCGCAGCGCGGCGTCTTGCTCAGCCAGCTCACGCAGCCGCGCTTCGATCTGCTGCACGCGGAACAGCGTGACCAGCCACCAGGCCGACAGCACGGCCGTCATGATGGTCAGCACGACGTACAGGCTCTTCTGCGTCTCCTCGCGCCAGCCGTATTTGGTGAACAGCACGCCGCCGGTGCCCACCACCACCCCCACCACCCAGCAGGCCTGGTTGAGCCGCTTGCGCGTGGGATTTCTCCACAGCCAGTGCGAGATGGCCAGCGACAGCCAGCCCAGTCCGAGCACCAGCGGCCATATCCAGGGCGTCTTCCCCGTCTCATGCGAGGTGACCGCCAGCACGAGGATGAGCTGGAAATAGACATAGTGGTCGACGCCCGACGGCCAGGGCTGGTTGCCGGCGCGGGCCAGCTCGTCGGCGGTGAAGACGCGCTTGGGGCCGGGGTAGTACCACTGCTCCCAGTCGATGCTGGCCTTCTTGGCGGGGGGGATCGAGGACATGGCGCGCAGTCTAGAAGCGCGTGGCGCCGGGCCGCCGCATGCTGCGGCGAATGGTGGATCGGCATGCCTGGATGGTTGTTCGACCGCTCGGTCGGGAAAAGTGCAGAATGCCGGCATGCCTTCCTGGAACTCTCTCGACCTGCAGCGCCGCGACGACGGCGTGGCCGTGCTGACCATGAGCCGGCCGGCTGTCTTCAATGCCTTCGACGAGACGCTGATCGCCGAGCTCGACGCGGCCTTCGAGCTGCTGGGCGGCGACGACAGCGTGCGCGCCATCGTGCTGGCCGGCGCAGGCAAACATTTCAGCGCCGGTGCCGACCTGCAGTGGATGCAGCGCGCCGCCGCGGCCTCGCAGGAGGCCAATCTTGCCGATGCGCGCCGCTTCTCGGCCATGCTGGCCCGCATCGCCGAGTGCCCGAAACCGACGCTGGCTCGCGTGCAGGGCGCGGCCCTGGGGGGCGGCGTCGGCCTGGTGGCGGCCTGCGACATGGCGGTCGCGTCCGAAGCCGCCAGCTTCTCCGTCAGCGAGGCCCGCATGGGCATCCTGCCCGCCGTCATCGGCCCGCATCTGGTCAATGCGGTCGGCCTGCGCGAGGCGCGCCGCCTGGCGCTGACGGCCAGCCGCATCGACGCCGCCGAGGCGCAGCGACTCGGCCTGGTGCAGCGTGTCGTGCCGGCCGAGGGGCTGGACGCGGCGGTCGACGCCTTGATCGCCGACCTGCTGGCCTGCGGCCCGGCCGCCCAGGCCGAGATCAAGCAGCTCTATGCGCGCCTGGCGCCCGGCCCCGTCACGGCCGAGGTGCGCGAGCTGACGGCCCAGACCATCTCCCGCGTGCGCACCACGCCCGAAGCCCGCGAAGGCTTCGCCGCCTTTCTCGGCAAGCGCAAGCCCAACTGGAACGCCAACGAATGAATTTGAACGGCTCCCGCATCCTCGTCGTCGGCGCCGGCCTGATGGGCGCCGGCATTGCCCAGGTGGCCGCCCAGGCCGGCCATGCAGTGGCCCTCTTCGACGCCCGTGCCGGCGCTGCCGAGGCGGCCAAGAGCAAGCTCTCGGCTCTGCTGGACGGCCTGGTCACCAAGGGCAGGCTGACGGCCGACGCGGCCCAGGCGACACTGGCCCGCATCACGCCGGTGGAGGCCCTCGGCCCCGCCGACCTGGTCATCGAAGCCATCGTCGAGAACCTCGACATCAAGCGCGCCTTGTTCGCCGAGCTGGAGGCCCTGCTGCCCGCCGAGGCCGTCATCGCGACCAACACCTCGTCCATCTCCGTGACGGCGCTGGCGCGCGGCATGCAGAAGCCCGAGCGGCTGGTGGGCATGCATTTCTTCAACCCCGTGCCGCTGATGAAGCTGGTCGAAGTGGTGTCGGGCCTGGGCACCGCGCCCGAAGTGGCGCAGGCCGTCTTTGAGCTGGCCGGCCGCTGGGGCAAGACGGCGGTGCACACGCGCTCGACGCCGGGCTTCATCGTCAACCGCATCGCCCGGCCCTATTACGCCGAGACGCTGATGCTGCTGCAGGACCGCGCCGCGGCGCCCGAGCTCATCGACGCCTGCCTGCGTGCGGCGGGCTTCCGCATGGGGCCCTGCGAGCTGATGGACCTGATCGGCCATGACACCAATTTCGCGGTGACGAATTCGGTCTTTGCGGCCAACTTCTTCGACCGCCGCTTCACGCCTTCGCTGGTGCAGCAGGAGCTGGTCGATGCCGGCTTCTTCGGCCGCAAGAGCGGGCGCGGTTTCTACCGGTACCCGGAAGGCGCGCCGGCCCTGCCGGCCGTCAGCATCGCGCCGCCGCGGGCCGCCCGCCTGGTCGTGCATGGCCGCGGCGCGCTGGCCGAGCGCTTCGTCGCCAACCTGCCCGAGGCGGTGCGCGAGCTGGACAGCGATTGGGTGGGCCTGGCCGTCGACGGCCGCCAGTTGCGCCTGACCGATGGCCGGCGTGCCCATGACTTCGGCCCCGGCGCGGCCGTTTTCGACCTGCCGCTGGCGCCCACCGGCGATATCGCCTATGCCGGCGACGCGCACACGGCCGAGTGGCTGACCCGACTGGGCCTGGTGCCGCGCGCCGTGGCCGACCTGCCGGGCCTGGTCGTCGCCCGCACCATCGCCATGCTGATCAACGAGGCCGCCGATGCGGTGGCCCAGGGCGTCTGCGACGAGGCCGGCGCCGACGCGGCCATGAAGCTGGGCGTGAACTACCCGGCCGGCCCCTTCGAATGGCTGGCCTTCTGGGGCGCCGCGCCCGTCGTCGCGCTGCTGGACCGGCTCGATCAACACTACCGTGGCGAGCGCTACCGCGTGTCGCCTTATCTGAAATAGCGGGCCGAGTGCCGGGCCGCCCCAAGCCGGCCCGGCATCCCCTCGGGGAATCGGCCGATGTACTCATCGGACCAGGGGTCAACATGCTTCAAGCCTTCATCTGCGACGCCATCCGCACGCCCTTCGGCCGCTACGGCGGCGCCCTGTCCTCCATCCGCACGGACGACCTCGGCGCCCTGCCGATCAAGGCGCTGATGGCGCGCAATGCGAATGTCGACTGGGCCCAGGTGGCCGACGTCATCTACGGCTGCGCCAACCAGGCCGGCGAAGACAACCGCAACGTCGCCCGCATGGCGGCCCTGCTGGCCGGCCTGCCGGTCGATGTGCCCGGCAGCACGGTCAACCGGCTCTGCGGTTCGGGCCTGGACGCCATTGGCACGGCCGCGCGTGCCATCCGCGCCGGCGAAGCGGGGCTGATGATTGCCGGCGGTGTGGAGAGCATGAGCCGCGCGCCCTTCGTCATGCCCAAGGCCGAGTCGGCCTTCAGCCGCACGAATGCCGTCTATGACACGACCATTGGCTGGCGCTTCATCAACAAGCAGATGAAGGCCCAGTACGGCGTCGACGCCATGCCCGAGACGGCCGAGAACGTCGCTTCGGACTTCGGCATCGAGCGCGAGGCCCAGGACCGCATGGCCCTGGCTTCGCAGTTGAAGGCCATCGCGGCCCAGAAGCGCGGCTTCTTCGAGCGCGAGATCGTGCCGGTCGAAGTGCCGCAGAAGAAGGGCGACCCGGTTCGCGTGCTGCTCGACGAGCATCCGCGCGAGACCAGCCTGGAGGCCCTCGCCAAGCTCAAGGGCGTGGTGAAGCCCGATGGCAGCGTGACGGCCGGCAATGCCAGCGGCGTCAACGACGGCGCCTGCGCCCTGCTGCTGGCCAGCGAGGCCGAAGCGGCCCGCCATGGCCTGAAGCCGCGCGCCCGCGTTGTCGGCATGGCCACGGCCGGCGTCGCGCCGCGCATCATGGGCATCGGGCCTGCGCCGGCCACTCGCAAGGTGATGGCGCTGACGGGGCTGTCGCTGGCCCAGATGGACGTCATCGAACTGAACGAGGCGTTCGCCGCCCAGGGCCTGGCCGTGCTGCGTGACCTCGGTCTGGCCGACGACGATGCCCGCGTGAACCCGAACGGCGGCGCCATCGCGCTGGGCCACCCCCTGGGCGCCAGCGGCGCCCGCCTGGTGACGACGGCGATCAACCAGCTCGAGGTGAGCGGCGGCCGCTATGCGCTGTGCACGATGTGCATTGGCGTGGGGCAGGGGATCGCGCTGATCGTGGAACGAGTCTGATGACCTTGCGGGGCAGACCTTGGCGCGCGGCGCCACGCTCTGTCCCCAACTGATCAGGACTACTCGAGGAAGAGTCGGCTGATGCCTTTCAGGCTGACCAGATTGCCCGGGTTGCTGGTCTCGTTGAGCACGCCGGCCATGCGGGCCAGCAGGCGCGGGCTCTTCTTCGCGCGCCAGATCAGCAGGTCGGCCAGCCAGGGGTGGGCGTTCACGCGGTTGGCGCGTTCGTAGAGGTCGAACTTGGGCTTGAGGGCCGTCAAACCAGCCTCGTAGGCGGCGCGGACGGCCGCGTCATCGGCGTGCTTGAGGATGGCATCGGCCGCCAGCATGCCGGTCTCCATCGCCTTGCCAATGCCTTCGCCGGTGAAGGAATAGGTGCTGCCGGCCGCCTCGCCGGTGACGAGCAGGCCGGGGCGCGTCCACTTCGCGCCGGTCAGCGTGCAGCGCAGCGGGGCGCCCTTCAGCTCACCGACGAGTTCGCCGACGCGCATCAGTTCGGCCGCCGGTGGGTACTTGGCGACGAAGGCATCGAAGATGGCGCGCAGGTTGACGTCCTTCTTGCGGCCCTTGCCGCCACCCAGGTCCTTGTGCGAATCCGTGACGCCCACGCCGATGTTGAAGTGGCCGTCCGGCGCCGGAAAGATCCAGCCATAGCCGGGGCGCACCGACTTGTCCCAGACGACTTCCAGCGCTTTGATCTTTCCGACCATCTCGGGCGCCTTCACATAACCGCGCAGTGCCACGCCGCTGGGCGTGTGGCGCTCGCACATGCCGGCGGCCGTCAGGGCCTTGGGCACGGCCCCGGTGGCCAGCACGACCCAGCCCGCGGTGATCTCGACGATCTCGTCGCCCCGCTTCAGCCGGGCGCCGGTGACGCGGCCATCCCGCTCCAGGGGCGCCTCGAAGCGCGCCTGCTCGAAGCGGGCACCGGCATCCTGGGCGGCCTGCAGCAGCAGGGCATCCAGCTCCTTGCGCGGCAGCACGGCCAGCGAGCCGGGCACGTCGATGCGCCCGCCGCGCGGGCCGATGCAGGCGACATGGGCCACGCCTTGAGCGCGGCGCATGACGTCGTCCAGCAGACCGAGGCGGGCCAGGGCCTGGTGGGCATCGGGAATCAGGCCGTCGCCGCAGGTCTTGTCGCGGCCAGGCGGGTGCTGGTCGACCAGCAGTACGGCGACGCCGGCGCGGGCCAGCGTGCGCGCGCAGGCGCTGCCGGCAGGGCCGGCTCCGATGATCAGGACCTCGCAGTCCGGCCGGGCGGCTGTGCCGGCGCCCTCTGTAACAGCAGTCAATTCGGTCGGCAATTCGATGGGGTCGCGGATTCTAGGAGTGCCGGATGGGCCTCTTAACACCCTGTCCCCACACTTGACTGTGGTCATTGCGGGGAATTTGTGTGGTCATGTGACAACGCCCATGCCGACCTACACCCCCCGCTTGGGGCGGTGTAACCCCTAGGTTTCTGTCGTGTAAAGCACGCTTGGCGCGCGCCAGCCGAGTCTATTGGGGGCTACCCGGATCGGCCCGCCTGTCGCCAATCGCCAGACTCGCGCCGCGAAAAGGCGTTTCTCCGCGAGGGATTCGCGTTTCCATTTCACCTGCAACACACGCGTTGAGAACGTCCTCACGAAGGAGTAGTCATGTTTAAACGAAACGCCCGAAGCGCCGCCGCGCTGGCGATGATCGGCACGCTGAGCGCCGTCTCGGCAATGGCCCAAGAAGCCGCGCCGGAAAAGCTCGAGCGCATCGAAATCACGGGTTCGCGCATCAAGTCCATTGGCGCCGAATCCAGCAGCCCGATCACCTCGGTCGGCAAGGAAGACATCAGCATCAAGCAGCCGGTTGCGGTTGAAGAACTGGTGCGCGGTCTGCCTTCGGCCTACCCGGCCATCGGCCCCAACGTGAACAACGGTTCCAACGGCACGGCCTCCATCGACCTGCGCGGTCTGGGCTCCAACCGGACCCTGGTGCTGATCAACAGCCGCCGCATCGTGCCCGCCACGCTGGGTGGCGTGGTCGACACCAACACCATCCCGGTCTCGCTGCTCGAGCGCGTGGACCTGGTGACCGGTGGCGCGTCCGCCGTGTATGGCGCCGACGCCGTGTCCGGCGTGGTGAACTTCATCACCAAGCGCAATTTCTCCGGCGTCGAAGCCACGACGCTGTACAGCGCCTCCGAGAAGGGCGACGCCCAGCGCTACAAGAATGACCTGACCATCGGCGCCAACCTGGCCGACGGCCGCGGCAACGTCGTCGTCCACGTCGGCACGACCCGCACCTCGCCCCTGACCCTGGGCCAGCGCGACTTCTCGCCCGTGGTCATCTCGTCCCGCACCGGCAATCCGGGTGGCTTCTCGGGTACGGCAGTCCCGGCCATCTGGTCCGGCATGCCGACGCCCATCGCCGGCGATCGCACCATCGACGGGACGACCGGCCTGCTGCGCGGCGCTGTCGGTACGGCGCCTCCGGATGGCTACAACACCAACCCGCCCAACTACTTCGAAACGCCGCTGACCCGCACCCAGGCCACCGCCCTGGGCCGCTTCCAGGTCAATGAGTACGCCGAGATCTACACCGAGGTCTTCCACACCAAGTCCAACGTGACGCTGAACCTGGCGCCGTCGGGCACCTTCGGCGTGGCGCTGAACATTCCCATCGGCAGCCCCTTCATCACGCCGGCCGTCCGCGCCCAGCTGTGCGCCGCCTACGGCATCTCGGCCGCCAACTGCGTGCCGGGCAGCACGACCGAGTTCCGCGCCAACATCGCGCGCCGCTTCGTCGAAGCCGGCCCGCGTATCTACAGCTACGACAACTCGACGACCCAGTACACCGTTGGTGTGCGCGGCGACATCCCGATGTTCGAGGGCTGGAGCTACGACGGCTACTACCAGAAGGGCCGCTCGGACCAGATCCAGCGTACCGGCAACGGCTTCTCGGCGAGCAAGCTGCAGCAGGCCGTACGCGCCACCAACGCCACCAGCTGCACGGTGACCACCGGCGGCTGCGTGCCGATCAACCTGTTCGGCGCCGCTGGCTCCATCACGCCCGCAATGCTGGCGTTCATCGCCACGCCGACCTTCCAGACCACCCGCGTCGACCAGACCATCATGGCTGGTTCGGCCAGCGGTGAAGTCGCCTTCGCCAAGAGCCCCTGGGCCAAGAACCCGCTGGGCATGGCTATCGGCTACGAAGACCGCAAGGTCTTCGGCGGCAACGCCTCCGACGCCGTCGTGCAGACGCAAGGCGAACTGCTGGGTTCCGGCGCTCCGACGCCTGACCGCAGCGGTACGCTGAAGTTCCGCGAACTGTTCGCTGAAGCCAGCATGCCGCTGGTGCAGAACAAGTTCCTGGTCCACGCCCTGAACCTCGGCTACGGCTATCGCGCCACCGAGTTCGACTCCGTCGGCGGCGTGCAGAACTACGGCAGCTGGAAGAAGTCGCTGGACTACGCGCCCATGAAGGGCCTGCGTTTCCGCGGCGAAAGCCAGCGCGCGACCCGCGCCCCGAACGTGAACGAGCTGTACGCACCGGTCACCACGGGCCTGTCCTCGCTGTCGATCGACCCCTGCCAGGGCAACCGCATCAACACCGGTGACGCAGGCAAGGCCGGCACGCTGACCAATCTGTGCCAGCAGACCGGCGTGCCCACCGCCCAGATCGGCAACGTGTCGGCACCGTCGTCCAGCCAGATCAACAACACCGGCGGCGGCAACCCCAACCTGGGCCCCGAGAAGGCCAACACGACCACCCTGGGCGTGGTGTGGGAGCCTGATTTCGTTGAAGGCCTGTCGCTGACGGTTGACTACTGGAAGATCAAGATCAACGGCGGCGTCTCTGCCCCGACGGCTTCCCAGGTCATGAACGGCTGCTTCGACGCGACGCAGAACCCCGGCTTCACCTACAACGCCTTCTGCCAGCTGATCCAGCGCGACGCGCTGAACGGCGGCATGAACGGCACGGGCAGCCGCGGCGTCAGCACGCAGTCGTCCAACCTCGGCTTCTACAACTTCAACGGCATCGACGTCGGCGCGAGCTACCGCCTGCCGCTGAAGAAGCTGGGTATGCCGAACCTGGGCCGTGTCGACCTGAGCATGCAGGCCAGCTTCCTGAAGCAGGCCGACTTCAAGGCGCTGCCCAACGTGCCGACGCTGGAGCAGGCCGGCTACTACGGCGTGGACGTCGGTACCCCCTACACCAAGACGCGCGTCAACACGCGTGCTTCCTGGACGCTGGGCGACTACTCGCTGGGCCTGAGCTGGCGCTATATCGGCTCCTCGTCGGTCCAGACCACGGGTGCGACCGCCAACAACAAGGGCAACTTCCTGCCCGTCAACGAGACGATCGCGGCCTACAACTACTTCGACCTGAACGGCTCCTGGCAAGTCGGCAAGAACATCAAGTTGTCCCTGACGGTCAACAACCTGTTCGACAAGCAGCCGCCCCTGGTTGGCACCGCCGTCGGCCCGGGCGCGACCAACTTCGGCAACACGTTCCCGACCGCCTACGACATCATCGGCCGTCGCTACACCGCCACCGTGCAAGCCAACTTCTAAACAAGCCTTCGGGCTCAGCCGCTCCTCGGGGTGGCTGCATCGGACGGGCCCCTCGGGGCCCGTTTTTCTTATGGCCGCCGACAATGCCGGCCTCAAGCTTTCACCGACCCATGGCATCCATCCATCCGGCTTCCGCGCTGGGCCAGGGCCTGCGCGCCCTGGCTTCGGGCCAACCCGCCGTCGCCCAGGCCTTCCTCGAACGCGCGCTGCGCGAGACGCCGGCCGCACCCGAGGTCCCAGCCGCCCTCGGCCAGCTCGCCGCCCAGCGCCAGCAATGGGCCGAGGCCGAGGCGTGGTTCCTGCGCTCCTTGCGGCTGCATGCCGTTCAGCCCCGCGTCTGGCTGGCGCGCGGCCAGATGCTGGAGATGCTGCAGCGGCCGGCCGATGCCGCCGAGGCCTTCGTCCAGGCGGCGCTGCACCAGCCCGACCTGGCCGCCGCCCACTACCAGCATGCCCGCCTGCGCCGCGATCTTGGCGAACGCGAGCGTGCGCTGCAGTCCGCGCGCCGCGCCGCCGAGCTGGCCCCGCAGGACGTCAATGTGCTGCAGCTGCTGGCCATGCTGCAGGAGGAGAGCGGCTTGCTGGACGCCGCGCTGCCGACCTTGGACGACGCCCTGCGACTGGCCGCCGAGCGTGCCGCCCTGCACCACAACCGCGGCGTCGTGCTGCACCGCCTGGGCCGCCATGCCGAGGCCCTGGCTGCGCATGAACGCGCCCAGGGCCTGGGCCTGGACGTGGCCGAGGCGCACTACAACCATGGCAACACGCTGCAGGCCCTGGGCCGCGCCGACGCGGCGCTGGCAGCCTACCGCCGCGCGCTGTCGCTGGCGCCGCTGCATGCGCTCAGCCTCTACGACCTGGCCAAGCTGCGCTGGGCCCTGGGCCATGCCGACTTCACCGCCGAGCTCGATGCGGCCGAGCGGGCGGCGCCCGCCTCCGAGGTGCCGCCCAGCCTGCTGGGCCTGCTGTTGCTGCGCGCCGAGCGCGGCGAGGCCGCCGCTGCGGCCTACCGGCGCGCCGCCGCGCTGGCGCCTGCCAACGCCGCCTATGCGGACGGCCTGGGCCAGGCCCTGTGCCTGCTGGGGCTGCACGACGAATCCAGCGCCGCCCATGCCCGAGCGGTGGCGCTAGCGCCCGAGGACGTCACCGTGCTGGGCAATGCGGCGCGCAGCCTGTACGCGGCCGGCCGGTCCGCCGAGGGCCTGGCCCTGGCCGAGCGCGCCCTCGCCGTGGCGCCGCAGGATCAGCATGCCCTCGCCCTGGTCGGCCTGGGCTGGCGTCTGGCGGGCGATGCGCGTGCCGAGAGCCTGAACGACCTGGACCGTTGCGTCGCCGTCCTCGACGTCGAGCCGCCGCCCGGCTGGACGGACATGGCCAGCTTCAACACGGCCCTGGCCGAGGTGCTGGCGCGGCTGCACACCGATGCCGAGGCGCCCATCGACCAGACCCTGCGCCACGGCACGCAGACGCGTGGCAACCTCTTCGATCTGGACCTGCCGCTGGTGCAGGCTCTGAAGGTTCAGATCGCCCAGGCCATCACGGCCTGGCTGGCAACGCGGCCCATCGAGGCCAGCCACCCCTTCCTCGGCCGCCGCAGCAGCGGCTGGCATTTCACCGACAGCTGGAGCTCGCGGCTGCGCGGCAGCGGCTTTCACACCAACCATGTGCACAGCCATGGCTGGCTGAGCAGCTGCTATTACGTGTCGACGCCCGCCAGCGCCCTGCGCGAGGGCAGCCGCGACGGCTGGATCAAGTTCGGCGAGCCTGATCTGCCCGAGCCGCTGCGCTCACGCCTGCCGCCGCGCCGCATGGAGGCACCGCTGCCGGGGCGGCTGGTGCTGTTCCCGTCCTATCTCTGGCACGGCACGACGCCCTTCCAGGACGAGGCCTACCGCCTGACGGTGGCCTTTGACGTCTTGCCAGACTAGTCGACGCGGCGCACGCGCGGCGAGGTGTTGAGGCCTTCGATGTCGAGGTAGTAGGAGCCCAGCGCGCCGCGCTTGACGCTGACCTTGCGGGCCTTGGGTGGCAGGTCGACGGAAGTGCCGTCGATGACCAGCCAGGTCTGGCCGTTGGCCAGCTTGATGCGGGTGTTGGGACCCCAGCCGCTGAAGCTGGGCGCCAGCATGCTGTCGACCGAATCGACGGCGCCGGGCTTGCGCGCCTCGGGCAGGCCAAAGGCGGCCTCGCCGCTGGGGGCGGGTGCCGCCGCGACCGGGGCGACGGCGGTGGCCGCCTGCGGCGCCGCAGGGGCTGTCGGAGCGGGCTTGGCGGCCACCGCGGGCGTCGCCGCCTTGGCCGGTGCGGCCGGCACGCGGGCTGTATCAGCCAGCGCGTCGTAACAGGCCAGTCGGGCGGCGTTGTCGGTCAGGGCGCGGCAGCGCTGCAGGCTGTCCTGGGCCAGGGCCGGTTGGGCCGCCGCCATCAGGGCGGCGAGTGAGAGGGCGGTGAAGGAGGTGCGCATGGGCAAAGCCTAGCAGTTGTCAGCCATGAAAAAGCCGCCCGCGGGCAGGCCCGGGGCGGCTGGTGTCGCGCGCTGCGCGATGGGGGTCAGAACTCGTAGCGGCCGGTGAACAGCACGGAGCGGCCTTCCTGGTAGTCGGTCGGGCTCAGGTAGTTCGGGTTGACCTTGCCTTCGATGGCCGACGTCGTCGCGCGGCTGTAGTCAGCCACTTCGTTGACGCGCACCACCTTCTGCGAGTTCAGCACGTTGAACATGTCGACCTGCAGCGTCAGGCGGCCCTTGCCGATCTTGGGCGTCCAGGCGACCTGGGCGTCGAGCTGGCCGGACCAGGGCGTGCGGCCGCGGCTGCCGCGCTGCACCAGCTCGGACTTGCCGGTCTTCGGGTTCACGCAGTAGTAGCTCGATGCCGAGGTGTAGTCGCCCGAACCGGCATGGCCGTCCACGGAGTCGAAATCGGGCACGGTCTCGGGCACGAAGCCGACGCAGCTGATGGGGCGGCCCGACGCGATGATCAGGTTCGCGCCCACGCGCCAGTCGTCGGCCACCTTGTAGGTGCCGTAGGCCTTGATCACATGGCGGCGGTCGTTGGGCAGGAAGCCCTTGGCGCCATCCGTGAAGGAGCCGAAGTCGAAGTCCTGGGTGAGGCCGGCGTCTTCCTGCTGCAGCGTGGACTGCACATAGCCTTCGGCCGTGCCGCGGCTCTTCGACCATGTGTAGGTGGCGTTGAAGCCCCAGCGGCCGTCGAAAGGCTTGTCCAGGCTCAGTTCAAGCGCGTTGTAGGTGCGCTCGTACTTGGCCAGGCCGAAGTAGCTGGCCGGGATCTTGGCAACCGTGAGCTTGCCGTCGCCCGCCAGGTCCATCTTCAGATTGACGTCACGGCCCGGGTTGATCAGGATGCACTGCGCCAGCGTGCTGACGTCGAAGTCGGGATGGCCGTTGTCGATGGCCCACTTCTTCTGCGCATAGGCGCCGCAGTAGTCGTCCATGCCGTCGTTGACCTTGCGGCGGATGACCTTGGCGCCGAAGGTGTACTCGCGGTTGAGCGCCTTCTGGAAGCCCAGGATGATCTCGTCCTGGTTCATCGGCTTCAGGTTGGTGTCCGCCACGGTGCCCGGATCGGGCAGCGCACCGCTGGAGATGATCTGCGGCGTGCCGATGTCCGTCGCGCTGACGCCCGTCGGGGCCTGGGTGCGCGGGTCGCGGCCGGTGAAGGTGTAGAAGCGCTGCTCGAACTTCTCGGCGCGGGTTGCACGGATGTTGGTGTTGGACGCCACGGGGATGTAGTAGCGGCCGACGTTGCCGTACAGCTTCAGCGACGAGTCGCCGTGCACGTTCCAGGCGAAGCCCAGTCGCGGTGCGATCAGGTTCTCCTTCTTGACGAAGCTGATGCCGTCGCCGTTCTTGTTGTCGAAGGACTCGCTGCGCAGGCCGCCGTAGAGCAGCCAGTTCCGGTTCACCTGCCAGCTGTCCTCGACGTAGAACGCCTCGTTCTCGACGCGGTAGGTGCCGCTGGTCTGCGTCGTCTCGCGGCGGCGCACGTACTGCGCGCCCGGCGCCACGGCGTTGGCGACGCCATTGACCGTGCCGTTGGCCGAGATGAAGTAGCGCCAGTAGTAGCCGCCCGAGTAGGTCGAGCCGCCGGCGGCCACGGAGTCGAAGGTCTGCGCGTCATAGCCGCCGCGCAGCGTGTGGCTGCCCAGCACGTACTCGACGTCGAAACGCGAGGCCTTGCGCACGTCGGTGTCCTTGGGCGGCGCGTTCGGGTCGCGGATGGGCTGGCCCGGGAAGGGCTTGGCCCAGCAGCCGATTTCCGAGGTGTCGGTTTCGAGGATGACGGGGCAGTCCTGGCCGGCGAGGCGGGCGCCGGTGGTGGTCAGGGCCGTGCTGCGCACGCGGCCGATCATGGCGGACACCGTCAGGTCCTGGGTCAGCGAGCCGGTGTACTTCAGGATGTTGACGTCGGCGCCTTCGATCTGCTTGCTGGCCGCGCCCGCGCCGTCATGCGAGGTGGACCAGTCCTTCGCGTTGGTGTAGTCGGTCAGCGCCGTCTTCTTCTTGTTCGTGATGCCGGTGTATTCCAGCGAGTGGTTGTCGGTGATCGACCAGTCGATCTTCAGCAGGCCCTTGGGCTTGTTTTCAAGGTAGTGGGTGCTGGTGTCCTGGCGGAACCGGTCCTCGGTGTCATGGCGGCCCTCGACCAGGCCGAAGATGAACAGCTTGTCCTTGATGATGGGGCCGCCGCCGTAGACCGTGTAGCTGAGGTCCGACTGCTTCCAGCCGTTGCGGAACACGGTGTAGCCGCCGGGGTGGTCGGGGTCCAGGTCGGCGACGTTGGGCTCCTTGGAGCGCAGCGCGTCGGGCTTGTAATAGACGGCCGCGCCGCCCTTCCAGTCGTTGCTGCCGCGCTTGGTCAGCACCGACACGACACCGCCCAGCGAGCGGCCGTATTCCGCGCCGTAGCCGCCGTTCTTGATCTGCTGCTGCTCGACCGCGTCGAAGGGCAGATTGGCGTAGGACAGGAAGTTGCGGATGTTGGTGACGTCGAAGCCGTTGATGTAGTAGCCGTTCTCGCCCACCGAGGCGCCGCCGAAGGACGCCAGGCCGCCGCCACCGAGGCCAGGGTCACCCTTGACCGCGCCCGGGGCCAGCAGGGCCACCGCGTCGACATTGCGTGCCACCGGGATGGTGCGCATCTGCTCGGCCGTGAACACGGTATTGCTTTCGACGCTGGTCACGTCGATGGACGAGCGGGCCGCACGGCCGGAGATCTCGATGCGCTCGATCTCCTGCACGCCCAGCTTCACCTCGGTACCGGAGCCGATGGCGACCACCACCTCGCGCGTGACGCCGCCGGATGTGACGCTGTAGCGGCCGGGGGGCAGCTTGGAGAAGCTGAACCCGCCGCCGGCTTCGGCCGTCGCCTGGCGTTGCAGGCCGGTGTCGATGTTGCGGATGTTGACGGTCGCGCCTGCGGTGGTGCGGCCGAACAACGTGCCTTCAGCGCTCTGCGCCTGGGCGGCGCCGGCGAAACCCAGGCTGATAGCCAGGGCGATTGCGCTGTGGCGCAGGAAACGGGGGTGGTGCGGGGTAAGCAAGATGGCCCTCCGGTGGGAGTTGAGAACCTGACCTTGGACATATGCCAAAAGTCAGGGTGAAGGCCGGAATCTTGATTTCCCCCCTAGGAAGCCACAGCCCGTGTTGTCCCTCTGGTTTGCAGTCGGGCAACATCGGGCTTCCGCTGCTTGACAGCGCTCGCCCGCCTCCTCAGCGGGCGCTCTTGACCTTCAGCCGCCAGGCGTGCAGCAGCGGTTCGGTATAGCCGCTGGGCTGGGCCTCGCCCTTGAAGACCAGGTCCAGGGCTGCCTGCATGGCAGCGCCGTTGGGGTTGGCGGCCAGCGGTTGGTAGGCCGCGTCGCCGGCGTTCTGGCCGTCCACGACCCTGGCCATGCGCGTGAAGGTCTCGCGCACCTGCTCGGCGCTGATGGCGCCATGGCGCAGCCAGTTGGCGATGTGCTGGCTGGAGATGCGCAGCGTGGCGCGGTCCTCCATCAGGCCGACGCCGTTGATGTCGGGCACCTTGGAGCAGCCCACGCCCTGGTCGACCCAGCGCACCACATAGCCGAGGATGCCCTGCACGTTGTTGTCCAGCTCCTGCTGGCGCTGCTCGGGCGTCCAGTCGGCTCGTGGGGCGACGGGGATGGTCAGCAGCGCGTTCAGGATGGCCTCGCGCTCGGCGGCCAGGTCGACCTTCTCCAGCTCCTGCTGCACAGCGCTCACGCTGACCTGGTGGTAGTGCAGGGCATGCAGGGTCGCGGCGGTGGGTGAGGGCACCCAGGCGGTGTTGGCGCCGGCCTTGGGATGGCCGATCTTCTGCTCCAGCATGGCCGCCATCAGGTCGGGCATGGCCCACATGCCCTTGCCGATCTGGGCGCGGCCGCGCAGGCCGCAGGCCAGGCCGGTCAGCACATTGCTGCGCTCATAGGCCTGGATCCAGCTCGAGGTCTTCATGTCGCCCTTGCGCAGCATGGGGCCGGCGCGCATGGCGGTGTGCATCTCGTCGCCGGTGCGGTCCAGGAAGCCGGTGTTGATGAAGGCGACGCGGCTGGCCGCCGCGGCGATGCAGGCCTTCAGGTTGACCGAGGTGCGGCGCTCCTCGTCCATGATGCCCAGCTTGACGGTGCTGTCGGGCAGGCCCAGCAGCTGCTCGACGCGGCTGAACAGCTCGGCGGCAAAGCCCACTTCGGCCGGGCCGTGCATCTTGGGCTTGACGATGTAGACGCTGCCGGTGCGGCTGTTGCCGCGGCGCTTCAGGTCATGCATCGCGATGGTCGTCGTGACGACGGCGTCCATGATGCCTTCGGGGATCTCGCTGCCGTCGTCCAGCAGCATGGCCGGGTTGGTCATCAGGTGGCCGACATTGCGCACGAACATCAGCGAGCGGCCATGCAGGGTCAGCGTGCCGCCGCCGGGCGCGGTGTAGACGCGGTCGGCGTTGAGGCGGCGGGTGAAGCTCTTGCCGCCCTTGGCGACTTCCTCGGTCAGCGTGCCCAGCTGGATGCCCAGCCAGTTGCGGTAGGCCAGCAGCTTGTCCTCGGCATCCACCGCCGCGACCGAGTCTTCCAGGTCCAGGATGGTGGACAGGGCCGACTCCAGCACCACGTCGGCCACGCCGGCCGCGTCGCTCCTGCCGATGGCCGTCGTGCGGTCGATGCGGATGTCCAGGTGCAGGCCGTGGTGAACCAGCAGCACGCCGCTCGGCGCGGCGGCGTCGCCCTGGTAGCCGGCGAAGGCGGCCGCGTCCTTCAGGCCGGTGGTTTCACCGGAAGCCAGCGTGACGACGAGCTTGCCGCCCTCGACGCGGTAGCCGGTGGCCTGGGCATGCGAGCCGCTGGCCAGCGGCGCGGCCTGGTCCAGCACCTGGCGGGCAAAGGCGATGACCTTGGCGCCGCGCACCGGGTTGTAGGCGCCGTCGCGGGTGGCGCCGTCGGCTTCCGAGATGGCATCGGTGCCGTAGAGGGCGTCGTAGAGCGAGCCCCAGCGCGCATTGGCGGCGTTCAGCGCATAGCGGGCGTTCAGGATGGGCACGACGAGCTGGGGGCCGGCCTGCAGGGCCAGCTCGGCATCGACATTGGCCGTGGTCGCCTGCACCTGGGCCGGCGGCTCGACGAGGTAGCCGATGCGCTGCAGATGGGCGCGGTAGGCCGGCATGTCGGCGATGGGACCGGGGTGGGCCTCGTGCCAGGCGTCCAGCTCGGACTGCAGGCGGTCGCGCTCGGCCAGCAGCGCGCGGTTCATGGGCGCCAGTTCATGCGCCAGCTTGCTGAAGCCGGCCCAGAAGGCATCGGCGGCGATACCGGTGCCGGGCAGCACTTCGGTGTCGATGAAGCGGGCCAGGTCGGCATCGACCTGCAGGCGGTGGAGGGTGGTGCGGGGCATGGCGGACAACTCCTGCGAAAGGCAACTGCGGATGCTGCAAATCTAGCCGCGTCGCGTGTCGCGATTCGCTGCGGGGGGTGTCATTCATCTGTGACAAAAACGCAAAGATCTTTCGTGAAAACGCTGTCTTTGCGTTGGCGGCCCAGCACAATCCGGGCATGGACAAGCTCAAGCAGATCGAGTCCTTCGTCCTCGTCGCCGCCAAGGGCAGCCTGACGGCGGCGGCCCAGGCCGAGGGTGTGGCACCGGCCGTCATGGGCCGGCGGCTGGACGCGCTGGAGGCCCGCCTGGGCGTCAAGCTGATGCTGCGCACCACCAGGCGGCTGACGCTGACGCCCGAGGGCCAGGCCTTTCTGGAGGACTGCCAGCGCCTCATCGCCTCGCTGGCCGATGCCGAGGCGGCCGTCAGCGCTGGCGGACTCAAGGCCAGCGGCCATCTGCGCGTGACGGCCCCGGCCGGCTTCGGCCGCCGCCATGTCGCGCCTCTCGTCCCCAGCTTTCTCGCCGAACATGCCGAGCTCAGCCTGTCGCTCAACCTCAGCGACCGCGTCGTCGACATCGTCCACGAGGGCTTCGACTGCGCCGTGCGCGTCGGCGACCTGCCCGATTCCAGCCTGGTCAGCACGCGGCTGGCCGACAACCGGCGCCTGTGCGTTGCGGCGCCCGGCTATCTGAAGCGGGCCGGCACGCCCAGACACCCCGACGAACTCGGCCGCCATGCCTGCCTGACGCTGAGCTCCGAGGCCAGCCAGGTGCGCGGCTGGGCCTTCCAGATCGATGGCGCCGTCCAGCATCTGCGCCCCGTGGGCCGGCTGGACTGCAGCGACGGCCAGGTGCTGCACGACTGGTGCGTCGAAGGGCTGGGCATCGCCTGGCGCAGCACCTGGGAGGTCGAGGGCGACCTCGCCGCTGGCCGCCTGGTCAGCGTGCTGGATGCCTTCGCGGCGCCGCCCAACGGCATCTACGCGGTGTTCCCACAGTCACGCCATCTGCCGCTGCGCACGCGGCTGTGGGTGGAGCATCTGCGCAGCCACTATGGCCGCGCCGACTACTGGCGCGGTTAGCGTGCGTGTCGCACGACGATGAAGCCCTCGTCGTCCTGCGGCGGCTGGAAGTAGGCGGTGATGGCGTCGAACTCGGCGTCGCTCGTCCAGGCCGCGCCCTCGGGCAGGCCTTGGCTGCGCTGGCGCAACTGGCGCTTGCAGAGCGCGTCCGACGCGTCGATGAAGTGAAGCTCGTGGGCGACGCCGGCCGCCTCGAAGAGAGTGCGGAACCAGGCGCGCTGAACGCGCGTGTTGCCCGGGAAGTCGAGCACGACCGACGTGCCGCGACTCAGCAGGGCCAGTACATGCGGCTGCAGGGCCTCGCGCAAGCGCGTCGAGCAGCGCACGAAGTCCGGGATGCTGTGGATCTCGCCGGGGAAGAGCTTTGCCAGCCAGTCGTCCTGCACCAGCAGCACCGCGTCATGGCGCGCGGCCAGCTCGCGCGACAGCGTGGACTTGCCGGCGGCCATCTTGCCGCACAGGAAATACAGGGTGTTGGGCGCCGGCATGGTCGAAGCCTGGGCTAGCGCTGCAGGCAGGCGCCCTGGGTGCAGCCGTGCTGGGTGGCGGCGTCGTAGGCCTTGTCGTTGCGCGAGGCGCGCTCGATCAGCTCTGTCGCGACGCGGTTGGCTTCGGCCTCCAGCAGCGGGCAGCTGGCCATCGGCGGCAGCTGTGCAATGGCGGCGTCCACCTGCTGGGCCGCGGCCTGGCCGACGCGCCGGTGCCCTTCCTCGTGCTCGACCAGGGCCGGCAGATAGCTCGCGAACTGCGCCGCGACCTCGGGCGTGCTTTCCTTCAGCGTCGGCAGCGTCATGGTGACGACGAGCTTGACGGTCACGGACGTGATGCCGCAGCGGCCGTCAGCCTGCCTGTCATAGCGGTATTGCCAGTTGACCCGCCAGTCGGTGTAGCCGAAGTAGGGCTTGCCGTTGCTGCGGATGGGCGTGGCCTGGCTCAGGGCCTGCAGCAGGCCCATGCCGGGTGCCTGCCTGACCTCGTAGCTGCGCTGCTGGCTGGTTTCGGCGACATGGGCGCTGCTGGCCGCGTGTGCGGCGGCCAGCAGGGCGATCAGCCAGCCGCGCCGCATCAATCGCCGAGCTGCACCTTGGCGCGCTTGCCGGCCCAGGCGTCGAACTTGGCCGCATAGACCTCTTCGATGCGGTTGCGCTTGACCTTGAAGGTCGGCGTGATGAAGCCGTTGTCGACGGTCCAGGGCGTCTTGATCAGCACCAGGGTGTCGAGCTGCTCATGCGGGTCCAGGCGGGCGTTGACGTCGTCCAGGTGCTTGGAGAGCTCGGCCATCAGCGCGGCCTTGTCGGCGTCGCTGGTGGCGCGCTGGATGCCCTGGGGCGACAGCATGGCGATGCCCAGCGGCTGGCCCATGTTGGCGCCGGCCACGCAGCAGGCCTCGATGTTGGGGTTCATGCCCAGCTTGTCTTCAATCGGCGCGGGGGCGACGTACTTGCCCTTGCTGGTCTTGAACAGGTCCTTGACGCGGCCGGTGATGCGCACGCAGCCGTCCTTGTCCTGGGTCACCTTGTCGCCGGTGTGCAGCCAGCCGTCGGACGTCAGCGCGTCAGCGGTCAGGCCGGGCTCCTTGTAGTAGCCCAGCATCAGCGCGGGGCTGCGCATCTGCAGCTCGCCGTTGGCGGGGTCGATGCGGGTCTGGATGCCGGCATAGGCCGGGCCGACGGTGCCGCGCTGGTTCTTGCCCGGCAGCGTCATGTGCGACAGCGCCAGGTTCTCGGTCATGCCGTAGCCCTCGTTGATGGGCAGGCCCAGCGTGTCGTACCACTCCAGCAGGGCCAGCGGCATGGGCGCGGCGCCACCGACGGCGATGCGGCACTGGTCCAGGCCCAAGGCCTTGAGCACCTTCTTGCGCACCAGGCCGCCGATGATGGGCAGGCGCAGCAGCTTGTTCATCTTCTGCGGCGGCATCTTGGCCTGCACGCCCTGCTGGAACTTGACCCACAGCCGCGGCACGCTGAAGAAGACGGTCGGTCGGGCGCGCTGCAGGTCGGCCGTGAAGGTGTCCAGCGATTCGGCGAACCACAGCCGCATGCCGGTCTTCAGCCAGCCATGCTCGACGAGGACGCGCTCGGCGACGTGGGCCAGCGGCAGGTACGACAGCATGCGGTCCTGCGCCGTCATGGGGAAGCGCGCCAGGCCCTCGGCCACGGCCCAGGCGAAGCCGCCGAAGTTGTGCATGACGCCCTTGGGGTTGCCCGTCGTGCCCGAGGTGTAGATCAGCGTGCAGAGCTCGTCGGCGCCGCGCGTGACCTCGCCCTTCAGCGGCTCGGTGCGGGCGCAGATGGCGTCCCAGCTCTCGTAGTTCTTCTTCACGTCGTCGGGCGACAGCGCATAGCTGGCACCGGGCAGGCTGGGCGGCACGCCGGGCTTCATGCCTTCCCAGCCGTCGAGCTTGCCGATGAAGATGAACTTCGCCTCGCTGTGCGTCAGGATCTGCGTGATGGTGTCGGCGGCCAGCGTGGGGTACAGCGGCACCGAGACATAACCGGCCATCCAGATGGCGAGGTCGGTCATCAGCCACCAGGCGCAGTTCTTGGACAGCAGGGCCACCTTGGCGTCGGCCGGCCAGCCCTCGGCGGCGCCCCTGGCCTTGATGAAGGCGGCCATGCGGCGCACCTGGTCGCCCACCTGGGCCCAGGTGAAGTCCTTGACCTCGGGGCCGCCCATGGGCTGGGTCAGGGCGATGCTGGAAGCGGTCGTGCGCTCCCAGTGGTAGAGACGTTGCAGGGCGAGCGTGTCGGTGGCAATGGTGGCCATGGGTGCGTCTCCTCGGACATTCTTTTCGGGAAGCGCAAAGTTAACCGCGTGTAAACGCCGGCCCCCCCCGGGTAAACACCCTGCAGCGTGACGGTCTGCCCAGAGGGCCTAGACGCAAAGCTCTAGAAACGCCAGTCGCAATCGCCCGTCGCGGTGCCGGCGGCCAGCTTCGCCGCGACCTCGGTCAGCGGATGGGCCTGGGGCGTCAGCTCGGCCAGATTGGGCGGGCGGGCCGCCTCGGCGCGCGTCAGCGCCTCCTGCCAGGGCTCGCCGGCGGCCCGCAGGGCGCAGGCCAGCTGCAGCCGGGCCGTCCAGTCCGGCAGGCCCTGCGGTTCGGGCAAGCCGTCGAGATAGGCCACCCGGATGCGTGCGGCGGCCAGCCAGGCGGCCGGCGTGCCGGCCAGGCGCCCCTTGAAGAGGTCGATGCGGCTGGCGATGCTGCGCGATTGCGCCAGCAGCGGCCGCAGCGTGTTCAGGCGGTGCTCGATGTCGCGTGCCAGCGCCTGGCCGGCCGCGCCGGCGCTTGGGGCGGTGGCGATGTGGCTCAGCGTCAGCAGGCCTTCGGCGCGGCGCACGTCGCCGATCAGCGGCGCGGCATCCAGCCTGGCCAGGGCCTGGACGGCGGCCTCCAGCGTGGGCGCGTCGGCCCGGCCGGCGGCCAGCACGCGTGCTTCCAGCAGCTGGGTGCGGCGCAGCAGGCCGGTCACGGCGTCGTCGGCGCCGGCGGCCTCGGTCTCGGCCTGGGCCTTCTCGAGCTCTGCCAGGGCGGCGTCGAAATGCCCAAGCTGCTGCAGATAGACGGCCAGCTGCTGGCGCATCAGCGTGCTGGCGTGGTTGCCGGGGCGGGCCACGCCGTCCCAGCGGCGGATCAGGTCGTCGCTGCGTGCAGTGGCCTCGGCCACGCTCTCGCGCGCCAGCCGCCAGCGCAGGAAGGCCAGGTTGCGCTCCAGCACCAGGGCCGGGCGGATGCGCTCGGCCTCCTTGGGATTCCAGTAGGGCCTGGCGGCTTCCAGCGTGCGCTCGGCCTCGCGCAGCCGGCCTTCCTGAACATAGAGGACGTTCTCGTAGGTCGCGAAGCGCGCGTGCTCGAAGGGGTTGTCCTTGTAGATCGCGTCGTTGGAGCGCCGGGCCAGCGCCAGCTCGCGCTCGGCGTCGGCGAAGCGGCCGAGGCGCCCATAGGCCGTCAGCAGATGCAGGCGCAGGTTGTGCGACTTCTCGCTCAGCGGCCCGTAGCGCTTGTCCCAGCGCGGCAGCAGCGGCTCCAGCAGGTCGATGACGGGCTGGCCGCCCGCCACCGCGGTGTGGATGCCGGCCAGCGACACGGCGGCGTCCTCGGCGCGGGGATCGTCCTCGCCGAAGGCCTGGCGGGCATGGGCCAGGCGGGTCTCGGCCAGCGGCGCTGCGACGTCGAAGCGCTGCAGCGCGAAATAGGTCTTCACCAGCGTGCCGAAGACGCGGTCCTTGACCTCGGGCTGGTCGTTGAAGCGCGTCGCCAGCTCCTCGCGCTTGCGGTCCAGCAGCTCGATGACGGTGGGCTGGCGCCCGCCGTTCTGGTCGGGGCTGGCGGCGCTCAGCATTTCGGTCAGATAGCCCGTCAGCTGATCGGACTCGCGGGCCGAGGACTGCGCCTGGCCACGCTGCCACAGGCTGACGGCCAGGCCCACGCTGAGGGCGGCGATGACCAGGGTGCCGCCGATGGCGACGGCCGCGTTGCGCCGCGCCCAGAGGTGGGCGCGGTGGCGCCATTCCTCGGCGCGCACGCTGACCGGGCGCTGCTCCAGCCAGCGCTGCAGGTCGTCGATGAAGGCGCCGACGCTGGCATAGCGCTCGCTCGGTTCCTTGCGCAGGGCCTTGGCAGCGACGGCCTCGAGGTCGCCGCGGGCGCGCGCCGCATCGGGCGGCCGGCCGGGGCCCTGCTCGCGTTCTTCGCCGTCGCTGCCCGTGCGCGTGAGCCGCACGGCCTCGGTGTGCAGCACGGCATGCTCCAGCTCCGTGCGGCTGCGCCCCTTGCCGCCGAAGGGCAGCTGGCCGCTGGCCAGCTCGTAGAGCATGACGCCCAGGGAGTAGATGTCGGCCGCGACGCCGACGGCGCCGCCGGTGATCTGTTCGGGCGCCGCATAGGCGGGCGTCAGGCGCCGGCCCGAGATCAGCGTCAGCTGGCTGTCGGCCTGCATGCCCGAATCGTTGAGCAGGCCGGCGATGCCGAAGTCCAGCAGCTTGGCGCAGCCGCTCTCGTCCAGCATGACATTGCTGGGCTTGAGGTCGCGGTGCACGATGAGCTGGGCATGGGCATGCTCGACGGCGCGGGCCACCTCGACGAGCAGCCGGACGCGCGCCGCCAGCGGCAGGGCGTTGTCGCGGGCGTGGGCGCTCAAGGTCTTGCCGGACACGTACTCCAGCACCAGGTAGGCGCGGCCGTCCTGCTCGCCGGCATCCAGCAGGCGTGCGATGCCGGGGTGGGTCAGGCGGCCGAGCACAGCGCGCTCGCGGGCGAAGCGGGCGGCCAGGCCGGGGCTGGCGAGGTCGTCACGCAGCAGCTTGATGGCGGCCTCGCCTTGGTAGAGGCCGTCGGCCCGCTCGGCCCGCCAGACCTGGCCCATGCCGCCTTCGCCCAGCAGCTGGGCCAGGCACCAGGAGCCCAGGCGGTCGCCAGGTTCGGGCTTCTTGTTGCTGGGGCGCTCGACCAGGGCCTCGGCCAGCTGGGCGTTGAAGGCGGTGCCGCCGACCAGCACCGTCGCGTCGGGGTCCTCGGGCATGGAGGCCAGCATGCGTGCCAGGCGCGCGGCCAGCTCGGGCGGCTGCAACTCGGCCAGGCGGGCCTGGCGCGCGGCCAGCGGCAGTTCGGCCAGCTCGTCGAAGAGGGCCGAGACGCGGGGCCAGTCGGTGGCGTCCATGGTCAGAACTGGCCCTCCCAATGGCCGGTGAGCTTGCCGGCTTCGAGGTCGCGGCGCAAGTGGTCGAGGGGGTGGCTGGCCAGCCAGGCCGGGCGCAGCGCATCGGCACGGGCCAGGGCCTCGGTGACGGGTTGGCCGGCCCGTGCCAGGCTGAGGGCGAGGTCGAGCTGGGCCTTCCAGTGCGGCAGCGGCTCGGGCTGGGGCTGACTGTCGAGATGGACGACGCGTTGGCGCAGGGCCGCGATGCTGGCCGGCAGGGCGCCGCGGGCACGGTCCAGCCCGGCTTCCCATTGGGCGATGCGGGTGCGCAGCGGGGCGTGCCCTTGCAGCCAGGGCTGGGCTTCGCGGTCCAGCAGCGGTTGCAGGGCCTGGGCGGCGAGGTCGGGGCGGCGCAGGGCCAGGGCGGCGCGCACGACCTGGCCGCTCGCCTCCACCCAGTTGGGTCCGGTCAGCACCGGCGAGGGCTTGAGGGCCTCGGTCAGGCGCTGCACCTCGGCGACGGCACCCTGCGTCTGGCCGGCCATCGCGCGGGCCAGCAGGGCGGCGGCATCCAGCGGCAGGCGCAGCGTCGGGTGGTCAGCTTCGCGCACGCTGGCGGCCAGGGCTGCGTGCACGGGCAAGGCCTCGGTCCATTGGCCGCGTTCGCCGAGCTGGCGGGCCAGCTCGGTGCGCATGCGCTGGGTGCTGACGTTGCCCGGGCCGAGCAGGGCATCGCAGTCGGCGATGAGCTGCTGGGCAGCCTCCACGGTGGCCTCGGGGCGGCCGAGGCGGGCCTGGGCCGTCCACAGGTGGCGGCGCAGCTGCAGCGCGAAGCGCACACGGTGGGCCGGCGGATTGGCGATGGCGGGGCGCAGCTCCAGCATCAGCTGTTCGGCATCGCGCAGCCGGCCCTGGGCCAGGCGCAGGTGGTAGACGTAGACGTTGAAATAGAGCGCGTCGAAGTCCGTGGGCTTGAAGCGCTTGAGCACCAGCGGCCAGGCCTCGGCGCGCAGGCGCTCGGCGTCGTCGGTGCGGGCCGCCTGGGCATAGGCGACCATGAGCTGGTAGAGCAGCTCCAGGCGGTCGTCGGAGCCGGCGTCCTGGCGCTCCAGCGCGGCCAGCAGCGGCTCGCCGCGCGCGATGACGCCCAGCGGCGAGCTCAGCGAGGTGTCCAGCCGCAGCCGCAGCCGCAGCGCCCGCAGGCTGGCGGGATGGTCTTCGCCCCACAGCCGCCGGGTCCGCTCGACCAGCTCGTCAGCGAGGGGGATGGCGATGTCGAAGCGGTTCATGTCCGCATAGGTGTCGCCCATGACCTCGAGCACGCGGGCGTGCGTGACGGGGTCGTCGGCAAAGCGCCTGGGCAGCTCGGCGCGGCTCTTCTCCAGCAGCTCCAGCACATTGGGGATGTGGCCGCCGTGCTTGTCGGGGTTGGCGCTGCCCAGCAGCTCGGTCAGGAAGCGCGTGACGGCCTCGCTCTGGCGCGCCGCGGCCTGGGCCTCGCGGCGCTGCCACAGGCTGACGGCCAGTCCGGCGCTGAGGGCCGCGAACACCAGCGTCGCGCCGACGGCCAGGGCCGCATTGCGCCGCAGCCACAGATGGGCGCGGTGGCGCCAGTCCTCGGCGCGCACGCTGACCGGGCGCTGGGCCAGCCAGTGCTCGAGGTCGTCGATGAAGCTGCCGACGCTGGCGTAGCGCTCGGCCGGGTTGCGCCGCATGGCCTTGGCGGCGACGGCCTCGAGGTCGCCCGAGGCGCGCTCGGCGTCCAGGGGGCGGCCGGGGCCGGCGTCATGGTCGCCGCCACCGCTGCTGCCTGTCGTCGTCGTCGCGGTCGTGCGGGCGATGCGCCTGGGCGTCTGGCCATGCAGCACGGCATGCTCCAGCGCCGTGCGGCTGAGGCCGCGCTTGCCGAAGGGCAGCTCGCCGCTGGCGAGCTCGTAGAGCATCACGCCCAGCGAGTAGATGTCGCTGGCGACGCCGACCGTCTCGCCGGTGATCTGCTCGGGCGCGGCATAGGCGGGGGTCAGGCGCCGGCCGGTGATCTGGGTCAGCTGGTGGTCGGCCTGCTGGCCGGAATCGTCGAGCAGGCCGGCGATGCCGAAGTCCAGCAGCTTGGCCGAGCCGCTCTCGTCCAGCATGACGTTGCTGGGCTTGAGGTCGCGGTGCACGATGAGCTGGGCATGGGCATGCTCGACGGCGCGGGCCACCTCGACAAGCAGCCTGACGCGCGCCGCCAGCGGCAGCTCCCGCTCGCGCACATGGCGGGACAGGGTCTGGCCGGCCACATGCTCCAGCACCAGATAGGCCCGGCCGTCCTGCTCGCCGGCATCGAGCAGGCGGGCGATATGGGGGTGCGTCAGGCGCCCGAGCAGGGCGCGCTCACGGGCGAAGCGGGCCGCCAGGCCGGGGCTGGCGAGGTCGTCGCGCAGCAGCTTGATGGCGGCCTCGCCCTGGTAGAGGCCGTCGGCGCGCTCGGCCCGCCAGACCTGGCCCATGCCGCCCTCGCCGAGCAGCTCGGCCAGGCACCAGGCGCCGAGACGGTCGCCGGGCTGGGCCGGCGGCAGGGTGACGGGCTCGGCCAGGGCGCGTGCCAGATGGGCGTCGAAGCCGGGCTGGGAGACCAGCACCGTGGCGTCATCGTCGGGCGGCAGGGAGGCCAGCATGCGCGCCAGGCGTTCGGCCAGCTCTCGCGGTTCCAGGGCGGCCAGGCGGCTCAGGCGCTCGGAGGCGGGCAGCTCGGCGAGTTCGTCGAACAGCGCGGACAGGCGCTGCCAGTCGTCGGCCTGCAGCCCAGACTGCATCAGTAAGTGGTGTCGGGTTTGTCGCCGAGCAGCTCCTGCAGCAGGGCCCGGGCCTTCAGCAGCTCGCGGTTGATGCTGCGCGTGGACAGGTTGCGCAGCGTCGCCACTTCGGCGATGGACAGGCCGGCGAAGCCGACCATCTCGATGAGTTCGTAGAGGCCCTTGTCGAGCTCCTGCATGCGGGCCAGGGCCTGGTCCAGGCCGATCAGGTCGACGGCCTGGCTCTGCACGGCGGCCACGTCGCCGGCGGCGGACAGCGTGACCATGAGGGCGTCGCCACCGCGCTTGTCGCGGCCCTCGGTGCGCAGATGGTCGATGACGACGGAGCGCAGCACGCGGCCGATGTAGGCGAAGAACTGCCCGCGCGTGTCGCCCTGCAGGCCCTGCTGGTCGGCCATGCGCAGAAAGCCCTCGTGCACCAGGGCCGTCGTGTCCAGGCCGGCCGCGCGGCCGTTGGGGCCGCATTGCGCCAGGCGGATGCGCGCCACCCGCTTGATCTCCGGGTAGAGCAGGGCGTAGAGCTGCTGCAGCGCCGCGGGGTCGCCCTTGGACGTGCCGATGAGGAGTTCGGTGACGTCGGACATGTCAGTGCCGCCCGGCCGCCCGAAGGCACTGGCGCGCCCCCTCGGGGGGCAGCACGCGAAGCGGGCTTGGGGGTCGCTTCATTTCAGTCTTCCTGGAAGGCGGCCAGGGCGGCGGCGATGTCGGCATCGGCCGCTTCACGCTGCACGGGCGCATCCGCCACCCAGCCCTCGCGCTTCAGCCGCGCCACCCACTGGCCGGCGTCGCGGCCCTGCTCGAAGGCGCTGCTCTGCAGCAGCAGCTCGCCACCGGCGGACAGCAGCTTGAAATAGAACTTGCCGTCGGCCTCGCGGTATTGCTTGAAGACGGGCAGGGCCGCCTTGTCGACCTTTGCCGACTTGGCAGTCGTGGCGGTGTCCGTGTAGGGGCGCAGGCCGACGGCAGCGCGCAGCTGCTTCAGGAAAGGCACGGCGATGGCACGGGCCTTGGCGGCACCGGCCTGCAGGATGGCCTCGAGTTTCTCGGGGTGGGCCATCAGCTCGGCATAGTGATCGCGCATGGGGCCGATCTGGCCGTCGATCAGCGCCACCAGCTGCTGCTTGGCCTCGCCCCAGCCCAGGCCGCCACGCAGGGCGGCCCGGAAGGCCGCACGCTGCTCGGTCGTCGCGAAGGCGTCGTAGATGGTGACGATGGCCTGGCCCTGCGGGTCCTTGGGTTCGCCCGGCAGCTTGCTGTCGGTGACGATGCGCGCGACCGCGTCCTTCAGCGCCTGGGCGCCGCCTTCGAAGAGCGGGATGACGTTGTCATAGCTCTTGCTCATCTTGCGGCCGTCCAGGCCGGGCAGCAGCTCCATCTCGGCATCCACCTGGGCCTCGGGCAGCGTGAACAGCTCCTGGCCGCGGCCGAACAGGTGGTTGAAGCGCTGGGCGATGTCGCGCGTCATCTCGATGTGCTGGACCTGGTCCTTGCCGACCGGCACGCGGTGGGCGTTGAACATCAGGATGTCGGCCGCCATCAGCACCGGGTAGCTGAACAGGCCCATGGTCACGTTGGCGTCCGGCTCCTCGCCGGCTGCCACGGCAGCGTCCACTGAGGCCTTGTAGGCGTGGGCGCGGTTCATCTGGCCCTTGGCCGTCACGCAGTTCAGCAGCCAGGTCAGCTCCGGGATCTCCGGGATGTCGCTCTGGCGGTAGAGGGTGACGCGCTCGGTGTCCAGGCCGGCGGCGACCCAGGTGGCGGCGATGGCGCGGCTGGAATGGGCGACGCGGTCCGGGTCGTCGCACTTGATCAGCGCGTGGAAGTCGGCCATGAAGAAGAAGCTCTCCACGCCGGGGGCGCGGCTGGCTTCGACCGCCGGGCGGATGGCGCCGACGTAATTGCCGAGATGCAGGGTGCCGGTGGTGGTGATGCCGGTCAGGACGCGATGGGCGGACATGGGCTGGGTGAAAAATTACCAGCCCGGATTGTGGCCTCAGCTGCGCTTGCGCGAAGGTGGGGCCGCCACGGAGGCGCGCCAGGTCACGGAGATGTCGAACTGCCGTGCTACGGGCAGCTCCTGGCCATAGCAGCGGTTGAGCAGCCAGTTCAGGCCCGCCAGCGTCACCTCGTGGCTGGGGATGTGCACCGAGGTGAGGCGGGGCGCGGCGAATTCGGCGCTGGGCGAGTCGTCATAGCCCAGCACCGAAACCTCGTGCGGCACCGACACGCCGCGCTCCTGGAAGTGGGCCAGCAGGCCGATGGCCATCTCGTCGTTGGCGCAGAAGACGGCGCTGGGCAGGCGCTTGAGCTTGAGCAGGGTGTCGGCCGCGTCCCAGCCGGCCTGGTTGGAGAAGTCGCCGGGTACGGTGGTGATCTTGGACGTGTCCAGTCCGCGCAGGGCCAGCTCGCCCATGAAGCCGGCCAGGCGCGCGACGTTGTCGGGCGAGGTGGTAGGGCCGGACACCACGGCGATGTCCTTGTGCTTGTGCTGCAGCAGGGCGCGGGCCGCCTGCACGCCGCCCTGCACATGGTCGGCCGTGAAGCACTGGTCCTTGATGCGGTCGAAGTGGCGGTTCAGCACGACGACCTGGCGGGCCGCCGGGCCGAGGGCCTTGATGTCCTCGTCCTGCATGGCGTTGGACAGCACGATGAGGCCGTCGCAGTCGCGGTCCAGCAGGAAGCGCATGCCGTCGTTGGTCTCGACGCGCTCGTCCTCGATGCCCTCGCCGAAGGCCACCACCATGTGCAGGCCCTGGGTGCGCAGCACGGTGTCGATGACGCGCAGGATGGGCGTGTAGTAGGTGCCGCGCAGGAAGGGGATGTAGACGCCGATCAGCTTGGAGGTGCCGGCGCCGAGCGACCGCGCCGTCTGCGACGGACGGAACTTCAGCTGGGCGATGACCTTGCGCACGCGCTCGGCCGTGGCCGGTGCGACGGAACCGTTTCCGCTGATGACGCGCGACGCGGTGCCCACGCCCACGCCGGCCAGTCTTGCCACGTCCTTGATCGTTGCCATTCGCCCTCTAGGTCTGCGGCGCGGATTGGATCACAGCGGGCAGATGGGCTGAGGGTCGGCAGGCTCCGGGAGTGCCCTGGTGTTTGCCTGGGTCTCCCTGCCGCTCAAGCCGCCACCGACCGGCCACCAGGGTTTGCTCTCGTGGGCGCTGAACTGGCAGGGGGCGGCCGGCCAGGGGAAGGACAGGCGGCCGGTGAAGCCCGCCCAGGGCTTGCCGTCGGCGGGGGCGATGAGCACGTCTGTCAGGCCTGCGCCTTCGGTGCCGGGCTGCCAGGCGGCGACGAAGGCATCGCTCTTGTTGGCGAGGTCGTTCACATAGAGCGGCCGGCCCGAATAGAGCAGCGTGACGACGGGCGCACCGCGGCCGGCAACGCGCTGCAGCACTTCCGCGTCCTTGGGATGGCGGCGGCTGTGGCGCAGGTTCTCGGTGATGCGCACATCGCCCTCGCCCTCGGCGTACGGCGTCTCGGCCAGCACGGCGATGACGGCGTCGAATTGCTTCGGGTCGCTCTTGCTGCCGTCGGCATCGAAGCTGACGTTGGCCGCACCGAGGCGCTGGCGCAGCGCCGTCAGCAGCGAGGTGCCTTGCGGGTAGTCGACATTGCTCGAGTCGCGGCCCTGCCAGGTCACGCTCCAGCCGCCGCTCTGGTGGGCCAGGCTGTCGGCGGCGGCGCCGACGACGAGGATGCGCGCATGGGCCTTCAGCGGCAGCAGGCCGGGCTTGTGCTTCAGCAGCACCAGCGATTCACGCACCGCCCGGCGGGCCAGTTCGGGCGCCTGCAGGGCTTCCACGCTGGCGGGCACGGCCGGGGCCATCGCGATGCTGAACTTCACGCGCAGGATGCGGCGCACCGCGTCATCGACGCGGGCCATGGGGATGCGGCCCTGCTCGATGTCGCGCAGCGTGTTGTCGTAAAAGGCCTTCCACTTGAAGGGCACCATGACGACGTCGATGCCGGCATTGATGGCCGCCGGGCAATGCTCGGGCGTGCAGCCGGCCACCTGGCCGACGCCGTCCCAGTCGCTGACGATGAGGCCGTCGAAGGCCAGGCGCTCTTTCAGCACGCCGTTCATCAGCGTGGCGTTGCCGTGCATCTTGCCGTGCTCGACGTAGCCGGCGCTGTCGGTCCAGCTGCTGAAGGACGTCATGACGGTCAGCACGCCGGCATCCAGCGCGCCGATATAGCCGGCGCCGTGGACGTTGGCGAGGTCAGCCGGCGAGGCCTGGGTCACGCCCTGGTCGATGCCGCGGCGTGTGCCGCCGTCGCCGATGTAGTGCTTGGCCGTCGCCAGCACGCCGCGGCCTTCCTTCATGCCCTCCTGCAGGCCCTCGACCGAGGCCTGGCCCAGCTTCCTCACCAGGGCCGGATCGACGCCGAAGCTCTCGTAGGTGCGGCCCCAGCGCACGTCCTGCACGACGGCCAGCGTCGGCGCAAAGGCCCAGTGCAGGCCCGAGGCGCGCACGGCGCGGGCGGTGGCGCGGCCGATGTCGCGCACCAGCTCGGCGTTGCGCGTCGCGCCCAGCGCGATGTTGTGCGGGAAGAGGGTGGCGCCGCGCACATTGTTGTGGCCGTGGACGGCGTCGGTGCCCCAGATCAGCGGGATGCCGGGCGTGGCCTGCAGGGCCGCGGCCTGGAACTTGTCCGACAGCTCGCGCCATTGCGCCGGCGTGGCCGCGCGGTCCTCGCCCGGCCAGGCGCCGCCGCCGTTCAGGATGGTGCCGATGGCGTACTCACGTACCTGGTCGGGCGTGATGGCGCGGATCTCGGGCTGCACGATCTGGCCGAGCTTCTGGCGCAGGCTCAAGCCCTTCAGCGCCGCCTCCACCCTGGCCTCCAGCGCCGCGTCCCGCACGGGCTTGCGTGCCGGCCAGGCCTGCACGATGGAATCGGTATCACTGGCGCTCGCGGCGGTGGCCGCCATCAGGGCCGCGGCGAGGAAGAACGGGAGGGGTTTGCGCGTCATCGTCATGTTCGGTTGGGGCCGCGACGGTAGTGGGTGAAGCAAAAAAACGTCAACCCCCGGGCCGACGAGATTGACAGCCCGGACTGTGCCGCATTAGATTTGCGCCGCGTTTGGAACCGGTTCCAAATTTGATGGCCACACTGCCGAAGAGCGGGAGGGCATCACCACGAAAAGGCCGGCCGAGCAGCGAACAAGACGAACCAGGAGACGAAACAAATGCCCAAGCAAGCCCAGCGCGCGGCCGCGCGCGCCCTCGCCCTCTCTTTGCCTCAACACACGCCCCAGCGGCGCAACCGCCTGACGCCCGTCGCCCTGTGCGTGGGCCTGCTGGGCCTGCCCGTCCTGGTCCAGGCCCAGGCCGCCCCGGCCGGCGATGAGAAGAAGCTCGAGACGGTCACCGTCAGCGGTTTCCGCGCCAGCCTCGAGAACTCGATCAACACCAAGCGCAACGCCGATTCCATCGTCGAGTCGGTCTCGGCCGAGGACATCGGCAAGCTGCCCGACGTGTCCATCGCCGACGCCATCTCGCGCCTGCCGGGTCTGACGGCCCAGCGCGTGGGCGGCCGCGCCTCGGTCATCAGCATCCGCGGCATGGCGCCGCGCTATGGCGTGACGCTGCTGAACGGCCGCGAGATCGTCTCCACCGGCGACAACCGCTCGGTGGAGTTCGACCAGTTCCCTTCCGAGCTGATCAACGGCGCCGACATCCTGAAGACGCCGGAGCCCAGCCTGGCCGTGCAGGGCCTGTCCGGCACCATCAACATGAAGACGCTGCGGCCGCTGGACCTGACCCAGACGCAGATCGTCGTCAGCGGGCGCGCGGAGCGCAACTCGAATGGCTCGCTGAATCCCGAGATCTCGGGCAACGGCAAGCGCCTGAGCGCCTCCTATGTGACGCAATGGGCCGACCGCACCTGGGGCGCTTCCATCGGCTTCGCCCATCTGGATTCGCCCAGCCAGGAGCAGCACTACAAGAGCTGGTGGTGGGCCAACACCAACAACTGGGGCGCGCCGCTGCCCGGCGTGCCGACGGATGCGGTCGCACTGCAGGGCTTCGAGCTCGGCGCCGCCTCCTCGCGCCAGCAGCGCAACGGCCTGATGGGCGTGCTGCAGTACAAGCCCAATGCCGACTTCCAGAGCACGCTGGACCTCTACTACTCCAAGTTCGAGCAGACGGAGGCGCGCCGCACGGTGATGTCCGACATGTCGACCTGGTCGGGTGCGACCTGGGCCAATGCGCAGACCACCAATGTGAATGGCGACAAGATCGTCACGAGCGGCATCGTCAACAACACCACGCCGGTGGCGCTGACGACCTTCAACAAGCGCAATGACGATGTGCGCGCCCTGGGCTGGAACAACGAGCTCAAGCTGGCCGGCTGGAAGCTGGTCGGCGACCTGAGCTGGTCCAAGGCCAATCGCAAGGAACAGAACGCCGAGCTGCAGGCGGGATCGCTGAACCGCGTCAGCTTGGGGCCTGTCAATATCGTGACCGGCGACGGCCGCTCGACCTTCAACCCGGGCTTCGATTTCTCCGACGCCAAGAACGTCTACCTGCGCGACCCCGCCAACTGGGGCCGCGAAGGCCGCAGCCAGTTCCCCAAGGTCAGCGACGAGGCCAAGGCCGTCAAGCTCAGCGCCGGGCGCAGCTTCGAGAGCTGGCTGTCCAGTGTCGAGGCCGGGGTGCTCTATTCCGAGCGCGACAAGGACATGAACCGCACCGAGGTCAACTACAACCTCAAGAACGGCCGGGCGCCCATGCTGATCCCGGCCAATCTGCTGCGCGAGCCGACCGACCTCAGCTTTGCCGGCAGCCCCATCCGCATGGTGAACTTCGACCTGCCGAGCGCCCTCAGCCTGTACGACGTCCTGCCGACGTCGGCCGACCAGGCGCCGGGCCGCATCTGGCAGGTGCACGAGAAGGTCACGACGGCCTATGCCAAGCTGGGCTTCGATTTCGACTGGGGCCTGCCTGTGCAGGGCAACCTGGGCCTGCGCGCCGTGCATGCCAAGCAGTGGAGCAACGGCCTGCTGTGGAACAGCAAGACCAGCAGCACCGAGCCGGCCAGCGGCGGCACCAGCTACACCGACGTGCTGCCCAACCTGAACCTCGCGGTCGACCTGACGTCCAAGACCAAGCTGCGCTTCGGCTTCGCCAAGGTCATGGCCCGCCCCAACATGGAGGACATGCGCGCCGGCTTCGCGGGCATCAACGTCAGCACGACCGAGCCGCATCTGTGGTCGGCCAATGGCGGCAATCCCAAGCTGGAACCCTGGCGCGCCGACGCGACCGATCTGTCGCTGGAGCATTACATCGACAAGCGCAGCTATGTGGCTTTCGCGGCCTTCCATCGCAACATCAAGAACTTCGTCTACTCGCAGTCCATCGACTTCGATTTCACCGGCTTCCCCAACCCGACGGCCTTCACGCCCTACAGCAACATCGGCACGCTGAGCACCCAGTCCAACGGCAAGGGCGGCATGATTGCCGGCACCGAGGTCAGCGGCGTGCTCGACGGCTCGCTGATAGCCAAGTCGCTGGACGGCATCGGCGTGCAGCTGGGCTTCTCCAAGACGCGCAGTTCCCTGCATGAGGGCAATGACCTGACCAAGCCCCTGGACGGCATGTCGGGCATCGTCAGCAACTTCACCGTCTACTACGAGCGCGACAGCTTCTCGGCCCGCGTCGGCAGCCGCCATCGCTCGCCCTTCGTGACAACGGTGCGGGGCACCTTCGGCGAGAACGTGCCGAGCATGATCTCCAGCGAGACCGTGGTCGACGCCCAGATCGGCTATTCCTTCGAGTCCGGCCCGCTGAAAGGCCTGTCGCTGACGCTGCAGGTCAACAATCTGACCGATGAGCCCTATCGCACCCGCGTCGGCATCTCCACCGGTTCCGCCGATCCCACCGCCACCCTGCCCGAGCGCTACACCTCCTATGGACGCCAGTTCCTGGTGGGTGGAAGCTACAAGTTCTGACTGATCTCCACGTTCCCTGAAACCGCGCCGGCTTCATTGCCGGCGCCCTCACATCCGAAGCATGAGCTCCCACAACGCCCCGACCCGCAAAGACTTCCCCGCCGACTTCCGTTGGGGCGTTTCCACCTCCTCCTTCCAGATCGAAGGCGCCGGCCAGGCCGATGGCAAGGGCGAGTCCATCTGGGACCGTTTCTGCCAGCAGCCCGGCCGCATCCGTGACGGCAGCAACGGCCTCGTCGCCTGCGACCACTACCACCTCTGGCCGCAAGACCTGGACATGGCCAAGGGCCTGGGCGTCAATGCCTACCGCTTCTCCATCGCCTGGCCGCGCATCCTTCCCCAGGGCCGTGGCGCCGTGAACGAGGCCGGCCTGGCCTTCTATGACCGGCTGGTGGACGGCATGCTGGAGCGCAGCCTCGACCCCTGGTGCACGCTCTACCACTGGGACCTGCCCCAGGCCCTGCAGGACGAGGGCGGCTGGACCTCGCGCAACACGGTGGCCGCCTTCCTCGAGTACGCCGACATCGTCACCCGCCGCCTGGGCGACCGCGTCAAGCACTGGATCACCCACAACGAACCCTGGTGCTCCTGCATGATGGGCTACTGGGAGAACATCCACGCGCCGGGTGGTTCGAGCCTGGCCGACGCCATGCAAGCCTGCCACCATGTGCTGCTGTCCCATGGCCAGGCCATCCCGGTCATCCGCAGGAATTCCGTCAATGCCGACATCGGCATCACGCTGAGCCTGCACCCCATCACGGCGGCGTCGGACAGCGCCGCGGACCAGGCCGCCGTGAAGCGCCATGACGGCCTGCGCAACCGCTGGTTCCTCGACCCGCTGTTCGGCCGCGGCTATCCCGCCGACACGCTGGAACTGCTGGGCGAGGCCGCACCCAAGATCGTCGAAGGCGACCTGGCGGCCATCGCCACCGCGACCGACTTCCTGGGCGTGAACTACTACTTCCCCGAGATGGTCAAGGACGACCCTGATCCGAAGACGGGCGGCCCGATGCGCGCCAGCCTGGTCGAGAAACATGGCGTCGAGCGCACCGGCTTCGGCTGGGAGGTCTCGCCCCAGGGCCTGGTGGACCTGCTGACCCGCGTCCAGCGCGACTACAACCCGGCCGTCATCCAGCTGACCGAGAACGGTTCCACTTTCGAGGACGTGCTGACGCCCGAAGGCCGCGTGCACGACAAGGAACGCCTGTCCTATCTGCAGCGCCATCTGGCGGCGCTGAAGCGCGCCATGGACGCCGGCGTGCCGGTCAAGGGCTATTTCGCCTGGAGCCTGCTGGACAACTTCGAATGGGCCGAAGGCTATCTGCGCCGCTTCGGCATTGCCTATGTGGACTACGCCTCCCAGCAGCGCATCCTGAAGGACAGCGGCCTCTGGTACGGCCAGTTTCTGAACGAATAATTAACGCCAAAGAGGCCGTTCGTTCAAGGGTACGGGCGGTTTCTAAATGAAATATTACAGGGTCAACACTCAGGCGCGTTCAGCGGCGCCGGGGCAAACTGCGCTCGCTGCCCACAAAGATCCGGAGACAAGATGAAGTTCCCCCGCCATGCCCTGGCCACGGTTGCGCTGCTGGTTGCAACCGGTTCCAACGCCATCGCCCAACAGCCCCTGAAGGCCGAGGTCATCCACTGGTGGACCTCGGGTGGCGAGTCCGCCGCCGCCAAGACCCTGGCCGAGGCCTACAAAGCCCAGGGTGGGCTGTGGGTGGATACCGCCGTCGCCCTGGGCGAGCAGGCCCGCTCCGTCGCCATCAACCGCATCGCCGGCGGCAACCCGCCGACGGCCGCGCAGTTCAACACCACCCAGCAGTTCCGCGACATCGTCGACCAGGGCTATCTGAACAATGTCGACGAAGTCGCCAAGCGCGACGGCTGGGACAAGTTCCTGCCCGATGCCGTGCTGCAGGCCATCCGCGTCAACGGCCATTACTACGCCGCGCCGGTCAACATCCACAACATGAGCTGGTTCTGGTTCTCCAAGGCCGCCTTCAAGAAGGCCGGCATCGCGGAGGAGCCCAGGAACTTCGACGAACTCTTCGCCGCGCTGGACAAGCTCAAGGCGGCCGGCCTCGTGCCCCTGGCCCATGGCGGCCAGCCCTGGCAGGACGGCATCGTCTTCACCGCCACGCTGGCCCATTTCGGCGGCCGCGACCTCTACCTGAAGATCTTCCGCGACCGCGATCCCAAGGCCATCCAGGGCGAGGAGTTCAAGAAGGTGCTGCTGGCCTTCAAGAAGCTGCAGAGCTACACCGACAAGGGCTCGCCCGGCCGCAACTGGAACGACGCCACCGCCATGCTGATCAGCGGCCGTGCCGGCGTGCAGATCATGGGCGACTGGGCCAAGGGCGAGTTCGCCCAGGCCAAGCAGGAGGCCGGCAAGGACTACGGCTGCGTGCCCGGCTTCGGCGAGAAGGCGCCCTACATTATCCAGGGCGACGTGATGGTCTTCCCCAAGACGAACAAGCCCGACCAGATCAAGGCCCAGCAGCTGCTGGCCAGCGTCATCACCCAGCCCGCCACCCAGGTCGCCTTCAGCATCAAGAAGGGCTCCATCCCCATCCGCACCGACGTCGACGTCAGCAAGATGGACATCTGCGGCCAGATGGGCGTGGCGGCGATGAAGGACAAGTCGCGCCATCTCGCCAACGGCGAGATCTACATCACGCCCGACCAGAACGGCGCGCTGCAGGATGTGCTGACGTCCTACTGGAACCGCAACATCCCGGTCGAGAAGGTCCAGAAGGACATCGTCTCCGCGCTGAGGAACTGATGAAGCGCCGCTCCCTCGCGGCCTGGGGCGCGCTGCTGCCCCTGGCCCTCATCGTCTGCGTGGGCTACATCGGCACGGTCCTGTGGACCGTGCGCACCTCGGTGTCCAGCTCGCGCACCTTCCCGAACAGCGACTTCGTCGGCCTGCAGCAGTTCGAGCGCCTGCTCGAGAACGACCGCTGGCAGCACGCCATCCACAACCTCGCCGTGTATGGCGTGCTCTACATCGTCGCGGCCATGGTCATCGGCTTCCTGCTTGCCGTCTTCATCGACCAGAAGGTGCGCGGCGAGGGCGTGCTGCGCACCGCATTCCTCTACCCATATGCGATGTCCTTCGTCGCCACCGGCCTGGTCTGGCAATGGGTGCTCAACCCCGACAGCGGCCTGCAGAACGCGATGCAGCAGCTGGGCTGGAAGGACTTCACCTTCGACTGGATCGTCGACCAGGACATGGTCATCTACACCGTCGTCATCGCCGGCACCTGGCAAGGGGCAGGGCTGGTGATGGCGCTGATGCTGGCCGGCCTGCGCGGCATCGACGAGGAGATCTGGAAGGCCACCAAGCTGGACGGCATCCCGACCTGGCGCGTCTATCTGTCCGTCGTGCTGCCCATGATGGGCCCCACGCTGGCCACCGTCTTCACGCTGCTGGCCGTCAGCGTCGTCAAGGTCTTCGACACCGTCGTCGCCATGACGCAAGGCGGCCCCGGCACGGCCAGCGATGTGCCGGCCAAGTTCATCATGGACCACCTGTTCGGGCGCGCGAATCTCGCGCTGGCTTCGGCCGGCGCCGTGATGCTGCTGCTGACCGTGCTGGCCTTGGTTGCGCCGCTGGCCTATGTGCGCAGCCGCCAGAAGACGCAGGGAGGCCATTGATGAGCAAGCGCAACAAAGCAACGGCTCTGTGGGCGCGGGCCGGCGTCTACGCCTTCCTGATCTTCGCGGCGGTGTTCTTCCTGCTGCCGCTGTACGTGATGCTGACGACCTCGTTCAAGAGCATGGACGAGATCCGCCTCGGCCAGATCTTCGCGCTGCCGTCGGCACCGTCGCTGGACGCCTGGCGCGCCGCCTGGAGCGAGGCCTGCACGGGCGTCAGCTGCGAAGGCATACGCGGCGGCTTCTGGAGCTCGGTGGCCATCACCGTGCCCTCGGTCATCCTGCCCATCCTGCTGGGCGCCATCAACGGCTATGCGCTGTCCTGGTGGAAGCCCAAGGGCGGCGAGTGGCTGTTCGCCGTCCTGATGATGGGCGCCTTCATCCCCATCCAGGTGATGATCTATCCGCTCGTCAAGCTGGAAGCGGCCATCGGCATCTACAGCAGCCTGCCCGGCATCGTCGCCGTGCACCTGGTGTTCGCCATGCCCATCATGACGCTGCTGTTCCGCAACTACTACGCCAGCCTGCCGACCGAGCTGTTCAAGGCGGCACGCGTGGATGGCGGCGGCTTCTGGCGCATCTTCATCCAGCTGGTGCTGCCGATGTCCACGCCCATGCTCATCGTCGCGGCCATCATGCAGATCACCGGCGTGTGGAACGACTACATCCTGGGCCTGACCTTCGCCGGCCGCGAGAACCAGCCGATGACGGTACAGCTCAACAACGTCATCAACACGACGACGGGCGAGCGCCTCTACAACCTCAACATGGCCGCGACGATCCTGACGTCTGCCGTGCCCCTGTTGGTCTATCTGATTTCCGGCCGCTGGTTCGTCCGCGGCATTGCAGCGGGAGCCGTCAAATGAGTGGCGTCAACATCCAAGCCTTGAGCATCAAGTTCGGCACCAACGAAGTCATCAAGGGCCTGGACCTCAAGGTCCATGAAGGCGAGTTCCTCGTGCTGCTCGGCCCCTCGGGCTGCGGCAAGTCGACGCTGCTGCACAGCATCGCCGGCCTCATCGACGTCAGTGGCGGCAGCATCCACATCGGCGGCAGCGACATGACGGATGCCGAGCCGTCGGAGCGCGGCATCGGCATGGTCTTCCAGAGCTATGCGCTGTACCCGACCATGACGGTGGAGCGCAACATGTCCTTCGGCCCGCGCGTGGCCGGCGTGCCCAAGGCCGAGATCGAGAAGCGCGTGACGCGCGCGGCCGAGATGCTGCAGCTGACCCCGCTGCTGAGCCGCAAGCCGGCCCAGCTCTCGGGCGGCCAGCGCCAGCGCGTCGCCATCGGCCGCGCCCTCGTGCGCGAGGCTGGCGTCTTCCTGTTCGACGAACCGCTGTCCAACCTCGACGCCAAGCTGCGCGCCGAGCTGCGCCGCGAACTCAAGCTGCTGCACCAGAACCTGGGCAACACCATGATCTATGTGACGCACGACCAGGTCGAGGCCATGACCCTGGCCTCGCGCATCGTCGTCATGAAGAGCGGCGTCATCCAGCAGATCGGCACGCCGGCCGAGGTCTACGAGACGCCGGCCAATCTCTTCGTCGCCGGCTTCCTCGGCGCGCCAGCCATCAACTTCGTGCCGGCCACGGTCGGCGCCGACGGCCGCTCGCTGCAGGGCGTACTGCCGCTGCAGCTGGCCGAAGGCCGTGTGAAGGCGGGCCAGAAGCTCGTGCTCGGCATCCGTCCCGAGCATGTGCGCCTGCAGTCCGATGGCCGCTGGCGTGCCACGGTCGAGCTGGTCGAGCCCATGGGCAACCACCAGGTGGTCTGGATGAAGCTGGGCGCCCAGGGCTTCTCCGTCGTCGTGCACGATGGCCGCCGCGTCACGGCCGGCGAGGAACTGGCCTTTGACATCGAAGAGACGGCCCTGAACGTCTTCGACGCCGGCAGCGAGCAGCGCATCGCTTGATGGAAGCGCTGCGCCGCATCGTCATCGTGGGCGGCGGCAGCGCCGGCTGGATGAGCGCGGCGGCGCTGGCGGCGCGGCTGGGCCCCGGGCCTTGGCAGATCACGCTGATCGAGTCCGACGAGATCGGCATCGTCGGCGTCGGCGAGGCCACCATCCCGCCCATCCGCGGCTTCAATGCGCGCATCGGCCTGGATGAAGACGAGTTCCTGCGCGAGACCGGCGGGACCTTCAAGCTCGGCATCGAGTTCGTCAACTGGGGCGCAGTGGGCGAGCGCTATATGCACGCCTTCGGCGACATCGGCCGGCCGCTGGATGAGCTGCCTTTTCACCAGCACTGGCTGCGCCTCGGAGCGCAGCTGCCGCTGGCGGAGTTTTCCATTGCCAACCAGGCCGCGCTGGCCGGCCGTTTCATGCGGCCGCGGCCCGATATGGCCGGGTCGCCGCTGGCCGAGATTGCCTACGCCTTCCACTTCGATGCCTCGCGCTATGCGGCGCTGCTGCGCCGCCATGCCGAGAAGCTTGGCGTGCAGCGCATCGAGGGCCGCATCGATCGCGTCGATTGCGAGGGTGGCGCCATCCGCGCCCTGCATCTGAGCGGTGATCGCAAGGTCGAAGGCGACTTCTTCCTCGACTGCTCCGGACTGCATGCGCTGCTGATCGGCAAGACGCTGGGCGTCGCCTTCGAGGACTGGTCCAACTGGCTGCCCTGCGACCGCGCCTGGGCCGTGCCGACGGCCTCGCGTGGCCCGCTGCTGCCCTACACGCGGGCGACGGCGCATGACGCCGGCTGGCAATGGCGCATTCCGCTGCAGCACCGCGTGGGCAATGGCCATGTCTTTGCCAGCGCCTTCACCGACGAGGGCATGGCGCGCGACACGCTGATGCGCAATCTGGACTGCGAGCCTCTCGCCGAGCCCCGTCTCATCAAGTTCCGCACCGGCCGACGCCAGCAGGCCTGGGTCGGCAACTGCGTCGCCATCGGCCTCGCCAGCGGCTTCCTGGAGCCGCTGGAATCCACCAGCCTGCACCTGATCCAGAGCGCCGTGCTGCGCTTGATCGAGCTCTTCCCGAGCGACGGCCTGGCCGCGGCCGACATCGCCGAGTACAACCGCCAGACGGCCGCCGAGATGGCGTCGGTGCGCGACTTCATCATCCTGCACTACAAGCTGACGCGCCGCGACGATTCGCCGTTCTGGCGCCATTGCCGCGCCATGGCCGTGCCCGAGTCGCTGCAGGCCCGCATGGACCTCTTCGCCAGCCATGGCCGGCTGTTCCGCCACGGCCAGGAGCTGTTCTCCGAGCCGAGCTGGCTGCAGGTGCTGATCGGGCAGGGCCTGATGCCGCGCGGCCACCACCCGCTCGCCGGCGTGCGTCCTGTTGAACAAGCCCAGCAATTCGTCGACGACGTCCACCGCGTCGTTCGCCGCTGCGTGGACGTGATGCCCGCGCACGCCGATTTCCTCGCCGACATCAACGCCGTGAACCAGCGGCACTCATCACCACACGAGACATGAAGACACTGCTTTTGACGCTGACGGCTGCGCTCGCCGGCATTGCTAACGCAGCACCTGTACGGGCTTTCCTGACCACGACCGACCAGCAGCAGCTGCTCGCGCCGAGCGCCGTCGACAAGGCCTCGGCCAAGGCGGGCGACGTCATCCGCGTCGATCCCCAGCGCCAGCACCAGCGCATCGCCGGTTTCGGCGCTGCCATCACAGAGGGCTCGGCCTGGCTGATCCGCCACGGCATGAGCCAGCCCCAGCGCGACGCGCTGATGCGCGAGCTGTTCACGAGGGAAAACGGTGGCGTCGGTTTCGAGCTGACGCGCCTGACCATCGGCGCTTCCGACTTCTCGCGCCGCCACTACAGCCTCAACGACATGCCGCCGGGCCAGACCGACCCGGAGCTGAAGCACTTCTCGCTGGCGCCTGAGCGCGAGGACGTCATCCCGGCAACCAAGCAGGCGCTGGCGCTCAACCCCAGGCTGCAGGTGATGGCCTCGCCCTGGAGCGCGCCGGGCTGGATGAAGACGACCGACAGCCTGGTGCAGGGCCAGCTGCTGCCTGAGCATTACGCCGCCTTCGCGAAGTACATGGTGCGCTATGTCGACGAGATGAAGGCCGAGGGCATCCCCATCTTTGCCCTGACGCTGCAGAACGAGCCCCACTTCGAGCCGCCGGACTACCCCGGCATGCGCATGACGCCGCGTGCGCGCGCCGCCGTCGTCGGCCAGCATCTCGGCCCGCTGCTCAAGGCCAGGGGCATGAAGACGCAGATCCTGGAGTGGGACCACAACTGGGATGAGCCCTGGAGCCCGCTGTCCATGCTGTCCGACGAGACCGCTCGCAAATATGTCTCGGGCGTGGCCTGGCATTGCTATGCGGGCGATGTGTCGGCCCAGTCCCAGGTGGCCCGGCAGTTCCCCGAGCTGGACGTCTGGTTCACCGAATGCTCGGGCGGCGAATGGAAGCCGCAGTGGAACGAGACCCTGCCTTGGATCACGCGCAACCTCATCATCGGCAGCACCCGCCACGGCGCACGGGGCGTGCTGATGTGGAACCTGGCCCTGGACCCCAAGTACGGCCCGCACCTGGGCGGCTGCAAGGACTGCCGCGGCGTCGTCACCATCGACCCCAAGGACGGCAAGGTCACGCGCAACATCGAGTACTACGCCTTCGGCCATGCCAGCCGCTTCGTGCACCAGGGCGCGCGGCGCGTGGACTCCGAGGGTGGAGCCAAGGGCCTCGATCACGTCGCCTTCACCAACCCCGACGGCAGCAGCGTCCTCATCGTCTGCAACTCCGCCGCCGAGGCGCGCCGCTTCACGGTGCGCTCGGGTGGCCAGGCCTTTGCCTACGAATTGCCGGCCAGCGGTGTCGTGACCTTCACCTGGTGAGGGAATCAAGCTGTCGGCAAGCCGTCGGCCCGGGGCCGGCGGCTTGTGAACTCCGTCCCGAGTTCTAACGACTTGAAGCGTGGCCCGATCCACGCCGCCGGGCCCTTCCTCGCTAGGATGGGCCGATGACGGGTTCCCTGCTGATCAGCACCAGCTTGATCGCCCTGCTTGGCGTGGCGCTGCTGGTGCTGGCCCGGCTGGAGCCCGGCCATCCCCACATCAGCGACTGGGGCTGGAGCCATGTGCTGCTGGCCGCGGGCCTGACGCTGGGCGTCGCCCTGGTGCCGCCGGACTCGCTGTCCCTGCACTACAAGCTCCAGGCGACCGTGGCGACCAGCGCCATCATCGCGTCGCTGGCCCTGCAGCTGGCCGGCGCCGCGCGCTACCGCGGCCGGCCCTGGCGCTGGCGGCTGAACGCGCCGCTCTTCATGGCCTTGCTGGGCACCATCCTGGCGCTGGCCCTGGTGCAGCAGCGCTACGCCGTCGTGGCCGCGGCCCTGATCCTGACCGCCGGTGCCTGGCTGGCGGCGGCCTGGCTGTGGCGTGACGGGGCGGCGGGCGAGCGCTTTGTCGCCGCCTGCTTTGCCGCCTCGGGCCTGGTGCATCTCAGCGGCCCGCTGCTGGACCCGCTGGCCCGCTCGTCCATCACCCACATCCTCGGCACCTATGTGCAGGCGGTGCTGGCCATGGCCCTCATCCTGCTGTCGGTGCGCCGCGCCCATCACGAGACCCAGCAGGTCAACGCCAGGCTGCGCCAGCTCTACGAGCAGTCCATGCAGGGCCTGGCCGTGCTGCGCGACGGCCGCGTTGTCTATGCCAACCCGGCGGCGCTGGAGATGTTCGGCTTCGATCGCGTGGAGGGCGTGCTGCCGCTGGAGCTGCTGATTGCGCCCGGCGAGCTCGAGGCCTCGCGGGCCCGCTATGCCCAGCTCATCCAGCAGCGCGCGGGTCATCTCAACTGGGAAGGCCAACGCTACCGCCGCGACGGCAGCCCCCTCTATCTGCGCGGCAGCTCCAGCTATATCGAATGGGAGGGCGAGCCCGCCATGCTGGCGCTGATGCTGGACGACACCGAGAGGCAGCGCGCCATCGAGGCCCTGCGCCGCCAGGCCCTGCACGACGAGCTGACCGACCTGCCCAACCGCCACGCCGCCCTGGACCGCCTGGCCGAGTTGACCGCGCCCGGCGGCCCCGGCTTCGCACTGCTGTCGGCCGACCTGGACCGCTTCCAGCTCGTCAACGAAAGCCTGGGCCATGAGACCGGCGACGCCCTGCTGCAGGCCATCGCAGCCCGTCTGCGCGAGGCCCTGCCGCCCGACGCCCTGCTGGCCCGCCTGGGCGAAGACCAGTTCCTGCTGCTGCAGCCCGGCATCGCCGACGACGCGGCCGCCCTGCTGGCTGGCCAGCGCCTGCTGGCGCAGATGAACCTGCCCCTGGCCGTCGCCCATCGCGCCCTCTATGTGCATCTGTCGGTCGGCATTGCACGCTTCCCGGCCCACGGCCAGGACGGCGCGGCCCTGCTGCGCGCGGCCGACATCGCCATGCACCAGGCCAAGCAGCATGCCGGCGCGGCCGTCGTGGTGTTCCGGCCCGGCATGGCGGCGGCGGCCGGCGGCCTGCTGGAGATCGAGCAGGCCCTGGCGTCGGCCATCGAGCGCGAGGAGTTCCAGCTCGACTACCAGCCCAAGTTCGATGCCGGCAACCGCCGCCTGGCGGGTTTCGAGGCCCTGGTGCGCTGGCAGCGGCCGGGCCGCGGCCGCGTCAGCCCGGCGGACTTCATCCCGGCGGCCGAGCGCACCGGCCAGATCGTGCCCCTGGGTGCGCTGATCCTGCGCCAGGCCGCCCAGCAGCTGCGCGCCTGGAAGCAGCAGGGCCTGGCCGTGCTGCCGGTGGCGGTCAATGTGTCGCCGCTGCAGTTCGAGGACACCGGCTTTGCCGACTGGGTGCTGGACCTGGTGCGCGCCCATGGCGTGGACCCGTCGCTGATCGAGGTCGAGATCACCGAGACGGCCGCGATGACGCATATGGACCGCGTGCTGCCCCAGTTGGCGCGGCTGCGCGAGGCCGGCGTCGGCGTGGCTTTCGACGACTTCGGCACCGGCCAGAGCTCGCTGACGCTGCTGCGCCGCCTGCCCATCACGACGCTCAAGCTCGACCGCAGCATGATCGACCCCTTGCCCGAGCCGTCGGCCGGCGCCGTCGTGCGCGCGGCCTGCGTGCTGGCCGAGGCCCTGGGCCTGGCCATCGTCGCGGAAGGGGTGGAGACCGAGGTGCAGGCCGCCGAGGTCGAGCGCCTGGGCTGCACGCATCTGCAGGGCTGGCTGCTGTCCAGGCCTGTGCTGCCTGATGCAGCCGCGAAGCTCCTCAGCGAGCCTTCATCGGGCCATGAGCTCGCCCATCCGGATTGAGCCGCCTGGCTGCCACGCCGGGTTGAACTGCAGGCCGCTCTTCTCGAACAGCATGACGACGGTGGAGCCGAGCAGGAAGCGGCCCATCTCGTCGCCCTGGGCCAGCGTGACCTGGCCGGGGGTGTAGTCCCACTCACGCACCGGGCCCTTGCGACTGATGCCGCCATGCCAGACGGTGGCCATGCTGCCCACGATGGTGGCGCCGACGAGGACCAGCACCCAGCGGCCCAGCGTGTCGCTGTCGAACACGCAGACCACGCGCTCATTGCGCGCGAACAGCCCCGGCACGCCGCGCGCCGTCGTCGGGTTCACCGAGAACAGCGCGCCCGGCACATGCACCATGCGCACCAGGCGGCCATCGGCCGGCATGTGGATGCGGTGGTAGTCCTTGGGGCTGAGGTAGAGGTTGGCGAACAGGCCGTCCTGGAAGCGCGCGGCCAGTTCGGCGTCGCCACCGACCAGGGCCGTCGTCGAGAAGGCCTGGCCCTTGGCCTGGTAGACCTGGTCGCCCTGGATGCGGCCCACCTGGCTGATGGCGCCATCCACGGGGCAGATCAGCGGCGCCTCGGCGAGAGGGCGGGCGCCGGGCTTCAGCGCGCGGGTGAAGAAGTCGTTGAAGGTCGCGTAGGCCGTGATGTTGGGTTCGGCCGCCTCGGCCATGTTGACGCCGTAGCGTGCGACGAAACGGCGGATGGTCGATGTCGTCATGCCGCCGCGCGGCTTGCTCGCGATGCGCCCGGCCAACCGGGTCATCGCGCCTTTGGGCATCAGGTATTGAGGAAGGACTTTGAGGCGGGACATAGCTGAAGCAGTGTACGAGCCGACAATTCGGCGCCATGCCCCTGGTCCACAGCTCCTTCTACCGTTTTACCCCGATGCCGGACCCCACCGGCTTCGCCGAGCAATTGCGCGCACGAGGCGCGGAACTGGCCCTGGGCGGTGTCGTGTTGCTGGCGCAAGAGGGCATCAGCGCCGCCATCGCCGGCGAGGCGGAGGCCGTGCAGGCCTTCGAGGCCGAACTGCAGCTGCAGCCCGGCCTCGCCGGCCTGCACTTCAAGCACAACGCCTGCGAGCGCCGGCCCTTCAGCCGCCTCAAGGTCTCGGTCAAGCGCGAGATCGTCGCTTTCGGCATCCCCGGCGTCAGCGGCGGCGACGCCACCGACACCCATGTCAGCCCGCAGCAGTTCCGCGCCCTGCTGGACGACCCGGCCACCGTGGTGCTGGACAACCGCAACAGCTTCGAGTTCAAGCTCGGGCGTTTCCGCGGTGCCATCGACCCCGGCGTGGCCCATTTCCGCGATTTCCCGGCCTATGTCGAGGCGCATCGCGACGAATGGCAGGGCAGGACGGTCGCGATGTACTGCACCGGCGGCATCCGCTGCGAGAAGACGGCGGCCTGGATGCAGGCCCAGGGCCTCCAGGTGGCCCAGCTCGACGGCGGCATCCTGAACTATCTCGAAACGTTTCCGCAGGATTCGGCCCACTGGCAGGGCGAGTGCTATGTCTTCGACAAGCGCATCGCCATCGATGCCGCGGCACGGGAAACCGGCACCACGGCAGAAGAGGTCTTCACCGACCCGGCCGATGCCTGGCGGTTGGCGCGGGCCCGTCGCCTGGACCCGGCGGCGGAGGATTGATTCCCACAGCTCGGAACAAAGCTTCCGGGCCGCGGCCGATGCGCCGCGCCACAAACGCAGACAATCCCCCCGCGCGCCGCTTGCGCGCACCGCAAACTGTCATTCGATGTCTCACCTGATCGTCCACGGCGGCACGCCCCTCTCGGGCCGCATCACCCCCTCGGCCAACAAGAACGCCGTCCTGCCCATCCTGTGCGCGACGCTGCTGACCAGGCAGCCGGTGCGCCTGCGCGGCGTGCCCGAGATCACCGACGTGAAGAAGATCGTCGAGGTCTTCCGCAAGCTGGGCTCCCAGGTCGAGCTGGACTTCAAGACCGGCATCCTCGACGTCCACCACCGCGACACCCATTTCGATCCGGCCACCGACCGCCTGCCCGAGGAGATGCGCTCCTCCATCATGCTGGTGCCCGGCCTGATGGCCCGCTTCGGCGCCGCCCGCATCGAGGACGACGTCAAGGGCTGCACCCTGGGTGCGCGCGAGATCGACCCCCACGTCGAGGTGTTCCAGCGCTTCGGCGCCGACGTCGAGCGCCTGCCCGACGGCCTGGTGCTGCGCGTCAACCGGCCCCTCACCGCCAACGCCCACTGGACCGACTACGCCTCGGTCACGACGACCGAGAACTTCGTGCTGTGCGCGGCCCTGGCCGATGGCGTGTCCACGCTGACCAATGCCGCCAGCGAGCCCCATGTGCAGGAGTTCTGCAACTTCATGTCCCTGCTGGGCGCCAGGATCGAAGGCCACGGCACCTCCAAGCTGAAGATCAGCGGTGTCAAGGAGCTCGGTGGCGCCGACTACACCTTCACCGAGGACTTCCACGAGATCGTCACGTTCCTGGCCCTGGGCGCCATCACCGGCGGCAATGTGCAGGTCAAGAACGGCGCGCCGGAGATGTTCCCGCTGCTGGACCGCACCTTCGCCAAGTTCGGCGTGCAGATCGTCCATGAAGACGGCTGGAGCCGCTGCGTCACCAACGGCCCGCTCAAGGTCAAGGAGCCCTTCACCCGCAACATCCTGCAAAAGGTCGAGGCCGCGCCCTGGCCCTATGTGCCGGTGGACCTGCTGCCCATCTTCGTCGCCCTGGGCGTCAAGGCCGAGGGCAGCGTGATGTTCTGGAACAAGATCTATGACGGCGCCATGGGCTGGACGTCGGAGCTGGCCAAGTTCGGCGCCCATGCCTTCCTCAGCGACCCGCACCGCATGATCACCTTCGGCGGCAAGCCGCTGAGCCCGACCGAGGTCGAGAGCCCCTACATCATCCGCGTCGCCATCGCGCTGCTGATGGTGGCGGCCAGCATCCCGGGCAAGAGCGTGATCCGGAACGCGACGCCCATCCGCCGCGCCCATCCCAATTTCGTCGAGCACATCTGCGAGCTCGGCGCCCGAATTGAATGGGTTGAAGGGGATTGATGTTGCGCGGGCTGTTCGCAGCCGCATGCCTGGCGGCTTCGGCCGCCCAGGCGGCACCGCCGCCCGCTGAAACCATTCGCTGGGTGGCCCAGGACGTGCCGCCTCATTTCAGCTTCGTGCAGGGCCGGCCGCCGCGCTCCGTGGCGGAGCTGGGCCATGGCGAGGTGGACGGCTTCATGCGCGTGCTGCTGACGCGCATGCCCAGCTACCGGCACGAGTTCGTCGAGGCCAGCACGGCCCGCTATGAAACCGAGAGCCGCCGCGGCCAGACGCTGTGCTCCACCATGCATGTGCGCACGCCGGCACGCTCGGAGTGGCTCTATTTCTCGCATCTGTACCCGCCGCTGATCTCGCGCGAGATCCACGTCATCGTCAGGCGCGATGCCATGGACAAGGTGAACCAGGGCCGGCCGGCGGAGGGCCGCCTGGTGCTGGCCGAGCTGCTGAAGCGCCCCGAGCTGCGCCTGTTGCTGGCGCGCGACCGCGCCTTCGGCACGCATATCGACAAGCAGCTCGAGCAGCAGCCCGTGCCCCGCCTGGCCGTCGGCGCCCAGCTCAGCAGCCAGCTGCTGGACATGCTGCGGGCCGGCCGCATGGACTACACGCTGGAGTACCCGGCCGTCGTACAGGACTATCTGAAGCGTGTCGGCGATCCGGAGGCCCTCATCGCCCTGCCCGTGGCCGAGGGCCTGAGCACGCCGCTGGCTACCGTCTCCTGCACCCGCACGCCCCAGGGCCGGCACCATATCGAGGCCATCGACGCGGCCGTGCGCGCCCTGGCCCGCGAGCCCAACCGCGACGCTTGGGTGCGCGAATGGCGCGGTGACCGCGCCAGCCCCCAGGACATGAAGCGGCTGAACGCCTACATGGACGAGCGCGCCCGCGGCGGGCCGCGCATCGAATAGTGAGTCGGCCGCCCAAGCCCGCGCTGCCGCTGCGCGAGGGCGTCGCGGCCAGCGCCGTGTTCTGCCCGCCGGGCCCCTGGGCGACGACGACGGCCTTCCTCATAGAGCGCCTGCCTCGCGTGGACGACTGGCTCGAGCGCGTGCGACGTGGCGACGTGGTGGACGACGACGGCCGGCCGGTGCCCGATGCGCCCTATCTCGGCAATCGCCGCCTCTACTACTGGCGCCACCTCGACGTTGAGCCCGACATCCCGTTCCGCGAGCGCATCGTCTTCCAGGACGAACATCTGCTCGTCGCCGACAAGCCCCATTTCCTGCCCGTCACGCCCAGTGGCCTCTATGCCCGCCAGACGCTGATGGCGCGGCTGCGCCAGGCCACCGGCCTGGTCGACCTCAACCCCGTGCACCGGCTGGACCGCGAGACGGCCGGCCTGGTCGTCTTCAATATCCGGCGCGAGGAGCGTGGCGCCTATCACCACCTGTTCCGCGAGCGCGTCGTCGACAAGGTCTACGAAGCCATTGCGCCGGTGGGTGCCGGCCCCTGGCCGCGCGTCGTGAGGCACCGCCTGGCCGAGCCGCCCGGCGACAACTTCATGCAGATGCAGGTCGTCGACGGTGAACCGAACGCCGAAACCTGGATCAACCTCGTCGAGATGCTGTCGGACGGGTTGGCGCGCTACGAGCTGAGGCCCAAGACGGGCCTGCGCCACCAGCTGCGCGCCCAGATGAATGCCCTGGGCCTGCCCCTGGTGGGCGACCGCATCTACCCGGTGCTGCAGCCCCACGAGAACCCGCCGCGCGTGGACGCGCCGCTGCAATTGGTTGCGCGTGCGATCGCTTTCATGGATCCCGTCACGGGCCAGCAACGCAGCTTCAGCCGCGACGCCCTGACAATCGCGGCGCCATGAACGCGCCCAACCCTCAAGCCCAGGTCCAGGAACTGCGCCGCCAGCTGCAGTCCCTGCTCGACGCCGCCAAGGCCAATGAGCGCAAGCTGGACCGCTTCGACGCGCTGGAGCGCCGCCTCATCGCCGTCAGTTCCATGGAGGAACTGGTCAACCTGCTGCTCGTCGACTGCCGCGACGACTTCGGCCTGGACGCCGCCGAGCTCTGGCTGCTCGACCCCGACGAGGAGTTGCGCCGCGCCCTGCCGGCCCTGCCCATGATCAAGGCGCCCCGGCTGCTGGACAGCCATGGCCCGCTGAAGGATCTGTTCGGCGCCGCGCGCACGACCCGCCTCATCAGTCCCGGGCCCGACGAGGCCCTGCTGGCCAAGGCCTTCGCGCCCGAGGCCGGCGTGCGCTCGGCCGCCCTGCTGCCGCTGATCCGCCAGGGCCTGCTGATCGGCAGCCTGCACCTGGGCGCGCGCGACCCCGAGCGCTACGACGCCGCCTCGGGCACCAAGTTCCTCGACCGGCTGTCGGCCATCGCGGCCATCGCCATCGAGAGCATGCTCAACCGCGAGCGCCTGCGCCGCGCCGGCATGACGGACGGCCTCACTGGCGTGCACAACCGCCGCTACTTCGACCACCGCAGCCTCATCGAGTTCAGCCAGGCCGTGCGCCACCGCTACCCGCTGGCCTGCCTGTTCCTGGACATCGACCACTTCAAGGCCATCAACGACCGCCACGGCCACCCGGTGGGTGACGAGGTGCTGCGCCAGGTCGGCGGGCTGATCCTGCGTTCCCTGCGCACCGGCGACCTGGCCGCCCGCTATGGCGGCGAGGAATTCGTCGTGCTGCTGCCGCGCACCGACCTGGCCGGCGCCCGCGAGGTGGCGGAGCGCATCCGCCTGATGGTGCAGGAGGCGCCCTTCGTGACGCCCGAGGGCGGCACGGTCAGCGCGACGCTGTCGGCCGGCCTGGCCATGCTCAGCACCAGTGCGACGAGCTTTGCCGACCTGCTGTCCGCCGCCGACCGTGCGCTCTACGAAGCCAAGGGCGCCGGGCGCAATCGCACGGTGGCCTCCGAGGACCCTAGCGCAGCCATTGGAGTTGCATCGTGAACATGTCGCCTCGGCGGCCGTAGGTCTTGCCGAACAGGAAGGCTGCGTTCAGCGTCACGGTGTCGCGGCCTTCGTCCCACAGCGTGGCCAGCAGGACCGGCCCGGCACGGTGCGATTGGCGGGCCTGGGGCGCCCAGTCGTTCCACTGGCCGACCTCGCTGAAGCCCTGCACGCCGGCCCGCCAGCCCGGCGCCAGGCGGTAGACGCCCCGCCATTGCAGCTTGAGCCGCGTCTCGCGCCGGCTGCTGTCGTATTCCCAGAACGCACCAGCGTTGAGCTTGAGCCGGCCGAGGTCGGTCTGCCAGGCCGGGCCCAGCTCGAACGCGTGGCTGCCATCCTCGCGGTTGTGCACCAACTGGGTGTGCAGGGCCAGGTCATAGGGCTTCTCGCCCTGGGTCAGCAGGATGTCGTTGATCCAGTTCCAGGTCTCCAGCCGGGCGCCACCCAGGGTCTCGCCCTCCCAGCTGGCCAGCAGCCGCGTCGTCCAGCGCGTGTTGACGCCCCAGCTCAGGCCCAGCTCGGGCCACAGCACCGCCTTGTCGTCGGGCGCCTTGACGGTCCAGTAGCGCAGCTCGGCGCCGAGGCGGCCGGCCTGGTCATAGGGGGTGACGACGTAGTAGCCTGGGTCGGCCGCCGCCGGGCTGGCCAGCGTTGCAAGCATGAGCCAACAGCAACTTCGCATGCGCGGACTCTAGGGGCTGCATCACAATGGCCCGGCCATGAAAACCCTGTCGCCGCTCCTCCTCGCTGCTGCCCTTGGTCTCGGCCCTGCCGCCACCGCCGAAGCCGGCCCGGCGCTCCAGCGCATCCAGTCCAGCGGCCGCATCGTGCTGGCCCACCGCGAATCGTCGGTGCCCTTCAGCTATCTGCTGCCCGACGGCCGGCCCGTCGGCTACGCGGTGGACCTGTGCCTGAAGGTCGCCGAGGCGGTGCGCAAGAAGCTGAAGATGAATGCGCTGAACCCGCAGTTCCTGCTGGTGACGCCGGCCAACCGCATCCAGATGGTGGTCGACGGCAAGGCCGACATGGAATGCGGCTCGACGACCAACAACGCCGAAAGGCGCGAGAAGGTCGCCTTCACCGTGCCTCACTACATCACCGGTGCGCGCTACCTCGTCAGGGCCGACAGCGGCATCAACGAGCTGGCCCAGTTCGACGGCAAGACCATGGTGTCCACCAAGGGCACCACACCGCTGAAGTCCATCACCCAGGCCAACAACGAGCGCGCCCTGCACATCAACATCATCGAGGCGCCTGACCATGCCAAGGCCATGGAGATGCTGGCCGCGGGCCAGGCCGACGGCTTCGTCATGGATGACGTGCTGCTCTATGGCCTCGCCTCGGCGCGGCCCGATGCAGCCAAGTTCCGCGTGGTCGGCAAATTCCTGACCATCGAGCCCCTGTCCATCGTGCTGCCCAAGAACGATCCCGAGCTCAAGGCCATCGTCGACGAGGAGATGGCGCGCCTCATCACCAGCCACGAGGCGCATGCGATCTACGAGCGCTGGTTCATGAAGCCCATCCCGCCCAAGAACACGGCGATGAACCTGCCGATGAACTATCTGCTCAAGGACTTCTGGAAGTACCCGTCGGACCAGGTCCCCTACTGAGTTCGGCCCGAGGACAAGCCCTGCGGCTTGCCGACGCCTGACGAAGGCCCCGGCGCCTGCCAGCGACGCGGCATGAGTCGCCGGCGTGACGCTGGCATGCAGCACTCCCTGCAGACAAACCCCGAGCGGCGCTCCGGGATGCGGCCGTGACAATTTGTGTGCCGTCAGCGCCGACCCATGAGTACCGATTCCCCCGCCGAAACCCTGGACCGCCTCAGCGTCAGCCCGCGGCGTCTGGGGTCGCTGCGGTTGCGGCTGAGCCTGGGGGTGCCGCTGCTGACGGCCCTCATCGTGCTGGTCTTCGAATGGAGCCTGGGCAGCTTTGAGGCGCCGGGCGAGGGCCTGGCCCGCGCCGCCTGGCTGGTGGTCCTGCTCAGCGCCGCCCAGTTGCTGCTCATCGAGGCCTTGCTGCTGCGCCCCCTGCGCCAGCTGGCCGCCGGCTGCGAGGCCATGGAATCGGCGCCCGTGCCGCTGACGCCCGATCCCGTCGTGCCGACGCCCCGCCTGACCGCCGAGCTGGACCGCATCGGCCACGCCATGCGGCGCGCGCGCGGTTCGCTGTGGCAGCAGGACCAGGATGCCCGCGAGCTCAGGCGCGAGCTGACCCAGCAGCGCCATCTGCTCCAGGAAGCCCATGCGGCCCTGGAAGCCAACCAGCGCGAGCTGGCCAGCCTGGCGCGTGTCGACGCGCTGACGGGCATTGCCAACCAGCGTGCCTTCGACGAGGCCCTGCGCCGCGAGTTCAAGCGGGCCCAGCGCCTGCGCGGCCTGCTGGCCGTGGCCGTGCTGGACCTGGACCAGTTCAAGCAGTTCAACCTGACCCATGGCAATGCCGTGGGCGACGCGGCCTTGCAGCGCGTCGCCGCCCTGCTGAGCGATCGCTTCAAGCGCGACACCGACATCGTCGCCCGCCTCGGCGGCGAGGAGTTCGTGGCCCTGCTGCCCGGCTTCGGCATGGCCGAGGCCCAGGGCGTGCTGGAGTCCTTGCGCGACGAGCTGAGGGCGCTGCGCCTGCCCGATGGCCAGGGCAGCCTGACGCTGAGCGTGGGCCTGGCGGCGGCCAGCCCGGCGCATCCCTACCTGAGCGCCCAGGCCCTGTTGCAGGCGGCCGACGAGGCCCTGTATATCGCCAAGCACGCCGGCCGCGACCGGCTCAGCCTGGCGGCCTGATCACTTGCGCAGATAGCGCGACAGGATGCGGTCGTACTCGCTGACGCCGTTCCTGGGTTTCTTGGCCGCGTCCAGCCCCTGCTGCAGGCGCTTCAGGTAGTCGGCGCCGACGGCGCTGTTGCAGGCGAAGTAGTTGTCGCCGCCCTTGATCCGGCCATCGAAGCGGTAGCTCTCCGGCGGGATCTCCAGGCTCGCCAGCGTCCAGCGCATGACGGCTTCGCCATAGACCCAGCCGTCCACCCGGCCGGCGAGCATCATGCGCGCCGCGATGGTGGGGTCGGCGACGCGGTGGATGCGCGCCTCGTCGGCTCCCAGGCTGCGGGCCGTTTCCTCGGCCACGTCGCCACGCACGACCACCACGTCCAGCCCGGCGAGCGGCTTGTCGCCCACCGGCCAGGGCGGCGCCGAATTCTTGCGCGCCACGGCGTGGTCGGCGGGCAGGAAGGGGCCTGTCCATTGGTACTGCTTCTCGCGCGCTGCCGTGCGCGTCATGGCAGTCACGCAGGCGGGGGCCGGAGCGGCCAGCGCCTGCAGCACACGGGGCCAGGGCATGAAGAGGGGTGTCACCTCAGGCAGGTTGGCCTGGGCCTGGGCGGCCTTCATCAGGTCCACCGCCACGCCCGCCGGGCCGCTGGGGCCGACGAAGCTGAAGGGCGGGAAGGGCTCGCTCAACCACTGCACCGGCTGGGCGGCATCCGACGCCGCGGGGAGGGGCTGGGCCGCGAGGCCGCCGGCCGTCACGACACAGGCTGCCGCGCACAGCATCCGAGCGTTCCGCATGCAGCCTCCTCGTTGTTCTGGCTGATGCGTCGATGCTAAGGGCCCGGCGGCTCGCCGGGAAGCGGCTTCAGCGCCCGTGTTCCTGGGCAGCCAGCAGCTGCTCGTTGACGCGGCGCGCGGCACGCAGCACCAGGGTCTCGTCCAGCTGCGCCTGCGGGGCGATCTGGCTGGCGATGTCGTCGAGCTGGTCGGGGTGGTTCAGCAAGGCCCAGGCCACCGTCGAGATGGCGGCGACGCTGCGGCGGGCCAGGCTTTCCGGCATCGTCAGCGAGGCCTGGATCTCGACGTGGTAGCGCACGCTGGCGACCGCCGCCGGCGCCAGGCCCCAGCTTTCGCACAGGGCGGCGCCGAGGGCGTCATGGCTGACGCCGAAGGCGGTCTTTTCCAGTTCGATGAGCTCGGCGTCGCGCGTCGCGGCGCGCAGCATGGCCGGGTAGTGGGTGGGCGCATGGCGGTAGAGCACCGCCTTGCCGCATTCCTCGAACAGGCCGGCCGAGTGGGCGGCCCAGGGGTCCACGCCCAGCATCTGGCCCATGCGGCCCATCAGCAGGCCGCGCTGCGAGGCGCGCGTCCACACCGACTCCAGCTCGGCGGCGGCCGGGAAGGCGGCGCGCAGGCCCATCTCGAAGGTGATGGCCGCCACCTCGCGCATGCCCAGGTAGGTCAGGGCCTGGTGCACGGTCTGCACGCGGCCGCGCAGGCCGTACAGCGAGGAGTTGACCGCCTTCATGACGGCGGCGGCCAGGGCCATGTCGGTCTCGACCAGGGAGGACATGGCCTGCAGGTCGATGTCCTCGGCTGCCATCAGCAGCGAGAGCTTGACCAGGACCTCGGGCTGGGTCGGGATCTCGATGTCCAGATTGCGCAGTTGAGGATCGACGGGCATGGTGAGTGGGTTCTTCTGGGGAATGCCCGATCGTAGATCAGCGGAAGAAGGCGTCCCAGGCTGTTTTGAGGATGAGGGCGCCGACCACGATGACAAAGACGCCGCGCACGAAGCCGGCGCCGTGCTTGAGGGCCAGACGGGTGCCCAGCAGGCTCCCGGCGACATTGGTCACCGCCATCACGGCGGCCACATGCCACCAGATATGGCCCTTGCTGACGAAGAAGGCGATCGCGAACGCGTTCGTCAGCAGGTTCATCAGCTTGGCCGTGGCCGACGCGTGCAGGAAGTCGTAGCCCAGCAGGCGCACGAACAGGAAGACGAAGAAGCTGCCCGTGCCCGGGCCGAAGAAGCCGTCGTAGAAGCCGACGGCGAGCGCGATGCCGCAGGCCACGAGGGTTTCGGTGCGGCCGGTGAAGCGCGGCTTGTGCTCTCGCCCCAGGTCCTTCTTGGCCAGGGTGTAGACCAGCACGGCCAGCAGGATCAGCGGCAAGGCCTTGCGCAGATAGTCCGGGCTGACGAGCGTCAGCACCCAGGCACCGGCAAAGCTGCCGATGCCGGTCACCACGGCGGCCGGCATCAAGCGCTTCCACGGCAGGTCCACGCGCTTCACGTACTGCAGCGTGGCCCATCCCGTGCCCCAGATGGCCGCGCCCTTGTTCGTGCCCATCAGCGTGGCCGGCGAGGCGTTCGGGAAGGTGCTGAACAGTGCCGGCACCAGCACCAGCCCGCCACCGCCCGCGACCGCGTCGATGAAGCCGGCGAGCAGGGAAGCGAGGGCGACGGTAGCGAGTTCGAGCATGTATGGATTTCAACAGAGCGACATGGCCGTCGTGTCTTGAGGCGGGCCGAGCGCCGGGCCGCTCCCTGGCCGGCCCGCTCTGGCGATGTTGACCGGGCTCGATGCCCGGTCAATCGCCGTCCCCTCGGGGGACCGACTGGGCTGCCCGCGTCCAGCATGGCAGACCGGGCGAGGGGCATAAAGAAAACGGCCACCAAGGGGTGCCTTGGTGGCCGGTGGGATTGTCTTCGGGGTTACGAAGCAACCTTGTGCGCTTGGCGCTTGATTTGTCTCCTCACAACCCGCCCGGCGGCCCTGGACAAAGCCCGGAACCGCGTCGAGTGGCGAAAATGTATTGCCCCGCGACGGTGCATGGCACTGGGGTTAGCCCGGGTTGGTTGGCCGCGAAAGGTGCGAGCCGGCACCAAAACTGTGCATTCCCCGCCAACCGCCAGGGCTGCAAGAATGTCCCCATGAGCCCTGCCCTGCGCCTGCTGCTGCCGCTGTTGCTGACCCTGCTGAGCGCCTGTGGCGGCGGCGGAGGGGGCAGCACCGGGGGCGGTGGAGACGGGGGCGGCGGCATGGGGCAGACCTTGACGCTGACCTTGCCCGGCAATGGCCTGGCGGCGGCCGACCTGGCCGTCATCGTCGCCGAGGGCGACGCCCTCAGCGAGGCCGTCGGCGCGGCCTATGTCGCGGCGCGCGGGGTGCCGGCCGCCAACCTGATCCGGGTCCGGGTCAACACGGGCCAGGACGCGATCTCCGCCGCCGACTTCACGTTGCTGAAATCCGACATCGACGCCCGATTGCCGGCCGGCGTCCAGGCCACGCTGCTGACCTGGGCCGCGCCCAGCCGGGTCCGGGGGGCCTGCAACATGGGCATCACCAGCGCCATGGCCCTGGGCTTCGACACCCGCTATTGCAATCCCACCCCCACGGTCGACGCCTGCGCCAGCACCGCCGCCTCGCCGCTCTACGACAACGAGACGCGCCGGCCCCAGACGGAGCTGCGCGTGCGTCCGTCGATGCTGCTGGGCGCGCGCACGCTGAGCGCCGCCCAGGCCCTGATCGCCCGGGGTGTCGCGGCCGACGCCAGCCGCCCGGCCGGCGAGGGCTGGCTGGTGCGCACGACCGATGAAGAGCGCAGCGTGCGCTGGAATGACTTCAACGGTCTGCCGGCGGCCTGGAGCGGGGCGCTGGCGCTGAACTATGTGGACAACAGCGCCGGCCCGGCCAGCGCCAATTCGCTGTCCGGCAAGAACGGCGTGCTCTTCTACCTGACCGGCCTGAGCAGCGTCGCCAACCTGTCGACGCTGCAGTTCCGCCCCGGCGCCCTGGCCGACACGCTGACGTCCAGCGGCGGCCTGCTGCCCTCGGGTGCCGGCCAGATGCCCATCACCGCCTGGCTGGATGCGGGCGCCACGGCCAGCTACGGCACCGTCGAGGAGCCCTGTAATCTGCAGCAGAAGTTCTCGCGCGCCTCCGTCCTCATCGACCAGTACTGGCGCGGCGCGACGGCCATCGAGGCCTACTGGAAGGCCGTGCAATGGCCGGGGCAGGGCCTGTTCGTCGGCGAGCCGCTGGCGCGGCCCTTCCCGGACAGCAACAGCTTCGCCATCGTCGGCGGCGAGTACCAGATCAAGAGCCGCAGCCTGCGGCCCGGCACCCGCTACACCCTCGAGTACCGCATCGGCGCCACGGGGGCCTGGACCTCGCTGGCCGAGTTCGCCGGCGTGCGCGGCCAGGCGCTGGACGGCCGCGCGCCCCTGCCGCCGGCGGCCGCGACCCACATCCGCTGGGTCGGGCCCTGCCCCGACAGCACGGCCACCCGCTGCACGCTGGCGGCCTCCTCCTAGGGTTTGCACCGGGTCTCGCGCTCGCCCGAATGCGGGGGCGTTCGGGCCGGGGAGGGGATTTCTGCCGTGGACACTCGCGGGTCGGTGCGTCTATCGTCGCGCCCCGCGAGGCAGCTGGTCTTTCAGCGCCATCGCGACAGGGCCCCAAGGTGGGCTGGCGCTGGGGAGGCGCGCAACAGGAGGACGGACGGCCCGACGCTGCCCGCTGCCTGAACGCATGCCCCCGGCTGGATGCAAGAGCGGGGGAGTGTGATGACAAGAATCGATGGCGTGGTGCAACGGCTGCGGGCCGCGGGCCTGATCCTGGGACTGGGTGCCAGCCTGGCGCTGACCGCCTGCGGCGGCGGTGGCGGGGGTGGCGACACCACCCCGCCTCCTCCCGTCACCCCGGCCATCGTCGCGCCCAGCATCGGCAGCCAGCCGCTGGACGCCAAGGTCACTGACGGCGCCACCGCGACCTTCAGCGTCACGGCCAGCGGCTCCAGCCTGAGCTACCAGTGGCAGCGTGACGGCAAGGCCATCACCGGCGCCACCGGCGCCAGCTACACGACGCCGGTGCTGCACATGGCCGACAACGCGGCCAAGTACCTGGTCGTCGTCAGCGGCCCCAATGCCTCGGTGACGAGCAATGCCGTCACGCTGACGGTCAGCCCCATCGCCCTCAACCTCACCGCCCAGCCCCAGGCCCAGACGGCCAAGGATGGCGAGGTCGTCACCTTCGATGTGACGGCCACCGGCAGCGAGCCCATCCAGTACCAGTGGCAGCGCAATGGCGTCGCCATTGCCGGCGCCGACAAGGCCAGCTACACGACTTCGGCCCTGGCCTTGGCCGACAACGCCGCCGTCTTCAAGGTCGTCATGACCAACCCGGCCGGCACCGTCACCAGCCAGGAGGCCAAGCTGACCGTGACCGCCGCCGCGCCGCGCATCATCACGGCGCCCGAGTCGGTCACCACCAGCGACGGCAGCACGGTCACCTTCAAGGTCACGGCCGCCGGCAGCGCGCCGCTGGCCTACCAGTGGCTGCGCAACGGCAGCCCCATCAGCGGCGCCACCGGCACCAGCTACACCACCACGCTGGCCTATGCCGGCAGCGGCGACCGCTTCACGGTGCAGGTCAGCAATGCCTCCGGCCAGGTGCTCAGCGACGTGGCCGTGGCGACGGTCAATGCCGCCGCCCCGTCCATCAGCCAGCATCCCGCCGACGCCACCATCGCGACAGGCGGCTCGGTCACGTTCGCGGCCAATGCATCCGGCACGGCGCCGCTGCGCTACCAATGGCAGCAGAGCCAGGACGAGGGCCTGAACTGGACGAATATCGCTGGCGCTACGGCGGCCAGCCATGCCATCAGCAATGCCACGCTGGCCGATGCCAACACGCGGCTGCGCGTGGTCGTCAGCAACGCGACCGCGAGCCTGACCAGCAACGCCGCGCTGCTGAAGGTGCAGGCCAATGTGCGCATCCTGGCCGGCACCACCGGTGGCTTCGGCTATGCCGATGGCAAGGGCAAGGCGGCCCGCTTCGTCTACGCCTGGAGCCTGGGCGCCGATGCGGCCGGCAATGTCTATGTGGCCGACAACTACAACAGCGTGATCCGGCGCATCAGCCCGGACGGCAACGTCGAGCTGTTCGCCGGCCAGCCCAAGGCCTACGGCCGTGTCAACGGCACGCTGGCCGAAGCGCGCTTCACCAACCCGACCGAGCTGGCGGTCGATCGCGCCAGCGGGGCCGTCTATGTGTTCGAGGGCTGCGTGCTGCGCCGCATCGCCGGCGGCATGGTGTCCACCTTCGCCGGCGACGCCAGCTGCCAGACCCGCGATGGCACGGGCGAGCAGGCGGGCTTCGGCTCCATCGCGGGCGCGGTCGTCGACACAGACGGCAGCCTCTACTTCACCGAGCGCACCAGCGGCAATGGCCAGCAGCTGCGCAAGGTCACACCGGCCGGCGTGGTCAGCACGCTGGCGGGCAGCCTCACCGAGACGGGCAAGGCCGATGGCAGCGGCAGTGCCGCGCGCTTCTCCAACATCGGCAAGCTGGCCATCGATGCCAGCAGGAACATCTTCGTCGCCGATGGCACCGCCATCCGCCAGGTGACGCCGGCGGGCGAGGTCAGCCTGTATGCCGGCATCCCGGAAACCTGGGGCCAGGCCGAGGGCTACCGCACGGCGGCCCGCTTCGGCTACATCAACGGCCTTGCCTTCGACGGCCGCGGCAATCTCTTCGTGGGCGACTACCAGCGCATCGCGCGCATCTCGACCATCGGCACGGTCGTGGCGGCCGTGTCCTCCGTCTATGCCGACAGCGGCTGGGTCAGTCTGGACGGTCCGGCGGGTACGGCCTCGGCCGGCAGCCCCGGGGCGCTGACCAGCCTGCCCGACGGCGGCATCGCCTATTTCGACAGTTCGGCCTACACGGTGCGGACCTTGACGCCCGCCGCGACGGTGGCCACCCTGGCCGGCGGCGGCCGCAGCGGCGGCTTTGCCGATGGCGTCGGCTCGGCGGCCCGGTTCTCCGTCTCCACCGGCTACCAGTCCACCCTGGTCGTGTCGCCGACGGGCTCCGTGAGTCTGGCGGACACCCAGAATCGTCGCCTGCGCCGCCTGGCGCTGGGCAGCAATCTGATGGACACCCTGGCCGGCACGGGCAACTATGGCAATGATGACGGCATGGCGGCCGCGGCCAGTTTTGCCAGTCCCGTCGGCCTGGCCTACGACGCGGCCGGCAACCTCTTTGTTGGCGACGGCTACACCGTTCGCCGCGTCAGCAGCGGCGGCGTGGTCAGCACGGTGGCCGGCAAATACAACGAGAACGGCAGCACCGATGGCTTTGGCGGCGCCGCGCGCTTCAACCAGCTCGGCGGCATCGTGGTCGACAGCAAGGGCAACCTCATCGTCGCCGACATGTACAACTATGTGTTCCGCCGGGTCGCACCCGACGGCACGGTGACCACCCTTGCCGGCAAGGTCGGCCAGTCCGGCTATGTGAACGGCGTGGGCGCCGAGGCTCGCCTGGGGACGGTCAGGTATCTGGTCATCGACGCCGCCGACAACGTCTATTTCACCGACTACAGCCAGTCCATCCGCAAGCTGGCCGCCAATGGCGAGGTCAGCACGGTGGCGGGCGCGCCCTATGCCAACGGCTTCATCGACGACCTGGGCGCTTTCGCCCGCTTCAACAACCCGGCCGGCCTGGCCCTGGATGCGCGCGGCAACCTCTATGTCGCCGACAGTGGCAACAACGCCATCCGGCGCATCACGCCCGGCGGCCAGGTCAGCACCGTCATCGGCGCCGGAGGCCCGGTGTCCGCGCTGCAGCCCGGCCCGGGAGGGCGCATCAACGAGCCCACCGCCATCGCCGTCACCAAGGCCGGCCGGCTGGTCTTCCTCAGCGAGGGCGCCATCGTCGGGGACTGAGGCCGGGAAGTGCTGCGGGGGGAGGGCTTTACATGCCTCCCCTGAGAATGCGGGTCGGTCAAATCCCGATTGCCCGACGGCGTCCGCCGTTGAACAGTCGCCCTCCCGCTGTACCCTCCCTGCCCATGTTCCGACCCCGTCTCGCCCGCCCGCGCGGCTTCACCCTGCTTGAACTGCTGGTCGTCATGGTCATCATCGGCCTGCTGGCCGGCTATGTCGGCCCGAAGTTCTTCGGCCAGATCGGCAAGAGCGAGGTCAAGGCGGCCCGCGCCCAGATCGATGCGCTGGCCAAGTCCCTGGACCAATACCGCCTGGACGTCGGCCGCTACCCCGGCACCGAGCAGGGCCTGGCCGTGCTGGTCACCAAGCCGGCCGACGAGCCCAAGTGGGCCGGCCCCTACCTGAGCAAGGCCGTGCCCAAGGATCCCTGGGGCAACGACTACCAGTACCGCAGCCCCGGCGAGCATGGCGAGTACGACCTGCTGAGCCTGGGCAAGGACGGCCGCCCCGGCGGCGAGGGTGAGGACGCCGACCTCACATCCTGGTAAGCGATGAAGCCCCCACGTTCGCTTCGCGCCCTGCCCCCCGCGGGGGCGTGTCAGTCCCTTCGCACGGCCGGGCGGGACTGACGACCATGCCCCAGTTCCAGACTCGCGTTTTGCGCGCGGGTGCCGTCAGCACCGAGCGGGTCGAGGCGCCCGACCGTGCCGCCGTGGCCGCCGTGCTGGGCGTCGCGCCCCAGCATGTGCTGGAAGTGCGCGAGATCGCGAACACCGAGAGCCCGCGCCCCTGGCGGCGCAGCAGCAAGTTCCCGCTGCAGCTGTTCAGCCAGGAGCTGGCCGTGCTGCTGGACGCCGGCATCGCCCTGCTGGAAGCCCTGAATACGCTGCGCGAGAAGGAAGGCCAGCCCGGCGTGCGCGCGGCCCTGGACGCCGTCATCGGCCAGATCGAGCAGGGCCAGCCGCTCTCGGTCGCGCTGCGCCAGCAGCCCCAGGCTTTCGATGAACTGATCTGCGCCATCGTCGCCGCCAACGAGAAGACCGGCCAGCTGTCCACGGCCCTGGCCCAGCATGCGCGCTATCTGGCCTGGGTCGACGCGCTGCGCTCGCGCCTGGTCGCCGCCCTGGTCTATCCGCTGATGCTGCTGGGCGTCGGCGGCGCCGTCATCCTCTTCCTGCTGCTCTATGTGCTGCCGCGTTTCGCCGGCATCCTGGAGGCCACCAGCGCCGACCTGCCCTGGGCCTCCCGCGTGCTGATCGAATTCGGCCAGACGGCCGGCGCCCATCCGGGCCTGGTCATCGCCGGCATCGCGGGCGTCGGCTTTGCGGTCTACGCGTTGCTGCGTCAGCCCGTCGTGCGCCAGCGCGCCCAGGCGGCCATGTGGACCCTGCCGGGCCTGGGCCCGCGGCTGCGCGTGCTGGCCCTGGCGCGGCTCTACCGCTCGCTCGCCATGCTGCTGGCCTCGGGCGTGCCGGCCCTGTCGGCCTTGAAGATCGTCGTCGACGTCGTGGCCGCGCCCTGGCGGGCCGCCGTGCAGGCCGCCGCCGCCCAGATCGAGCGTGGCGAGCGCCTCTCCGCCGCCTTCGATGCCCAGGACCTGGCCACGCCGGTCGCGCGCCGCATGCTGCGCGTGGGCGAGCGCAGCGGCGAGGTCGCGGCCATGTTGGAGCGCGCCGCCGCCTTCCATGATGAAGAAGCCGCGCGCCTGACCGACCTGCTGTCGCGCCTGGTCAACCCGGCGCTGATGCTGATCATGGGGGTGTTGATCGGCGGGATCATCGTGCTGATGTATCTGCCCATTTTTCAGCTGGTGGAGCAGGTCCAATGACGACCACCCTGGCGGACTGGCTGCCGGCCGAGCAGGGCCCCTGGCACCTCGACTTCGAGCAGTGGCCCCAGGCCCAGGCCCAGCGCTGGCGCGCCGTGCTGGCCGTGGGCGCCAACGACAGGCGCGTGCTGCTCGCCGAGCGCGACGAAGACGCCATGCTGCTGCAGAGCGTCGAGGTGCGCCTGAACGCGCCGGTGGGCTGGCAGCGTGCCTCGGCCGAGGCGGTGACGCATTTCCTGGGCGCCGGCGAGGCGGACTTCCGTGCCCTGTCTGACGTCGAGGATGCACTGACCGCGGTCGAGGATCACACCGAGGAGCTGTCGGCCCTGGCCCTGAGCGAACAGGCCAGCCCGGTGGTGCGCCTGCTCAACGCCACCATCTACGACGCGCTGCAGGACACCGCGTCCGACATCCACATCGAATGCACGGCGCGCGGCGCGGTGATCCGCTTCCGCGTCGACGGCGTCATGGCCGTGGTGCGCCAGGTCGAGAGCCCGCAGGTGGCCGAGCAGCTGGTGTCGCGCCTCAAGGTCATGGCCGAGCTGGACATCGGCGAGCGCCGCCTGCCCCAGGACGGCCGCTTCAAGCTGCGCGTGCAGGGCCGCGAGATCGACTTCCGCCTCTCCGTCATGCCCAGCGTCTTCGGCGAGGACGCCGTCATCCGCATCCTGGACCGCGCGGCCATCGCGCGTGCCGGTTCGCTGACGCTGGACTCCCTCGGCTTCGACGACGACGAGCGGGCCGCCATCCGCCACCAGGCCCGCCAGCCCCACGGCATGCTGCTGGTGACCGGCCCGACCGGCTCCGGCAAGACGACCACGCTGTACGCGACGCTGGCCGAGATCCACACCGGCGCCGACAAGATCATCACCATCGAAGACCCGGTCGAGTACCAGCTCAGCGGCGTCGTGCAGATCCCCGTCAACGAGAAGAAGGGCCTGACCTTCTCGCGCGGCCTGCGCTCCATCCTGCGTCACGACCCCGACCGCGTCATGGTCGGCGAGATCCGCGACGCCGAGACCGCCCAGATCGCCGTGCAGGCCGCGCTGACCGGCCACCTGGTCTTCAGCACCGTGCACGCGAACAACGCGTTTGATGTCATCGGCCGCTTCATGCACATGGGCCTGGACCTCTACAACGTCGTCTCGGCCCTGAACGCCGTGCTGGCCCAGCGCCTGGTGCGGCTGACGTGCAAGCACTGCGCCCGGCCTTTCACGCCCGATGCCGCCACGCTCGCAAGGCACGGCGTCATCAACGGCAACTTCCTGAAGGGCGAGGGCTGCGGCCACTGCCGCGGCACCGGCTACAAGGGCCGGCGCGCCGTGGCCGAGCTGCTCAAGCTCGACGACGGCCTGCGCGACCTGATCGCGGCGCGCGCGCCCATGTCCGAGATCAAGGCCGCGGCCAAGGCGCGCGGCATGAAGTCGCTGCGCGAGATGGCCTTGGGCGCCGTCTGCCGCGGCGAGACCACCTTCGAGGAGCTGGAACGTGTCACCCTCGATGAGTGAGCGCCTTCGCCAGCAATTGAGCGCACGCCTCGCCAAGCCGCGGCGCGTCTTCGTCACGCCCGGCGGCGACGAGTTCGTGGCCTGGTGCCGCGACATGCCCGGCACGGCCGTCGAGCTGGTGGTCAGCGCCCGCGCGCTGCACGAGCTGGTCGTCGAACCTGGCCTGCCTCTGGCCGACCTGGACGCCGTGCAGGCCTATGCCCAGCAGCAGTTCGCCCATTACTTCGGCGCCGCCGCGCAGCGCTATGCCATCGCGCCGTGGAAGCTCGGCGACGCGGCCGGCGCCTCGGCCCTGCATGGGCTGGACCTGGCGGCGCTGCGCAGCCAGGCCGATGCGGCCAATGTGCGTCTCGCCGCCGTGCGTCCCGCCTGGGCCGCCTGGCTGGCCTCCCTGCCTGCGGCCACGCGCGCCGGCACGGGCCGCGTGGTCTGGCATGAGGGCGAAGTCGCCGTCGTCATCCAGCTCGACCGCGGCCGCGTCGTCGGCCTGCAGTCGCGCCGCGTGCAGCAGCTCGCCGACCTCGGCGGCGATGCGCCGCTGGCCGTCGGCACACCCGACAGCGATCTGCTGCCCCAGGCCGGCCCCGCCACGCCGCAGCCCGACTTCCTGCCGCGCAGCGGGCGCTCGCCCCTGGCCTGGCCGCTGGCTGCCACCGGCGCCCTGGTGCTGGCCACGGCCGCCTGGAGCGCTGTCGACAGCCATCGCGCCCTCGGCATCGCCCAGGCCGCGCGTGACCGCGTGACGACGCTGCGCCCGGCGCCTGTGGCCAAGCCTGCCGCGCGCAGCGCCCGCGCAGAGCCGGCCGAGAACCGCTCGGCCCTTGAAGCCCGCGCGCTGCTGGCCATGCCCTGGGAGCCGCTGCTGACCCGCGTCGAAACCAGCGGCGCCGAGGCCAAGAGCATTGCCTGGCTGGGCCTGGACGCCAGCGCCGGCCGCGGCGAGCTGCGCCTCGAAGGCCTGACACCCGACAAGCTGCTGGCCTTGCAGCTGGCCGAGCAGCTCGGCACGACGCCGGGCTGGCGCCAGGTCGTGCTGTCGCGCTTCTCGGCGGCCGAGACCGGCCTCACCGGCCAGCGCTTCGAGATCAATGCCCGCGTGGCGACCGGAGGCGGCTCTTGAACCGCGCCGCCCTGATCAGGTCCCTGGGCTGGCCCGGCCTGGCCGGCCTCGCCGCGCTGGCGCTGGCCGTCGGTGCCGTCGTGCTGAGCCAGCGCTGGGACGCGCAGGCCGCGAAGCTGCAGGCCGAGGCCCGCGAGCTGCGCAGCAAGGCGCGGCCGGCCGTGGCCGCCGCCGCACCGCTCAATGTGCAGCAATGGCAGGCCACGCTGCCCGCAGCCAGCAGCCGCCAGCAGCGCCTGGCCGACCTGCTGGAACTCAGCATCCGCCTCGACCTCAACGGCGCGCGCACCGAGCATCGCCTGTCCAGCAGCGAGGGCCTGGAGCGGCTGCGCGTGACCATGCCGGTGACGGGCAGCTATGCCCAGCTGCGCCGCTTCATTTCGGCGGCGCTGGCGCATGACCCGGCCCTGAGCCTGGATGCCGTCAAGCTGCGCCGCACCAGCCCGATGAGCGCTGAGGTCGATGCCGAGCTGCAGTGGTCGCTGCACGGGAGGTCCGCGCCATGATCCAACGGCGCCAGCTCCTGCTCGGTGGTGCCCTGGTGGCGACGCTGGCCGCGACCGCCTGGGTGGCTACGCGTCCCGAGGACGAGGCCGTGACCGCCGTGGCGGCGCCGGCGCGTCGGCCCGCCTCGGCGGCATCGGCCGTGGCCGCCGCATCCGCGCCGACCGTGGCCGGCCGCCAGCCCTGGGCCGAGGCGCCCGACGCCCAGCTGTCGGCCTGGCAGCCCCCGCCGCCACCGCCTCCACCCCCCGCGCCGCCGCCCGTTGCGGCGCCACCGCCTCCGCCGCCCGTCGCACCGCCGGCGCCCTACCAGATGATCGGCCGCGTCGTCGAAACCGAGGCTGGCAAGCCCGTCGAGGTGGCGCTGCTGAGCGGCCCGAACAAGGCCCTGAGCGCCAGGCGCGGCGACGTCATCGACGGCCAGTGGCGCGTCGAGCAGGTCTCCGACAGCGGCGTGCGCCTGACCTGGCTGCCCGGCCAGCTTCCCCAGAACATCGTCTTCAGGCCAGTCCCATGAAGCAGCTCCTCATTCTTTTCAGCGTCGTCCTGCTTGCGGCCTGCGCCAACCCCGCGCTGCGCCAGGCCGAAGACCTCGGCCGCGGCAACCAGTGGCCGGCGGCCCTGCGCGTGCTGGACGACGCCCTCGCCAAGGACCCCACCAACCCGCAGCTGCGCGCCGCCCAGGTGCGCGCCCGCGAGCAGGCCTCGGCCCGCCTCATCCTGCAGATCGAGGCCCTGCGCGGTGCCGGCCGCTGGGACGAGGCTTCGGCCCTGCTGAGCCAACTGGCCCTGGCAGACAGCAAGCACCCGCGCCTGGCCGCGCTGACGACCGAGGTCGAGCGCAGCCGCCGCCAGGACGCCCAGCTGGCGACGGGCCGCGTCGCGTTGAAGGAAGGCCGCCTGGAGCGTGCCGAAGCGGTGGCCCGCGAGATCCTGGCCGAGTCGCCCCAGCATCCGGGCGCCCGCCTGCTGGCCAGCCAGATCGCGCAGGCGCGGCCGCTGGAGACGGCGGTCGGCGAGCTGGGCGCGGCCTTCCAGAAGCCGGTCACGCTGGAGTTCCGCGAGGCGCCGCTGCGCCAGGTCTTCGAGGCCCTGTCGCGCAGCAGCGGCGTCAACTTCGTCTTCGACAAGGACGTGCGCGCCGATGCCCGCGTGACGGTCTTCCTGCGCAGCGTCACCATGGACGAGGCCATGCGCGTCATCCTCGGCACCCAGCAGCTGGACCGCAAGCTGCTGAACGAGACCTCGGTGCTGATCTTCCCCAACACCGCCGCCAAGCAGCGCGAGCATCAGGAGCTGATCACCCGCACCCTCTACCTGACCAATGCCGACGTGAAGCAGGTCCAGGCCATGGTGCGCACCATCGCCAAGGTGCGCGACATCCATATCGACGAGCGCCTGAACCTGCTCATCGTGCGCGACACGCCCGAGGTGCTGCGCCTGGTCGAGAAGCTCATCGCCTCCGTCGACCTGCCCGAGCCCGAGGTCATGCTCGAAGTCGAGGTCATGGAGCTGGCGACCGACCGCGTCGACGAGCTGGGGCTGAAGTGGCCCGAGCAGGCCCAGCTGGGCATCAGCGATGCGCTGGGCAACATCCCGCCGACGGTCTTCGTCGGCGGCAAGAACCCGATCAACTTCCGCGCCAGCATCGCCAATCCCGTCGTCGTCGCCACGCTGCGCGGCACGGCCGGCAACTCCAACATCCTGGCCAATCCCAAGATCCGCGTGCGCAACCGTGACAAGGCCAAGGTCCACATCGGCCAGAAGCTGCCGGTGTTCACGACGACGACCAACTTCACCGGCTCGACCTCGGTGGCCGCCTCGGTCAGCTACCTGGACATCGGCCTCAAGCTCGACGTCGAGCCCACCATCCAGCTCGACAACGACGTCGTCATCAAGGTCGGCCTGGAGGTCAGCAACCTGATCCGCCAGGTCACCGGCCCCGGCGGCACGACGGCCTACGAGATCGGCACGCGCAACACCTCCACCGTGCTGCGCCTGGCCGACGGCGAGACCCAGGTGCTGGCCGGCCTCATCAACGACGAGGACCGCAAGGCCGCGACCGGCATCCCGGGCCTGTCCAGCATTCCCGTGCTGGGCCGCCTGTTCGGCACGACGACGGACACGCGCAACAAGACCGAGGTGGTGCTGCTGATCACGCCGCGCGTGGTGCGCAACCTGGCCGTGCCCGATGCGTCCCTCACGCGCCTGGCCAGCGGCACCGACGCCAGCCCCGGCGCCTTCTCCAGCCTGCTGCGCCGCGAGGCCAGGGTGGGCGTGGGGCCGAGCAGCGGTGGCGGTGCAGGGCCCGCGCCCGCCGCCCCGACCCAGCCCGCGGCCGCCCCCGCCGAGGCCTTGCTGAAGCTGGACGTCACGCCGCAGATTCCCGCCGGCGGTACGGTGTCGGTGGCCATGAAGAACGAGAGCGGTTTCTCCGTCAAGGGCGAACTGGAGTACGACGCCAGCCGCCTGCAGCTGGCGCAGAACCAGCCCGGGGCGACGCCCGGCCGCGTGCCGATGGAGCTGGTGCCGCGCGGCGAGCGCATCGTGGTCTTCCGCGCCCTGCCCACCGCCAGTGGGCAGGTGACGTCGGTGTCGGTGTCCGGCCTGAGCGCCAGCGGCCTCAACGGTGAATCCCCGGCCGTGCGCCTGGAAGGCAGCGGCCTGGTCAGCGTGGAGGCGGCGCGCTGAGCGACGTCATGACGATGCGCATGCGGGGCTTCACCCTCATCGAGATGCTGGTGGTGCTGGCCATGATGGGCGTGCTGGCGGCGGCGGCGCGTCCGCTGCTGGAGGTCTCGGTCCAGCGCGCCCGCGAGCATGAGCTTCGGTCCGCGCTGCGCAGCCTGCGCACGGCCATCGATGCCTACAAGCGCGCGGCCGAATCCGGCAGCATCGCCCGCGCCCCCGATGACAGCGGCTATCCGCCCCATCTGCGCGCGCTGGTCGACGGCGTGCGCGACGCCAAGTCGGTGGAGGGGCGCAAGCTCTATTTCCTGCGCCGCCTGCCGCGCGACCCGTTTGCCGATCCGGCGCAGCCGCCAGAGCTGACCTGGGGTCTGCGCTCGGCCGACAGCCCGCCCGATGAGCCTCGCTCGGGGCGCGACGTGTTCGACGTGTATTCGCGCTCCGAACGCCGCGCCCTCGACGGATCGAAGCTGGGCGACTGGTGAGGAGCGGCACGATGATGCATGCCCGCCCCGCCCCCCGCAGGCCGCGAGGCTTCACGCTGATCGAGCTGATCGTCGTGATGGCCATCGTGGGCCTGCTGGCCTCCATCGCGGCGCCGCGCTATTTCAACAGCCTGCAGAAATCGCGCGAGACGGCGCTGCGCGCCTCCCTGACCGTCATGCGCGACGCCATCGACCAGTACGCCGCCGACAAGGGCCGCTATCCGGATGCGCTGGGGGACCTGGCGGCCGCCCGCTACATCCGCGAGATTCCGGAGGACCCCATCAGCGGCAGCCGCGACGCCTGGGTGACGGTCGCGCCGCCCTCGGATGCCCTGGCGACCGGGCAGGTGTGGGATGTCCGCAGCGGCGCGGCCGGCCGCGCCAGCGACGGCCGGCTCTACGCGGACTGGTGAGCCATGCGCGCAGGCAGGAGAGCACGTCAGAACCAGGGACGGGGTTTCACCTATCTCGGCATGCTCTTCTTCGTGGCCCTGACCGCCGCCGCCCTGGCGGCCCTGGGCCAGGCCTGGGCCACCGCCGCCCAGCGCGAGAAGGAGCGTGAACTGGAGTGGCGCGGCGCCGAGATCGCCCGCGCGATCGCGAGCTATGCCAAGGTCGGCTCGACGCCGGCCAGCCAGTACCCGCGCAGCCTGGACGACCTGCTGGTCGATCGCCGCAGCGTCAACCCCCGCCACCACCTGCGGCGCGCCTATGTCGACCCCTTCACCCTGCAGGCCGACTGGGTCCTGATCCCCGAGCCCTCACAGCCGGGCCGCTTCAACGCGGTGCGCAGCCGTGCCGAGCAGGCCTTGCTGCGGGAAATCCAGCAGGACGGCAGCACCGCCCGCAAGGCCTCGGAGCGCATCTTCGCGGCGAGCGCCTATGCCGATGGCGCGGTGCCGGCCGCGCCCGCGTCCGCACCCCAGCCCGCCAGCGCTGTGCACTAGCACGTCAAGAGCGCCGACGGCAATCGCGAAAAGCCGGACAAACCCTGTCCCCCCATGCCTAGAGGGCGGGCAACTGTGGATGTTCGTCAAGGGTGCCATCACGAGAATCGATCGCTCACGCTATCTCGGCGCTGGATATCGGTCTTTTTCCGCATCGCAAGGCCTGTTCCGTCACCGCATAGCGCCCGAATCGCTTCGGCGTATTGATCCGAAAACCCTTGGAACACGAGCAGCACACCATGAAAAAGATCTTCCATTCGGCGTTGGGCCTCGCAGCAAGCCTGGCATGTTCGGTCGCCATGGCCGGCGCTGGCACCATCACCTTCAATTCGGCCATCCCGAACATCATGACCAACGGTGATGTGACGACGGATGACGCCGGCGTGATCACCACCCTGGGCCAGGGCGGTTTCGACGGCTCCATCGGCGACTACAACAGCTGCTTCATCGCCGTCTGCCCCGGTGGCAACGGCTCGCAGTTCTACTCCGCCTTCAACGATGGCGGCCTGAACGTCACCCTCGCCGGCGGCGGCGGCCTCAGCATGACCGGCCTGGATTTCGGCTTCATGCTGCCGGTGGGCATGGCGCTGAACTTCAGCGTCGGCAAGCTGGTCGTGACCGGCATCGACGGCCTGGGCGTCGAGACGATCATCTCGCAGGACTTCTCCCTGCAGGATCCCCAGGGCAACTTCAACTTCAGCCACTGGGATTTCGACGCCGGCTTCGCCAGCACCTGGTTCAAGTCGGTCACGATCTCCAGCTGCCTCTATGACGGCAACAACAACTGCGTGAACCCGGCCGAAAACCAGGCCCAGTTCGCCGTCGACAACATCGGCTATGTGCCCGAGCCCGCCACGCTGGCCCTCGTCGGCCTGAGCCTGGCCGGCATGCTGGCCGCCAAGCGTCGCCGCGCGGCCTGATTCGTCGCCGCCGCCTTTTTCTTCCATCCGTCCTATTGCCACAAGCAAGTCAGAGGAACCCCCCAATGAAGTCCAAGAGAACGCTTCGGCCCGCATCGCTGGCCGCCATGATGCTGTTGGCTGGCATGGCTACCGCCGCCAGCGCGCAGGAAGTCCGCCGCCCCTACATCGTCCAGCTCGTCAACGCGCCGGCCGCCGCCTACGGTGGCGAGGTCTCCGGCTACGCGGCCACCAAGCCCGCCCAGGGCCAGCGTCTGGACATCAACGCCCAGCATGTCCAGGCCTATCTGAGCTACCTGGACAAGAAGCAGTCCGACGCCCTGGTCGGCATCGACCCGGCCAACATCACGGCCCGCTATGACGTCGTCCTGAACGGCTTCGCCGCCAACCTGACCGACGCCGAAGTGCGTTCGCTGAAGAAGAACAGCGGCGTGCTGAACATCGAGGCTGACGCCGTGCAGGTCCTGCACACCGGCTACACGCCCCACTTCATCGGCCTGGACGCGCCTGGCGGCCTGTGGAGCCAGCTCGGCGGCATGGGTGCCGCCGGCGAGAACATGATCATCGGCATGATCGACAGCGGCGTCTGGCCGGAAGACCTCAGCTTCGCCGACAAGGTCGATGCCAATGGCGTGCCGACGCATGACCCGGCCGGCACGCTGGTCTACGGCCCGGCGCCCGCCAAGTGGAAGGGCATCGGCTGCCAGATCAAGCCCGGCATCCTGGCCTCCAACTGCAACAACAAGCTGATCGGCATCCGCTCCTACACGCAGATCGCCGCTCCCAACGCGCTGGAATTCAACTCCGGCCGTGACGGCGTGCAGCAGGCCGGTGGCGGCCACGGCTCGCACACCGCCTCGACGGTGGGTGGCAATGCCGGCGTTCCCGCCGCCATCAATGGCATCGGTATGGGCAATATGTCCGGCGTCGCACCGCGTGCCCGCATCGCCGCCTACAAGGTCTGCTGGGCCATCGCTCCCGGTTCGAGCAGCTGCCCGAACAGCAACAGCGTCTCGGCCATCAACCAGGCCGTCAAGGACGGCGTCGACGCCCTCAACTACTCCATCGGCCCGAACACCGGCGGCGGCACCTTCACCGATGCCACCGCGGTCGCCTTCCTGAATGCGACCAATGCCGGCGTCTTCGTCGCCGCATCGGCCGGCAACTCCGGCCCGAACACCTACCCGACGGCCAACCTCGGCCCCTGGAACGCGACGGTTGCCGCGTCCACCCATGACCGCACCGTCGGTGCCGTGGCCCACACGGGTGCCGGCGCTGACTACGTCGGTGCCTCGGTGAACCAGACGCCGGTTGCCAGCACCTCGCTGATCACGTCGACGGATGCCGCCGCGGCCGGTGCCGACCTGAGCCTGGCCGACCTCTGCTACGGCGCCGCCGACGGTGCCGTGACGCTGGATCCCGCCAAGGTCACCGGCAAGATCGTGGTCTGCACGCGCGGCGTGTCGGCCCGTATCAACAAGAGCCTGGCCGTGCAGCAAGCCGGCGGCATCGGCATGATCCTGGCCGACAACGGCGTGGGTCTGGTGGCTGAAGTGCACTCGGTGCCGACCATCCACATCGATGCGGCCAATGGTGCCGCGGTCAAGGCCTATGCCAACGGCAATCCCGCCGCCACCGCCTCGCTGGGCATCGCCCAGGCCCGCTTCGGCGATGTGCTGGCCCCCAAGATCGCCGGCTTCTCGTCGCGCGGTCCCAACGTGGCCGACAACAACATCCTGAAGCCCGACCTGGCCGCGCCCGGCGTGGACATCGTCGCCGCTTATGGCGCCTCGATGAACGCTGCCGAAGTGACGGCCCTGAAGGCCGGCGGCACGACGACCAAGACCGGTGTCAGCATGATCTCCGGCACGTCCATGGCCAGCCCGCACATCGCCGGCCTGGGCCTGCTGCTGAAGCAGCTGCACCCGACCTGGTCGCCCGCCGCCATCAAGTCCGCGCTGATGACAACCGCCGGCGACACCTATGACGACGGTGTCAACCTGCCGCTGGCCTGGAGCGCCACCGCCAACGCCAACGGCCGCCTGCCCTGGGCCCAGGGCGCGGGCCAGATCGTGCCGATGAAGGCCGCCGATCCGGGCCTCGTCTACGACGCCGGTGCCATCGACTACGCACGCTTCAGCTGCGGCCTGAACCTGGGCCTGTACTCGGCAGCCACCTGCGCCGCCATCGGCTCCATCACGCCGCAGAACCTGAACCTGCCCTCGCTGACGGCCGCCAGCGTGCTCGGCGTGCAGACGCTGACCCGCACGGTGACCAACGTCGGTGCCTCCACCAGCACCTACAACGCGTCGGCCGCGATGAATGGCTTCGACGTCCTCGTGACGCCGGCCCAGCTGACGCTGGCTCCGGGTGCCTCGGCCAGCTTCACCGTCAAGCTGACCCGCACGACGGCCCCGCTGGACACCTGGGCCTATGGCTCGCTGCTGTGGTCGGACGGCGTGCACAACGTGCGCAGCCCGCTGACGGCGCGCGGCACGGCCCTGGCCGTGCCCAGCGTCATCACCAGCGAAGCTGCCGGCGCCAGCAAGGCCTTCACGATCGGCACCGGTTTCGCTGGCCCGATGGCCGTCGACAAGGGCGGCCTGAAGGCGGCGACGCGTAACACGGACACGCTGACCGGCAACAACACCGGCACGGCGGCCACCATCTGCGCGGCCAACAATTCGCCGGCCGTCAAGGTGCGCACCGTGGTCGTTCCGGCGGACACGCTGGTCGCCCGCTTCCAGCTGTTCGATGCCGAAACCACTGGCGGCCAGCTGCCTGGCAAGCAGGACGACATCGACCTGCTGGTGCTCAACTCCGCCGGCGTGGCCGTCGGTGGCAGCCTGAACGGCGGCTCGAACGAGACTGTCACCATGCTCGCCCCGGCTGCTGACACCTATCGTGTCTGCGCGATCTCCTACGACACCCAAGGCCGTCCCTCGACGACCTACACGATGTCGAGCTGGGTCGTGACCAAGACCGACACCGGTGGCAACTTCAAGGTGCTGGCACCCGCGAACGCCTATGTCGGTGGCACCGCCTCGGCCGGCATGAGCTGGTCGGGCCTGGCCGCTGGCGCCCGCTACCTGGGTGCCGCGAGCTTCAAGGTCGGCGGCACGCCGCAGGGCATGACGCTGCTGGAAGTCAAGACCAACGACCCCATCCCGGTCGCGGTCAACTCCAAGCCGGCCAACCCGACGGCCGACTGATCGTCGCGAGACCAGGCACGCCTGCCCAGGTGTGCCAGCCCGAGGGCTGCAGCGCGAAAGCGCCGCGGCCCTTCTTTATTGGCGCCGCGATTTCAGTAGGGGCTGGATGCGGCCGGGCCGAAGCCCGGCTCGTTCAGGCTGCAACGCTGGGCGCGGCAGCTGGCGCCGGGGTCGGTGACCATCATGCAGTTGGACGACATGCGGCCGGCCTGGTTGTCCGCCTGGCGGCGCTGGGCATGCCGGGCCACGGCCTCCTTGAGCTGCTTCTCGTCGGTCCGCGCGGTGGACCAGGCCAGATAGCGCTCCGGCCCGCCGCAGGGCTTGGCGCCGACGGCGATGCTGCGGCATTGCGCGGCGCTGTCGCAGGCGGCGTCGCCGACCAGGGCGTCGATCTTCTGGGACAGCTGGGCGGCGGTGGCCGCCTTGTCGGCCGGCTCGGCCGCGCAACTGCACAGGCCCACCAGGGACAGCAGGCCGGCGGCGAGGAATCGATGGGGGAGCGATGGGGTGCGCATGCGCCGCATCTTGGGCGCTCGGCCTGCGGATGGCAAGGCGCGGCCGCTGCGTCTGGCAACAACTAGGATGCAGCCATGCGCGCCTTGTTGCCTCTGTTGCTCGCCCTTGCGGGACCGCCGCCCGCCGTGGCCCAGGAGGGCTGCCAACCTGCCAGTGAAGCGGTGCTGGCGCGGCTCAACAGCCTGCGCGCCCAGCCCCAGGCCTGCGGCGAGCGCCTCTGGCCCGCGGTGGCACCGCTGCGCGCCAACCCCGTGCTGGCCGATTCAGCGCTTCGCTATGCCCGCGAACTGGCCGTCCGCGACCGCATCGACCACGTCGGCGCCGCCGGCACCTCCTTGCGCACGCGGCTGCGCGAGTCCGGCTACCTGATGCGCTCGGCCGGCGAGAACCTGGCCGGCGGCCCCGAGACCCTGGACGAGGCCATGGCCCAGTGGCTGGCCAGCCCGGCGCACTGCGAGAACCTGATGGCGGCTGACTTCCAGGAGTTCGGCCTGGCCTGCGTGGCGGGGCCGGGCAGGCTGCAGCGCTATTGGGTGCTGCATCTGGCGGCGCCGGCGAAGGCGGCCAGGTAGGAGAGTGGCAGCTTGATGCCCTCTGGCCGAGTCCGCTGGCTGTCACTGGCCCTGGTCGTTCTGCTCGTCGGGCTGGGCCAGTGGCTGGGCTATCAGCGCGGGCTGGAGCCCAGCGCCGTGGAGGCATGTCGCCGCCATTGCCATCCCCTGCCTTCCAAAGTCGTCAGCGAGCGCAGGATTCCGAATGCGCCCGAAGGCTGGCGCAACTACCCCACCCAGGAGCGCTGTGTCTGTGGCTCCGGCTGAGCTTAGATCCAGCCCAGATCGATCGCCCTGAGCACCGCCTGCGTGCGGTCGCGCACGCCCATCTTGGAAAAGATGGCCGAGCAGTGGTTCTTGATGACGCCTTCGCTGTTGCCCAGCAGGCCGGCGATCTCGGTGTTGCTGCGGCCGCTGGCCACCAGGCGCAGCACCTGCAGCTCCTTGGGCGACAGCGGATCGGGATGATCGGCCGCCGTGAAGGCGCGTTCGCCGCCCTTGGCTTCCATGCGCGTCGTCAGCGACGGGCGCAGGGCGGTACCACCGGCGTGCACGTCGCGCAGGGCCTGGGCCAGGGTTTCGGGGCTGATGGCCTTGAGCAGGAAGCCGCGGGCGCCGGCGCGCACGGCCTCGTCGAAGGCGGCGGTGTCGTCGAAGGTGGTCAGCAGCACGGTCGGCAGGCGCAGGGCCCGCGCGGCCAGGGCGCGGATCAGGCCGATGCCGTCCAGGCGCGGCATGCGCATGTCGGACAGGATGACGTCGGGCATGTCCTCGGCCGCGGCGGCCGACAGCCATTCCAGCGCCTCGGCACCGTCGCTGGCCTCGCCGACGACGTAGAGCTCGTCGTGCAGGGCCAGCAGGCCCTTGAGGCCTTCGCGCACCAGTTGCTGGTCTTCCACCAGCAGGATCTTGATCACACCCATCGTGGACATCTCAACTCGATTCGGAATCCCGGGCTCGTGCGGGTCACGCACATCTGCCCGCCCAGTTCGGCCATGCGTTCGGCCATGCCCGAAAGACCGTTGCCAAAGCCCTCGGCGCGACCCGCGTGCCAGTTCGGCGCGCCGTGCCCATCATCGTCGATGCTGACGGCGACCTCATCCCCATCTCCCCGCAGTTCAACCTGCACGCGACGCGCTCCGGCATGACGAACGCTGTTGGTCACGCCTTCCTGTACACAGCGCAGCAGCGCATGGGCGGCGCGGGGCCCCAGGTCGCGGGCGGCGTCGTCCAGCGTCAGCTCGATGCGGGTGCTGGCGATGCCCTCGGCCAGGGCCTGCAGGGCGGCGGACAGGTCGATGCGCTGGGAGCTGCGCTGCTGGGAGACGGCCTCGCGCACGTCCGCCAGCAACTGGGCCGCCACGCCCTCGGCCCGGCTCAGGGCCTGGCCGGCGCCGCCGGAGTCCGTGCGGGCCAGCAGCGCGCCGCCGAGCTGCAGCTGCAGGTTGAGCGCCGTCAGGTGGTGGCCCATCAGGTCGTGCAGCTCCCGGGCGATCTGCATGCGCTCGCTGTAGCGCATCTGCTCGGCCAGCAGGTGCTCGCCGGCCATCTGCTCGGCCAGCACGGCCTGCAGCCAGCGGCGCTTCTCGGCCTCGGCGGCGGCCATGCGGCCCAGGCCGAAGGCCAGGCCGTGCAGGGCCAGCATGGAGGACAGCAGGCCGAACTGGTCCAGCCAGGCCGTGGCCTGGGGCACGGCGTAGATGGCCGTGTTCAGCAGCACCTGGGCGAAGCCGAAACCCAGGGCCAGGCGGGCCGGCAGCAGCACGGCGGCCAGGGCCGTGACGAGGAAGGGCAGGCCGGGCGTGACGCCGAAGGCCAGCAGGTCGACGAGCAGCAGCCAGGCCAGGCGCCGGTTCACGGTGACGACGCCGCCGCCCTGGCTGGCCAGGCGCCACATCAGCGCGACGAAGGCCAGCAGCAGGCCCACGCACAGCAGCAGCAGGCCGCGGTCGCTCGCGGCGCCGCCCGCCGCGCGCCAGCCCCAGGCCACCAGGCCGTCATAGGGCTCGGTGCGGGCGCCGAACAGGGCCGCGCCGGCGCTGACCAGCTCCATCGCGCAGACGACCAGGGCCGCCAGCCTCAGCACGACGCCGGGCTCGGCCAGGCGGGCGAGCAGGCGGTCGAACTTCGTCATGCCAGGGCTTGGGCGATGACGCCGCCGCCCAGGCAGACCTCGCCGTCATAGAGCACGGCGCTCTGGCCCGGCGTGACCGCCCATTGCGGGTCGGGGAAGCGCAGGGTCAGGTGGCCGCTGGCATCGAAGCCGACGCTGCAGGGCGCGTCGGCCTGGCGGTAGCGCGTCTTGGCGGCCGCCTCGGCCAGGGCGGGGGGGCGGCCGGCAATCCAGCTCAGGTCGTCGGCGAGCAGGGCCGGGCTCTGCAGCAGCGGGTGGTCGTGGCCCTGCACGGCGATCAGCGTGTTGTTCGGGATGTCCTTGGCGGCGACGAACCAGGGCCCATGCTCGCCACCGCCGCGCTGGGCGCCCTTGTCCTTGATGCCGCCTATGCCCAGGCCCTGGCGCTGGCCCAGCGTGTAGAAGGACAGGCCCACATGCTCGCCGAGCTTGCGGCCGCGCTCGTCCTTGATGGGGCCGGGCTGGTGGGACAGGTACTTGTTCAAAAACTCGCGGAAGGGCCGCTCGCCGATGAAGCAGATGCCGGTCGAGTCCTTCTTCTTGGCGTTGGGCAGGCCGATCTCGGCGGCGATGCGCCTGACCTCGGTCTTGGGCAGGTGGCCGACCGGGAACATGGCCTTGCTCATCTGCGCCTGGCTGAGGCGGTGCAGGAAATAGCTCTGGTCCTTCAGCGGGTCCAGGCCCTTGAGCAGCTGGAATTCGCCATCCACTTCGCGCACCCGCGCATAGTGACCCGTTGCGATCTTCTCGGCGCCCAGGCGCATGGCGTGGTCGAGGAAGGCCTTGAACTTGATCTCGGCATTGCACAGCACGTCGGGGTTGGGCGTGCGGCCGGCCTGGTATTCGCGCAGAAAGCTCTCGAAGACGCGGTCCTTGTACTCGGCCGCGAAGTTGACGTGCTCGATGTCGATGCCCAGCACGTCGGCCACCGAGGCGGCGTCCAGGAAGTCCTGGCGCGTCGAGCAGTACTCGTCGTCGTCATCGTCTTCCCAGTTCTTCATGAAGATGGCGATGACCTCGTGGCCCTGTGCTTTCAGCAGGTGGGCGGTGACGGCCGAGTCCACGCCGCCGGACAGGCCGACGACCACTCGATGTTTAGCGCGGTGCTTCTGATCTGCGGAACTCATGGAGGCGATTGTCCCAAATGGGCCATGGCCGGCGCGCCGTGCGGGCATGCCTACACTGCGCCGGTCCTCCCATGCGCGACTTCTTCGTCCTCCGTTTCCTGCTGCTGGCCTGCGGACTCAGCGTCGTCGCCCTCGCTCTCGTCTGGCTGCTGCGCGAGCCGCTGTTCCATGCGGTCCAGGCGCAATGCCTGGCGGGGGAATGGGTGGAGGCGGGCTCCAGCGGCCGCGGCTACGCGATCCTGCAGCTGCAGTACCGCTGGAACGGCAGGCCCTATCACAACGTCCGCACCTATGGCCCGCTGGATGACTCGCCGCGCTTGCGCGACACGCCGGCCGACGTCCAGCGCGGGCGTGACTGGGCCGCCACCGAGTGCCGGCCGCAACCCGCCTGGATCATGCATGGCCTGCCGTCGCTGGCCTGGTTCCACGATGCACGCAGCTGGGCGTCGCTGGTTGCGCAGATCGTGCTGCGCTGCCTGGGGCTGGCGCTGCTGGGCTCAGCCGCGTGGACGCTGCACCGCGCTAGCCGGCGAACAACTGCTCGGCGCGCTGGTAGAGCACCCAGGACGTCGCGATGAATTTGTCGCCGCCCTGGGGCCGGTTGCCGCGGTGGGTGTGGGTGAAGCCGCCCGGCGCGATCAAGAGGCTGCCGGTGCGCGGTTGGATCTTGCGGTCCTGGTAGAGGAACTCGGTCTCGCCCTCGCCGAACTCGTCGTTCAGGTAGATCGTCCACAGCACCGCGCGGTGCAGGGCCTCGCCCTCGTCCCGCTTGGGGTATTGCTCGCAATGCCAGTAGGGGTAGCCGCCCTGGTCGGCCGTGTAGCGCTGCAGATTGATGGCGCCGGGGCGGAAGACCTTGGCGACCAGGCCCATCAGCATCTCGTCGTTCAGCGCGGCGACGCCGTCGGCATCCAGCAGGGCCAGCGTGCCGTCGGGCCTTTGCATCTGCAGCTTCAGCGGCGCCAGGGCCAGGTGGGCGTAGCGGCGCAGATAGTGCCGGAAGCCCTTCAGCACGGCGCTGTTGAGCTGGGCGCAGGCGTCGGCCCATTCGGGATGGCGGCTGATGGCGATGTCCCAGCTGTCCTTCATGGCCAGGTCGACGCCGCTGCCGGTCTCGCCGCGCTGCAGGTGCTTGCTGGCCTGGAAGCGCTCGATCAGCGCGCGGCAGGCCTCGGGGCTCAGGGCCTGGTCGTAGACCTCAATGAAATCGGGCGATGTCATGCCCGCATTGTCAGCCGCCGCCCTGGCGCTTCAGCAGGGCCTGCAGCGTGGCCTGGCGCAGGGTCTCGAGCTCGCCGCTGGCCTGCAGGCGCTGCAGGGCGGCATTGAGCTTCTGGGCCAGGGCCGCGTGCCGCGCGGCCAACACATGGTGGACGGTGTGCTCGTCCAGCACCAGGTCCAGGCGCTGCAGGCCGGCGATGCCCGCGATGCCAACGGGCCTCTGGGCCGGGCTGCCGGCCAGTTCGCTGACGATGGCGACATCGGCCGCGTCGGTCGCCAGCAGCCGCCACAGCTCGCGCAGGCTACCGGCCTCGACGCGGTGCACGCCGGCCGGCATCAGCTGCTCCACGCGCACGATGCCGCGCAAATGGGCGACGCGCCAGCGCGGCAGGTCGGCCCAGCCCGTGATGCGCAGCGTCGGGTCGCGCGTGTAGGCACGCAGCTGCACCTGGCCCAGCGGCGTGGCCACGGCGATGACGCCGGGGTTGGCCTCCAGGTAGTCGCGCGCCCGGTGGGTGTTGGCATCGGTCTCGCCGCTGGCCAGCATCAGGCCGGCGCGCCGGGCGGGCAGGTCGACGAACTGCACGGGCTGGCCGGCGTCGGCGTAGAGGCGCGCCAGCACGGCTTCGCTGACGCCAATCAGCGGGTTGGTCGCGCGGTCCCAGCTGGCGATCTGCAGCGGCAGCGGCTGGGCCCCGGCACCCGCGGCCCAGCCCAGCAGGGCCAGGCAGGCGCTGCGGCGTCGGCAGGGGAATCGCAAGGGTGGATGCGGCATGTCGCGGGATTGTGGTCCTAGCCCAGGCGGCGTGGAGCGGCCAGGGATGCGTCGGAACTCACGCTGTCCAGCGGCAGCCGACGCCCGGCGGCGTGGTCCTCGATGCAGGCCAGCACCAGCGGGCTGCGGTGGCGCTCGGGGCAGGCGCGGATCTCGTCCAGGCTCAGCCACAGCGTGCGGCGTATGCCTTGGTCCAGCGCGCGGCCGGCGATTTCCTCGCCGACTGCACCACTGAAGGCCAGCCGCACATAGGTGACATCCTCTAATCGCGCCGGGCGGACGAAGCGGGCCAGGTAGACGCCGAGGAAAGCCTCGGGCGTGAAGGCGCGCGCCGTCTCCTCCAGCGCCTCGCGCACGACGGCCTCGATGGGCGTTTCGCCCAGCTCCAGATGGCCTGCCGGGTTGTTCAGCCTCAGGCCCTCGGGGGTGTCTTCCTCGACCAAAAGGTAGTGGTCCCCGCGCGCAATCACCGCCGCGACAGTGACGCTGGGGCGAAACCTATCTGTACCAGCCATGAAACTTCCTCTCGAATTCCCGCACCAGGGTGGCGCATCCATTGTGTAAGCTGCCGCGCACCCCCTAGCCCCCGACAGGAGCTCGCATGCAGATCGGCGTCCCGCGCGAACGCGCGGCCGGAGAGACACGGGTGGCCGTCACGCCCGAGACGGCCAAGAAACTCAAGGCCGCTGGCCACACGCTACGCATCGAGAGCGGGGCAGGCGTCGCGGCCAGCGTCACCGATGCCGCCTACGAGGCCGTGGGCTGCGAGATCGTCGACCAGGCGGCGGCCCTCGGCGCCGAGCTGGTGCTGAAGGTGCGTGCACCTGGCGGCGACGAGCTCGCGCTGATGAAGCCGGGCACGGCCCTGGTCGGCATGCTCAATCCCTTCGACCGCGAAGGTCTCACGGCCCTGGCGGGCGCCGGGCTGACCAGCTTCGCCCTCGAGGCCGCGCCGCGCACCACGCGGGCCCAGAGCATGGACGTGCTGTCCAGCCAGGCCAACATCGCCGGCTACAAGGCCGTCATGATCGCGGCTGACCGCTACCAGCGCTTCTTCCCCATGCTGATGACGGCGGCCGGCACCGTGAAGGCGGCGCGCGTCGTCATCCTCGGCGTCGGTGTCGCGGGCCTGCAGGCGATCGCCACCGCCAAGCGCCTGGGCGCCGTCATCGAGGCCTCCGACGTGCGGCCCTCGGTGAAGGAGCAGGTCGAGTCGCTCGGCGGCAAGTTCATCGACGTACCCTACGAGACGGCCGAGGAGAAGGAAGCCGCCGAGGGCGTGGGCGGCTATGCCCGCCCCATGCCGCCGAGCTGGCTGGAGCGCCAGAAGGTCGAGGTGGCCAAGCGCGTGGCGGCAGCCGATATCGTCATCACGACGGCGCTGATCCCCGGCCGCGCGGCACCGGTGCTGGTCACCGAGGACATGGTCAAGGCCATGAAGCCAGGCTCGGTCATCGTCGACATCGCGGCACCGGCGGGCGGCAACTGCCCGCTGACCGAGGCCGGCAAGACCGTCACCAAACACGGCGTCGTCATCGTCGGCGAGACCAATCTGCCGGCCCTGGTAGCGGCCGACGCCTCGGCGCTCTACGCGCGCAATGTGCTGGACTTCCTGAAGCTGGTCATCTCGAAGGAGGGCGCCTTCCAGGTGCCCCTGGATGACGACATCGTCGCGGCCTGCCGCGTCACGCAAGACGGTCAAGTGACCCGGAGCTGAGCATGGACGCCGTAGACCACACCATCATCAATCTCATCATCTTCGTGCTGGCCATCTACGTGGGCTACCACGTTGTCTGGACGGTGACACCGGCCCTGCACACGCCGCTGATGGCGGTGACGAATGCCATCTCGGCCATCGTCATCGTCGGCGCCATGCTGGCCGCGGCCCTGACGGAAACCGACTTCGCCAAGACCATGGGTGTCATCGCCGTGGCGCTGGCGGCGGTCAACATCTTCGGCGGCTTCCTGGTCACGCGAAGGATGCTGGAGATGTTCAAGAAGAAGGAAAAGAAGGCCACGGCTACGGAGGGCAAGCAATGAGCATGAACCTCGTCACGCTGCTGTACCTGATCGCCAGCGTCTGCTTCATCCAGTCGCTGAAGGGCTTGTCGCATCCGACGACGTCCATCCGCGGCAATCTCTTCGGCATGATCGGCATGGCCATCGCGGCCTTCACGACGGCGGCCCTCATCGTCAAGCTGGCCGGCGGTTCCTTCGTCGGCCTGGGCTGGGTGCTGCTGGGCCTGGTCGTCGGCGGCGGCTTCGGCGCCTGGAAGGCCAAGACGGTCGAGATGACCAAGATGCCCGAACTGGTGGCCTTCTTCCACAGCATGATCGGCCTGGCGGCCGTGGCCATCGCGGTGGCCGCGGTCTATGAGCCCTGGGCCTTCCAGATCACGGCCAAGGGCGGCCTGATCCCCGGCGGCAACCGCATCGAGCTGGCCCTGGGCGCCTTCATCGGCGCGGTGACCTTCACCGGCTCCGTCATCGCCTGGGGCAAGCTGTCGGGCGGATCGAAGTTCCGCCTGTTCCAGGGCGCGCCGGTGGTCTTCAAGGGCCAGCACGCGCTGAACGCCCTGCTGGGCCTGGCGGCCGTGTTCTTCATCTTCGGCTTCTGGCACAGCCAGAGCGCGATGGACTTCTGGCTGGTGGTCGCCCTGGGCTTCGTGCTCGGCGTGACGCTGATCATCCCCATCGGCGGCGCCGACATGCCGGTCGTGGTCTCGATGTTGAACAGCTATTCCGGCTGGGCGGCGGCGGGCATCGGCTTCTCGCTGAACAACAGCATGCTGATCATTGCCGGCTCGCTGGTGGGCAGCTCGGGGGCCATCCTGAGCTACATCATGTGCAAGGCGATGAACCGCAGCTTCTTCAACGTCATCCTGGGCGGGTTTGGAGGCGACGCCGCAGCTGCGGCGTCGAGCGGCGGCGCGCAGCGCAATGTGAAGAGCGGCAGCGCCGACGACGCGGCCTTCGTGCTTGGCAACGCCGAGAGCGTCGTCATCGTGCCGGGCTATGGCCTGGCGGTGGCGCGCGCCCAGCATGCCGTCAAGGAGCTGGCGGCCAAGCTCACCGAGAAGGGCATCACCGTCAAGTACGCCATTCACCCGGTGGCCGGCCGCATGCCGGGCCATATGAACGTGCTGCTGGCCGAGGCCGAGGTGCCCTATGACCAGGTCTTCGAGATGGAAGACATCAACGGCGAGTTCGGCCAGGTCGACGTGGCCATCATCCTGGGCGCCAACGACGTCGTGAACCCCGCCGCGCATGTGAAGGGCAGCGCCATCTACGGCATGCCCATCCTGGAGGCCTACAAGGCCAAGACCATCATCGTCAACAAGCGCTCGATGGCGGCCGGCTATGCGGGCCTGGACAACGAGCTCTTCTACATGGACAAGACCATGATGGTCTTCGGCGACGCCAAGAAGGTCGTCGAGGACATGCTGAAGGCCGTCGAATAATCCCGCGGAACGCTCCCCCTAGAGAGCGCTATCGAATCCCCTGACCCGAGGGCTGTCAGCCTTCGGTCAGAATCGCCGCAAGCAAAACAGGAGACAAGGCCATGGAGCCGATCTGGCTGAAGCATTACCCGGCCGCCGTGCCGCGCGACGTCAATGTGTCGCTCTACCCCAGCCTGGTCGACCTGCTGGAATCCTCGTTCAAGAAGAACGCCGCCAAGCCCGCCTATCTGATGATGGGCAAGAGCATGAGCTTCGGCCAGGTGGACGAGGCCTCGCGCGCGATGGCCGCCTATCTGCAGAGCCTGGGCCTGGAGAAGGGTGACCGCGTCGCCCTGATGATGCCCAACCTCTTCCAGTACCCGGTGGCCGTGGCTGCCGTGCTGAGGGCGGGTTATGTCGTCGTCAACGTCAACCCGCTGTACACGCCGCGAGAGCTGGAGCACCAGCTCAAGGACTCGGGCGCCAAGGCCATCATCATCATCGAGAACTTCGCCTCGGTGCTGCAGCAGGTCATCAAGAACGTGCCCACCAAGCACGTCATCCTGGCCGCCATGGGCGACATGCTGGGCATGCTCAAGGGCACGATCGTCAACTACGTCGTGCGCAAGGTGAAGAAGATGGTGCCGGCCTTCGAGCTGCCGGGCGCCGTCAAGTTCAACGATGCGCTGGCCAAGGGCCGCGGCCTGACCTACAAGGCGCCCAAGCTGGGCCCGGACGACATCGCCGTGCTGCAGTACACCGGCGGCACCACCGGCGTGTCCAAGGGGGCCGTGCTGCTGCACCGCAACCTGGTGGCCAACATCCTGCAGAGCGAAGCCTGGTACCAGCCCGCGCTGAAGAAGATCCCGGCTGGCGAGCAGGTCGTCACCATCTGCGCCCTGCCGCTGTATCACATCTTCGGGTTCAACACGAACATGATGCTGTCCATGCACATGGGCGGCGCCAACGTGCTGATTCCGAATCCGCGCGACCTGCCGGCCGTGTTCAAGGAGCTGGCCAACCACCGCTTCCACAGCTTCCCGGCCGTCAACACGCTGTTCATGGCCATGGCCAACCATGCCGAGTTCGGCACGGTGGACTGGAGCAAGCTCGTCATCTCGGTCGGCGGCGGCATGGCCGTGCAGCAGGCCACGGCCAAGCTGTGGCTGGAGAAGACCGGCTGCCCCATCGTCGAGGGCTATGGCCTGTCCGAGACCTCGCCGTCGGCCAGCTGCAACCCGACCGACAGCGACGCCTACAGCGGCACCATCGGCCTGCCCATGCCGCTGACCGACCTCAAGCTGCTCGACGACGACGGCAACGAAGTGCCGATGGGCCAGCCCGGCGAAATCGCCATCAAGGGCCCGCAGGTCATGGCCGGCTATTGGCAGCGCCCGGACGAAACCGCCAAGGTCATGACGGCCGACGGCTTCTTCCGCACCGGCGACATCGGCACCGTCGATGAACGCGGTTATTTCAAGATCGTCGACCGCAAGAAGGACATGATCCTGGTCAGCGGTTTCAACGTGTATCCGAACGAGGTCGAGGACGTCCTCACGCAGATGCCCGGTGTGCTGGAATGCGCCGCCGTCGGCGTGCCGGACAGCAAGGCCGGCGAGGCCGTGAAGGTCGTCATCGTGAAGAAAGACCCGAATGTCACGGAAGCGGACGTTCGCGCCTACTGCGAAGCCAACCTGACGGGCTACAAACGTCCGAAGATTGTGGAGTTCCGTACCGAACTGCCCAAGACGCCTGTCGGCAAGATCCTGCGCAGGGAATTGCGGGACAAGAGCTGATTGCTTCCCGATGCCCTGCGGGCTGTGATGCCGACCAGGGGTGAGGCCAGAAAACGTGATCGAGCTGCTGTATTCCAAGACCGATGCTGGTCGCGCCGAGATTCGTGCGCGCACCCTTCCGCTGTCGCGCACCGCGCGCAACCTGCTGCTCGTGCTGGACGCGAGCAAGCCGGCCAGCGAGTGGGTGCGCCTCGTGGCCGGTGCCGCCGAGGCTGACTTCGAAACCCTGCGCCAGCATGGGCTGATCGCGGCCCAGAACGCCGCGGGCCAGCCCATTGCCGCGCAGCCGCCAGCGGCGGTGTCGGCAGCGCCGGCAGCCGTGGCGACCGCGCCAGCACCCCTGGCTCCGGCGGCGCCTGCCCCGGCGGCGGCCGGCCACTCGCCGCTGCTGGACCGCGCGGCCCTGTACACCTATCTGAGCGGCGAGGCGACCAAGCTGCTGGGCCCCTTCAAGGGCTATGCCTTCGCCCTCGAGGTCGAGCGCGCCGACAGCCTCGCGGCCCTGCAGGCTCTGGCCCTGCAAATGGTGGAGCGTGTGCAGAAGGCCAAGGGCGAAGCCGCCGCGCAGGCCGTGCGCGACGCCTTGGGTTTGCGTTGATCCTGCGCTGATCTGGGACACTGACGGGTCTCAGACCCGGATCGTCCCGCCTTGCCCCGCTTCTTCGTCGATACCCCTCTCGTCGCGACCGACGGCGACTTCGCTCTGCCGGCTGGCGCCGCCCGCCATGTGCAGGTGCTGCGCCTGCAGCCCGGCGACGCCCTGACCCTTTTCGATGGCAGCGGCCCCGAGTGGCAGGCCGAGGTGACGGCCATGGGGCGCAGCGAGGTGCGCGCACGCCTCATCTCCTCCGGGCAGCCGCTGCGCGAGCTGGCCCGCGCCGTGACGCTGGCCGTCGTCATGCCAGCCAATGACCGCATGGACTTCCTCGTCGAGAAGGCCACCGAGCTCGGCGCGGCGGCCATCCAGCCGCTGATGAGCGAGCGCTCGGTGCTGCGCCTGAATGGCGAGCGGGCCGACAAGAAGCGCAGCCACTGGCTGGGTGTCGCCATCGCCTCGGCCGAGCAATGCGGGCGGACGGTGCCGACGCGCATCGAGCCCGTCATGTCGCTGTCGGCCTGGTTGGCCGCGCTGGCCGACCCTGGCGATGAATGGCGCGGCCTGCTGAGCCCGCGCGCGGCCTCGCCGCTGGCCGCCTTTCCTCAGCAGCGAGCGCTTTTCCTCAGCGGCCCCGAGGGCGGCCTGAGCGACGCCGAGGAAGACGCCGCCCGCGCCCGCGGCTTTGCCGCCGTGACGCTGGGCCCGCGCGTGCTGAGAGCCGACACCGCACCGCTCGCCGTGCTGTCCTGGCTGGCCCTGTCATGAACAGAAAGCTCGCGCTGCTCGTGCTGGCGCAGGGCCTTTTCCTCACCAACAACATCTGCTTCATGGCCATCAATGGCCTGGTCGGCCTGGCGCTGGCGCCGCGGCCGTGGATGGCGACGCTGCCCATCTGCGCCTATGTCGCCGGCGGCGCGTTGATGGCGCGCATGGTGGGCCGGCACCAGCTGCGCTTCGGGCGCCGGCGGGCTTTTCAGATCGGCCTGCTCGTGGCGGCGGCCAGCTGTGCCGTGTCCTTCTGGAGCGTGCTGAACCAGAACTTCTGGGGCGTCGTCCTCGCGACGCTGGTGGCGGGCTATTACACGGCGGGCGGTGCCCTCTACCGTTTTGCCGCCACCGAGCTCGTCGCGCCCGACCAGCGCGAGGCCGCCATCTCCTGGGTGCTGGGCGGCGGCTGCCTGGGCGCCGTGCTCGGGCCGTGGCTGGCCAGCACCAGCAAGAGCCTGCTGGTCGCGCCCTTTGCCGGCACCTATCTGCTGCTGATCGGTGTCGCGCTGGCGGGCTTGCTGGTGATCTCCCTGATCGACTTTCCCCCGCTGGCCCAGCCCGCGCCCGGTGCCAGCGGCCGCAATGGTGCCGAGCTGCTGAGTCAGCCCGTCTTCATGGTCGCCCTGGCCGCGAGTGCGCTCGGTTACGGCGTCATGAACCTGCTGATGGCGGCCACGCCCATCGCCATGGGCCAGTGCGGCCTGCCCTTTGCCGATGCCGGCAAGGTGCTGCAATGGCATGTGCTGGGCATGTTCGTGCCGAGCTTCTTCACCGGACCGCTGATCAAGCGTGTCGGCGTGCTGCCGGTCATGGCCGTGGGCGTGCTGCTCAACCTCGGCTGCGTGGCCTTCGCGCTGTCCGGCCAGGACCTGGACCACTTCCTCGGCGCCCTGCTGCTGCTGGGCGTGGGCTGGAACTTCCTCTACATCGGCGGCACGACGCTGTTCACCCAGGCCTACCGACCCGAGGAGAAGACGCGCGCCCAGGGCTTGCTGGACACGGGCGTCTACGCGACGATGACGTTGACCTCGTTCTCATCGGGCGCCCTGGTGACGACGGGCGGCTGGCAGTGGATGAACTGGGCCAGCCTCGTGCCCATCGCGATGTGCGCGCTGGCGTTGGCCGGTCTGTTCATCCATCAGCGCCGGTCGTGCTGAAGGTACTCGGCCGCCATCTGCGGGCCGACAAGATCGGGCTTGACGCGGGGCAGTGACTTCATGTCGAGGTCGCGCTCGATGGGATGTCTCGAACGCTATCTGGTAATTCGCGCACCCTGTGTCGCGCCATGTCTTGTTTCCAGATCGTAGAGGTGGTTCATGCGGCGCACATGTCGTAGCTTCTCTTCGGCCACCTCTTGAATTCTTGACTTCAAAAGGCTGCAACTTTCCATCTCCGAGACCGAGGAAATGGCATTGTCGATTTCAAGGGCGCCACGCCGCAGGAGATCGACATGGCCGTCTTCATGCCTCCGGAGTGCCGTCAAGTATTGCTTGAATTGAGATTGAACGTGGCGCTCTTCGGAAACCAACCTAGGCAGAGTGATCGCTACCCCCAGGCGCGTCTCTACGTGAAGGATCTGACAACCCTGCGACGAGCTAGCTAGCCGGTATTTCCAACTTATCTTCCAATCGGCCTTCCCATGCAGCAAGCGGCCATCGATACGGACTGGTGACGCCTTATCCAAAGCATTCGCCAATGACATGCCGCGGTCGGGACGAACCGCATACTCGGTAACCACAACTTGTTCGACTACCGCTCCATTTGCGATGCCGGTCGCCGCGAAGGTAGCAACTAAGGCGACCCCAGCGGCTGTGAGACGTTTTCCGCAATAGACCGAAGCGGGGGGCACTGAATGGCTAGATTGACGCTGCGAACTGCTGTTGCATACGGATGTCGATATGCCTCTGGTCAGCCAATGGCATGGGGGGACTGAAGCTTGCCATTGCAGAAACGAGCAATTGCGCCTCATGGTGTGCTGCAGAATTTTCACTCGCCTTCTTGTCAACGATCAAGCTGGAGACCTTCCCGTACACGCGCTACGGCACGGTTCACGCAAGCGTCGAAAGCATCACGGCAGATGCTGTGCAGGACGAAAAGCGCGGTGCGATTTTTCCAGCCAGCCTGGTGTTGAACCGGTCGGCGATCAACGTCGACGGCAAGCGCATCAATTTGGCGCCCGGCATGAATCTGACCGCGGAGATCAAGACCGGTAAACGCCGTGTCATCGATTACCTACTCAGCCCTGTGCGGCAGCACATGGACGAGAGTCTGATGGAGCGTTGAGCGGCGCGTATCAACCCTGAAAGGCGGCCTAACGGACCGCCTTGCAGCGCTCGCGCTGCATCAGCGCCGGTCGTGCTGAAGGTATTCGGCGGCCATCTGCTGGCCGACCAGATCGGGCTTGAGGCGCGTGATCGCCGCCAGTGACAGGTCGCGCTGGGTGACGAACAGCGGCGGCCCGATGCGGATGCCGGCGATGCCGCCGTTCTCGCCCAGCGTGGGCAGCAGCGGGTAGACACGCAGGCGCAGCACCAGGGTGTCGTTCTCGTCGGCAAACAGCGCCGTCTCGACCAGGGTGATGCAGCGCAGGCGGTCGGCCTCCTGCAGCAGGGCCAGGCCGGCCGCCTCGGGGTCGATCTGAACGGCGGAGGCCGTCATCGGGATGATGCGCCGGCCCTCGGTATCGAGGGCGGTGGCGACGGCGGCATTGAAGCGCTGGTTCAGCCCGTCCCAGTCGGGACCGCCTTTCAAGGGTGGGTTGCGGCCCTGGCCGAAGACCAGGGTGCAGGACTGGGCCTGCGCGGCCAGGGCGGACAGCCCCAGCACCGCGGCGGCGATCAGCTCACGCAGCCGCATCGCCTTCAGCCGGCTTGCGCGCCGAGCCCTTGACGAGGTCGAAGCGGAACAGCCGGCACTCGATGGGGCCATTCCACATCGGCACGCGGCGCGATTCCTTCAACCGCATCTTGGTGGGCAGCTTCATGTCGGGGCTGAGCATCCAGGCCGTCCAGCCGGCCGGGTTCTCGGTGTACTGCCGCTTCCAGTGCGCGGCCAGGCGCGGGAAGAAATCGTCGCCGGCGTCGCGCTCTTCGTTACGGCCGGCGTCGCGGGCAGGCCGCTCGCCGGGCCGCTCCCAAGGGCGGCCTGGCCCCCCCGGGGGGCCGTCGCCGTACCCGGCGGCGGGGGGCTGCGTTGCTGCCGCCTTGCCGCGCACCTCGATGCGTTCGCCGTAGGGTGGGTTCATGACGATGGCGCCCGGCATGCCCTCGGGCAGCTGCGGCGCGGGCCGCTCCAGCGCGTCGCCGCCGTTGAACTGGATGTAGGCGGCGACGCCGGCGCGCTCGGCATTGCGACGCGCGAAGTCGACCATGCGGAAGGCCACGTCGCTGGCGTAGATGGGCACGGCGGGCGCATGGATGCGGGCGCGCGCCGCCTGGGTGAGCTGGGCCCAGCTCGTCTTCATGGCTGGCGTCGAGAACGGAATCTGGCGCTCGAAGGCGAAGCGGCGCGCCAGGCCGGGTGCCGAGTCGCAGGCGATCAGTGCGGCCTCGATGGGGATGGTGCCGGAGCCGCAGCAGGGGTCGTGCAGCGCGCTCTCGCCGCGCCAGCCGGCGGCGGCGAGCATGGCGGCGGCCAGCGTCTCCTTCAGCGGCGCGTCGCCCTTGTCGACGCGCCAGCCGCGCTTGAACAGCGGCTCGCCCGAGGTGTCGACATAGATGGCCGCGCGCTCGGGGCCGACATGCAGCAGCACCGGCAGGTCGGGCGAGTGCGTGTCCACGCTGGGGCGCTCGCCGGTGTGCTCGCGCAGCTGGTCGCAGATCGCGTCCTTGATGCGCAGCGTCGTGAAGTTCAGGCTCTTCAGCGGCGAGCGCTGCGCGATGGTGTCCACGCGGATGGTCTCGCGCGGCGTGATCCAGTCGCGCCAGTCGACGCGGCGGGCCAGGGCGTAGAGGTCTTCCTCGTGGCGGTAGGGGCCTTCGATCAGCTCGATCAGCACGCGCTGCGCGAGCCGGCTCTCGAGATTGATGCGCATCGCGTCTTCCAGGCCGCCGACCAGGCCGCAGCCACCGCGCAGGGGCTCCACCTTGCTGCGCACGCCGGGCGGCAGGAAGCGCTTGAGTTCTTCTTCGAGCAGGGGTTCGACGCCACCGGCGCACGACACGAACAGGGAAAGTTTGTTGGGCAGGCTCACGGCTGCATTGTCGCCGCCCATAAACTGGACAGCGTTATCCCAAACTTCACGCGAGCCATGAAGCGAACCGTCCTGACCCTGGCCTTCCTGTTCAGCGCGCTTCAGGTGCAGGCCGCCGACCCGGCGCCGGCCTACCCCGCACACACCATCCCCAACACCCAGCTGCGCGCCCTGCCCAAGAACGCCGACGGCCGGACCTACCAGCTGCACATCCACCTGCCGGCCTCCTTTGCCAAGGAGCCCAAGCGCCGCTACCCGGTGCTCTATGTGACCGACGGCTACTGGGACTTCGCCACCGTCGTGGCTTCGTACAACAACCTGAACTACGACAAGGTCGTGCCGGAGTTCATCACGGTGGGCCTGGGCTATGCCGGCGACAAGCTCGACTACGGCGATCTGCGCGGCTGGGAGCTGTCGCCGGTGAAGCTAGGGCCGCTGGCCTTCGGCACCGGCAACGCCGACAAGTTCATCGCCGCGCTGGAGAAGGACATCTTCCCGCTCATGGAGCGCGACTACCGGGCCGACCCGGCGCAGCGCTATCTCGCCGGCAGCTCGCTCGGCGGCCTGTTCACGCTGCACGCGATGTATGCCAGGCCGGAGCTCTTCAAGGGCTATATCGCGGCCAGCCCGGCCGTCGTCGTGGGCGGCGACTGGATCATCGGCCAGGCCAAGGCCTATGCCGCGACGGGCAAGTCCATCAGGGCACGCCTTTATGTGACCGGCGCCGAGCATGAGTGGCCGGGCTTTCTGGCCGGCATCAAGCGCTACCAGGCCCTGCTGCCCGAGTTGAAGCACCCGGAGCTGGTGTTCCAGAACCGCAGCATCGACGGCGAGCGCCATGCCGGCACCAAGGCTGAGAGCTACACGCGCGGCATGCGCTTCGTGTTCGAGCCGCTGGCGCCCGAGAAGGGGCCGTCCAAGGACTGACGCCGCGCACACCCCTAGTTTGTCGAAAAACTTTACATTCTTTTCCTGGAAATTTTTGAAAAGACGTAAGTTGTTGATTTTTATGAAAAAAATAGGCTGGCTCGGTTCCTGCATCCCTAGAAATCAATTCATTGAGGAGGCAGTCATGTCCAAATTCGCTCGTATCGCAGCCCTCGCGGCTCTCGCCCTGACGGGTGCCAGCCAGGCCGCCCTGGTGACGACCAGCGCCGGTTTCGGTGCCGCCTCCGTCATCGACTTCAGCGACCAGCCGCAGCAGTTCACCAGCGGCCCCGTGCAAGTGGGCGCCCTGGTCGGCGCCGATGTGGTGTTCACCGCTGCGGCCCCCAGCGCCGGCCTTTCCGCCAGCGGCTATGGCCTGGGCGACAACGGCTTCTGGTCGAACATGACCTATGCCTTCATCAACAACGGTGCCGGCGCCAGCATCACCTTCACCTTCAACGACGGCCCGGTGGCCAATGTGGGCGGCTTCGTCAACTACTGCCTGTTCGGCAACAACATCGGCTGCAGCTCGGGCGCCTTCCTGATCGAAGCCCTGGACGCTTCCAACGCCGTGCTGGAGTCCTATGACATCCACGCCCTGGCCGCCATCAGCACGCCCAACGCCGGCAATGGCGGCGAGTTCCGCGGCATCTCGCGCGCCATGGCCGACATCTACGCCTTCCGCCTGGTCGGCGGCGTCGGCGTCATCGACGACCTGACGTTCAGCGGCCAGGGCACCCGCCTGCCCGAGCCCGCCGGCCTGCTGCTGAGCGGCCTGGCCCTGGCTGCCGCCGGCTTCGCCCGCCGCCGCAAGTAAGCGCTCCGCGCGCACGGCAAAAAGGCAGGGTTGCGACCCTGCCTTTTTTCATTTCCGAGACGAAAACCAGGGCCGCAGGGCCGCGGCCTGCGTTCACTGGCGCACGAAGTCCAGCAGGTCCTGGTTGAGACGGTCCTTGTGCGTGTCGGTGATGCCGTGCGGGCCGTTGGCGTACTCGATCAGGCGTGCGCCCTTGACCAGCTTCGCCGTCGCGCGGCCCGTCGTCTCGATGGGCACGATCTGGTCGTCGGCGCCATGGATGACCAGGGTCGGCACATCGACCTTCTTCAGGTCCGCGCGGAAGTCGGAGTGGAAGAAGGCCTCGATGCTGTCGTAGGTCGCCTTGGAGCCGGCCTGCATGCCCTGCACATAGAAGCTGTCGGCCAGGCCGGCGGAGGCCTTGGCGCCGGGGCGGTTGAAGCCGAAGAAGGGGCCGCCGGCGATGTCCTTGTAGAGCTGGGCGCGGTTGTCGAGGGATGCCTTGCGCAGGCTGTCGAACACGGCTTCGGGCACGCCGCTCGGGTTGCTGGGGCTGGCGCCGAGCATGGGCGTCACGGCGCCCACCAGCACGACCTTGGCGACGCGCGCCGTGCCGTGGCGGCCGATGTAGCGGGCCACCTCGCCGCCGCCGGTGGAGAAGCCCACCAGCGTGGCGCGCTTGACGTCCAGGGCCGTCAGCACGGCGCCGAGGTCGTCGGCGTACTGGTCCATGGTGTTGCCGGCCCAGGGCTGGCCCGAGCGGCCGTGGCCGCGGCGGTCATGGGCGATGACGCGATAGCCCTTGTCGGCCAGGAACTGCATCTGCGCCTCCCAGCTGTCCGCATTCAGCGGCCAGCCATGGCTGAAGACGACGACAGCACCGTTCTTCGGGCCCCAGTCCTTGACATAGAGGGGCGTGCCGTCGGCGGCGGCCACATACTGGCTGGCAACCGCGGCGGAGGCATTCGGGGCGGCCGTGGCCTGGGTCTGCACGGCGAAGCCACCGAGGGCGATGGAGGCGGCGAGGGCGAGGCGGGTGAAGGCGGACATGGCGGGTTCTCCTGGAAGCTGAAGGGGTGATCAGGCCTTGGCGGCGGGGCGGACGGTTTCGCCACGGCGGGCTGCGTACTCGGCCACCAGGGTGGCGTAGCGCTCACCCTGGCGCAGCGCGGCATAGCGCTCGCGGGCGGCCTGCAGGGCGGGGCTGTTCGGCTGGCCGGTCTCGCTGGCGATGCGCTCGGCGGCGGCCAGGCCCGACTCCTGGAAGATCTTCAGATCGGCCAGCACCTCGGCACGCGACACGGTGGACGTCACGCTGACGCTCTGGCCGGTCTCGAGATCGCTGACATGGGACTGGGCCTGGGCCGAGGCGGCGGCGACGAAGACGGCGGCACCGGTCAGCAGTTGCAGGACGGCACGGTTGAAAGCGGGTTGGCGGGTCATGGGGGGCTCCTGTCGGTGTCGGTGAGGTGGGTGGTTTCTGTCTTGCGACAGGGATGAACTGTGCCGACGATGCGCGTACCTGAAATGCCATAAAGTACGTTTAACTTTGCATTTCGTACCGAACATGGCCGATCGACTTGCCGCCCTCTTCACCCACTTCGCCGTGCGCGCCGAGACCTTCCAGGTCGGGCCGCTGTGCGGCGTCAACAGCCTGGAACCGCAGGCGGGGCGCGGCCAGCTGCACCTGATCCGCGAGGGCGGCGTGGAGGTGCACAACGACGGCACGCCCGAGCCGCTGCGGATTGCCGAGCCCAGCCTGCTGCTCTACCCGCGCCCGCTGGCGCATCGCTTCGTGACCGACCCGAGCTGCGGCGCCCAGTTCCTGTGCGCCCACATGGCCTTCGAGGGCGGCGCCGGCCACCCCATCGCTGCGGCGCTGCCGCCCTGGGTCTGTTTGCCGCTGGCCTCTGTGCCTGGTTGTGCGCCGGTGCTGGAGCAGCTGTTCGCGGAGGCCGAGGCCACGCATTGCGGCCGCCAGCTGATGCTGGACCGGCTGTTCGAGGTGCTCTTGATCTGGGTGCTGCGCGAGCTGATGAGCCAGGGCCAGGTCGAGTCCGGCATGCTGGCTGGCCTGTCCCATCCCAAGCTGCGCAGCGCCCTGGTGGCCCTGCACGAGGCGCCGCGGCGCGACTGGCCGCTGGAGGAACTGGCGGCGGCCGCCGGCATGTCACGCACGGTGTTCGCCAATGCTTTCCGCGACGTCGTCGGCTGCACGCCGGGCGTCTACCTGCAGCGCTGGCGCATCGGCCTGGCGCAAAAGGGCCTGCGCGAAGGCAAGGCCCTCAAGCACATCGCGATGGATGTGGGCTACGGCGGCGAGGCGGCGCTGTCACGCGCCTTCCGGGCGCATACGGGGCAGTCGCCGCGGGAGTGGCGGAAGGCGGAGTTGCCGGTGGACTGAGGCGTCAGCTCAAAGCGCCTTGCGCAGATTCGCCGGCGCGATCTTCATCGCCTCGCGGTATTTGGCCACCGTGCGCCGCGCGCACTGGATGCCCTGCTCCTCGAGCATGGCCGCGAGCGCGCTGTCCGACAGCGGCTTCTTGATGTCTTCGGCCGCGACGAACTGCTTGATCAGCGCGCGCACCGCCGTGCTGGAGGCCTCGCCGCCGGTCTCGGTGGACAGTCCCGAGCCGAAGAAATACTTCAGCTCGAAGGTGCCCCAGCTGGTGGCCATGTACTTGGCCGTCGTCACGCGCGAGATGGTGGACTCGTGCAGGCCCAGCTCGTCGGCGATCTCGCGCAGCACCAGGGGCTTCATGGCCAGCTCGCCATGCGTGAAGAAGCCGCGCTGGCGCTCGACGATGGCCTGGCTGACGCGCAGGATGGTGTCGAAGCGCTGCTGGATATTCTTGATGAACCAGCGCGCCTCCTGCAGCTGGCCGCCCAGCGGCGAGTTGCTGATGCCGCCGCGCGTGGCGCGCAGCGCATTCGCGTAGAGCTCGTTGATGCGCAGCTTGGGCGCCACCTCGGGGTTGAGCAGCACGCGGAACTCGCGGCCGCTCTTGCGCACGATGACGTCGGGCACGATGGCCGCGGCGGCGCCCTGGGCGAAGCGGCGGCCGGGCTTGGGCTCGAGCTGGGTGATCAGGCCCTGGGCCTCGCGCAGCAGGGCCTCGTCGGCGCCGGTCTCGTTCATCAGCCGGCGCATGTCGCGCCGGGCCAGCAGCTCCAGATGACCCTTGCAGATCAAGATGGCGATGACCTGGGCCGGGCTCTTGGGCAATGCGCGCAGTTGCAGCGTCAGGCATTCCGACAGGTCGCGCGCGCCGATGCCGGCGGGCTCCAGGCTTTGCAGCAGGCGCAGCGCGATGCGCAGCCGGTCCTGCAGGTCCTCGAGCTCCTCGGGGTCTTCCGTGAAGGCCGCGGCGATCTCCTCCAGCGCATCCTCGAGATAGCCGTCTTCGTTCAGCGACTCGATGAGCACATGCAGGGCGGCGCGGTCCTCGGGCGACAGGTGGTGGCCGGCCAGCTGCTGGGCCAGGTGCTCGGCCAGCGTCGTCTCGGCCGACTCCTGGCTCTCGCGCTCGCCGTCATCCTCACCGCCGCTGCCGGAGCCGCTGGGCAGCTCGCGGATGCCGTCGAAGTCGTCGCGCTCGGTGCCGTTCTCCCAGTCCTCGCGCTCGGTGCCGCCGAAGTCCTCGCCGCTCAGCTCGGGCGCTTCGGGCGTGTCGGCGGATTCGGCACCGCTGTCATTGCCGCTTTCGGCACCCGATTCGGCCGGCGCATTGGCGGCCAGCTCGGGGGCGCTGACGGTGAATTCCTCTTCGGTCTCGAGCAGCGGGTTGCTGGCCAGCATCTGCTCGACCTCCTGGTGCAGCTCCAGCGTCGACAGCTGCAGCAGCCGGATGGATTGCTGCAGCTGGGGCGTCAGCGCGAGATGCTGACTGAGGCGTACCTGGAGCGTTTGCTTCATGGCGCCCGGGCCTACATTCTGAAGTTTTCGCCGAGATAGACCTTGCGCACGTCGGCATTGGCCACGATCTCGTCGGGCGTGCCTTCGGCGAGCACGGCGCCCTCGCTGATGATGTAGGCGCGATCGCAGATGCCCAGGGTCTCGCGGACGTTGTGGTCCGTGATCAGCACGCCGATGCCGCGCGCCTTCAGGAAGCTGATGATGCGCTGGATCTCCAGCACCGCGATGGGGTCGACGCCGGCGAAGGGCTCGTCCAGCAGGATGAAGCGCGGCTGGGTGGCCAGGGCGCGGGCGATCTCGACGCGGCGGCGCTCGCCGCCCGACAGGGCCGGCGCCGGGCTGTCGCGCAGGCCCTCGATGGACAGGTCGTGCAGCAGGCCGTTCAGCAGCTCGTCGATGCGCGCCTTGGACAGGCCCTTGCCGCGTTCGTCCTGCTGCAGTTCCAGCACGGCGCGGATGTTCTGCTCGACGGTCAGCTTGCGGAAGATGGAGGCTTCCTGCGGCAGATAGCTCAGGCCCAGGCGGGCGCGCGCATGGATGGGCAGGCGCTGCACCTCCGCGCCGTCGATGCGGATGACGCCGGCATCGGAGCGCACCAGGCCGACGATCATGTAGAAGCTGGTCGTCTTGCCGGCGCCGTTGGGGCCGAGCAGGCCGACGACCTCGCCGCAGTCGACGCGCACATGGACGTTCTTGACGACCTTGCGCACGCCATAGGTCTTGGCCAGCGCCTCAGCCTCGAGGCGGCTGCCGCATTCCGCGGCCGCGCGGGTGACGCTCTCGGCGGCCGTCGTCATGAGGGCTTTTTCGTCGGCGTGATCGTCGTCGACGGCTGCAGGGGCAGCACGGCCGGCGGCGCCGAAGCGGGGGCGTCGGGTTGGGCGCGCGGCATCAGCACCATGCGCACGCGGCCATTCGGGTTGGGCGAGGCGTTGCCGCCCTCCAGCGCAAAGACCTCGGTGCGGCTGTCATAGACGATGACGGCGCCGGTGACCTCGTCGGCCACCGTCGAGCCGCGGGTGCGGCGCACATTGGCATTGCCGATGAAGCGCACGGTCTCCGTGCGGGTGTCGTACTCGAGCTGGTCGGCATGGCCTTCGATGGCCTCGCCGGGGGTGTCGCGCGCCTGGCGGAAGCTGACCGGCTGGCCGGTGGCGCCGCTGGCATAGGCCTGGTGGTAGCCGTCGCGGGTCTCGCGCACGTCGACCTTCTCGGCCCGCAGCATCAGGCTGCCCTTGGTGATGATGACGTTGCCAAACAGCTCGGTGCGCTGGTTGACGCTGTCGATCCGGCCTTCCTTGTCGGCCGTGAAGACCATGGGCTTGAGCCGGTCGGCCTTCTCAGCGTGGGCGGTGCCACCACTGATGAACAGGGCAAGCACGAGAGCGAGCGGGATCAGGTGGCGGGACATGGCGGCACGGAAGTTGCAGGCCATTCTAGGGGCCGGTTTCCGTCGCGAGCCTTTCCCGCGCGGCAAGCGTGTCAGGAAACCTTGCTGCCCCGTGCCATCTTGACGAGATGGTCGGCCACGGCCAGGGCCTGCTGGCCCTGGGCGGCCTCGCTCTGGCCCGGCGTGCCGGCCTGGCTGGGGCTGGTGCGCCAGCGGCCGGCGATGACCAGGGCCGGCACCTCGCTGGCCCCGGCCAGCTCGGCCAGCTTCATGCCCTGCTGCACCTTGGCCTGGATGCCGAAGGAGTTGAAGGCCTGCCTGAACTTGACCGCGTCCACGCCCAGCTGCCCGACCAGGGCGGCGATGGCCGCCTCGTCATGGGCCTCGACGCCGCCGCGATGGAAGGCGTTGAAGATGCCGCTGTGCACGGGCGGCGTCAGCGCGCCCATGGACTCGAGCGCGTAGAACATGCGCTGGTGCAGCTTCAGCACGAGCTGCTGCCCCACCGGCACGCGGCGGAAGCTCACGTCGGCGGGCAGCTTGTGCACCCAGGCCTCCAGCAACGGGTCGAAGGCGTTGCAGTGCGGGCACTTGTAGAAGAAGAACTCGATGACCTCGATCTTGCCGGGCGTGCCGGGCAGGGTCTGGGCCAGGCGCGCGTAATGCTTGCCTTCCACCGGCCCGCCCTGGGCGAGCACGGCGGGTGCCAGGCCGGCGGCCATCAGCGCCGCGGCGGCATCGCGGCGGGTCATGAAGCCACCCTTCAGCCTGGTGGCCTGTCCCGCCGAGCAGGAGCGAGCTTGCTTGGGGCGGCCCGGCGCGGTGCTCACGCCTTGGTCCTGGCGCGCTGGATCAGGAAGTCGGCGATCTGCAGGGCCCGCTGGCCCAGCTCCTGTTCGGGCAGACGCTGGGCCAGGCCCTTGTTGGCGTCGCTCGGCGAAGTCAGGAAGCGGCCGGCGATGCCGATGCTGGGCACGCCGTCGATGCGGTAGGCCTCGGACAGCTTCTCGGCCTGGGTGCACTTGGTGACCACGCCGAAGGAGTTGTAGGCCTCCTGGTATTTGGCGGGGTCGATGCCCAGCGGGCTCAGGAACTTGGCCTGGCTCTTGGCGTCGTCCAGCGTCAGGCCCTGCTCATGCATGGCCTTGAAGATGGCCGGGCGGGCGGCGGCTTCCTTGCCCATGGCTTCCAGCGCATAGAACATGCGCTGGTGGATCTTGACGTTGGCGCGGAAGGCCACATGCACCTTGCGGAAGGCGACGTCGGCCGGCAGCTGCTTGGCCCAGGCCTCGACGGCGCCCTCGAAGGCATAGCAGTGCGGGCAGCCGTACCAGAAGAACTCGACCACCTCGATCTTGCCGGGCGTGACGGGCAGGGGCGGGTTCAGCACCGCGTAGTGGCGGCCTTCGACGGGGCCGCCCTGGGCGAGGGCTTGGGAGGCGGCACCGGCGAGCGGTGCGGAGGCGATCAGAGCGGAGAAATCACGGCGCTTCATGGCGGCAGTCATCCTTCAGGCGGTATTGCGGTCAGCGTTGTACACGAACGAGATTGGCCTCGAAGCCGGCACCCTCAATCTTTCGTTGCAGGTCCTCGGCGGCTTCGCGGGTGTCATTGGGCCCCAGGCGCACGCGGAAGACGGTGCGGCCGTTCTGCTCGCGCTCCATGACCTTGGCGGTGAAGCCCTGGATGGCCAGCTTGGCCTTCTGGGCCTCGGCCTCCTCGGGGCGGGTGAAGGCGCCGGCCTGCACGAAGTAGACATAGGCGTCGGCCCCGGCAACCGCCGTGGGGGCGGAGGCGGCTGCCGGCGCTTCGGCCTTGGCGGCGGCCGGCTTGGGCGGGGGCAGGGCCGCTGCGGCGGCGGCGCTGGCGGTCGCGGCGGCAGTGCTGGCCGTCGTCGTGGCGGGCGGTGGCGAGGTCACGGCCGGCGCGTTGACGACGCCGCTGGCGCTGCGCGCGGCCTTGCCGGCCAGGGGCGCATTCGGGTCCCAGTTGCGGTTGCGCTCGGCTTCCTGGGCGTCCTGCTCGGCGGTGCGCTGCGGCACCTTGTTCACGAAGGGAATGGGCACCTTGGTGATGTAGAGGGCCACGCCCAGCGCAACGGCCAGGCCGACCAGCAGCCCGACGATGAGGCCGAGGACAAAGCCGCCCTTCTGGTTCTTCTGGCCGGCGGGTTTGGAAGCAGAACTCATTCGGTCTCCGTGGTGTCGGGAATATCGCGGTTCATCTGCTCGGGCGCGCTGACGCCGAGCATGGACAGGGCATTGGCCAGCACCTGGCGGGTGGCGGCCAGCAGGGCGACGCGGGCGCGACTCAGCTCGGGCGCCTGGCCCATGACGCGCTCGGCGGCGTAATAGGAGTGGTAGGCGCCGGCCAGGTCGCGGGCGTAGAAGGCCACGTCATGCGGGGCGATGCCGGCGGCGGCGCCGGTCAGCATGTCGGGGTAGGCGGCGAGCTTGAGCATCAGCGCCTCTTCGGTCGGCGCGGTGAGCAGGCTGGGGTCGGCGCCGGCTATTGCCGACACATCACCGCCCCATTTGCGGATCACCGAGCAGATGCGCGCGTGGGCGTATTGCACGTAGAACACCGGGTTCTCGTCATTCGCCTTCAGCGCCAGGTCGACGTCGAAGATGAACTCGGTGTCGGCCTTGCGGCTGATCAGGAAGAAGCGCACCGCGTCGCGGCTGGTCCAGTCGATCAGGTCGCGCAGCGTCACGTAGCTGCCGGCACGCTTGGAGATCTTGACCTCCTCGCCGTTCTTCATGACGGTGACCATCTTGTGCAGCACATAGTCCGGGAAGCCCTGCGGGATGCCCAGGTTCTGTGCCTGCAGGCCGCCGCGCACGCGGGCGATGGTGCCGTGGTGGTCGGTGCCCTGGATGTTGATGCACTGGGTGTAGCCGCGCTCGAACTTGTTGACGTGGTAGGCCACGTCCGGCACGAAGTAGGTGTAGCCGCCCTCGGACTTGCGCATGACGCGGTCCTGGTCGTCGCCGTAGTCGGTGGACTGGAACCACAGCGCGCCGTCCTTCTCGTAGGTCTTGCCGCTGGCCACCATGCGCTGCACGGCCGCGTCGAGCTGGCCGCCGGCGTAGACGCTGCTCTCGAGGAAGTAGTTGTCGAACTTGAGGCCGAAGGCCTGCAGGTCCAGGTCCTGCTCATGGCGCAGATAGGCCACGGCGAACTGGCGGATGCTGTCCAGGTCGTCGATGTCGCCCGAGGCGGTGAACTCGCGGTCGTCGGCCTTGACGGTTTCCTTCTTCAGGAAGGCGTCGGCGATGTCCTGGATGTAGTCGCCGTTGTAGAACTTCTTGCTCTCTTCGTTCTTGGGATCGGTCGGCCAGCAGTCGTCGCCCGGCTTGAAACCCTTCAGGCGCAGCTGCGTGCTGCGGGCCAGCGTGGCGATCTGCACGCCGGCGTCGTTGTAATAGAACTCGCGGGTCACGTCGTGGCCCTGGCTCTGGAACACCGAGCACAGCGAGTCGCCCAGGGCGGCCTGACGGGCATGGCCGACGTGCAGCGGGCCGGTCGGGTTGGCCGACACGAACTCGATCATCACGTGCTTGCCGGTGGCCGGGCGGTGGCCGAACTTGGCACCGGCGGCCAGCACTTCGGCCACGACGGCCTGCTTGGCCTCGGGCTTCAGGCGGATGTTGATGAAGCCCGGGCCGGCGATCTCCAGGGCCTGAACCCACTGCTGGAAGGCCGGCTTGGCCTCCAGGGCGGCGATCAGGCGGGTGGCCAGCTCTCGCGGGTTGGCCTTCAGCGGCTTGGCCAGCTGCATGGCGGCCGTGCAGGCGAAATCGCCATGGGCGGCCTGCTTGGGGGATTCGAAGGCCACGGGGGCGTTGGAGCCCGGGGCGATTTCCTGGAGAGAGTCGGCGAGTGCGGCGAGCAGCGCCTGCTTGGCTTGGATCATGGGGGCGATTTTAGGAGGCGGGCCTCGGACAGCCAGAACGCATGGCCGGGGCTTTGCGCTGACCTAGGGTGAAGGGGCGTCGTGACAGGCCACACAGAGCTTGTTGCCCTCGGTGTCGCGGAAGTAGGCGCCGTAGTAGTTGGGGTGGTAGTGGGGCCGCAGTCCGGGCGGGCCTTCGCAGCGGCCGCCCTGGGCCAGGGCCAGGGCATGCGCCTGGTCCACGAGGGCCCGGCTCGTCGCCAGCAGGGCCACCATCTGGCCGTTGCCGGGCTCGTGCTCGCCGTCGAAGGGTTTGCCCAGCACCAGCAGCGGGCGCGGCCCGGGGCTGCTCTGCCAGCCGGCCCAGCCCTGGGACAGGTCGCAGAAACGTTCGGTGACACCCAGCAGGGCCAGCAGCGGCCGGTAGAAGGCCAGGGCGCGCTCAAAGTCACGCGTGGCGAGAAATACGTGAGAAAACAAGGGGGTGCACCTCCGTGGGTCGTCCGTATCATGCCCCGCGATGAGCGCCCTCGCTGAAGACCTGCCTCCGCATATCGGCCGCTACCAGGTGCTCAAGCGCCTGGGCGAGGGGGCGACCAGCGATGTCTTCCTGGCCCGCGATCCTTTCCAGAACCAGGACGTCGCCATCAAGCGCATGCGCGCCTGGGCGCCGCCGCCGGATGCGCCGAACAGCGATTTCAGCAACCGCTTCTTCAGCGCCGAGGCGGCCCTGGCCGGGCGGCTGCACCACCCCAATGTCGTCGCCATCGTCGACGCCGTCTCCGAGGGCGAGGCGCCCTATCTCGTCATGGAGTACGTGCCCGGCGTCACGCTGAAGCACTTCTGCCGCAGCGACCGCCTGCTGCCGCTGGACCAGGTCGTCGAACTCGGCTTCAAGTGCGCCATGGCCCTGAGCTATGTCTACCGCCAGGGGGTCATCCACCGCGATGTGAAGCCGGCCAATCTGCTGGCCGTGCTGGACCCCGGCGGCCAGGTCGTCGACGTCAAGGTCAGCGACTTCGGCTCGGCCCTGAACCTGCATGCCGACGCGACCCAGATCCACCGCGTCGGCTCGCTGGCCTATATGCCGCCCGAGCAGATCGAGGGCGGCGACGTCGACTGCCGGGCCGACATCTATGCGCTGGGCGCCGTGCTCTACCACCTCATCAGCGGTCGCCCGCCCTTCGATGCGCCGCACCAGATGGCGCTGATGCACCAGATCTACCACCAGCCGCCGCTGCCGCTGATGGGCCAGCGCCAGGGCGTCACCGAGGGCCTGGATGCCGTCGTGCTGCGTGCCCTGTCCAAGAACCCGCACGAGCGCTTCGCCGACTGGGAGAGCTTTGCCCAGGCCCTGTCGGCCCTGGTCGCCAGCCAGCAGGTGCCGCTGAACCGCCTCGGCGAGGTGCGCGACTCCGAGCGTTTCAACCTGCTGCGCTCGCTGGAGTTCTTTGCCGACTTCGGCGATGTGCAGCTGTGGGAGGTGGTGAGGCGGGCGCGCTGGAAGCGCTACCCCGTCGGCCATGCGCTGTTCCGGCGTGGCCAGGAGGGCAACAGCTTCCACATCATTGCCCAGGGCGAGGTGCAGGTCTTCCGCGAGGGGCGCCTCGTCGCATCGCTGGGCCAGGGCACGTCGGTGGGCGAGATGGCCTATCTGGCGCCCAACCCCGACCTGCGCCGCCACAGCGCCGAGATCCGCGTCAGCCAGGAGTGCACGACGATCTGCTTCACGCCCGAGTCTGTGGGTCAGTTGAGCCCCGAATGCCAGCACCGCTTCGACCGCGGCTTCATCCGCGTGCTGGTGCGCCGTCTGCATGCCGCGCACGAGGCCCTGCACCACCCGCGGCGCATTTTGTGACGCCGATGAAACAGGGCTTGGCGGGCGTCATGGGCGCATGCTTGAATCGACTCGCCTCAAGCCCGAGGAAGGAGAGCTGCATGAAGAAGATCCTGTGGACCGGTCTGTTCGTCGCGCTGACCGGCATGGCCGGCCAGGCCATGGCCGCCAATGCCGAATGTGATGCCAAGGCCGCGGAGAAGAAGCTGGCGGGCGCCGCCAAGACCAGCTTCCTGAAGAAATGCGAGAAGGATGCCGGCGGGGGTGCAGCCGCCACGCCGGCAGCTGCGGCCTGCGAGAAGTCGGCGACCGACAAGAAGCTGCATGGTGCCGCCGCCAAGGCCCACATCAAGAAGTGCACGGCCGATGCGGCCGCCTCGGCACCCAAATGAGGCGCTGACGTCGTGCTCCGACAGGAGCTGTAGGACCAAAGCCACCTGCGGGTGGCTTTTTGCTGCGCGAGGGTAGGCCGGTTCCCACTTCCATTCGGCCCTCAGGCTGGTTCCGGCCGCGGCGGCCAGCGCCGAAAGTTGGCTCACGGGATTGCCATCCCTTCAGGAGCAAACCATGAGCACCACCGAACTGAATACCCCTTCCACCGGCGCCTACTGGCGCGTCACGGTCGTCTCCCTGGCCGCCGCCGCCACGCTGGCCCTGACGGCCTGTGCCGGCATGTCGGCGCGTGAGACCAGCACCGTCGTCGGTGCCACGGCCGGCGCGGTTGTCGGCGGCGTCGTGACCGGCACGACTGCCGGGGCCGCCGTAGGCGCCGCCGCCGGTGGCGTCATCGGCAACGAGGTGTCGAAGAAGCGCAATCGCTAAGACGCGCATGAAAAAGGCCGGCGGGAGCCGGCCTTGATCGCGCTGCCGTTGTTCCATCAGAACTTGTAGCGCGCCTCCAGGTAGTACTGGCGGCCTGACGCGTCGACCTTCTGCTGCTCCGCTTCGCTGTAGCGATAGGTGGCGCGGACCGGGTTGGTCAGGTTGAGGGCGCTGAAAGCGATCTGCAGTTCCGGCGTGATGTTGTAGTTGGCCGTGAAGTCCACCTTCGACACCGGTGCGGCGATCGTCGGCGCGGAAGGCATCAGGATGCCGCCGATGGTCGAGTTGCCCTGGCTGTTGGCCGTGGGCGCCGGCGCCGTGGTGCTCGAGACGTACTCGCTGCGGTAGTTGTAGACCAGCTTGGCGCTGAACACGTCGTTTTCCCAGTACACGCCGAGGTTGCCGGCGACCTTGGAAGCACCCGTCATCGGGCGGCCGTCTTCCACGCGCGTCTCGGTGTAGCTGGCGTTGGACTGGAAGCCGAAGCCCCAGAGGAGCGGCTGCTCCCAGCCCAGCTCGAGGCCGCGGATGCGCGCCTTCTGCTGCGTGGAGCTGTTGATCATGTAGGTCCGGTAGGTGTTGGTCGTGCCGTCGTACAACTCGACGGTCTGGCCCGACGCGGTGCCGCCGGTCTTGGCATAGCCATCGATCAGCGAGCTGAAGCCGGACAGCGTCACCACGGCACGCTTGTCGTAGAACCAGGACACCGAGAGGTCCAGGTTGCGTGCGCTCAGCGGCTTCAGGTTGGGGTTGGGACCGGTGACCGTGCAGCCCTGCGAATTGCAGGCCTGGGCCGAGTAGGTGGCGCCGTAGAGGTTGTAGTTCTGTCGGCCGATGGTCTTGGACAGGCCCAGGCGGCCAATCACGCCCGAGGCAATCTCGTAGCGCAGGTTCAGGCTGGGCAGGATGTCGTCGAAGACGCGGCGGGTGGTCTCCTTGCGGTAGATCACGCCGGTCGTGCCGTTGAAGGGAGTGTTGTCGTAGTAAGGCTGGCCTTCGCTGACGTCGAGGATGGCGTCCGGGTAAGCGGCGCAGGGCACATAGGGCTTGCCCGGTTCGATGCGCACGCAGGCTCCCGCCGGAATCGGCACGGGCGTGCGCGAGGTGACGGTGGTGCGCACCAGGCGCACGCCGACATTGCCCGACAGCTTCTCGCCGTCCAGGTTCTGCATCAGATAGGCGGAGCTCTGGATTTCGCGCAGGTCGATGGAGCCGGAGATGCGGCGCTCCCACTGGGAGTTGGTCTCCTTTGCCAGATTCGTGTTGAAGTAGGTCGTCAGGTACTCGCGAGGAAAGTAGAAGCCCGTGTTGTCGAAGTTGCCGCCGAGGAACTGGCCGAAGTCACCGGGATAGGCCACGGCCGCGGACGGGTCCGGTGCGGTGATGGTGCCGGTCTTGGCTGCGACGGTGGACAGGCCGTACTGGCGGCGGTGGTCGGCGTTGCGGAAGCCGAAGCTCATCGAACTGAAGAAACCGGCGTCCTGGTTGTACTCGCCGTCGAGGGCGAAGCTCTTTTCGCTGTCGATGGTGTGATATCGGTTCATGCCGCTGCGGCCAGTCAGGCGGTAGCCCGGCGTGCCGGCGGCCGCTGTGCTGGCCAGGGGCATGGTGCCGCTGCCGGCATTGATCCAGCTGAAGTCCGGCGCCTTCTCGAGGTCTGTGATGTCGTACTTGATGCCCTGGCCGTAGCGCGAATAGGTCAGGCCGCGGTCCATGTCGGTGTGGCCAATGCCCTTGGTCGTGCTGAACAGGCCTTTCAGCGTGAGCTTGTCAGTGACGGCCCATTTGGCGTCGAAGTCCAGGAAGCCGGAGCTGGCATAGGCGCCGCTGCGGTAGAAGCCTTCCGAGTCGCCGACGTACTGCGCCGGCAGGCCGTTGGCGTAGGAGATCTCGGCCGACTTCAGCACGCGCAGCTTGTGGCCGTAGATGGTCTCTTCCTCGACGATGACCGGGTTCTTGATCGAGGCGTAGACGCGCTGGCCGTTGGCGCTGGTGGCCGCGGTGCCGCCCAGCGGGCCGGCCTGGCCGGCCAGCATCTGGTAGATGGCGCCCATGGTGGCGCGGCCGAAGTTGGCCGCGTTCATCTTGGAATAGAAGCCGGTCATGCCGACTTCGGTGCTGTTGGTGGGCTTGAACTGGCCCGAGAACATGCCGCCCTTGCGGTCGCGCACGCCTTCGACGAACTCGGTGGACATGGAACCCGGCAGGCGCACGCCGTTCAGGTCGGCGGCCTTGTAGGGCGTGCCGGCCAGCGAGGCGTCGGTGATGCCCAGCATGGTGGCCGTGTTGATCTGGTCCCAGCCGGAGTTGGCGCCATAGGCAAAGCGCGAGGCGGTGTCGCGGCGGATGTAGCGCTTCTCGGCGAAGACCTGGCCGATGAAGCCCAGCGTGCTGGCTTCGTTCTTCCAGTTCAGGCTGGCGTTGATCTGCGGGCTGGTCTTGCCCGGCAGGTCGGCGTACACGCCGCCGGCGCTGACCACGCCGCTGAAGCCCTTGGGGCTGTCCAGGGGCTTGCGGGTCGTCACGTTGACGGTGCCGGCCAGGCCGCCGTCCAGGATGTCGGCGCGCGAGGTCTTGTAGACGGTAGCCGAGTTCAGCACCGAGGAGGGCATCAGCGACAGGCTGGTGGAGCGGCTGCTGGAGGCCTGGTCGGACAGGTACCAGTCGCCGCCGCTGACCGTGTGGCCGTTGAACAGGATCAGCGACATGTCGGGGTTGGTGCCGCGCATGGCGACCTTCTCGGCCTCGTCGTAGTCCGTGCGAACGGCCACGCCGACGACGCGCTGCAGCGAGTCGGCCAGGTTCTTGTCGGGCATCTTGCCCACGTCGATGGCCGTGATGACGTCGACGTTGGCTGAGGCATTGCGCTTGGCGTCCAGCGAGCTTTCCAGCGAGGCGCGGATGCCGGTGACGACGACCTTCTCCAGCGCCTGTGCATCGGCCTTGGCCTTGGCGTCCTGGGCGGGCGTCTGCTGGGCCAGGGCGGCGCCCTGCAACATGAAGAGCAGGCCGGCCAGGCCGAGGCTCACGGGGGTGGGCTTGAAGTTTTTCATCGCTGTTTCTCCGCGTTTTGCTGAACGCGAAGATTCTTGCGATGCGAGCGTCAGATGACGCGGCCCAGTCGGCACCGCAGCAACACTCCGCGCATCACGGAATGGCCGCCGGGCATGTGCGGCGGTTATGCCCTGCGGGTCATCTCAGTCAGACGACGTGGCAGGCCACGCGCCGGCCGTCCACTTCACGCAGCTGCGGCACCTCTTGCGAGCAGCGCGGCACGGCCAGCGGGCAGCGCTTGTGGAAGCTGCAGCCGCTGGGCGGGTTCAGCGGGCTGGGCAACTCGCCGTGGATGACGATGCGCTCGCGCCGGTCGGTCTTGCGCAGGGCTGGCGTCGCGCTCATCAGCGCCCGCGTGTAGGGGTGCAGGGGCCGGGCGAACAGCGTCTTCTTGTCGCCGACCTCCACCGCCGCGCCGAGGTACATGACCATGACCTCGTCCGCCACATGCTCGACGACCGAGAGGTTGTGCGAGATGAACACATAGCCCGTGCCGAACTCGTCCTGCAGGTCCATGAAGAGGTTCAGGATCTGGGCCTGGATGGACACGTCCAGCGCGCTGACGGGCTCGTCGGCGACGACGATGCCGGGATTCAGGATCATGGCCCGCGCGATGGCGATGCGCTGGCGCTGGCCGCCCGAGAACATGTGCGGATAACGGCGCAGATGCTCAGGCCTCAGGCCGACCTTGGCGGCGAGGGCGGCGACGCGCTCCTTGCGCTCGGCCAGGCTCATCGGCGTGTTGATCAGCAGCGGCTCGGCCAGCGTCGTCTCGACGGTCTTGCGCGGGTTCAGCGAGGCGAAGGGGTTCTGGAACACCATCTGCACATCGCGGCGCAGGGCCTTCAAGGTCGCCGCGTCGGCGTGGGCGGCATCGGTGCCACGGATCTTCAGCGCGCCGCGTGTCGGCGGCTCGATCAGCGTCAGCTGGCGCGCCAGCGTGCTCTTGCCGCAGCCCGATTCGCCGACGACGGCCAGGGTCTTCTTCGGTGCCAGCGTGAAGCTGACGCCATTCAGCGCCTTCACCGTGGCCTTGGGTTTGAAGAGGCCGCGGCTGACGCTGTAGTGGCGGGCCAGGTCATCGGCTTCGAGAAGGAGCTCAGACATGGGCGGCCTCCTCGACGGGGAAGAAGCAGCGCACGCCGTTCTCCAGGGCCGGCCGTTCGCCTCGGCAGCGCTGCTGCACGCGCGGGCAGCGTGGGCTCAGCAGGCAGCCCGCGGGCCGGTCCAGCGCGCCGGGCACGATGCCGGGCAGGGCGGACAGGCGCGTCGCGCCCTTGTTGTGTTCGGGAATGGCTGCGAGCAAAGCGTTCGTGTACGGGTGACGCGGCGCGTCGAAGAGCTCGGGCACCGGGCCGGTCTCGACGATCTGGCCGGCGTACATGACGGCCACGCGCTGGGCCATCTCGGCGACGACGGCGAGGTCGTGGGTGATCATGATCAGGCCCATGCCCTGCTCGCGCTGCAGTTTCAGCAGCAGCGCCATGATCTGGGCCTGGATGGTCACGTCCAGGGCCGTCGTCGGCTCGTCGGCGATCAGCAGCTTGGGTCCGCAGGCAATCGCCATCGCGATCATCACGCGCTGGTTCATGCCGCCGGACAGCTGGTGCGGATAGGCATTGGCGCGGCTGGCCGCGTCGGGGATCTCGACTTGTTCCAGCAGTTCGACGACGCGCTGCTTCGCGGCCGCGCCGCGCAGGCCGAGATGGGCCTTCAGCACCTCGGCGATCTGGGCACCGACGGTGTAGCTGGGGTTGAGGCTGGTCAGCGCGTCCTGGAAGACCATGGCCACGTCGCGGCCGATCAGCGCGCGGCGCTCGCTGGCTGACAGCTTCAGCAGGTCGCGGCCCTCGAACTCGATGGCGTCGGCCACCACCTTGCCCGGCGCATCAATGAGGCCCATCAGCGCGAGCATGGTCACCGACTTGCCCGAGCCCGACTCGCCGACGATGCCGAGCAGCTCGCCCGGCTCCAGCGTCAGGTCCACGCCGTCGACGGCGGGGAAGGCGCCGAACTGGACGCGGAGGTTCTTGATGTGAAGGAGGCTCATCGGTGCTGTGGGTTGATGGCCAGGCCCAGCGGGGAGTTCGCCCCCGCGGGCGAGTCACTTTCTTGTGCGCACAAGAAAGTAACCAAAGAAAGCGCCCCCGAACCGCCCGCCCCTCGCCATGCGAGGGGTTCCCTGCGGTGCGCCATCCTTGAGGCCCCGCGCAAAACTCCCGCCGCTACGCTCTGGTCAAACAGTTGCGCGGAGTCAGAGCTTGATGCGTGCTGCGCATGCGGCCTCAAGGCCGTACGCTCCTCGGCGGGCTCAGAGGGGGGAAGAGAAATACCTCGGCACAAACGGCTATCGGGTTTGGCTGAGGTCGCCCAAGAAAGTGAGTCCGCCGCCGGGGCGAAATCCCGGATGGGTCCATTCGTCAACACATCGCATCCGCGCGAGCCCATCACGCCACCTTCTTCAGCTTGGGGTCCAGCGCATCGCGCAGCCCGTCGCCCATCAGATTGATGGCCAGCACCGACACCAGGATGGTCAGGCCCGGCAGCGTGACGACCCAGGGGGCGCGGGTGATGTAGTCGCGGGCCGACGACAGCATGGTGCCCCATTCGGGTGTGGGTGCCTGCACGCCCAGGCCCAGGAAGCCCAGGCCGGCCGTCTCCAGGATGGCCGACGAGAAGCTCAGCGTCGCGTTGACGATCAGCGGTGCCATGCAGTTGGGCAGCACGGTGATGAACATCAGCCGCCACACGCCGGCGCCGGCGACGCGGCTGGCGGTCACATAGTCGCGGCCGATCTCGCCCAGGGCTGCGGCGCGCGTGAGCCGCACATAGCCCGGCAGGGCGCCGATGGCGATGGCGATGACGGTGTTGACCAGGCCGGGGCCGAGGATGGTGATGACGCAGATGGCCAGCAGCAGGGCCGGCAGGGCCAGCACGATGTCCATCACGCGCATGATGGCCGGCGACAGCCAGCGCTGGAAGAAGGCCGCCAGCAGGCCCAGCAGCACACCCGGCAACAGCGACAGTAGGACGGCGGCGAGACCGATGCCCAGCGACACACGGCCGCCATGCAGCAGCCGGCTCAGCATGTCGCGGCCCAGCTCATCGGTGCCCAGCAGGAAGCGCGTGCTGCCGCCTTCGGCCCAGATGGGCGGCGTCAGCATGAAGTCGCGGTATTGCTCGATGGGGTCGTGGGGCGCGATCAGCGGGGCGAGCAGCGAGGCGAGCGCGATCAACGCGAAGACGATCAACGCAATGAGGGCGCCGCGGTTGGCGGCAAAGCCCTGCCAGAACTCGCGCAGGGGGCCGGGCGGCTCGATGGGTTTGTCGAGGACGGCGCTCATCAGTGACCCCCTCCGCGGATGCGCGGATTCACCACGCCATACAGCACATCCACGATCAGGTTGACGCCGATGAAGGTCAGCGCCGAGATCAGGATGCCGGCCTGCACGACGGGATAGTCGCGCCGCCCGATGGAGTCGATCAGCCATTTGCCGATGCCGGGCCAGGAGAAGATGGTCTCGGTCAGCACGGCGCCGGCCAGCAGGCTGCCGGTCTGCAGGCCCACCACCGTCAGCACCGGGATCAGCGCATTGCGCAGCGCGTGCACGACGACGACCCGCGTCGGCGACAGGCCCTTGGCGCGGGCCGTGCGCACATAGTCCTCGCGCAGCACCTCGAGCATGGAAGAACGCGTCATGCGCGCCACCACGGCCAGCGTGCTGGTGCCCAGCACCAGGGCCGGCAGGATGAGGTGCATCAGGGCCGACTTGAAGGCGCCTTCCTCATCGCTCAGGGCCGCGTCGATCAGCATGAAGCCCGTCACGCGGGGCGGGTCGAACTCGATGCCGATGCGGCCTGACACCGGCGTCCAGCCCAGCTGCACCGAGAAGAACATGATGAGGATCAGCCCCCACCAGAACACCGGCATGGAGTAGCCCACCGTCGCCATGCCCATCACACCCTGGTCCAGCAGCGAACCCCGCTTGAGCCCGGCGCTGACGCCCAGCAGCAGGCCGAAGCCCACCGCGAAGATCAGCGCGGCGGTTGCCAGCTCGACCGTGGCCGGGAACAGGGCCGCGAATTCCTTGCTGACCGGCTCGCGGCTGACCAGGCTCTGGCCCAGGTCGCCCTGCAGCAGCTTGCCGACATAGTCCGCGTACTGCACCGGCAGGGGCTGGTCCAGCCCCATGCGCTTGACGAGGGCGGCGTGGGCCTCGGGGTCCAGGCGGCGCTCGCCCATCATGACCTCGATGGGGTCGCCGGGCACGAGGCGGATCAGGCCGAAGGCGACGAGGGTGATGCCGATCAATGTCGGCACCAGGGTCGCGAGGCGCTTGAGCAGGAAGGCGAGCACGTCTTACCAGCGTGAGGTGTAGGGCCGGGTCTCGCTGTCGCCAGCGCCGGCCACGCGCATGGCGCTGGGCGTGGAGGCGACCTCGATCAGCGCGGCGGTCTCGGCGTCCACCGTGCCGGAATAGTCGCGCGGCCGGTACTTCATCTGGAAGGTGGCGATGGTCTCGCGGGTCAGCACATCCATCTGCCCGCTGCGCGACACGTTGTAGCCGATGCGGTTCAGGCGCTCCTGCAGCCAGGCCACGTCGCGCGGCGCGACCTCGTGCTCCAGCGTCTTGACCATGACCGAAGGGCCGTCGGGCCAGGGGATCAGGCCGGCGTCGGCGAGCTGCCGCCAGGGAAAACTGGGACCCGGGTCCTGCTTGCGGCCAGGGGCGATGTCGGCGTGGCCGATGATGCGCTCGGGCCGCACGTTGTGGCGCTTCTGGATGTCGCGCACCAGGGCGATGACCTCGTCCACCTGGGCCTGCGGGAAGGGCGCGTAGACGCGGCCGCCGGGGCCGTCCACCCAGCCGGCGTTGACGATCTCGATGCCGATGGACGAGGAGTTCAGGTTGGTGTGCCCGCCCCAGAAACTCGCGCCGGCATGCCAGCTGCGGCGGTTCTCGTCGACCAGGGCGTAGCTGATGGCCGGGTTGTCGCGCACCAGGTAGTGGCTGGACACCTGGCCGCCGGTGGTCAGCACCTTGAGCGACTTCTCCCAGTCCAGCACGGTGTAGTGCAGCACGATGAAGAGGCTGCGGCTGTCCTGGTTCTGCGAGGTGTAGCTGCGGTCGATCTGGGGCGCGCGCACGGGGGCGGCGGGCGTCGATTCAGCCGGCGTGACGCGTGCGGCGGGGGCGGGCGCCGGCGTCGGCACGCTGGCGCAGGCGCTGAGCAGCAGGGCCAGGGTGGCGGCAACGAGGGAGGTGGACTTCATGCGTGGGAAGGCTTGGCCAAGCCCGGATTGTTGCAGCGCACTCGCGCCGGCGGCCCCGGGCCAGCCCGCAGGGGTCATGTCGGAGGCCCATGCGGGTATGCCTGCAGGTGATGGTTGAATGGCTGCCATGAGCCCCTACACGACGCTGCACGTCACGCCCACGGCCGACACCTACCGCCATCTGCGCGTCGCTTCGGGGTTGAGCCCCAAGTCCGCCGAGGCTGCCGCGCGGGGCCTGCCCAACACCTTGTTCGGGGTGCAGGTCATGATGAACCACGAACCCGTCGGCATGGGCCGCGTCATCGGCGACGGCGGCACGGCCTTCCAGGTCGTCGACATCGCCGTGCTGCCCGAGCACCAGGGCAAAGGCCTGGGCAAGCTGATCATGGGTGAGATCGCGAGCTGGCTGAGCGACAACGTGCCCGAGGGCGGCTATGTCAGCCTGCTGGCCGACGTGCCGGCAGATGCCCTCTATGCGCAGTTCGGCTTTGTGCACACCGCGCCGAAGACCGTTGGCATGGCCTGGAAGCCATGATGCCCCTCGCCCAGTCTCGCTGCGCTGAACGCGCGCGAACCTGGTCGGTCCCCCGAGGGGACGGCGATGCTTGCGGCATCGAGCCGCAAGCACATCGCCAGACGGGCCGGCTCGGGAGCGGCCCAGCGCTCGGCCCGGAATACTCGGTTTTGTTCGGCGTGGGTGCCGTGGTGCTGAATGGATGACTGACATGAAACGCCTGATCGCGCTTGCCCTTGCACTGGGGGCCGCCCACGCCAGCGCCAAGACCCTGACCGTCTGCACCGAAGCCAGCCCCGACGGCTTCGACTACTCGCTGTTCCATGCCAACTCCACGGCCGATGCGTCGTCGGAGGCGCTTTACAACCGCCTCGTCGAGTTCGAGCCCGGCACGACCAAGCTGGTGCCCGCCCTGGCCGAACGCTGGGAGCTGAGCGCCGACGGCAAGACCTACACCTTCCATCTGCGTGCCGGCGTGGCCTTCCACACCACGCCCTGGTTCAAGCCGACGCGGCCGCTGACGGCCGACGACGTCGTCTACAGCTTCACGCGCCAGATCGACCCCAAGCACCCTTGGCATGGGCAGCCGCGCCAGGGCTGGTATTACGCCTCGGCCATGCAGTTCGGCCAGCTGGTCAAGAGCGTCACCGCGGTGGATGCGCGCACCGTGCGCATCGAGCTCACAAGGCCGGAGGCGCCCTTCCTGGCCGACCTGGCCATGGGTTTCTTGAGCGTGCTGTCCGGCGAGTACGCGCAGCAGCTGCAGGCTGCGGGCCGCATGGAAGAGATGAACACCAAGCCTGTCGGCACCGGGCCCTTCCAGTTCCGCAGCTATGTGAAGGACGCCGTCGTCCGCTATGACGCCCACCCGGGCTATTTCCGCGGCAAGGTGGCGCTGGACAAGCTCCTCTTCTCCATCTCGCCCGATCCCGCCACGCGGCTGCAGCGCCTCAAGGCCGGCGAGTGCGACATCGGCCTCTACCCCCTGCCCCAGACCTGGGACGAGATCCGCCGCGACGCCAAGCTCCAGCTGTTGACCGGTCCCGGCCTGGTCACGACCTTTGTTGCGTTGAATGTCGAGCACAAGCCGCTGGACGACCGCCGCGTGCGCCAGGCGCTGGTGCTCGCGACCGATCGCGCATCCATCGTCCGTGCCGTCTACGGCGGCGCCGCCATGCCGGCCGGCAACCCCTTCCCGCCGTCGCAGTGGAGCTACGACGAGAGGTTCGGCGCCCCGCCGCAAGACCTGGCCAAGGCCCGCGAGCTGTTGAAGGTTGCCGGTCTCGCCAACGGCTTCGCGCTCAAGCTGTGGATTCGCGCCGGCGCCGGCGCCACCAACCCCAACCCCAAGGCGACCGCCGAGCTGCTGCAGGCCGACTGGGCGCGCCTAGGCGTCAAGGTCGAGATCGTCACGCTGGAGTTCGGCGAGCTGCTCAAGCGCACCCGCGCCGGCGAGCATGACGCGACGCTGCTGGCCTGGGCGTCGGACAACGGCGACCCCGACAACTTCCTGACCCCCAACTTCGGCTGCGCGGCCGTGGCGGGTGGCAGCAATGTGGCGCGCTGGTGCCGCAAGGATTTCGACGCCCTGCTGGCCGAGGCGCGCGAGGTGGCTGATCAGGCCAGGCGCGACGCCCTCTACCGTCGCGCCCAGGCCCTCTACCGCGACGACGCGCCCTGGGTGCCATTGACCTACCCGACGACGGCCATCGCCACGAGCAAGCGCGTCGTGGGCATGAAGGTCAGCCCCTTCGGCCTCAACAACTACTCACAGGTTGATTTGAAGCCCCTCGTCCAAGGAGTACCTTGACCGATCCCCCGAAGGGACGACGATGCTTGCGGCATCGAGCTGCAAGCACATTGCCAGCGCGGGCCGGCTAGGGAGCGGCCCGGCGCTCGGCCCGCAGGTTTCGCGCGCGGCCAATGCCGCGAGTACACACCGGAGAACTGCCAATGAGAATTGCGGACATGAACTGGATGCAGGTCGAGGCCTTCCTCAAGGCCGACGACCGCTGCCTGCTGCCCATAGGCTGCACCGAGCAGCACGCCTACCTCAGCCTTGCGGTCGATGCCATCCTGGCCGAGCGCGTCGCCGTCGAGGCGGCCGAGCCGCTGGGGGTGCCGGTCTTCCCGGTGCTGCCCTTCGGCATCACACCCAGCTTCATGAGCTACCCGGGCACCGTCACGCTGAAGGTCGAGACCCTGGTGCGTGTCGTGCAGGACCTGCTCGACAGCCTGGACCACCAGGGCTTCAGGCGCATCCTCATCGTCAACGGCCATGGCGGCAACCAGCCCGTCGCGGCGGCCGTGGCCGAATGGATGGCGGCGCGTCCGTGCACGCGGGTGCGCTTTCACAACTGGTGGAACTCACCGAGGACCCTCGCCTATGTGAAGGCCAGGGATCCGCAGTCGGCCCACGCCTCGTGGATGGAGAACCTGCCGTGGACGCGCCTGGCGGGCGTCGTGCAGCCCGAAGGCCGCAAGGCGCCGGTGGACTACCAGCGCTACGCCGTGCTGCCGCCCGATGCGGCGCGCGAGCTGGCCGGCGATGGCAATTTCGGCGGCGCCTACGAGAGGCCGGACGAAGAGGTGCTGGAGATGTGGCGCATCGCCGTCGAGGAGACGCGGGCGCTGATCGAAGGCCCCTGGGCCTAGCCGCGCAGCCGCGGCAGGCGCTGCAGCTCCTGACGCGCCCCGGGCTCGGCCACATAGCGCTCCAGCGCCGCCAGCAGCACCGGCGCGTCGATGCCATAGACTGTGCTCATGATGGCGAAGTCAGCGCCGAAAGTGCCGCGCGTGCGGCCGATCTGCTTGAACAGCTGCAACTGCCGCGAGGGAGGCAGGATCGCGATGGCATCGACATCGACGGACACCAGGACGACGGGGTTGTTGCTCATGTCCGTGCGCGCCAGGCCGGTCACGGCGTCCCAGGGCACCAGGGCCTTGCCGTGGCGGTCGCCGAAGCTCAGGCCCTCGGGGTCGAACTGCACATAGGCCGTGTAGATGAGGCCCGAGGCCAGGCCGATCAGCATCACGGCGCCCACGGCGACCAGGAACCAGCCGATGGCTATCTGCACGAGATTCGTCGTGAAGGCCGCATGCAGGGCGCCCAGCACTCCCAGGGCGCCGCCCAGCAGGCCCATGCGCAGGCGCGACTGGCGCAGCGGCACGCCGCCGGCCACCGAGGCCTTCATCGCCACCTGGCGGCGCGCGCGGCGCTTGCGCAGGATGACGCTGACGGCATGCGCGAAGCACAGGCCGAAGAAGCCCAGCGTGACGATGCCGGTCTTGAAGTCCTTGCGGATGATGACCAGGGCCGCCAGCGTGAAGACGCCGCCGATGACGGCGAGGGCCCAGTCCTGGAAGCTGATGCGGTCGAGCTGCGACGCGGGATCTTTCTTCGCCATGGGCGGCATCATGCTTGGCGCTCAGGCCGGGATGGGCGGCAGTTCGGGCGCCGCCAGTCCCTCGAAAGGATGACGCCAGGCCGGCAGGGCCAGCAGGCGCTCATGCCAGGCCGCCACGGCCGGGTAGTCGGCCAGGGGCAGGCGGGCCACGTCGTTGTAGGGCAGGAAGACGGCCATGCGGAAGTCCGCATAGGACAGGCCGCTGGCCAGCAGCCAGTCCTGCCTGGACAGATGGGCCTGCAGGATGGCCGCCGTCTCCTGGAAGCGTTGCAGGCCGCTTTTCACGAGGCCCTCGTCCAGCGCGCCCAGGCGGTAGCGCTGCTTGGTGCCGCGCTCGAAATGCACCATGTCGCAGGCGCTCATGAAGTTGTCGCGGCTCCAGCTGATCCAGCGGATCATGTCCGGCAGCTCAGGCCCCGTGCGCCAGAACTCCGAACCCGTCAGCTGCGACAGCCGGCAGGCGATGGCATCGGCCTCGAACAGCGAGCTGCCGTCGGCCTCGACCAGGATGGGAATGCGCAGCGAGGGGTTCAGCGGCCTGAACCTGTCGGATTGGTCCGGGGCCAGCGGCGCGGCGAACTCGTAGCTGACCGGCGCGCCCAGGTACTTCGCCGCCGCCACGGCGAGACGGGGGTTGGGGTTGCGCGAGAAATAGAGGATGGGCTTCATGGCTGTCAGCGTTGTCATCGGCGCTGCGCAGTGTCTGCAAACTCGTCCGACGATTCAACCGCGGAGTTAGGGCCCGCCCTCAGCGTTTGCGTGAAGACGCGGTCTTGCGCGCGGCCGGGCGGGCCGGTTTCTCCGCTTCTCCAGCCACCTGCAGCGGCGCCAGCGCGGCCAGCCCGTCGAGCTGGGTCAGCAGGCGCTGCAGATAGTCGGGCGACAGGCCCTGCACCTGCTGCAGGGCGCGCGCCACCAGCACCTGGCTGTTCAGCGGGCCGAGATGCTCGGGCACCGGCGCGCTGACCTCGGCGAGGCGGCGCGTCAGGCGCAGCGCGCTCCAGGTGCGGCGATGGACATGCACATTGCGCAGCTCGGGCCCGGCCTGCAGCTGGGCGAGCAGCTCGGTCAGTGGACTTGCCGCGTTCGCGGCGCGGGGTGCGGGCAGCGGCAGGGGTGCGGCCTCGGCGCGCTGCACCAGCCGGGCGACAAGGCGCTCACGCAGCGCGCCCTGCTGGGCGGCCGCCCGCCGCGCCAGCGCCTCCAGCACGCGGCGGCGCACCGGGTCGGCCTCCATCCCGGCATCAGCGCGGGCCTGGACCCAGGCGACGGGGTCGTCGATCACGGCGCGGAGGCGGCGGCCCGTTGCGGCCGCGGCGTGGGGGCGATCTCGACGCGGCGGTTCAGCGCCCGGCCGCCGGCCTCGTCATTGGACGCCACCGGCTGCTGCGGCCCGAAGGCGGCGGCGAACACGGCGTCGGGCGGCAGGCCCTCGGCCATCAGCGTGCGCGTGACGGTCAGCGCGCGCTGGGCCGACAGTTCCCAGTTGTCGGCGAAGGTCTTGGAGCCCCCAAGGCCGGGCGCCTGCCCGGCCTGCCCCCCGAGGGGGTCAAGGGACTCGGGAGCGGCCCGTCGTCCCTTGAGCCCGCCCTTGCCTGTGAGAAAGCCGCGGTCGTCGGTGAAGCCGCTCACCATCAGGATCTCGTCGCGCTGGGCCAGATAGGTGCGCAGCGGCAGGGCCAGGCTTTTGATCAGCGCGCGGCCGTCGGCATGCAGCTGGTCGGAGCCGATGGCGAACAGCACCGCGCCGCTGATGCCGATGCGGCCGTCCGACAGCGTGATGCGCCCGTCCGCCAGCGGCCCGGCCAGGGCGCGCTCCAGCGCCTCGCGCCGCGCCTGCTCGGCCTGGCGCTGGGCCACTTCGGCCGCCAGCTTGTTGGCCAGGTCGAGCTGGCCCACCAGGGCCGCGGCCAGCACCAGCACGAAGGCGCCCAGCACGCCGGCCATCAGGTCGCCGAAGGCGGCCCAGGCGGGGGTGCCGACACCTTCCTGTTCAATCTCCAGCGGCTCATCCATTCGCGGTGGCCCCCTGCAGCGCGTCCAGCACCTGCTTCTGCGAACCCAGGCAGAGGTCGATCACTTCACGTGCCTGGGCCACGTAATAGCCCAGCTGCTCGTCGCTGCGCGACATCGCGGCCGACAGGCGCTCCTCCAGCGCGGCCAGGTGCTGCACCAGCTGGGCATTGGCGCCCTGGAACTGCTCGACCGCTGCACCAAAGCCCTCGCCCAGGCTGCCCATCTCGGCGGCACTGGCGGCCATCGTCGTTGCAGCCTCGGACAGGGTCTGGCCGGTGGCGTCGGCCTGGGCCGTGAAGCGCTGGCCCAGCGCCTCCAGTTGCGTGGCGGAACTGCCCACCAGGGCCTCCACCTGGGCCGCGGCGCTGCTGGTCAGTGCGCTGACGTGGGAGGCGGTGCCGTCCAGCAGCGCGCTCACCTGTGTGGCCGCGCCGCCGATCAGCGCCTGCACCTGCGAGCCGGCGCCGCCCAGCAGGGTGTCCAGCGCGGCGCGCTGTTCGCCGGCAGCCTGCTGCAGCGAGGCCAGCAGTGTCGAGACGGTCTGCATCAGCTCGGCGCGCTCGGCGAGCGCGGCGCGGTCCTGGGCCTGGCTTTGCGCCAACTGCTCGCGCAGCGCGGCAACGACCTCGACGGCCGCACGCGGCGCCTCGCCGGCGGCCTGCAGCAGGGCTCCGGCCTCGCTGAGCGTGGTCTTGGCCTGGGCCTCGGTCTGCGCGACCAGCTCGCGGGTGTGGGTCAGCAGGCCGTCGGCGAGCTGCTGCTGCTGGGCCAGCTGGGTGGCGCCGGCGGCCTGCAGCTCGCTGCGCCAGGCGGACAGGCGCTCGGCGTCGTTGGCGGCATGGGCCGATTGCAGCTGGGTGTGGGCCTCGGCCAGCGCCTTGACGGCGGCCTGGGTCTGGGCGGCGAAGCCGGCGGTCAGCTCGGTCAGCGCGTCCTGCGCGCGCTGGCCACTGGCGGCGAGCAGCTGCTGCGCGGCCTCGCGCTGGGCGGACAGCAGCGCTTCATTGGCGGTGCGCTGCTGGGCCAGGGCTTCGGCCTCGGCACGGGCCTCGGCGCGGGCTTGCGCCTCCAGCTCGGCCTGCAGGGCGGCGTGGCGGGTCTGGGTGTCGGCGATGCGGTCCAGCAGATCGCGCGTCTGGGCGGCGAAGCCGGTGCTCAGCTCGGTCAGCGCGTGCTGGGCGCGGGCGCCGCTGTCGGCCAGCAGCTGCTGGGCCGCTTCGCGCTGGGTGGACAGCAGCTGCTCGTTGGCCGCGCGTTGCCGGGCCAGGGCGTCGGCATCGGCGCGGGCTTCGGCGCGGCGCTGTTCGTCCTGCGCGGCGACGCGGTCCAGCAGGGCCTGCGACTGGGCGGCAAAGCGTTCGGCGGCGTCGGCCAGGGCCTGCTGGGCGGCGCTGCGTTGGGCGGCCAGGGCATCGATCTGGCCGCGCAGCGTGGCGGCGCGGGCGTTGTCGGCCTCGGCCTGCGCAGCCAGCAGGGCTTGCGCCTCGGCGGCCCAGCGATCGCCCAGGCGGTCCACCGCCTGCTGGGTGGTGGCGGCGGTGTCGGCCAGCAGTTTCAGCGCGGCCTCGCGCTGCTGGACCAGGCCTTCGCCCTGGGCTTGAGCGGCAGCGGCCTGCTGCTGCGCGATCTGGCTCACGCCAGCCTCGAAGCGCTTGCTCAGCGCGCCGAGCTGCTCGCCCACCTGAGTGCCCACGCGCTCATGCAGGGCGGCGGCCTCGCGGGCGATGCCGGCCATGGCGGCTTCGGCCGCGGGCTGGATGGCGGCGCCGGCCAGGCGGGCGCTCTCGGCCAGGCTGGTGCGCAGCGTCGTGTCCACGCTGGCGGCCAGGGCCGTGTAGGCCTTGCTGGTCTCACCGTGGAAGCGATCGTTCTGCGCTGCGAGCTGGTCGGCCATGTGCTTGGCATGGGCCTGCAGCTGCGCGACGAGCTCGAGCTGGTGGCTGCGCGCGGTCTCGGCGGCCAGGGCCTCGGCGGCCTGCTGCGCGACCTCACGGCGGTGGGCCGCCGTCAGCGGCCGCAGCTTGCCGAGCAGGGCGGTGTCCAGCAGCGCGACGACGGCCGCGCGCTCGCGGCGTGCCAGGGCCACCATCAGGCCCAGCATGGCCGAGCCGGTCACGCCGGCCACGCTGGCGCTGAAGGCCAGGCCCAGGCCCTGCACCGGCGCGCCCAGGGCATTGCGCAGGGCGGCGAGGTCGGCCGTCTGGCCCAGGGCCGAGGCCGTGCTGCTCAGCGTGATGACCAGGCCGATGAAGGTGCCCAGCATGCCCAGCAGCACCAGCAGGCCGGCCAGGGCCGGCGCCAGCGACAGGCCCGGCAGGGCCACGCGCAGGCCGTCCAGGCGCTGCTGCACGGCGGCGCGCAAGGTGGCGGGCAGCCGGGCGGCGAAGTCTTCGCCCTGCAGCGCGGCGTCCAGTTCGCGGCTGCTGCGGCGAAAGGCCGTCAGCTCCCACACGCCGATGGCGAAGAAGGCGGCGATCAGCAGCGTCATCGCCAGGGCCACCGGGTGGTGGCGGGCGGCGGCCAGGGCCGCGCCGGCAATGCCTGCAAGGCCGGCGGCCAGGGCGAGGGGATAGAGGGCGTTCAGGAAGCGGTTCATCGGGAATCGGCGGGGTGCAGGGCCTCGATGAGGCCTTGCACCGGTTGCAATCTCAGGTCCAGTTCCGCCCGCAGCGCGCGCTGCAGGTCGGCCCAGAAGCGGGCGCGCCAGCGGCGCGGGTCGGTGGCATGGTGGGTTTCGGCGCGCCGGGTCAGCACGGCGGCCAGGCCGGCCAGCAGCGGGCGCTCCTGGGCGACCACGGCGCGCTCGAACACGGCGTCCAGCTGGGCCAGCCGCGCGAGCGGCCCCGAGGCCTCGGCCAGGCGCGGGCGCAGGCGTTCGCGCAGCGTGGCGACGCGGGCGGCCATGCTGCGCTGCTGCTGGGCGTGGTGCAGGCGGTAGGGCGCCAGCAGGTCGGACAGGGGCACGCCTTCGGGGGCGATCTCGGCGGAGTCGCGCGCCAGCAGGGCGTCGTCGAAGGCGGCCGTCAGCTCGGTCTGCAGCCGGTCCAGCGCGGCGTGGGCCCAGTCCAGGGCCTCGCGGCCGGCGGCCTCGTTGGCGCCGGCCGCGGGCGCCGTGGCCAGCAACTGGGACAGGCCGATGGCCTCGGCCCAGCCCAGCCAGCCGCCCAGGCGTTCGGCCACGGGCGCCGCCGGCACCGGCGCGACGCCCCATTGCAGCAGCAGCCGGGCCAGGGGCTCGGCGGCGGGAAGCTGCGGGGGGAGGGCTTGCATGGAAGGCGCACCTGCGCGGGCGCGCGAGGAAAAAGGGCGAGATTTTAGTGAGGCCCGCTGGAAGGGGCATCCCCACCCCGGGCGACACTGCCGCCCATGCCCGCCGCCAGCTACTCCAACACCACCCTCCACGCCGACACCGAACTGCGCAAGCGCTGCACGCGCTGGCTCGGCGGCCACCGCCCGCTGCTGTCCATGCGTGAGTCCCTGCTCGCCCTGGCGGAGCTGCCCGAAGCCGACCAGCCGCTGGACGTCTACGGCCAGGGCCAGGCCATCCAGGCGCTGGAGGCCGAGGTCGCGGCCCTGCTCGGCAAGCCGGCCGCGCGCTTCATGCACAAGGGCGTGGCCGCCCAGCTGGCCGCCCTGCGCGTGCACTGCGGCGACCGCGACGGCCCGGTCGTCCTGCACCCGCAAAGCCATATCGCCATCGACGAGGCCGAGGCTTTCGAGGAGTTGATGGGCCTGCGCGGCATGCGCCTCGGCAGGCGCGATGTACCCCTGACCGTGCCCGACCTGGAGCACGTGCCGCTTGAGGCCTTGCCCGGAGCGCCGGCCGTCGTCACCGTGGAACTGCCGCTGCGCCGTGGCGGCTACCGCCTGCCGGAGTGGGATGACCTGCAGCGCCTCAGCCAATGGTGCCGCAACTGCGGCACGCCTCTGCATTTCGACGGCGCCCGCCTCTGGGAGGCCTCGGCCCACTACGGCCGCTCGCTGGCCGAGATCGCCGCGCTGGCCGATTCGGTCTATGTCTCCTTCTACAAGGGCCTGGGCGGCCTGGCCGGCTGCGTGCTGGCCGGCAGCGAGGACTTCATCGCCCGCATCACCCCCTGGCAGACCCGCCTGGGCGGCAATCTCTTCACCGCCTACCCCATGGTGCTGAGCGCCCTGCAGGGCCTGCGCAGCCAGCTGGCCCAGATGCCGGCCTACCGCGAACGCGCGCGGGCCCTGGCCGCGCTGCTGGCCGCCGAGCCCGGCTGGCGCGTGGCGCCCGAGCCACCCCAGGTCAACGCCTTCCAGCTGCATCTGCCGGCCGCGCCCGAGGCGCTGCGCCAGGCCCTGCTGGAGGTGGCGCGGCGCGAAGGCTTCTGGCTGGGTGCGCGGGCCGTGGCCTCCCACCTCATCGAGGGCGGCGCGATGGTGGAAATCGTCATCGGCGATGCGGCGCAGGGCTGGACGGATGAGGAAGCCGTCACGGCCTGGCGCACTGCGTTGGCGCTGGCCCAGGGCTGAGCGCCGGGCGGGCCCAGAATGGCAGTCCTTCCGACGGAGGCCCCTGCCATGCAGACGAGCTTGTCCCGCGCTGACGCCCTGCCGGCTGCCGCCGAGGCATCGGCCACGGCAGCCGCCGCGGCCGACGTGGACATCGGCCTGCTGCTGGAGCCCCAGCTCGCCCGGCTGAAGCGCGAGTTCATCGAGGATCTCTGGCAGGGCATGGTCGTCGTGGCCCTGATCGGCGTGCCCATCTCGGTGTCGCGATCCCTGATCAGCGGCTGGCTGCCGGTCTACACCTCCCACGTCGTGCTGGCCCTGCTGGTGGGCGGCATCTATCTGCTGCGCCGCCGCCTGTCCTACCACTGGCTGTCTGGCCTCTTCCTGGCCCTGCTGTGGGCCGTCGGCCTGCCGGGCGTGCTGTCCTTCGGCCTGATCTCGGCCAGCACCTTCTGGCTGGTGCTGAGCTGCTATGTGGCCAGCAACCTCTACTCGACGCGCGTGGGCCTGGCCTTCGCGCTGGCGGCGGGCGTGGCCGTGCTGGCGGTGGGGGCCGGCTATGTCAGCGGGCGCCTCAACACCCTCATCCCCGAGGCCGTCTACCACCGCCAGGTCAGCGCCTGGCTGACGCTGCTGGTGGCCACCGGCACCTTCCTCTTCCTGTGCCTGCGCTCCATCGGCATGTACCAGCGCGCCGTCGTCGAGCTGATGACCCAGATCCAGGCCAAGAGCCGCGAGGTGTCCGACCTCTATGACCGCGCGCCCTGCGGCTACCACTCGGTGGACGACCAGGGCCGCGTCGTGCGCATGAACCAGACCGAGCTGGGCTGGCTGGGCCTGCCCGCCGAGCAGGTGCTGGGCCGGCCCTTCACCGACTTCCTCACCATGACCAGCCAGCAGCGCTTCCACCAGGAGTTCCCGCAGTTTCTGGAGAGCGGCCAGCTGCAGGACGTCGAGTACGAGCTGAGGCGCGCCGACGGCAGCGTGCTGCCCGTCATCGTCAGCGCCACCGCCGTGCGCGACGCCCAGGGCCGCTTCCTGCGCAGCCGCACCACCGTCTTCGACAACACCGAGCGCAAGAAGCTGGAGCAGCGCCTGGAGCAGCAGGCCCGCACCGATGCGCTGACCGGCCTGAGCAACCGGCGCGACTTCCACGAGCGCGCCCAGGCCGAGCTGGCGCGCTGCCGCCGCCTGGGCAAGCCCATGTCGCTGCTGATGATGGACATCGACCACTTCAAGCAGGTCAACGACCGCCACGGCCACGAGGTGGGAGACCTCGCGCTGAGCCGGCTGGCCGACAGCTGCCGCCATGCGCTGCGCGTCATCGACCTGCCGGCCCGCCTGGGCGGCGAGGAGTTCGCCGCCCTGCTGACCGAGACCACCCTGGCCGACGCGCTGGACGTGGCCGAGAGGCTGCGCCAGCACATCGAGGCCCTGGTCATCGAGCTGCATTACGGCACGCCGCTGCGCCTGACCGTCTCCATCGGCGTGGCCGAGCTGGGCGCGGCCGACGCCAGCCATGAAGACCTGATGCGCCGCGCCGACCGGGCGCTGTATGCGGCCAAGCGTGAAGGACGCAACCGCGTGGCGGTGGCGGGCTGATCAGCCCTCGCCGTCCACGCCGTTGATGAAGACGGCCACGTCGTCCAGCGCCGGCGCCAGCCAGCGCAGCGGCGCGCCGAAGGTGGCGATCAGCGTCATGTGGCCGACGCGGTCATAGAACTTCAGCGTCACCGGCACCTTCAGGCCCTGCAGCTTGGTCGCCAGCCCCTGGGTGTTGCGCTGCGGGTTGACGAGCGAGTCCTCCCGCGCTGCGGCCAGGAAGCTGCGCGGCGCGGCCTTGCTGGCGTGCTCCAGCGGCTGGGTGCCAGGCGGATAGTTGGGGTGGAAGAACACCGGCTGGGCGTCCGGGTTGGTCATGGGCAGGAAGTCGTAGGGCCCGGCCAGGCCGACGAAGCCGGCCAGTTCGCGCGGGCTGCGGCCGGTGGGCTTGAGCCAGCGCGCGTCCAGGGCCAGCATGGCCGCGTTGTAGGCGCCGGCGCTGTGGCCCATGACGAAGACCCGCCGCGGGTTGCCGCCCAGCTCGCCGGCATGGCCCAGGCCCCAGGCCAGGGCGGCGGCGCTGTCGCGCAGGAAGTCGGGGTAGCGCACCTCGGGGTAGAGGCGGTAATCGGCCACCAGCGTCAGGATGCCGCGCGAGGCCAGGGCCTCGCCGACGAAGGCGTAGTCGGCTCGCTTGCCGCGGTTCCAGGAGCCGCCGTAGAAGAACACCACCACCGGCCAGCCGCCGCGCGGCGCGGCGCGCGCCGGCTTGTAGATGTCCAGCTGCTGGCGCGGGCCCGGCCCGTAGGCCACACCGGCCGTCAGCGTGTGCGTGTGGCCGGGGGCCAGCGCATTCAGCGTGGCCACCGGCGCGCAGGCCACCAGCACGCCCGCCACCAGCAGGGCGCCCAGCAAATAGAGGCCGGCTTTCAACACGGGCATGGCGAGCCTACGCGGCTCGCGCGGGTTTGGATGCCGCGAGTGTGCGCCTGGCGGCAGAAAAGCAATCGGCCGCCAGGCATGCCATGGCGGCCGATTCGGGAGGGCGCGAGCGTCATGCCCGCACCAGCTCAGCGGCGCTGTGCGCCGGCGCCAGGGGTGGGACGCGGACCGCCCAGGTGGCGGAAGGTGATGCGGCCCTTGCTCAGGTCATAGGGCGACATCTCCAGCGACACGTTGTCACCGGCCAGGATGCGGATGTGATGCTTGCGCATCTTGCCGCCGGTGTAGGCGATGACCTTGTGGCCATTCGTCAGCGTCACGCGGAATCGCGAGTCGGGCAGGATTTCATCCACGACGCCCTGCATTTCGATCAGTTCTTCCTTGGCCAAATTGAAGCTCCGTTGCGAGTTGTGAGGCGGGGCACCGGCACATGGCCGGGGCCCCTGGGACGGGTGCTCGCTGTCAGTGGCTGCGGGCCCAGGCCAGGCCTTCGGCCGTGGCGTAGTGCAGTGCTGCCTGCGAGCTGCGGAACTCCGGCTTGAACCACATGACGCGGTCCACGCTGGCCATTCCGCGGCCGGATCGGATCGAGACCGAGGCGGTGAAACCGCCGCCGTCCCGAGGCATGGTCATGGGCGATACAAGGTAGCGCCCCACTTCGATGTTCTTGTTGTTGTTCATTTTCTTCTTCTGTTGGCCGCGCCAGCCATCGAGGGCCGCCGCGGAGTGGGCGCCAGGCGCCCTTTGCTCGATTACAGCGAGCGGATGTTCGAGGCCTGCAGACCCTTGGGGCCTTGCTTGGTCTCGAATTCCACCTTGGCGCCTTCGGCCAGGGAGCGGAAGCCGCCGCTGTTCTTGATTTCGCTGTGGTGAGCGAACAGGTCCTTGCCGCCGCCATCAGGGGTGATGAAGCCGAAGCCCTTGCCGTCGTCGAACCACTTCACAGTGCCGGTTTCGATGTTCATGGTGTTTTCCTTTGGAATTTTGAAATGGAGAAATCCCTCCGCCAGCTTCGCGCCGTGCGGAGACAGAGACACTCAAGAACACTTGCCGGGGAGTTGGCTGTAGCGAGCCGCTCGCGAGAATGGGCCAGGGGGTGGCCGGCGGGGCTGCAGATAAGACCTTGAGAAAACGGTCTTGTGCGAATCTATGACGCCGAATGTACCACGCCGCGCCAAAGCCCCTGCCGACAGGGGTGGTGCAAACCCCCGCGAAGCGGCGTTAGATCACGCGGGCGGCCGCTGCGTCAGCCCGGCTGAGGCCCGTCGTAGCCCTCGACGATGACGATGTCCGCCTCGGCGCAGGACTGGCGCAGCGTGATCTGCGGCGCGTACTCGGGCGAGCGGTAGCAGGCCTGCGCCATCTCGTAGCTCGGGAACTCGATCACCACCTGGCGGCTGCGGCTGGCGCCCTCGGGGTTCTCGTAGCGGCCCGCACGCACCAGGAAGCGGCCGCCGAACTTGGCAAACACCGCGTCGTTGCGCTGCACATAGAGCTTGTATTGCTCGGCGTCGCTGACGTCGACGCGCGCGATCCAGTAGGCCTTGGGCATGGTGATCCGGTGGGGCGTTGGTGGGGCTGCGTTTCTACGTTATCCGCAGCGTGCATGCCACAGCAGGGCAAAAAAGAGCCGGCGCCGCCGTTGCGGCGCCGGCTCGGTCAGCCGTCGGCGCGCTACCGGATCTCGAACGCGTAAAGCTTGTTGTTCGGCCCGCCGAAGGCGCCAAACAGGTTGCTGTAGCCCGAGCCCCAGAACACCTGGCCCTTGGAGATGGCCGCGCCCGACAGGCAGGAGCCGCCGCTGGAGAACTTCCACAGCTCCACGCCGGTGGCCGCGTCCAGCGCATACATATAGCCGTTGCTGCGGTCCAGCGAGCAGCCGAAGACGACGCCATTGGTCGTCGTCACCGGGCCCGAGGTGCTGCCGCCGCCGGACGGCCGGGTCTGCCACAGCAGCTGGCCGGTGACGGCGTCGATGCCGCTCCACACGCCGCTGGTCAGGCCACCCGCCGCGGGCCAGGGCACCGCGTCGCTGTTGGCATTGGCCGTGTAGACGCGCTTGCCGTCCACCGCCGAGCCCCACTGCAGGCCGCCGCCCGTGCCGCCGGGACCGGCCTGGGTCACCCACTTGACCGTGCCGGTGTCCGCGTCCATCGCCCAGTACTTGCCGCTCTTCTGGCCGGCGCCCACCACGTCGCTGGGCTTGCCCTTGCCGTCGATCTTGACGGTGAAGAGGGCCGGCGCCTGGCCGAAGTCGTAGTCGGGCCCGGTCGGGCTGGGGCAGAAGGCCGGGTCGCCGAAGCCGATGCAGGCGGCCGTCCAGGTGTCGGCTGGCAGGGCCTTGGTGGCCCAGCGCACCGCACCGGTCTTCATGTCCAGCGCCAGCACGGCGTCGAAGTAGTTGTCGGCGGCCAGGCAGGCCTTGACGGCGTCGGTGTTGGTGCCCGCCGCGATCACGCACAGCCGCACCGGCTCGGGCACCGAGTAGTTGTTGCCCGTGGCGATGTAGACCTGACCGCGCTTGGTGTCCACGGCCGGCGCGCTGCCCCAGATCGCGCCGCCCGAGTAGCCGGGCGGCACCATATAGGTCTTCCAAACGATGGCGCCGGTGTTGACGTCCAGCGCCAGCATGCTGCCGCGGAAGCTGCAGCAAAAACCCACCGTGCCGGCCAGCGCCTCCTCCAGCGAGGCCACGCCAACGTAGACGCGGTCGCCGTGCACCGTGGCCGACTGCGTGATGATGGCCCCGTAGTGGCTGTCCAGCTGCGTCGCCCACAGCAGCGCGCCGGTCTGCTTGTTGAAGGCCAGCAGCTTGCCGCCCGGCCCGCCGTAGGGGGGCGGTGCGAACACATTGCCCTGCGTGCCGACGATGAGCTTGTTGCCGGCGATCACCGGCGTGGCGCGGGCCTTGTCGCCCGGCGTGCCCGAAGCCGCCCCGACCGACACCTTCCACAGCTGCGCGCCGGTCTGGCGATCCAGCGCATAGAGATTGCCCGCCCAGTCGGGGAAGTAGACGGCGCCCATGTCCACGGCGGGCGTCGCCGACACATCGCCGCCGGTCGTGAACACCCATTTCTGCGCCAGGCCGCCCACCGTCTGCACGCTGATGCCGCCGCTGTGCTGCTGGTGCCGGGTGTTGCTGAGGTTCTGCCCGGCCGACGGCCAGCCCGCATCGTTGGGGTCGGCCGTCGCCGAAATGCCTGCACACATCAGCCCAGCCAGTGCGAGCCCGCTCATCGCAAGCCGGCGCAGGCGTCGTCCCGCCATTTCGATCACCATGGGATCCTCCTAGTCGAGAGTGCCGTGCGGCGTTGGGAGGGGTGCCGCCAAGATGCCCCGACCCGTGTTTTTGCGCAGGCAGGCTCTCAGAGGAACCTTTGCCGCGATCGTTGGGGCCTGGCGCCGATCAGATACCTGTGGCTGCGCCGGTGCGGAGGGATTTCCCCCGCACGGCAGCCGGCATCCTCAGAACTAAGGAAGGCGCCTGGCTGGCGCTGTTGTCGGCCCGTCAGGCCTCAACCGTAGGCGTACCAGAGGGCCGCGAAGAAGTGGCAGACGCTGCCGCCCAGCACGAACAGATGCCAGACGAAGTGGGCGTAGCGCAGCTTGTTGTCCAGCAGGAAGACCACCGCGCCCAGCGTGTAGCTGAGGCCACCGGCCACCAGCAGGGCCAGGCCCGGGCCGGGCATGCGCTCCACCAGCGGCCCGACGGCGAACACCACCACCCAGCCCATGGCCAGGTAGATGGCCGTGGACACCAGCGGGTGGCGCAGGCGGTTCAGCAGCTTGATGGTCACGCCGAAGGCCGCCGCGGCCCAGACCGTGACCAGCAGCGCCAGCCCCGGCCCCTCCTGGTGCAGCACGCCCAGCGTGAAGGGCGTGTAGCTGCCGGCGATGAAGACATAGATGGCCGCATGGTCCAGCCGCATCAGCCAGTTCTTGACGCGGCCGTTGGCCAGCGAAGCCGGCAGCGCGTGGTACAGCGCCGAGATGCCGTAGAGCAGGAACATCGTCACCGCGAAGATGGCCGCGGCGGCCACGTCGGTGGCCCGGCCATGGCCCATGGCGCGCGTCACGAGGATGGGCAGGGCCGCGACGGCGAGCAGTGCGCCCAGGCCGTGGCTGATGGCATTGGCGATCTCTTCGCCGAGGGTCTGCGGGCGGTCAGGGGTGAGTTGCAACTGCATGGTGTCGTCTCCAACTGCAGACGGGGTGAAGTCAGAGTGCCAGCACGGGACCGGGGATCCAACCCAAGGTTTGAGGGGGTGTGAATAAGCACGGGGCGATGCACGATTCTCAAGGGGTTTTCGCGCGGCCCCGCGGACAGTCGCTCAGGCGGCCTGCAGCTTCACCCCCACGCCGCGCCACACGTTCACGGCAAAGGCCAGTACCGCCACGCCCACCACGGCCGAGCCCAGGCCCACCAGCGGACCGGCGGCCGTGATGCCGCGCATCAGCGCCGCCAGCGCGCCCAGCATCACCGGCAGGGCCAGTTGGTGCAGCCAGAACTGCAGGGCCACCAGCCGCGGGCTCAGCGTGGCGGCCCAGTGCTGCACCACCAGGCCGAAGCCCAGCATGCTCGCCCAGCCCAGCAGGTTGACGTGGGCATGGACCGAGCGCAGCCCGAAGTCGTGCGTGGCGCCCATGTAGTTGCCCATGGCCACGCCCACGACGAGGTAGAGGGCGGCCATGCGTATCCACAGGCCGGCATAGCGGCGGTTGTTGTTCTTGCCGAGGTTCATCGCTTGCTCCTCGGTTCAGGCTGCCAGACCGGCCGCAGAGGCGATGCCCAGGCCGCGGGCGAGCGCAGCCCAGTCGTCGTCATTCAGGCGTTCGCGCGCCAGGGCCAGGGCGGCGGCGAAAACCGGCGGCGGTGCATGGCGCATGCCACCCATCAGGCCCAGCCGCTCGGCCGGCGCCATGGCCGGCAGCATCCAGCTCAGCGACGTCATCATCTCCGTGGGCGACAGCGCGGCCAGGATCTGGTCGTGGATGGCCGCGATCTCGGCATCGCCCAGGTGGGCCCACAGCACGGCGTTGTGCTCGGTCTCCTCGACGTGCATGTGCGCGAGGTTGTGGGCCGTGAACAGGCTCAGCGCGTGGTACAGCGCCCGGCAGGCGGCGGCGCGTTGGGGGGCCGGGCAGCCGGCCAGCGCACGGGCGTGGGCGCGCAGGGCCTCGATGTCGCGCTCATGCTCCACATGCTCGGTGGCGATGCGCTGGCTGGTGCTCGGCTGCACGCGCTCCAGAACGGGGTGGATGAAGGCGTTCTCGTGTTCCAGGTGCGACAGGCAGAAATCCGCCGCCGCCTCGACCCGCTCGGCCAGTTGCTGCACCGAGGCCGGGTCGGCCGGGTCGACGCGCCCGGCGCTGGTGGTCACCTCGGCCAGCATCAGGCGCACGCCCTTGTGGATGCTGGCGTAGATGTCGAGCCGCGCCGCCGTGGCCGTGCCGCGGACGGCGAGGATTTCTTGGAGTGAGGTGTGCATTGGGATTCCCTTGTGCTGCGGTGAAGAGGTCGGTCGCTGGTTGCGCATGTCGACCGTGCAGTCACTGTAGGAATCGCTGCGGCGGCGCGCGGCTAAGTGCTTGCTAGCGGAAGCTTAAGAGTTTGCTAAGCGCGCACCGGCGTTGAGGTTCTTGGCCTCGGCGCGGGGCGGATGGCAGGGCATGCTGCGGTGCTTGCGGGGCATCGCCACGTTCCGGCGGCTTCACGCGGCAGCGCCAGAACGCTTGGAATTCGAGCCGCGCTTGCGGGCATCACGGCAGCAGGGGGGCTGTAGATTTGAGACCTGACCCCGAACTTGAAGCCTCTGCATGCGCGAGAAGGTGGCCGGCCGCAGTGCCCTCGGCGCTGGGGGGGCGCCGCTTAGACTCCGCCCTCCTCAAACTTCAGGGAGTGACTCGCGATGCCAGGTGCTGCTGCAAACCACCTTGTCCGACGGTGGCGTGGCTCGGTGTTGGGAGCCCTGAGTCTGGCCGCTGCCTTTGCCCACGCTGATGCGCCCAAGGCCAAGTACACGGTCTCCGACTATGAGAAGGGCGCCGTGAGCTGTCGAGTCGCGGCCGACCTGGCATGCGAGGAAACCAACTGGCGGACGGTCTTGCGCCTGCGGCCCGACTACACGCGCGCGATGGCGAACCTGGGCTGGGTGCTCAACAAGCGCGACCAGCACGCGGAGGCCGTCACCTGGTTCCAGCGTGCCATCGAGCAAGGCGAAGGGGCCTACGACCTGTTCGCCTACTACGCCGACAGCCTTGCCAGGCTGGGGCGCGTGGACGAGGCCATCGAATGGAACTACAAGTGCCTGCAAGTGCTGCCGCGCGCCGTGGACGTTCGCGGCACCCTGGCCAAGCAACTGGTGCAGAAGAAGCGCCGCTACGAGGCGCTGGCGCTGCTGGCTGCGTTCGACGAAGTCGTCCAGAACCCAGACCGATCCACCTACTTCGACGCGCAACGCATCGCGATCGAGTCCTTGCTCGGCGCTGAAGAGACCGTGAAGCAGGAGACGGACAAGCCGCTGCGGCTCTCGCGCCTCGACGGGCATTTCTTCGCGCCGCTGACCGTGGGTGAAGCGCGCCCGCGCGCCTTCGTGGTGGATACAGGGGCCACGCTGACGACATTGAGCGAAGAACTCCTGGACCGGTCCAAGGTGCGCTATCGGGTCCTCGACGGTTCTGCCAAGTCCCGTCTGGCCGACGGGCGCTCGGTCTCGGGTCGGGTCATCAGCATCGAGAGCCTGCGCGTCGGCCCTCACGAGATCAAGAACACCCGTGCCTTTGTCTGCAAGGCCTGCGTGCCTTTGATGGGGCAGTCTTTGCTGGCTTCGTTCGACATGAAGACCGAGAAGCCGCGCGGGATGGAGTTCCTGTTGCTGTCGCCCCGGGCTCGGTAGAGCCCGGAGCAGGGCTCGGGGCGGCACGACGCGCCCCGCGCCCCGTGGCATGAGGCTTTGGGACTACGGCAAGGACTTGCCGGTTTCGTAGCTGAACCTGTAGCGCCTGCCGTTGAAGTCGATGGCTTCGATGCAGTCGGGGCGCAGCTCGCATCCTTCGGAAAAGATGTCGGCGCCACAGCTCTGCCAGAGCAGTCGTCCGTCTCGCGAGAAGCGCGTGATCGAAAGTTCGCCGTGCGAGATCAGGGCGTCATGGTCGGCCGCGCAGTGGACGCCGAAGCAGGCAGCGTCATCGACTTCGAGATGCCATCGCACCTGGAAGGGCTCGGGCGAGAAGCAGACGACCTGGCCGCCGACGGCGAGAAGGACGTGATCGCCGAAGACGAGTGCGGAGTGACGGTGGACACCGGTGCAGCGGAAGTCGCCAAAGACGGCCAAGGGCTTGCCGTTCAACAGCACGCCGTGGACGGCGCAGGGACGGAGGTCCTTGCCCAGGGTGATCTCGTGGGCGTAGCGGCGCTCATTGTCTGCGGACCCGAAGGTGTCGGCTGATTCGTTGACGATCTCGATTGATCCGGCCGCGGTCGTCAGTTGCAGGGCTATGGGAGTCATGTGGCGGAAAACGGGGCTATCGATTTGAGACCTCGAACCCGCGACCGTGGCCGGCTGACCGGACCCCGAGCCGCCGGACTCGAGGGCTCGCCCAAGTCAAGCTGCGTCAGTACATTGCATCTTTCAACTGAACTGCTCAGCTGGGTTGTCACGCAGCTGTCTGGCAAATGAAGAAATCTTCGGACGGAAAACTTTTTGCTTCTGAAGCGGCCGTTATATGCGTGACGCTTTCGATATGCCTTGTTGGCACTTTCTTGGCTGGGCAGGCTGTTGGCATCGTTGCTTTGTTTATTGCTGGAGCAGGGCTACTAGCGTACGCAACATATCGACGCGATCCTAAGCTTGCCGCTGCTGGGGGCATGGTCGCTGTTTTCTCGGTTTGGTTGGGGTGGGCTCGATGGGGCATCTCCATACTTTACGAATACGTCGTCAGTTCAGAGTCAAAATTGACGGCGCGTGATGGCGAGACCGCATTGCTCGAGCAACTCGGACAACTTGGTGATTTGTTCGGGGGCATCAATGCTCTGTTTGCTTCATTTGCGTTTATTGGTGTTGCTCTTGCCGCCTACTTCCAATATCGAACGGCGCAAATGATGGAGGGTCAGGTCATTCAACAAAGTTTCGAGCCCCTATTCTTCAAGTTGCTAGATAGGGCGGTTCCGCCAGAATCCCTGAAGCTGAACAATATTGATTACGCCAAAGCGCCGGCCTGCGAAGGGCTTCTGAATCTAATTGAAAATGCGCTCAAGGACTACGCTGTTGAAAGTGATGAAAATCGTAGGCAAGTGCATAGATCCGGCATTGAAACTCGTTGTGAGACTTTTTATGGCGACAATGAGTCGGAGTTAGGGCCGTTTTTTAGAAAGCTATATCACGTATTCAAATTTATCCATTTGTCTTCGCTCGGGTCATCGCAAAAGCTGCATTATTCAAATATCGCGCGTGCCGCTTTGAGTAAAGATGATTTGACAATCATTGTTGCAAACTTGCAAACCGAAGAGGGTAAGCATTTCGTGCCGCTGGTTGAATATTACGGGCTCTTCAAGCACGTCCCCAAGAATTCCCTTAGTCGTGACCTTGCTGCGCTGGAAGTTGATAGTTGTGCTTTTATGTCGGCATCAGATCGTTCCGCTTACTGGATTGAGCATCCAAACGTACTGCTAAAGCTAGAAGAGCGCTTAAGGGATATATAGCGAAAAACCAGCAGATCTGTGTGCTCCTGCAAGTCCGGCGTCTGACCTCCGGTCTTTGGCCCGTAAGCGTTTGCTGCATGGCGAGCAAGCGGAACTTGCCACCAGAACGGCGCGGCCTGCTCCGCAACCGCGCGGAATGGGGGGTGGCAGGGGAAAGATACGAGGCTCAAATCTTTAACCTCGCCTCGCTACCCATGACGAGCAAATCGGCGCTCGAAAACAGCTCCAGATGCAGGCAGGTGGAGAAGCGCTGGCCGCCCCAAGGAGCGGCAATGGCAGCGCGACGGTCTACCTAGTAAGGATTGCGATGCCGCCTGCGGTCGAACCCAAGATGGGCGCCCAAGTTCGGGGTCAGGCCGCAAATCTTTAGCCCTGCCACCCAGCAATCGCAACGGGACCAACTGGAACGTGCGGAAGTTCTGGGCGTCGCGTGCTCGCGAGCGCCGGTGGCTGCAGTCGATCAGAAGCGATAGCCGAGGGTGGCGCTGGCCATCCAGGTGCGCCCCGGCGCCGGCTCAAAGAACCGACCGTTCCCGTCATTGACGATGACCGACCCCGCATAGCGTCGGTCGCCAAGGTTGTCGACGCGCAGCAGCGCGCCCAGGTCCCAGGGGCCGAGGCTGAGCTGGTAGCCGAGGTGGGCCGCCAGCGTCGCGTAGCCCGGTGCGGCGTCGCTGTTGAGGTCGTTGACGTAGACCTTGCTCAGCGCGCGAGCCTCCAGCCCGGTGCGCCACCCACCAGCCGGTTGCCAGGTCAGCGCGCCATAGACCGCGGTGCGGGCGATGCCGGGGATGCGGTTGCCAGCGGCGACCTGCGTGTTGGCCGCGGCGCAGGGCGTGGCGGTGCAGGTCAGGAAGCCGTCGCGGTAGCGCGCGTCCAGCCAGGTTGCAGCGACTTGTGCCTGCAGGTGCGACGTCAGCTGGAAGGCGCCCGATGCCTCCAGCCCGCGGCGGCGCGTGGCGCCGGCGTTCAGGAAGGTGGCGCGGCCGCCCACATTGGTCTGCGTGACGATCTCGTTCGTCGTGCCGGTCTGGAACAGCGCCAGCGTGAACTCGCTGCCGTCCCAGGGGCGCGCCTTGATGCCGGCCTCGATGCTGCGGCTGAGGGACGCCTGCACGCCGAAGTTGAGACCCGTCGCGCCGCTGGGCCGGTAGGCCAGCTCGTTGAGCGTGGGCGTCTCTAAGCCGCGGCCGGCGGTGGCGTAGACGCGCAGGCGCTCGTCCACGGCGTAGCTGGCGCCCAGCACCGGCAGCGTGGCCGAATAGCTGGCGGCACCACTGTCGTCGGGATTCGTGCCCTTGATGTAGGCGTCGGTGGAACGGAAGTCGACCTTGCTGCGCCGCACGCCGGCATTGAGCAGCCAGGCCGGCGTGGGCCGCCATTCGGCTTGGCAGTAAGGGTCGGCATTGCTGACACGGTTGCGCTCGTCGCGGCGCAGGGCCCCTTGCACGCCCAATGTCGTGCCGATGAAGTTCTGCGTGCCGACGCGGTGCTCGCTCATCTCGTCGGCCGCGATGCCGGCGATGACGCTCGCGGTCGCGCCCTTCCAGCGCCAGCGGATGTCGGCGCCCTGGTAGTCGCGCGACAGGTCGATGACGCCGCCGGGGTGCAAGGCATTGGCCTGGGTGGCGACCGGGATGGACTGGAACTGCAGCGTCGTGCGATGGCCCTGGTAGACCATCAGGCGCAGCGTGTTGCTTGCGTCGATGCCGTGTTCCAGCACCAGGCCGCCCTGGGCCTGTTTCATGGTCTTGCGGGTGTCGAAGCTGATCGCGCCGGGGTCGACGCCGCGCGGGTCGGCCTGCGGTCCCGTCAACCACTGGGCGCGGGTCAGGCCCAGCGGGTCCTGCGCCTCGGGCAGCTCGACGCTGTTGGCGATGAGGGTCAGCTGGGTGTCGGCGCCGAGCTTGAAGTTCAGCCGCGCATTGCCCAGGCGGCGTTCGGTGCGGCTGTGCTGGCGGTAGCCGTCGGTCTCGAAGCGGCTGGCGCCCAGGGTGTAGCCGATGGCGCCGGCCTTGCCGCTGCTGGACGCGGCCACGCGACGCAAGCCGTCGCTGCCGAAGCCCACGCTGGCATCCAGGCGCGCCGGGCCCACGGGGTTCTCGGAATAGATGCTGATGACGCCACCCGAGGAGTTGCCATACAGGGCCGAGAAGGGCCCGCGCAGCACCTCGATGCGGCCGACGGTGCCGATCTCCACGTTGGTGATCTGGCCCTGGCCGTCGGGCAGCGTGGCGGGGATGTCGTCCACGTACAGGCGCACGCCGCGGATGCCGAAGCTGGCGCGGGCGCCGAAGCCGCGCACGCTGATCTGCACGTCCTGGGCGTAGTTCTGGCGGTCGCGCGCCAGCAGCCCCGGCACGCCGCTCAGGCCCTCGGAAATGTTGACCTGGGCGCGGCCGGCGCGCAGGGCCTCGCCGTCGATGCGGTTGATGGAGGCGGGCACATCGAAAGGCGCGGCCTCGCTGCGCGTGGCGGTGACGACGACGGGCGCCAGCCGCTCGGGCTCAAGGGCCTGGACAGCGCGGGGGGCGGCGAGCGCCAGCGCCGACGTGGCGGCCAGGCGGGTGAGGCGGAGGGCTGGGGAACTGCGGAGCATGGCTCGCCGGCAGGCGGTGAGGGAAAGGGGCGAAGCATGCCAGGGCGGTATGGCCCTGGCCGGGGCGCGGCCCAAAGCGCCCTTGCGCAAGCGGGGTCAGCACCCGCATCGCCGAGTCCTTCCCCGCTCATCGGCGGGGCGCCCTGGCGCGGGTCAGCGGCGGCGCACCAGAGGTACAGCCAGCAGCGCCAGCAAGGCCAGCGGCAGCGAACCCGGCAGCGGGATCTGATGGGTCGTGCGCATCGCCACGCGCAGGTTGTCCAGCCCGCTCTCCTCGTTGCCGCCATTGCCTTCGTGGGCCTCGGTCCAGCGCAAGGACGCGATGGCGCTGCTGGAGATGATGCCGATGAAGATGGGCGCGCCGCTGCCGCCGGCGATGGCGAGGTCCTGCGTCGTGCCGTCGCTGAACAGGAAGGACAGCAGGCCCGTGTCGACAGCCGTGCTGGGTACGCCGGGGATGGACTCGAAGGCCGTGATGTCCAGCGCGGCAGCCAGGAAGGGCTGCGCGTAGTGAGCCTCGTAATAGAGATCGCCGTTGGTGCGCGAACCGAAGGCGAGGGCCATCTGCGCCAGCGTCTGCACGGGCCCGTGGTTGCTGCTCAGCGTGACGCCGGGCAGCACCGCCACGCCGGCCAGGTTGGTGCCGGACGCGTAGCCGGAGAAGTCCTGCACCTGGTCCGGCCCGGCTATGGCGGCCTGCCATGCGGCCAGGTTGGTGTAGACAGACACGGTGGCGGCCTGGGCCAGGCCTGCGGCGGACGACAGGGCGAGGACGGCGAGGATGCGGCGCATGAGGCTCTCCCGAAAGGCAGTGCGCCATTGAGCTACGGCGGACAGGGGCTCGCCCACCCCGAGGTCGTGGGGTCGCCCCGCGGATGCAGGGGGATTCGTCCGCAGACATCATGTGGCCCTCCCCGCTGCGTTTGTGCGCCATGACCGAAGCGATCGCCCGCCGTGTCCTCGTCCTCCTTGCCAGCGCCCGCGCCGACGGCAATGCCGAGCTGATGGCCCGCGCTGCCGTGGCCAGCCTGCCCGCTGACGTGGAGGTGCGCTGGCAGCGCCTGTCCGAGCTGGACCTGCCGCCCTTCGAGGACATCCGCCACAGCGGCAGCGGCCAGTACCCGGCCCCGACCGGCGGCCTGGCCCGCCTGCTCGACGACACGCTGTGGGCGACCGACCTGCTCGTCGCCGCACCTCTGTATTGGTACAGCCTGCCGGCGCCGCTGAAGCTCTACCTCGACCACTGGAGTGCCTTCCTGCGCGTGCCGGGCCTGGACTTCAAGGCCCGCATGGCCGGCAAGACGATGTCGGTGCTGTGCGCCACCAGCAGCGGCGAGGAGCCCCATCTGGCCGCGCCGCTGGTGGACAGCCTGCGCTTCAGCGCCGACTACATGAAGATGCGCTGGGGCGGCGCCGTGCTGGGCGACGGCAGCCGGCCCGGCGATGTGCTGAAGGACGAGGCCGCGATGGCCGCCGCGGCGCGCTTGCTGGTCAGCGGCGCGGTGCCGGCGCCGCACTGAGGAACTGCAGCTCCAGCCGCCTGAGGCTGCCGTCGCGCCGCAGGGCTTCGAGGGCGGCGTTGAAGCGCTCGACGAGCTCGGGCGCCACATTGCGCCGCGAGAAGGCGAACACCGCAGGCTCGTTGTCGATGACGAGGGCGCTGGCCTTGATGGCGGTCGTGAGGCCGAGCTGGCGGGCCATGAAGGCCGTCGAGAACTCGTCGGCCACGAAGGCGTCGATGCGCTGCATCTGCAGCATGCGCAGCAGGGCTTCCAGGCTGGTCGCCTCTTCCAGCCGGCGCTCCATGCCGGGCCGCGTCAGCAGGGTCTTCAGTTCGGAGCGGTAGGCGGTGCCGCGCTCGACGCCGACGCGCAGGCTGGATGCGCGCAAGTCGTCCAGCGTGGCGATGCGCAGGCCGGGCTCGACGTCGCTGCGCAGGAAGACCAGGTTGCGCGTGCGCACGCCGGGCAGGGAGAAGCGGGCGTAGCGCTCGCGCTCGGGCGTGGGCAGCACGCCGGGGACGATGTCGACGCGGCCGGCCTCGAGTTCGGCCATCGCACGGGCGAAGGCCAGTTCCACCGGCAGCAGCCGGCAGTCCATGCGTGCCAGTGCCGCGCGCGCCATCTCGATCTGCAGGCCGGAGAGGCGGTGCTGCTCGTCCTCGTACTGGTAGGGCGGCTCATGCTTCCAGGTCATGCGCAGCTCGCAGGCCGACGCGATCGCGCCGGGCAGGGCGAGGACGATGCACAGGAGGCGGACGATGGAGCGCATGCCGGAAGGGAGTGCGGGTCGGCTTGTGCAATGTAGCCCTTTGGCCCGCCGTGACCAACGGGTGCCGGGCCGTACCTCGCTCGTAACCCCGGCGGAGCCCGGGCTGCCTAAACTGCCGCCGCGCGGCCTGGAGAGCCGCTCCCGGCGCGCGGCGCCGCGGATCTGCACGGAGACAGGCAGGGATGGCGAAGAACGACAACAGCATGCAGTGGCTGGCTGCCGCAGTGGCCGGTGTGCTCGTCGCCGGTTGCGGCGGTGGGGGTGGCGGAGCGTCGGCGCCAGGTCCCGCGCCTGCCCCGACACCGGCCCCGACACCGGCCCCTGCGCCGGCTCCGGTTCCAGCCCCCGCACCCGCTCCGATGCCCGTTCCCGCCTGGTTCCCGACCGGCACGGCCGAGTCCTTTGCCCAGCTGGAGATCAGCACCACCCACGCGGCGCCCATCCTCAACCGCGAGGACTATGTCAAGGGCAGCTTCAAGCTGTCCGGCGCCGGCCTGGCGGCGGCCGAGGGGGCGCTGGAGATCCGCGGGCGCGGCAACTCGACCTGGGACTGGCCCAAGAAGCCCTACCGCATCAAGCTGGCGAATGCGGCGCCGCTGGCTGGCATGCCGGCCAGCAGGCATTGGGTGCTGCTGGCCAACTATGCCGACAAGACGCTGATGCGCAACGACATGGCCTTCGCGCTGAGCCGCAGCCTCGGCGCGGCCTACACGGTGCGCGACCAGCATGTGGAGGTGACGCTGAACGGCGTCTACCAGGGCCTGTATCAGCTGACCGAGCACATCCGCGTCGCCAAGGACCGCGTCGACCTGCCCGAGCTCAAGGCCACCGACACGGCCGCCGACAAGATCAGCGGCGGCTACCTCATCGAGGTGGATTTCCGCATGCACAAGGACTTCTGCAAGGATCCGTCCGTGCTGTCCTTCTCGCCCTTCTGCGTGAACGGCGTCAACACCCAGCGCGACACGCAGTACTGCGTCGATTCCACGCGCGGCATGTCGCCCTTCTGCGTGAAGGAGCCCGAGGACATGTTCAAGCCCGAATGGGCGGCGCAGCGCGCCTGGCTGGACAAGTTCTTCGCCGACGCGGAAGCCGCCCTGTTCGGCGCGGGCTTCAAGGACCCGGCCAGCGGCTATGCCAAATACCTGGACGTCGACTCCGTCATCGACTACTGGCTGGTCAACGAGTTCGCCAAGAACGTCGACGGCGCGATGGCCAGCTTCTTCATGGCCAAGAAGCGCGACGGCAAGCTGCATTTCGGTCCCATCTGGGACTTCGACTTCGCCTTCGGCAACGCCGGCTACAACGGCGTGGACAAGGCCACGGGCTGGCATCTGCGCCAGTTCCCCTGGTTCGCCCGCCTGTTCGAGGACCCGGCCTTTGTCGCCAAGGTCAAGGCGCGCTGGCTGGCGCTGAAGGCTGAAGGGCGTTTCGAGCAGATCCTCCAGTACGCCGAGGCCCGCGCCAGCTGGATGCGCAAGGGCCAGCAGAAGAACTTCGTGCGATGGCCCATCTTCGACTGGACGAGCTGGTACACGCGCGTCGTGATGGGCAGCTATGACGGCGAAGTCAGGGAGATGCTGCGCTGGCAGCGCGAACGCCTGGCCTGGATGGACGCCGAACTCAGCAAGTGAGCCCGGCGCCGCAGGGGCTTACTTCTGCCCCGTGCAGTTGGCGTAGAACGATGTGGTGGCCGGCCAATCCGAGAACACGCCCAGCACGCCCACCTGCTCGGCCAGCACGTCCAGCATGCGGAACATGTCGCCCTCGCGGGTGATGGCCGTGTCATAGGTCTGGTAGTAGGAGCCGTTGCTGCCGTCGGCCAGGATGCCGCTGCGCTCCAGCGACCAGGTGATGATGTCCAGGCCGGCGGCCTTGGCATTGCGCGCGTATTGCGAGGGCAGGATGTTGCCGCTGGTGTCGGCCGTCAGCAGCACCCACAGCGGCGGCGCGACGATGCGGATGCCCTGGGCCCGATAGGCCTTGAGCTGCTCCAGCGTCGGCACGTCGGCCGGCACGGCGGCGTCGTCCAGGTAGACGGCCTGGCGGCCGAAGGCGGGCTCGTGCTTGATCCAGTACAGCACGTCGTTGATGTCGAAGCTCTGCGGCCAGACGTCGCGCGCCGGCACGCCGGCGGCCCGGTGCTCGTCGATCATCTTCTGCGCATAGGCCGCCTGCGTGAAGCCGTCGAAGGGCATGGCGACGCTGGGCGACTTCAGCTCGGGCGTCATCTTCACGTCCAGCTTCTTGAACAGCGCGATGGCTTCCTTCAGCGTCAGCAGCGTGCCGCTGGTCGGGCCGGAATACAGGTCGGTGCGCCAGTTGGCCGTGCCGGCCATGTACTCGGCGACCGTGCGGCCGCGTGGGTTGAAGGCGTCCATCTTGCCGCGCAGGGTCTTGAACTCGGCCAGCGTCAGCTCGCTGGTGCGGCATTCGGCGGCGGCCGGCGCGACCAGGGTGCCGGCGGCATCGAAGGCGGCCGGCGTGAAGGGCTTGACGCACTTGGCAGCCAGCGGCGTGGCGAGGATGTTGGTCGTGGTGTGCAGGTCGTTCTGCGCATGGCGGCAGACCAGCTCCTTGTCCTTGGTGAAGGTCACGTCGCACTCGACGATGCCGGCGCCCATGCGCGCGGCGGCCGTGTAGCTTTCCTTGGTGTGCTCGGGAAACTGCAGGGCCGCGCCACGATGGCCGATGGAGAACAGCGTCGGCCGGTAGTGCTCGCGCGAGGCGGCGCAATGCTGCAGCCGCTTCTTCAGCGGGCTGTCGGCCATCTCGTCGACGAGGAAGAAGGGGCGCGGGCCGAGCTGCACGCTGGCGATGCCGTCGCGATCCCGGTCATGGGCCAGGGCGGGCAGGCTGGCGGCGCCGAGCAAGAGCAGGGCGAGACGGAGGAGGGTGTGGCGCATGGCGGGCTTTGGGCTGGATGAAGCAGCGCGCACGCTAAGGCAGAAGCGATGAAGCCGCCATGACAGACGGCCCCTTGTCGCGAAGTTAGGGGGTCAGGGCGCGGCGTAGGGCCCGGCCTTCAGCGCATCCGCAATGCCCTTGCGGTTCTGCGACAGCGCCGCCATGCTGAAGTGGATGTGGCCGCTGCCGGGCGAGGCGCGCCGGATGATGTCGATCTGGGCCAGCACCTCGTCGGGCTGCCAGCTCTTGTCGGTGTCGTTGATGCGGCTGGTGAACAGGCCCGGGTGGATGGGCCGGCCCAGCGGGTTGGAGGCGCGCCAGGCCTGCAGCAGAGGCTCGAAGGCCTGGGCGGTCTGTGCGCGCGGCCAGTAGAGCTGGGGCGCGAGATAGTCCATCCAGCCCTCGCGCAGCCACAGCTCGACATCGGCATAGAGCTTGTCGTACTGGCTGAAGCCGCTGATGCCTGCCGGCCGCGCGCCGGGCTTGGGAATGCCGAAGGGGCTGATGCCGACGCGCGTGCCGGGCCGCGTCTCGTGGGCCACCGCATACATGCGCTGCACCAGGGTGTTGACGCTGTAGCGCCGCCAGTCGTGGCGGCTCAGGGACCCGCCCTTGGCCGTGTAGCGCTGCCAGCTCGTGTCGTCCGGGAAGTCGACCTCCTGCTTGCTGGCGGGGTCGGTGATGGGATAGGGGTAGAAGTAGTCGTCGATGTGGATGCCGTCGACGGCATAGCGGCTCAGGATGTCGCGCACGACGGCCAGGGTCTGCTCGGCGGCGGCGGGGTCGCCCGGGTCCATCCAGAGCTGGTCGCCATAGCGCTTGACCCAGTCGCGGTTGCGGCCGATGTGGGTCGCGGCCAGCTCCGACTTGGCCGAGCTGTGGCGCGCGCGGTAGGGGTTGATCCAGGCGTGCAGCTCCAGGCCGCGCAGCCGCGCCTCGGCCAGCCAGACGGCCAACGGGTCGTAGCCCGGATGCTGGCCCTGGGTGCCGGTGAGGTATTCGCTCCAGGGCTCCAGCTTGGACTCGTACAGCGCGTCGGCGGCCGTGCGCACCTGCAGGATCAGCGCGTTGAGGCCGATGCGCACGGCGGTGTCGCACAGGGCCTTGATCTCGGCCTGCTGGGCCTCGGCGCTGAGGCCGGGCTTGCTGGGCCAGTCGATGTTGGCGACGGTGGCGATCCAGGCCGCGCGCCACTCGCGCGGCGGGGGCGGCAGCGATGACGTGGATGCCGAGGCCGATGCCGCCGGCGCGGGCGCCAGTGCTGCTTCGGTGGGGGACGGCGGCACGGGCGGCGTGGCGCAGGCCGTGAGCAGGGGCAGGCTGGCGAGGCTGAGGAGGTCGCGGCGTTTCATGGCATTCAGACCTTGATGAACCAGTGTTTGCGATGCATGAGCCAGGCGATGGCATACATGGCGAGCAGGAAGAAGATGGCGTGCAGCAGGGAGGCGTTCTTCAGCGCCAGGCCCGAGTCGCGCAAGGGGGCGTACAGGGCGCGGCCGAGGCTGCTGCCGTCCGCGAGCTTGATCGTGTAGAGCAGCTTGGCGACCAGCCCCGACAGCGCGAACAGGAACAACGCGTTCATGCCGAAGACGACGAGCGGATGCAGCAGCCGCGCCCAGCGCTCGCGGGCCAGCGGTTGCGGCATCGCGTCCAGCAGCCAGTAGAAGGCGGCGAAGACGAGCAGGGCCCAGCCGGCCATCGCGAAGACATAGGACGGCGTCCACAGCGACTTGTTGATGGGCATCAGCCAGGCATCCAGCACCTGGCCCAGCCACAGCGAGGCCAGGCCGGCGATGACCCAGGCCATGGCCTTCTCGGCCGGCTGGCGGCGGGAGGCGAGCACATAGCCGGCGAGCACGCCGAGCAGCTGGGTTGCCACCGCCGGCAGCGTCGACAGCAGGCCTTCGGGGTCCCAGGTCCTGGCCTGCTTCCACAGATGGCTCTCACCGAGCAGCAGGCGGTCCAGCCAGGCACCCGCATCCTTGCCCGGTTCCAGCAGGCCGACATGGGCGACGCCTTCGGCATCGGGCACGGGCAGGCAGAGCTGGACCAGCGCATAGATCGCCATCAGCAGCACCGCCCACAGCGCCGCGCCGCGCTTGCCGTGCCAGATGACGATGGGTGCCGCCGCCAGCGTGCACAGGCCCAGGCGCTGCAGCACGCCGGGGATGCGCAGGGTCTCGAAGTTGAAGCTGGGGATCAGGTTGAGAGCCAAGCCGATGCCGATGATGACGAGGGCGCGGCGCGAGGTGGCGAGCAGCAGGGCGATCTTGTCCGCGCCGGCCTGGGCGCGGCGCGCCAGGCTGATCGTCATCGCCATGCCGCTGATGAAGACGAAGAAGGGGAAGACCCAGTCGGTGAAGGTCCAGCCATGCCACTTCGCGTGCAGCAGCGGCGCGTAGACATGGCCCCAGTCGCCCGGGTTGTTGACCAGCAGCATGGACGCGATCGCGAAGCCGCGGAAGGCGTCCAGGCTGAGGATGCGCTGGTTCACTCGACCTTCTTCCCGAAACCTTCGGGGATCTTGATCAGCGCCGCCATCGCGAAGCTGGGCACGGTGGCCACCAGCACCCAGGCGAAGAAGGGCACATAGCCGATGTGCTCCTGCAGCCAGCCGCTCCACATGCCGGGGATCATCATGCCCAGGGCCATGAAGCCGGTGCAGATGGCGTAGTGGGCCGTCTTCTGCGGGCCGTCGGCGACGTGGATCATGTACATCAGATAGGCCGTGAAGCCCAGGCCATAGCCGAACTGCTCGACGGCCAGGGCGCTGCTGATGATGACCAGACTGGTGGGGTGCAGCATGGCCAGCAGCAGGAAGGCGACGTTGGGCACATGCATGGCCAGCACGAGCGGCCACAGCGCCTTCTTCAGGCCGATGCGGGAGATGACCCAGCCGCCGAACAGGCCGCCCAGCGTCAGCGCCGTCAGGCCGACGGTGCCGTAGGCGATGCCGACGGCCTTGGTGGACAGGCCCAGGCCGCCCTGCTCGACCGGGTCGAGCAGGAAGGGCGTGGCGAGCTTGAGCAGCTGGGCTTCAGGGAAGCGGTAGAGCAGCAGAAAGCCCAGCGTGACGAGGATGCCGGGCTTGCTGAAAAAGCTGGCGAAGACGGCGAAGAACTCGGCGACGAGGCCGCGCGCCGCGCTGCCGCCCATGCCGCGCACATCGGCCGCGGGCCGCGGCAGCACCAGGGCATGCCAGACCGCGAGCAGCACGAAGAGGCCGCCCAGCAGCCACATCACCCAGGTCCAGGCCTGCACGACGCTGCCCGTGCGCTCCGTCAGCTCACCAGCCAGATAGACCAGGCCGCCCTGGCCGCCGATATTGGCCAGGCGGTAGAAGGTCGAGCGCACGCCGACGAAGGCCGCCTGGCTGTGCTGGGGCAGGGCCAGCATGTAGTAGCCGTCGGCCGCGATGTCATGCGAGGCCGAGGCGAAGGCCATCAGCCAGAACACGGCCAGGGACAGCTGGAAGGCCTTGTCCGTCGGCAGCGTCAGCGCCACGCCGGCCAGGGCCGCGCCGACGAAGAACTGCAGCACCGTGACCCAGGCGCGCTTGGTGCCGAACAGCTCGGCCAGCGGCGACCACAGCGGCTTGATGACCCAGGGCAGGTAGAGCCAGCTCGTGTAGAGGGCGATGTCGGTGTTGGAGATGCCCAGGTTCTTGTACATGACGACCGACAAGGTCATCACGACGACATAGGGGATGCCCTGGGCGAAGTAGAGGCTGGGGATCCAGCTCCACGGCGAGCGCGTCATGCGCTGAGCGCTCGGCTCACGTTGCCGTCGGCCTTCTCCAGCAGGGCCTGGGCCTGGGAAGCCGTGACGCCGCGCTTGAGCATGACCAGGGCCGTCTTCACATGGTGGTCGCATTGCGCGAGCGCGGCCTGGGCGTCGGCCTCGCTGGCGCCCGAGGCGCGCACGGTCAGGGCGACGGCGCGCTTGACCAGCTTGGCGTTGGTGGCCTTCAGGTCCACCATCAGATTGCCGTAGACCTTGTTGAGCCTGACCATCAGGGCCGACGAGAAGGTGTTCAGCGCGATCTTCTGCGAGGTGCCCGCCTTGAGCCGGGTGCTGCCGGAGATGACCTCGGCGCCGGTGTCCAGCACGATGCCGATATCGGCTTGGGCTGTGACGGGCGCGCCGGGGTTGTTGGCAAAGCCGATGGTCAGTGCACCGGCCGCGCGCGCGGCCTCGATGGCGCCCAGCACATAGGGAGTGCCACCGGAGGCGGCCAGCAGCAGGGCGACGTCGTTGGGGCCGGGGTTCAGCGCCTTCAGGTCGGCCGCACCCTGGGCGCGGTCGTCCTCGGCGCCTTCGACGGCGACGAACATCGCACCCTGGCCGCCAGCGATGACGGCCACGGCCCGCTCGCGCGGCCAGGAGAAGGTGGGGTAGAGCTCGACGCTGTCCAGCACGCCCAGGCGGCCGGAGGTGCCGGCGCCGGCATACAGCAGGCGGCCGCCGGCGCGGATGCGGGGCAGGGCGGCGTCCACGGCGGCGGCCAGCTGGGGCAGGGCGGCCTTGACGGCGGCGACGGCCGCGGTCTGGTCGTCGACAAATGCATCCAGCAGGGCTGGCGTGGCGTAGGTGTCCAGGTCGGGATGCCGGGTGCTCGGGGTCTCGGTGTTCAGCATGGGGAAGGGAAGCGCAAGCTGCCGCACTCTACGCTGCAGCATCGGGCCATGACGAATGCCACGCGCCATTGCAGCCATAACGGCAGGTAATCAGAATCCGTCTGCCGGTTGTAAGGAGTTGGGCAGGTGCCCCGACGGACGCTGGCAAGTCGGTTCCGCAGTTCGGGGGGCCGACCTGTGGTGATACCCGATCTCATCCACACTTTCCCTTTTCTGGAGACTCCACATGAACGCATCCCTGAAGAACGGCCTGGGCATTGCCGCCGCCGCTGCCGCCCTGTTCGCCACCACCGCCATCCCGACGACGGCCGTTGCCGCCGACGGCATGGTCAAGTGCTCCGGCGTGAACAGCTGCAAGGGCACCTCCGAGTGCAAGACCGCCAAGAGCGGCTGCAAGGGCCAGAACGGCTGCAAGGGCCAGGGCTGGGTCGGCAAGAAGTCGGCCGACGAGTGCACCAAGGCCGGCGGCAAGGTCGAGAAGTGACCCACCCCCGAGGCGCTTGACGCGCCTCCCCCTCAAGGCGGGCTGAGCCCGGACACAAACAGTCCTGAGGACTGTTTGTGCCTGGCGAAGGACAAGGCCTCTGGCCTTGGCAGCACCAGGTGGCCTGGCAAAGCGCTTTGCGCTTCAGTGAAGGCTCATATCGCTTGCGATGTGACGCCGGAGCTAAAGCCAGTCCCACGGCTGCCGCTTGATGGCGTGCGAGCCTGCGGCCGCACGTCATTCTTTGTTGGCAAACGCATGACCAAGATCCAAGGCTTTGGCCTCGGCTTGCGCGTCGAGCATTACGCGGCCTTCGAGGCGGGCGTGGATGCCGACCACAAGCCCGACTGGCTGGAGATCATTTCCGAGAACTACCTGGTACCCGGCGGGCCGCCGCTGGCGCATCTGGAGCGCATCCGGGCGGACTACCCGCTGGTCATGCACGGCGTGTCGCTGTCCATCGCCGGGCCGGCGCCGCTGGATCTCGGCTACCTGAATGAGCTGAAGGCCCTGGCGGATCGGCTCGAACCGGGCTGGGTGTCGGACCACCTCTGCTGGAGTGCCGACGCCCACAGCCAGCTCCACGATCTATTGCCTGTGCCGCTGACGCGCGCCGCCCTGGATCACGTCGGCGGCCGCATCGCCCAGGTGCAGGACCTTCTCGGTCGGCCGCTGGTGCTGGAGAACGTCTCCAGCTATGTGCGCTTTGCGGCCGACGAGATGACGGAGTGGGACTTCATCGCCCACCTGCTCAAGGCCACCGGCGCCCAGCTGCTGCTGGATGTCAACAACGTGTATGTGTCGGGCCGCAACCACGGCTTCGACCCCATCGCCTATCTCGATGCCATCCCCGTCGAGCCCGTGCGCCAGATCCACCTGGCCGGCCACGAGGACCGCGGCGACATCGTCATCGACACCCACGACCATCCCGTGCGCGACGAGGTCTGGGCGCTGTACCAACACGCCGTGAAGCGCTTCGGCGCGGTGCCGACCATGATCGAGCGCGACGACCACATCCCGCCGCTGGACAGCCTGCTGGCGGAGTTGAACGTGGCCCGCCGCCTGGCGGCTGAATCATGAGCGTGATCCAGCTGCAGCAGCGCCTGGCCGCGGCCATCCGCGACGGCGCCGATGCCGCCGACCTGCTGGCCGGCGACCCCAGCCTGGGCCTGGAGGTCTACCGCCATGCCTACCGAGCCCGCCTCGTCGAGGCGCTGACGGACAACTACACCGTGCTGGCGCGCGCCCTGGGCGACGAGGCCTTCGAGGCCCTCGGCCAGGCCTATCTCGCTGCGCGGCCCAGCCGGCACCCGTCCATCCGCTGGTTCGGCCATGAACTGGCCGGCTTCATGGCCGAGACCGGAGACGAGCTCGTGCCCCACCCCAGCCTGGTCGACTTCGCGCGCATGGACTGGGCCCTGCGTGGCGCCTTCGATGCCGCCGAGGCGCCGCTGCTGGACCCCGGGACGCTGGCCACCTTGAGCCCGGATGACTGGGCCGGACTGGTGCTGCATCTGCAACCCAGCGTGCGGCGTGTGCTGCTTTCGCATGCCATCGAGCCCGCCTGGCGCGTGCTGCGCGAATGGGAGCCGGAATCCGACGCCGACCAGCCCGAGCTGCCCGAGCCCGCGCCGCACGAACACACGCTGCTGGCCTGGCGCCAGGACGGCGAAACGCGTTGGCGTTCGCTGGAGCCGCTGGAGGCCGCGCTGCTGGCCGCAGTGGCCGAGGGCGCACCTTTTGCACAGCTGTGCGAGCGTGCCACGGCCGAGCTGGGCGACCCCGAAGCGGCGGCGCCCGCCGTCATCGCCGCCCTGCAGCGCTGGCTGGCGGACGGCCTGCTGCGGGCCTAGCTACTGCACCTGGCAGACGGAGGCGCGGCAGGCCAGGGCCGGCGGCGTCGGCGCTATCGCCGGACAAGCGACGTTCGACGGCGGCGCCAGTTCCCGGGCGCGGCGGGCAAGCTCCTGCTGCTCCGCGGCGGCCGCGCTGGCGGCTGCGGCGCTGGGGGAGGCGAGGGAATAGGGTTTGAACTGCGTGCCGCCGCAATAGCCGCCCGGATGCGGGAAGGCCAGGTTGCCGCATTGAGCCACGCTGCTGCAGGGCGACTCCGCCGCCAGCGCGCGGGCCTCGGCCTCCTTGGCGTCGGCGCGAGCCACAGCCTCGTTGAAGCCGTTGTCGCCGCCGCCGCCGCAGGACGACAGGGCCAGCAGGCCGCACAGGAAGAGGGGATTCAGCTTCATGGCAACGAGCTTATCCGGCTAACGACCAGCTTGGACGCAGTCCGCGGCCGATGGTTTAGGGACAAAGCCGGCTGCCGGCGTGGGCGGCCCGGCTTGGCTATCCTGCGAACCTCATCCACCGAGGCCAGCCATGTCACGTCGCCTGCTCACCGCCCTGTTTGCTGCCCTGCTCATTCCCGCGGCCCAAGCGGCCCTCAAGGTCGGCGCGCCGGCCCCCGACTTCAGCACCGATGCCGCGGTCGGTGGCGAAGCCTTCAAGTTCAAGCTCGCCGAGGCCCTGAAGCAGGGGCCGGTGGTGCTGTACTTCTATCCCAAGGCCTTCACCAGCGGCTGCACCATCGAGGCCCACCAGTTCGCCGAGGCCAGCGACAAGTTCAAGGCCCTGGGGGCCACCGTCATCGGCATGTCCAACGACAACATCGACACGCTGAAGAAGTTCAGCGTCGAGGCCTGCCGCAACAAGTTCGCCGTCGCCGCCGATGAGCGCGGCAAGGTCATCAAGGACTACGACGTGGAGCTCAAGATGGTGCCCGGCACCATGGCCGACCGCGTCTCCTACCTGATCGGCCGGGATGGCAAGGTCGCCGCCGTGCACGCCAGCATGAGCCCGGACGGCCACATCGACGCGATGCTGAAGGCCGTTCAGCAGCTGAAGAAGTGATGGCCGCCCTCGGCGCGGCGGAGCTGCTCGCGGCCTACCGTGCGGGCGAGCTGTCGCCGGTGGACGCCATGCAGGCGGTGCTGGCCCAGGCCGAGAAGCGCGAGGGCGATTTGCATGCCCTCTGCGCCGTCGATGCCGAAGCCGCGCTGGCCGCCGCCCGCGCCAGCGAGGCGCGCTGGCGTGCGGGCACGGCGCTGGCCCTGGATGGCATTCCCGTCACGCTGAAGGAAAACATCGCCGTGCCCGGCGCGGCCTATCGCCTGGGCACGGCGGCGACCGCCGATGACGCGACGGCCGACTTCGAGGCCCCGCCGGCCGCCCGGCTGCGCGAGGCCGGCGCCATTCGCTGGGCGCGCACCACCATGCCCGACTACGGCATGCTGAGCTCGGGCCTGTCCAGCCTCTACGACGAGCCGGCGCGCAACCCCTGGGACACGGCCATGACGCCGGGCGGCTCCAGCGCCGGCGCCGCTTCTGCGGCGGCTGCCGGCTATGGCCCCCTGCACCTGGGCACCGACATCGGCGGCTCCATCCGTCTGCCGGCCGGCTGGTGCGGTCTCGTCGGCCTCAAGCCCAGCCATGGCCGCGTGCCCATCAAGCCGGGCTATGCCGGCCGCGTGGCCGGGCCGTTGACGCGGACTGTTGCGGATGCGGCGCTGATGCTCAAGGTCCTCGCCCAACCCGACGCGCGTGACCCGACCCAGCTGCCGCCCGGGCCTGTTGCACCGCGACCGCTGGAGCTGCGCGGCCTGCGCATCGGCCTGCTGATGGATGCCGGCTGGGGGGAGGTTGTGCAGCCCGAGGTCGCGGCCGCCATCGCGGCTGCTGCGCAAGCCTTCGAGCATGCCGGCGCCATCGTCGAGCCGTTGGCCGCCTTCCAGACGCGCGAGATGGCTGACGGCATCGACCGTTTCTGGCGCATGCGCTCCTGGCTGGACATCTCGGCGCTGGCGCCCGAGCGCCGCGCCAAGGTCCTGCCCTATATCCTCGAATGGGTGGCACCCGCGGCCGGCTACGACGGCGGCACGGTCTTCCGCGGCTACGGCCAGATGCAGGCGCTGCGCGAGGCCGCGAACACGGCCTGCGAGCCTTTCGACTTCGTGCTGTCGCCGGTGTCGCCCATGCCCGCCTACCCGGCCCATCTCGCCAGCCCCCTGCACGATCCGGCCCGGCCCTTCGAGCACATCGCGTTCACCCTGCCCTACAACATGAGCGAGCAGCCGGCGTTGTCCATCAATGCGGGCTACACCTCCGCAGGACTGCCCATTGGCCTGCAGATCATCGGCCGCCGCTTCGACGATGCCGGCGTGCTGGCCCTGGGCGCGGCCTGGGAACAGCTGCGGCCGGCTCAACGCCCCTGGCCTGTTTGAAGGAGTTCCCCATGATCCTGGTCCTCGGCCATGTCACCGCCCGCCCCGAACACTTCGATGAAGTGCTGAAGCTCAGTCAGCAGCATGTCGAGCGCTCGCGCGCCGAGCCGGGCTGCATCGCGCATGCCGTGCACCGCGACACCGAGAACCCGCTGCGCCTGGTCTTCGTCGAGAAGTGGAGCGACATGGCGGCCCTGCAGGTCCACTTCCGCGTGCCGGCCTCGCGCGAGTTCGGCAAGGCGCTGGCGACGCTGACTTCGGAGGCGCCGGGGCTGGAGATCTTTGACGCTGCCGAAATCAAGCCGGCGGGCTGAAATCAGCCCCGCGCCAGACTCTGGGGAAACGGCTGTTCCGTCAGGCCGGCCTCACGCAACACGCGGTTGACTTCCGTCCAGGCGGCGTGGGCATCCGTGCAGACCTGGAAGGGGCGGCTGCGCCGGTAGACGGCCTCCATGTCGAGCACCATGGGCGCGTCTTCGTCGCCGGGCGCGACGAGCAGGATGGTGGCCAGAGGCACCGTCTGGCGCGCTACGAAGCCGCCCACCGTCTCCTTGAATTCTCGCAAGCCCTCATCGTCCATGCCGAGCGGCTGGCGAAACTCCATCAAGCTGACGTAGCGCTTGTCCGCCGGGATGCGCTCGGCCGCGATATTGGTGCCGCGCTTGGCCGCAGCCATCAGCGCCGCGTCGAACGGCCCCTGGGCGATGTAGTGCATGACCCGGCCCAGGAATCCCACCGTGACGCGGCCGAAGCCGTGACTGTCGGGCTGCTCATGCAGGGGGGCGTTACTTGGGGCGTTCATGGACGTCGGGCCCGGTGGATTTGGCGCCGAGCCCCGCCGACCGAGCTTACCGCCGCTTGACGAAGCCCAGCAACGCCGCCATCGGCAGCACCGAGCGCGGCCGATAGGGCAGGCGCCACAGGCCGCCATGGTTGGCGGTGTGGACCAGCAGCTTGAGCGGGTGGGCGAAATCCTTGGGTGCGCTGCGCAGCTGGTACACCCACATCGCCGCCATCAACGCATTCGTCGTCGCCGGCGCGAAGACCTCGACGCCAAAGGCCTTGGCGCCGCGAAAGCCCGCGGCCAGCAGCGGGTTGGAGACGACCGAGGCCGTCGTGGTGCTGGGGGCCACATTGAAGGCGATGCGGTGACCCTCGGCGCGCGCCACCAGGGCCCGCCACTGCTGCAGCCGCTTGGCCAACGCGTAGTTCGGCCCTTGCTCGACGACCAGGGCGTCGACCAGGCCCCAGTGGCCGAAGTCGCCCGCGTCGATCAGGCTCTCGATATGCGGCGCAAAGCCGCGGCCGCCGCTGGACAGGCGGGCGCCGAACTGGGCCAGCTTCTTGACGACGCCGCGTTCGGCATAGCGGCGCATGACGTCGCGGGCCAGCTCCTCGGGCACGGCGAAGACGTCGGTCGGCGTGGCCATGTAGGCGAGCTGGGTGCGGGCGTCGGCGGCGCACAGCGTGGCGCTGATGGCGTCCATGGCGAGCGACACGCGCACATGGCGCTCGCCGTCCAGGTAGGCGAGGTTGGCGATGGACAGGGGCTGGCCGAGGGACGCCAGCCAGGCGGCGATCTCGGGTGTGTCGGCCAGCAGGTCGGCGCCGGCATGCGCCACGTCCAGCGGCTGGCCCTGGGCGACCGGAGCGGTCAGCGTCGCATTGCCGGCGGCGACGGTGGCGGCGATGCGCTTCCAGGTCGGGGCGCGGGCCAGGTCGATGCCGACGAGGTGGGCGCGCCACTTCGCCAGCCAGGCCAGCGGCCCGGCCTCGCTGCCGGCACCCAGCAACACCAAGTGCTGGTCGGACAGGTCGAACCATTCCGGATGGGCCAGGCAGTCGCGCAGCGCGGCCGCGTGGGCGGCCTCGCAGACGCCGGCCTTCTCCCAGCGGTCGATCTGCTTGGCCAGCGCGTCGCCACTCAGCTCGCGGCCCTGGTGGGGCACGGTCCAGCGCGCCGGTGCCGCTTCGCCGCTGCCGCGCAACTGCAGGGTCTGGAAGCGGCGCTGCGGCGCTTGCATCGCGTCGGCCAGCGCAAGCGACTTGCTGCCGCGCACAAAGGGCAGCTCACGCCAGGCGGCCGCGAGTCCGGCACGCGCCGAGGCGACGACGCCGACGGGCCGCGCGGCCTGGGCTTGCACGAGGGCCAGCCAGTGGGCGGGATACGCATGGCGCCAGTCGCGTTCGGCCATCACGGCATCGGCTGCCGCTGAATCCAGCCCGCGCAGGGCCGCAGCCACGATGCGCTGCCCGGGCGCCCCAGTGGAGCGCTTGCCCTTGGCATCCAGGGGCCATTGCAGGCCAAGGGCTTCTGTCATCAGCGGGGGGGTGGTTCTTGGGTGGGCAGGCCGGCCGCGGTCAGGTCGGCATTGACCAGGGCCCAGGCCGATTCGAAGTTGTCTGCGCGGCGCACCGGGCGGCTGGCGCGCCAGATGTCCATCAGGGCCGGCAGGCGCTCGATGCCGGGAATGCCGGGGCGCACCAGGAAGACGGTGGACAGGGCGACGATGCCGCGCGAGCCGAAGGCGTCGATGCTGCGGCGCAGCTCCTGCAGCGCGTCGGCATCCATCTGCAGGCTGCCGCGGATCTCGAGCAGATCGCCGAAGCGGCGGTCGGCCGGCAGGCGCTTGCCGGCCAGGGCGATGGCGCGCTTGACGGCGGCCATCAGCGGTGCGTCGAAAGGCCCCTCGGCCATCGACACCATGACCCGGCCATGCACGCCCACGCTGACGCGGCCGAAGCTCGGCTTGACGATCGGATGGCGCGACGGGGGCAGGACGGGGGCCGGGCTCATGATGTGAGACGATTTTGCACGCTGGAAAGCACGCTCGACGAAGGAGTCATGGCAATGTTGACCTTGTACGGCACCAAGGGTTCGGGATCGGCCGCCATCGAGGCGGCGCTGACGCGGGCCGGCCTGGCCTACACGGGCGTCGATGCGGCGTCCTGGAACCCCGGCCCGGGCCGGGACGAGTTGTTGAAGGTGAATCCGCTGGGGCAGATTCCGACCCTGGTGCTGGCCGACGGCACGGTGTTGACGGAAAGCGCCGCCATCCTCATCCATCTCGGCCTGACGGTGGCGCCGGGCCTGCTGCTGCCGCTGGACGCCAGCGACCGGGCGCGCGCCATCCGCGGCCTGGTCTATGTGGCGGCCAACTGCTATGCGGCCATCAGCGTCATCGACTACCCCGAGCGCTGGTGCGAGCCCTGCGACGACGCGCTGAAGGCGCAGATTCGCGCCGGCACGCGGGCCCGCCTGCACGAGCACTGGCGGCTGTTCGCCGACCAGTTCGAGATCGGCTTCGACGCCGGCTCGCCCGGCGCCCTGGAGCTGCTGGCGACGGTGGTGTCCAAGTGGTCCGGTGCTCGGCCCATGCTGCAGGCCGAGAGGCCGAGCTTTTATGCTCAGCTGATGCGCGTCGAGCAGCATCCCGAGGTTGCTGCCGTCTTCCAACGCCATTGGCCTTGAGCCGAGGATCGATTCCCATGACCCATCCCATCGACGCCTGGCATGAGCTGGCGAAAGCCCGCAACCCGCGCGCCTTGGCTGCCCTGCTGTCCGACGACGTCGTCTTCCACTCGCCCGTCGTGCACACGCCACAGCGCGGCAAGCTGCTGGCCTCGCAATACCTCGGCGCCGCGCTGATGATCCTGGGCAACGACAGCTTTCGCTATGTGCGCGAGATCCGCGGCGAGCGCGATGCGCTGCTGGAGTTCGAGCTGGAGCTGGACGGCGTGGCCGTCAACGGCGTCGACCTGATCCGCTGGAACGACGCCGGCCAGATCACCGACTTCAAGGTCATGATCCGGCCGCTCAAGGCCATCCAGGCCGTGCAGCAGAAGATGGCCGAGCTGCTGGCCAAGATGCAGCAGCAGCCCGGTCAATAGGTCACGGCACAGAGCACAGGCAGTGCACCGCGGCGGCCTTGTCCCAATGGCCGCGGGCCGAGAACTGCGACAGCTCCCTCAGCATGGCGAGCTCCTCGCGCACCGGCCCGGGCAGGGCGTCCAGGCCCAGTGAGCTGCCGACGGCCGCGCTGATGGACGGCGCCACCGCATCGGTCAGCGAGGCGATCAGGCGCTCGCTGCGGCTCATGTCGCGCTCCACATAGGCCAGGCGCGGCTTCTCGCCGGCCTTGACCTCGAGCTTGGCGAGCTGGACGGCCGTCTGCACGGCGTCATCGAAGCTGCCCAGGCGGTCGACCAGACCGCGCTCCTTGGCCTGCGAGCCCGTCCAAATGCGGCCCTGCGCGACAGCGTCGATCTTCTCCGGCGTGCTCTTGCGCGCCTGGGCCGCGAGGGTGGTGAAGCGGCTGTAGGTGTTGTCGATGCTGGCCTGCACGGCGGCCTTCAGGCGCGGGTCCAGCGGGCGGCGCGGGTCGTAGCCGCCGGCCAGCCAGGTCGTCGTGACGCCGCCGGTGTGCAGGGACAGCTTGTCCATCAGGCCCTCGGCCGTCGGCAGCATGCCGAAGACGCCGATGCTGCCGGTGATGGTGCCGGCGTCGGCGATGACGGCGTCGCTGGCCATGGAGATCCAGTAGCCGCCCGAGGCCGCCACGTCGCCCATGGAGACGACGACGGGCTTGCCGGCCGCGCGCGTCAGCTCCAGCTCGCGGCGCAGGATCTCGGAGGCAAAGGCGCTGCCGCCGGGCGAGCTCACGCGCAGCACGACAGCCTTGATGGCGTCGTCCTCGCGGGCCTTGCGGATCAGGCGGGCCGTGGAGTCGCCGCCGATGCGGCCCGGGCCGGCATCGCCGTCGACGATCTCGCCCTCGGCCACGATGACGCCAATGCCCGGCTGAAGCTTGTTGGGCGTGCCGGCGTCCTTCACATAGGACAGGTACTGGTTCATGGACACCTGGCGGAAGCTCTTGCTCTCCTCGTCCTTGGCGCCCTTGGCGATCAGCAGCGCGCGCATCTCGTCGCGCGTCTTCAGGCCGTCGACGAGCTTGGACTGCAGGGCCAGCTTGGCGACGTCGCCCTGGACGCCGGCGAGCAGGGCGGGCAGCTCGGCGATGCCCTTGGCGATGCTGCCGGCCTCGAGCTTGCGGGCCGTCTCGATGCTGGCGGTGAAGCCGTTCCACAGCTCGCCGTAGACCAGGCCCTCGGACTCCTGCGTCGCCGGGCTGGGGCCGTTGGCCGTGTAGGTCTCGGCGAAGTTCTTGAAGGTGCCGGCCTTGATGACGTGGGGCGTCACGCCGATGCGGTCCAGGGCGTCCTTGTAATAGGTGCGCCAGCGGCCGAAGCCCTCCAGGCTGACCATGCCCATGGGATGCAGATAGACCTCATTGGCCTGGGCGGCCAGGAAATAGCCGCGCTGGCTGTAGCTGTCGCCATAGGCATAGAGGGGCTTGCCGCTCTGCTTGAAGCGCTGCAGCGCGGCCTGGACTTCATGCAGGCCGGCCAGTCCAGCGCCGTGCAGCTCCTCGACGTCCAGCAGCACGGCGGCTATCTGGTCGTCCCTGGCGGCCTGGTCGAGCGCGGCCAGCACGTCGCGCAGCCGGGTCTGGCGCGGCAGGCTGCTGCCCTGGGCCTGGGCCTTGAGCTGTTCGCGCGCGCTGCCGGAGAACTGCTCGACGAGGTTGCCGTCGAGCTTGAGCACCAGCGTGGTCTTGTCGGCCAGCGGCTTGGGGCCGCGCGTCATCAGGGCGGTGACGAAGATGATGAGGAGGAGCAGCACGAAGAGGTTCATCAGCGCGCGGCGCGTGCCGTCGAGCAGCCACCAGGCCTTGGAGAACAGCCAGCCCAGCTTGGAGAAAAAGGACTTCATCGACAGCTACCTTGAGGGTTGATGCGGGCAATTGTGAGGGGCTTCGCGGCTAGCATCCGCCGGTCACGGTTTGTGAGGATTGCCCATGCTTGCTTGGCCCGGCTGGACGCGACGCATCAACGAGCATTTCCCGCTGCGCTATCTGACCTGGATGCTCTGCGGCCTGCTGGCCCTGGTCTTTGCCATCGGCTGGATGGGCGGGCTCACCGATGGCCTGCTGGTCCTCGTCTTCCTCGGCCTGGCGCTGCTGGGCCTGCGCGATGCCCGCCAGACGCGTCATTCCATTTTGCGCAACTACCCCGTCATCGGGCATCTGCGCTTCCTGTTCGAGTTCATCCGCCCCGAGATCCGCCAGTACTTCCTGGAAGGCGACAACGAGGCGGCGCCGTTCTCGCGTGCGCAGCGCTCCATCGTCTACCAGCGCGCCAAGGGCGAGGCCGACCAGCGGCCCTTCGGCACCCAGCTCGATGTCGGTGCGCGCGGCTATGAGTGGATCAACCATTCCCTGGCCCCGACCCATCTCACCAGCCACGACTTCCGCATCACCATCGGGGCTGTGCGGGCCCAGCCCTATTCGGCCAGCGTCTTCAACATCTCGGCGATGAGCTTCGGCGCCTTGAGCGCCAATGCCATCTTGTCCCTGAACAAGGGCGCCAAGCAGGGCGGCTTCGCCCATGACACCGGCGAGGGCTCCATCAGCGCCCACCACCGCGTGCATGGCGGCGACCTGATCTGGGAGATCGGCTCGGGCTATTTCGGCTGCCGCAACGACGACGGCTCGTTCAGCCCCGAGCGCTTCGAGGCCAACGCCCGCGACCCCCAGGTCAAGATGATCGAGCTCAAGCTCAGCCAGGGCGCCAAGCCCGGCCATGGCGGCGTGCTGCCCGGCCCCAAGGTGACGGCCGAGATCGCCGCCGCGCGCGGCGTGCCCGAGGGCGTCTCCTGCATCTCGCCGGCCCGGCACAGCGCCTTCTCGACCCCCGTCGAGATGATGCAGTTCATCGAACAGCTGCGCACCCTGTCCGGCGGCAAGCCGACCGGCTTCAAGCTCTGCATCGGCCATCCCTGGGAATGGTTCGCCGTCTGCAAGGCCATGCTGGAGACCGGCATCACGCCCGACTTCATCGTTGTCGACGGCGCCGAGGGCGGCACGGGCGCGGCGCCGCTGGAGTTCACCAACCATGTCGGCGCGCCGGTGCAGGAGGGCCTGCTGCTGGTGCACAACACGCTGCTGGGCCTGAGCCTGCGCGACAAGATCAAGATCGGCTGCGCCGGCAAGGTCACGACGGCCTTCGACATCGTGCGCCTGATGGCCCTGGGCGCCGACTGGTGCAATGCCGGCCGCGGCTTCATGTTCGCCCTCGGCTGCATCCAGGCCCAGGCCTGCCACACCGGCCATTGCCCGACCGGCGTGACGACCCAGGACCCGGTGCGCCAGCGCGCCATCGTCGTGCCCGACAAGGCCCAGCGCGTCGCCAACTTCCACCAGAACACGCTGAAGGCGCTGAAGGAACTGGTCGAAGCCGCTGGCCTGTGCCATCCGCAGGAGATCACGGCCCAGCACATCGTTCACCGCCTGGACAAGCACGAGGTCAGGCTGCTGGCCAACCTGCTGCCCTTCGTCGAGCCCGGCGCCATCCTGCGCGGCGAGCTGCCGCACAACACCTTCCGCATCTACTGGCCGCTGGCCAGCGCGCACAGCTTCGCGCCGCAAGGGGCCATCGCACGAACCGGTTAGGCCCCCCGCGATCCGGGTCCGCCGGGTCATGGGGGATGGCGACTGCAAATTAGGGGGGTGACGGCCAAAACGCGCACAATGCGAACGGTTACATCCCCGCGACATGCCCACCGTCTATCTTCTTCGCCTCAGCGAGCCCACGCTGCAGCGCACCCGTTCGTTGCTGCTGCAGGCCCCGGGCGTCGAGCTGGCCGGCAGCAGCACGGTGCTGGCGGACGCGCTGGACGAGCTCGCGGCGCTGGCGCCCGACATCGTCGCCACCGACCTGCGCCTGGTGGACAGCCATGCGATGCGCGTCGCCCATGAACTGGGCCGGCTGCCGGTGCGACCCCAGCTGCTGCTGCTCGCGCCGACGGCCGACGACCTGCAGCTGTTCGCGGCCCTCAGCGCGGGTGCCAATGCCTATCACGTCGACGACGGCGGCGGCGCCGGCCTCGTCGAAGCCTTGATGCGCCTGCACGAGCGGCGCTCCATGCTCAGCCCCCAGCTCGCCCGCCAGGCCCTGGCGGCCTTCGGCATCGAGCGCAGCCCGCTGACCATCGCCCGCCAGCCCGCCGCCCCGCTGGACGCCAGCCCCGCCGGCCGCCAGATCGACCAGGCCAGCCGCCATGTGCTGACGCTGCTGGCCCAGGGCCTGCTGCTGGCCGAGATCGCGACGCTGTGGAAGCTGGAGGTGGCCGAGATCGAGCGCCGCATCTGGCGCCTCGTGCGGCTATTGCACGTCCGCTCGCGCGAACTGCTGATCGCCTGATCAGGCCAACGGGACGGTGTCGGCGAAGCTCTGGCGCTGGGACAGCTTGTCCATGTGGCGCGCCAGGTTGGGATGGTCCTCGCGCCAGTTGATTTCCGGGAAGCGGAACTCCAGCCAGCCCAGGGCGCAGCCGACGGAGATGTCGGCCAGCGAGAAATGGTTGCCCGAGCACCAGGGCTTGTCGCCCAGGCCCTGGCTCATCGCGGCCAAGGCCGCCATGACCTTGGTGAGGTGACGGTCGATCCAGGCCTGGCTGCGCTGCTCCGGCGGGCGCTTGGCCCAGGTGCGCTCCAGGCGCACGAGGACGGCGGCGTCGACGATGCCGTCGGCCAGGGCCTCCCAGGTGCGCACCTCGCAGCGCTCGCGGCCCCGCTCGGGGATGAGCTTGCCCACCGGCGACAGCGTGTCCACGTATTCGACGATGACGCGCGAATCGAAGACGGCGCCGGTGATGGAGTCCTGGCCTTCCATGACCAGGCAGGGCACCTTGCCCAGCGGGTTCATCTTCAGGATCGCATCGCTGCCCCAGACATCTTCCAGCACCAGCTGGTAGTCGAGCTTCTTCTCGGCCATCACGATGCGCACCTTGCGCACGTAAGGGCTGGTGAGAGAACCGATCAACTTCATCGTCATAGGGCAGGTACAGGGATCACAAGTCGAAACGATTCTAGCCAGCGCCCTCGGCTGCCCCGCCCGTGAAAAAGGCCTGTCGGCTGGGGCCGACAGGCCCGCAAGCAGGGGTTGTCAGCAATGAGCGCGGCCTGCACAGTGCTGCCGCTCAGACACCGGCGCCGTCCCAGGAAGCCGGGACAAAAATGCATCCGGGGAGGATGAATGCTTGATTCCGACGCGACCGCGGACGCCGTGTCCGTGGCCGAACCGCCGGCCGTGCCCAGCGCGGTTGCGCCCGAGGTGCGCGAATTGCCGGTCCATTTCAGCGGCAGCGGCGTCGAATACCTGCGCATCTGGCTGCTGCACCTGCTGCTCATCGTGTTGACGCTGGGCCTGTACCTGCCCTTCGCCAAGGCCCGCCGCATCCGCTATCTGCATGCCAACAGTTGGATAGATGGCGATGCGCTGGCCTTCCACGGCGATCCGAAGACGATGTTCCGCGGCTTCATGGTGCTGGTCGCACTGTTCGGCGTCTATGCCATCGGCGGCCGCTTCGCGCCGCTGGCCGGCTATGTCGCCTTCCTGGGCCTGTGCGTGCTGTGGCCGGCGCTGTGGCGGGCCGGACAGCAGTTCCGCCTCGCCAACACCTCGTGGCGCGGCCTGCGCTTTGCCTTCCGCGGCGACCTGGGCGATGCCTACTCGGCCTTCGGCGTCGTCATCTGGCCGCTGGTGCTGATGGTCGGCGTGCAGCGCGTCGCCGAAGACCTCGTCACCGGCCGGGTCGCCTTCAGCGCGCAGATGACGAACTGGGTGGTGGGGGCCATGGCCGTCGTCGGCGGCATCGGTACCCTGCTGTACGTCAGCCTGCTGCCCCTGGCCCTGGCCAAGGTCAAGCGCTACCAGCACAACCACTACCAGCTGGCCGACCAGCGCGCGCAGCTGCAGGTGAAGACCCGGCGCTTCTATGCCCTGGCCCTGAAGACGCTGTGCTGGGTCCTCGTGCCCCTGCTGCTGCTGGTCGGGCTGCTGATGATTCCGGAGGTGCGCGGCTGGTTCGATTCGAAGAAGACGCTGGGGCTGGCCGCCATGACGGGCATCGTGGCGGCCTATCTGCTGTCCTTCGTGCTGGTGGTCCCCTTCTTCAACGCCAAGTTGCAGAACCTGGTCTGGGACCACACCTCGTCGGCGCAGGTGCGTTTCTCCAGCCGCCTGAGGTTTCGCAGCCTGGCCTGGGTGACGGCCAAGAACTGGACCCTGACCCTGTTGACGCTGGGCCTGTACCGGCCCTTTGCCGTCATCAACACCTGGAAGCTGAAGCTGGAGGCGGTCAGCATCCAGGTCAGTGGTTCCATGGCCGGCTGGGATGGCCGCGAAAGCGCCAACTACGCCGACGCCTCCGGCGAAGCCGCCGGTGACTTCTTCGGTATCGACGTCGGCCTATGAACGCTGCCAACTCCCCCATCCTGGCCGTTCAGTGGTTCGACGGCCTGCACCCCGTGGCCCGGCCCGCCCGCATCTGGTTCGACGAGAAACGCGTCTGCGTGCAGGCCGGTGACGGCGCCGCGCCGCTCGACTATGCGCCGGCCAAGCTGCGCTGGCCCGACCCGCTGCGGCGCGGCCAACGCCAGCTCCTGCTGCCGGACGGCGGCGTGCTGGTCTGCGCCGACGCGGCGGCCTACGACGCCTGGCTGAAGCAGAGCGGGCGGCGGCACGGAGTCATCGCGCGCTGGCAGCAAAACGGCTGGCTGGCCTTGCTGACGCTCGTGTTGCTGGCGGCCACCCTGTTTGCCGGCTGGCGCTGGGGCGTGCCCGTCGCCGCGGACACGACGGTCAGGTTCCTGCCCGCCTACGTCGACGATCAGGTCGGCGATCAGGTGCTGCGGGAATTGGACAGGCACTGGCTGCGGCCCAGCAAGCTCAGCTGGGCCCAGCGCCGGGCGGTCTTCGATCGCTTCGCCGATGCCGTGGACACCTCGCTGGACCGCCGCGTCCTGGCCAAGCTCACGCATTTCGACCTGCAGTTCCGTGAGGGCGGCCGCCACTTCGGCCCCAATGCGCTGGCGCTGCCGGGCGGCACCATCATCGTGACCGACGAACTCGTCAGGCTGCTGGAAGACCAGCCCGAGGCCCTTGTCGGCGTGCTGGGCCATGAGCTCGGCCATGTGAAACACCGCCACGGCATGCGGCTGACGCTGCGCGCCAGCACCGTCGGCCTGGCCACCGGCGTGCTGATCGGCGACTTCTCGCTGGCCCTCGCGACAGCCCCGGCCATGCTGGCCCAGCAGAGCTATTCACGCGATTTCGAACGCGAGGCCGATGCCTATGCCCGCACGCTGCTGCTCGGCGCGGGCATCAAGCCGGCGGTCATGGTGAGCTTCTTCGAGAAGCTGCAGAAGCAGCGCGAGGAAGACGGCGAGGACTCGGGCAGCGGCTTCGGCGCCGCCTTTTCCAGCCATCCCGCCGACGAGGAGCGCAAGGCCTTCTACAAGGGCGAAGGGACGGCGCCGTCCAAAAACTAGAATCGCGGGTTTTCCACGATCCGCCGGCCCGCCATGTCCACTTCCGAATACTCCGCCATCAGCGCCCTCTCGCCGCTGGACGGCCGCTATGCCGCCAAGGTGGCTGCCCTGCGTCCGCTGCTGTCCGAGTTCGGGCTGATGCACCGCCGCGTGCAGGTCGAGGTGGAGTGGTTCATTGCGCTGAGCGACGCCGGCTTCAAGGAGTTCAAGCCGCTGTCCAGCGCCGCGCGCTCGCGCCTGCGCCGCCTGGTCAAGAAGTTCAGCGAGGCCGATGCCGAGGAGATCAAGGCCATCGAGCGCACGACCAACCACGACGTCAAGGCCGTGGAGTACTGGATCAAGCGCAGCTTCGAAGGCCAGCCTGAGCTGCTCGCCGCTGCTGAGTTCGTGCACTTCGCCTGCACCAGCGAGGACATCAACAACACCAGCCATGCGCTGATGCTGAAGGCCGCGCGCGACGAGGTCATGCTGCCGGCCCTGGACGGCATCGTCGCCACGCTGCGCAAGATGGCCCACCAGTTCGCGGCCACGCCGATGCTGAGCCGCACCCACGGCCAGACGGCCAGCCCGACGACGGTGGGCAAGGAGATCGCCAATGTCGTGGCCCGCCTGGTCACGGCGCGTGCCCGCATCGCCGCGGTGAAGCCGCTGGCCAAGATGAATGGCGCCGTCGGCAACTTCAACGCCCATCTGTCGGCCTGGCCCAAGCACGACTGGGAGAAGTTCTCCAAGACCGTCATCGAGAAGCAGCTCAAGCTGAGCTTCAACCCCTACACCATCCAGATCGAGCCGCACGACTACATGGCCGAGCTGTTCGACGCCTTCACGCGCGCCAACACCATCCTGATCGACTGGTCGCGCGACGTCTGGGGCTATATCTCGCTGGGCTACTTCAAGCAAAAGACCAAGGCCGGCGAGATCGGCAGCTCGACGATGCCGCACAAGGTCAACCCCATCGACTTCGAGAACGCGGAAGGCAACTTCGGCCTGGCCAGCGCCGTGCTGACGCATCTGAGCCAGAAGCTGCCCGTCAGCCGCTGGCAGCGCGACCTGACCGACTCGACGGTGCTGCGCAACATGGGTGTCGGCCTGGGCTATGCGCTGCTGGGCTACGACTCCCTGGCCAAGGGCCTGGGCAAGCTCGAGCTCAACGAGACCGCGCTGGCCGACGACCTGGACGCTGCCTGGGAAGTGCTGGCCGAGCCCATCCAGACCGTCATGCGCCGCTATGGCCTGCCCAACCCCTATGAGCAGCTCAAGGAGCTGACGCGCGGCAAGGCCATCACCCAGGAATCCATCCGCGCCTTCATCGAGGGGCTGGATCTGCCCAAGGCCGAGAAGGCGCGGCTGCTGAAGATGACGCCGGGCAGCTACACGGGCCTGGCTGCAGATCTCGCCAAGCGGGTCTAAAGCGTTAAGCGGAACACTCTCGAGGGCTCGTTGTAGCCCTCGAGCTGTTCCTGGCCCTGCTCGACGAAGCCCAGCTTGGAGAGCAGGGCGATGCTGGGCGTGTTGTCGACGGCCGTGATGGCCATCAACACCGGCCAGCCCAGAGCCGCCTTGGCATGCGCCACACAGGCCCGCGCGGCCTCCACGGCGTAGCCCTGGCCTTCGTGCTCGGCCAGCAGCGCATAGCCGAGGTCGGGCTCGGGCAGGGCGGGGCGCTTGAACAGGCCGCACATGCCGACGAGAACGCCGTCCTCGCGCCGCTCCAAGGCCCAGAAGCCGTGACCCAGTTCACGGTAGGCCTTGAAGAGCCGCCCCTCGGCCCAGGCCAGGGCGTCGTCGACGGTTCTCACGCCGGGATCGTTGATGTTGCGGATCCAGCCCGGCTCGTTGACGAGGCGCAGCAGGAAGGGGGCGTCAAGCGGTGTGAATTCACGCAGTGACAGGCGATCGGTATCCAGGATATGCATGAGACAAGACAATAACCGGTCATGCTCCGCTCCCCGATCACCCGCCAGACCGCCGCCTCATAGACCTTTCATGAGCCTAGCGCCCGATACCAGCGACAACCCCGCGCTCAGCCAGGCTTTGCGCGAGCTGGACGTCATCCTGGCCAATGCGGGCGTCGGCGTGGTCTTCGTGAAAGCGCGCACCCTGGTGCGCTGCAACCAGCGCTATGCCGAGATCTTCGGCTTCGACGGCCCCGAGGCGGCCGTCGGGCGCAGCAGCCTGGAGCTCTACAAGACCGAGCAGGACGCCCGCGGCCTGGGCGCCCGTGCCTACCCGGTGCTGGCCACCGGCGAGACCTTCCGCGGCGAGCAGCTGATGCGGCGCCAGAACGGCGAGCTGTTCTGGGCCCATCTGACCGGCCGCCTCATCAATGCCGAGGACCCGGCCGACGGCTCGATCTGGATCGTCGACGACATCAGCGAGCGCAAGCAGGCCGACGCCGCGCTGCAGGACCTGCACGCCGAACAGCAGCTGATCTTCGACCACGCGATGGTCGGCATCGTCTTCCTGCGTGGCCGCCGCGTGACGCGCTGCAACCGCGCCTTCGAGCAGCTGTTCGGCTACGAGCCGGGCGAGCTGGACGGCCAGTTCTCGCGGGCCTGGTATCTGAGCGACGAGGACTGGAAGGCCGCCGGCGACGCCTGCTACGAGCCGCTGTCCCGTGGCGACTCCTTCCATGCCGAGATGCTGCTGGGCCGCAAGGACGGCACGCCCATCTACTGCGAAGTGCGCAGCAAGGCCATCGACCGCAGCGATCTGTCGCGCGGCTCGATCTGGATCACCCAGGACATCACGGCCCGCAAGCAGGCCGAGCTGGAGCTGGTGCAGGCCAAGGCGCAGCTGGAGGCCCTCGTCCAGCAGCGCACCGAGCAGCTCAGCCAGACCGTCGAGGCCCTGGAGCTCAAGGTCGCCGAGCAGCAGGCCGCCGAGGCCCGCGCCGAGCGACTGGCCCTGTTCGACGGCCTGACCGGCCTGCCGAATCGCCATCTGCTCGCCGACCGCGCCAGCCAGGCCATCGACATCGCCCGCCGCAACGACGAGCCGCTGGCCGTGCTCTTCCTGGATCTGGATCACTTCAAGAACGTCAATGATTCGCTCGGCCACCGCGTCGGCGACAGCCTGCTGAACCAGCTCGCCGGCCGCCTGCGTGGCGCCGTGCGCGAGCAGGACACCGTGGCCCGCATGGGCGGCGATGAATTCGTGCTGGTGCTGCCGCTGACCGACATCGCCGGCGCCGCCCATCTGGCCACCAAGCTGATGGGCCTGGCGAGCGCCCCCTTCCACGTCGACCAGCAGGAGCTGACCGTCACGCCGTCCATGGGCATCGCGATGTTCCCGACCGACGGCGACGACTTCGACACCCTGTGCAAATGCGCCGACGCGGCCATGTACCGGGCCAAAAAAGACGGCCGCAATGCCTACCGCTTCTTCACCAGCGAGATGCAGGCCCAGTCGGCCCGCGCCCTGCAGCTGGAGAACGCGCTGCGCCGCGCGCAGGAGCGCAACCAGCTCAGCCTGCACTACCAGCCCCAGTTCGCGCTGGACGCCCAGGGCGAGAGCCAGATCGTCGGTGCCGAGGCCCTGCTGCGCTGGCACCACCCCGAGCTGGGCTGGGTGTCGCCGGCCGAATTCATTCCCATCGCCGAGTCCTCCGGCCTCATCCTGCCCATCGGCGAATGGGTGCTGCGCGAGGCCCTGAGCCAGTTGCGCCGCTGGGACGAAGCCGGCCTGCCCGAGCTGACCATGGCCGTCAACCTGTCGGCCGTGCAGTTCCGCCATGACGACCTGCCCGAGCTGGTCGGCCGCGTGCTCGACGAGACCGGCATGCCGGCCGAGCGCCTGGAGCTGGAGCTGACCGAGGGCGCCGCCATGGACAACCCGGCCGTCGCCATCACCGTCATGAACGAGCTGCATGCCCGCGGCGTGCATCTGTCCATCGACGACTTCGGCACCGGCTATTCCTCGCTGTCCTATCTGAAGAAATTCCGCGTCAGCAAGCTCAAGATCGACCAGTCCTTCGTGCGCGACCTGACCGACGACGCTGAAGACCGCGCCATCGTCGATGCCGTCATCCGCATGGCCGGCGCCCTGGGCCTGGAGACGCTTGCGGAGGGTGTAGAGACCGAGGGCCAGCTGGCCTTCCTGCGCCGCCAGGGCTGCCAGGCCGTGCAGGGCTATCTGTTCAGCCGGCCCCTGCCTGCGGAGGCTTTTGCACAATTCGTGCTCGCCCGCACCATCCCCATCTCCGCCTACTGATGACCTTCGTCGCCCAGCTCCAAGCCCTTTGCGCCTCCCGACTCTGCGTCGGCCTCGATCCCGAGCCGTCCAAGCTGCCCAATGGCTGGGCGGGAGACACCAGCAAGATCTTCGACTTCTGCGCGGCGATCGTCGACGCGACCAAGGACCTGGTCTGCGCCTTCAAGCCGCAGATCGCCTATTTCGCCGCCTGCGGCGCCGAGGCCCAGCTGGAGCGCCTCATCTCGCACATCCACGCGGTCGCCCCCGGCGTGCCCGTCATCCTCGACGCCAAGCGCGGTGACATCGGCTCCACCGCCGAGCAGTACGCCCGCGAGGCCTTCGTGCGCTACCAGGCCGATGCCGTGACCCTGTCGCCCTTCATGGGCTTCGATTCCGTCGAGCCCTACCTCGCCTATGAAGGCAAGGGCGCCATCCTGCTGTGCCGCACCTCCAACAAGGGCGGCGACGACTGGCAGATGCAGCGCCTGGCCGATGTGCCGGGCCAGCCGCGCCTGTTCGAGCACCTGGCCCATCTGGCCGAGACGCAGTGGAACCGCAACGGCCAGCTCGGCCTCGTCGTCGGCGCCACCTATCCGGAAGAGATCGCCCGCGTGCGCGCGCTCGCGCCCACCCTGCCCCTGCTGGTGCCGGGCGTGGGCGCCCAGGGCGGCGATGCGGCCGCCGTCGTGCAGGCCGCCGGCCGCACGGCGCCCCTGGTCGTCAATTCTTCGCGCGCCATCCTCTATGCGAGCAGCGGCGCCGACTTTGCCGAGCGCGCCCGCGCCGTCGCGGAAGCCACCCGCAGAAGCCTCGCCTGAGGATATGAGGCCCCCACGCAAACCTTGTTTGCTGCCTGGCAGGCCGCGCCGAGCCAGTGGCTCGGCCCTTCGTCAGGCACAAACCATCCACTGGATGGTTTGTGTCCTGTCTCAGCCCCCCGAGGGGGCGCTTCAGCGCCTTCGGGCGGCCGGGCGACGCTGATGGGGCGAGCCGGCGAAGACCTCAGCAGCCTCGTCGGGCACGCCGAACCGCCCGAGCAGCAGCGGGAACGTTTGCAGAGCAGCATGCGCTGGCAGGCCTCGCGGGTCTTCCTGCTGGCTTGCGGGCCGGTCTTCATCCCGGTGGCCCTGCTGCTGTGGTTCACGCGCCAGCCCGGTGAGTGGCTGGATGGCTGGCCGCCCGCGGCGCTGGCCCTGGCGATCGCCGTGCTGGCCCTGCTGCGCCTGGCCGTGCTGACGCGCTCGCCGCGCCGCAAGGAGCAGCCCCTGATCGCCCTGGGCATGATGACACTGGTGCTGGCGCTGCCGGTGGCCGCCGCCGTGTCGCGCGACCTGGGCCTGTGGTCGCTGAGCCTGCCGCTGATGAGCCTGGTCATCGCCTTCGCGACCGGGCTGCTGGGCCTGTTCGCCGGCATCGTGCTGACCCTGCTCGCCGCGGCCGCGCTGGCCGGCCTCGCGATCGGCGAGGCCCTGGGCTGGGCCACCCATCCCATGGCCGCTTCCAGCCTCGCGCTGCGCGCCATCATCCAGTTCAGCCTGCTGGTGTCGGGCCTGGTCGCCGGCCTGGGCCTGCTGAAGATGGTCAAGCGCTCGCTGGCCGAGGCCGACGAGCGCACCGCGCGCTTTCGCGGCCTGCTCGGCATGGCGGTGGACTGGTATTGGGAGATGGATCGCGAGTTCCGCTTTACCCATGTCGCCGAGGAGAGACCCGGCGCTTCAGGCCTGGACCTGAACTGCCGCCTCGGCAAGACGCCGTGGGAGCTGGATGGCATGGGCCTGAACGATGACGAGCTCGACGCCCACCGCGCCGATCTCGAATCGCACCGCCCCTTCCATGGCATGGTGGCGCGCCGCGTCGGTGTCGACGGCAGCGCGCGCTGGGTGTCCATCAGCGGTGAGCCGCGCTTCGACGCGCAAGGCAATTTCCGTGGCTACTGGGGCGTGGGCCGCGACGTGACCAACGAGGTCGCCGCCGAGCAGACCGTGCAGGCCACCGAGACGCGCTACCGCGAGCTGTTCCGCCGCTCGCCCAGCCCGCTGGTGCTGCACCGCTGGGGCCGCGTCGTCGACGCCAACCCTGCCGCCATGGCCATGTTCGGCTATGCCCAGCGCTCCAGCATGATCGGCCAGGACCTGTTCAGCCACTACGAGCCGGGCGACGACGAGACCGCCCGCCAGCAGGCCGCGCGCCTGGAGGGCCTGGCCCCCGGCGCCATGCAGCCCATGGCCGAGTACCGGCTGCGCACGCTGTCGCGCCGGCGCCGCCTCGTGCAGGCGACCAGCGTGCGCGTCGAGACGGCTTCCGGCCCGGCCACGCTGACCTTCTTCACCGACCAGACCGAGCAGAGCCGCGCCCAGGACGCGCTGCGCCGCAGCGAGGGCCTGCTGTCGCATCTGGTCGCCACCAGCCCCGACGTCATCACGCTGACCGAGGCCGAGAGCGGCCGCTACGCCATGGTCAACAAGGCCTTCGAGAGCCTGACCGGCTGGGCCAGTTCCGAGGTGCTGGGCCGCACCGCCGAGGACATCGGCATCTGGCACAACACGGCCGACCGCACGGCGGTGCGCGACGCCATCCGCCGCGACGGCATCGCCAGCAACGTGCCCATCAGCTTCCGCCGCAAGGACGGCAGCGCGATCTCCATGCTGGTGTCCGTCGCGCCCTTCGAGATGGACGGCCAGAACTACCTGGTGCTGTATGCGCGCGACGTGTCGGAGAGCGAGCGCACCCGCCTCGTGCACGGCGCCATCCTCGAGAACGCGTCCATCGGCATCACGCTGACGCGCGACCAGCAGTTCGTGCTGGCCAACCCGCGCGTCGAGGCCATGTTCGGCTGGGAGCGCGGCGCGCTGATCGGCCAGCACGGCAGCGTCGTCTGGCCCAGCGTCGAGGACTGGCAGTCCACCGGCCGCGACCTCGGGCCGGCCCTGGCCGCCGGCCAGCAGGTCGAGTCCGAGCGCATCATGCGCCGCCGCGACGGCTCCACCTTCCTGGCCCGCCTGCTGGCCCAGGCCGTCGACCCGGCCCACCCCAGCCGCGGCGGCACCATCTGGATCATCGAGGACGTCACCGAGAGGCGCCGCGTCGAGGACCAGCTCGCCCATGCCAAGGACGAGGCCCAGGCCGCCAGCCGCGCCAAGAGCGCCTTCCTGGCCAACACCAGCCACGAGATCCGCACGCCGCTCAACGGCCTGCTCGGCCTGGGCCGCCTGGCCCAGCAGCCCGACCTGTCCGACCAGCAGCGGCGCGACTACCTGAACCAGATGATGGACAGCGCCGAGAGCCTGTCCGGGCTCATCTCCGACATCCTCGACCTGTCCAAGATCGAGGCCGGCCGCCTGACGCTGGAGAGCCAGCCCTTCTCGCTGCGCGAGCTGCTGGCCTCCATCCGCCTGGCCTACCTCACGCTGGCCCAGGCGCGCGGCCTGACCTTCGCCGTCGAGATCGATCCGGCCCTGCCCAGCTGGGTCTTCGGCGACCCGCTGCGCACCCGCCAGATCCTGTCCAACTACCTGACCAATGCGCTGAAGTTCACCGAGACCGGCGGCGTCACCGTCGCCGTGCGCGCCTTGCCGGCCAATGCGCGCGGCAGCGCCGGCGAATGGGTGCACATCGAGGTGCGCGACACCGGCCCGGGCATCGCCGCCGAGCAGCAGGCCCGCCTCTTCCAGCCCTTCACCCAGGCCGACGAATCGACGACGCGCCGCTTTGGCGGCACGGGCCTGGGCCTGTCCATCTGCCGCGAGCTGGCCACGCTGATGGGCGGCGAGGTCGGCGTCAACAGCGCGCCGGGCGAGGGCTCGGCCTTCTGGGCCGAGCTGCCCCTGCCGGCCGCGCCGGCGCCCATGGCTCACCAGCCGCGCGAGACCCGCAGCCATGCCCACGACGCCCTGCACGGCCGGCGCGTGCTGATCGCCGAGGACCACCCCGTCAACATGCTGATCGCCGTGGCCCAGCTTGAGCAATGGGGCATGGAGGTCGCCCAGGCCAGCGACGGCCGCCAGGCCATCGAGGCGGTGCTGGCGGCGGCCAGCGTCGGCAAGCCCTTCGACATCGTGCTGATGGACGTCCAGATGCCCGTCATGGGCGGGCATGACGCGACCCGCGAGCTGCGCCGCCACTTCTCGTCGGCGGAGCTGCCCATCGTCGCGCTGACGGCGGCGGCCCTGATCTCGGAGCGCGACGACGCCTTTGCGGCGGGCATGAACGACTTCCTGACCAAGCCCATCGACACGCCCAAGCTGCACCAGACCCTGCTGCGCCTGACCTCGCGTTGATACGGCTGCGGCGGCCGCCGGGCAGCGCTTACCATCCGCTGCCCCGTCTGCCCCGTCTGCCCCGAGCCGCCTCCATGAGCCCTGCCGCGCCCCGCAGCTACAAGTACTACGACTTGATCATGGCGGCCTGCGTCTGCGTGCTGCTGTGCGCCAACCTGATCGGGCCGGCCAAGGCGGCCCAGATGGAACTGCCGCTGCTGGGTACGGTCACCTTCGGCGCCGACCTCTTCTTCTTCCCGATCAGCTACATCTTTGGCGACGTGCTGACCGAGGTCTACGGCTACGGGCGCGACCGCCGCGTCGTCTGGGCCGGCTTCGGCGCCCTGCTGTTCGCGGCCTTCATGGCCTTCGTCATCGTCCACCTGCCGCCGGCCCGCAATCCCTTCATGGACGGCTACCAGCAGCATGTCGAGGCCATGTTCGGCAACACCTGGCGCGTGGTGGCCGCCTCGATGATCGCCTTCGCCTGCGGCAGCTTCGCCAACAGCTTCGTGATGGCCAAGATGAAGGTCGCCACCGGCGGTCGCCATCTGTGGGCGCGCATCGTCGGCTCCACGGCGGTGGGCCAGCTGCTGGACACCGGCCTGTTCCTGAGCATCGCCTTCTGGGGCATCTGGCCGCAGGAGCAGCTGCTCAGCGTCTTCGTCGCCCAGTATTTCTTCAAGCTGATCTGGGAAGCCGTGCTCTTCCCGGTCACGGCGCGCTTCGTCGCCTTCCTCAAGCGCGCCGAGGGCCTGGACCACTACGACCGCGACACCAACTTCAACCCCTTCACGCTGAAGGTCTAGCGCCCGGGACTACAGTGGGCCCATGCGCCGCCTCGCCCTGCTGTTGATGCTGCTCGCCAGCCTGGCCTTGGTGCCGCTGGCGCGTGCCAGCCAGCCCTGCTGCGAGCAAGGCGGCTGCGACGCGATGCCGGCCTGCGTTGCCGTCTGCGCCCTGTGTGCCAGCCCCGTGGCTATGCCGGCGCCCGAGCCGGTGGCGGCCATCGCCGCGCCGGCCCGGCTCGGTCCCGCGGTCCTGGCCGTCGCCTTTGACGATTGGATTGACGAGATCTGGAACCCGCCCGACTAGGCGCGTGCGCTTCCCATCCCGTCATCCAACTTCAAAGGACTTCCATGAAATCCCGATTGATCAAGATCGCGGCCGCCTGCGGCCTGCTGTCGGCCTCGGCCGTCGCGTTTGCCGCCCAGAGCTGCTGTGGCGACCTGGCCTGCTGCGTCCAGCAGCTGATGGCCTGCTGCCTGTAAGCCAGGCCGCAATGGAAACGGCGGCCCTCGGGCCGCCGTTTTTCATGGCGCAAGCCGGATCAGCTGCGGCGGCGGCGCGCGCCGACGGCCAGGGCCAGCGCCAGGCCGGTCAGTGCCAGGCCGGTGGGTTCGGGAACGCCGAAGACCTCGGTGGCCGTGCCCTGCACGCCGACCGTGAAGCCGTTCCAGTATTCATTGGTCAGGCTGTTCCAGGTGACGGTGTCGAAGCTGCCCTTGAAGCGGATGGCGCCATGCGGCTCGCCGCTGCCGATGAGCTGGTACTCGAACACGCCGCCGCCGTGGTCGATGACGTTCTTGGTGACGTTGCCGCAGCCCCAGTAGCCGCAGCCGACGCTGAGGATGTCGAAGTCCTGGTCGAAGCCGTAGCCGTTGCCGTTCAGGCTGATGAAGGCGAACACCGGGTTGGCGATGGCCTGCGAGAAGTGCAGGGTCTGCGACCCGGCCTGGCTGAGCGCGATCTGGTCCGAGCCGGTGGGGCGGTTGTCGACGGCGCTGCTGGTGTAGGGGTTGCCCCAGCCCCAGTAGTCGAAGCCGCCGCCGGTGTCGTAGAAGCCGACGCCCTGGCGGTTGGTGTAGGTCACGTTGACCGTTGAGGTGCTCGTCGTGATGACGCCATTGCCCTGGAAGCCGGCCGCATTGGGGTTGCTGGTCTGCCAGTCGGTCCAGTAGACCGGCGCCGCCTGGGCAAGCGCCGTGCCCGCGACGAGGAGCGTAGCCAACAGATGCTGGAGAGTTTTCATGCCGAGACCCCGATGGAAGAAATGATGAGGGTCATGCAAAGTCCGCGCCAGATCTGATCTCCCGTGGAGAGGCGGCGTCATCGCGGCCGCGACCGCCGTCAGTTGTCAGCCTGGCCGACACCTGCACTCGCGGGGTGGCTCAGACCGCCAGCGGCAGGCTGCGCCGTCTTTCCCCCGTCAGCGCGAACCAGGCATTGGCCAGGGCCGGGGCCACCGGCGGCAGGCCGGGCTCGCCGACGCCGGTGGGCGGGCCATCGCCGGGCATCAGATGGGTCTCGATGGCGGGGCACTGGGCCAGGGTCATCAGCGGGTGGTCGGGGAAGCTCTTCTGCTGCACCTCGCCGCCCACGATGTCGATGCGGCCCCAGAGCGCCGCCGTGAGGCCGAAGACGATGCAGCTCTCCATCTGGCGCACGACGATGCCGGGGTTGACCACGGTGCCGCAGTCAATGGCGCAGACGACGCGCTTCACGCGCGGCTTGCCGCCTTCCTTCGTCACTTCCAGCACCTGCGCGACGACGCTGCCGAAGCTCTCGTGCACCGCCACGCCGCGTGCGACGCCGGCAGGCAGGGGCCGCTCCCAGCCCGCGGCCTCGGCGGCGCGCTTGAGCACGGCCTGGTGGCGCGGCAGGCCTTCGAGCAGCTGCAGGCGAAAGGCCACCGGGTCGGCCTTGGCCGCGTGGGCCAGCTCGTCGATGAAGCCCTCCATGAAGAAGGCATGGTGGGAATGGCCAACGGCGCGCCACATGCCGACGGGCACGCCACTGCGCGTGGCCTGGTGGGCGATGCGGGCATTGGGGATGGCATAGGCCAGCTCGAACAGGCCCTCGACGGCCGTCTTGTCGGGCGCGTCGCCGCGACTGAACAGGGCCGCGGGCGCCCGGCCGTCGGGGAAGGCGTTGCGGTTGAGGACGTCCAGCGTCGGCGCCAGGCCCGGCATGGCGCGCTCGGCCCAGCGCGGCACGATGGCGTCGCCGGCATTGGTGATGGACAGCGCCACCGGCTGGCCCGCGGCATCCAGGCCGCCCTGCAGCACGGCCGCCTCGGCGGGGCGGTAGAAGTCGTGCGTCATGTCCTCCTCGCGCGACCAGACCAGCTGCACCGGCAGCCCGCCCATCTCCAGCGCGATGCGCACGGCCTGGCCGACGAAGTCCACGTCCAGGCGCCGGCCGAAGCCGCCGCCGAGATAGGTCACCTGCACCGTCACCTGTTCAGGCGCCACGCCGGCAACGCGGGCGGCCACGTCGCGCGCGAAGCCCGGCACCTGGGTGGGCGCCCAGACGGTGACCTGGCCGTCCGCGACCCTTGCCGTGCAGTTCATGGGCTCCATCGCCGTGTGCGACAGATAGGGCGCGCTGTAGACCGCCTCGAGCTTGACGGCTGCGCCGGCCAGTGCGGCCTTGGCGTCGCCCTGCTTCAGGAAGGCGAAACCCTCGCCGGCCGCATGGGCGCGCCGGGCTTCGCTTTCCAGCGCGGCGTGGATGGCCTTGGAATCGAGCCTGCCGTTGGGCGGCGGCTGCCATTGCACATCCAGGGCCCGGGCTGCCTCGAGGGCATGCCAGCTGGTGCGCGCGACGACGGCATAGGCGGCCGTCGAGCCGGCGACAGGGCCGAGTGAAACGACCCGCAGCACGCCGGGCCGGGCGCGGATGGCGTCCACATTCGCGGGCCCCAGGCCGCCGCCCAGCATGGGGCAATGGCGGATGGCCGCAAAGACCTGGCCGGGTTCGCGCACGTCCAGGCCGAAGCGGGCGCTGCCGTCCACCTTGGCGGCGAGGTCATTGCGCGGCAGGGCCTTGCCGATCTGCGTCCATTGCTTGCGGTCCTTGAGCCGGACCTCGCCCGGTGGCGTCAGCGCCGCCTGGGCCGCCAGCTCGCCGTAATGGCTCAAGGGTCCGCTGGCATGCTGGATGACGCCGGCACTGACCGTCAGCTCGTCGACCGGCAGCTTGTGCTTCAGCGCCGCCGCGCCGAGCAGCTGGGCGCGGGCGGTGGCGGCCGCCAGGCGCAGGGTGTCCCAGGCATCGGCGGTGGAGGAGGAGCCGCCGGTCAGGTTCAGGCCCAGCTCGCGCCCGACCTTGGCCGTGATCCAGGACGCGAACTTGAAGGCCCGGTGCTGTTCGTCGCGCGGGCCGAAGGGCACGCCGCCCAGCAGGGCCGCGATATTGCCGTAGATGGCTTCATGGCCGGCTTCGGTCAGCCGGACCCGGTGCAGGGCCACGTCCAGCTCCTCGGCCACCAGCTGGGCCAGCGTCGTGTGCACGCCCTGGCCCATCTCGCTGCGGTTCATGGCCAGCACGACCGCGCCATCGCGGGCGATCTTGATCCAGCCGTTCAGGCCGACCTCGCCCTCGACCACCGGCAGCGTGTGCGCATGGCCCAGGCGCGAGCGCGGCGGCAGGGCGCCCCAGCCGACGATCAACGCGCCCAGCGTGCCCGTGCCCGTCAGCAACCAGGTGCGGCGCTTCATTTCTTCAGGCCTTTTGCTGCTTGCTTGATGGCGGCCCGCACACGCGGGTAGGTGCCGCAGCGGCAGAGGTTGGTCATGGCCGCATCGATGTCGGCATCACTCGGGTTCTTGTTCCTGGCCAGCAGGGCGGCAGCCGCCATCAGCATGCCGCTCTGGCAATAGCCGCACTGCGGCACCTGCTCGGCCAACCAGGCGAGCTGCAGTGCATGCGGGTGATCCTTGTCGGCGGCCAGCCCTTCAACGGTCGTGATGGCCTTGCCGGTCACGGAGCCCAGCGGCGTCACGCAGGAGCGCGCGGCTTGGCCGTCCACATGCACGGTGCAGGCGCCGCAGGCGGCGATGCCACAGCCGAACTTGGTACCCGTCAGGTTCAGGCCGTCGCGCAGCGCCCACAGCAGCGGCATGGCGGGGTCGCTGGCGATCTCGGGCAGGGCCATGGCCTGGCCGTTCACTTTCAGTTCCATCAGGCAGGACTGGGTGGGGAAACAGCGCCCCAGGATAGCGGCGAAGGTCGAAAATACCGGCATGAGCTCCCCCCAAGATGCAACAGCGCCCGAACTGCTGTTCGCCCTGCTGCCCGACGGCGGCATCGCCCCCGACGGCCCCGACACGCTGGCGCCGCTGGCGGCCGCCCTGCATGCCCAATATCCCAAGGCCCTGACGCTGAATCTGCACCCGCCGCTGCGCGACGCCGAGGGCCGTTGCCGCTGGTGGCTGGAGGATTCGCCCAGCCAGCAAGGTGTCGATGCCGCGCTGCCCCACCTCGTCGACCGCCTGCGCCTGGAGGCTGGCAAGCTCGGCCTGCCCTGGCAGCGCGTCGCCCTGGCCGGCGTCGGTGACGGCGCCCTGCTGGCGCTGGAGGCTGTGCAGGCCGAAAGCCAGCTGGTGGGCCGCGTGCTGGCCTTTGCCGGCGGCTATCTGGCCCGGCCCGAGCATGCGCCCCAGGAGGTCTGCGTGCACCTGCTGCACGGCCTGGCCGACCAGCGCTTCCCCTATCGCCATGTCGTCGACGCGGCCCAGGCCCTGGTCGAGCTCGGCGCCGACGTGACGGCCGACCTGCTGCCCCACATCGACCACAGCCTGCACCCGGCCCTCATCGAGAAGGCCATGGAGCAGCTGCGCACCTTCATCCCGGCGCGGCTGTGGCGCGAGGCCATCATCGCGGCGCAGGAGAACGAGCGGTCGGTCAGCTGAGCCCATGATTCGCGCAACGGCCCTGGCCGCCATTGGCGTCTATCAGCGCTATGTATCGCCCTACAAGGGCTTTTGCTGCGCCTACCGCGCGCACACCGGTGGCGCCAGCTGCTCGACGCTGGGCGCGCGGGTCATCCGGCGCCACGGCCTGCTGGCGGGCGGCGTGCTGCTGCGCCGGCGGCTGAAACGCTGCGGCGAGGTTCACAGGCACTTCCATCCCGCGGGCCAGCGCCCGCCGGCCGCACAGCGCGGCGACTGCGACCTGGGCATCGGGCCGGACTGCGACGGTCCCTGCGATGGCGACGGGCGGGGCAGCCGGCTGACTCGGCTGTCGGCAGTCCTGGACTGCTGCGACTGCTGCAGCTGCGATTGGCCTGAACGCAAGCGCAAGGACGGCAAGCCGTCCGGTCGAAAGCGGCGCGACCCTGCCGGTTCGCGCTGGGACGAACTGGCCGACAGCGACCGCGGCCGTCGCCGCGACGGCTGATCAGGCGGCCGCGACGGCCCGCGCGGCCAGCTCGGGAATCAACGCCGCACGGTAAGCCGCGGTGCCATGCAGATCGCTGTTCAGCCCGTCGGCGCTGACCTTGACCGCCCGCGCCGCGGCCGCGCTCCAGTCCTTCGTCAACGCGGCCTCCAGCTCGCTGCAGCGGAATACGCCCGGCCCGGCGCCGGTGACCGCCACGCGCACGCCGGTGTCGAAGCGTGCGACGAAGACACCCACCAGCGAGAAGCGCGAGGCCGGCTGCTTGAACTTCTGCCAGCCCGCCGACTTCGGGATGGGGAAGCTGACGGCGGTGATCAGCTCGCCGTCCTGCAGGGCCGTGGTGAACAGGCCCTGGAAGAAGTCGTCGGCGGCGATCTGGCGGCTGCTGGTGTGGATCGTCGCTCCCAGGCCCAGCGTGGCTGCCGGGTAGCAGGCGGCTGGGTCGTTGTTGGCCAGGCTGCCGCCGAGGGTGCCGACATTGCGCACCTGGCGGTCGCCGATGCGGCCGGCCAGGTCGGCCAGCGCGGGGATGGCCTTCTGTACCTCGGCCGAGGCAGCGACCGTCGCATGCGTCGTCGCGGCACCGATGCGCACGGCCTTGGCGTCGACCGTGATGCCCTGCAGTTCGGCCAGGCGGCGCACGTCGACGAGGCCGCTGGGCGCGGCCAGGCCCAGCTTGATGGCGCCGAGCAGCGACTGCCCACCGGCCAGGAATTTGTCATCGGCGCCGAGGCGGGCGGCGGCGAGTGAGGCGGCGGCTTGGTAGTTCATCGTCATCTCCTCACTGCGCGGATTGCAGGGCGGTCCACACCGTGCAGGGTGTCGCCGGCATGGGCAGGTCCTTGACGCCGATGGCATCGCAGACGGCGTTCATGACCGCCGCCGGCGAGCCGATGGCCCCGGCCTCGCCGCAGCCCTTCACGCCCAGCGGGTTGTGGGTGCAGGGCGTGCCCTGGGCCGTCTGCACCTTGAAGGTCGGCAGGTCGTCGGCGCGCGGCATGGCGTAGTCCATATAGCTGCCGGACAGCAGCTGGCCCGAGTCGGGGTCGTAGACGCCATGCTCCAGCAGGGCCTGGCCTATGCCCTGGGCCAAGCCGCCATGCACCTGGCCTTCGACGATCATCGGATTGACGATATTGCCGAAGTCGTCGACCGCGCTGAAACGGTCGATGCGCACGACGCCCGTCGCCGGGTCCACCTCCACCTCGCAGACATAGCTGCCGGCCGGGTAGGTGAAGTTGCTGGGGTCGTAGAAGGCGTTCTCGTTGAGGCCGGGCTCCAGCTTGTCCAGCGGGTAGTTGTGCGGCACATAGGCCGTCAGCGACACCTGGGCGAAGGGAATGGCGCGGTCGGTGCCGGCGATGCGGTATTCGCCGTTCTTGAACTCGATGTCGCCCTCGCCGGCTTCCAGCAGATGGGCGGCGATCTTTTTGCCCTTGGCGATGACCTTGTCCACCGCCTTCAGGATGGCCGTGCCCCCCACGGCGAGGGACCGGCTGCCATAGGTGCCCATGCCGAACAGCACCTTGGCCGTGTCGCCATGCTGGATGTCGATGTCCTCCAGCGGGATGCCGAGGCGGTCGGCGACGATCTGCGCGAAGGTGGTCTCGTGGCCCTGGCCATGCGAATGGCTGCCGGTGAAGACGGTGACCTTGCCGGTGGGGTGCACGCGCACCTCGCCCGCTTCGAACAGGCCGGCGCGGGCGCCGAGAGCGCCGGCCACGTTCGACGGCGCCAGGCCGCAGGCCTCGATATAGGTCGAGTAGCCGATGCCGCGCTTCAGGCCCTTGCTCGCGCTGACGGCCTTGCGGGCCGCATAGCCGGCCACGTCGGCGAGCTGCTGCACCTGCGTCAGCGTCGCGTCGTAATCGCCGGTGTCATAGGTCAGGCCGACCGGCGTCGCGTAGGGGAACGCCTTGATGAAGTTGCGGCGGCGGATCTCGGCGGGGTCGATGCCCAGCTCATGCGCGGCCGTCTCGACGAGCCGCTCGACGACATAGGTCGCTTCGGGCCGGCCGGCGCCGCGGTAGGCGTCCACCGGCGCGGTGTTGGTGAAGACGCCGGTGACCTCGGCATAGATCTTGGGCGTCGTGTACTGGCCGGCCAGCAGCGTCGCGTACAGGATGGTGGGCACGCAGGAGGCGAAGGTGGACAAATAGGCGCCGAGATTGGCGGTCGTGTGCACGCGCATGGCGAGGAAGCGGCCGTCCTTGTCGGTGGCCAGCTCCGCCGTCGTCGCATGGTCGCGGCCATGGGCGTCGGAGAGGAAGCTCTCGCTGCGCTCGGCCGTCCACTTGATCGGCCGGCCCAGTTGCTTGCTGGCCCACACCAGCGCCGTCTCCTCGGCGTACAGGAAGATCTTGGAGCCGAAGCCGCCGCCGACATCGGGCGCCACGACGCGCAGCTTGTGTTCGGGAATGCCGAGCACGAAGGCGCACATCAAGAGGCGTTCGACATGCGGGTTCTGGTTGGAGACGTAGAGGGTGTAGTTCTCGTCCGCCGGGCTGTAGCTGGCGTTGGCGGCGCGCGGCTCGATGGCGTTGGGAATGAGTCGGTTGTTGCGGAAGCTGAGCTTGGTCACGTGCGCAGCGCCGGCCATGGCCGCGTCTGTCGCCGCCTTGTCACCGCAGCCCCAGGTGTAGCAGCGGTTGTCCGGTGCTTCGTCATGCACCGAGCCCGCATGGCCGGCAGCGGTCGCCGTGTCGGCAACAGCGGGCAGTTCCTCGTAGTCCACATCGACAAGCGCCGCCGCCGCCTTGGCTTCAGCCAGGGTCTCGGCGACCACCAGCGCCAGCGCATCGCCGACATAGCGCACCTTGCCGTCCGCCAGGATGGGATGCTTGGGCTCCTTCATCGGCGTGCCGTCGATGCTGGTGATCAGCCAGCCGCAGGGCAGGCCGCCGACATCGCGGAAATGCTCGCCCGTGTAGACGCCCAGCACGCCCTCGGCCGCCAGGGCCGCGGCCGTGTCGACGCGCTTGAGGCGTGCATGCGCATAGGCGCTGCGCACGAACACGCCATAGGTCTGGCGCGGCAGCACGATGTCGTCGGTGTACTGGCCGCGGCCGGTCAGGAAGCGCGCGTCCTCGCGGCGCTTGACGCTCTGGCCGATGAAGCCTTCCTTGGGCGAGTTCATGTTCAGCCCCCCTTCATGGCTTGGGCGCCGACCTGCACGGCGCGCACGATGTTCTGGTAGCCGGTACAGCGGCAGAGATTGCCCTCCAGCCCCTCGCGGATGGCGGCCTCGCTGGCGCAGTCGTGGTGCTGCACCAGGTCGATGGCGCTCATGACCATGCCCGGCGTGCAGAAGCCGCATTGCAGGCCATGGCATTCCTTGAAGGCGGCCTGCATGGGGTGCAGGGCGCCGTCCTTCGCCGCGAGGCCTTCGATGGTGGTGATGCTGGCGCCGGCGGCCTGCACGGCCAGCATGCTGCAGGCCTTGACGGCGCGGCCGTTGAGGTGGACGGTGCAGGCGCCGCACTGGGCGGTGTCGCAGCCGACATGGGTGCCGGTCAGGGCCAGGTCTTCGCGCAGCCACTGCACCAGCAGTTGGTCTGGAGTCACATCGCGGCTGACCGCACGGCCGTTGACCGTGAGCTGGATCTTCATCGCTTGTCTCCGTGGGGTTGTGGGGTCATGCTCGGGCCGCCCCCACGGCTTGTGATTGCCGATTACCCTTGTTGAAATTTCGTTTGGGGATGCAGGTCCATGGACAACCTCGATCTCAGCGTGCTGCGCACGGCTGCCGGCTGGCGGGCCGAGTCGCGCGGCGTCGTGCTGGGCACCATCACGCGCACCTGGGGCTCGGCGCCGCGGCCGGTGGGCTCGCTGGTGGCGGTGCGGGATGACGGGCTGATCGCCGGCTCGGTGTCGGGCGGCTGCATTGAGGATGACCTGGTCGACCAGCTGCGTGCCGGCAGCCTGACCCTGAACCAGCCGACGCCGCTGCGTTATGGCGTCGGGGCCGAAGAGGCGCGGCGCTTCGGCCTGCCCTGCGGCGGCACGCTGGAGCTGATGCTGGAGCCGCTGGGGCCGCAATCCGCCGTCGACGAGTTGCTGGCCCGCCTCGTGCGCGGCGAGCGGGTGCGCCGCACGCTGGACCTGGCCAGCGGCGCCGCCAGCCTGGCCGATGCCGAGCCCGGCGCCGACACGCTGACGCTGACCGACACCCAGCTCGTCAGCCACCATGGCCCGCAATGGCGGCTGCTCGTCATCGGTGCCGGCCAGATGACCGACTACCTGGCCCAGATGGCCCTGGCCCTGGGCTATGGCGTGACCGTCTGCGATCCGCGCGAGGAGTACGCCGACGGCTTCGCCATCCCGGGCGTCACGCTGACGCGCGACATGCCCGACGACGTCGTCATCGCCTTCAAGCCCGATGGCGCCACGGCCATCGTGGCGCTGACGCATGACCCCAAGCTGGACGACCTCGCGCTGATGGAGGCGCTGAAGGGCGCGGCCTTCTATGTCGGCGCCATCGGCTCGCGCGTCAACCAGGCCAAGCGCCGCGCCCGGCTGGCCGAGCACTTCGGGCTGAGCGATGCCGAACTGGATCGCCTGCACGGCCCGGTGGGCCTGGACATCGGCGCGCGCACGCCGCCGGAGATCGCGCTGAGCATCCTGGCCGAGATGACGGCCGTGCGCTACCGCGCGGCCGGCGCTCGTCCTGAGGCCGGCTGCGTCGCCTGACCCGAGTATTCCGGGCCGAGCGCTGGGCCGCTCCCGAGCCGGCCCGTCTGGCAATGTGCTTGCCGGTCGACCCGGCAAGCATCGCCGTCCCCTTGGGGGACCGACTGGAATCGCCCGCGTCCAGCGAGGCGAGGCCAGGCGAGGGGCACTTACTTCATCGTGTAGCCGCGGCCATCCATGCAAGCTTCCACTGCACGATTGAAAACGCTGGCGTCGGCCTGGGCGTTGGGCTGGGTGGTCGCCCAGCGGTTGCAGTCGCGACGGTCGTTTTCCAGCTGCTCGCTCGACTGGCCGTTGCGCGGATAGATGATGGGGTCGGCCTTGGGCGGCGGCGGCGGTGAAGCCGGCGCGACCTGCGCCGCTGCAGCGTCGGGCGGGGGCATGACGACGGCATAGCCCTCGGGCACCGCGCGGTAGTAGACGCCGTTGGCGTAGTAGGTGGGCAGGCCGCCCAAGGTCAGCGTCACATAGGACGGCGGCAGCAGCGGGATGACCAGGCCGACCGGCGGCAGCACGACGCGGTAGCGCGGGCCATAGGGCTGGTACCAGACGCCGCCGTGGAACCAGTAGCGGCCCGGCCCCGCGCCGACGATGACGGCGCCGCGCGGCACATAGGGCGCGACATAGCCGGGCGCCGGGTAGTAGTGGTCGTGGTGGTAGCGGTTGTCGAACACCATGCCGATGTTGGCGCGCACGCGCACGTCGGCATGGGCGCTCGGAGCGGAGAAGGCGGCGCACAGCGCGAGTGTGGCCGCGGCGGTGGAGTGGAGCAGGGTCTTGGTCATCGTCTTCAACCCGAAGTCAGGGGTGGATTGCCAACGCCATCAGCGTCGCGCGAGTGCACTGCGCAGGCGTTGCGGCCACGTAAAGTTCAGCGCTTGCCCCTGTCCACTGCCTGTCGCCGCCATGATCGAACTGCTCTACTACCCCAGCAACGCCAGCTTCGCGCCCCACATCCTGCTCGAGGAAATGGGCATTCCCTACACGCTGCGCCAGGTGGACCGGGCCAACAACGAGCACAAGTCGCCGGCCTATCTGAAGCTGAACCCGAATGGCGTGATCCCGGTGCTGCTCGATGGCGATCTGGTGCTCTACGAGACGGCCGCCATCCTGATGCATCTGGCCGACTGCCACCCGGGCTTTGCACCGGCGCCCGGCACGGCCGAACGGGCCCAGTACTACAAGTGGATGGTCTGGCTGACCAACACCCTGCAGGCCATGCTGATCCACTATTTCTATCCGGACCGCATGGCCAGCGATGCGGCCGAGGTCAAGGCCCGCGCCGAGGCGCAGATCGCGCCCCTGCTGGACCAGATGGAGGCCGAACTGGGCCGCCATGGCGGCGACTGGTTCCTCGGCCAGCAGTTCACCGCCGTCGACCCATTGGCCTTCATGCTGTGCCGCTGGACGCGCATGCAGGCCAACCCGGCCAAGACGCGGCCGGCCCTGGGCGCCTATCTGAAGCGCGTGTTCGACCGGCCGGCGGTGCAGCGCGTGGTGGCCAAGGAAAAGCTGGCGGACCCGGTTTACTGATCCGCTGCGGCGGCAATGCCCGCTGCCACATAGGCCGCAAGCCCCGGCGCGACGCGGTCGAAGTGCGCCGTGAAGCGCTCGTCGCCGGTGTAGAGCAGGGCCAGCTGCGCATGCATCTCGCGGCTGCAGGGATAGTGCCAGCGGTCGATATGGCTGCGATGCGCCTCGACCAGGGCCAGGGCCGGTGCGGCGTCGGCCGCCACGCCGGCGCGCAGCAGCACGGCCCAGTCGGCCAGGATGGCGGCTTCCTCGGCATTCATGGCCGCGACGTCGGCGGGCGTGCGCGCGCGGCGGCGCTGCTCCGAGGTCTGCCATTGCGAGGTGGCGCCCCAGCGGGCCTGGGCTTCGTCGGCAAAGGGGGCGGCGCCTGGTTCGGGCGTGGGCGGGGAAAGGTGATTCAGGTTCATGGTGGGACTCAGTTGTTGGACATCGGCGAGTGCCCGATCCAGGGCGGCCAGGCGCGACTGCATGGCCTGGCTTTGCGCCAGCAGCGCCTCGCGCTGTTCCCGCATCTCGGCCTGCAGCGTGGCGGCATCGGCCGCCAGCAGCGTCGTGATGCGCTCCAGCGCAAAACCCAGCTGGCGCAGCCAGACGATGCGCAGCAGCTTCTCCACATCGGCCTCGCGATAACGGCGATGCCCGGCCTCGCTGCGTGCGGGGGCGAGCAGGCCGAGGGCTTCGTAATGGTGCAGGGTGCGGACGGTGACGCCCGCGCGTTGCGCGAGTTCACCGGGGCTCAGGAGTGCATTCATGGTCGTCAAGGATCGAACGCTGCGCAGTCTGGGACCTGACGTTGCGTCAGATGCAAGCATGGGCCCCACTTCGGGCCGCGCGGGCGACGCTTCAGTATCTGCAAGATGCGGCAATAGGTCTCTTGTCATTGGTCGCCGCTTCACTAGCATGCGGACAACCGAGCCGCTGTCCAAGCGGCCCAGCTAGGAGACACCGAATGAACCTCGCCACCTGGATGCGCAGCTTCACCATCCGCACCCGCATGCATGGCGCCATCGTGCTGGTGCTGCTGATGTTTGCCGCGCTCGGAGTGACCGGCCTGCTCGGCGGCCGCCAGCTGATGACGTTGAATGCCGACGTCACGACGCATGCGATGCAGGACCTGCAGCACCTCGCCACCATCCGCCAGGCCCTGGCTGATGTGCGGCTGGAAGAGAAGCAGATGGTCATCGCCTATGAAGACCCCGACCAGGTCAAGCAGTTCCGCCAGCGCTGGGATGCCGCGGCCCAGCGCCTGACCCAGCCCCTGCAGGCCTTGCAGGAGGCCAGGCAGCCCGAGAACAAGGCCGCGGCCGCCGAGGCGCTGAAGTTCCTGCAGGACTACCGCATGGCGGCCCAGCCGGTGCTCAACCAGATCGAGGCGGGCGGTTTCGACACCGCCAAGGTGGCCGACCGCATGCTGAACCGCCCCAAGGCGGCGATGCGCGAGATCGAGAAGCGCGTGGAGACCATCGCCGGCCTCATCGAGCAGCAGGCCAAGGCGAGCGAGACCGAGTTCGCCGCCGAGATGGGCCGCATCGGCTGGCGCTCGCTGGCCGTGCTGGTCCTCATCATGGTGCTGGTGGTGCCGCTGACCCTGATCAACTCAACCACCATCACCAGCCCGATGCGCTATGCCGGGACGGTGGCCCAGTCCATCGCTGGCGGCGATCTGAACAACGCCATCCGCGTCGAGGGCCGCGACGAGGCTTCGGAACTGCTGCGCGCGCTGGACGCCATGCAGGCCAGCCTGCGCGACCTGGTGCGCCAGGTGAAGACCTCGGCCCAGAGCATCGAGACGGCCAGCAGCGAGGTCGCGTCGGGCAACCAGGACCTGAGCCACCGCACCGAGCAGGCCGCGGCCAGCCTGGAGGAGACGACCAGCTCGATGGAAGACCTCACCAGCGGCGTGCGCCATGGCGCCGATGCCGCCGGCAAGGCCCGCCAGCTGGCCGAAGGCGCGGCCGAGGTGGCGCGCCGCGGCGGCCAGGAGGTGGCGGACGTCGTCGCCACCATGGACGAGATCAACACCAGCTCGCGCCGCATCGGCGACATCCTCGGCCTCATCGACAGCATCGCCTTCCAGACCAATATCCTGGCCCTGAATGCGGCCGTGGAAGCGGCGCGCGCCGGCGAGCAGGGACGCGGCTTCGCGGTCGTCGCCAGCGAGGTGCGGGCCCTGGCCCAGCGCTCGGCCGGCGCGGCAAAGGAGATCAAGTCGCTGATCGCGGCCAGCCTGGAACGCACCGAGGCCGGATCGCGCCTCGTCCAGCATGCAGGCAATACCATGCAGGAGATCGTCGACAACGTGCAGAAGGTCAGCGACATGATCGGCGAGGTGGCCGAAGGCGCCGCCGACCAGAGCTCGCGCATCGGCCAGATCAATGGCGCCGTCACCCAGCTGGACCACATGACGCAGCAGAACGCGGCCCTGGTGGAAGAGTCCGCCGCGGCCGCCGAGAGCCTCAAGCAGCAGCTGCAGCTGCTGACCGGCGCGGTGGCGCAGTTCAGGCTGGACGGAAGGTCCTAGAATGCCAACATAGCGCCGATTTGTTCCGGATTGCGGGCGCTCAATAAATGCCGCTAAACAGGGCTCCGAGACAACCGGCGTCCCGCAAGTGGCCGCCGGTTTTTGTTTTTTGGAGTAGGCCATGACGGGCCGTAGCGTCGGCGACGTGTCGCCGCAGAGTTTTCATTTCGACGAGCCGCTGCCCTTGCGCAGCGGCGCCAGCCTGGCGTCCTATGACCTGATGGTCGAGACCTATGGCCAGCTGAATGCCGAGCGCAGCAATGCGGTGCTGGTCTGCCATGCGCTGAACGCCAGCCACCACGTCGCCGGCACCTATGCGGGCGAGGCGAAGAGCGAAGGCTGGTGGGACAACCTGATCGGCCCGGGCAAGCCGCTGGACACCGACAAGTTCTTCGTCATCGGCGTCAACAACCTCGGCTCCTGCTTCGGCTCGACCGGGCCCATGCACGCCAATCCGGCGACCGGCCGCGCCTGGGGCGCCGACTTTCCCGTCGTCACCGTGCAGGACTGGGTGGACGCCCAGGCCCGCGTCGTCGAGCGCTTCGGCATCCTGAAACTGGCGGCCGTGCTGGGCGGGTCGCTCGGTGGCATGCAGGCCCTGGACTGGGCGCTGCGCTATCCCGAGCGCGTGGCCCACTGCATCGCCATCGCGACGGCGCCCAATCTGTCGGCGCAGAACATCGCCTTCAACGAGGTGGCGCGCCGCGCCATCGTCACCGACCCCGACTTCCATGGCGGCCACTTCTACGCCCACGGCGTGGTGCCCAAGCGCGGCCTGCGCGTGGCGCGCATGATCGGCCACATCACCTATCTGAGCGACGACGTGATGGCCGAGAAGTTCGGCCGCGAGCTCAAGAGCGGTGCGCTGGGCTATTCGACCCAGGACATCGAGTTCCAGATCGAGAGCTATCTGCGCTACCAGGGCGACAAGTTCAGCGACTATTTCGACGCCAACACCTATCTGCTGATCACCCGCGCCCTCGACTACTTCGACCCGGCGTCCGAGCATGGCGGCGACCTGACGCGGGCCTTCGCATCGGCGCGGGCCAAGTTCCTCATCGCCAGCTTCACGACCGACTGGCGCTTCTCGCCGGCGCGCTCGCGCGAGATCGTCAAGGCCCTGCTCGACAACCGGCTGGACGTGTCCTATGCCGAGATCGACGCGCCCCACGGCCACGACGCCTTCCTGCTCGACGACCCGCGCTATCACGGCGTGCTGGCGGCCTATTTCGAGCGCATCGCCGGCAACCTGTGCCCCGCGGCCCGGCCCCTGGCCATCAAGGGGGTGGCCGTATGAGCTTCGATCCCGCCATCGCGGCCCTGGTGCCGCCCGGCTCGCGCGTGCTCGACCTGGGCTGCGGCACCGGCGAGCTGCTCGAGTACCTCATCAAGCACAAGGGCTGCACGGGCTACGGCGTGGAGCTGGACGACGCCAACCTGCTGGCCTGCGTGAAGCGCGGCGTCAACGTCATCCAGCGCAACCTGGAAGAGGGCCTGTCCATCTTCGAGGACCAGAGCTTCGACGTCGTGCTGCAGCTGGAGACCCTGCAGCATCTGCGCAATGCCGAGCAGATGCTCAAGGAGACGGCGCGCGTCGGCAAGCTGGGCATCGTCAGCTTCCCCAACTTCGCCCACTGGCCCAACCGCCTGCAGGTGTTGTTCGGCCGCATGCCCGTCACGCGGGCCCTGCCCTACGAGTGGTACGACACGCCCAATATCCGCGTCGGCACCTTTGCCGATTTCGGCGTGCTGGCGCGCAAGAACCGCCTCAAGATCCTGGACAGCTTCGGCCTGCAGGACGGCGGCGTCGTGCGCAGCCTGCCCAATGTGATGGCCAGCGTGGCGGTGTTCAAGTTCGAACGCGAATAGGCGGCGCGCCGGCGCGCCAAGGGCTCAAACCCTAACCCGGCCCAGGCCGCAAATCGCTAGGCTGGTGTGCATGCTGCGCGCCCGCTTCCTCGCTTCCCTGCTGGCCGCCGGCGTCGCGCCCTGGGTGCGGGCCGAGCCGGCGCCGCTGCGCTTCGTCTACCCCAACGTCAATGGCCTGGGTGAGGCGGGCTTCGGCTTCCGGGTGCTTGCGCTGGCGCTGCAGAAGTGGGGCCGTCCGTTCGAGTTGAGGGTCGCGCCAGCCCCCACCAACATCCCGCGCTCGCTGCGGGCGCTGGAGCGTGGCGAGGTGAGCGTCATGGACCTGGGCAGCAGCGCGGCGATGGAGCAGCGCTTCCAACCCATCCACCTGCCCATCGACCGCGGTCTCAGCGGCTGGCGGCTGTTCGTCATCCGCGCCGACGCGGCGCCCAGGTTCGCGGCCGTGCGGCGGCTGGACGAACTGGCCTCGCTGCGCGCCGGCCAGGGAAGCGACTGGCCCGATGCCGTGCTGCTGCGCGGCGCGGGCCTGCCGGTCGTCACCGCCGACAGCCTGGACCTGCTGTTCCGCCTGCTGCAGGTGGGGCGCTTCGACTATCTGCCGCTGGGCCTGAACGAGGTCCATGGCTTTGTGCGCCAGCACCGGGCGCTGGCCCCGGCAGCCGTCATCGAGCCGCATCTGGCCCTGGTCTATCCCTTTGCGCGGCTGTTCTTCGTGCGCCGCGGCGATGAAGCCCGGCGTGCCGCCATCGCCGAGGGCCTGGGCCGGGCTTTCGAGGACGGCAGCTTCCAGGCCATGTTCGCCACCGATCCTGTGGCCCAGGGCGCACTGGCCCAGGCCAGGCTGGCCGACCGCCGGGTGCTGCAGATCGCCAACCCCGGCCTCAGCGAGGCGACGCGCGCCATTCCCGCGCGCTATTTCATCCGGCCCTGATCAGACGCTCTTCTTGAGGCCCTTCTTGGCGGCCTTCTTGTGCTTGCCCTTGCCGGCCTTCTTCTTGGCGGCCGTCTTGGCGTGCACGCCGCTGCTGACCTGGCTGGTCTTCTGGTGCGGGGCCACGCGGGCCTCGGCGACCGGGGCGGCGACGGCGATGGCGGTGATGAGGGCGGTGAGCAGGGTCTTCATTGAGGTCTTTCGGGAGTGATGGGGCGAGGGTAGCGTCAACAGGCCCTAGCTGCCTTTGCGGACGGTGTGGCCGTCGTCGGTGCGCTCGTCGTCCTTGAACACGCCCTCCCAGCGGTCGCCGCTGGGCCAGTGGAAAGTGCCCTGGCCATGCTTGAGGCCGCGCGCCCAGGAGCCGTCGTAGCGCTCGCCGCTCTTCCAGGCGTACTTGCCCAGTCCGTGGGCCTTGCCGGCCTCGAACTGGCCTTCGTAGATGTCGCCGTTGGGGAAGACCATGCGGCCGCTGCCCTGCGGCAGGCCGGCGGCCATCTGGCCCTCGTACTGGTTGCCGTTGGCGAAGCGCATCCGGCCCTGGCCCTGCGGCTTGTCATTGACCCAGTCGCCCTCGTAGCGCTGGCCGCTCATCCAGACATAGCTGCCCCGGCCATGCGGCAGGCCCTGGCGGATCTGGCCGCTGTAGACGTCGCCCGAGGCATAGGTCAGCTTGCCTTCGCCATCGGGCTGGCCGTCCAGCAGCGTGCCCTCGAAGTGGTTGCCGTTGGCAAAGCTCATCGCGCCGCGGCCGGTGGCGCGGTCGGCCACCCAGTCGCCCTTGTAGCGCTGGCCGCCCGCCCAGCGGATCTCGCCGACGCCCTGGCGCTGGCTGCGCGTCAGCGGGCCTTCGTAGACATCGCCGTTCTTCCACTCGACGCGGCCGGTGCCGCTGACGGTGTCGTCGTCATTGCGCACGAACTGGCCGACGTAGCGGGTGTCGCCGGCGGTGCGGTCGAAGAGCTTGGGCTCGGGGGCGGGCGCCGGTGCGGCGGCCAGCGCGATGGGTGTGATCGGCGTGGCGGCTGCCTGGCGCAGCGGTGCGGTGGCGGTCGGCTTGGCGGTGCCAGGTGCGGCCGCCGCGGGCTTGGGAGCCGCCGCGACGACAGGGGTCGGCGCGGGCGCCGGCGTGCCGGGCAGGGCCGTGGCCACCCAGGGCGTGCCGCGCTCGCGGGCCAGGGCCTGGGCGTTGTTCAGGGCCAGTTCCTGGGCGCTGCCCTTGCAGAGCCGCGCCGTGTCGCGCCACAGCGTCTCGCCGATCTGGCTCTGGGTCTGGCGCTCGGCCAGCGGCAGGGCGGCGGCGCTGTTGCGCAGCTTGCCGGAGAACTCGCGGGCGCGCTCGAAGGGCGGGGCGCAGAACTCGGCGTTGTGGCCGTCGATCTCGCTCTGCTCGCGGCGGCGCTGGGCCGTCTGCTGCTGGCTGCCGCTGCATTGCTCGGCGGCCAGCTCCCACATGCCCTCGGCCTTGCGGTAGAGACTGGCGGCGTCGGGAAAGCGGCGCTCGCCGAAGGCCGCGCGGGCCAGCTCCTGCAGCGAGGCGGCATCGCGGTGGGCGTTCTCGCACTGGCTGCCGGCCTGCAGCTTCTCGGCCAGGGCGTCGCGGCTCTTCTGGCTGTCGGCCAGGTTGCGCTGGGCGCGCTCGCGGGCGCGGCCGTCGCAGGCGGCGATGGCTGCGCCCCATTCGGCGACGGCCTCGTCATGGAGCTTGACCAGGGCCTGCAGGGGCTGGTTCTGCGACTGCGCCGTGGCGGCGCGCAGGTCGGCCGTGAGGGCGCGGCTGCTCAACTGGGCGCAACTGGGCGGCGGCGGGGCCGGCGAGGGCATGGGTTCCGAGGCCGCGGGTTCGGGGGCCGAGGCGGCGGCCTCCGGCGGCGTCTGAGCCTGGGCGAGGCTTGCGGCGAACAGCAGCAGGGCGGTGGCCAGCTTCATTTCTTTCTAGCGCCGGATTCGGTGGGCATCTCCAGCATGGCGTCGACGAGGCCGCGCGAGAAGCGGTTGGCACCGGGGTCGTCGGCGCTTTCGAAGCTGAAGCTGCCCTGGACCGAGGCCAGCGGCATGGCGCCGATCTCGCGGGCCAGGGACTCGGCCCGGAAGCCGCCGAGCAGGGCGACGACCTCGGCCTCGAAGCCGCGCGCGGCGGCCACCTTGTTCAAGGCGGCCAGGCGCTCGGCATCGAAGAGGAAGGCATTGGTGGGCATGCTGCGCTCGAGCAGCTTCTGGTGCAGCGAAAAGCCGGCCAGCGGCGATGCGCCCAGGGCCGCCATGCGGGTGAAGGCCCAGGTGTCGGCGTAGTCGAAGGTGGTGGCCGCGATGCGCGAGATGCCCGACAGCGAGCTGCGGTTGGCGGCGGCGGCCTGCATGAGGTTGACGACCTGCTGGCGCGTCAGCTGCTGGGCCGCGTCGACCAGGCCCTCACGCAGCTTCTGCGCTGCCAGGGCCCTGCCCTGCTCGATGAGCTGCTGCTTGAGGAATTCACTGGCCACGTTGGCGGCGGCGCTCTTGGCGGCGCTGATGGCGGCGTCGGCAGCCAGGGCCGCGGCCTTGACGCCCGAAGCCAGCGTCGCGAGGTTGTAGAGGGTGCCGCCGATCTTGAGGGCGTAGTGGTAGGTCTTCATGCGCGCCCCACCCTCCTCGGAGAGGCCCTGGGTCCACAGCACGATCCACAGCGCCTCGTCGGGCGTGGGCTCAGCCTGGGTCAGCTCCAGCGGGTGCAGGCTGAGCAGCCAGTGGTAGTCCTGCAGCTGCGGCGTGTTGGGCGGCGCGAAGCGGGTGTAGCCGCGGCAGACCTCGAAGGGCCGGATCTGCACGGGTTTGCCGGCCGTCGTGCCGACGATGAAGGGCTTGCCGTTGTCACGCGCCTCGGCCAGCCATTCCAGCAGCTTCTCGCCGTCGTCGCTGTTCTGGCCGGCGACATGGTTGAGGCGCGTGCCCATGGGCAGGGGCGAGTCCTGGGTCACGGCGATGACGGTGAGCCGCTCGTCCACCTGCAGGGCCCGCACCCAGGCGACGCGGTCGTTCTCGCTCCAGCCGGCGCTGGTGGCGACGGCGAAGGGCAGCTCCCACTGCTTGTCGCAGGCCTTGTCCCGCAGCGCCGCGCTGCGCGCGATGGCCGGCCGGATCAGGCGTTCGCCGGCGCCATAGGCGCGCATGCCGGCGAGCAGGGTCTCGTCGACCTTGCGGCCGTCGTCCACCGTGAACTTGGGTCCGGAGGCGCAGCCGGTCAGCAGCGCGAGCAGAACAATCAGTAACAGGCGCATGCCGGCGAGCCTAAGGGGAGGATGCCCGGAGCGGCGCCGGTAGTTATCCCAAGCGCCGTGATGTCCTTGTCATGGGAAGCCTAAACTGGCGGGCCGCGCCACAAGCGCCAGGAGTACGCCATGAATGCACGTGACCCCCAACTGCCGCTGCAGGCCGGCGAAGCGACCGCCCTGGGCGACTTTGCCGCCCGTGTCTGGGATGAGGAAATCGTCCCCGCGCTGACCGACTACATCGCCATCCCGGCCAAGAGCCCGATGTTCGACGCCGACTGGGCCGCCAATGGCCATATCGAGAAGGTGCTGACCCAGGCCGCCGCCTGGGTGGAGAGCAAGAAGGTCGCCGGCCTGAAGCTGGAGGTCATCCGCATCCCGGGCCGCACGCCGGTCATCTTCTTCGAGGTGCCGGCCACCAAGGCGGGCTGCGAAGACACCGTCGTCGTCTACGGCCACCTGGACAAGCAGCCCGAGTTCAGCGGCTGGCGCAGCGACCTCGGCCCCTGGACGCCCAAGTACGAGAACGGCCTGCTCTATGGCCGCGGCGGCGCCGATGACGGTTACGCGGTCTATGCCTCGCTGACGGCCATCATGGCTCTGGACAAGCAGGGCATCCCGCGCCCGCGCTGCGTCGGCCTCATCGAAACCTGCGAGGAAAGCGGCAGCTTCGACCTGCCGGCCTACCTCGACCTGCTCAAGCCCCGCCTGGGCAATGTCTCGCTGGTGGTCTGCCTGGACTCCGGTGCCGGCAACTACGACCAGCTCTGGCTGACGACTTCGCTGCGCGGCATGGTGTCGGGCGTGCTGAAGGTCGAGGTGCTGACCGAGGGCATCCACAGCGGCGACGCCTCGGGCGCCGTGCCTTCGAGCTTCCGCATCCTGCGCCAGGTGCTGGATCGCCTGGAGGACAGCAAGACCGGCCGCCTGCTGCCGGAGAGCTTCCACTGCGAGATCCCGGGTGCCCGCCTGGAGCAGGCGCAAGCGACGGCGGCCATCCTGAAGGAAGAGGTCTACAAGCGCATGCCCTGGGCCTGCGGCGCGGACGGCGGCCCGGTGCTGCCGGTGACGAGCGACCCGGTCGAGGTGCTGCTGAACCGCACCTGGCGGCCCACGCTGTCGGTCGTCGGCGCCGACGGTTTCCCCGAGCTGAAGAACGCCGGCAATGTGCTGCGGCCTTACACGGCCTTCAAGCTGTCGCTGCGCCTGCCGCCGCTGATCGACGGCAACGAGGCCGCGCTCAAGCTCAAGGCGCTGCTGGAAGACAACGCCCCCTACAACGCCAAGGTCAGCTTCGTGCCCGACGGCCGCGCCGGCGCCTACGGTGCCACCGGCTGGAACACGCCCGAGCTGTCGCCGTGGTTGAGCCAGGCGCTCAACGATGCCAGCCAGGCCCATTTCGGCGCGCCGGTCGGCTATATCGGCCAGGGCGGCACCATCCCGCTGATGAGCATGCTGCAAAAGGGCTTCCCGGCCGCGCAGATGATGGTCTGCGGCGTGCTGGGCCCCAAGAGCAACGCCCACGGTCCCAACGAGTTCCTGCATGTGCCCTACGGCAAGCGTCTGACCGCTGCCGTCGCGCAAGTGATGGCCGCCCATCCCTGACTGAATGGACCAGCTCCGCGCCATCAAGGTCTTTGTCCGCGTCATCGACGAGGGCAGCTTCGCCGCCGCGGCGCGGGCGCTGGACCTGGCGCCGGCCGTCGTCACGCGCCTGGTGGCCGAACTGGAGGAGCATCTCGGCACGCGCCTGCTGAACCGCACGACGCGGCGGCTGTCGCTGACCGAGATCGGCGAGGCCTATCTGGAGCGGGCGCGGCGCATCATGGCCGACGTCGACGAGGCGGCGGCCCTGGCGGCCTCGGCCACGCAGGAGGTGCGCGGCCTGCTGCGCGTGCTCTGCCCGCCGGCCATTGCCGTGCACCAGCTGGCCAAGCACCTGCCCAAGTTCCACCGCGAGTACCCGCTGGTGACGCTGGAGCTGACCTCGCCCGGCCCGGTCGAGACGGTGGACGACGCCTACGACCTGACCATCTTCCTGTCCCGCGAGACCCTGGATGGCGACTTCATCGCCCGCCGCCTGGCGCGCAGCGAATTCATCATGTGTGCCTCGCCGGACTATCTCGACCAGCGCGGCCGCCCCCAGCACCCCAGCGACCTCAAGCAGCACGACGCCCTGCTGCCGCCCACGCCGGCCCTGATGCGCGGCCTGACGCTGCAGCGCGGCGACGGCGCCGAGGAGATCACCCTGCCCATCGTGCCCTCGCGCGCGACGCTGTCGACGACGCATATGGACACCAACTACGCCGCCGCCCTGCACGGCCTGGGCGTGGCCGGCCTGCCCAGCTTCATGGTGGAAGACGCGCTGCTGGAGCAGGCGCTGGAGCGCGTCATGCCGCAGTGGCGGCTGTTCGGCACGACGCTGTGGGCCGGCATGCCGACGCGCAAATACGTGCCGGCGCGCACGCGCGCCTTCCTCGACTTCCTGCTCGAGATCTTCGGCGGCGAGGACAAGGATCCCTGGCTGGTGGCGGCGGGCTGCGCCACCTGCCCCTGATCACTTCAGCGTAAAGCCCAGTTCGAAGAACTCAGGCAGGCGAGCCTCCATGGCCCGTTTCAATGGGCCGAAGGCGACATAGCGGCTGGACGTCTTGGCCACATAGGCCAGCAGGCGACGCTCCTCGGCATGGTGCTGGCCGATCAGCACGAGGTGCTGGCGCAGGGCGCTCCACTCCAGCTCGCGCCAGTACTCGCCGAAGTCGGCCGCCAGATCCTCGTCGAGCTGGCCCTCCTTGCGGCAGGCTTCCCAGTGGCGCGCCGCCCAGTCGATCTCCTGGGCCTCGTCCCAGGCCAGCTCGGGCGGGCGCAGCAGGGCGGCCAGCTCATCGGTCACGCTGCCTTTGGGAGCGTCGTCGATGAGGCGATGCAGCACAGCGTCCAGGCCGCTGTCGATGCCGTCCTGGGCGATGCGGGCCAGGCCGGCTCGCAGCAGGGTCGGATCGGGCGGTGTCAATGCGGCGGGGTTGGCGCGCAGCTCCGCGCAGGCCTTGCGCATCAGGTGGTCGGCGTCTTCGGGGTGGGCGAGAAGATGGGTGATCAGGGCGGAGGTCATGGAGAGGAAATCCCTCGTGGATAATCAAATTCTAAGAACCGCCGGCCCCGGCATCCTCACCGACATCGAGCCCTTGCCGCTCTCGCCGCCCGTGCCGCGCTCGCCCCGCCTCCCCACCCCAGCCCCGCTGCCCACCCTCGTCGCCCTGGCCCTGTGTGCCTGGGGGCCGGTGTCCGCCCAGCAGGCTCCCGCCGACGAGGCCCTGCCGCTGCGCGGCAGCCGGGTGCTCGGCCCGACCTCCAAGACGGGTGCCAAGCCGGCCCTGGTCATCAGCGCCGACAAGGTCGCGGCCCAGGTGGACCAGAAGGCCGAAGGCCAGGGCAATGTCGAGCTGCGCTATGGCGAGCTGGTGCTGAAAGCCGACAAGCTGGACTACAGCGTCGTCGACGACCTCGCCCGGGCCGAGGGCCAGGTGCGCATCAACCACAACGGCAATGTCTTCAGCGGCCCGCTGCTGCAGCTCTACGTGAGCCGCTTCGAGGGCGAGTTCCTGACGCCCAGCTTCTTCCTCGCGGCTACCGGCGGCGCCGGCAAGGCCAAGGTGCTGAGGTTCCAGGACAGCGAACACATGAGCGCCAGCGAGGGCAGCTACAGCAGCTGCCCGGCCGTGGACAACCAGGAGCCGGCCTGGCAGATCACGGCCCGCAACCTGCGCATGGACCTGGCCGCCAACGAGGGCCAGGCCGATGGCGCCGTGCTGCGCTTCCTCGGCGTGCCCATCCTGGCCGCGCCCTCCCTGAGCTTCCCGCTCAGCTCGGCGCGCAAGTCGGGCTGGCTGCCGCCCAGCGTCTTCCTGGACAACCGCAGCGGCTTCGAGCTGGGCGTGCCCTATTACTGGAATATCGCGCCGCAGCGCGACGCGACCTTCACGCCCTTCGTGATGACCAAGCGCGGCGTCGGCCTTGACAGCGAATTCCGCTATCTGGAGCCAGGCCACGCCGGCCGCATCAACGTCGACCTGCTGCCCAGCGACCGCGTCTTCGGCAGTTCGCGCTGGAGCCTCAAGCTCAACAACGACGGCCATGTCTTCGGCGACTGGCGCTACCGGCTCAAGAGCGAGCGGGTGTCCGACGACGACTACTGGAAGGACATGTCGCGCCGCGTCGAGAGCCAGACGCCGCGCCTGCTGGCCAATGACTTCACGCTGAACCGCCAGCGCGAGCTGTCCTGGGGCGGCATCGACACCTATGCCCGCGTGCAGCGCTGGCAGGTGCTGCAGGGCGTCGACGCGCCCTTCGACACGCCCTTCCAGCGCAGCCCGCAGATCGGCATCCGCGTGACGACGGCGGCCGACGAGGCCGTGCTGGACAGCTTCCGCCCCTGGGGCCGCAAGGCGCGGCTGGAGGGCGGCCTGGAGCTGGAATACAACCGCTTCGACCTGCCCACCTCGGCCCTGGCCGGCCAGCAGCGGGGCGGCCAGCGCTTGCATGCCCTCGGCCATGTGGCGGCGCCCCTGGGTGGCGAGGCCTGGTGGTTCATCCCGCGCCTGTCGGTCAACGCGGCCGGCTATGACCTGGACCGCGCCCAGCCCGACGGCCGCGCCCGCATGCACCGCGTCATCCCGACGCTGAGCATCGACCATGGCTGGGTGTTCGAGCGCGACACGACGCTGCTGGGGCGCGACTACCGCCAAAGCCTCGAGCCACGCCTGCTCTACGTCAACACGCCCTTCCGCGACCAGCTCAACCTGCCCAACTTCGACTCGGCGCCGAAGGATTTCAACTTCGACTCCATCTACACCGACAACCAGTTCTCGGGCGTCGACCGGGTGTCGGACCTGCACGCCATCAGCGCCGGCGTGACCAGCCGCTGGATAGGCGCGAACTCCGGTGAGGAGATCCTGCGCCTGGGCGCCGTGCAGCGCTTCCTGCTCCGCGACCAGAAGATCACGACCGAGGGCCCGCCCGTCACCCAGCGCTTCTCCGACCTGCTGCTGGCCGCCGCCGCCCACCTGGACGAGAGGTGGTGGGCCGACGGCACGCTGCAGTTCAACTCCGACACCAGCCGCACCGTGCGTTCGGTGCTGCGGGCGCGCTACTCGCCCGGGCCCTACAAGACTGTCAGCGTCGCCTACCGCCTGGCGCGGGCCCAGAGCGAGCAGGTCGAACTGGCCTGGCAATGGCCCATCTACGGCACGCCGGTCACCTCGCGTGGCGCCGACAGCAAGCAGTGCGGCGGCGCCTGGTACAGCGCGGGCCGCGTGCAGTATTCGCTGCGCGATCGCCGCCTGACCGATTCCGTCGTCGGCTTCGAGTACGACGCCGGCTGCTGGGTGCTGCGCTGGGGCGTCGAGCGCCTGTCCACGGGCCGGGCCGAAACCAACACGCGGCTGATGCTTCAGCTGGAGCTGGTCGGCCTGTCACAGCTCGGTTCGAACGCCCTCAAGGTCTTGAAGGACAATGTGCCCGGTTACCGAAGGCTGAGCTCCGACCGCTCGCCGAGTTCAGATTTCCAACCATGATGCATCGCCTCGCTCCCTCCATCCTTGCCGTGACGCTGGCCCTGGCCGCCTTCAACGCCGCCGCCCAGACGCCCACGCTGCAGCCGGGGGACTACATCGCCGCCGTCGTCAACCAGGACGTCGTCGCCGCCAGCGAGGTCGTCCAGCGCACCGAACGCCTGCGCCAGGAGGCCCGCCAGCGCGGCGAGGTCATGCCCGAGACGGCCGGCCTGCGCAAGCAGGCGCTGGAAACGCTGATCGAGGACCGCGTCCTCGTCACCTACGCCCGTGAGAACGGCGCCCGCATCGACGAGGCCGAGCTGGATCGCGTCGTCGCCAACGTCGCTGCCCAGAACAAGCTGACCATGGCCCAGTTGCGCGAGCGGCTGAAGCAGGACGGCACCGACTACAAGAGCTTCCGCGAGAACCTGCGCGACCAGATGATGACGGAGCGCGTGCGCGAGCGCGAAGTGCAGGGCCGCATCAAGGTGACGGACGCCGAGATCGACGCCTACCTCGACAAGAAGCGCGCCGAACTGGACCGCGGCGGCATGATCAACATTGCCCAGGTGCTGGTGCCCGTGGCCGAGGGCTCGCCGGAAAGCCTCGTCGCCGAGCGCCGCGCCCGTGCCGAGGGTGCGCTGGCGCGCATCAAGGGCGGCGAGGACTTCGCCCGCGTCGCCCGCGAGATCTCCGAGGACGGCAACAAGGCCAAGGGCGGCGAGATCGGCCTGCGGCCGGCCGACCGCCTGCCCGACGCCTTCGTCAATGCCGTCAAGGGCCTGAAGACCGGCGAGGTTGCCCCCCAGCTGCTGCGCAGCGGCGCGGGCTTCCACGTCCTCAAGGTCGTCGAGCGCCAGGGCGCCGGGGCCGTGACCCAGAGCGTGCAGACCCATGCCCGTCACATCCTGCTGCGGCCGTCGGCCCAGCTGACCGCCGAAGTCGCGGCCCGCCGCCTGGCCGAGATGAAGCGCCAGATTGAGGCCGGCCGGGCCAAGTTCGAGGACCTGGCCAAGGCCAACTCCGAGGATGGCAGCGCCGAGGCCGGCGGTGACCTGGGCTGGATGGGCGCCGGCGGCTTCGTGCCGGAGTTCGAGGAAGCGATGAATGCGCTGCCGCTGAACGGCATTTCCGGTCCCGTCGTCTCGCGTTTCGGCGTGCACCTGATCCAGGTGCTGGAACGTCGCACCGTCGAGGTCGAGATGAAGCAGATCCGCGACCAGGCCCGTGGCGCGCTGCGCGAGCAGAAGTACGACGAGGCCTACCAGGAGTGGGTCAAGGATCTGCGCAACAAGGCATTCGTCGAAGTCCGCGAATGGCTCGATTAAGCGGCTCGCACATCCCCCGCAAGCGCTTCGGGCAGCATTTCCTGACCGACAAGGCGCTGATCGAAGCCATCGTCGACCTGATCGACCCGCAGCCGGGCGAGACCCTGGTCGAGATCGGCCCGGGCCTGGGGGCGATGACGCTGCCGCTGCTGGAGCGGCACAAGCCGCTGACCGTCATCGAGCTGGACCGCGACCTGGCCGCCCGCCTGCGCAAGCGCGACGACGTCGAGGTCATCGAGAGCGACGTGCTCAAGGTCGACTTCAAGGCCCTGGCCGCCGCCAAGGGCGCGAAGCTGCGCGTCGTCGGCAATCTGCCCTACAACATTTCCACGCCCATCCTCTTCCATCTGCTGGAAGCGGTGGACGATGTCGTCGACCAGCATTTCATGCTGCAGAAGGAAGTGGTGGACCGCATGGCCGCGGGGCCGGGCGGCAAGGACTACGGGCGCTTGAGCGTCATGTTGCAGTGGCGCTATGGCATCGAGTCGGTGCTGGACGTGCCGCCCGAGGCCTTCGATCCACCGCCGCGAGTGGATTCGGCCATCGTGCGCATGCAGCCCCTCAAAAACCCGCCGGCCGTGGACCCAGTCCTGCTGGGCGCCCTCGTTGCCAGCGCCTTCTCCCAGCGCCGCAAGCTGCTGCGCCACAGCCTGGGCCACTGGCTGGCCGAGCGCGGCTACTCGGGCCACTTCGACCTGCAGCGCCGCGCCGAGGAAGTGCCGGTCGACGAGTTCGTCGCGCTGGCGCTGGAAGTGCCGCCGCAAAAATAAAAACGGGACCCGAGGGTCCCGTTCTTCATGGGCGTGGACGAGGCATCAAGCCGCGTTCAGCCACATCGACGTATCGAAGGCACTGCACATCATCGGCATGTTCATGCCGAAGTTGGGGTTGCCAATTGCTGCCTTTGCGCTTTTCGGCGCGGGCTTCTCAATAACCGGGGCCACCTCAGCAGCCCGCTCCCATGACCCGTTTTCTTGGGAGCGGGCTACTGAAAAGAATAGAAACAGCGGAACGCTATCTTCCGGTCGGCCCAGTAGTCGGCCGTATCGCGGAAGACATCGAGCAACTGCTCGCGGGCCTCGCGATCGAAACGCACGTTGTCGGGCAACTGCTCCAGCACCACGACAAAGCCGGGCTGGGAGCCCGACTTGTGGACGAGGTCGGTCATGCAGTCATGCAGGGCGTCCAGGTTCTTGCCGAAATGCGCTGGGAACAAGAAGGCTTGCGCGATGCCGTCGAGCACGTCCTGCTTGGACTGCGCCTCCGACAGATTGGCATAGAGAAAATGCTGGCCCGCCTCTTGAGCGGCCTGCATCAAGTCCTCGACCCGGTAGGCCCGTATGGCCTGCACGATATTGGGACGGACGGTCTGCAAAAGCATGGTCGCGTTCCTCCTTTCAAGTCACAAAACAGCTGGATCCTCGACTTTCACCGTGCCGCCGCAGCGCGGATGCGCTTGAAGCTGGCATAGTGATCGTCGGTGTAGTAACAGACCTCCGGCGCGGTGGGAGGGGTGCCTCCGCAAACGAGGCGACGAGCGCCCCGGTTTCGCGCGCCAGGAGTCTTGACCGTGTATTCGCGGTAGAAGCCGCGAGCCTTGCGGGGAAGCAGGCGCTCACGATTGCCGAACACCACGCCGTCCTTGGCTTGCGGAAAGGGGCCGCCGGCGAGAACGAGCCGGTGGGTTTCCTGGGCCTGGACGGGCAGCTCGCTCAGCTGGATTTCAGCCAGAGCGGGCGTTGCGGTGGGTTGCGCTTCCTTGGCTTGCGCGCCTCCGGCGAGGCCGGAAAGCAGCAGGGCGGTGGTGACCGCCGAGGCGCCGGAGCGCGCCAGCCACGAGAGCAAAAACACGGGTTAACCCTGCTTCGAAAACCATAATGGTACCGAAGCGACCCCAAAAGCTCAAGCCGGCCACCGGCGCGGAAGTCTGGAATAGGGTTATGTGAGCCGGCGCTCACACGCCGCTAAGTGCTTGTTTCTCAAGGCTCCATGACGGTCCCATGACGCAGTTTTCGATCGTGAAAACTTCTGTCAATTGGGGGAGTCCGGGCGCTTTTGCGCCGTTCTCCCATGGAACTCGGAGTCTCCTCGGTCCTGACTCAGCTGCGCGCGGCGTTGGCGTCGGCGACGGTCAGGGCCGTCATGTTGACGATGCGGCGCACGGTGGCCGAGGGCGTCAGCACATGCACCGGCTTGGCCGCACCGAGCAGCACGGGGCCGATGGCGATGCCGCCGCCGGCCGCCGTCTTCAGCAGGTTGTAGGAGATGTTGGCGGCGTCGATGTTGGGCAGCACCAGCAGGTTGGCTTCACCCGTCAAAGGGCTGTGCGGCATGATCTGCTTGCGGTAGGGCGCGTCCAGCGCCGTGTCGCCGTGCATCTCGCCGTCGACTTCCAGCCAGGGCGCGAGCTGCTGGATCAGGGCCAGGGTGTCGCGCATCTTGATGGCCGACGGCTTGTCGCTGGTGCCGAAGTTGCTGTGCGACAGCAGGGCGGCCTTCGGCGTGAGGCCGAAGCGGCACATCTCCTGGGCGGCCATGATGGTGATCTCGGCCAGTTGTTCGGCGGTCGGGTCGTAGTTGACGTGGGTGTCGACCAGCATGACCTGGCGGCCCGGCAGGATCAGGCCGTTCATGCAGGCATAGGTCTTCACGCCGGCGCGCTTGCCGATGACCTGGTCGATGTACTGCAGATGGGTGGCGGTGGTGCCCCAGGTGCCGCACAGCATGCCGTCGACCTCGCCCTTGTGCAGCAGCATGGCGCTGATGAGGGTCAGGCGGCGGCGCATCTCGATCTTGGCGAGCTGCTGGGTCACGCCCTTGCGCTCGGTCATGCGCAGATAGGTCTGCCAGTAGTCGCGGTAGCGGTCGTCGTGCTCGACGTTGACGACGTCATAGTCGCGGCCCTGCTGCAGGCGCAGGCCGAAGCGCTCGCAGCGTTCGGCGATGACCTCGGGGCGGCCGATCAGCGTCGGGCGCGCCAGGTTCTCGTCGACGACGACCTGGGCGGCGCGCAGGATGCGCTCCTCCTCACCCTCGGCATAGGCGACGCGCTTGTTGGGCGCCCGCTTGGCCGCGGTGAAGATGGGCTTCATCGTGTTGCCCGAGGCATAGACGAAGCTCTGCAGCTTCTCGCGGTAGGCGTCCCAGTCGGTGATGGGGCGGGCCGCGACGCCCGAGTCCATGGCGGCCTTGGCCACGGCCGGCGCGATGCGCATCATCAGCCGCGGGTCGAAGGGCTTGGGTATCAGGTATTCGGCGCCGAAGCTCAGCGTCGCGCCCACATAGGCCGCGGCCACCACCTCGCTCTGCTCGGCCTGGGCCAGGTCAGCGATGGCGTGGACGGCGGCGATCTCCATCTCCATGTTGATGGTCGTGGCCCCCGAGTCCAGCGCACCGCGGAAGATGTAGGGGAAGCACAGGACGTTGTTGACCTGGTTGGGGTAGTCCGTGCGGCCCGTGGCCATGATGGCGTCGCCGCGCACGGCCTGCACTTCCTCGGGCAGGATCTCGGGCGTCGGGTTGGCCAGGGCGAAGATCAGCGGCCTGTCGGCCATCGTGGCCACCATGTCGGACTTCAGCACGCCGCCGGCCGACAGGCCCAGGAAGACGTCGGCGCCGGCGATGACCTCGCGCAGCGAGCGCGCCTCGGTCTTCTGCGCGTACTCGGCCTTGTCCGGGTCCATCAGCTCGGTGCGGCCCTCGTAGACGACGCCGGCCAGGTCGGTCACGAAGATGTTCTCGCGCGGCAGGCCGAGCTTGACGAGCAGGCCCAGGCAGGCGAGTGCGGCGGCGCCGGCGCCCGAGGTGACCAGCTTGACGTCCTTCACATCCTTGCCGACGACCTTGAGGCCGTTCAGGAAGGCCGCGCCGACGACGATGGCCGTGCCGTGCTGGTCGTCGTGGAAGACGGGGATCTTCATGCGCTTGCGCAACTCGCGCTCGACATAGAAGCAGTCCGGTGCCTTGATGTCCTCGAGGTTGATGCCGCCGAAGGTCGGCTCCAGCGCCGCGATGCAGTCCACCAGCTTGTCGAGGTCGTTCTGGTCGACCTCGAGGTCGAAGACGTCAATGCCGGCGAACTTCTTGAACAGCACGCCCTTGCCTTCCATGACCGGCTTGGACGCCAGCGGGCCGATATTCCCCAGGCCCAGCACGGCCGTGCCGTTGGAGACGACGGCGACGAGATTGCCGCGCGAGGTGTAGCGGAAGGCGTTGGCCGGGTCGGCCACGATCTCTTCGCAGGCCGCTGCCACGCCGGGCGAGTAGGCCAGGGCCAGGTCGCGCTGGTTGACCAGGGACTTGGTGGCCGCGATGGCGATCTTGCCCGGCGTCGGGAACTCGTGATATTCGAGAGCGGCCTGTCGGAGTTGGGCGCGTTTTTCTTCTGAGCTGGGCATGGCGAGGCAGACAAGGGCCGACGGGGTTGGAATCATGCCACCTTGGCTCGCGCGCGGTCGCTGCGGATGTCCACATGGCGACAATCGCACGCATGGGTGAATTCGATCTGATCCGGCGCTATTTCCAGCGCCCTGCGGGGGAGGGTGTCGAGGTGGGTGTCGGCGATGACTGTGCCGTCCTCATCCCGACGCCGGGTGCGCGCTGGCTCATCTCCAGCGACATGCTGGTCGAGGGCCGGCATTTCCTGTCCACCGTCGACCCGGCCCGCTTGGGTCATAAGGCCCTGGCCGTCAATCTCAGCGACCTGGCCGCCTGCGGCGCGACCCCGCGAGGCTTCACATTGGCCCTGGCCTTGCCGCGTGTTGACGAAGCCTGGCTGGCCGGCTTCGCACGCGGCCTGTGGGCCCTGGCCGATGCCAGCGGCGTCCCGCTGATCGGCGGCGACACGACGCAGGGGCCGCTCAACATCTGCATCACCGTCTTCGGCGAAGCGCCGCCGGGCCAGGCCCTGCTGCGCGGCGGCGCCCGCGTCGGTGACGAGATCTGGGTGTCCGGCACGCTGGGCGATGCGCGCCTGGCGCTGGAGGTGTTTCGCGGCACCGTGGCGCTGGAGGCGGGCCTGGACGGCGTGCGCCGCGCGATGGAGCTGCCGACGCCGCGCCTCGCGCTGGGCCAGGCGCTGCGCGGCATCGCCACGTCCGCCATCGACGTGTCCGACGGCCTGCTGGGCGACCTCGGCCACATCCTCGCGGCCTCGCGCGTCGGCGCGCGGCTGGACGTCGACGCGTTGCCGCGCAGCAGGGTGCTCGCCGCGCAAGCGCAAGCCCTGCAGCAGGAATGCCTGCTGGCCGGCGGCGACGACTACGAGCTCGTCTTCACGGCGCCGGCCGGTGCGCGCTTGCCTGATGTGGGGGTGGCGCTGACACGGATCGGCGTAGTCGAGGCCGAGGCAGGCCTGCGTGTGGTCGATGCCCGCGGCAGTGCCGTCGAGCATGGCCTGCGCTCCTTCGATCACTTCAAGTCATGAGCGCCGCACCGATCCGCCCGACGCTGGGCTTCATGCTGCGCCATCCCGCCCGTTGGATAGCGCTCGGCTTTGGCAGCGGCCTGGCGCCCCAGGCCCCCGGCACCTTCGGCACGCTGTGGGCCTGGGGCGTGTTCCTGCTGATCTCGCCGTGGCTGACCGACTATGGCTGGGCTGCGCTGATCGGCCTGGGCACCGTCGTCGGCTGGTGGGCCTGCACGCGCTGCGCCCAGCACATGAACACGCCCGACCCGGGATCCATCGTCTGGGACGAGGTGCTGGCCTTCTGGCTGGTGCTGTGGTTGATCGCGCCCAGTTCTCTCGTGGCTCAGCTGATTGCCTTCGGCCTGTTCCGCTTCTTCGACGCGGCCAAGCCCGGCCCCGTGGGCTGGGCGGACCGCCTCTTCAAGGGCGAGCGCGGCGCTCCCCCCACCTGGGCCCAGGGCTGGGGCATCCTGTTCGACGATTTCGTCGCGGCCGGCTGTACGCTCGCCGTCATCGCGCTCTACCGCTACTTCGCAGGGTGATGCCATGTTTGCCGATGACCTCGAACTGATCGACCGTATCGCCGTCGCGCTGATCCAGCGCCGCGAACGCATCGGCACGGCCGAGAGCTGCACCGGCGGCCTCATCGCGGCGGCCTGCACCAGTCTGGCCGGCTCCAGCGCCTGGTTCGAGCGCGGTGTCGTCAGCTACAGCAACGAGGCCAAGGCCGAACTGCTGGGCGTGCCCAAGGGGTTGATTGCGCTGCATGGCGCCGTCAGCGCCGAGGTGGCCGAGCACATGGCGCGCGGCCTGCTGGCCCATGCCCCCATCGACTGGGCCCTGGCCGTCACCGGCGTCGCCGGGCCCACGGGCGGCAGCGAGGCCAAGCCGGTCGGCACGGTCTGGCTGGCCCTGGTGCATTCGGGCCGGCCCGCTCTGGTCTGGCGCGAGAACTTCGTGGGTGACCGTCAGGCGGTGCGCCTGCAGACGGTGACGGCAGGGCTGACGGCCCTGTGTGAAGCGCTGGAAGACAGGGACAACTAACCGAGCTTGGCTATGACACTCTCGGTGGTGACCGCCGAGGTGTCGGGCGGCTGCCAGCTCTTGGCCCAGGCGATGAACTGCTCCTGCGGCATGGGCTTGCAGATGTAGTAGCCCTGGCCCTCGTCGCAGCCCAGCTTGGCCAGCATGGCCCAGGCCTTCACCGTCTCCAGCCCCTCGGCGACGACGCTCAGGTCGAGGTTGTGGGCCAGCTCGATGGTCGAGCGCACGATGCGCGCGTCGTCCAAGTCGCGCTCCATGGCCATGACGAAGCTCTTGTCGATCTTCAATTCGTCCACCGGCAGGCGCTTCAGATAGGCCAGCGACGAGTAGCCGGTGCCGAAGTCGTCGATGGACAGCTTGAAGCCCATGGCATGCAGATGCTCCAGCGTGGACAGGGCCCGTTCGGGGTCGTCCATGATGGCGCTCTCGGTGATCTCCAGGCACAGGGCCGTGGGCGGCACCTGCAGCGGCGTCAGCATGGCCTCGATCTTGGCAGGCAGCTCCTGGTCCATCAGGTCGCGCGTGGACAGGTTGACCGACAGCCGCAGCGTCAGCCCCGCGTCCGCGGCCTCGCGGGCGAACCTGGCCGTGCCGGACAGCACCCAGGCGCTGAGCATGCGGATGAAGCCGGTCTGCTCGGCGAACGGAATGAACTGCATCGGCGGCACCAGGCCGCGCGTCGGGTGCTGCCAGCGCACCAGGGCCTCGGCGCCGACCACGCGGCCGCGCTGCAGGTCGATCTTGGGCTGCAGGAAGAGGCGCAGCTCGTTGGCCTCGACGGCATGGCGCAGCTCGGTCAGCAGCGACAGCGATTCCTGGCTGCCGGCGTCCAGCTGGGCGTGGTAGATCAGGCTGCCGCATTGCCGCGTCTTGGCCGCATACATGGCCAGCTCGGCACGGCCCAGCAGCAGGTTGACGTCCTGGCCATGCTCGGGGAAGAGGGCGATGCCGATGCCGGCGCCCAGGTCGATGGTCTCGTTGTCGATCTGCAGCGGATGCTCGAAGTCCTTCAGGATGGCGAGCGCCGCCTCGCTGGCCGCATGCGCGTCGGTGTGCGCCAGCAGCACGGCGAACTCGTCGCCGGACAGGCGTGCCAGCACTGAATGGGCCGGCGCGCACAGGGCCTGCAGCCGCTCGGCCACGCTCTGCAGCAGGCGGTCGCCGACATCGTGGCCCAGCACGTCGTTGACATGCTTGAAGCGATCCAGGTCCAGCATCAGCACGGCGCCCGGCGTGTCGCTGTGGTCGAGGTGGTGCTGCAGGAACTCGGCGAAGCGGGCCCGGTTGGGCAGCAGGGTCAGCTGGTCGACATAGGCCAGGTTGTTGACCAGGGCGTCGCGGCGGCGGATGCCCTCGCGCATGCTCTCCAGCGCCAGGGCCAGCTTGCGCACCTCCTCCAGGCGCGAGGTCGACGGCACGGGCGTGTCGTAGTCGCCGCGTTCCAGCCGGCGCGCCGAGGCCGACAGGGCCGTGATGGGATTGCTGATGCCACGCGCCAGCAGCACGCTCACCATGGCGAAGACGGCGACGCCGAGCACGGTCAGGCCCAGCAGGATGAGCTGCAGCTGCTGATAGGGCGCCAGCGCGCCGTCCAGCGAACGCAGCAGCAGCACGCCCAGCGGCTGTTCGCCGCCGATCAGCGCGACGAAGCGGGTGCCCATGCGTTCACCGGCCAGCTCCAGGATGCCGCCCTGCGGCGCGGCCTTGCCCAGGCCGGCGCGCAGCGCGGCGGCCGCGCTCTCGTCGAGATTGCCGACGACGGGGAGCCAGGGCTGTGCCGGGCTCTGCAGCAGCACGACGCTTTGCAGTTCGGACAGGGCCTTGAGGTCGTCCAGCACCTCGCGGTCCAGCGCGAAGGCCATCAGCACCCAGCCCACCGGCGCCGGCGTGCGCACCTGGACGGCGACGACCTGGAAGACATCGTTGCCCTTCACCACCAGGGCGGCGCCGTCATTGCTCTTGATGAGCTGGCCCAGCGCCGAGCCGAAGGCGGCCGAGCCGTCGCGCGTCGCGGCGACGAGCTGCTGGTGGTCGTCGAAGAAGGCGACCACCGAGGCGCCGACACGCTCACCCTGGTTGACGAGGGCGTCCTTGATGGTGTCCACCGTGCCGGCCTCGGCCAGCGACAGGCCGACGGTGCTGCGAAAGCCGTAGTCCTTGGCCAGCAGCTCGGCTGCATCGTGCAGCTTGCCGGCGCGCTGCTCGAGCAGGCGGCGCAGCACGCGCTCGCCGGTCTGCAGCTCGGCGGCCAGGGAGGCCTCGGCGTTGTGGGTGATGCTGGCGTGGATGGCGCCGAAGCTGACGAGCTGCACCACCAGCAGCAGCGCCAGGAAGAGGGCGACGATGCGGCCCTCGAGGCGGCGCAGATTCAGCCAGGCTGGCCAGCGCATCGCAGGGGTTTACTCCGCCAGCGTCAGCATGCTGCTGCCGCCACCGCTGGCCACGTCGAGCTTGGCGCTCTGCAGATTGGGCGACTTCTGGCCGCCGTGCCAAGCCTTGACGACATGTTCGCCCGCCGGCAGGTCAAAGGCCACCTGGCCCTTGTCGTCGGTGCGGCCGAAGGTCGGCGTGTCGACGACGACGATGTGGGCGCTCATGCGGTCATGGATGTTGCAGCCCAGCGTCGCGACGCCGGGCTTGTCGAAGACGATGGGCTCGGCCGGCGTGCCCGAATAGAGCTTGATGTCGATGACCTTGATGGGCGAGAACGAATAGACGTGATGCCTCACGGTGTCGAAGTTCGGGAAATTGACCGCCGTGCCCGTCTGCACGACGAGGAGCTGGGGCGTGAACTGGCGCTCGCGCTGGCCCATCTCGGCCTTGGCCGTGCTGGTCTTGCCGGTACGCCCCTTGACCTCGACGGCCACCGCCGCGCCGGCCAGCGGCTGGCCGTTCGGTCCGCGCAACTGCACGGTCACGGGCACGGCATGCGCAAGCAGCGGGGCCAGGGCGAGCGACAGCAGGGCGAGCGGGCGAAGGGGCATGACGCGTGAATCTCCGACCCCGACGATAGCCCAATCACGCACGGCGGGCAGCCAGAACAGCCCCGGGTTTACGGCTTGGGAAGGAAGCGTTCGGGGGCGAAGGCCCGCGGTGGCAAATCGCCCCGGCTGGCCCAGGCCGTGGCCAGCTTGGCCGTGGCGGCCGCCTGGGTCAGGCCCAGATGCCCGTGGCCGAAGGCGTAGAACAGCCGCTCGTCGGCCGGCGAGGGGCCGATGACGGGCAGAGAGTCGGGCAGCGAAGGGCGGCAGCCCATCCACTGCGCGCCGCCTTCGGTGCGCAGGCCGGGCAGCAGGCGCCGCGCCTTGGCCAGCATGGCGTCGGCACGGGCGTAGTTGGGTGCAGCCTCCAGGCCGGCGAACTCCACGGCCCCGCCGACGCGCACGCCGCCGGCAATCGGCGTGACGACGAAGCCATGGCCCGGGAAGGTCAGCTGGCGCCGCAGCGGGAAGGCGCCGGGCGGCAGCGTGGTGTTGTAGCCGCGCTCGGTCTCGAGCGGGAAACGCTCGCCCAGGCCGGCGGCCAGGCGGTGCGACCAGGGGCCGGCGCACAGCAGCACGCGCTGGGCCAGCAGCGGCGAACCCTTGCCCAGTTGCAGCAGCAGGCCGCGGGCCTCGGGCATCAGAGCCTGGGCATCGGCGCGCGCCAGCCGGCCGCCACGCGCGAGAAAGGCCTGGGCCAGGCTGCGGCACAGGCGCAGCGGGTCGTCGACGGTCTGCCAATGGGGCACGAAGACCGCATGCCGCAGCGCCGGGTCCAGGCCGGGCTGCAGTGCGGCGAGGGCGTCGCTGCCCTGCAGGTTCTGGAAGGCGATGCCGTGGGCGGCCCGCTGTGCCCAGCCGGCTTGCGCGGCCCGCCACTGCGCCTCGGAGTCGTAGAGATGCAAGTTGCCGCCGTCGCGCAGCTGGTCCTCGGCGCCGGCCAGGCGCAGCAGGGCCGGCCACTCGGCGGCCGACTGCGCCAGCAGGTCGGCCTGGGCCTGGGTGCTGGCGGCCACGCGCGCAGGCCGGCTGGCCCGCCAGAACTGCCACAGCCAGGGCAGCATGGCCGGCGCGTAGCGGGCACGCAGGCTCAGCGGGCCGAGCGGGTCGAGCAGCCAGCGGGGCGCCTGGCGCAGGATGCCGGGCGAAGCCAGCGGCAGCACGTCCGAGAAGGCCAGGGCGCCGGCATTGCCGCGGCTGGCGCCGGCGGCCAGCCGCTCGCGCTCGATCAGCAGCACCTGCTGGCCGGCCGCCTGCAGGCGCAGCGCGCAGGCCAGGCCGACGATGCCGCCGCCGATGACCAGCGTCTGCACCGCGCGCATGCTGCCCGCCTCCAGCGGCGGCAGCTGCTCCCAGTCCGATTCCAGCAATGGATCACCCTTCGCGCTTCGCGCTGTCCCGCCAAGCGGGAGCTGAGCCCCTTCGGGCGGCCGTGCGGGACTCATGCCTGCAGATAGCCCGTCTTGACCGTCGTGTAGAACTCGGCCGCCAGGCTGCCCTGTTCGCGGGAGCCCAGGCTGCTGGCCTTGCGGCCGCCGAAGGGTACGTGATAGTCCACGCCGGCCGTGGGCAGGTTGACCATCACCAGTCCGGCCTGGGCGCGGCGGCGGAAGGCCTCGGCGTGTTTCAGCGACTGCGTGCAGACACCGGCGGCGAGGCCGAACTCCGTGTCGTTGGCCAGGGCCAGGCCGGCCTCGAAGTCGGCCACGACCGTCAGGCTGGCCAGCGGGCCGAAGGCCTCGACGCGGTCCAGCCGCGTGCCGGGCCGTGCGGGCATCACGAGGGCCGGGGCCAGGAAATGGCCAGCGGTCGGCCGCACCGGGCGCTCGCCGCCGCACAGCACCTCGGCGCCCTCGGCCAGCGCGGCCTCGATCTCGCGTTCGACGTTCTCGCGCTGGGCCGCGTCGGCGCAAGGGCCGATCTGGGTTTGCGCCTCCAGCGCGTGGCCGACGCGCAAGGCGCGCGTCGCGGCGACGAGGGCCTCGCGAAAGCGCGCCGCGATGCCGGCGGTGACGATGATCCGGCTCGACGCCGTGCAGCGCTGCCCGGTCGAATAGAAGGCGCCCTGCAAGGCACAGTGCACCGCCTGGTCGAGGTCGGCGTCGTCCAGCACCAGCAGCGGGTTCTTGCCGCCCATCTCGAGCTGCAGCTTTTTCAGGCGCATCCCGCAATCGGCCGCCAGGCGCCGGCCCACGGCCTGGGAGCCGGTGAAGCTGATGGCCGCCACCTGCGTGCTGTCCACCAGCAGCGGGCCCGCCACCGCGCCACGCGCCAGCACCAGGTTGAACACGCCCGCCGGCAGGCCCGAGCGCTGGATGATGTCGGCCAGGGCCCAGGCGCTGGCCGGCGTGCGCTCGGCGGGCTTGAGCACCACGGCGTTGCCGCAAGCCAGCGCCGGCGCGACCTTCCAGGCCGGAATGGCGAGCGGGAAGTTGAAGGGCGTGATCAGGCCCACGACACCGAGCGGCTCCCGCGTGACCTCGACGCGCACACCGGGCCGCACCGAGTCCAGCAGCTGCCCGGCCTGGCGCAGGGCCTCGCCGGCAAAGAACCTGAAGATCTGGCCGGCGCGGCCGACCTCGGCGATGGACTCGGCCAGGGTCTTGCCCAGCTCGCGTGCCAGCAGCCGGCCCAGCTCCTCTCGGCGGGCCAGGATCTCGGTGGCGATGCGGTCCAGCACCTCGGCGCGCTGCTGCGGGCCGCTGAGGCCCCAGGCCGGCGCGGCTTCGGCGGCCGCGGCGATGGCCGCCTGCACGCCGGCGGCGTCGGTCTCGAAGGCGGTGCCGACCGGGTCGGCCGCATCGGAAGGGTTCTCGTTGGGCACGGCGGTGCCGCCCGGCCACCACTGGCCGGCAATCAGGCTGCGGAACTGCATGCTCAGAGGGCGGGCAGGGTCGGACGTGTCGCCAGCGCCTTGTGGATGACGGCCTCGACCTGGGCGCGGCGCTCGCCGGCCAGCGGCTGGCGGGGCGCGCGCACGCGCTCGTTGGACTGGATGGCCAAGGCCTCGGCGAGCTTGATGTTCTGCACCAGATAGGACGACACGTCGAGGTCCAGCAGCGGGCGGAACCAGCGGTAGATGCTCAATGCCTCAGCCAGGCGGCCGGCCTTGACGAGGCGGTAGATGGCCACGGTCTCGGCCGGGAAGGCGACGACCAGGCCTGCCACCCAACCCTGCACGCCGGCGCACAGGGCCTCGAAGGCGAGGTTGTCGACGCCGGTGAAGACGGCGTAGCGGTCGCCCAGGCGCGTCAGGATCTCGGTGGCGCGGCGGATGTCGTCGCTGCTCTCCTTGACCGCGACGAAGCGGCGGTCGTCGGCCAATTCCTCCAGCAGGTCGGTCGTCACGTCGACGCGGTAGGCGATGCGGTTGGAATAGATCATCACCGGCAGGTCGGCCGCCGCGGCGATGGCGCGCAGGTTGATGGCGGTCTCGCGCGCATCGGTGTGATAGATGGTGCTGGGCACCACCATCAGGCCGTCGGCGCCGGCGCGGGCGGCCTTCTCGGCCAGGGCGCAGGCCTCGCGCGTGCCGGCTTCGGCCACGGTCAGCAGGGCCGGCTTGCTGCCGGCGACTTCCTTGGCCAGGCGGAAGACCTGCAGGCGCTCGTCATGGCTGAGCATGGGGCCTTCGCCCAGCGAGCCGCAGGCGATCAGGCCGTCGCAGCCGGCCGCCATCTGCAGCGCGAAGCAGCGCTGCATCTCGGCGGCGTCCAGGCTGCCGTCTGCGTTGAACTTGGTGGTGACTGCGGGAAAGACGCCTTGCCACATGGTGTGGGTACTCCGGTTCGGTTGAAACTGGCGCGCAGCATATTGCATATTGGATCCAATCTGCAAGATTTTGGATCCAATCTGGAGAGCGGCCCGGGCCGCTGGTTCAAAATGATGGCCTCTTTGCCTGCGCCACGCCATGCCCGACACGCCCCTCACGCTCGCCCGCACCACGCCCGGCCCTTCGGCGGGCGACCAGGTCTACGAGGCCCTGCATCGCGCCATCATCACGGGCCAGTTCAAGGATGGCGAGCCGCTGCGCCAGGAGGAGCTGGCGCGCCAGCTGCACACCAGCCGCATCCCCGTGCGCGAGGCGCTGAACCGCCTGGAGCAGCACGGCCTGGTGCAGATCAAGCGCTATCACGGCTACACGGTGGCGGGGCACAGCCGCGCCGAGGTCGAGGAGCTGTGCCGCTTCCGCGCCCTGCTGGAAGGCGAGCTGATCTTGAACGCCGTGCCGCGCCTGGACGGCGCCGCATTGGCCGAAGCCAAGAAACGCTGCCAGGCGTTCTCGAAGGAGACCGACCCGGTGCGCTGGGGCGAGCTGAACCGCGACTTCCACTGCGCGCTGTATGCCCAGGCCGGCATGCCCCACCACCTGCAGGCCGCCGTGGCGGCGCTGGATCGCACCGAGCGCTACCTTGTCGACCAGCTGCAGCTGACCGACGGCCGGGCCCAGGCGCGCGCCGAGCACCAGGCCCTGCTCGAGGCCTGCGTGGCGGGCGACGCCAAGGCAGCGGCGCGGTTGACGCGCCAGCACATCCTGGGCGCCTGCGAGCGCTTCTCGGCCTATATGCAGGCGCAGGAAGCGCAGGTCGCAGCGCCCAAGCGGCGCAGCCGGAGCGCCTGAAAGTCTCTTCGGGCCGAGCGCCGGGCCGCCCCAAGCCGGCCCGCCTGGCGATGTGCTTGCGGCTCGATGCCGCAAGCATCGTCGTCCCCGCGGGGGACCGACTGGGCCTGCCCGCGTTCAGCGGCGCAGGACCGGGCGAGGGGCTCACATTCGTCTCGGGGACTTCCCGGGGGGCTGGCTTCTTGTGCCGATTTCCGCGCCGCGGCCGCGGCGCGCTTCAAGACGTTTGCGCGACGGATTTCTAACGTCCGGTGTGTCGGCCACCAGGGGGTTTCTGGTGGCGCTTCGACCCACCAGACAAAGAGGTCCTCTTGAAGACACCGCCCAAGACAACACCGCTGCTGGCGCGCAGCACCCTCGCCATCACCCTCGCCCTGCAGGCCCTGGCCAGCCAGGCCCAGCAGGCGCCCGCCGAGTCCAAGGATGGCAGCAAGCAGCTGGAGCGCGTCGTCGTCACCGGCTCCAACATCAAGCGCACCGACGCCGAGACCTCACAGCCGCTGCTGACCCTCTCGCGCGACGAGATCAAGGCCTCGGGCGCCCTGACCGTCGGCGAGGTGCTGGGCAACCTGACCAACAACGACGGCCGCGCCATCAGCGACCTCAGCGGCGCCAACTCCTGGGCCAGCGGCGCGTCGAGCGTGTCGCTGCGCAACCTGGGCACCGGCGGCACGCTGACCCTGCTCAACGGCCGCCGCCTGACGAGCTACGGCTTCGCAGACGGCCTGCAGCTGAACTTCAGCAACATCGACGCCATCCCCGCCAACCTCATCGAGCGTGTCGAGGTGCTGAAGGACGGCGCCTCGGCCATCTATGGCTCGGACGCCATCGGCGGCGTCATCAACATCATCACGACCAAGGACTTCCGTGGCCTGGGGCTGGCGGTCAGCGCCCAGCAATCGCTGCGGCACAGCTTCCTGGCCAAGGACCAATCCGGCTCGGCCACAGTCGGCCATGGCAGCCTGGACGCCGACGGCTACAACGTCTACGGCCACCTGGAGCTCTACCGCCGCGGCAGCTACAAGGACAGCGAGGTGCGCCCGCTGCTGCCGGGCTGGTACACCGAGCAGAACCCGGCCCGACTGCAGCAATCGTCGGGTTCCTTCCCTGGCAACTACAGCGGCCGCTACCCGGCCAACTACAAGGACCCGGCCCTGGCCGGCAAGAGCTTCACGACGCCGGCCCCCGGCTGCGCGCCGGAGAACCTCGTCGGCGGCGTCTGCCTGTACGACTACTGGAAGGACAGCGACGCCCGCCCCGCCACCGACCGCGTCACGGGCATGCTGGGCGGCCGCTACAAGATCAGCAACGACCTGACCGCCTTCACCGAGCTGCAGTTCGCCGACATCCGGGCCAAGTACTACACCAATGTGCCGCGCAGCCAGGCCGCCGGCACGGCGTCGACCTGGTACGACTCGCTGAAGGGCGAGCTGCAGAGCTTCAGCCACCCGGCCCTCCCGGTCGGCCATCCGCAGAACCCGTATGACTTCCCGGTCACGCTGGCCTACCGCTTCGTCGACAACCCCGAGATGTTCAAGAACGTCGGCGCGTCCCTGGACCATCGGCTGGTCGCGGGCGTCGAAGGCCAGCTTGCGGGCTGGGACATCGACGCCGCCGTCGGCACCATGGGCTCGCGCGCCACGCAGCGCCAGCACCTCTATCTGGACCGCTATGGCTATGCCGAGGCCATCACCAGCGGTGCCTACAAGTTCGGCCAGGTCAACTCGGCCGAGTTGCTGAACAAGATGTTCCCGGAGATGGGCTCGACCGGCCACTACCGCCAGCAGTTCATCGACTTCAAGGGCTCGCGCGAGATCGCCCAGCTGCCGGCCGGCCCGCTGATGATGGCCGTGGGTGCCGAGCTGCGCCACGAGGACTTCTTCCACCGCAGCATGGACAACATCTTGCAGGCCCGCATCGTCGGCTTCTCGGGCGTCAACATCGAGGGCAAGCGCGACACCGCCGCCGTCTTCACCGAGTTCGCGGCACCCATCACCAGGCAGCTGGAAGCCACGCTGGCCCTGCGCGGCGACAAGGTCTTCAACGGCTTTGGCGCCATCACGCCCAAGCTGCAGCTGGCCTACCGGCCGGCCAGGGCCCTGCTGCTGCGCGGCACGCTGACCCAGGGCTTCCGCGCGCCCAGCCTGCCCGAGACCGGCAATGGCGGCGCTTCCTGGTTCAACAACAGCCTGAACGATCCCAAGCGCTGCGAAACCGCTCGCGCGCTGCGCGATGCGCTCAAGACCGGCAACGCCGCCGACCAGATCGAGGCCAACCTCGCCTTCAACTCCGGCTGCTCGGTCAGCTTCCCGTCCAGCGTCACGCCCAACCCCGAGCTGCGTCCCGAGCGCTCCAACAACGCGTCCATCGGCTTCGTGCTGCAGGCGCTGGACAACGTCAGCGTCTCCGTCGACTACTACTCGATCAAGCGCCGCGACGAGATCGGCACGCCCGACATCGCACAGATCCTGCAGAACGAAGGCCAGAACCCCGGCCTGGTGCCGCGCGACGCGGTCTCGGTGCAGGACGGCCTCTGGTCGGCGCGTGCCAAGGAGCTGACGGGACAGACCATCGCCGTCCAGTCCGGCTCCATCCGCACCATGCGGCTGCAATACCGCAACCTCTACAAGACCCAGGTCAGCGGCTTCGACGTCGACCTGCGCAGCCGCTGGGGCCTGGGTGACTGGGGGCGGCTGGACGTCAACCTGGAGGCCAATATCCAGTCCAGGCTGCTGTACTGGGATACCGATGCCCAGTCCTGGCGCGTCAACCGCATCGGCTACAACGGCGTGCCGCGCGAGCGCATGGTGCTCAAGGCCAACTGGACCCGCGGCGACTGGAAGCTGGGCAGCCGCGTCAACTACAGCAGCGCCACGAAGCTGGCCTGGGACGAGTGGGACGACGACTACTACCAGGCCCAGGGCTGCGCGGACCGCGGCGAGCCGGCGAGCCACTGCCGCGTCAGCAGCTGGACCAGCACCGATCTGTGGCTGCAGTACACCGGCATCAAGGGCTGGGCGCTGTCGGCCAATCTCTTCAACGCCTTCAACGAGCAGCCGGCCGTCTTCCGCCGCCCCGCCGGCCTGCCCAATCTGAACGGCCGTGTGCTGAAGCTCAGCGCGGAGGTGAAGTTCTGATGCGCGCCCTTGCCTTGCTCCTGGTGGCGAACCTCGCCGCCGCGGCGACGCCGCCGGCCGACATGGCCGACCCCTACCGCTGGCTGGAGGACGTCGACGGCGAGCGCGCCCTGACCTGGGTGCGCGGCCAGCAGCCGACCCTCGCGCCCGTGCTGCAGACGCCCGGCTTTGCCAGGCTGGAGTCGGAGCTGGCCGAGGTGATGGCCTCGCCGGCGCGGCTGGCACCGGCCGCCCAGCTGGGCCGCCATGTCTACAACTTCTGGCGCGATGCCGAGCATCCGCGCGGCATCTGGCGCCGCAGCGCGCCCGAGGACTATCTGAAAGGCCAGCCACGGTGGGAAACCGTGCTGGACGTGGACCAGCTCGCCAAAAGCGAGGACGAGCGCTGGGTCTGGGCCGGGGCGAACTGCCTCGCGCCCCAGGCCCGGCGCTGCCTCGTCTCCCTGAGCCGTGGCGGCGGCGATGCGCATGTGATGCGCGAGTTCGACACCGTCGAGCGCCGCTTCATCACGGCCGGCGAGGGCGGCTTCACCCTGGCCGAGGCCAAGGGCGGCGCGGGCTGGGTCGATGCCGACACGCTGGGCGTCTACACCGACTTCGGCGCTGGCAGCCTGACGCGCTCGGGCTACCCGCGCCAGCTGAAGCTGTGGAAGCGCGGCGCGCCGCTGGCCGAGGCCAGGCTGCTGCTGGAAGGCGGCATCGATGAGGTCGGCCTGTGGGCCTGGGGCGAGCACCTCGGCGGCCGCCAGCAGTTCGTGCTGGAGCGCCGCACCAGCTTCTTCGCCGGCAAGCAATACCTGCTGCGCGATGGCAAGCTGGTCGAGTTGCCCAAGCCCGACGATGCCCAGGTCAACCTGTTCGGCCAGCAAGCCCTGGTCGAGCTGCGCTCCGACTGGCGGGGCTACCCGGCAGGTGCGGTCATCGCCACGCCCCTGCAAGCCTGGCTGGACGGCAAGCCGAAGTTCACGCTGCTGCACGACCCCGAACGCGATGGCGCCCTGCAAAGCCTGGTGCCGCTGCGTGATGCGCTGCTCGTCGTCAGCATGCGCGACGTGCGCCAGCACCTCACCGAATGGCGCGCGGCCGGCCATCAATGGCAGCGCCGCGCGGTGCCTGCCGGTGAGCTGGAGAGCCTGTCCGTCATGGCCCTGGCCGGGCAGACGTCCAACCGCTATCTGCTGACGCGCAGCAGCTTCCTGGAGCCGGCGCGCATGGAGTCGGCCGAGGCTGGCAAGCCCAGGCGGCAGACGCTGCAGCAGCTGCCCGCCTTCTTCGACACCCAGGGCCTGGAGGTGCGCCAGCTGCACGCCAGGTCCGCCGATGGCACGTCCATTCCCTACTTCATCGTCGCGCCCACCGGCCCCGCGCCGGAGGGCGGCCGGCCCACGCTGCTCTACGGCTATGGCGGCTTCGAGATCTCGATGCGGCCGGCCTACAACGGCATCCTCGGCCGCGCCTGGCTGGCGCGGGGCGGCGTCTATGTGCTGGCCAATCTGCGCGGCGGTGGCGAGTTCGGCCCGCGCTGGCATCAGGCGGCATTGCGCGAGCAGCGCCAGCGCAGCTTCGACGACTTCATCGCCATCGCCGAGGACCTGCAGCGCCGCGGCATCACGCGGCCCGACAAGCTCGGCATCATGGGCGGCAGCCTCGGTGGCCTGCTGACTTCGGTGGCCATGGTGCAGAGGCCCGAGCTGTTTGGCGCGGTCGTCAGCCAGGTGCCGCTGACAGACATGCGCCGCTATCACGAGATGCTGGCCGGTGCGTCCTGGATCGAGGAATACGGCAACCCCGACATCCCCGCGCAATGGGACTACATCGGCAAGTACTCGCCGTATCACAACGCGGCCGCCGGCAAGCGCTACCCGCCGGTGCTCTACACCAGCTCGACGCGCGACGACCGCGTCCACCCCGGCCACGCCCGCAAGATGGTGGCGCGGCTGCAGGAGCAAGGCCACGAGGTGCTGTACTGGGAGAACACCGAGGGCGGCCATGCGGGTGCGTCGACGCCCGCGCAGCAGGCGCGCCTGTGGGCCCTCAGCTACGGCTTCCTGCAACAGCGGCTGATGCCGCCCGCACCCTAGCGGGGTGCGTGCAGTTGGCGGTAATGCGACGGCGTCAGCCCCACCGTGGCCTTGAACTGGCGAGTGAAGGCGCTCTGGTCGGCATAGCCGCAGTCCAGCGCCAGCTCGGCCATGCTGACGGCTTGCGGCGCCGCCAGTCGCGCCCGCGCTGCGTTCACCCGCACCTGCACCAGCATCTCGCGCGGCGTCAGCTGGAAGACGCGGTGGAACATGCGCTCCACGCGGTCCGGGCTGAGGCCAGCCTCACGCCCCAGTTCACCCAACTGCAGCGGTTCGGCAAAGCGCGTGCGGATGCAGGCGGCAATGCGGGCGATGCATTGGTATTGCGGGTGGCTGTGGTCGGGCAGGCCGAGGTCGCGCGACAGGCCCGCCACGCCCGCCACGCGGCCCGTCGCGTCGCGGATGGGCAGCTTGTGGGTCAGGCACCAACCGGCGCGCAGGTCAGGGTAGACATGCAGCTCCAGCTGGCGGTGCAGGGCCTGGCCGCTGGCCATGACCTGGCGGTCCTGGTCGAGAAAGGCCTCGCCCATGGTTGCCGGGAAGAGGTCGCGCGCGGTGCGGCCCAGCAGCTCCTCACGTCGCGCCAGGCCGCAGCGCCGCCACAGGCTGCGGTTGGCGCTGCGGTAGCGGCCGGCGCCGTCCTTCACGAAATACACCACGTCGTCCAGCGGCTCGAACAGGTGCTCGAGCAGGCGCAGCGCGTCCTGCCCCAGATAGGCCACCTCGTCGAGGGCCAGCGCAGCGGCATCACTCATCCCACCACCTCATGGACCACATGACTTCCTTCGACGCGGCGCTGAGCGCCTTGCCCGACCTGCGCCCCGGCGTGCAGCCCATCCAACCCGACGAGTACCGCCAGCGCCTGCGCCGGCTGCAGGCCCTGCTGCGCGCCGCCGGTCTGCAGGCCCTCTATCTGCATGCCGGCAGTTCGCTGCGCTACTTCATGGGCACACCCTGGTATCCCAGCGAGCGCCTGCTCGGCGCCCTGGTGCCGGCCGAGGGCGAGCCCCTCTACATTGCCCCGGCCTTCGAGCGCGACGCGCTGATGGACCGCTGGGGCCTGGCCGCGCCGTTGCAGCTCTGGGACGAGCACGACGACCCCTGGGCCCTGCTCGCGCGGCTGACGACGGGCCTGCCCTGCGGTGGCAACGGGCTGGCGCTGGACGGCAGCCTGCCCTTTCAATTCGCCTGGCGTCTGCAGCGGGCTGCGCCCGGACTGGCGCTGGTGGACGGCAGCGACCTCATCGCCGCGCTGCGCATGCGCAAATCCGTCGCGGAGATTGCGCTGTTGCAGCGCGCCTTCGACATGACGCTGCGCGTGCAGCAGGCTGCGCGCTCGGTGCTGCGCACAGGCATGGACACGCGCGAGGTGGAAGACTTCATTGACAGTGCACACAAGCGCATCGGCGGTGGCGGCTCGCGCTTCTGCATCGTGCTGTTCGGCCAGGCGACCAGCTATCCGCATGGCGTCAAGCATGCCCAGGTGCTGCGCGACGACGATGTGGTGCTGATCGACTGCGGTTGTTCCGTCGAGGGCTATGCCTCGGACCTGACGCGCACCTATGTGCACGGCCGGGCCAGCGCCGACGTGAAGCGCATCTGGGCCATCGAGCAGCAGGCCCAGGCCGCGGCCTTTGCGGCGGCGCTGCTTGGCACGCCCTGCGAGGCGGTGGACGATGCGGCGCGCGCGGTGCTGGAGAGCCATGGCCTGGGGCCGGGCTATGAGCTGCCCGGCCTGCCGCATCGCACCGGCCACGGCGTGGGGCTGGACCTTCACGAGCATCCTTACCTCGTGCGCGGCAACGTCCAGGCGCTGGAGATCGGCATGTGCTGCAGCAACGAGCCCATGATCGTCGTGCCCGGGGCCTTCGGCGTGCGGCTGGAGGACCACTTCTACATGACGGGTCAGGGGCCGCGCTGGTTCACCCAGCCCAGCCCCAGTCTGGATTTCCCGTTCGGTTGACATGCCAGCGGCTCAGAAGCCCCAGCGCATGGGGTCGGCCGGGTCGAACACGACCTGGGCGTCCAGCGTCAAATGGGCGCGGCCGCGGATGAAGGGGTGGATGGCGCCGTTTTCCCCCATCTCGTAGCGGGCCTCGAACACCGAGCCGATGACCGACTCCTGGCGCCAGACGGCGCCCGGGGCCAGCTCGCCGTCGGCCGCCAGGCAGGCCAGCTTGGCACTCGTGCCGGTGCCGCAGGGCGAGCGGTCATAGGCGGCGCCAGGGCAGAGCACGAAGTTGCGGCCGTCATTGGCGTCGTCGGCCGGCGGGCCGAGCAGCTCGATGTGATCGATCTCGGCGCCACCAGCGCCAGTGATGCCGGCCTTCTGCAGTGCTGAACGAAGGGCCAGCGCGTAGGCGGTCAGCGCCTGCGTGCGGTCGGCGCTGAGCGCTTGGCCGTGGTCGCTGCAGAGAAAAAACCAGTTGCCGCCCCAGGCGATGTCGCCGTGCACGGTCTGGCCGTCTTCCAGCGTCACGGCGACCTGCCGCTTCAGGCGGTAGGACGGCACATTGGCCACCGTCACGGTGCCATCGTCATGCAGCGTGGCCTGCACGGAACCGACCGGTGTGGCGAGGCGCAGCAGCCCGGGGGCTATGAGGCCCAGATGGCGCAACGTTGCGACGACTCCAATGGTGCCGTGGCCGCACATGCCGAGGTAGCCGACGTTGTTGAAGAAGATGACGCCCCAGTCCTCGCCGGGCTCGCGCGGTGGGCACAGCCAGGCCCCCACCAGCACCTCGGAACCGCGCGGCTCCAGGATCAGCGCGCGGCGCCAGGCGTCGTGCTCGTCGCGCAGCCGCGCCAGCTTCTCTGCCATGGAGCCGGTGCCGAGGTCGGGCCCGCCGCTGACGAGGGTGCGCGTGGGCTCGCCGCCGGTATGGGAATCGATGATGCGCGCGCTGTCGTTCATGCCAAGCTTGATTGGATCCAATTATTGGATCCAATATACAAGCATTGACGCGTGCGTTCACCCAGGCTGAATCCCAGGTGAGGAAAGTGAGGGTGCCGGGCCGCCGCCCGGTGTCGGTCAGCGAGCGCTGAGGACGGTGCCGCTCTTGCCGCTGGCGGTCTCGGCCAGCATCAGCGCCAGTCGGCGCAGTGCGGCCCAGGGATCGCTGGGCCAGTTGGGATGGCGCAGGCCCTTGACGAGGCCATCGCAGACCTGGGCGGCCTGCACCAGGGCGCCGGCCTGGACGCTGTCCAGACGCGGCGCGATGCGCTCGATGAGTCTCTCCTTGGCGCCCCAGACGCGGGCTTCACGCATCGCCATCGGCAAAGGTCGGCCGGCGTCCAGCGCGGCGCGCACGCGAGCGAGGGCGCGGGCGTCCTCCGCGAGGTTCCAGTGCACCAGCACGGCGGCCTCGCCCTCGGCCTCCAGGCCGTCCAGCATGCGCAGGATGCGCGGCACGGCGCCGGACAGCACGGCCTCGCTGAGCTTGAAGACGTCGAAGCGCGCCACGTCCAGCACGGCGGCCTCGATCTGCTCCAGCGTCAGCTCGCCCTTGGGGTGCAGCAGCGCGAGCTTCTGCAACTCCTGGTGAGCGGCCAGCAGATTGCCCTCGACACGGTCGGCGAAGAAAGCCAGCGCCTTCTGGCCATCTTCGCCCTCGGGCACCGATTGCCCCTGGGCTTTCAGGCGCTGGGCCAGCCAGGCCGGCAGCAGGCGGCGTTCCACCGGCTCGACGCGCAGCGACACGCCGTTGCCATCCAGGGCCGTGAACCAGGCGCTGCTGAGCTGCGTCTTGTCCAGGCGCGGCAGGGTGACCAGGGTCAGCACATCGTCGGGCGCGGCTTCGGCATAGCGCTGCAAGGCCTCGGAGCCGTCCTTGCCGGGCTTGCCGCCCGGGATGCGGATCTCGATGAACTGGCGTTCGGAAAACAGGCTCATGGCCTGGGCAGCGGCCATCACGGGCGCCCAGTCGAAATAGGCGCCGGCGACGGTGAAGATCTGGCGCTCGCCGAAGCCTTGCGCCTTGGCGGCGGCGCGGATCTGGTCGGCCGCCTCCTGGGCGAGCAGGGGCTCGTCGCCGTGCACCGTGTAGATGCGGGCCAGGCCTTTGCTCAGGTGGGCAGCGAGGCCCTCGGCACGCAATTGCATCAGTTCTGCAGCTTGACCGCGGCGAGGCGGCGCATGACCTGGGCGATGGCGTCGGAATGCATGGCGCCATAGAGGTTGGCGGCCTCCTGCTCCTTGGCCAGGGCCGTGGTCTCGGTGTAGTTCATGTCGCGGCTCAGGCGCAGCTCGACCTTGGGCACCAGCAGCTCGCTGCTGGCCGTGCGGATCAGGTAGTCGAACTGCAGGCGCAGCTGGAATTCACGCACCTGGCCGACGCTGGTGGACGCGACCACGGTGCGGTCACGGTACTCGCGCAGGGCCTCCAGCACGACCTGGGCGCGCGCCGGGTCGTCCACGAGCTGGACCGGCGTGCGCTTGATCTGGCGCTTGAGCCCCAGGGCCAGCGGCGACTCGGGCGGGAAGCCGGTCAGGGCCAGCGTTTGAAAGGACAGCACCGGTTCACGGCGCAGCTCGAAGCCGCAGCCGGCGAGGGCTGCGAGGCCCAGGAGCGCGAAGCGGCGGTTCATCAGACGACGATGTTGACGAGGCGACCCGGCACGATGACGACCTTCTTGGGCGCCTTGCCTTCGCTGAACTTGATGAACTCAGGGTTGGCCAGGGCCGCGGCTTCGATGGCGGCCTTGTCGGCAGCTGCCGGCACCTTGACCGAACCGCGCAGCTTGCCGTTGACCTGCAGCATCAGCTCGATCTCGTCCTGCACCAGGGCGGCTTCGTCCACCGTTGGCCAGGGCGCGTCGAGCAGGTCGCCGAGTTCGGCGGCAAAGCCCAGGTCCTGCCAGAGCTGGTGGGCGATGTGGGGCGTGGCGGGGTAGAGCACGCGCAGCAGCACCGAGAAGCCGTCGCGCACGGCGGCCGATTGGCCCTCAGCCTTGAAGCCTTCCAGCGCATTCAGCAGCTTCATCGCGCCGGAGACGACGGTGTTGTACTGCATGCGCTCGTAGTCGTAGCTGACCTGCTTGAGCACGTTGTGCACCTCGCGGCGCAGGGCCTTGCCGTCGCCGTTCAGCGCGGCGTAGTCGGCGCCGCCGGTCTTGATGGCGTCGGCGTTGCGCGCGCCGAAGTTCCAGACGCGCTTCAGGAAGCGGTGGGCGCCTTCGACGGCCGCGTCGTTCCATTCCAGCGTCTGCTCGGGCGGGCTGGCGAACATGACGAAGAGGCGGGCCGTGTCGGCGCCGTACTGGTCGATGAGAGCCTGCGGGTCCACGCCATTGTTCTTGGACTTGGACATGGTCGTCATCTCGTACTCGAGCGGCGTGCCGTCCTTCTTCAGCCTGGCGCCAGTGATGCCGCCCTTGTCATCGTGGATGACGTCGATCTCGTGGTCCCAGTAGTAGTCCTTGCCACCGCCCTCGGGCTTGTGGAAGAACGCGCCCTTGAGCACCATGCCCTGGGTCAGCAGCTTCTCGAAGGGCTCGCTGATGGTGACCAGGCCGAGGTCGCGCATGGCCTTGGTCCAGAAGCGCGCGTACAGCAGGTGCAGGATGGCGTGCTCGATGCCGCCGATGTACTGGTTCATGCCAACCCGGCCAGGGTTGGCCTTGTCAGCCCCCATCCAGTACTCGGTGCCGTCCGCGACCATGGCCTGGTCGTTGGTCGGGTCGCAGTAGCGCATGAAATACCAGGACGAATCGACGAAGGTGTCCATCGTGTCCGTCTCGCGCTTGGCCGGCTTGCCGCACTTGGGGCAGCCGACGTTCAGGAAGGCGGCGTGCTTGTTCAGCGGATTGCCGCTGCCGTCCGGGATCAGGTCCTCGGGCAGCACGACGGGCAGGTCCTTCTCGGGCACGGGCACGACGCCGCAATCATCGCAATGGATGATCGGAATCGGCGTGCCCCAGTAGCGCTGGCGGCTGACGCCCCAGTCGCGCAGGCGCCAGGTGGTCTTCTTCTCGCCCAGGCCCTTCTCGGCCATCAGCTCGGCGACCTTGTTGACGGCATCGACATGGCCCAGGCCGTCCAGCACGCCGGAGTTGATGCAGCGCGCCTTGGGCTTGTCGCCGTACCACTCGGCCCACTTCTTGTCGTCGTAGGCCTGGCCTTCGACGTCGATGACCTGCTTGATGGGCAGGCCGTACTTCAGCGCGAAGGCGAAGTCGCGCTCGTCGTGCGCCGGCACGCCCATGACGGCACCGTCGCCATAGCTCATCAGCACATAGTTGCCGACCCAGACCTCGACCTGGGCGCCGGTAATCGGGTGGGTGACGAACAGGCCCGTGGGCACGCCTTTCTTGTCCTGCGTGGCGAGCTCGGCCTCGGTGGTGCCGCCGGCCTTGCATTCCTCGATGAAGCGGGCGACCTCGGGCTTGTCCTTGGCCGCGACGGTGGCGAGCGGGTGCTCAGGGGCCACGGCGCAGAAGGTGACGCCCATGATGGTGTCGGCGCGGGTCGTGAACACCCACAGGCGGCCGCCGCCGCCTTCGATGCTGTGCGGGAAGGCGAAGCGCACGCCCTGGCTCTTGCCGATCCAGTTCTCCTGCATCAGGCGCACGCGCTCGGGCCAGCCGGACAGGTAGTTGGGATCTTCAGGATTGGCGACGGCCGACAGCAGCTCTTCGGCGTACTGCGTGATCTTCAGGTAGTAGCCCGGGATCTCGCGCTTCTCGACCAGGGCGCCGGAGCGCCAGCCGCGGCCGTCGATGACCTGCTCGTTGGCCAGCACGGTCTGGTCCACCGGATCCCAGTTGACGACCTGGGTGCGGCGCTCGGCGATGCCCTTTTCCAGCATCTTCAGGAACAGCCACTGGTTCCACTTGTAGTAGCTGGGCTGGCAGGTCGCGACCTCGCGGCTCCAGTCGATGGCCAGGCCCATGGCCTGCATCTGGCCCTTCATGTGGGCGATGTTGGAATAGGTCCAGGCGGCCGGCGGCAGCTTGCCCTTCATGGCGGCGTTCTCGGCCGGCAGGCCGAAGGCGTCCCAGCCCATGGGCATGAGGACGTTGAAGCCCTTCATGCGCAGCTGGCGGGCCAGCATGTCGTTGATCGTGTAGTTGCGCACATGGCCCATGTGCAGCTTGCCCGAGGGGTAGGGCAGCATGGAGCAGGCGTAGAAGTGCGGCTTGCTCGCGTCTTCGGTGACGCGGTAGGCGTCGCGCTCCGTCCAGTAGGCACGGGCGGCGGCTTCGATCTCGTTCGGGTTGTAGCTGGGCGCTTCGGTCTTGGCGTTCATACGCCAAATTGTATGGGTCGCCCCTCTGGCGACCCTTCGGTCACGGCGCGGAGGCGGACGCCTGGGCGACGAAGGCGATGCGGTTCAGCCCGGCGGCCTGCACCCAGCCGATCAGCTCGGCGACCTGGCCATAGGGCACGGCGCGGTCGGCACGCAATTGGACTTCGAGTTGCGCGTTGGCGCGGCCGAGTTCCAAGATGCGCTGCTGGAAGGCTTTGGCATCCAGTTCGTCGTCGCCCAGATGCAGCTTGCCATCCGGCGTGATGGCCACGGCGATGAAGCTGGGCGCGTCGCTGGGCGTCGCGGCTTCGCTCTTGGGCAGGTCCAGGCGCAGCGAGGCGGTCATCAGCGGCGCGGTGATCATGAAGATGACCAGCAGCACCAGCATGACGTCGATCAGAGGCGTCATGTTGATGTCGCTCATCGGGCGCGAACCCTCGAGCTTCTCAAGACGGCCAAACGCCATGTCAATCCGCGTCGAGCAACTCGCGCAGGTCGTGCGCAAAGCCTTCGAGGTCGGCCTCGCAGGCGGCCACCATCTTGCCGAAGACGTTGTAGGCCAGCACGGCGGGAATGGCCACCGCGAGGCCGGCGGCCGTCATGATCAGTGCCTCACCGACCGGTCCGGAGATTTTCTCGATGGTGATGTTGCCGGCCGCGGAGATGCTGGCCAGCGCGTGGTAGATGCCCCAGACGGTGCCGAACAGGCCCACGAAGGGGGCCGTGGCGCCGATGGAGGCCAGCAGCACCTGGCCGAACTGCAGCTTGGCCAGCACGGCGTGCAGGGCGTCGCGCAGGCGGCGGGTCAGGCGGGATTCACGCCTGCCGGCGGCCTCCAGCGTGGCGCCGCGGGTCTCGGCGGTGGCGGCGTCCAGCAGCGGCAGCAGCAGGCCTTCGGTGTCGAAGCTTTGCAGTGCGTTGCGGCCCTCGGGCACGCCGGCCGCGGACCAGAAGGCCGGCACGGCACGCACGAGGCCGCGGCGGGCGCGGCGCAGCAGCCAGGCCTTCCACAGGATCAGCGCCCAGGCGCTGACCGACATGGCCAGCAGCAGCAGCGCGACGGCGCGGCCGACCAGGTCGCTTTGGGCCCAGAAGTCCGCGAAGCCGCCCATATCAGCTGTTGAATCCGAGCACGTCGTTCATGCCGAACAGGCCGGCTTTCTTGCCACCTGCCAGGAAGCGCGCGCAGCGCAGGCTGCCCTGGGCGTAGATGCCGCGGTTGCTGGCCTTGTGGCTGACCTCGATGCGCTCGCCGATGCCGGCGAACAGCACAGTGTGGTCGCCGATGATGTCGCCGCCGCGCACGGTGGCGAAGCCGATGGTGGACGGGTCGCGCACGCCGGTGACGCCTTCGCGGCCATAGACGGCGCAGGCCTTCAGGTCGCGGCCGACGGCGTCGGCGACGACCTGGCCCATCTGCAGGGCGGTGCCGCTGGGCGCGTCCACCTTCATGCGGTGGTGGGCCTCGACGATCTCGATGTCATAGCCCTCGTTCAGCGCGCGGGCGGCCATGTCCAGCAGCTTGAGCACGACGTTGACGCCGACGCTCATATTGGGCGCGAAGACGATGGCAGTGCGCTCGGCGAACCGGCCGATCTCGGCCTTCTGAGCCTCGTCGAAGCCGGTCGTGCCGATGACGGCCTTGACGCCCAGCTCGGCGCAGACGGCCAGATGGGCCAGCGTCGCCTCGGGGCGGGTGAAGTCGATCATCACGTCGGCGCCGGCCAGGCCCGCGCGGACGTCGTCGCCCTTGTCCAGCGTGACGTGCAGGGCGCAGTCGTCGGCGGCCTCGACGGCGTCGATCAGCATCTTGCCCATGCGCCCGGAGGCGCCCATGACGGCGACCTTGATCACGAACCGGATCCCGTCTTGGCGTCCAGCGGCGGATAGGTGCGACCCGGGGCCGGGCCCTCGGCGGCCGCGGTGGGCGCAGCCTCGGCGCTCTTCTTGGGCGGCGGCAGGGCGCCGCGCTCGGCCTCGCTCAGCTCCAGCTTCGGGCTCTTGCGGTCGGGCTTGAAGGTGTTGATGGCGGCGACGAACTCGTTCTCGGCCGGCAGGTCGTCGGGAACCGTCAGTTCCTTGAGCTTGTCGCCGTCGAAGGTGGCGACCACCAGGCGCTGCTGTTCCGGGGCGCCCTGGCGGCGGATCGTGAAGACATAGTCCCAGCGCGACTCATGGAAGATGTCGGTCAGCAGCGGCGAGCCGAGCAGGTCGCGCACCTGGGCCTTGGGCATGCCGGGCTTGACGCGGGCGACCATCTCCTTGGTCAGCACATTGCCCTGGACGACCTCGACGCGGTAGGGCGTCAGCACGCCCAGCACCTTTTCGCCGGTGACGGAGGGGATGGAACCCCAGGTGGGCAGATAGGAACAGCCGCCGAGCAGCGCGAGCAGCGGGAGAGAGGCAAGCAGGGGACGCATCGGGCAGCTGGCTGAAAGGCGGCAAGGGGACGGAAGGCGCCCGCCGAAAGCTCGGCTGGCTATGATCGGGCGGATTCTAGCGGGGCCCCTTGTCGGGGCGCCGGCCCACGCGCCATGCCTTCCTCCGTCAAAGACCAGACCAGCGACATCAAGAACAGCGGCCTCAAGGCCACGCTGCCACGCATCAAGATCCTCGAGATCTTCCAGCGTGCCTCGCAGCGACACATGACCGCTGAAGATGTTTACAAGGCTTTGCTCGGTGAAGGCGCCGACATCGGCCTGGCGACCGTCTACCGCGTGCTGCAGCAGTTCGAGCAGGCCGGCCTCTTGAGCCGCAATCATTTCGAGACCGGCAAGGCCGTCTACGAGCTCAACGAAGGCCATCACCACGACCACCTTGTCTGCCTGAACTGCGGCAAGGTCGAGGAGTTCTTCGACCCGGGCATCGAGGAGCGCCAGCACAGCATCGCGAGCCAGCGCGGCTTCCAGCTGCAGGAGCACTCGCTGGCGCTCTACGCCACCTGCATCAAGGCCGACTGCCCGAACAAGGCCTGAGCGGCCGCCGTCCGGCGGCATCAATCCATCGAGCCGTTGTCGATGGCGCGCTGGTGGCGCTCGACGAATTCCTTGTAGGTGTCGATACCGCGCAGCTGCAGGATGGTGTTGCGCACGGCGGCCTCGACCAGCACGGCGAGGTTGCGGCCGGCGTCCACGGCGATGACGACCTTGCGCACCGGCATGCCCAGCACGTCCTCGTAAAGGGGCTCGTAGGGCAGGCGCTCGAAGTCGCGCTCCATCGTCTCCTTGCGCACCAGGTGGACGATGAGCTTCAGGCGCATCTTGCGGCGCACCGCCGTCTCGCCAAAGATGGACTTGATGTCCAGCAGGCCGATGCCGCGCACTTCCAACAGGTTCAGCAGCAGCTCGGGGCAGCGGCCCTCGATGGCGGTCTGGGCGATGCGGAAGAAGTCGACCGCGTCGTCGGCCACCAGGCCATGGCCGCGCGAGATCAGCTCCAGGCCGAGTTCGCTCTTGCCCAGGCCCGATTCGCCAGTCAGCAGCACGCCCAGGCCCAGGATGTCCATGAAGACGCCGTGGCGGGTGGTGCGGTTGGCGAACAGCTGGGACAGATAGCCGCGCACCAGGTCGATGACGTGGCCGGCCGACTCGTTGGTGCGGAACAGCGGGATCTCGGCGCGGTCGCACATGGCCACCAGGCGGGCCGGCGGCACGGTGTCGTCGGCCACGATGATGACCGGCGGCTCCAGCGTGACGATGCGCGAGATGCGCCGGTCCTGGATCTCGGTGCTTTCCTGGCTCAGATAGGCCACCTCGCGGCGGCCGACGATCTGCACCCGGTAGGGATGGATGTAGTTCAGGTAGCCGACCAGGTCGGCGGCGCTCTGCGCGTCGCGCACGGCGGCTTCGTCGAAGCGGCGCTCGGGGTGGGCGTGGCCGGCGATCCACTCCCAGCGCAGGGCCTCGCGGTGCTCTTCAAAGAGGCGCTCGGCGCTGATCGAGGTCGGTTTCATGGAGCCCCTCGGCTGCCGGGTACGTCAGCCGGTCCCCCGAGGGGACGACTGGCCGGCTTGGGGCGGCCCGGCACTCGGCCCGCTATCAAGCCATCGTCATAGGGTTTACGCGAGGCGCCAATCAGCGGCATCAAGCGACGGACTTCAGCGGCTCCCAGGCCGCGATCAGCTTGTGCAGGGTGGCGGCGTCGGGTTCGGCCTTGAGCTGCTCGCGCAGTTCGCGGTCCGACAGCATCTCGGCGATCTCGGACAAGATCTCCAGATGGCGCTGGGTGGCCGCCTCGGGCACCAGCAGGAAGATCAGCAGGCCGACGGGTTCGTCGTCCGGTGCGTCGAAGCCGATGGGCTGGTCCAGACGCAGCACGGCGGCCAGCGGGTTCTTCAGTCCCTTGACGCGGCCGTGCGGGATGGCGACGCCATGGCCCAGGCCGGTCGAGCCCAGGCGCTCGCGGGCGAACAGGTTGTCGGTGACCAGCGCGCGGCCCATCTGGTGATGGTTCTCGAACAGCAGACCTGCGTGTTCAAAGGCGCGTTTCTTGCTGGACGCATCCACATTCACCAACACATTGTCGGCGGGCAGGATGGCGGCGAGACGGTTCATGGGCTGAGGCCAAGCTTTCGGGGGCGCCTGATGGGCGCGGCCGCTGCCGGGCTGGTGGGTCAATCAGAGCGTCAGATTATGGAACCCAGCGCCGTTTTGGGGTGGGCGGCAGACCCTAGACCCGTGGAAAACGCCGCCTCGCACCCCTGAATGCGGGTTTTTGCGGCACTGCAGCAACAACCGATTGCCGCTCAGGGGCGCGGATTGCGCATCGCAAAAAACAAAAGCGGCCCGCAGGCCGCCGTGGTTGAAGCGGGGGTGCTTCAGCGTGCGGGTACCTCGAGGCGCTTGGCCGAGGCGTGGTGGTGATCCTGCACCTTGTCCTTGTGGCGGCAGACCTGGCGGTCCAGCTTGTCCATCAGTTGGTCAATGGCGGCGTACAGATCCTCGTGGGACTGCTCGACAAAGATGTCGCGGCCCTTCACGTGCAGCGTGACTTCGGCGCGCTGGCGGCGTTCCTTCTCCTTTTGCTTCTCTACGGTCAGCAGGACGTTGATATCAACAACCTGGTCGAAGTGGCGGGTCACACGGTCCAGCTTGGTTAGCACGTACTCGCGCAGAGCCGGGGTGACTTCGAGATGATGGCCACTGATCGTCAGATTCATAAAGCCTCCTTTCAGAGGGATGGGACGGAAAACAAACCAGAAAACTGAGACGAAAGGGGGAGGAGGGAGGAGGGGTCTTTCGGGTAGCGGAGGTGGGTGGGAGTGGGGAAATCGACGAGTCCAGTTTGCTCGCGAAGCCGCTGCGTGACAAGGGGATGACGGTGACCGTTTGTCGGCTGGAGGGCCTCGTTTTCGCGGCTTCTTTCACGTCTTGCACGGGTGCAATAATCCGCGGCTATTCCCCCTACGGAGAGCTTCTTGGACAGCGATCACCCTCGGTGACCGTCCACTCCCGCTGCCGGCCCTGCTGAGGCCCGCCCGCCCGGAGTGAGACGGTTGACCTGCCCCGCCACCCCGGACGGCGCCTGCCGTCGTCCCTCTCGCCAGTCTGGCCAGCGCTGCCAGGAGACGATGCATGCTGAATGTGTTCACGCTGGACAACGGGCGCCTGAAGGGCGGCCTGTTCCAGGAAGAAATCGAAACCGCCGAGGACCTGGCCCAGTCGCGCCCGGTCTGGGTCGATCTGGAGAGCCCGAGTTCCGAGGAAAAGGGCTGGATCCGCGACCGCTTCGGCCTGACCATCCCCGAAGACATCGTCGACGAGGACCTGGAGGAGTCGGCGCGCTTCTACGAGGAAGACAACGGCGAGCTGCACATCCGCTCCGACTTCCTGATCGAGGGTGATGACGGCCCCGACGGCAAGTCGGCGCGCAATGTGCGCGTGGCCTTCATCCTCTTCAACAACGTGCTGTTCTCGGTTCACAACGAGGACCTGCCGGTGTTCCGCCTGCTGCGGCTGCGCGCGCGCCGCATCCCGGCCTTGATCGAGGACGCCAAGGACGTGCTGCTCAAGCTCTACGACGCCGACGCCGAGTACTCGGCCGATGTACTGGAGGGCATCTACGACAAGCTCGAGTTGGTGAGCGCCCGCGTGCTGAAGAGCGACGTGACCGACGCCGAGGCCGGCGAAGTGCTGTCGGCCATCGCCCGTGAGGAAGACTTGAACGGCCGCATCCGTCGCAACGTGATGGACACGCGCCGCGCGGTCAGCTTCATGATGCGCAGCCGCATGCTCAACGCCGAGCAGTTCGAAGAGTCGCGCCAGATCCTGCGCGACATCGACTCGCTGGACTCGCACACGGCCTTCCTGTTCGACAAGATCAACTTCCTGATGGACGCCACGGTCGGCTTCATCAACATCAACCAGAACAAGATCATCAAGATCTTCTCGGTGGCCAGCGTGGCCCTGCTGCCGCCGACGCTGATCGCGTCCATCTACGGCATGAACTTCAAGAACATGCCCGAACTGGAAGCGCCCTGGGGCTATCCCTTCGCCCTCGTGCTGATGCTGATCTCGGTCGCCGCCCCCTTCATCTACTTCCGCCGCAAGGGCTGGTTGAAATAGACCACCCCTACGCGCTGACGCGCGCCCCTCAAGGGGCTGAGCCCGGACACAAACAGTCCTGAGGACTGTTTGTGCCTGGCGAAGGACAAGGCCTCTGGCCTCGGCAACTGCCAGTGGCCCGGCAAAGCCGGTTCCACGGCAGTCGCTGGGGAAGGCACTACGAATCGAAAAAGGGCCTGCGTCTTGTGGACGCAGGCCCTTGGTCATAAAAGCGGTCGCTGCAACGCCTCGAAGCCAACGAGGGAGGGAGGGAGGAGGAGGAGAACGGCTTGCGAGATTGCTGCTCTGAAACTCAGAGAGGTTGCGCGACCTAAATTCCTGGTTGAACGGACAGTGAGGGATCGAGCTGGGCTCGGGTTTTCACCGAGTGTGTAGCCTGAGAGTGGGCACCGAATACGGAATTCCAAGGGGCTGTACCGGGTTCCTGTGACGATTGTTGTCCTCGTCGCCGGGTGTTCCGTGCCCTGCACCGGCGCCAGCGCGGGAATACAAACAGTAGGACGTGTAAGCCGCTTTGTCGAATATTTCCAGGGGTGTCCAGCAGGGCCTCCCGGGTCTCAGGGAAACAGCGGCTTCTGCCGGCTTGATCGGCGTGGATCCGGCGCCATCTGAAACCTTGTCAAGAGGGTGGCATTGCTCCAGGAATGACATGCCGCCGCGAACTTTTAGAATGCCGCCTCTAGACGAGGATTTCTCATGCTTTACCCTGAACTGTTCAAGCAACTCGAAGCCGTGCGCTGGAACATGGACCGCGACATTCCGTGGGACAAGTTCGACGCCAGCAAGTTGAGCGACGAACAGGCCCAGACCATCAAGATGAACGCCATCACGGAGTGGTCGGCCCTGCCCGCCACCGAGATGTTCCTGCGCGACAACCGCGAGGACAGCGACTTCTCGGCCTTCATGTCGGTCTGGTTCTTCGAGGAGCAGAAGCACAGCCTGGTGCTGATCGAATACCTCAAGCGCTTCCGCCCCGACCTCGTGCCCACCGAGCAGGAACTTCACGAGGTGCGCTTCGACTTCGATCCCGCGCCGGCGCTGGAAACGCTGATGATGCATTTCTGCGGCGAGATCCGCCTCAACCACTGGTACCGCCGTGCCTCCGAGTGGCACAACGAGCCCGTCATCAAGGCCATCTACGAGACCCTGTCGCGCGACGAGGCCCGCCACGGCGGCGCCTATCTGCGCTACATGAAGCGCGCCATGGGCAAGTTCGGCGACGAGGCCCGCGCCGCTTTCGCCAAGGTGGGTGTGCTGATGGCCAGCGCCCGCCGCACGGCACAGGCCCTGCACCCCACCAATCTGCACGTCAACGCCAAGCTCTTCCCGCGCGACACCATCCAGAGCCGCCTGCCCGATCCCGAGTGGCTGGAGCGCTGGCTGGACAAGCAGATCCAGTTCGACAGCGTCTGGGAGAACAAGGTCGTCGAACGCATCCTGCACAACATGAGCCTGCTGATGGACCGCAGCTTCGCCACCGTGCAGGAGCTCAACCGCTTCCGCAAGGAAGTGGCGGCCCGCATCGTGCCGCCCGTTGCGCCGGCAGCGCCGGCCTGAAGCACGTTCAGCCATGAAAAACCGGGGCCATCGGCCCCGGTTTTCTTTTGGGCGGACGGGATCAGCCGCCGCGCGAACGCTTGATCACCACCAGGGCGAAGCCCGCGGCCGCCAGCGCGGTCCAGCCCAGGAACTGCACCGATGCCAATTCCGCAGCCGACTGGCCGAAGTCCTGCAGCATCTGGGGCCACAGGCTCGTGGCCTTCGAGCCCAGGGCTTCCTTCAGGCCGTTGCCATCATGGAGCAGGGTGTGGTTGATGCGCTGGTTCCAGTCCATCAACACCTCCAGCGGCCAGTCGATGCCGTAGGCCTGGTGCATCACCGTCACCGCGACGCCACCGCCCACCAGCACCAGCGGCACGCCCAGGCGCTTGAGCCAGGCCGACGCAGCCATCAGCACCAGAATCAGCGGAGCCAGCCACAGTGTCAGCAGCACGGTACCGGCCAGCCCGCGCACCAGCATCGGCACGGCTGCCGAAATGAGTTCGCCCCAGGGCAGAGAGGCGGCCGTGTCCCAACCCAGCGTGTTGCCGATGGCCGTGAACGCGAACGGCATGGCGAACAGCGCGCCGACGATGGCGCCGCCAACGGGCGCCAGCCAGGCATGTGCCAGCACGGTGGCCGCCACGCTCTCGCTCGGCCGGCCCGGCAGCGACAGCCAGAACTCGATGGACCGGTCCTGGGTGTCACGCCGTGCCAGGCCCGGCAGCTGGAACAGGGCCACCAGCACGCAGATCACATAGACCACGCAGCCGCTGAGGACCATCATCATCAGCGCGATCACTGGCAGCGGAATCGTGGGACCGCCGTCGATGTGCGGGTTGGCGAACAGGGCCAATGCCATGGCGATGAGGGGCGGCGCGAAGGCGGCGATCAGCCAGCCACGCTTGTGCTGCATCCATTCACGCAGCAGCAGGGTCGGGATATGGGTGTTCATCATGTGTCCTTCAGGCTTGCTTGCCGTTCAGCGCCGGGTTGCGGGTCAGCGCCATGAAGAGGTCGACGAGGCTGGGGCGCACGCGCTGGCCCAGGCTCGTGATGTGCTCGGGTGGCGGGCCGTCGAACAGCGACGTCGTGCGGCCCTGCTCGCGGTAGCGCAGCAGCGGGTGGGCGGCGGCCATCGCGTCGGCGGCGGCCGGGTCGTGGTTCAGCGCCACGAAGCGGCGGTCGATGTCCTCCAGGCTGATCGACAGCGCCACGCGGCCCTCGTCCAGCATGATCACGTCGGAGAGCAGCGCCTCGACCTCCTCCACCTGGTGGGTCGAGATCAGCACGCTGCGCTCGCCGTCGCACCACTCGTCGATCAGCATCTCGTAGAAGCTCTTGCGCGACACCACGTCCAGGCCCAGCGTCGGCTCGTCCAGGATCATCAGCTTGGCGTCGATGGCGGCGATCAGTGCCAGGTGGGTCTGGGCCACCATGCCCTTGGACAGGCTCTTGACCTTGTCGTTCTCGCTGACGCTGGTGCGCTTGAGCAGGGCGCGGGCGCGCTCGGCCGAGAACTTGGGCTGCAGCCGGGTCATCAGCGTGATCAGCTCATGCACGCGGGCCCAGCGCGGCAGCACAGCCACGTCGGGGATGTAGCTCAGCTCGGTCAGCAGCTGCTGGCGATTCTTCGTGGGCTCCAGGCCCAGCACATTCATCTCGCCCTGCACGGGCAGCAGGCCGACCAGGGCCTTCATGAGCGACGTCTTGCCCGCGCCGTTGTGGCCCAGCAGGCCGACGACCCGGCCCTTGGGCACGGTGATGGAGACGTCGTTCAGCGCGGTCTTTTTGCCGTAGCGCAGCGAGACGTTCTTGACTTCGATGAGGTTCATGTCGACTCCCAGTTCAGATCCTTGGCATTCAGGCCCAGGCGCTTGAGCTTGGCGCGCAGGGCGGGCCAGTCCTTTTGCAGGAACTGCTCGCGCTCCTGGCGCAGCAGGCGCTCGCGGGCTCCCGTCGTCACATACATGCCCAGGCCCCGGCGCGATTCGATCAGGCCATGGTCGCTGAGGGCCTGCAGGGCCCGCGTGACCGTCAGCGGGTTGATGACGTACTGGCTGGCGAGTGCGCGCACCGAGGGCAGGGCCTCGCCTTCCGGGGGGCTGCCGTCGAGCAGCTGCACGGCCAGGCGGTCGGCCAGCTGCTGGTAGATCGGCGCCTGGTCTGTCCAGGTGGGAGTCATGGGAGCTCCGAGGTGTGTTGCTGATGTAGCACACCATATCTCCACCCCCGGGGGCGACCTAGCGGGGGGCGACAGACTGCAGATTTGGGGGGATGGGCTGCACGAGGCCCCTGATCCAGGGACAGGCCAACCCCGGTTGTTCATCGCGCGGCGCCGTCCGAGCATCGCGGCCGCTCGTGGCTGATGTCGGCGCGAGCACGCGTTCGGGACCGCTTGGCGCCCGGCGGCCATGAGCTGGCCGGGCCGTGATCCCGTGTCCATCCACCTGATCGGGGAATCCAATGATGCGTTTTCAATCCAAGCTCCTGGCCCTTGCCGGCCTCCTGGCGCTGTCCTCCCTCGCCCATGCCGGCGACAAAGTCTGGATCAGCCTGGGCGATGCAGCCCTGGCGCAGTTGCAGAAGCACACGGCCGTGAAGCTGGACGCCAGCGTGGCGCCCACGGCGCGACTGGCCGGCACTGAAAGCACGACTGCAGCAAGCCGCCGTGCCGAAAGCATCCACCTCGTGCAGGTGGACGAGGATGACCTGCTGCATCTGTCGGCCGCAGTCCACCACGAGCTGAACCGTTGCGGCGGCTTCATGTTCCACCCCAACCAGGCGGAGGGGCTGGCCACGCTGCAGCGCCATTCGGGCGCGGCCAAGATGGCCGCGGTGGCCGCCGTCACGCGGCCCAGCTATGTGATCGACCAGCAGTCCGTCGTCACGCCCATGCTCAACCAGATGCAGGCGAGCAATATCGGCCAGACCATCGTCGACCTGTCCAGCTACGTCAACCGCTACTACCAGACCAATGCCGGCGTCGCCGCGTCGGACTGGCTGAAGCAGCGCTGGACCACGCTGGCCGGCGGCCGCAGCGACGTCACGGTGGAGCAGTTCACCCACGCCAGTTGGCGGCAGAAGTCGGTCATCGCCACCATCAAGGGCACCGACAACGCCAGCGAAGTGGTGGTGCTGGGCGGCCACCTGGATTCCATCAACCAGTCCAACACCAGCGAGACCGGCCGCGCGCCGGGCGCCGACGACGACGCCTCCGGCGTGGCCAGCCTCACCGAGGTGTTCCGCACCCTGGTCGCCGGCGGCTACAAGCCGCGCCGCACGCTGAAGTTCATGGCCTATGCCGCCGAGGAAGTGGGGCTGCGCGGCTCGAAGGAGATCGCCACCAGCTTCGCCAACGCCGGCACCAATGTGGTGGGCGTGATGCAGCTGGACATGACCAACTACAAGGGGTCGGTGAACGACATCTACATCTACACCGACTACACCGACAGCGCGCAGAACACCTTCGTCACCAACATCATCAAGACCTATCTGCCCACGCTGAAGATCGGCACCGACCGCTGCGGCTATGCCTGCTCCGACCATGCATCGTGGACGGCCCAGGGCTACTATGCCACCATGCCCTTCGAGGCGGCGATGGGCCAGGACAACCCCTACATCCATACCGCCAACGACACCTACGCGAACATGGGCAGCCAGGCCGACAACTCGCTGAAGTTCGCCCGCATGGCGCTGGCCTATATGGTGGAGCTGGGCAGCGACGGCAGCACCGGCATCCCCGACAAGACCGAGACCTTCAGCGGCAGCCTGACACGCAACCAGACGCGCAGCTTCGGGCCGTTCAAAGCCGGCGTGGGCACGTTCAAGGCCAGCACCACCGGCACCGGCGACATCGACCTGTATGCCAGGCGCACCACGGTGCCCACCACCAGCAGCTATGACTGCAAGTCCGACGGCAGCACGGCCACCGAGAGCTGCAGCATCAACATCACCGCCAACGGCGATGTCTATGTGCTGCTCAAGGGCTACACCGCCGGCAACTACAACCTCACGGTGACCTACAAGCCGCAGGCTGCACTGAGCCGCTTGATGCAGTAGCCAAGGCGCAGTTCAGGAATCGCCGCGTCGGATGGAGCCAGCGGGGGGCGGCCCTCGCTGGTTCATTCAGGCCCGGACTTTCGGCGCCGGTGACGCATCGACCCGCTGGCCGTTGACGTAGACCACGCCGTCTCTCGCTTCGATCAGCATGTCGCCCCACTGGCTGCTCCACACATAGCGCAGCACGCCCTCGGTGGCGAGGTCCAGGTCGGTTTGCGGGGAGCTGCCCTGCCGCAGCAGGATCTGGGGTAGCAACGGCGCGTTCATGGTCAAGCTTCGAATCAGCGGTTCAGGATACGCCGCCGGACCGGCGGATCCTGTGTGGATTGGTCAGCAATTCCTGCGGCTCAGGCCGGGCCGACCTGCTCGGCATGGCGGCAGAGCCAGGAGACATAGGGAATGTTGCCGCGCGGTCGGCTGTAGCGCTGCTTGCGGAACGTCAGGCGCACGCGCCCGGCCCTTGCAGCGTCTATCTCGACGCACATCACGTCGTCGAGGGCGCAGGCCGGGTCCGGCAGGGATTTGCTGGCCTGCGCGATGTACTGGCCGGGCACCTGGGCCAGGATGCCGTTGCCAGCCCGTACCCCTGGTGACGGCTGGCTGTTGTCGAGTGCTTCAGTCATGAGGCCATCGTGCCGTCGCACCGGCTCACCACGTGAGCCAGGACCTACACGCTGATCACCGCGGCCAGGGTCCTCATATCTGATGATGGTGTGTGAGGGCAGCGAACCCAGAATGCCTTGCGGCCCGAGCGTGGTCGCCAGGAAGAAGGGGCTGCGTATGTACAGGATGTGTTCAAGTGTCGGGCGCCATGGGCGGGCCCTGTGCCTGCCGTTGGCGCTGGTGCTCGCCGGCGGGCTGGCAGGCTGCGGCAGCATCGGCCCACTGAAGCTGCACAGCGAGGTGCGCCAGAAGCAGGGCGAGGAGCTGGTCAAGGCCTGGAAGGAAGTGGATCTGAAGCCTCTGTTCGAGGTCGACCGCGCCAATCTGGCCCAACTGCGCCAGGCCGAGGTCGATGGCTGGAACCGCCATCTGCAGGGGCTCTACCAGGCTGAGCTGCGCGCGCTGGCCCAGATGCCGGCGGGCGACTACCGGGCCGCCTACGCCAAGTCTCTGGAGGCCCTTGCAGGACCGGAGGCGGACGCCAGGGCGCCCGTGTCGACGGCGATGACGGCCTTGCGCGAGGAGAAGACGGCGAAGCTTGAGCTGGCCCGCACCCAGGCCTTTCTCAGGTCGCTGCGCGTGCCGGCCTTCAGCTGCCAGCAACTGCTCACGAAAAAGCAGATCGTCGAGGATTGGAAGGCCAAGGAGCCGCAGCTGGCGGCGGACGCGGCCCGCGAGCTGAAGGACTCGGCGCAGTTCTGCGCCGACATCGCCAAGGCCCAGAAGACCTATGTCGACGCGGTTGGCAAGCTCCGGGGCGGCGCGCTGAAGACGCGCGTCGCGGGCTGGCATGCCGACCAGAAAGACCTCCTCGAGCGCCAGGCCCAAGTGGACGACGCACTCATCGAGGTCAACAAGGCGCAAAAGGCCTACGACGCCGCCCTCGTCAAGGGCCAGCCTCCCAGCGAAGCGGCCAAGCAGAAGGCCGAGGATCTGGCCAAGGCGATCGCGCAGCTGGGCAAGGTCCAGGCGGCCTTGGGCGTCGAGCTGGCGTCCAAGGAACGCATCGAGCGCATCGATGCGCTGCTCAAGAGCATCCAGGAAGGCAAGGAACTCTCGGCCGATTCCGCCTCCAAGCTGGAGGTGGCCATCTCGCTGTTCCCCAAGATCGCCGACTCGCTGAAGGCCGTGAAGGACAGCAAGGCGAGTGCCGCCGTGCCGCTGCTGATCCAGCGCGACGTGGAGCAGGCCCGGCTGGCGACGGCACAGGTCGAGGCGGCGCGGCTGAAGCAGTCGGTCGAGCTCAGGGCCGCCGTGGTGCTCGCCAGCCTGCTGCAGGCGCAAGCGCGGCTGGCCGCCATCGACGACATGGACAACGTCAGTGATGACGGCAAGCAGCTGCTCGGCAACACCGCGACGGCAGCGGCGCAGGAGCGCAAGGCAGCGCGGGCCATCATCGACAACAACCAGTCCACGAAGGCGCAGATCGATGCCGCACGCGCCATGCGCGACAAGCAGGAGGCCGCGACCCTGGATGGCGTCTGGCCCAAGCTGTCGCCCAACGATCGTTTCTTCGTGCTCGAGGGGGCCGTCCGCTATCTGGACACCCATGCGCGGCTGGAAGGGCCGGTCACCACGGCCGAGACGACACGGCGCTCGCTGGCCATGGATCGCAACGTCGACCTGTCCGAGGTCAACACGGCGCTGTGGACGGCCCTGATCGGCTCGTCCGTGACTCAGGCCGCTGAATACAGCGCGCTGGGCTTCAAGGCGGCCGACTTCGAATGGCTGCTGAACTTTCTGGCCCTGGGCTATATCGGTCATGGAGTGAACAAATGAACGCGATACGCCATCTGCTCGTGTGGGTGAGCGCCGGCGCCTGCCTCGGCTGCAGCACTCCCAAGGTTGCGCTGGAGCATGCCAACAACGGCATGCAGCTCACCCAGGGGCTGCAGGAGGAGCTGCGGCGCCACAAGGACTTCATGGAAGCCAGCGCGGAGCGCCGCAAGGCCGTCGTCCAGCGCCTGGACGACGACACCCTCCAGGCCGCCAGCGGCCGCGCCATGGACGACTACCTGGACCAGGCCAGCAGCCGCCACCCCATGCGCGTGGCCAGCATGCGCCGCCTGGACGAGGCCACCCGGAAATACGGCGGGCTGCAGGCCGACGAACAGAAAGCCCGCAAGGAACTGGCCGACCGGCTGGCGGCCACCACCAAGGACCTGCCCGCGTCCGGCGACAAGCTGGGGGCGGTGCGCAAGGCCATGGCCAACCTGGGCACCGAGCTGTCGGCCCAGCAGCGCTTCGACATCGTGCAGAAGTTCGTCGGCGAAGCGCAGGACATCATCAAGAAGAATGCCGAGGCCGCTGAAGCCGCTGCCTCGGCTGCGGGCAAGTGACGCCACGCCAAAGGAGAACAACATGGGTTCCATTGCAAGAAAAAACGCTTTCCGCCGCGGCGTGCGCAACGAGTCATCGCGAGCCTGGTTCCAGGACTACCGCCGGGTGCTGCTGAGCCAGATCGAGGCCATCGATGCGGTGGCGGGCAGCGCTCACCCGGACGATCGGGAAGAGATGCGGGCGCTGCGCAGCAGGCTGGAAGGCAAGCTGGCCTTGCTGGCGCAGGAGGAGGAGGCCGCGTTCACCAAAGGCACGCTGGCCATCAACCCGCCCACGCAGGCCATGATTGACCGCACCAAGGCGCTGGCCACCGAGATGGCCGAGCTCATCCGCAAGCAAAAGCGCGCCGAGGCCATCGTCGACCTGGCGAAGGAGCTGGCCAATCTCGCCACGGCCGTGGGCATCACTCCCTGAGGCGCACCTTGGCAAAGCCTTCACGTACCGAAGGGCGGCGCCGGGCGTTGGCCGGCGCCTTGTTGCTGGCTCTGGCCGGTGCCGCCCTGGGGGCGGGCCCGGATGCTGCCAGCGCGCCCGCCGCGGGAGCTTCGGCGGCCAGTGCCCCGGCCGCTGCCCTTTCGGTGCCGTATTGCAAGGACGGTGGCGCTGACGATGGCGCGCTTCGCGCGAAGCCGGCACCAGAGACTGACACCAAGGCGGCCGTGCAGGTCAGCCTGCTCGCGCCGGGTGAGGACGGCAGCGCCATCGCGCGCGAGACGCCCTTGCCGAACTGGCGAGGCGTCATTCCCGTCGATCTCAACAAGCCTGGCGCGGAGCCGACCACCCGCAAGCTGACGGTCAGCGTGGGCCTGCTCCAGGCCCTGGACGGCCGGCCGCCGGCCAAGCTGTGTCTGCTGGATGAGAAGGGGAACCCGTTCACCGTCAAGACCTTCAGCGTGGAGCGCTGGCCGCACAACATCGAACTTGCGGCGGACGGCCTCGGCAAGGGCAGCTATGTGGCCGTGCTGCGCCTCTCCGTCGACAACGGCACCGATGTGGTTCGCGGCTTCAAGCTGACGCGCAAGCCCTCGGCCTATACCGTCGATTCGGCACAGCGAGTCGCGAGCGAAGGATGGGACGAATACAGGAAGGGCTATTCCTTCGCCATCCCCGTCCTTGCGCCTGCGGACGATGACCTCAAGCTCCGCATCAGGACCGTGCATTTCCTTCAGCTGAAGGGCAGCGAGCCGGCCAACAACCTGCCCGTGGAGAAGGTCAGCATCACCGAAGACGGCAAGGCCCTGCAAAGCCATGACGAGGTGGAAGTCGATCCCGGCAAGATGAAGCGTATGCAGGTTGGCTTGCCCGGGTACCTGGACGCCGGCCGCTACCAGCTCGAGTTCCGATTCACCTCACCGGAGCATGACGAGAAGACACAGCTCGTCGACCTGGCGGTGCGCTGGCCCTGGCAGCTGATGTTGGTGCCCGTCGTGGTGGGCATCCTGGTTTCAATGGTTCTGAAATACCTGGTGCAGGATCGACGGCCGCGCATCGTGGTGCTGCGGGCGGTGGCGGCGTGCCAGGACAGGGTTCGGCTGCTGAGAGCAGCGGGCCTCGGCGAAGAACAGTTGCGCCAGCTGGACAAGATTGCCGAGAGCATCGATCTCGTTCGCGCCGAGGCGGAGACCCTGGACCATCTCCCCGCCGATTGGGAAAAGAACGCACTGGAGCGGCTTGCCACGGCGGGGGCAGGGCTTGCTGAGCTGACGAGCGCCTTGAGCAATAGGGGGCGAAGCGTGACACCCATGTTCAAGGCTCCGCTCACTCCTGCTGGCCTCCGCTGGCGCCAATGGGTGCTCGATGGGGTCATAGAGGTCTCCACGCTCTTCGTCGCCTGCGCGCTGGCGGTGCTGACACTGTGGAGCCCGAACTCCACCTGGGGCAGCGTGGCCGATTTCCTGATGGCCTTCTTCTGGGGGCTGGGTCTGGGCCAGGTGTCGGCAGCGACCTTCAGTGGACTCTCTGCGTTCAGGACCACGCTGACGGGCCCGCGCTGAGTTCATCAAGGAGGAGGTTGCCTGCTGAGTGGCGCGGCGCCAAGATCCGCGCCACCCACTCGCACCTCCCGCCATGCAAGCATCCACGTCGAGCAGCCTCAACGAGGACCACCCAGCCCAGGCGGTCGCCGTCATCGACCTGCGCGCACCGGAGGATGCCGCCGCGCGCACGGCGCTGGTGGATGCCGACCTTGCCCAGGCCCTGCGCCGCGCGCGCTGGGTGAATGAAGGCAAGGACCCGGCCGACGTCTCCTTCAGCTCGCTGCTCGTCGGCCTCGCGGCGGGTTCAGACCTCACTGGCCAATGGCTGGTCGCCCAGTTCGCCGCGACACCGGAAGCCTTGCCTGCGCTGCTGCGGCGAACCCGGCTGCCCATGGGCAGCTTCGAGGCGCTGCGCCAGGAGGGTGAGGAAAACTACGGTGTGCCGCGCTCCTTCACGGTGTCCGCGCGCCGGGCGCTGCAGGCCGGCCAGGACCGCGTGGTGGCGGGCATGCCCGTCGGAACTTTCGACGTGCTGTGGGCCATGCTGACCCTGCCCGGCTATCACGTCGACGATTTCCGCTCGATGGGCATAGACCGCGAGGCCTGGGCCAGGTCCTTGCAGCTGGTCGACCCCGGCCGCGCCGGCGGCCAGCAGATGGCCCATGCAGACGCGCCGCCGCCGCCACCGGCCGCCGAGCTGGAGTTCGACCTGGACGCCGTCGTCACCCATGTCCAGCAGGCCTTGCGCCTGGCCCATGCGCTGGCCGGCGACGCGTCCATCAACGCCAGCCACATCCTGCGGGCCGCGCGGGCCACGCTGGGCAGCGGCTCGCCGTCCTTCCAGCGCCTGCAGCGGCTGGTGCCGCCCGGCAAGGAAGAAGCCACGGTCCGGCCCGGGCCCATGCCCACCGCCGCGAGATTCGAGCCCGCCCTGCTCGCCCAGCTGTTGCGCGCGCAGCGGCCGCTGGCCGGCAGTACCGCGCGGGTGGTGATCTGGGGCCGCGACCTCATCGCGGCGGCCCTGCTCTGCCCCGACGAGGGCGTGCTGCCCGCCTTTCCCACCGGCGCCGACGGCCTGGAGCAGGCGCGCGACCTCTGGTACAGCTTCGTCGCCAATGAAGAGGTCAGCCGGCCGCCGGCCGATTGGGCGCTCTGGTGGCGCGAGGCCGGCGTGCCGCTGCCGCAGCCGCGCCGGGCCGTCTACTCGGTGGAGAACGACGAGGGCGAGGACAAGCTGGGTGTCGAGGCCGAGGCGCAGGCCTTCGCGCGCCTCATCCTGGACAAGGAGGTGAAGCCGCCGCTGTCCATCGGCCTGCTGGGCGACTGGGGGTCGGGCAAGTCCTTCTTCATCGAGCAGATGAAGAAGAACATCGCCTCGCTGGCCGACGAGCGCCGGCCCGAGCTGCATTCCACGGTGGTGCAGATCGAGTTCAATGCCTGGCACGCGTCCGACGCCAATCTGTGGGCCAGCCTCGTGACCCATGTCTTCGACGAGATCTGGCACAAGGTCTCGCCCGCGGGCGACACCCGCGACCTGAAGGCGGCGCGCGAGAGCCTGGAGTCGCAGATCAAGCAGGCCCGCGGCGCCGTGCACGAGGCCGAGGCCCAGGTGGACATCGGCCGCGCCGCCCTGGCGCGCGCCGAGGAGGTGCTGCAGCACAAGCGCGCCCTGCTGGCCTGGAGCGGCTATGTGCAGGAGGTCACCACCGAGAAGCTCCAGGCCCTGGCCACCGCCGCCGGCTGGCGCGAGCCCCTGCAGACCATCAACGACGTGGACAAGGCGGCGCGCGAACTGGCCGCTTCGGGCAACCGGCTGCCCGCCCTGGGCGCCGCCCTGCTGGAGCGGCCGCTGGCCCATATCGCCGTGCCGGTCATCCTCGTGCTGGGCGCGGCGGCGGGCGCGCTGGCGCTGATCGACGCGAGCACGATGACGGCCTGGCAGCAGAAGCTCTCGCAGATCCTCACGGCGGTGGCCGGCCTCACGGGCGCCCTCATCGCGCCGCTGAAGCTCGCCAAGACCCAGGTGGACCGGCTCGCGGACGGCCTGGGCCGCATCCAGAAGGGCTTCGACGCGCAGCTGGAAAAGCTCAAGACCTCGCAGCACGAGCGCGACCAGTCCCAGGCCCACCGGGTGGAGCGCGCCCGCCGCGAGCTGGAGAGCGCCGAGGAGAGCGTCAATGTGGCCCGCACGCGCCTGGCCGAATTGATGAACCAGCAGGTGGCGCTGGACCCGGTGCACCGCCTGGGCAGCTTCCTGCAGGAGCGGGTGCAGTCGGGCCAGTACCGCGCCCAGCAGGGGATCATCTCGCTGGTGCACAAGGACTTCAGCGAGCTGTCGCGCTACATGAAGGACCTGCGCGAGGCGGCGGCCAGTGGCGCCAGCGACGCCAACGCCGCCGCGCCGCCCATCAAGCCCATCGACCGCATCGTCCTCTATGTGGACGACCTGGACCGCTGCCGCCCGGCCCATGTCGTCAACATGCTGGAGGCCGTGCACCTGCTGCTGGCCCTGGACCTGTTCGTCGTCATCGTCGCGGTGGACTCGCGCTGGCTGATGCGGGCGCTGCAGGTCTATTACAACGACCTGCTCAGCAGCGACGACAGCGCGGACCATGCGCTGCGCGATTCCACACCGCAGAACTATCTGGAGAAGATCTTCCAGATCACCTACGCCCTGGCGCCCATGCATTCGGCCTTCATCGGCGACTACGTGGACGCGCTCGCCGGCCCACTGCCGCCGGGCGACGATCGAGAGGCCGGTCAGGCGCCGCCCGCCAAGGCGGCAGACGCGCCCGCTCTCGCGGCGCCGGCCGCAGCGGGCGCGCAGCCGGCGTCTCCCGGCGCTGCGGCTGCCTTGGTGTCCGGCGCTGCCGCCGGAGCTGGCGGCGAATCTTCCGCGGCCGCCCGGCCCGCGCGCCGGCCTTCGCGGCCCGTCAGCATCGGCAAGGAGGAGCGCGCCCTCATCGTGCGCCTGGCGCCCCTGCTGACCACGCCGCGCCTCACCAAGCGCCTCGTCAACGTCTACCGCGTCATCAAGGCCGGCAAGTCCGTCGAGGAGGTGGAGGCTTTCGACAATGGCCCGCGGGCCGGCACCTGCCTGGTCATGCTGGCCCTGCTCTTCGGCCGGCCGCTGATCGCCAGCGCCTTGCTGCGCGGCATCCACGAAGGCAGCCCGCCCTTCGACAAGCCCGGCCAGCGCCTGGTGGACGCCATCCGCGCCCGCGTCGCCGCGCCCGGCGAAGCTGAGCGCATCACCGAGGCCTGGCAGCAGACGGCCGGACTGCTGGCCGGCATCGGTGTGCAGGAGACGGTCGGCGATTTCTCGCTCGAACCCCAGGAGGTGGCCCGCTACTCGCTGGCCTCGGGGCATGACTGGCACACCTGGCGGCGGCGCGTGGCGCCGGCCGACGGCGCCCCCCTGCCAGGGCTGCAGTACTGAGGTCGCAACAAGCGCTTACACCGGCGCGCCGGGTTCTGTCGAAATGGGCCATCGTCCATCGTCGTCAAAGCAGCGGCGGTGTTGCCGTGCATGCTCGATGGAGAGACCCCATGAACTATGTCGACGGATATCTGGTCCCCGTGCCGACGGCCAAGCGCGAGGCCTACCGCACGCTGGCGGTGGAGATCGCAGCGCTGTTCAAGCAGCATGGCGCGCTGCAGGTCGTGGAATGCTGGGGCGACGACGTGCCCGAGGGCAAGGTCACCTCGTTCTCGATGGCCGTGCAGCGCAAGCCCGACGAGGCGGTCGTGTTCTCTTGGGTGGTCTGGCCGTCCAAGCAGACCCGCGACGAGGGCATGAAGCAGGTGATGGATCACCCCCAGATGCAGAAGGGGCCCGAGGGCATGCCCTTCGACGGGCAGCGCATGATCTTCGGCGGCTTCGAGGTGATCGTCGACGCCTGAGTCCTAGCGCGGCGAGACGCGCCAGATGATGTTGCCGACGTCATCGGCGACGAGGAGGCCGCCGCGGCTGTCCATCGCGACGCCCACCGGCCTGCCGCGGGCCTTGCCGTCGGCGTCGACGAAGCCCGTCAGCACGTCGATGGGCAGCCCGACCGGCTTGCCGTCGGCGAAGGGCAGGTAGACGACCTTGTAGCCGGACAGGGGCTTGCGGTTCCAGGAACCGTGCATGCCGATGAACACGCCCTGGTCGCCCTTGCCGGCGGCCAGGGCGGCCGGCAGCTTGCCTGCCGCGGCCGCCAGGCCCAGCGGCGCCACATGCGAGCCGAGGGCGTAGTCGGGCTTGACCGCGCCGGCCACCAGATCGGGCCGCGGCGGCTTGACGCGGTCGTCCACATGGGGGCCGTAGTAGCTGTAGGGCCAGCCATAGAAGGCGCCGTCCTTGACCGAGGTCAGGTAGTCGGGCACCAGGTCGCTGCCGAGCTCATCGCGTTCATTGACCACCGTCCACAGCAGCGTGGCGCCGCCCGCCTTCATCCAGGCCATGCCGTTGGGGTTGCGCAGGCCCGTCGCGTAGAGGCGCTTGGCGCCGCTGGCGCGGTCGATCTCCCAGATCGCGGCGCGCCCTTCCTCGGCCTCCATGCCGTTCTCGGCCACATTGCTGTTGGAGCCCACCGTCGCGTAGAGCTTGCTGCCGTCGGGGCTGGCGATCAGGGACTTGGTCCAGTGGTGGTTGAGGGTGCCGCCCGGCAGGTCCGTCAGCTTGCTGCCGGTGGCGGCGTCCAGCTGGGTCTGGCCCGGCTTGTAGGGAAAGGCCATGACGGCATCGGTGTTGGCGACATAGAACTGCTCGCCCACCAGGGCCATGCCAAAGGGCGAGTTCTGTCCCGACAGGAAGACGGTGCGCTGATCGGCCTTGCCGTCGCCGTCGGTGTCGCGCAGCAGCGTGATGCGGTTGGCGCTCTTGGGCGCGGCGCCGGCGCGCTTCTGGAACAGCTTCATGGCGGCGCCCTTGATGCCCTTGGCGTCGTCGGGGCGCTCGGGCGCGTTGGTCTCGGCCACGAGTACGTCGCCATTGGGCAGCACATGGACCCATCGCGGATGGTCCAGCCCGCTGGCGAAGGCCGTCACTTGCAGGCCGGCGGCGGGCATCGGGCCTTGCTTCTCGCGCCAGGGTTGGGCCGGCGCAATATTGACCGTAGGAATTGCGGACTTCACTGGCTTGACCAGCGTGGGGTTGGGCCCGACATCGGCATTGGGTGGCAGCTTGCTCTCGTCGGCGTGAACGGGCAGTCCACCGGCAAGCAGCAGGCAACAGGCCGACAACCCTTGTGCGAGGCGGAGGTGAGGCATGGCCATCCTTGTGCGAGCGACCCGCCTGACCGGCAAGGCGCATGCCCGCGGCGCGCTTCAGCGCTCGGCCTTGCTGGCACCGCGGATGTTCATCGCCGCCAGCGCCAGTTGCAGCGCCACCAGGGCATGGGCGCTCGCATGCAGGCCCCAGGCGACCCACAGCCCATTGCTGAGCAGGAACAGCCAGAAGCCCGCGCAGCGGCGGCCGGCGCGCTCCGAAGCCACGAGCCAGCTGGCCGCGATCGTGACGGCCATGGCGGGCCATTGCAGCAGGTCCATCCAGTTCATGGCCGCGATGCGCAATCCACAGTCTCAGGCCGCAGGACCGGCGCCGTGCCGTTCGCGAGCCGCGGCCCGCGCGCTCCGGCGCGCCTCAGCGAGGAAAGGCAACACGTTGAGCAGCAGCGCCGCCGTCAGCAGACTGGCCGTGTAGGCCACCGGCGGCAGCGGCGATTTCAACTGGATGTGCCAGTCCGGCGGCTGCGCCGACATGCCGATGATGGCCAGGGTCTGGTCCGGCGCCAGGGCCATGATGCCGGCCAGGCCCGCCCAGGGGAGCAGATGCTGGAAGCCGTGCACCCACTGCTCCAGCGCGGGGATGATGCGGCGGGCGAGGGCCACGCGAAGGTCGGCGGCATAGGCGATGTCGTGCAAGGCCAGCGCCAGCAGCAGCAGGCAGATCAGCCCGGCCGTCGGCTGCAGATAGAGGGCCGCCAGGATGGCCGTGCCCAGCAGCGCCACCATCACCAGGTGCAGGGCCGACTCGCGCATGCCGGCCGTGTATTCGATGCGCAGGTGGCGGTGGCAGGCCCAGTCCAGCAGGCCCGACAGCATCAGCAGCGGCACCCAGACGAAGGCCAGCAGCAGGCGGACCAGCTCGGCGCTGTCGTGCATGGCCGTGGCTATTGGTCGTCGTCGTTGGGATGGTTGGCGGACTCGGTGTTCTCGTCCGAGGCGGGATCGTCCGCCTGGCCTGCGGGCGCGGGCTGCCTGGGTTGCGGCTTGGCTGGGTCTGCCGGGTCGACGGGGCGCCTGCCCGGGAGCGGTTCTAGGCCTGGGGTGCTCATGGCGTCTCCTGATGCGGCCCGCGCATGCGGGACGATCGAGAAGACGGCAAGTTTCGCTCCCGGCTTCAGCGCAGCTGCAGGCGCGGGCCTTGCGGGCCCGGCGCGACCACGCTCCCCACCTCGGCCGCCGCGCCGAAGCCATGGCGGCGGAAGACCTCGAGGACTTCATCGACCGCGCCGGCGTCGCAGGACACCAGCAGGCCGCCGCTGGTCTGGGGATCGGTCAGCAGGGCACGGTCGATGTCGGTGAAGTGCTCGGGCAACAGCACTTCGGCGCCGTAGCCGGCCCAGTTGCGGCCCGAGGCGCCAGTGACCATGCCGCGCGCCGCGAGCTCAGGCACGCCGGGCAGCAGGGGCACTCGCGCCCAATCGATTTCGACGCTGGCCCGGGCGCCGCGCGCCAGCTCCAGCGCATGGCCGGCCAGGCCGAAGCCCGTCACGTCGGTCATCGCGTGCACGCCGTCCAGCGCGGCCAGGTCCGGTCCCGGCGTGTTGAGCTGCGTTGTCGTCGCAATCATCTGCGCATAGCCGTCGGCGGACAGCGCTTCCTTCTTCAGCGCCGCCGACAGCACGCCCACACCCAGGGGCTTGCCCAGCACGAGCCGGTCGCCGACGCGGGCGTCCGCGTTGCGCTTGACCTTCTTGGGATGCACCACGCCCAGCGCCACCAGGCCGTAGATGGGCTCGACGGAATCGATGGTGTGACCGCCGGCGATCGGGATGCCCGCCGCGCTGCAGACCGACTCTCCGCCGGCCATGATGCTGCCGATGACATCGACCGGCAGCACATTGATGGGCATGCCCACCAGGGCCAGCGCCATGATGGGCTTGCCGCCCATGGCATAGACGTCGCTGATGGCATTGGTCGCCGCGATGCGGCCGAAGTCGAAGGGGTCGTCGACGATGGGCATGAAGAAGTCCGTCGTCGCGATCAAGGCGATGTCTTCAGTCAGCTGGTAGACGGCCGCGTCGTCGGCCGTCTCTATGCCCACCAGCAGCTGAGGCGGCGCCGGGAAGTTGCGCGTGTTCTTCAGGATCTCGCTGAGCACGCCGGGAGCGATCTTGCAGCCGCAGCCGCCGCCATGGGACAGCGAGGTCAGGCGAGGCACGCCGGTTGAGGTTGGAGTCATGGGGGCAACCTAGGGCAGTGAAGCGATGCGACGGGCCAGGGCCTGGATGCCGTCGTCCGACAGATCCTCGCAGGGCAGGCGCTGCGCGTCGGGCAGGCCGGCCAGATGGCGGCCCTGCGAGCGGGCGTAGAGGGGGTCGTAATGCTTGGCCATCAGGGCTTCGAACAGCGGCGGCAGCGCGCCTTCCAGCGCCCAGGCCTGCCATTGCGCCAGCACCTCCTTGGGCAGCAGCTCGCGCAGCGTGCCCAGCTTGTCGGCCAGGGCCTGGCGGTCATCGCCCAGCCAGGCGTAGTCGCGCAACAGATAGTCGAGCCGGGCTGCGGGCGTGGCGTCGATCTCCACGACGGGGCTCTCGCGCAGGCGCTGCAGCAGCGGCTCGGGCACGGTGATGCGGCCGATGCGCCGGCTCTCCGCCTCCACCCAGACGCGGCGGCCGGCGTCCAGGCCAGCCAGGCAATGCGCCAGCTGCGTCTCGAAACCCTTTTGCGAAGGCTGCAGCCGGCCGGGCACGGCGCCCAGCACCGAGCCGCGATGCGCGGCCAGGTCCTCCAGGTCCAGGATCTGTTCGCCCTGGGCCTCGAGGGCCTGCAGCACCCGCGTCTTGGCGCTGCCCGTGGGGCCACAGAGCACGCGCAGGTCGAGGCGCGGCGCTCGTTGTGCGATCTGCTCGATCACATGGGCCCGCCAGGCCTTGTAGCCGCCCTTGAGCTGCTGGGCGTCCCAGCCCACCAGCCTCAGCCAGTTGACGAAGCTGCCGCTGCGCATGCCGCCGCGCCAGCAGTAGACGAGGGGACGCCAGTCCCGCGGCTTGTCATGGAAGAGGCCGTCCAGATGGCGGGCGATGTTGCGCGCCACCATGGCGCCGCCGATCTTGCGGGCCTCGAAGGCCGAGGTCTGGACATAGGTGGTGCCGACGATGCGGCGCTCCTCGTCGTCCAGCACCGGGCAGTTGATGGCGCCGGGGATGTGGTCGAGGGCGTACTCCGCTGGCGAGCGCGCATCGATGAGGATGCTGAACTCGCCCAGCTCGTCCACGGTGGTGGGCTTGTGGCTCATGGGCGTGAGATTAAGGCAACCCCATCGGATCGTGGGGATTGGGTCCCGGCCAGAATCCCCGCAACGCATTGCAGAGGAGGCCGCATGGCCTGGATCATTCTTGTCATCGCCGGCCTGTTCGAGGTCGGCTGGGCCATCGGCCTGAAGTACACCGAGGGCTTCACCAAGCCCTGGCCCAGCGTGGCGACGGCGGCCTGCATGGTGGTCAGCCTGTGGCTGCTGGGCATTGCCATGAAGTCGCTGCCGGTGGGCACGGCCTATGGCGTCTGGGTGGGCGTGGGTGCGGTCGGTACCGTCATCCTGGGCATCGTGCTGCTGGGCGAGCCGGCCAATCTGGCGCGCCTGCTCAGCATCGGCCTCATCGTGGCCGGCATCGTCGGCCTCAAGCTGTCTTCGCCGGACTGACGGCCATGAAGCTCGTGGTGCATGCCCTGACACCCGAGCGCTGGCCCGATCTGGAGGCTGTCTTCGAAGCCCGCGGCTGTTCGGTGGCGCGAGGCTGCTGGTGCATGTACTACCGCGTCAGCGGCAAGGGCGCCTACACGCGGCCCGGCGATGCCCAGCGCGAGCTGTCGCGCGAGGCCTTGAAGCAGCTCGCCGCCCAGGACCCGCCGCCGGGCCTGCTGGGCTATCACGGTGATGTGCCGGTCGGCTGGGTGTCGCTGGGGCCGCGCGAGGACTACGCCAAGCTGCGCAACTCGCCGGCGATGAAGGCGGTGGACGACGAGCCGGTCTGGTCCATCGTCTGCCTCGTCGTGCCGTCGGAGTACCGCAGGCAGGGCGTGGCGCGGGCCCTGCTGCAAGGTGCTGTCGCCTATGCCCGCCAGCGCGGCGTGAAGCTGGTGGAGGCCTATCCCGTCGACAAGACCCAGGACGGGGCGCCGGACGCGCCCTGGTTCGGCACGCTGGACATGTTCGACGAGCTCGGCTTCGAGGAGGTCGCGCGGCGCAAGCCGGCGCGGCCCGTCGTGCGCCTGAAGCTGCAGCGCTAGCGTTCAGCTCTTGCCCAGCGACCGCTCCTGGTCGGCCTTGCGGTCGGCCGTCACCTTCAGCGCATGCGGGCGCTCGCCGATCAGCTTGGCGTAGGGCTTCCAGTCGATGCCGGCGGCGGCCAGGAAGTCCTCGCCGTAGATGATCTTGGTCGTCATGCCCACCAGGGGCAGGCTGACCCAGCCGGCGCAGTCGGCCAGCGTGAAGCTGTCGCCGGCCAGATAGGGGCCGAACTTGGCCAGGCGCTTGAAGGCCTGGATGTGCTCGGGCAGCACGCGGGCCACGCGCTTCTTGGTGCCGTCGCTGACCTGGCCGCCGAAATAGGCCTCGGCATACAGCTCGCGCACCACCAGCTCCAGGTGCAGCTCCACATAGGTGATCAGCTCGCGCACCTTGGCCGCCTCGTAGGGGTCGGCGGGGATCAGGCGCGGCGTGTCGGGGTAGGCCGCCTCCAGGTATTCGACGATGGCCTGGCTCTCGCACAGGGCGCCCTGCGGCGTCTTGATGAAGGGCACCTTGCCCAGCGGCGAGCAGCTCAGCACGGCTTCATCATGGGAATGCGTCTTCACGTATTCCTCGGTGAAGGGAATGCCCTTCTCCAGCAGGGCCAGCTTGGCCTTGTTGTAGTAGTTCGAGAGCGGGATGCCGCAGAGGGTGATCATGGGTGTCTCCTGGTGAATGCCGCAGTCTATGCAGAGCGGCGCGCCGGCCCTAGCACCCCGGAGACATCAGCGGTTCACCAGCACGATGCCCACTGCCAGCGCCAGCAGGGCCGCTACCAGCCGTGGGCTGATGCCCTCGCCCAGCAGCAGGGCGCCGGCCACCAGACCGAACAGCGGCGTGCTCAGCGTGAAGACGGCCAGCTTGGTGGCCGCGTAATGGCGGATCAGCCAGAACCAGGCCAGATAGCTCGCGAAAGTGACGATGACGGCCTGGAAGCCGAACAGGCCGATGAGGCGCGGCGACCACTGCAGCGGCAGGGGCTCGCCCGCAAACACGGCGGCCGCGCACAGGGCCAGGGCGGAGACGCCGAGCTGGTAGAGCAGGGTCTTCTCGGCAGGCGCAGAACTCAACTTCGTCGCGCGGATGGCCAGCGTCGTACCGCCCCACAGCACGGCAGCGGCCACGCCCAGGGCGTCGCCCCACCACTGCAGGGGCGTGCCAGGCGCCGAGAAGCCTTCCGCGAACGCAAAGGCCATGGCGCCGAAGGCCAGCACCAGGCCGCCCCATTGCCGTGCCGACAGCGCCTCGCCGCGGGCGATCCAGGGCATGCCCAGGGCGACGACAAAGGGCGCCAGATAGATGAAGACCACCATGCGCGAGGCGCTGGTGTATTGCAGGCCGACAAAGATGCAGCCGAACTCCGCGGCGAACAGCAGGCCCGCGATCAGGCCGCCCCATAGGCTGCCGTCGCGCTCGAACAGGCGGATGCCGCGCGACAGGGCCCAAAGCCACACCAGCAGGCCCGCGACGACGGAGCGCAGGCCGGCCTGCCACAGCGGGGCTATCTCCGTCAGTGCCGCCTTGGCGGCCACCTGGTTGATGCCCCAGAGCAGGCAGCACAGCAGCAGGATGGCGATGGCGCGGGGGTCGAGATGCGAGTGACGGGTCATGGCCTCTATGCTGCCAGCATGTTCAAGGTGACCATCATCGGCGGGGGAATCATGGGCGCGGCCACGGCCTGCTTCCTGGCCCGCGACCATGGCGCGGCCGTGACCGTCATCGAGCGCGACCCGTCCTATGCGCGAGCGTCCAGCTCACTGTCGCTCAGCTCCATCCGCCAGCAGTTCTCCCAGCCGGTCAATATGGCCCTGTCGAGATGGAGCATCGAATTCCTGCGGCGCGCGGCGGATGAGCTGGCAACGCCGGATGACCGGCCTGCCATCGGCCTGGTCGAGCCCGGCTATCTCTATCTGGCCACTGAAGCCGGTGCGGCCACGCTGCGCGAGGTGCATGCCTCGCAGCGAAGCGAGGGCGTCGACGTCGCGCTGCTGAGCCCGGCTGAACTGGCATCACGCTTTCCCTGGCTGGCCGTCGACGATCTGGCCCTGGGTTCTCTCGGCCTGAGCGGCGAGGGCTGGTTCGACGGCCCGGCCCTGCACCGAGCCTTCCGGCGCAAGGCCAATGCCTGTGGCGTGCGCTTTGTCGACGCCGAGGCGGTGGATTTCGAGACCCGCGGTGACCAGGTGACGGCGCTGCGCTGTGCCGATGGCTCACGCGTGGGTGGCGACGCCTTCGTCATCGCGGCCGGGGCCTGGAGTGCGCCGCTGGGCGCGGCTCTTGGCGTCGAGTTGCCCATCCATGCCAAGAAGCGCGATGTCTTCGTGCTGGAGACGCCGGCCGCGCTGCCCGGCTGCCCCCTGGTCATCGACCCGAGCGGCTTCTGGTTCCGCACCGAGGGTTCATTGATCCTGGCCGGCGGCCCGCCGCGTGGCGACGACGCCGACGCGGCGCCGCTGCACGACATCGACCATGGCCTCTTCGACGAGCTGCTGTGGCCGGCGCTGGCCGCCCGCGTGCCGGCGCTGGAGGCGCTGCGCGTGCGCTCGGCCTGGGCCGGCTATTACGAGATGAATGCCTTCGACCACAACGGCCTGGCCGGCCGTCTGCCGGGCTGGGCGAATGCCTTCACGGCCTGCGGCTTCTCGGGCCACGGCATGCAGCAGTCGCCGGCCGTGGGGCATTCGATGGCCCGGCTGATCGCGGGCCTGGAGGCGCCGCTGATCGATGCGCTGACGCCGCAGCGCCTGCTGGACGGCCGGCCCCTGCTCGAGGCCAACGTCATTTAGCGGTTGCGGACCCGCTTCTTGGGCGGTGGCGGCTCGCTGCGCACCCAGCGCGTCGCCGTGAGCTTGTCCGACACGGCGCTGGTCTTGTTGTCCACATAGCCCCAGCCGCGCATGGCGATGCGGACCACGGCGTCCGACGGGTCGGCGTCCGGGCCCTTGGGGTGCACGACCCAGACCGTCTTGCAGATCATGTCGGCGTGGAACTCGGCCATGCGCGGCAGCTCCGACGCCTGGCTCAGCACGGCCACCAGCATGCGGGCCTCGCGCAGATTGGTCGTGATGCCGCCGGCCAGGGCTTCGGCCAGGGCCGGGTCCAGGGTGCCGACGGTGGGGCCGATCAGCAGGGCCGGGTTCTCGGCGCTGACGCCCAGCTTGGCGGCCAGCGTGGGCGGTGGCGTCTGCAGCTTGGTCAGCCACTTGCCGGCTTCCTTTTCGCCCAGCGCGAGGGCGACCGCCTCGCCGTCGATCTCGAAGCGCAGCTCCTCGCGTTCGACACGCAGGTTCTGCAGCGCGGCAATGGCCCATTTGCGCTTGAGGGCGCCGCGCAGCACGACGGTGGTGGATTCGAGCAGGGCGGTGACCTCGGCGGTCTCGGCGCCGACTCGGGCGGTGCAACTGGCTTCACGTCCCATGAGGGGTCCTCGGCGATCTGGAGATTGCCCGCATTGTCAGGCCCCAGCCGATGGCGCCGGCAATGGCGCCCGTGAGGTGGGCGAAGGGGGCGACGGGGAAGTCGAAGCCGGCGGTGACGCGCAGCACCGGTCCGAGCGGGTCTTCGAGGGCGAGCTTGATGCCCAGGCCGAGGGCAATGCCGACGCCGACGAAGCGCTCGCGCCCGGCGCGGTGCAGCAGCGTCAGCACGGCGATGGCGGCCAGCGCGTGCAGCACGCCCGACAGGCCGGCATAGGCCAGCAGGCCGGGGCGCAGCAGCAGGCCGAGCTGGGCCAGCGGCAGCGCGATCAGCGCCGCGAGGGCTTCGTGCGGGCCGAGGCGGGCGCGCCAGCCAAGCAGGGCCAGCACCGCGCAGCCGGCGAGGTTGGCGCCGAGGTGGATGGGCGTCCAGTGCACAAAGGCCGCGGTGACGGCGCGCCAGGGTTCAGAGGCGACGAGAGCCGGCCGCCAGTCCAGCGCGCCACTCGACAGCGGCCAGGCCAGCAGGGACAGCGCGGCCAGGGCCACGCACAGCATCAGCCAAACACGGCTTGCCATAGGGCGCGCACGGCTTCTCGGTGCGCGGCCAGCGGTGCGGCGGCTTCGGCGTCCAGGGCCGTGGACTGCTCGTCCAGCCTGGCCTTGTGCTGCACGCGGCGCAGCTCGCGGTAGGCATTGGCGGACGCAACACCGACGCCGGCCGGCAGCAGGCCGACGGACTCACAGCGCTGCAGCAGCGCGATATTGCCGAGGTTGTCCAGCAGCTCGGGGTGGTCGGCGCCATTGGCCAGCACCAGGGTCTGCAGCGCGAACTCGGCATCCATCATGCCGCCGGCGCTGTGCTTGACGTCGAAGAGCGCATCCTTCACCGGCCGGGCCGCGCTGACCTTCTCGCGCATGGCCTGCACCTCGCGTCTGAGCGCCTCGCCGTCGCGCGGCGCCGTCAGCACCTGGCGGCGCACGCCCTCGCAGCGCTCGGCCATGTCGGCATTGCCGGCACAGAAGCGCGCCCGCGTGATGGCCTGGTGTTCCCAGGTCCAGGCGGTATTGCTGCCGCGCCCGGTCTGGTAGGCCTCGAAGTGGGCCAGCGACGTGACCAGCAGGCCGGAGTTGCCATTCGGCCGCAGGGCGGTGTCGATGTCGAACAGCTCGCCGGCGGCGGTGCGCAGCGTCAGCCAGGTGATGAGGCGGCGCACGAAGGCGCCGTAGATCTCGGCCGCGTTCTCGTCCTCGTCGTCGAAGACGAAGACCACGTCCAGGTCGCCGCCATAGCCCAGCTCCTTGCCGCCCAGCTTGCCGTAGGCGATGACGGCCAGGCGCGGGTCGGGACGGTGGGCCTTGCCGAAGCGGGCCCAGGCCCATTGGATGGCGATCTGCAAGACGGCGTCGGCCAGCAGCGACAGGTCGTCGGCGACCTGCTCGACCGTGATGCGGCCCTCGACGTCGCGCACCAGGGTGCGGAAGACCTCGGCGTGGTGGGCGCGGCGCAGCGTGTCCAGCAGGGCTTCCTCGTCGGCCTCGCCACTGCGCTCCCAGCCCTGCTCGCGCTCCAGCAGGTCGGTGATGAAGGCCTCGCGGTCGAAGCGGGCCGTCAGCAGCAGGGGGTCGGCGAGTTCATCGATGACGCCGGGGTGCTGCATCAGATAGCGCATGGGCCAGCGTGCCAGGCCCAGCAGGCGCAGCAGGCGCTGCTGCACGGCCGGGCGCTCGACCAGCAGGGCCAGATAGCTCTCGCGGCGCAGCAGCGGGCCGACCCAGTCGACAAAGCGCAGGGCCGCGTCCAGCGAGCATTCCTCGGCCGCCACGGCCTGGGCCGCGCGGTGGAAGAGCTTGGCCAGGCGCTGGCGCGATTCCTCGCGCAGGCCCTGCACGCGCGGCGTCTCGGCGAGCGCGCGCACGGCCGTGGCCAGCTGGGGCGGCAGGCCGCTGAGGAAGTCCTCGCCGTCGACGGCCGGCTTGGGGCCGCCGCACTGGCCGCCCTTGCAACCGCCCTGCGGCTTGCCACCCTCGTGCAGCAGCGAATCGAACTCGGTCGCGACCAGCTCGCGCACCTCGCCGAGCTGCTCGAACAGCTCGCAGGCCTCGCGGCTGCACTTCAGGCCCATGGACGCGGCGATCCAGGCCAGGTCGGCGTCGCCCTGGGGCAGGCAATGGGTCTGCTGGTCGTCGAGGAACTGGATGCGGTGCTCGACGCGGCGCAGGAAGACATAGGCCTCGCTGAGCCTGTGCGCCGTCTCGGCCTTCATCAGCCCGCCGGCGGCCAGCTGGGCCAGGGCCTTGACGGTGGAGCGCGTGCGGATCTCGGGGAACTGGCCGCCGCGCACCACCTGCAGCAGCTGCACGATGAACTCGATCTCGCGGATGCCGCCGCGCGACAGCTTGACGTCGTTGGCGCGCTCGGGCCGGCCGGCGGCGCGGGCCTTGGCCTCGCTGCGGATCTTGCCGTGCAGCTGGCGCAGGCCTTCGAAGACGCCGTAGTCCAGGTAGCGGCGGTAGACGAAGGGCGTGACGAGGTGGCGCAGCTGCAGCGTGCGGGCGTCGGCCGGCGCGCCCATGCCCGTGAGCGGCGCGACGACACGGCTCTTCAGCCAGGCAAAGCGCTCCCACTCGCGGCCCTGCACGAGGAAATACTCCTCCAGCATGGCCAGGCTGACGACCGGCGGGCCGCTCTTGCCGTTGGGACGCAGGGCCAGGTCGACGCGGAAGACCTGGCCGTCGTCGGTGACGTCGCCGATCAGCGCATAAAGCCGTTTGGCGACGCTGGAAAAGTATTCGTGAGCCGTAACGGGACGCGAACCTTGCGTCTGGCCGTCATCTTCGTAAACGTAGATGAGGTCGATGTCCGACGAGACATTGAGCTCGCGGGCGCCCAGCTTGCCCATGCCGAGCACCCAGAAGGCGATGTCCGCGCCGTCCTGCGTGCGCGGTTCGCCGTGGATGGCGTCCAGCTCGGTGCGGGCTGAGGCGAGGGCCTTGTCAAGGGTCACCTCGGCCAGATGGGTCATGGCCAGCGTGACATCCTCCACGCTGGCGCCCTGTTCGATGTCCAGCACCGCCAGCCGTTCCAGCACCAGATGGCGGGCCACCCGCAGACCGCTCGCCAGCGGGCGGTCTGCGGCCAATGTCTCGATCAGCGCGGCAATGACGGTGCGGTCGGGCAGGCCCGGTTGCAATAGCGGCAGCTCCGCCGCATATCGGCGGCGAACCCGCTGCACATAGCGGCTGTGTTCAGCAGATGCTGGAAACGTTTCGCTCATGACCCTGTGCTAGATTGACCGCCGGCCGATTTTTCACGTGCCCCAAGACACCGTGTCTGACTTCTTTTCGGCCGCCCTCCACCGCTGCAACCGCGCCTCGCGCTGGCCTCTGCGCCTGTGCTGGCACAGCCTGCGCTGGGCGTTGCTGATCCTGGCCCTGCTGTGGGCTTTGGGGGTGACGGCCTGGGCTGTATTGCACTGGGCCATTCTCCCGCACGCCAATGACTGGCGTCCCTGGCTGGAAAAGGAAGCCTCAAAGGCTCTGGGGGTAGAGCTGCGCATCGGCCGCATCACGGTCGAATCCAGTGGCTGGCTGCCGCGCATGGAACTGGGCGACGTGCAGGTGCTGGACGCCGCCGGCCGGCCGGCCCTGCGCCTGCCCCGTGTGGCGGCCGTGCTGTCGGCCCAGTCCCTGCTGGTGCTGGAGCCGCGCTTCTCCCAGCTGCTGGTCGACCGGCCCGAACTCATCATCCGCCGCGATGCGCAGGGCCGCATCTTCATCGGCGGCCTGGGCCTGGACGAGACCAACAAGACCGACGCCGGCACCACCGAGGCCGGCATGGACTGGCTGTTCAGCCAGCCCGAGCTGGCCATCGTCAACGGCCGCGTGCGCTGGGTGGACGAGAAGCGTGCCGACGCCCGGCCGCTGGAGCTGACCGAATTGAACTTCGTCATGCGCAACGGCCTGCGCCGCCACCAGCTGCGCCTGGACGCCACGCCGCCCGCCGACTGGGGCCGGCGCTTCACGCTGCGCGGCCTGTTCACGCAGAGCCTGCTGAAGCGCCCCGGCGAGTTCCAGCACTGGAGCGGCCAGGCCTATGCCGAGCTGCCGCGGGCCGACCTCAGCCAGCTGCGCCGCCATGTCGACCTGCCTTTTCAATTGAGCGAAGGCGACGGCGCCGTGCGCGCTTGGGGCCTCATCAAGGACGGCCAGCCCACCGCTGCCACGCTGGACCTGGCCCTGCGCTCGGTGCGCCTGAAGCTGCTCGACGGCGCCCCCGAGCTGGACCTGGAGCACATCGAGGGCCGGCTGGAGCTGTCGCGCGCCAAGGACAAGCTCAGCTTCCAGGCCAGGCAGCTCGGCTTTGTCAGCGGCGACGGTGTCGTCTGGCCGCGATCGGACTGGGGTGCGGCCCTGCAGCTTGGCAAGAACGACGAGGTGCTGGGTGGCGAAGTGAATGCCCAGCGCCTGGACTTCGCGCTGATGGCCCAGATCGCCCAGCGCCTGCCGCTGGGCGAACGCGCCCACAAGCTGCTGGTGGAGCTGGAGCCGCGCGGGCTGCTGACGGCCCTGAGCGCCCAGTGGCAGGGGACGCTGGACGCGCCGCGCAGCTACCGCGTCAAGGCCCAGATCGACGGCCTGGCCCTGGCCGCCAAGCCCGCCGAGCAGGAGGGCCAGCCCGGCCGCCCCGGCCTGCGCGGTGCCAGCCTGGAGCTCGATGCCAGCGAGCGCGGCGGCTCCGCCAAACTGGCCGTGCACGACGGCGAGGTCGAGCTGCCCGGGCTGTTCGAGGAGGCCCGCCTGCCCATCACGCGGCTGTCCACGCAGATGCTGTGGCAGCTGCCGCCCGCTGGAAATCCGGCGGGCGGCAAGACGCCGGGCGAGGTTGAGCTCAAGCTGCGCGAGCTGCAACTGCAGACGCCCGATTTCAGCGGCGAGTTCGATGTCGCCTGGAAGCGCGCGGCCGGCGCCACCACGCCGGGCCATCTGGACCTCAGCGGCAAGCTGCAGCGCGTGCAGGCGACCCGCGTGGCCCACTACATCCCGCAGCGGCTGGTCAACACGCGCAGCTATGTGACGCGCGCCATCCTCGGCGGCGAAGCGCGCAACACCACGGTCAGACTGCGCGGCGAACTGGCCGACTTCCCCTTCGATGGTCCCAAGTCCACCGGCATCTTCAAGGTCGTGACCCAGGCCCAGGGCGTGACGCTGGCCTATGTGCCGCCCAGCGACAACGGCGGCAACTGGCCGGCCCTGGACAACGTCGACGCCGAGCTCGTCTTCGATCGCGCCGGCATGTTCATCAAGGACGGCCGCGGCAAGGTGCTGGGCTATGAACTCAGCGACGTCAACGGCGGCATCAAGGACCTGCATCACGGCCGTGTGCTGCAGCTGGACGGCAATGGCCGCGGCGCCGGCGCCGACCTGCTGCGCTATGTGCGCGCTTCGCCGCTGGATGACTGGCTGGGCCATGCCCTGAGCACCACCACCGCCCTGGGGCCGGTCGGGCTGAAGCTGGGCCTCAACATTCCGCTGGACGACACCCACCAGACGACGCTCAAGGGCCAGTTGCAGCTCGGCGGCGTCGACCTCAAGCTGCGCCCCGAGCTCCCCGCCCTGGCCGGCGTGCGCGGCCGCATCGACTTCGACCAGAAGACCCTGCAGCTCGGCGGCCTGACGGCCCGCCTGCTCGGCGGCGACGCCGCTATCGAGGGCGGCAGCCAGCCGGGCGGCGGCATGCGTTTCGCCGTGCAGGGCCAGGCCACGGCCGAGGGTCTGCGCCGCGCCACCGAACTTGGCGCCGTGGCCCGCCTGGCCCAGGCCGCCAGCGGCCAGGCCGCCTACCGCTTCCAGCTCGCCATTCCCAAGGACGGGCAGAGCGAACTCAGCGTGTCCAGCAATCTGCAGGGCCTGGCCCTGGACCTGCCCGCGCCGGGGCGCAAGGACGCCGACGCGGTGCTGCCGCTGCGCCTCTTGATGTCGCCCACCGCGGCCGGCCGCGACGAGTTGCGCCTCGAGGTCGGCGCCCCCGCGGCGCCCTTGCTGCAGGCCCAGCTGCAGCGCGATGTGTCGGGCAACAGCTCGCAGGTGCTGCGCGGCGTTCTGGCCGTGCAGGACAAGCTGCCCGCCCTGCCGGCCAGCGGCGTGCTGCTGCAGGTCAATGTGGCCGCCCTGGACCTCGACGCCTGGCAGCAGCGCCTGGGTGGCCTGGCCGGCGGCACGGGCAATGGCGGCGAAGGCGCCGACGACGCCGGCCTGCTGCCCAGCCAGATCTCGCTGCGCAGCCAGGCCCTCAAGGTCGGCGGCCGCCAGCTCGGCCGCGCGACGGCCGTGGTGGCTCGCGAGGGCGCCAACTGGCGCGTCAATGTCGATGCCGAACAGCTGGCGGGCCGCATCGAGCTCAAGGGCGTCAAGGGCGGCCAGATCGACGCCGTGCAGGCACGCCTGACGCGGCTGTCGCTGCCGCGCCAGGAGGCCGAGTCGGTCAGCGAACTCATCGATCCCGGCAAGGCCGATGCGAGCAGCAACCCGCTGCCGTCGTTGGACATCGAGGCCGACGACTTCGAGCTGCGCGGCAAGCGCCTGGGCCGCCTGCAGGTGCTGGCCCAGGCCCCGGCCGCCGCGCGCGACTGGAAGCTGGACAAGCTGCAGATCAGCTCGCCCGACGCGACGCTGCACGCCAGTGGCCACTGGGGTGGCGAGATCGGCGCCAAGCGCCGCACCCAGCTGGACTGGAAGCTCGACATCGCCGACGCCGGCAAGCTGCTGGAGCGCCTCGGCCAGGGCCAGAAGGATTCCCCCGTGCTGCGCGGCGGCAAGGGCGTCCTGGCCGGCCAGGTCGGCTGGGACGGCTCGCCGCTGGCGCCGCATTACGCCAGCATGGCCGGTGCGCTGAATGTGCAGCTCGACACCGGCACCTTCCTGAAGGCCGAGCCTGGCGTCGGGCGATTGCTGGGCGTGCTCAGCCTGCAGTCCCTGCCGCGCCGCTTCCTGCTGGACTTCCGCGACGTCTTCGCCGAGGGCTTTGTCTTCGACGGCGTGACCGGCGACGTCAAGATCACCGCCGGCATCGCCCGCAGCGACAACATCCGCATCCGCGGCCTGCAGGCGGCGGTGCTGGTGGACGGCAGCACCGACCTGGCGGCGGAGACGCAGAAGCTGCGCGTCGTCGTCATTCCCGAGGTATCGGCCGGCGGTGCGTCGCTCGCCTATGCCGCCATCAACCCGGCCATCGCGCTGGGCGCCTTCCTGGCCCAGCTCATCCTGAGCCGCCCCGTGGCCGCGGCCAACACGCGCGAGTTCCACATCACCGGCACCTGGGACGATCCCAGGGTGGAGAAGGTGGAGGCCCTGCCGGCCAAGGCGGCGAGCGCGGCCAGCGCTCCCTAGTCGAGCGCCTTCAACTGCAGCTTCAGCCCGCTGTAATTGCGCAACTGCGTCCAGGCGGCCTTCAGATCCGGCTGGGCCATGAAGAGGGCATCAAAGCTGCCGTCGGCCGCCGCCAGGTTCAACCCGCGCAGCAATCGCTCGGCGAGCTGGGGCTTGTCGCGCGTGACGAAGAAGTACAGCGGCTGGCGGTACTGCAGGGCGATGCCCGGCAGCTCGACGAGACCCAGCTCGGCGTACTGGACCAGCTCGGCGTCGATCTCGTCGCGGGTGCGCGGGATGAAGTCGAAGCGGCCGGCCTTGAGCATGCGGAACAGCAGGTCGAACTTGATCGCCGTCTCGACGGTGAAGCCATTGGCCTGCAGGATCTGCGTGTCGCTCCAGTAGGTGCCGGCACCGGCGCGGAACTGGCGCAGTGCCTCCAGCGTGCGCGCCGATTTCATGGCGGGCAGGTCGGCGGCGCGCACGAGCAGGAAGCGCAGTTCGTTGCTGCCCTTGAGCAGGTTGAAGCGCACCGGCAGGGCCTGCGCCTCGCGCTCGGGCGTGGTCGTGCTCCAGATCAGGTCCAGCTGGCCGTCCTGCAGCATCTGGCGCAGGCGTGGGCGTGGCAGGTCGGACGGAGCGTGGACCAGCGTGGGCACCGGCTCGCGGTCGGCAGTCTTGTTCAGGGCCAGCTTGAGCGCCTCGATGAAGAAGGCGCCATGGGCGCTGTAGGCATTGGGGTCGGGCAGGCGCAGGGTCTGCGGCGCTCCTGCGCCATGGGCCTGTGGCAGCGCGGCTGCGAAAGGCAGGGCCAGGAGCTGGCGCCGCAGGCGGGAGGGAATCGGCATGGCCTTGCGATTCTGATCCCGCAGGGCGTCCGGCGTCTTGCACGCGCCGGGTCGCCGTGACTTATCGCCGCGCCGTCCTGAAGGTGATGGACCAGCGCGGCGCGCCCACCGGCGCCACGCTGTGCTGCCAGCCCCAGCGCGCCTCGCCCTGCAAGGCGTAGATGGAGCGCGGTGCGACCTCCAGCCGCAAGATGTCCTCGCGCCTGGGCTGATCGGGCGGATAGGGCCTGAAGCGCAGCAGGGCCTCGTTGCCGAGGGACACGCCGAACACGTCCTCGAAGTCCGGCACGTCGCGATGCCAGCCCAGCGGCGTGCCGGGCGCGTACTCGGCGACCAGCACATGCACCAGCGCCTGCGGGGCGACGCCGGCCCATTGCGCGACGCGCTGGCGCAGCGGATGCAGCGCCTCGATCAGCGGCGCCGACGGCATCAGCTCATTGCTGTCGTAGTCGAACTGGCCGCCATAGCTGACGACGCGCCGGCGCGCCGTGTAGCCCTTGTACTGGGCCTCGCGCAGCGGCAACTGCTTCGCCAGGGCGATCAGTGCGGCTTCCTCGGCCGCGGACAGCCAGCCCGCCTCGTAGCGCAGGCCTGGCGGCAGCGCGGAGGGGAGGTCGTCGAACAGTCCGGCCTGCATCAGAGGCAGTTCAGGCCGGCGCCCAGGCTTTCAAGTCGGCGGCGGTCAGCGCGGCCTCGTCGCGCAGCCAGGCCGCGAAGCGCTTCACGACGGGCAGGGCGGCGGCGTCCTCGCGGATGACGAGCAGGTTGGCGCGCGGCGACGGCAGCAGCAGCGGATGGGCCTGCGCCAGCGTGCCGGCGCGCAATCGCGGCAGGGCCAGGGACAGCCGCGTGATGGCCACGCCCAGGCCGGCCTCGGCGGCATCCAGCGTCACGCCGGCATCGTTGAAGGCCGGGCCCTCGGGCGCCGTCGTCGCTGCGGCTTCGGTCAGCCACAGCGGCGCGTCGCCGGTGACGTGGCTGAGAATCTGCGCCGCCGGCCAGCGCGCCGCGGCGCGGCCGAGCTGCCTGGCCAGACGGGGCGTGGCGACAGCCAGCAGGCGGTCTTCGAACAGCAGTTCGCCGCCGTCCTCGGGCCGGCCATGGCGCAGGGCCACCAGGGCCACGCGCGGCGGCGGACGCACCAGGGCGTAGTCGGTCTGCACGACGAGGCGCACCGTGGGCGCGGTGGCGATGAAGCCCTGCAGTCGCGGCAGCAGCCACGCGCGTGCCAGCGAGCCCAGCGTCGCGATCTGCAGCGTCGTGTGGGCGTCCTCCGGTTCGGGGTAGACGGCCTCGTGCAGGGCCGCCAGCGGGCCGCCCAGGCGTGCCAGCAGCTCGCGGCCCTCGGCCGTCAGCCGCATCTGGTTGCCGACGCGCTCGAACAGCGTCTGGCCGCACCAGTCCTCCAACTGGCGCACCTGGCGGCTGATGGCGCCGGGCGTCAGGTGCAGCTCGCCGGCCGCACGGCTGAAATTGCCCAGGCGGGCGGCGGCCTCGAAGGCTTGCAGGGAGAACAGCGGGGGCAGGCGGTCGCGCATGGTGTTGAGAAATCGGCACAGCCGGTGTGCAAAAGCCTCGCTGGCGCGGCAGGCGCCCGAGGCGGACATTGATGCGACGTTAACGCCCGAGGCCCGACCCATGTCGACGCAAGCCATCCTTGTCCATCAGTTCGGCGGCCCGGAGGTGCTGGAACTCCAGCAACTGCCCACGTCTCAGGCCGCATCCGGCCAGGCCGTCGTGCGCATCGAGTACGCGGGCATCAACTTCGTCGACCTCTACCAGCGCGAGGGCCGCTATCCCGGCATCAGCCTGCCCTGGCGCCTGGGCCTGGAGGGGGCGGGCGAGGTCGTCGAGGTTGAACCCGGCGCGGAGTTCAGCGTCGGTGATCGTGTCGCCTTCACGACCGGCGTGCAGGGCGGCTATGCCAGCCATCTGGCCGTGCCGCTGGAGCATCTGGTGCGCGTGCCCGAGGCGCTGACGCTGCGCGACGCAGCCGCCGCGCTGGAGCATGGACTGACGGCGGCCATGCTGCTCGATGACGTCGCGCGACTACCCTCCGGCGAGCCGGTCCTCGTGCATGCCGCTGCCGGCGGCGTGGGCGGCTGGCTGGTGCAGTGGCTGATCGCGCGCGGCCATGCGGTCTTTGGCACGGTGTCCAGCCAAGCCAAGGCCGACTGGCTGCGCGGCCTCGGCGCCGTGCCGCTGCTGGCGGACAGCGATTGGGTGTCCGCCGCGCGCGGCGTCGCCGTCGTCTTCGACTCGGTGGGGCGGTCGACCTTTGCGGGCAGCCTGGAGGCCCTGCGCACCGGCGGCCACCTCGTCCTCTTTGGCGCAGCCAGCGGCCAGCCCGAGCCGGTCGACGTGCTCGCGCTGCAGAAGAAGAGCCTGACGCTGACGCGGCCCGTGCTGCCCCATTTCCTGCCCGACGCCGCCAAGCGCCGCGCGCGGGCGGCGACGGTGTTCGCGGCTGTGCTGAGCGGCGCCGTGCAGCTGCGCATCCACGCCGAATTCCCGCTGGCCGATGTGGCCAGTGCTCATCAACTGCTGGCGTCGCGTGCGACGCAGGGCAAGCTCCTTCTCAAGCCATGACCACTTCCTTGAAAGACCGCCTGGCCAGCCTCGGCCACACCCTTGCGGCGCTGGGCGCACCCGCCGCCAACTACCTCCACCACCGCGAGGGCGACAAGCTGCTCGTCATCGCCGGCCAGATCGGCACGCCGGGCCGCGGTGCGCTGGATGCGGCGGCCGGCCGGGCCGAGGCCGAGGTGGCCGCGCTCAAGCTGCTGGCCGTGCTGGACGCCGCCGTGGGTGGTGACCTCGGCCGCGTGAAGCAGGTGCTGCGCCTGGGCGTCTTCGTGGCGTCAGCGCCTGAATTCACCCAGCACAGCGCCGTGGCCGATGGCGCGTCCGATCTGGTGGTGGCGGCCCTCGGCGAACGCGGCCGGCATGCGCGCGCCGCCATCGGCGTGGCCAGCCTGCCGGCGGGCGCGGCGGTGGAGGTCGAGGCCCTGGTGGAGCTGGTGTCATGACCGAGCCCCTGCTGCTCAACCATGCCGGTGCTTCGCCGATGTCGGCGGCGGCCCTCGCGGCCCTGCAGGAGCATCTGGCGCTGGAGGCTCGCCTCGGGCCCATGGAGGCGGGCGAGCGGGTCGCGCCGCAGTTGCAGCGCCTGCGCGAGGACGCCGCGCAACTGTTGAACGCCAGCACGGACGAGGTGGCCTTCTCCGGCAGCGGCTCGGCCGCCTTTGGTACGGCCTGGTCGGCCTTCACCCACAAGACGCCGCTGCGGCCGGGTGACCGCATCCTTGTCGGCCGCCAGGAATGGGGCGGCAATCTCGCGACCTATCAGCGCAGCGGCGCGACGGTGGAGGTGCTGCCCTGCCGCGCCGACGGCAGCGTCGATGTCCAGGCGAGCGCGGCGCTGATCGACGAGCGTGTGCGCTGGATCTCGCTGACCTGGCTGCCCGCCAATGGCGGCCTCATCAACGACGCCGCTGCCCTCGGCCGCGTGGCGCGGGCGGCCGGCGTGCCCTATTTCATCGACGCCGGCCAGGCCATCGGCCAGCTGCCGGCGGATGTGCAGGCCCTCGGCTGCGATGTGCTGAAGAGCGCGGGCCGCAAGCATCTGCGCGGGCCGCGCGGCACGGCCCTGCTCTATGTGCGCAAGGGCTTTCAGGATCAGCTGGAGCCGCCCTGGGTGGACGTTTCGGGCGCGCCATTCGAGACCTCGGAGCAGCCTGTGGCGCTGCGCCTGGCCTTGCAGGTGGCGATTGCCGAAGCGCTGGAGATGGGCATCGACAAGATCGCGGCACATGTGCAAGGTCTGGCTGTGCGGCTTCGTGAACGCCTGGGCGAACTGCCGCATGTGCGTGTGCACGATCTCGGCAACGGCGCGCGGTCCGGCCTTGTCAGCTTCACCGTCGAAGGCGAGGCGGCCCCGGCCACACGGGCTCGGTTGGCCCAGCAAGGCATTCACGTCGGCGCCAACGGCGTGCCCTACACGCCGCTGGACATGCAGGCGCGCGGTCTGGACGGCATCGTCCGCACCTCGTTTTCCTGGCTTAACAACTCAGCGGACATCGAGCGGCTAGCATTGGCCCTATGAAAGTCGCAGCAGTCCAGATGGTCTCGGGCCCCGACGTGGCCGCCAACCTCGCCACCGCGCGCCGCCTGCTGGAGGACGCCGCCAAGCGCGGTGCCCAGCTCGCGGCCCTGCCCGAGTATTTCTGCCTGATGGGCATGCACGACAGCGACAAGCTGGCCCTGGCCGAGGTGGAGGGCGACGGCCCCATCCAGGCCATGCTGGCGAGTGCCGCGCGCGACCTGGGCCTGTGGATCATCGGCGGCACGCTGCCCATCAAATCGACGACGGCCGAGCGGGTGCGCAACACGACGCTGGTGTTCTCGCCGGACGGCGAGCGCGTCGCCCGCTACGACAAGATCCATCTCTTTGCCTTCGACAACGGCCGCGAGTCCTATGACGAGGGCCGCGTGCTGGAGCCCGGCTGCGAGCCGACGCGCTTCGAGGCCGGCGGCCTCCAGGTCGGCCTGTCGGTCTGCTATGACCTGCGCTTCCCCGAGCTCTACCGCGGCTATGCCGGCGTCGACCTGCTGGCCGTGCCCGCCGCCTTCACCTACACGACCGGCCAGGCCCATTGGGAGCTGCTGCTGCGTGCCCGCGCGGTCGAGAACCAGTGCTATGTGGTCGCGCCTGCCCAGGGCGGCCAGCATGCCAACGGCCGCCGCACCTGGGGCCACAGCATGGTCATCGATCCCTGGGGCCAGGTGCTCAGCGTGCTGGCCGAAGGCGAGGGCGTCGTCGTCGCCGACGTGGATGCGGCCCGCCTGACCCAGGTGCGCCAGCAATTGCCGGCGCTGGCCCACCGCAAGCTCTGAGATCGCTGCGGCAGACCCCTAGGCGCGGCCCCTGGAGGCGCGTCGAGAATCCGCGTCTGCACAAGGATCTCTCCCATGACTGACAACAAGATCAGCCCGACGACCGCCTGGCTGGTGGGTGCGCTGGTGGCGCTGGCGCTGTTCGGCAACTACTACGTCTACGACTCCATCGGCCCGGTGGCCGACCTGCTGCAGCAGCAGCGGGCTTTCAGCGACCAGCAGGTGGGCCTGCTGAACGCGATCTACAGCCTGCCCAATATCGTCCTCATCCTCGTCGGCGGCGTGATGGTGGACCGCTTCGGCGCGGCGCGCATGACGCTGGTGACCGGGGCCATCTGCCTGGCCGGCGCGGCGCTGACGGCCTGGAGCCCCAGCTTCACCGGCATGGCGGCGGGGCGGCTGCTGTTCGGCATCGGCGCCGAGACCTTCGGCATCGCCACGCTGGCGGCCATCGCCGACTATTTCGGCGGCCGCAGCCTGGCCTTCGCCATGGGCCTGGCCCTGGCCATCGGCCGGCTGGGCTCCTTCGGTGCCGACATGTCGCCGACCTGGTTTGCTGGCGCCTATGCCCAGGGTTGGCAGCCGCCGCTGCTGATCGCGGCCGCCATCGCGGCGACCTCCTTCGTGGCCGCCGCCCTCTACTGGTGGGTGGACCGCGGCCCGCGCCGTGCCGGCCTGCTGCCCACCGGCAAGACGGCGGAGCAATTCGTCTGGCGCGACCTGCTGCACTTCGGCAAGGCCTACTGGTATCTGCTGGCCCTGTGCGTGCTGTGGTATTCGGTCATCCTGGCCTTTCGCAGCACCTTCTCGATCAAGTATTTCCAGCACACCCATGGCCTGGACCTCGCCGCCGCCGGCGAGATGAACAGCTATGTCTTCCTGGCCGCCGTGTTCGCGACGCCGGCCTTCGGCTGGCTCTGCGACCGCGTCGGCCGCTATGCACCCTTCCTGGCTTTCGGCGCCCTGCTGCTGCCGATCGCGCTGGCCGTGATGGCGCTGACGAACTGGAGCCTGTGGGTCGCCACCGCGCTGATCGGCGTCAGCTTCTCGCTGGTGCCCGCTGTCATGTGGCCGCTGACCAGTCGCCTGGTGTCACCCAGCCGCTTCGGGACGGCCATCGGCCTGATGTGGGTGGCCCAGAACGCCGGCATCAGCGGCGCCAACCTGCTGGCCGGCTGGCTCAACGACCAGGCCGGCGCCAGCGCCGCCAATCCGGCGGGCTATGGGCCGATGATGGCCTTCTTCGGCATGGCCAGCGCGGCGGGGTTTGTCTGCGCGCTGCTGCTGTGGGTGACGGCGGGGCGGGCCAGGCATGAAAGTGCGGCCAAGGCCTGAGCGTCGATCGCCAGCTTGATTCTTAGAAATCCGATTTGGAAAACACTGTGACCCCAACAAGCATGAATCGTTCTGTTCTGGCGGCTTGCCTCATCTCAATGGTTGCTTTGACGGCGTGCAAGCGCGGACCCAGCGCCACACCATCTCCCCCTGTCCAGAAGACGATGGCGACGATCGAGGGTCTGGCAGTTCTGGAACCCGGCGACGAAGTCCTCGATCCCAAGACGAACCTGATCTGGCGCCGATGCAGCTTGGGGGAAACATGGAACGGCACCGCCTGCGATGGCTCCCCCCGTGAGGTTACTTTTCCCGAAGCGACGCAGGCCACTCCCAAGGGGTGGCGAATTCCAAGCATTCGAGAGCTTTCGACACTGGTTCCCTGTGAGGCAAACCAATATGAGGGCAAGGTGGATGTCGGTGACGGCCTGCCGGCCTTGAATGAAACCTGTGCTGCAGCCAAAGTTCCCCTGCACGCCGCATTCCTCACCAAGGAATACGATCTGGTCAACGGATTGGGTTATTGGTCGGCAACAACCGATCGCACCAATGACTCTTATGTGTATATCGTCTACTTCAAGCAGGGTCAGATCAACGGCCTGCCCAAGGCGGGAAGTGACTCAAGGATTCATGTCAGGTTCGTGCGGAATGCGAATGCAGGCAAGGCGAATTGATTTCGGGCTCGCAACCGCCTGGCGTTGAACGACAGCTTCGGTCGACAAATTCGCGACCCAGTTGACTGGGCGCCGCGACGTCCTCCCGCGACTCATAAGGCCACAGGGGAAAGAATGAAAAAGCTCGTGCGAGCCACTTCCGTGTCAGCCCTGCTGGCCCTCGTGCTGGCGGCATGTGGGCCCATCGAATCCCTGAATGAGGGCATGGCGCGGTCCCAAGCCGTTTCAGCCGAGCTTGAGAAATCCGTTGGCCTGAAATCCTTCGTGGGATTCAACTGGCACAACGGATCCCTGACCTCGGTCACTGTCACTTTCCAGGGCATTCCCACAAACGGCTCCCTCCCCGACATTGCAGCCAAGGCCAAGCAGGCTGTCGTTGCCGAGTTCAAGCAGACGCCTCAGCAGATCGTCATCGCTTTCACCATCGAGCCATGAGCCCATCATCGGACTCGCCTGATAGTGCGGCGCTTCGCCTGGCAAGGGCCATGCGGGCATTGGCCTGGTCAAAGGCTGCCAGCTTGGCCTGTGTCGCGCTCGGCCTGCTCATCGCCAATTCCGACCTCCTCGCACACCGGTTCGCCTTCGCTGTGGTCGCCACGCTTCTGGCGGTGGGCGGGGTGGCTTTCATCGTCGGCGTCCGCGCTGCAATACTCATTCCCAAGCTGGAGCGGCAAGCCTCCGTCCGAACGCGCGATGCCGCCTAGCCTTGCGCTCCCAGCCCGGTTGCCATCAACACGACCGCCCGGCATCTACGGCCGCAGCGTCACCAGATCCCGCAGCAGCAGATCGATGTTGGCCCTGAGCGCCCGCTCGTTGGCGATGCGCAGCCTCTCATTGGGCGACACGATGGCCTCCGTGAAGCGGGCCTCGTCGGTGTTGGCGATGCGGCGTTGGTAGACCGTCTTGCCGCTGGCCTTGTCGACCAGGGTGTAGTGCACGGCCGTGCCCACGGTCACGCCCAGGGCGGGCACCAGGGGCTGATCCAGTTGCACAAGCTCGGCGCGCAGCTCGAAGCGCGGCGCCGGCTCGGGCGACAGCGGCTTCATGCCGACGGCCAGCAGCGACTCTTCCAGAGCCTGCTGCAAGGCGATGGCGCTGACCTTGGAGCCCCACCAGCGATTGGTTTCCATGCCGCCCTTGACGGCAGCGATGCCGACCTGGGCCTTCAGCGCATCCGGCACCCAGCCGCGAATCTGCAGCGCATCGGCCGCGGTGACGGCCATGGGCAGAGGCTGGCTGGGCGTGCCGCAGCCAGCCAGCACGAACGCGAGCAAGGCGGCAGAGAGCAGGGCAGGGCGTGACATGGGTGGCTCATGCTAGGCCGAAGCCGAGGACGCTAAGCCCCTAAAAGCGCCGGCCGGGCCGGCCTGTTCAGTGCTCGGGCAGGGGTTCGGGCGCGCCCAGCGCCGAAATGGCCTCGAGCATGCCGCGCACCTTGAAGGGCTTGAGCAGCAGCCGGCGCACGTCGAGCTGCTTCAGGCGCAGGGCCAGTTCGACATCGCAGGCCATCGCCGTGGCGGCCACCGGCACATCGGCCGGATGGGAAGCCTCGCCGGCGCGCAGGCGTTGCAGCAGCGCCAGGGCCTCGCCTTCCTCGTCGATGGCGATCAGCACCGCGTCGTAGCGGCGCTCGAACAGCAGCTTTGCGGCCATGGCCGCGCTGGTGGCCTCCTGCACGTCGGCCAGGCCCATCTCGCGGGCCATCGTCGAGACGGTGCGGCGCAGCACGAACTGGGGCTCGACGAGCAGCAGCCGCCCGCTGGGCGTGACCGCATTCATTTGGCAGCTTCCGTCTCGCCCTGGCCGATCAGCTCCGCCACGACCAGGTCGCGCAGCGTGCCGAAGATGGCGCGGTCCAGCATGTCGAAATGGCGCGGCTTGGTGTCGATGAGGCAGAGGGTGCCGATGGTGGCGCCGCCCGGCAGGGCCAGCGGCGCGCCGATGTAGAAGCGGATGAAGGGCGCGCCGACGACCAGGGGGTTGTCGGCGAAGCGCGGGTCCAGGGCCGCGTCCAGCACCTCGAAGAGATCGGGCTGCAGGATGGCATGGCCGCAGAAGGAGATCTCGCGCGAGGTCTCGCAGGCGTCCAACCCGACGCGGGCCTTGAACCACTGGCGCCGCTCGTCGATCAGGCTGATCAGTGCGATCGGCATGTCGAACTCCTCGGCCGCGAACGTGACGATGCGGTCGAAGCGTTCCTCGGGCGGTGTGTCCAGGATGAGCAGCTCGCGCAGCACGCGCAAACGCTCGGCGTCGTTGGCGGGGATGGGGGCGGGCGTCATGGCAGGGCCAGTCTAGGCCCGCAGTTCAACGGACATCAAGGCTATAGGTCACGGCCTGTGACAGGCTGGGCAGGATGGCGCCGAAATTCAGCGTGTAGCGGCCGCGCTTGAGCGGCCCCAGGGCGACGTAGTAGCCGTTGGCGGCGGCGGGGGCGTCATCGTCGGGCGCGACGAGGAAGCAGCCCTTGGTGGCCTGGCGATGCGCCTGCAGGCCGGCGAAGCGCCGGCCGTTGAGATCCAGCACCAGGGCGGCGGGGGCTTCGGTGGCCATTTCGGCGCGCAGCATCAGCGAGGCACAGGCTTCGCGCGCGTCGTCGGGCGGGAAGGCGATGAAGTTGGCCAGCGGGAAGAACAGGGTCTTGCCGGCCGGGATGCGGCAGCTGCGCACGGCGCGCTGGCTGCCGTAGGTGCCGGCCAGGAACCAGACCGGCCCGGACTGGCCATTCGCGCACAGGCTGCCGTCGGTGTCGGCCACCGGGCTGTCCTCGTCATCGAAGGACAGGGCCCAGTGCCACCAGCGCTTGGACCATTCCTCCTGCGAGGCGCCGGCGATGGGCTTGTCTGGCGGAATGAGCTGGGCGCGTGCGGGCAAGCTGGCCAAACACAGCCACAGAGACACAGAGGCGCAGAGAAGACTTTTGAAGGAGAACGGCATACCTCAGTGTCTCTGTGCCTCGGTGGCCTCGTTCCCTGGTTGAGTGCGCGCTGCCATCTCAGCCGCCAAACATCATGCGGTGGGCCAATGCCTTTTTGAGAGGCGTCGCCAACTCAAGTCCAGCCAAGGCCAGGCCGCGCAACGCGGGCAGGCCCGGCAGCCGCCAGGCGAAGCTGCGGGCCAGGAAGTCGGTGGCGGCGATCATGGGCCAGCGGTCGGGGGCGCGCTGCCAGTCGACGCGGGCCAGTACGGCATCCAGGCCCTGACCAGCCCCGGCCGACTCGCGCAGCGCGTCGACCAGGGCCTGGGCGTCGCGCAGGCCGAGGTTCAGCCCCTGGCCGGCCACCGGATGCAGGGTCTGGGCCGCGTTGCCGATGCGCAGGGTGCGGCCCTGCAGCAGCCGCGTCTCGGCATTCAGCCCGAGCGGGAAGCATTTCAACGCCGAGATGCCCGTCAGCGTCCCGGCCACGGCAGGCAACTGCTGCTGGATGACGAGCAGGCGCTGGGCGTCGTTCAGCGCGGCGATGTCGTCCTCGGCCTGGGGCAGGCACCAGACCAGGGCCGCGCGCGGGCCTTGCGCGTCGTCGGGCAGGGGCAGCAGGGCCAGCGGGCCGTTGCGCGTGAAGCGCTCGATGGCCAGGCCCTGCAGGCCGGGCGCTGCCAGGCGGACCTGGCCGACCCAGGCGTTCTGGTGATAGTTGCTGCTGATGGACTTGCGATCCTGCTCGGCGAACACACCGCCCTCGGCGACGACGGCCAGGTCGAAGCAGTCGACCACCGGTCCCTCGCCGCAGTCCAGTTCGACGCCATTCGCGTCGGAGCGGATGGCATGCACCGGCGTCGCAAAGCGCGTGAACAGGCGCTCGCGCTGGGCTTCGGCCAGCGCCAGCCAGCGCTGCTGCAGCGGCGCGACCAGGGCGCCATAGGGCAGCACGGCGCCAAGCTGGGGCAGGCCCTGTTCGGCGGCGCTGATGCGCACCTCGCCTGCGATGGGGGAGGGCGGGGCCTGGCTGACGTGCACGGTCTTGATGGCCTGGGCGCTGTCGGGCTTCCAGGCCTGCAGGCGCTCCAGCAAGCGGATGCTGCCGAGGTTCAGCGCCAGCGTGCGCGCGTCGCCGCTGATGTCGCGGTCGAGGGCGCGGGTGTCGAAGAGATGGATTTCGGTGCCTGCAAGGCGCTCGGCGGCGAGCAGGGCGAGGGCGAGGCCGGCAGGGCCTGCGCCGATGACGGCGAGCTTCATGCCCTCAACGATAGATCATCGGTACTTGTTGACGATGCGGGCCAGGCTGCCGTCGGCCTGCATGGCCGTCAGGGCGGCGTCCAGGTCGGCGAGGGCGACGGACGCTTGCGGCGCCAGCGCGCAGGCCGTGCGCCAGTGGGTCACGACCAGGGGCGGGTGCAGGGCCACGGGCACCTGGCCGCGGCGCTGCAGATAGCCGAAGCTGCCTTCGCCGACGAGGGCGTGGTCGATGCGGCCGAGGGCGATCTTGCGCAGCAGGCTGTCCAGATTGGGGCTGTCGTCGCGCCGGAAGCCCGCACCCAGCACGGCGGCTGCCTGGGTGTACTCGAAGCCGGCGATGGTGCCGATGCGCTGGCCGGCCACGTCCTGCAGCCGCGCCGGCGCGGGGCGGCGTCGGGCCGTGACGAGGAGCTCGCCGTCGTCGAAGACGGGCCGGCTCCATTGCAGCTTCTCCTGCAGCCAGGTGCGCAGATAGGTGCAGACCAGGTCGGCGTCCTCGCTGGCGGCCAGCAGCGGCCCGACGCGCTTGCGTGGCACGACCCGAAAGCGCGGCGTGCGGCCCAGGCGGCGGCCGAGTTCGAGGGCGATGTCGTATTGCAGGCCGTCGACGACGCGGCCATCGCGGATCTGGGCCTGGGGCATCTGCACGCTGCCGTCGACCAGCACGACCAGGGGTTTGTCGGCCGCGGCCGCCGGGGCCGGCACGCCCAGGGCCAGCAGCAGTTGGCGCCGTGTCAGTCGCATGGCGGGCTCAGCGGTAGCGCTCGACGATGCGCGCCAGGCTGCCGTCGGCCTGCATGGCGGCGATCGCCGCATCGAGCTGGGCCAGGGACAGGCTGCTGCGCGGCGACAGCGCGCAGGCCGTGCGCAGCCGCGCGATGACCAGCGGCGGGTGCAGCTCGCGCGGCACCTCGCCGCGGCGCTGCAGGTATTCGTAGGTGACGCGGCCGACGATGGCGTGGTCGATGCGGCCCGAGGCGAGCTTGCGCAGATTGGTGATCAGGTTGGGCGCGTCGTCGCGCACGAAGCCCGAGCCCAGGGCCGTTTCGGTCTCGGGGTAGAGGAAGCCCGCCACCGTGCCGATGCGCTGGCCAGCCACGTCCTGCAGCTGGGCCGGAGCCGGGCGGCGCGAGGTGCTGACCAGCATGTCGGCATCGTCCAGATAGGGCCGGCTCCACTGCAGCGGGCCGGGCAGCCAGCCGGGGATGTAGTTGCAGATCAGGTCGGCCTCCTGGCCCTGGTCCAGCAGCTGGGCGACGCGCCGGCGCGGCACGAGACGAAAGCGCACCGGGCGGCCCAGGCGCTGGCCGAGTTCGAGGGCGAGCAGGTATTGCAGGCCGTCCATCGGCCGGCCGTCCTTGAACTGGGCTTGCGGCATCTCGATGCTGCCGTCGATGAGGACGTGCAGCGGCGCCTCGTCGGCGCGCGCGGTGCACGCGCCGGCCAGGGTCAGCAGCAGCAGGCCGCGCCTCGTCGGGCGTCTCACCATGGCTTGGGTCCAGTCGTGCGCCCCGCCCCCGGCGCGCTGGGGGCATTGTGGCCATGCACCCGCCTGCACGGCCAGCCCCCGATAAGCTGTCGCTTTTCCGCACCTTCCGCACAGGCAACCTCATGCAATACCGCCGTCTCGGCCGCGCCGGCCTCCAGGTCTCCGAACTCTCCCTCGGCTCCTGGGTCACGTATCACAACCAGGTCGACACCAAGGCCGCCACCGAGATGCTGGCCGCCGCCTTCGACGCCGGCATCAACTTCTTCGACAACGCCGAGGTCTATGCCCAGGGCGAGAGCGAGGTCGTCATGGGCCAGGCCTTCAAGGCCCTGGGCTGGAACCGCCTCGACTACATCGTCTCCAGCAAGTTCTTCTGGGGTCTGTCGCGCGACGGCGTGACGACCACCAACCGCAAGGACACGCTGAACCGCAAATACCTGATGCAGGCGGTGGACGCGTCGCTGAAGCGCTTCCAGCTCGAGCATCTGGACCTGATCTATTGCCACCGCCCCGATCCCAACACGCCCATCGAGGAGACGGTCTGGGCCATGAGCGACATCATTCGCCAGGGCAAGGCCCTGTACTGGGGCACCAGCGAGTGGTCAGCAGCAGACATCCGCGCCGCCTGGGATATCGCCGAGCGCCACCACCTGCACAAGCCCGTCGTCGAGCAGCCGCAGTACCACCTCTTCCACCGCCGCAAGGTCGAGCAGGAGTACGCCCGCCTGTACGAGGACATCGGCCTGGGACTGACGACCTGGAGCCCGCTGGCCTCGGGCCTGCTGACCGGCAAATACCGCGGCGGCATCCCGGCGGGCAGCCGCGGCGCGCTGGAGAACATGAGCTGGATGCGCGAGCAGCTGCAGGACAAGGCCAAGAATGACGCCGTCGGCAAGTTGAGCGAGATCGCCGCTGAACTGGGCTGCAACACCGCCCAGCTGGCCATCGCCTGGATCAACCGCAACCCGCGCGTGTCCACCGTCATCCTGGGTGCCAGCCGCATCGAGCAGCTGCACGACAACCTGGGCGCGCTGGCGGTCACGCCCAAGCTGACTGCCGAGGTCATCGAGCGTATCGACGCCATCGCCAAGCCCCTGGCGCAGTGATCATTCACGTTCTCTGAGGGCAAGACCCCTCCGGCAAGACCCAAATGCTGGCTGAGAATGCCAGGCATGAGGGTCTTGATAAAACAAGGGTGTGCAGCCCTGCTGCTTGCCATCGGGCTGGCTGGCGCGGCGCAAGCCGTCGTGCCACGCTTCGAACCCATCGGCGAGCCGGGGGCCGTGCGGGACAACGTCGTCTCCGCCCTGACCATCGATGCGCGCGGCCTGCTGTGGGCGGGCTCGCCCGAGGGCCTGCTGCGCTTTGACGGCTATGCCTTCCGCCGCTATCCGCTGGCCGGCCCCGACGGCCAGCTGCTGCCCGAGCAGTTCGTGCGCGCCATGCTGCCCGACCCGCGCGGCTGGATGTGGGTGGCCGCCGGCAACAGCGGCCTGGTGCGCCTGGATCCGTCCACCGGCCGCTGGGACCGCTGGGCCCGCGACGGCAAGTCGGCCGACGACACCGCGCCCGCCGCCAATACCGTGCGCACCTTCGCGCTGGAGAAGGACGGCACGCTGTGGATTGGCGGCAGCGGCGGCCTGGACCGCTTCGACGTCAAGACCCAGCGCTTCACCCACCACCGCGGCAAGGAGGACGGCCTGCCCGACCCGCGCGTGCAGACCCTGCTCGTCGACCGCCAGGGCACGCTGTGGATAGGCACCTGGCGCGGCCTGGCCCGCAAGGCCGTCGACGGCCCCATCGAGACGCTCAACGTCGGCCTCGGCGACCAGCTCGTCACGCTGATCAGCGAGTCACTTGACGGCCGCATCATCATCGGCACGGCCCAGGGCCAGCTGCGCGCGCTGTCGCCCCAGGGCCAGGCCCTGCCCTTCAGCCCCGGCGCCACGCCGGGCGCCAGCTCGGGCGTCTGGCCGGTCATGGCCATGGCCCAGCCCGATCCCGACGAGCTGTGGTTCGGCGACGCCTCCGGCCTGTCGCGCCGGCGCGCCACCGATGGCGCCCTCATCGAGCGCCTGCCCGCCACCGGCGCCGGCACCGCGCCGCGCAGCGATGTGCGCGCGCTGCTGCGCGACCCCTCCGGCACCATCTGGGCCGGCAGCTATGGCGGCGGCCTGATGCGCCATGTGCCGTCGCTGCCGGGCCTGTCCATGGTGCGCGAGGCCATCGGTTCCGTCTCCGGCGGCCTGGACGTGCGCAGCATCCTGCAGCTGGACAACGGCGAGATCTGGCTCGGCACCCTGGCCGGCGGCATCGAGCGCCGCGACCGCCAGCTGATGCCCCTCGGCGTCGTCGCCCAGGGCGGCGGCGGCCTGCCGCCGGGCCGGGTCAACGCGCTGGGCCAGACCAAGGACGGCACCGTGTGGGTCGCCATCGACACCCAGCTGCTGCGCTTCGATGCCCAGGGCCGCTGGAAGGAGACGCTGCGCAGCGGCAATGCCGTGCCGCGGCGCTTCCATGCCGGCGAGGACGGCTCGCTGTGGATCGCGACGCTGGACGGCCTGATGCGCTGGTCGCCCGAGCACCCACAGATGCGCGCCATCCCGACGGCCGGCCTGGTGGGCGGCACCGGCGAGGTCAATGCCTTCGCGGCCCTGCCCGACGGCAGCCTGTGGGCGGGCGGCGCGGCCGGCCTGTTCCGCGTCGCCAAGCCCGGCGCGGACGAACCGGTGGCCGAATGGGTGGAGCCCAAGGGCCTGACCGGCCAGACCGTGCTGGGCATGGCCGTCGACCTGGCCGGCCGCCTCTGGGTGGACACCGGCACCGGCCTGCACCGCCTCATCGACAGCGACGGCAAGAAGGCGCGCTTCGAGGTCGTCGGTGCGTCGGACGTCGGCGGGGCCTTCGGCGCCAACCTGCTGTTCGACAAGCAGGGCCGCGTCTGGTCGCAGCGCAACATGTTCGACCCGCAGAGCGGCGAACGCCGCGAGTTGGGGGCGGCCGACGGCGCCGACCTCGGCACCGGCTGGTTCCGTGCCTACGCCAAGCTCGACGACGGCCGCATGCTGTTCGGTGGCGCCCGCGGCCTGCTCGTCATCGATCCCGACCGCTTCGCGCCCTGGACCTACAAGCCGCCGCTGGTCGTCTCGGAACTGCGCGTCGACGGCGAGGAGCGCCCGCTGCCCAGTGGCGGCGCCGATGTCGTGCTGGCGCCCGGCGAGCGCGGCCTGAGCCTGGCCTTCGCCTCGCTGGACTACAGCCAGCCCAGCCGCAACCGCTACCGCTACCGGCTGGAGGGTCTGGACAGCGCCTGGATCGATGCCGGCATCCTGGGCCGCACGGCGGCCTACACCAACCTCGCGCCCGGCCACTACCAGCTGCGGGTGATGGGCAGCAACCGCGACGGTGCCTGGAGCGTCAACGAACTCAAGATCGGCATCGACGTGCGCGCCGCCTGGTGGCAGACACGCTGGGCCCTTGCCCTGGCCGTGGTCGCGGCCGTCAGCCTGGTGGCCCTCATCGTGCGCATGCGCACCCGACTGCTGCTGCGCCACCGCCGCGTGCTGGAGCTGCGCGTGCAGGAGCGCACCGAGGCGCTGGAGGCCGCCACGGCGGCGCTGACGGCCAAGTCCATCGAGCTGGAAGAAGCCAGCCTCACCGACCCCCTGACCGGCCTGCGCAACCGCCGCTTCCTGGACCGCCAGATGCCGGCCGACGTCGCACTGGCCCTGCGCCATTACGAGCAGCCCGCCGGCACCCTCGTCACCGCCGACCAGGACAGCGAGCAGGACCTGCTGTTCTTCCTCATCGACATCGACCACTTCAAGCGCATCAACGACGCCCATGGCCACATGGCCGGCGACGCCGTGCTGGAGCAGATGCGTGGCCGTCTCGAGCAGGTCTTCCGCGCCACCGACTACCTGGTGCGCTGGGGCGGCGAGGAGTTCCTCATCGTGGCCCGCGGCACGCCGCGCCGCCGCGCCGCCGAGCTGGCCGAACGCGCCCGCCAGGCCGTCAGCGCCCAGCCCTTCGCTCTGGACGGCGGCCTGCGCCTGCCGCTGACCTGCTCGGTCGGCTTCTCGGCCTTCCCGCTGTGCGCCGGCCTGCCGCGCGCCCTGGACTGGCATGCCGCCATCGACCTTGCCGACGCGGCGCTCTACGAAGCCAAGGACACCGGCCGCAATGCCTGGGTCGGCCTGCTCGACGCGCGTGCCGCCAGCGAGGACGAACTGCGCCAGGACGTGCGCCGCCCGCTGGACAGCTGGGCGGCCAGCGGCCGGCTGACGCTGCTGCGCTCGGGGCGCGGCTGAGCGGGCCCGCTACGCAACCGCCTGCGGCGTCGTGGCCGGCCCCCACCCAAAAGGTGGCGGCAACGCCGCCAGGATGCGCTGCCTGAGCGGCGCATAGGCTTCGTCCACGGGCTGCCCTGTGCGCGGCGCCAACGGGTCCTGGTGGCTGCCAAAGGCCTCGTCGAGTTCGGCCCAGTCCGCGGCGCTGAAGCAGCGGGCTGCCTGCGGCAGGATCTCGGTCTCCTCGCGCTTCATGTGGCGCAGATAACGCGCCGAGTACACGCGCAGCTGCTGCTCGAACTTGTCCCGCCGCGCCTCGCCCATCTGCTCCCAGGCCAGCAGGCTGTGCTGCAGCTCGCGGATGGCGCGCTCGCCCTGGGCGTGGTCGGCTTCCAGCTCGTCCAGCACCTCGCGCAGCTGCGGTGCCAGCGCGCGCAGCTTCGGAAACAACAGCTCGCTTTCCTTTTTGTGATGCAAGCGTTCGGGGAATTCATCGACATAGAACAGCATGGCCCGCAGCGCGCCGAAGTCGGGAGGCGTGCGGTCGCGGCGCTGGGCGGCCAGCAGCATCGGCAGGGTGCGCAGCATGGCCGCGAGGGCGTCGTGCTCGGCGCGGATGACGCGCACGGCCAGGGGCATGGGCATGGCTGACATTCGTCCAGCGTCGCGCCTAAAAGGGCAAGTGGTATTGCGCTGGATCAAGGCCCGTCCAGGCACCCCCGTAAAATCCCGGGTTTTTGCCCTCCAGCCCAAGAAAGCCCCGGCCATGACCGCAACGACCGCCTCCCCCACCCTCATGGCCAACGCGATCCGCGCGCTGGCGATGGACGCCGTGCAGGCCGCCAATTCCGGCCACCCGGGCGCCCCCATGGGCATGGCGGACATCGCGGTGGCGCTCTGGGGGCGTCATCTGAAGCACAACCCGGCCAACCCGCACTGGGCCGACCGCGACCGCTTCGTGCTGTCCAACGGCCACGGCTCCATGCTGATCTACGCCCTGCTGCACCTGACGGGCTATGAGCTGCCCATCGAGGAGCTGAAGGCCTTCCGCCAGCTGCACAGCAAGACGCCCGGCCACCCTGAAGTGGGCATCACCGCCGGCGTCGAGACGACGACGGGCCCGCTGGGCCAGGGCGTCACCAACGCCGTCGGCCTGGCCCTGGCCGAGAAGCTGATGGCGCGCGACTTCAACCGCGAAGGCCACACCGTCGTCGACCACCATACCTATGTCTTCCTGGGCGACGGCTGCCTGATGGAAGGCATCTCGCACGAGGCCGCGGCACTCGCCGCCTCCTGGAAGCTGAACAAGCTGATCGCCATCTACGACGACAACGGCATCTCCATCGACGGCCAGGTCGCGCCCTGGTTCGGCGACGACACCGCCAAGCGCTTCCAGGCCTATGGCTGGAACGTCATCGGCCCGGTGGACGGCCATGACGTGGACGCCGTCGACGACGCCATCGGCAAGGCCAAGCAGAGCAAGGACATGCCCACGCTGGTCATCGCCAAGACGGCCATCGGCAAGGGCTCGCCCAACCGTGCCAATACAGCCAAGGCCCACGGTGAGCCGCTGGGCGCCGAGGAAATCAAGCTGACCCGCGAGGCCATCGGCTGGACGCATGAGCCCTTTGTCGTGCCGCCCGAGGTCTACACCGCCTGGGACCACAAGTCCGCCGGCGACCGCGCCGAGAGCGAATGGGATGTGCGCTTCGACGCCTATGCCGAAGCCCACCCCGAGCTGGCCGCCGAGTTCCAGCGCCGCATGGCCGGCGTGCTGCCCGCCGACTTCGCGCAGATCGCCGTCGACGCCGTCGTCAAGGCCCATGCCGAGGCCCAGACCGTCGCCAGCCGCAAGGCCAGCCAGCTGGCCCTGGAAGCCTTCACGCTGAAGCTGCCCGAGATGCTGGGCGGCAGCGCCGACCTGACCGGCTCCAACCTGACCAACACCTCCAGCACGCCGGCACTGCGCGTGGCTGCCGACGGCACGGCCAACAACGGCCGCCACATCAACTACGGCGTGCGCGAATTCGGGATGGCCGCCATCATGAACGGCATCGCCCTGCACGGCGGCTTCATCCCCTATGGCGGCACCTTCCTGACCTTCAGCGACTACAGCCGCAACGCCATCCGCATGGCCGCGCTGATGAAGACCCGCGTCATCCACGTGATGACCCACGACTCCATCGGCCTGGGCGAAGACGGCCCCACCCACCAGTCCATCGAGCATGTCGCCTCGCTGCGCCTGATCCCGGGCCTGGACGTCTGGCGCCCGGCCGACACGACCGAGACCGTCGTCGCCTGGACCATGGCCCTGGGCAATGCCCAGCGCCCCAGCCTGCTGGCCCTGTCGCGCCAGAACCTGAGCTACTCGCCCAAGACCAATGTCGACGAGATCGCCAAGGGCGCCTATGTGCTGGCCGAGCCGGCCAAGGGCAAGGCCCAGGCCGTCATCATCGCCACCGGCTCCGAAGTGCAGCTGGCCATGGCCGCCAAGGCCCTGCTGGCCGAGCAGGGCGTGAAGGTGCGCGTCGTCTCCATGCCGTCCACCAATGTCTTCGACCGCCAGGACAAGGACTACAAGAAGACCGTGCTGCCCAAGGGCTTGCCGCGCGTGGCCGTGGAAATGGGCGTCAGCGACTTCTGGTGGAAGTACGGTGTGGATGCCGTCGTCGGCATCGATACATTCGGTGAATCCGCGCCGGCCGGCGTGCTGTTCAAGCACTTCGGCTTCACGCCGGAGAACGTTGCCGCCACCGTCAAGGCGGTGCTGAAGAAGAAGTGATGCCGCTGCTCCCTCCTGGCCGGGCACGGCCAGGGAGTGAGTGATGTGGAAATGCCGGGCCGCGCTTGCGGCCCTTTTCTTTTCGTGCGTGGCAGGTGCCCAGGCGGAGCCGACCGGCAACTGCCTGAAGTTGCCGCCGCTGAAGATGCCCTTCGGCCTGAGCTGGTCCAAGGCGGCGAAGTTCCATGCCGATGTCGAGCCCGCGGAACAGCTTGCCGGCCCGCTCAAGGTGAGCGTGATCCATTCCAGTTTTCCTGAGCGGGGCACGGAGTACCTTGTGCAGCATCTGAGGGCCGGACGCTGGACCTGCGCCGACAAGCCTGGCGCCGCTCAGCGGCTCGCGCAGCAATGGGAGTACGTGCCCGGCTCGCGAACCCAGTTCTCCCAGCCCAGGGTGACGCTGCAGCGTTTCTTCGAGATGGTGAAGGACGTGCCGGGAACCCGGGTGGATTTCAATCTCGACGACATGGGCTGCCCCATGGTCGTCAGATGGCAATCCTTCCGGCCGGTGGCGGCCAATCGGGCCGGGCTCCTCTACCGCACTGCCAGTCCGCAGCACCAGGCCCTGCTGCAATGGCTGGCCAGCCTGGAGCTCGACGCGCCCGAGGCGCAGCAGAGGGCGCTGATCGGCGAAACGCTGGAGATCAGGATTCCGTGCGGGCGCATCAACCTGGCGCCGCCTGCACCGGCCGCCAGCGCAGCGGGCTGATGCGGGGGGCTGCCGGGTCCCCCAAGCAGGTGACGGATGGGCGCCGCTGTTGAGCTACAAACTCGCCCGCACAGGAAAGATGAAGCAGGGAGCTCGGATGCGCGGATGGATCGTTGTCGGCATGTTGGGTGCTTGCGCGCTCGGCGCGTCGGCACAAACGGAAGTGGTCACGCGCAGCGAGGCCCAGCGCCTGGGCTGCCTGGTCAAGCCGGCCCATCCGCCGCGCTATCCCGAGCGCAACAAGCTGGACCGTGAGTACGGCGCGATGCGAGTGCTGCTGAAGTTCAGCAAGCCCAACGCCAAGCCGACGGTCGAGGTCCTGTCCAACTCGGCGCGCGAGGACATGCAGGATCAGGTGTTCGACTACGTGGCGCGCTATCGCCTTCCCTGCCTGCAGCCCGAGGACGGCGTGGTGAGCGCGGTCCAGGATTTCACTTTCCAGAACCACGACCGCGATCCCACGCCCATGCCTGCGGAGCCGGGAGAGCAGACCCCGCTATGCGTCGTGATGCCCAGGCGAGCGATGGACTACAAGATTGGCTGGAGCCGGCCGCAGGCCGAGCATCTGGTCGCGGAAATCACGTTCAAGGGCGATGGCCAGCAACCACCCGAGGTGAAGTTCACTTACGCCAAGGCTTCCGCCAGCCTCGAGCAGACGGTGCGCGACTGGGTGTCCGAATACCGCATGCCCTGCCGCAAGGCGGAAGACAAGCCGCGCACGATCGAGCAGCGCTTCAGCATGTTCCCGGACAACAAGCGCAGGCATGGCTTCAAGCGCGATCGCTTCACGCTGATGGACTTCCTCGGCATGACGCGGGAGCCCAGGAAGCTGCAGGCCCACTTCGACCTGAAGACCATGGCCTGCCCGTTCAACGTGAGCTTCGTGATGGGCGGCGGCGACCTGCCCCATAAGGCCAAGGTGGCGGGTCCCGTCGACCCCAACCGGGTCGGTTTCCTGCGCTGGCTTGAGACCTTGCAGTTCGACTTCAAATCCGAAGAGGTGGCCAACGACCTGTTTGGCAGCCAGTTGCAGATCGATGTGCCCTGCGGCACGCTGAATCTGGCCGGTGAAGGCTGAAATCGCGCTGAAACCACCCTGTTCCGCGAATCACCGAGAATCGCGCCCGCACAGAATTTTTATCCTCCTGGAGACTTTTCCATGACCATCAAGATCGGCATCAACGGCTTCGGCCGCATCGGGCGCATGGTGTTCCGTGCCGCCGTCGCGAATTTCAAGGACATCGAGGTCGTCGCGATCAACGACCTGCTCGAGCCCGACTACCTGGCCTACATGCTCAAGTACGACAGCGTGCACGGCCGCTTCGAGGGCGATGTCGCCGTCGAGGGCAACACCCTGGTCGTGAACGGCAAGTCCATCCGCCTGACCGCCATCAAGGACCCGACCGAGCTGAAGTGGGCCGAAGCCGGCGCCGACATCGTCATCGAATCCACCGGCATCTTCCTGGACAAGGCCGGCGGCGAGAAGCACCTGGCCGCGGGCGCCAAGAAGGTCATCTTCTCGGCCCCCTCCAAGGACGAGACGCCGATGTTCGTCTTCGGTGTCAACCACACCAAGTACGCCGGCGAAGCCATCATCTCCAACGCTTCCTGCACGACCAACTGCCTGGCCCCGCTGGCCAAGGTGCTGAACGACAAGTGGGGCATCAAGCGCGGCCTGATGACCACCGTGCACGCCGCCACCGCCACGCAGAAGACCGTCGACGGCCCGAGCAACAAGGACTGGCGCGGCGGCCGCGGCATCCTGGAGAACATCATCCCCAGCAGCACCGGCGCCGCCAAGGCCGTCGGCAAGGTCATCCCCGAGCTGAACAAGAAGCTGACCGGCATGGCCTTCCGCGTGCCGACCAGCGATGTCTCCGTCGTCGACCTGACCGTCGAGCTGAACAACGAAGCCAGCTATGCCGACATCTGCGCCGAGTTCAAGGCCCAGAGCCAGGGCGCGCTGAAGGGCGTGCTGGGCTACACGGAAGACAAGGTCGTCGCGACCGACTTCCGCGGCGACGCCCGCACCTCCATCTTCGACGCCGAAGCCGGCATCGCCCTGGACGGCACCTTCGTCAAGCTGGTGTCCTGGTACGACAACGAGTGGGGCTATTCGAACAAGGTCCTGGAAATGGTCCGTGTCGTGGCCGCTTGAGCCCCTCGCTCAGGCTGGCCGCGCTGAACGCGGGCTAGCCTGATCGGTCCCCCGAGGGGACGGCGATGCTTGCGGCATTGAGCCGCAAGCACATCGCCAGCGCGGGCCGGCTTGGCGAACTGGAGTCGGACACAAGCAGTCCCTGCGGACTGCTTGCGCCTACGGAAGGACATGGGCCTCTGGCCCATGGCAGGCCCGGCGCTCGGCCCGAATACCTTGGGAAAGCCCCACTTCGGTGGGGCTTTCCCATTTCTTGCGCCCCACATTTGTTTGCGATTTCACCCAGGGCGGACACATAAACTGGTCGCCCGTCCCGTACGAGCTCGCCGTCATGAAGTCCCTGCGTCCGCTGCTGATCGCCACCCTGGCCGCGATGGCCTTCCCAGCCCTGGCCCAAACCGCGGACACCGAAGCCCGCGTCATCGTGCGTTTCAAGCCCCAGGCCGACAGCGTGCGCGCCAAGGCCATGGCGCTGCGGGCCACCCGCACCGAGGCGCGCGAGATCGCCCAGACGCGCGCGACGGCCCTGGGCCTGCGCACCGGCCAGCGCCTGGCGGCCGGCATCAGCCTGGACGAGCGCACCCATGTCGTCATCGCCAAGGGCATGACGGGTGAGCAGCTGGCCAGGAAGCTGGCGGCCGACGGCGAAGTGGAGCTGGTGGCCGTGGACCAGCGTCGCAGGCATGCGCGCCTGCCCAATGACCCCTTGTTCGGCGGCGCCGACGTGAATGCCGAGACGGCTGCCGGCGGCGGTGTGCAGGCCCGCACCATCGACCAGTGGTATCTGAAGAAGCCCAGCGCCACGCCGGGCCAGGTGGTCTCCAGCATCAATGCGCCGCTGGCCTGGGACACCACGACGGGCACCGCAAGCATCATCGTGGCCGTGCTCGACACCGGCGTGCGCCTGGACCATCCCGATCTGGCGGGTCAGCTCGTCAGCGGCTACGACATGATCGGCTTCGGCAGCCCGGGCTCGACGTCCACGGCCATCGCCAATGACGGCGGCGGCCACGACGCCGATCCCTCCGACCCGGGCGACTGGGTCAGCCAGGCCGACATCAATGCCGGCACCATCAGCGGCTGCACCAGCGACGACATCGGCAACAGCTCCTGGCATGGCACCCGCGTATCCGGCCTGATCGCGGCCACCAGCAACAACAGCACCGGCATGGCCGGCGTCGGCTGGGGCCTGAAGATCATGCCCGTGCGCGTGCTCGGCAAATGCGGCGGCTATGACAGCGACATCATGGCCGGCATGAAGTGGGCCGCCGGCATCACCGTGCCGGGGCTGCCGGCCAATGCCAACCGCGCCAAGGTGCTCAACATGAGCCTGGGCGGCGGCGGCACCTGCGGCACGACGGGCACGGGCGCCCTCTACCGCGACGTCATCACCCAGGTCAATGCGGCCGGCGCCACCGTCGTCGTCGCCGCCGGCAATTCCGCCGGCCTGGCCGTCGGCGTGCCGGGCAACTGCCCGGGCGTCGTCACGGTGGCCGCGCTGCGCCATGTGGGCACCAAGGTCGGCTTCTCCAGCGTCGGCACCGACGTGACCATTGCCGCGCCGGGGGGCAACTGCATCAACACCGGCGTCAACCAGGCCTGCCTCTACCCCATGGTCAGCACGACCAATGCCGGCACGACGACCCCGGTCGCCAATGACGGCTCCTACACCGGCAGCGGCGCCTCGGTGGGCACCAGCTTCTCGGCCCCCATCGTCAGCGGCATCGTCGGCCTGATGGCCTCGGTGCGGCCCACGCTGACCGCGGCCGAGGCGACGCAGATCCTGAAGAGCACGGCGCGGGCTTTCCCGACGACAGGGGGCGGCAGCGTGGCCGACGGCAACCCGTTGCAATGCCGGGCACCCAATGGCGTCGAGCAGCTGGAGTGCTATTGCACGACCAGCACCTGCGGCGCCGGCATGGTGGACGCCGCAGCGGCGGTGGCCGCTGCCGTGGCGCTGAATGGCGTGACCGTGGGCATCACCCAGAGCCCCGCCAGCGGCCTGACCGCGGGCCAGACGCTGACGCTGACGGCCGCGGCGACCGGCCTGGCCACGGGCCGCACGGTCGCGTCCACGGCCTGGACGGTGGTGGACGCCGGCGGCATCGTGACCGCCTTTGCCTCGGGAGCAAACACCGCCACCGCAACCATCACGCCGACGGCCGCCGGCTCCTTCACCGTGCGTGCCGAGGTGACGGACAGCGCGGGCGTCGTCTACGGCCAGAACGTGACGGTCAGCGTCGCGGCGGCGCCGGTCGTGAACCCGCCGGCCAACAGTGGCGGCGGCGGTGGCGGCTCGGCCAGCCCGCTGTGGCTGCTGGCCCTGCTGGGCGCGGCCCTGCTGCTGCCGCGTTCAGCGCGACGCGGCTGAGGCCGGAGCGGACGCGGCGCCGGCCGGTGCCGCGGCGCAGGCCTTGAAGCCGGCGGACAGGGCGGCGTCCTTGCTGGCCTTGAGCTTGGCCGCCAGCAGGCCGTCGGCCTGGGCGATGACCAGGGTGTGGCGGGTCAGCGCCTTCTTCAGCTCCAGCACGCGCAGGCCCTTGAGGCCGCGCTTGTCCATGGCTTCGGACTGCGCCGTGGCCTCAGCCTGCGTGGCGTGCTTGCTGAGCACGAAGGCGGGCTGTTCGGCGGGCAGGCCTTCCAGCGGCTCGAAATTGATGCGCAGCCCCTTGTAGGTGGCTTCCTTGCGGGCGCGGAATTCGGGGTCGGCGAGCTTGATGGTCGCCACCACCCACACGCCCGCCTGCTCGCTGCTGCGCACCTGCGCCTCGGCGCCCGTCGGCTTCAGCGCGGCCTGGGCGGCGGCGAGGGCCGCGTCGCCTTCCAGCGGTCCAATCTCCAGGCAGCTGCGCTGGGCGGCCGCCACGGCGGCGCTGGCCGCCAGGGGCTGGATGCGCTCGGGATGCTGCTGGGCGACGACGCGATGCGGCTCGCGGCCGCTCTCGGCGGGCAGGCCGGTGACGGCGTCCAGCCAGCCCCGCGACCAGATGAAGAAGAGGGCGTTCACCGCCAGCAGCACAACGACAACGATGCGCATCACGGGCTTGTCTCCAGTCTCAGGCTCAGTTCACCGCCGCTGACGGGGGCGATGCCCGTGGCGGTCTCCAGCAGCAGTTCGCCGCGTGCATTGACGCCGCGCGCGACGCCGGGCTGCTCGCCGACGCGCACGCGTCGGCCGGCAGCCAGGTCGCGCCGCGCGAACGCGACCTGCCAGGGCGCGAAGCCCAGGGAAGCAAAGTCGGCCAGCAGGGCCTGCAGCGCCGGGGCCAGGTGGTCCAGGGTCGTCGCGGCGCTGGCCTGCGGGTCCAGGGTCTGCAGGGCCGCATGGCCGCTGGCGAAGGCGGACCGGTCGGCGTCGGCGGGCAGGGGCAGCAGATTCAGCCCGATGCCGATGACCACGCCACGGCGCTCTCCGGCCAGGGGCACTGTTTCAATGAGGATGCCGCCGAGCTTGGCACCGTCCAGGAAAAGGTCGTTGGGCCATTTCAGCAGGATGCGCTCGCCCGCCGGGTCCAGCACATCGGCCACCGTGCAGCCGACGGCCAGCGACAGGCCGGACAGGTCGAGTTCGGCCGGGAAGCTGCGGGCCAGGGAGAAGGTCAGCGCGGCGTCATCCGACTGCCAGGCCCGACCCAGGCGGCCGCGGCCGGCGGTCTGGCGGCTGGCCGAGATCAGCAGCGGCCCGCCGCCTTCGCGCAGATGGGCCAGCGCCTCGGTGTTGGTCGAGCCGCATTCGGCGAGGTGGCGCCGCTCCATGGTGTCAGCGGCCCGACTTGCGCGTCTTCGGGGCCAGCATGGTGCCGCGGCAGGTCAGCGCGCCGCACCAGCAGGCGAACTGCTTCTTGACCTTGGCCGTGTGGCGGTCTTCCAGCACCAGGCCGTAGTCGTAGAACAGCTCCTCGCCGGGGGTCAGGTCGCGCAGGGCCTTGATGAAGACGCGGCCTTCGACCTCGTCGGCCTCGCAGTTGGGCTCGCAGGCATGGTTGATCCAGCGCGCGTCGTTGCCGCCGACCAACGCGTCGATGACGAGGCCGCCGTCGATGTGGAAATAGAAGGTGTGGTTGGGCTGGGTCGGGTCGTGCGGGTGGCGCTCGACGGCCTGCTCCCAGCTGATGCGCTCGCCGGTGTACTCGATGATCTCCGCGCCCGCCGCGATGGGCGCCGCCGCGTAGACACCGCGGCCGTGCACGCCGGAATCACGGACTTCGATCTTGCGGCGTGGGGTTTTGGCGGTCATCGGCGCTGTGGTACGGTGATTTCATGGGTGCGCGCGTGCGTAGGCGTGCGCGCGAGGCCCGGATTGTAGGCACCAGAAATTGAGACCCCTCGTCCAAGGAGTACCTTGGCCGGTCCCCCGAGGGGACGGCGATTGACCGGGCATTGAGCCCGATCAACATCGCCAGGCGGGCCGGCTTGGGAGCGGCCCGGCGCTCGGCCCGGGAGACGAACTGACAACCGATTGAAAGACCGATGAGCAAGACTCTGATCATTGCCGAGAAGCCCTCCGTCGCGCAGGACATCGTCCGCGCGCTGACGCCCGTGGCGGGCAAGTTCGACAAGCACGACGACCATTTCGAGAACGAGCAGTACGTCGTCAGCTCCGCCGTCGGCCATCTGGTCGAGATTGCGGCGCCCGAGGAGTTCGACGTCAAGCGCGGCAAGTGGAGCTTCGCCAACCTGCCCGTCATCCCGCCGCACTTCGATCTGAACCCGATCGACAAGAACAAGGGCCGGCTCAACGCCTTGGCCAAGCTGATCCGCCGCAAGGACGTGACGGCCCTGATCAACGCCTGTGACGCGGGCCGCGAGGGCGAGCTGATCTTCCGCTTGATCGAACAATACGCCCAGCCGGCCAAGGGCAAGCTCAACAAGCCCATCGAGCGGCTGTGGCTGCAGTCCATGACGCCGGCCGCCATCCGCGAGGGTTTCGAGAAGCTGCGCAGCGACGCCCAGATGCTGCCGCTGGCCGATGCCGCGCGCTGCCGCTCCGAGGCCGACTGGCTGGTCGGCATCAACGGCACGCGGGCCATGACGGCCTTCAACTCGCGCGACGGCGGCTTCTTCCTGACCACGGTGGGCCGCGTGCAGACGCCGACGCTGTCCGTCGTCGTGGAGCGCGAGGAGAAGATCCGCAAGCACGTCGCCCGCGACTACTGGGAGCTGCGCGCCAACTTCGACGCCCAGGCCGGCCAGTACGAAGGCAAGTGGTTCGACCCCACCTGGAAGAAGAACGACGACGCGGAGCGCCGCGCCGATCGCCTGTGGACGGCCGCCGAGGCCGAAGAGATCGCCAAGGCCGTGCTGGGCAAGCCGGCCCAGGTCACCGAGGAAAGCAAGCCCAGCACGACCAGCTGCGGCGGCCTCTACGACCTGACGACGCTGCAGCGCGAGGCCAATTCCCGCTTCGGCTTCTCGGCCAAGACGACGTTGTCCATCGCCCAGGCGCTGTATGAAAAGCACAAGGTGCTGACCTACCCGCGGACGGACTCGCGCTTCCTGCCCGAGGACTACCTGGCTGTGGCCAAGGACACGGCCAAGATGCTGGCGACCGAGGACCTGCCCGGCCCGCTGGCCGTGCTGTCCCAGCACGCCGCCACGTCGCTGAAGGAAGGCTATATCAAGCCGACGAAGAAGGTCTTCGACAACGCCAAGGTGTCGGATCACTTCGCCATCATCCCGACGCTGCAGGCGCCCAAGGCCCTGACCGAGATCGAGGCCAAGCTCTACGACATGGTCGTCAAGCGCTTCCTGGCCGTGTTCTTCCCGCCGGCCGAGTTCCTGGTCACGACTCGGATTTCGAAGGTCGACAACAAGCACCATTTCCAGACCAACGGCAAGGTGCTGGTCAAGCCGGGCTGGCTGGCCGTCTATGGCAAGGATGTGGACGACGAGGATGCCAACCTGGTGCCGGTGCAGCCGGGCGAGGTGGTGCGCACCGAGAGCGTCGACGTGAAGGCGCTGCAGACCAAGCCGCCGGCCCGCTACACCGAAGCCACGCTGCTGTCCGCCATGGAAGGCGCCGGCAAGCTCATCGACGACGACGAACTGCGCGAGGCCATGGCCGAAAAGGGCCTGGGCACGCCAGCCACGCGCGCCGCGACGATTGAAGGCCTGATCAGCGAGAAATACATGCTGCGCGAGGGCCGCGAGCTGATCCCGACGGCCAAGGCCTTCCAGCTGATGACGCTGCTGCGCGGCCTGGACGTGGAAGACCTGACCAAGCCCGAGCTGACGGGCGACTGGGAGTTCAAGCTCTCGGAGATGGAGAAGGGCCGCCTCAAGCGCGAGGTCTTCATGGCCGAGATCGCGGCCATGACCGAGAAGATGGTCGCCAAGGCCAAGGGCTATGACCGCGACACCATCCCCGGCGACTACGCGACGCTGAAGACGCCTTGCCCCAAGTGCGGCGGCATCGTGAAAGAGAACTACCGCCGCTTCACCTGCTCGGGCAAGAGCGGCGAGGGCAGCGATGCCTGCGGCTTCTCCATCGGCAAGATCCCGGGCGGCCGCAGCTTCGAGCTGCACGAGGTCGAGGCCTTCCTGCGCGACAAGAAGATCGGTCCGCTGGAGGGCTTCCGCTCCAAGGCGGGCTGGCCCTTCACGGCCGAGCTGGCCCTGGTCTATGACGAAGAGATCGCCAACTGGAAGCTGGAATTCGACTTCGGCGAGGACGCCAAGAAGGCCGAGAACGACGGCGAGCCGGTGGACTTCTCCGGCCAGCAAAGCCTGGGCGCCTGCCCCAAGTGCAAGGGCCATGTCTACGAACACGGCAGCAACTACGTCTGCGAGCACTCGGTCGGCGCCCACGTCACCTGCGACTTCAAGACCGGCAAGGTCATCCTGACCCAGCCCATCGAGCCGGCCCAGGTGACCAAGCTGCTGGCCGACGGCAAGACCGACCTGTTGGAGAACTTCGTCTCCAACAAGACGCGCCGCAAGTTCAAGGCCTTCCTGGCCTATGACAAGAAGGAAGGCAAGGTCGTCTTCGAGTTCGAGCCGCGCGCCGCCAAGGCTGCACCGGCCAAGAAAGCTCCCGCGAAGAAAGCCGCAGCCAAGGCCTGATCCACTGTTGCGAAGCCACGCCGTCACGGCGAGTGGCAGCGCTTATGCTCGCCGCATGGGCCTGAACGGGCCGAATCGGGAGAGCGAGGGATGGCGTTGACGCCGATCAGCCTCGGGATACAGACGCGTCTGACGGCCGGCATTGCGCTGGTCGCCAGCCTGCTGGTGCTGGCCGTGGGCTGGTACTGGACGGCGCGCGAGGAGGCCGAGCTGCTGGCTGGCCTGCGCCAGCGCGAGGCGCGCATGGCCGGCCTGATCGAGCGCGGCTTCGCCGGCCCGATCTGGAACCTGGACCATGTCGCCATCGAGAACCTGCTCGATGCCGTCATGGCCGACCCCGAGGTGCATGCCATCGAGCTCAAGGGCCTCGGCCTGCGCGGCGGCCAGGCCAAGCGCAGCCGCCAGGTATCCGATGGCAGGCCCGCCAGCGACGCGCTGCAGCGCGAGTTCGTCGTCACCTACCAGCCCGCAGCCGACACGCCGGGCACCCAGGTGGCCTCGGCCGTCCTGGTGTTCACGCGCGACCTCGTCGACGAGCAGATCCGCCGCACGCGTGGCTTCGTGGTCGAGCTGCTGGCCGTCGTCGTCGTCGGCATCGTCATCGCCAGCTCGCTGCTGGTGCACTGGCTGGTGCGCCGGCCGGTGCTGAGGCTGGGCGCCCTGGCCCAGCGCGTCGCCAAGGGCGACCTCGGTGCCCAGGAGACGGTCGAGCGCGGCGACGAGATCGGCGAGCTGACCATGCGTTTCAACGCCATGAGCCTGAAGCTGCGCAGCGCGGCCGATCAGGTGCAGCTCAGCTCCGAGGGCCTGCGCGCCAGCGAGGCGCGCTACCGCAGCCTGTTCGAGAACGCCACCGAGGGCGTCTTCCAGGCCGATGCCGACGGGCGCGTGCTCAGCATGAACCGGGCCTTCACGCAGATGCTGGGCCTGGGCTCGCAAAGCCCCGTCGGCCGCCGGCTGCGCGAGCTGACCGGCATCGACCGCCAGGAGATGCAGCGCGTCGCCGACGTCATGAACGAGCAGGGCAAGATCCAGCAATGCCAGCTGCAGCTGCGCGGCGCGGGCGGCAAGCCGCTGTGGGTGGAGCTGAACGCGCATTGGGTGGAGGCCGAAGGCGAGGGTGGCCAGCGCCGCATCGAGGGCATGGTCAGCGACATCTCGCTGCGCCGCCAGGCCGAGGCCGAGCTGACGCGCCACCGCGACCACCTCGAGGAGCTCGTCAACGAACGCACCGCCGAGCTCAGCGAGTCCAAGCTGCGCGCCGAAGCCGCCAACCAGGCCAAGGGCCGCTTCCTGGCCACCATGAGCCACGAGTTCCGCACGCCGTTGAACGCCATCCTCGGCTTCACCCAGCTGATGCAGATGGACGCCGCCATCCCGACGGCCCAGCAGGCCAAGCTGCAGCTGATGCGGGACTCCGGCCTGCACCTGCTGGAACTCATCAACGACGTGCTGGACATGGCCAGCATCGAGGCCGGCAAGGTCTCGCTGAAGACAGCGCCGGTGGACCTGCGCGCCCTGGTCGACATGGCCTGCGACAGCGTGCGCCTGCGCGCCGAGCAGAAGGGCCTGGCCTTCGCGGTCGACATGGACCCACGCCTGCCGGCCACGGTCGTGGCCGACGGCCAGCGCCTGCGCCAGGTGCTGCTCAACCTGCTGTCCAACGCGGTCAAGTTCACCGACAGCGGCAGCGTGCAGCTGACCGCCCGCGCCGTCGAGCTCGATGCCACGCACACGCGGCTGCGCTTCGAGGTCAGCGACAGCGGCATCGGCATGACACCGGCCCAGCAGGCCCGCCTCTTCCAGGCCTTCGAGCAGGTCTCCGACGCTTCGCGTCATCTCGGTGGCACGGGTCTCGGCCTGTCCATCAGCCAGCAACTGGTGCGGCTGATGGGCAGCCAGATCCTGGTGCAGAGCACGGCGGGGCAGGGCAGCAGCTTCGTGTTCGAACTCAGGTTGCCGCTCGCGTGACCTGGGCGATCGCGGCCAAGCTGCTCGCCATCCTCGTGGCGGTGGCCATCGGCTGGGCTGTTGGCCGCATGCGCTGGCTGGGCGGCGGCCCTGCAGGAAGCGACACCGATCCGGCGCGCGTGCTGGCCAATGCGGCCTTCTACATCTTCGTGCCAGCCCTGCTGTTCCGCACCACGGCACGGCTGGACACGGCGACCCTGCCCTGGGCCTTCCTGTTCGCCTTCTTCGTGCCGGTGCTGGTGCTGATCGCGCTGATGTATGTCGTCTACCGCCTGCGGCGCAAGCCCGGTGAGCCCGTGGTGGCGCCCAGCGTCAGGGCCATCACGGCCGGTTTCGGCAACACCCTGCAGGTCGGCCTGCCGGTGGCGGCCGGCGTCTTCGGCGAGAAGGGCCTGGCCATCCACATCGCCGTGGTCAGCCTGCATGCCCTGTCCATCCTCACGCTGCTGACCGCCATCGTCGAGCTCGACCTGGCCCGCGAGCGCAGCAGTGGCAACCTCGCCGGCACGCTGCTTCAGACGGTGCGCAACACCATCATCCACCCGGTCGTGCTGCCGGTGCTGGCCGGCCTGGCCTGGAACGCCACCGACTTCCCGCTGCCCGCCGTGGCCGACGAAGCCCTGCAAAGCCTGGGCACGGCCGTCGTGCCGCTGTGCCTGACGCTGATCGGCATGTCGCTGGCCTATTACGGCTGGCCGCGCACCTGGCATGGCCTGGCCGGTCTGGTGGTGGCCAAGCTGCTGTTGATGCCGGCCGTCGTGCTGGGTGTCGCCCACTGGGGCCTGGGCCTGAAGGGCATGCCGCTGGCCGTCATCGTCATGATCGCGGCACTGCCCACGGGCTCCAATGCGCTGATCTTCGCGCAGCGCTATCGCGCGCTGGAGGCCGAGGTGACGGCCGCCACCGTCGTCTCCACCATTCTTTACGTCGCCACGGCGCCCTTGTGGCTGGCCTTGCTGGCATGGTTGTCCCCCTGGTAAGCCCACGGTGACTCCCGGCACTTCTGCCTGGAGCCGAGGCCACGCCCAATCCCCATCTGCTTCCCGAGGACCGATCCGCATGAAAGCTCCCGCACCGCGCCGTCTCGTTGCCCTGCTGGCCCTGGCCGGTGCGCTGTCCGCCGCGCTGCCGGCCTGGTCGGCGCCGCCGCAGGTGGCGGTCAGCACCGAGGGCGGCCAGATCGCCGTGCGGCACGAGAAGTACACGCTGGCCAATGGCTTCGAGGTCATCCTCGTCGAGGACCACCGCCTGCCGCTGGTCGCCTTCAACCTGTGGGTGCATGCCGGCCCGCGCAACGAGGCCAGGGGCCAGACGGGCTTTGCCCACCTCTTCGAGCACCTGATGTTCGCCGGCAGCCGCCATGTGCCGCGCGGCGAGTTCGACAAGTTCGTTGATGCCGCCGGCGGCACCGACAGCAACGGCTCGACCAATTTCGACCGCACCAACTACTACTTCACGCTGCCGTCCAACCAGCTCGAGATGGGCCTGTGGCTGAAGTCGGACATGCTGGGCTGGATGATCGACGAGGTCGATTCCGTGGCCCTGGCCAACCAGCAGGACGTGGTGCGCAACGAGCGCCGCCAGAGCTTCGAGAACCGGCCCTACGGCATCGTCGAGGAGGCGCTCTACCAGGCCCTCTACCCGGACGGCCACCCCTACCGCGCCGCCGTCATCGGCTCGCATGCCGACATCCAGAGCATCAAGCTCAAGGATGTGAAGGACTTCGCCCGCACCTACTACCGGCCCAACAACGCGACCCTCGTGCTGGCCGGCGACTTCGATCCCCAGCAGGCCAAGGCCCTGGTGCAGAAGTATTTCGGCTCGCTGAAAGCCGGCGCCAAGGTGCCCGAGGTCAAGGTGGCGACGCCCGCGATCACGAAGGAGCGCCGCCTCGTCGTCAAGGACCGCATCGAGCTGTCGCGCCTCAACCTGGCCTGGCACACGCCGCCGATGTTCGCCGCCGGCGATGCCCAGTTGGACGTTGCCGCCCATGTGCTGGGCGGCGACAAGGCCAGCCGCCTCTACGGCCTGCTGGTGCGCGATAAACAGCTCGCCCAGAGCGTGCAGGTGTTGCAGGACTCGCAGTCGCTCAGCTCGCTCTTCAACATCGAGATCGTGGCCCGGCCGGGCGCGTCGCTGGACGAGATCGAGAAGCTCGTCGATGCCGAGATCGCCAGGCTGGCCGCCACGCCGCCCACCGGCGCCGAGATGGCCCAGGCCCGCGCCACCATCGAGACCCAGCTGCTGCAGCGCCTGGAGAAGGTCACGTCGCTGGCCGACCTGGTCAACCACTACAACCAGATGGCGGGCGACCCGGGCTTCGTCGGCAAGGACCTGGCGCGCTATGACGCCACGACGCCGGCCGCCGTCAGCGCCACGGTGGCCACCTGGTTGAGAAAGGACAGCCGCGTCGTCGTGCAGGCCCTGCCCGGCGAGCAGCTGCTGCCGCCCGAGGTGCCCACGCCGGCCATGCCCACCAAGGCGGCCCGCGGCGAACGCGAGTCGCTGAACGCGCTGGAGGCCTGGCGCAGCAAGGCCCCGGCCGCCGCCAAGGCCAAGCCCCTGGTGCTGCCGGCCGCGCAGAGCTTCACGCTGGCCAATGGCCTGACCGTCATCCATTCGCCCAAGCCCGGCCTGCCCCTGGTCAGCGCCAGCCTGGTGCTGCGCGCCGGCCAGGGCGCCAATCCGGCCGACAAGCCGGGCCTGGCCGGCTTCACGGCGGCCATGCTGCCCGAGGGTACGGCCACGCGCAGCGCCCAGCAGATCGCCGAATCCGTCGCGGCTCTGGGGGCCACGCTGAGCGCCCAGGCCGGCAGCGAGGAGGCGCGCATCGAGTACTCCGGCCTCAAGGCCAGCGCCGGGCCCGGCCTGGCCCTGCTGGCCGATGTCGCCCTCCATCCGGCCTTTGACGCCGCCGAGATCGAGCGCCAGAAGGCCCAGCGCCTGGCCGCCCTGGCCCAGACGCGCGAGGAGGCGCCGCTGCTGGCCAATGCCGTCGCCAACCGCGTCGTCTACGGCGAGGCCCACCCGCTCAGCGCCAATGCCCTGGGCACCGAGGCCAGCATCAAGTCCGTCGACGCCGCGGCGCTGCGGAGCTTCTGGCAGTCCCATTACCGCCCCGAGCGCGCGGCTCTGGTTGTCGCCGGCGATCTGAGCGAGGCCGAGCTGCGCGCCCTGATCGAGCCGCTGTTCGGCGCCTGGAAGCCCAGCGGTGCAGCGGCGCCCGCGACGCCGCTGCCGGCGCCGCAGCCGGTGGCGGCGCGCACCGTCATCGTCGACAAGCCCGGCGCGCCGCAGACGGCCCTGGCCATCGTCGGACCCGGCCCCTTCGCTGCCGCGCCCGACGCGGCCGCCATCAAGGTCATGAACGCGGCCCTGGGCGGCCTGTTCACCTCGCGCATCAACAACCAGCTGCGCGAGGTCAAGGGCTACACCTACGGCATCTTCTCGGGCTACACCATGGGCCGCGAGCGCGGCCAGTTCGGCATCCGCGGCAGCGTGCGCACCGATGCGACCGGCCCGGCCCTGGTCGACATCTGGAAGGAGATCGGCGGCATGCGGGCCAGGCCCATGAGCGCCGCCGAGCTGAACCGTGTGCGCAACGCTCAGCTGCTGTCGCTGCCGGGGCTGTTCGACACCAACTTCGCCGTCGTCGCCGGCTACGCGGGCAACTGGGCCGCGGGCCAGCCGCTGTCCGCCATTACCGAGCTGCCGAAGAAATACGGCGCGGTCACCTCGGCCACGGCGCTGAAGGCCGCACAGCAGCATCTCGACCCGGCCCAGCTCATCGTCGTGGCCGTGGGCGACAAGGCCAAGATCGCGCCGCAGCTGCAGGCCATCGGCCGCAAGGCCGAAGAGCGCGACATGGAAGGCAAGCCCCAGCAGCCCTAGTCTGGTTGATTGCGTGCCGGCATGGCTGGTGCGACCATGCCCGCTTGGCCCTCGCCGGGCCTGGAGGACGCATGCACGCTCGTCACCGCCTCGCTTCCCGCCTGCTGCAGGCCCTGGCCGGCATCGGCCTCGTGGTCCTGGCCGGCAGCGCAGACCGCGCTGCAGCCTTCGACCCGCTGCTGGACAGCGTCGGCGGTGTCTGCGCGCCCACGGTGGCGGGCCAGCCCGCGCTGCTGCAGGCCCTGCTGGCCGCGGCCGCGACCCAGCCCAAGAGCGAGACAGCCCCTTTCCAGCCCGCGCCCATGAAGGCCGCGCCGGGTGAGGTGCCTGTCTACCGCGACCTCGGCCGCATGAGCTTCAAGCTCGCCAAGGCCTCGCCCAGGGTGCAGGCCTATTTCGACCAGGGCCTGCGCCTGGCCTTCGCCTTCAACCATGCCGAGGCCCAGCGCGCCTTCCAGGCCGCGCAGAAGCTGGACCCCGGCTGCGGCCTGTGCTACTGGGGCGAGAGCCTCATCCTCGGCCCCAACATCAATGTGCCCATGCAGGCCGAGGCCAACGCGCCCGCCTGGGCCGCCCTGCAGCGCGCCGTCGCGCTGAAGGACAAGCTGCCGCCGCGGGAACGCGCCCTCATCGAGGCCCTGCAGAAGCGCTACGCGGCCGAGCCGCCCGCCGACCGGGCACCGCTGGACGCCGCCTATGCAGACGCGATGAAGCAGGTGGCGGCGCAGTTTCCCGGCGAGGACCTGATGCAGGTGCTGCATGCCGAGGCCGCCATGGACACCCAGCCCTGGGACTACTGGGAGGCCGCCGGCGCGAGACCGAAGGGCCGCACGGCCGACATCCTGGCCGCACTGGAGACCGTGCTCAAGCGCAGCCCCAACCATGCCGGCGCCATTCACCTCTACATCCACGCCGTCGAGGCCTCGACGACACCGGAGCGCGCCTTGGCACCCGCGCGCCGCCTGGCCGCTCAGATGCCCGGCGCCGGCCACATCGTGCACATGCCGGCCCACATCTACTACCGCGTCGGGCTGTACCGCGAGTCGCTGGAGGCCAACCGCGTGGCCATCGCCGTCGACGAGGCCTATTTCAAGCGCTCGCCCTCCGACCCGCTGTACCGCTCGGCCTACTACCCGCACAACATCCACTTCCTGATGGTGTCGGCCCAGATGGGCGGCGCGGCATCCACCGCCATCGAGGCGGCCGCCAAGCTCGACGCCTCCATGCCCGATGACGTCGTCAAGGCCTTCCCCATCATGCAGCCCGTCAAGGCGGCGCCGTACACGACGCATGCGCAGTTCAGCCCGCCCGAGGTCATCCTGAAGCTGGCCGCGCCGTCCGACGACCTGGTGCTGGTGCGCGTCATGTACCACTACGCCCGCGCCGTCGCCCAGGCTGCGCGCAGGGACACGGCCGCCGCCCAGCAGGAGATCGCGGCCCTGGCGGCGCTGGAGAAGGCCGACTACAGCGCCTTCGACGCCTGGGGCATCCCGGCCCAGGCCATCGCGCAGACGGCCCGCCTGGTCGCCACCGCCCGCCTGGCCGACGCCCAGGGCGACCTCAATGCCGCGGCCGCCGCCTTCGAGCAGGCCGTGGCCGTCGAGGAGGGCCTGGCCTATACCGAGCCGGCCTACTGGTACTACCCGGTGCGCCAGTCCCTGGGCGCCGTGCGCCTGCGCCAGGGCCGGCTGGACGAGGCCGAGAAGGCCCTGCGCGACTCGCTGGTCCGCGTGCGCAACAACGGCTGGGCGCTGGCGGCCCTGGCCGAGGTCTACAGGAAGCGCGGCGACCTCGCCTCGGAGCGGAGCGCTCGCCAGGCGTTGAGCAAGACTTGGTTCGGCACGGAGGGCGGCCCCGACCTCACGAAGCTGTAGGTCAAGGCAGGTCAACGAAAATGGCGGCCATGAGCCTGCCCGCCTATATGGACGACCTCGGCCGCGCCGCCCGCGCCGCCGCCACGCAGATGGCCGCCGCCTCGACGGCCGCCAAGAACACCGCGCTGCTGGCCCTGGCCCGCCGCCTGCGCGAGGCCGGCCCAGCCCTGGCCGAAGCCAATGCCCGCGACCTGGCCGGTGCTGCCGGGCTCAGCGGCCCGCTGCGCGACCGGCTCAAGCTCGATGCCAAGACGCTGGCTACGGTGGCTGAAGGCTGCGAGCAGATCGCCGCCATGCCCGACCCGGTCGGCGAGATCACTGGCGTGAAGCGCCGCCCCACCGGCATCAGCGTCGGCCAGATGCGCGTGCCGCTGGGCGTGTTCGGCATGATCTACGAGAGCCGCCCCAACGTGACCATCGAGGCCGCGTCGCTGGCCATCAAGAGCGGCAACGCCTGCATCCTGCGCGGCGGCTCCGAGGCCATCCATTCCAACCTGGCGCTGGCCGAGATCGTTGCCGCCTCACTGGAAGAAGCCGGCCTGCCGCGCGCGGCCGTGCAGCTCGTCAACACCACCGACCGCGCCGCAGTGGGGTTGCTGATCAGCTCGCCGCAATGGGTGGACGTCATCATCCCGCGCGGCGGCAAGGGCCTGATCGAGCGCATCGCGATGGAAGCCAAGGTGCCCGTCATCAAGCACCTGGACGGCAACTGCCACAGCTATGTCGACGCCGAGGTGGACCTGGAACAGGCCCTCCAGGTCGTCGACAACGCCAAGACGCAGAAGTACAGCCCCTGCAACGCGACCGAGTCTCTGCTGGTGCATGCGGCCCAGGCCCGGGCCTTCCTGCCGCGCATCGCCGAGGTCTTCCACGCCAAGGGCGTCGAGATGCGCGGCTGCGGCCGCACCCGCGCCCTGCTGCCCGGCGCCGTGCCGGCAACCGAAGAGGATTGGTCCACCGAATACCTGGCGCCGATCATCAGCATCAAGGTGGTGGACTCGCTGGACGAGGCGATTGCGCATGTGAATCGCTATGGCTCGCATCACACGGATGCGATCCTGACGACGAGTCACGTCAGCGCGATGCGCTTCCTGCGCGAGGTCGATTCGGCCAGCGTCATGGTCAATGCCAGCACCCGCTTTGCCGACGGCTTCGAGTACGGGCTGGGCGCCGAGATCGGCATCTCGACGGACAAGTTCCACGCCCGCGGCCCGGTGGGCCTGGAGGGGCTGACGTCGATGAAATGGGTGGTGTTGGGGCAGGGTGAAATCAGGGGCTGAGGAGGGAAAGCCAGCCATGACTGTCGAACGCATCTTCGTCTCGCCCACGCCGGGCGGCCCGCAAATCGAACAAGAGTCCGTCCGCGTCGTCGCCGGCTCTGGCATCGAAGGCGACCGCTACTTCGGCCGGCATGACGAGCCCGGCCAGAACCTGACGCTGATCGAGATCGAGGAGGTCGAGGCCTTTTTGCGCGAACAGCGGCGCGGCGATGACGTTTCCATCACCCATCGCAATCTGCTGACACGCGGTGTGCGACTCAATGACTTGGTTGGCATCGAGTTCTCCATCGGTGAGGTCAGGCTGCGCGGCATGGAGCTGTGCGAGCCCTGCCTGGGCCTGGGCAACGCGCTGGCCTCGCCGGACATCACGGCCGCCCAGGTCGTGAGGCGCTTCGTGCATCGCGGCGGGCTGCGAGCCGATGTGCTGTCCAGCGGCGTCATTGAGCGTGGCGCGGCGATTGGCCTTCCGGCTGCAAGGGAGTGAGTCCCCGTTGCACTTCCGCCCCGCCACCCCCGCCGATGCCCCCGCCTGCGTGAGCTTGCGCGGCCTCACGCGCGAGAACGCCATCTCGGTCGCACAACTGGCCGCCATGGGCATCACGGCCGAGTTTTGGGCCCCCGCTGTTGCTGCTGGCGATCTGCCCGGCTTTGTCTGCGTCGACGAGCAGGCCGCCATCGTCGGCTACGGCTTTGGCGACAAGGCCACTGGCGAGGTGTTGGTGCTGGCCCTGCTGCCGGGCTACGAGGGCAGGGGTCTTGGCAAGCGCCTGCTCGATCTGGTGGTGAGCGCCCTGGTCCATGCCGGCCACCGCCGCCTCTTCCTCGGCTGCTCGCCCGACCCCGCCGTGCGCTCCTACAGCTTCTATCGTCAGCAGGGTTGGGTCTCGACCGGCCGTTTCGACAAGAACGGGGATGAAGAGCTCGAGCTCCTGGTTCCCAGCGCCGCCTGACGCAGGAGATCGAGGCGACGGCTGGCACATGCGCCGGTCGGCAGTCCCGGTGAAGATGGGTTCAAGCCATCGACACGTCCAGTGATATCACCTGCCCATGAAGAAAGCCCTTCTCGCCTTCCTCGGCGCCGCCTGCTGTGCCGGCACCTGGGCCCAGCCCCTGCCCACGGTGACCCTGCCGCCCGACATCGCCCGCGTGCTGCAGGACTACGCCCGCGCCTGGCAGGCCAATGACCCAGCGGCCCTGGCCCAGTTGTTCACCGCCGACGGCATGGCCCTGCCCAGTGGCAAGCCGCCGGCGCAGGGGGCCGAGAGCATCCGCAAGGCCTATTCCCAAGGGGCGGGCGTGCCACTGCACCTGAGGCCTATCGCCTTCGGGACTTCGGGTGAACTGGCCTATGTGATCGGTGGCTTCGGGCCAGCGGCGGACAAGCCGGATTTCGGCAAGTTCACGTTGGTGCTGAGGCGCAATGCCGAGGGGCGCTGGCTCATCGTCTCCGACATGGACAACGGCAATACGCCGCGGCGGGCACCGCTGCCAGCTCAGCCGGCATCGTCTGGGGGATAAGGCTAGGAAGACGATCCTGCTGCGCTCGACTTGCTCCAGTGGGCAGCCGTGGCGCCGGAGCGGCGCCTCAGGGCCAGCAAAGCCAACCCGACGGCCAGCATCGGCAGCACGGCCGGCTCCGGCACCGGCGTGGCGAGGAAGCCATGCGGCGTGGTGACGGTCGCGTACTGGTCCTGGTAGTAGCCCACGGCGACACCGCTGTTGTTGATGTTGGATACGGTCCAGAACCAGCCGGCGTTGCTGGGCAGGACGGTGATGTCACTGCCGTCACGGACGAAGGCACTGGCGCCGTCCGCGCCTTTGGAGATCCAGCCACCCACCTGGCCGGCGTTGTTGATGGCACGAGGCCGTGCATCCAGGCCCTGGAAGTCCAGCGGATTGGTCACGTACTGGCCCGAGGCGGCGTCGTACACGAATGGCACGACGGTGTTGCCGATGCCCATTGTTCCGACGACCTGCCCCTGGTCGTTCACGCCCTGGGTGACGATGCTGGTGCTGTTGGGGGGGAAGACATGGGTCGTGCCATTGAGCAAGTCATGGACGAAACCGGACCCGTTGCCGTAGACGTCACCGGCCAGGTAGCGGCCATTGGACGAAATGCTGCGCACGGCGCCGTCGAAGGGCAGCGCCAGCACGGTGTAGTTGCTGCCATCGAACAGGAAGCTTTGCTGCAGCAGCAACTTGCCGGCCGTCGCGAAGTTGCCCACCATCAGGCCGGTGCTGGAGATACCTCTCAGCATGCTGGCCGTCGAGCCTGCGGGGCCCGCCACTGTCGTGAACGCGCCGCTCTGGTACAGGAAGCCGGCAGTTTGGCTGCCCTGGGTGAAGTAGCCCACGACATTGCCACTATCGTTGATGCCGGTGAGCGCGGTTGAGGTGCTGCCCGGTACGTCTACGGTGGTGACGGTATAGCCACCTGAGGCCAGGGCCGAGGTGGCGGTGGCAAGCGAAGCGAGCAGCGCGCACAAGGCGCGGCGGGCGGAAACAAGCATCGTGATGACTCCCTGAGGATGGCCCACACTGAAAGGCGCGGACCTTGTCCTGAACTTTGTTGCGCGACCTTAACGATGCCGTCCAGTCGAAGTACTAGAGCAATCCCGACGCGGCGTCCCTTGAACGAGGGAGGTTCCAGGAACGGCAACGCACCTCTGCCGCCGCCTGTGGGCCTTGGGTTCGCTGGCCATCGGCGCGTTCATCATCTATGCGACCGTGCCAGGACGACGTGCCATCTGATCCTTGACAAGGTTCGGCAATGACTTCAAGACGCTCGCTTTGGATCTTGCTCTCGCTGGCTTTGTCGGCCTGCCAGGCACCTGAGAGCATTTCGAAGGAGAGAGCCTTTGAGGCCGCCTATCTGAATGACGCGGCGACCTTGGAGCGTCTGCTTGGCAAGGGCATCAGTCCGAACGCCACGAGTGAGACGGGCGAGACACTTTTGTACGTTGCCACGGGACCGAAGGGCGGAGCAGCGGTTGTTCGCGTTCTGCTGAGGGCGGGCGCTGATCCCAATCGTGGGCAAGGCAGCTATACGCCGCTCATGAATGCCACCAGTTGGGCGAACCTCGAAACGGTGGAGATCCTGCTTCAGGCGGGTGCAGACCCACGGCGCAAGAACGACCGCGGTGAGTCCGCGCTGGAAACCACGGCCCTTGCCGGTGGCAGCGAGGTGGCGGTGAGGGAACGCGTCAAGTCGGCCCAGGGAGATCGCTAGGCACGCTGCCTTCAGCGAGTTCCTGGAGAAGGCCCGGGTAGCATCCCGTCCATGACCGACTCCCGCAAAGCCCTCGTCCTTTTCTCGGGCGGCCAGGACTCCACCACCTGCCTGGCCTGGGCCGTGGATCGCTTCGCCGAGGTCGAGACCCTGGCCTTCGACTACGGCCAACGCCACCGCATCGAGCTGGACTGCCGCAACACGGTGCGTGCCCGGATCGCCGGCCAGTTCCCGCAGTGGGCGGGCAGGCTGGGCGCCGACCACCTGTTGGACCTCTCCCTGCTCGGCCAGATCAGCGACACCGCCCTGACCAGCGAGCGCGCCATCGAGCTGCAGGCCAACGGCCTGCCCAACACCTTCGTCCCTGGCCGCAACCTGCTCTTCCTGACCTTTGCCGCGACCCTGGCCTACCGCCGTGGCGCCTCGGTGCTGGTCGGCGGCATGTGCGAGACCGATTTCTCCGGCTACCCGGACTGCCGCGACAACACCATGAAGGCCCTGCAGGTGGCCCTGAGCCTGGGCCTGGACGCGCCCATGACGCTGGACACGCCGCTGATGTTCATCGACAAGGCCGCCACCTGGCGCCTGGCCGAGAGCCTGGGCGGCGAGGCCCTGGTCAAGCTCATCGTCGAGGACACCCACACCTGCTACCTCGGCGAACGCGGTGAACTGCACGCCTGGGGCCATGGCTGCGGCCGCTGCCCGGCCTGCGAGCTGCGCGCGCGGGGCTTTGCGCAGTACAAGGCTGCCACATGACTTTCTGGGGCTGGGCCGGCGTGGCCGGAGCGGGGTTGCTGTTCTTCTGGGGCGTGGGCGCCTACAACCGCCTGATGTCGCTGCGCAATGTCATCGGCGAGGCCTTCGTGCAGCTGGACGCCCATCTGAAGGACCGTGGCGAGGTCTGCGACAAGCTGCTGGCCGCCGTCGCGCCCCGCCTGGCCAGCGAGCAGGCGACCTTTGACGCGCTGGCCACAGCCCAGGCCGAATCCCAGGCCGCGGCGCTCGCCTCGCGCACCAAGCCCTGGTCGCCCGATCCGGTCGGCGGCCTCGCGGTGGCCAATGCCCTGCATGCGGCGGCGCTGACGCGGCTGCTGTCCCTGCTCGACCATCAGGCCGAGCTGCGCAGCGAGACCGAGATCGACGGCCTCATCAGCGAACTCAAGCTCATCGAACGCCAGCGCGCCTTTGCCCGCCAGGTCTTCAACCAGGCCGTGGCCCAGTACAACGAGGCTCTGCACCAGTTCCCGACAAGGGTGCTGGCGAATCTGTATGGCTTCGGCGAGGCGCGCTCGCTGTAAGGCCGAGCTGGGTTGGCGCGACTGCGCAGCATGCGCCTGCTCCCCGCCCTTCTGCTTTCCCTTGCCAGCCTCCCAGCCTCCGCTCAAGCGGCGAAGCTGAGTGGCAACACACTGGACGGCCAGGCTTTCAGCCTGGAAGCCCTGCGCGGCAAGGTCGTCATGCTGTTCTTCTGGAACACCGACTGCACGCCCTGCATCCAGAAGATGCCTGAGCTGCGCGCCAATGCCGCCGGCTGGCGCGGCAAGCCCTTCGAGCTGGTGCTGGTCAGCACCGACCGCGACCGCGCGGCGGCCCTGGGCTATCTGCAGACGCTGAAGCAGATCGAGAAGGGCGGTCCGGCCATGCCGGCACTGTGGGCGGGTGACCTGAAGTTCAGCGCACCGCTGGCCGCGCCCGCCGCCGTGCCGCTGACCCTGGTCATCGACGCCAGGGGCGCCGTCGTTGCCCGCCATGCCGGGCGCATCGCGCCCGAGGCTTGGGACGACGTGGCTGGCTTGTTGCCTTAGCCAGCGGACTTTTTCGGCATCAAGGAGAGGAATTCCCGCCGCAGGTTCGGGTCCGTCAGGAAGGCGCCGCGCATGACGCTGTTGGTCATGGCCGCCTCGATGTCCTTCACGCCGCGCCAGTGCATGCAGAAGTGGTCGGCCTCCATGACGACGGCCAGGCCGTCCGGGTTCACGCGGGCCTGCAGCTCGTCGGCCAGCATGGTGACGGCCTCTTCCTGGATCTGCGGGCGGCTCATGATCCAGTCGGTCAGGCGCACATACTTGGACAGGCCGATCAGGTTGGAGTGCTCGTTGGGCATGATGCCAATCCACACCCGGCCGATGATGGGGCAGAGGTGGTGGGAGCAGGCGCTGCGCACCGTGATCGGGCCGACGATCATCAGCTCGTTGAGGCGGCTGACATTGGGGAACTCGGTGACCGAAGGCGCCTGGGCGTAACGGCCGGAAAACACCTCGCGGACGAACATCTTGGCGACGCGCTTGGCCGTCTCCTGGGTGTTGTGGTCGCTGTCGGTGTCGATGACCAGGGCCTTCAGCACGTCCTGCATGCGGGCCTGGACCTCGGCCTGCAGCGCGTCCAGCTCGCCGGGCTCGATGTAGGCGGCGATGTTGTCGTTGGCATGGTGGCGGCAGCCGGCCGACACGAGGCGGTAGCGGATGCGTTCGGAGACGGGAGCGTCGGCGGCGGGTGCATTCATGGGCGCGGATTCTCCGGCCAAAGGTGACTTCTACACTGCAGGCATGTCCCAAAGCCCTCAAGCCGGCTCGATGTCGGCCCCGCTGCACCGGCTGCTCACCCAGGCCGCCGACGCCGTCCAGGGCGTGCGTGAGGGCAAGTCCCTGACCGACCTGCTGGCCAAGGTGCCGGCCGACCTGCGTCCCGGCACCCAGGCCCTGGCCTTCACGGCGCTGCGCCGCCTGGGCGCCGCCGAGGCCGCCCGCCAGCAGCTCGCGCCCAAGGCGCCGCCGCCGCGCGTCGATGCGCTGCTGCTCGTCGCCCTCGCATTGCTCTGGCCCGACCCCGATCCCGATTCATCGCCCATGTACGCCGACCACACCCTGGTCGACCAGGCCGTCACCGCCGCCAAGAACCGGGCGCCGGCCAGCATCGGCTTCATCAACGCCGTGCTGCGCCGCTTCCTGCGCGAGCGCGAGGCCATCGTGGCGGCCGCCGAGCGCAGCCCCCAAGGCGGCTTCAACCACCCCGCCTGGTGGATCGAAAAGCTGCGCCAGGACTGGCCCACCCAGTGGCAGGCCATCCTGGCCGCCAACAACCGCCCGCCGCCGATGACGCTGCGCGTGCATGCCCAGCGCGCCACCGCGGCCGAGTATGTGGAGCGCCTGGCCGGCGCCGCCATCGCCGCGCGGGCCCTGGGCACTCCCACGCCCCAGGCCGTCGTGCTGGACAAGCCCGTGCCCGTGTCGGCCCTGCCGGGCTTTGCCGAGGGCCTGGTGTCGGTGCAGGACGCCGCCGCCCAGCTCGCCGCCCCCCTGACCCTGGGCGCGGGGCTGAAGCCGGGCGCCCGCGTGCTGGATGCCTGCTCGGCCCCCGGCGGCAAGACGGCTCATCTGCTTGAAATCCAGCCAGATCTGCAGTTAACTGCGTTGGACTCCGACGCGCAGCGGCTGACGCGCGTGCAGGACAATTTGAACCGGCTGGGGCAGAAAGCGACGCTGAAGGCCGCCGACGCCCGCCAGATTGCCACCTGGTGGGATGGCCAGCCCTTCGACGCCATCCTGCTCGACGCCCCCTGCAGTGCCTCGGGCATCGTGCGCCGCCACCCCGACGTGCGCTGGCTGCGCCGGCCCGACGACATCACCGCCCTGGCCGGCATCCAGGCCGAGCTGCTGGACGCCCTGTGGCCGCTGCTGGCGCCGGGCGGGCGGCTGGTCTACGCGACCTGCTCGGTCTTCCGCGCCGAGGGCCAGGCCCAGCTCGACGCGTTTTTGCAACGCCAACCTGGTGCGAAGTCCCACGCCGTGGCCGGGTTCACGGGGCACCTGCTCCCCCTGGCTGACAATGGTCTGCAACCTCAGCCGCCCCTGGACGGCTTCTTCTACGCCTTGCTGACCAAGCCCTGATTTGTTCGCCCGGATCGCCATCGCCGCCTTCTTCGCCGTGCTGCTCGCCCTGCTTCCCGGGCCGGTGCGGGCCGAAGGCATCGAGCTGGCCCAGCTCGCCACCCGGCGCGCCGACGATGGCCTGGACCTCAGCTTCACGACTCATTTCGAGCTCGGGCGCACCGCCGAGGAGGCGCTGAACAAGGGCGTGCCCCTGTACTTCGTCGTCGAGGCCACCGTGCTGCGCAACCGCTGGTACTGGCGCGACGCCCGCGTCGCCCGCGCCGAGCGCACCTGGCGCCTGGCCTGGCAGCCCCTGACGCGGCAGTACCGCGTCTCCAATGGCGGCCTGCACCAGAGCTTCGCGACGCTGGAGGAGGCCATGACCGTGCTGCGCGGCCAGAGCGCCTGGCATATCGCCGAACCCAAGGACATCGAGGACAGCGGCAGCTACTACCTCGAGTTCAGCTACAAGCTCGACGTCACCCAGCTGCCCCGCCCGATGCAGATCGGCCTGCAGTCCGGTTTTGCGCTCAGCGTCGAGCAGAAGCGCAACTTTGCGCCTGATTTCTCCTTGAAATGACCAAGGCCGCTCGATGGGGCTGGGTCATCACGCTGGTGACCCTTACCGGCGTTGCCGGCGTGCTGGCCTTCCTGCTGTCGGTCGGCACGACCAGCGAGCGCGGCTTCTTCGAGCGCCATTACCACTGGCTCTACTGGGTCAATGTCGGCGTCGCGGCGGTGCTGACCCTGGTCATCCTGACCGCCGCCGTGCGCCTGGTGCTGCGCGTGCGCAGCGGCCGCTTCGGCAGCCGCCTGCTGTTCAAGCTGGCGGCCATCTTCGCGCTGGTGGGCGTCGTGCCCGGCCTGATGATCTACGCCGTCTCCTACCAGTTCGTGAACCGCAGCATCGAGACCTGGTTCGACGTGAAGCTGGCCAGCGCCCTTGAAGCCGGCCTCAACCTCGGCCGCGGAACGCTGGACGCCATGGTGGTCGACCTCGGCACCAAGACCCGTGATGCCGCCGACCAGCTCGCCGAAAGCAACACGCCCCAGCTGATCGGCCTGGAGCGCGTGCGCGACAAGCTCGGCGCCCGCACCGTCGCCCTGGTGGGTGGCAACGGCCAGATCCTGCTGGAGAGCGGTGGCGACGCCCGCCAGCTGACGCCGGACCGCCCCAGCGGCACCATGCTGCGCCAGGCCCGTGGCGGCAATGTGGCCAGCCAGCTGGAAGGCCTGGAAGACGAGGCTGCGGCCCTGCAGGGCGGCGCCCAGATCCGCGCCCTGGCCCTGCTGCCCAGCACCGAGCTGCGCCTGGGCATGGGCGAGCGCTACCTGATGGTGGTCCAGCGCATCCCGCCCAGCATGCTGAGCAACGCCCTGGCCGTGCAGACGGCCAACAGCGAATACCAGCAGCGCTCTCTCGAGCGCGTCGGCCTGCGCCGCATGTACCTGGGCACGCTGACCCTGGTGCTCATCCTGGCCACCTTCGCGGCCCTGCTGCTGGCCGTCACCCTGGGCAACCAGCTGGCGCGACCGCTGCTGATGCTGGCCGATGGCGTGCGCCAGGTCGCCCAGGGCGACCTTTCCGTGCGCCCCGTGCTGGCCTCGCGGGACGAGCTCGGCGGCCTGACACGCTCCTTTGCCGACATGACCGGCCAGCTCGCCGATGCGCGCGCCCAGGTCTCGCGCACCGTGGCGGAGCTGGACGCCGCGCGCACCCATCTGCAGACCATCCTCGACAACCTGACGGCCGGCGTGCTGGTCTTCGACGCCGACGGCGGCCTGGAGACCGTCAACCCGGGCGCGACGCGCATCCTGCGCCTGCCGTTGTCGGCCTATGTCGGCCGGCCGCTGGCCGACGTGCCCGGCCTGGCCGAGTTCTCGGCCTCGCTGGAGCGGCGCTTCGAGCAAAGCCTCAGCGCCGAAGGCGAGCGCGACATGGACCGCGAGCTCTGGCAGGACTCCTTCGAGCTCCAGCTCGATCCCAAGCAGGACCCGCTGAGCCTGCTGGTGCGCGGCGCGCCGCTGCCGCATGGCGCCCGCCTGGTCGTCTTCGACGACATCTCCGAGGTCGTCTCGGCCCAGCGCTCGGCCGCCTGGAGCGAGGTCGCGCGCCGCCTCGCCCACGAGATCAAGAACCCGCTGACGCCCATCCAGCTCTCGGCCGAGCGCATGCAGCACAAGCTTGAGGCCAAGCTGGAGGGCACCGACCAGGCCATGCTGGTGCGCTCGGTGGCCACCATCGTCAACCAGGTCCAGGCCATGAAGCAGCTCGTCAACGAGTTCCGCGACTACGCCCGCCTGCCGTCGGCGCAGCTGCACCCGCTGGACCTGAACGCCCTCATCCACGAGGTGCTCAGCCTCTATGCCGAGCCCCAGGACAAGGGGCGCCTGACCGCCGAGCTCGCGCCCAGCCTGCCCCACATCAAGGGCGACGCCAGCCAGCTGCGCCAGGTCATCCACAACCTGGTGCAGAACGCGCTGGACGCCGTCAACGAGCGGCCCGACGGCCATGTCACCGTGCGCTCCTCGCTGTCGCTGACCGAGGCCGGCAAGCCGCGCTCGGTGCGCCTGCACATCGTCGACAACGGGCCTGGATTCGCCGAGAAGGTGCTCAAGCGCGCCTTCGAGCCCTATGTGACGACCAAGGCCAAGGGCACCGGCCTGGGCCTGGCCGTCGTGAAGAAAATCGCCGACGAACACGGTGCCCGCATCGCCTTGCGCAACCTGCATCCCGCTTCCGATGCGGGTTCTCCCGCTGACGGCAGTCAGGAGGCTGTCGTGAATGGCGCGCAAGTTTCGCTATCATTTTCGAATCTGGTCGCCGCCACCGAGCCCGGTGTGCAAGGCGCCAAGACCTAAGGATTCATGGCCACGATTCTTGTTGTCGACGACGAGCTGGGTATTCGTGCCCTGCTGTCCGAAATCCTCAGCGACGAGGGACACACCATTGAGCTTGCCGAGAACGCCACCCAGGCGCGGGCGGTGCGTGAGCGCATGCGCCCGGATCTCGTGCTGCTCGACATCTGGATGCCCGACGTCGACGGCGTGACGCTGCTCAAGGAATGGGGCAGCGCCGGCCTGCTGACCATGCCCGTCATCATGATGAGCGGCCACGGCACCATCGACACGGCGGTGGAGGCCACCAAGTTCGGTGCCATCGCCTTCCTCGAGAAGCCCATCACGCTGCAGAAGCTGCTGCGCGCCGTCGAGCAGGCCCTGGTCAAGACGGCCCCGCCGCGCCCCGCGCCCGCTGCCGCCGGCCTGCCGAGCTATGCCCGCCCCGAGATGAACCCTGGGCTGCAGTCCGCGCCCGCCAGCATCGGCGGCAACAGCCACATGCCCGGCAACTCGCTGGCCTCCGAGCAGAGCTTCGAACTCGACCGCCCGCTGCGCGAGGCGCGCGATGCCTTCGAGAAGAGCTACTTCGAGTTCCATCTCGCCAAGGAAAACGGCTCCATGACCCGCGTCGCGGAGAAGACCGGCCTGGAGCGCACCCATCTCTACCGCAAGCTCAAGCAGCTCGGCGTCGACCTCAGCCGCAACAAGCGCGGCGGAAGTGTCTGAAGCCCCTCGCCCGGTCTCGCCTCGCTGAACGCGGGTGAGCCCAGTCGGTCCCAGCGCTCGGCCCGAAGACGCCGGTTCCGTGCGCTAGCTTGTTGGCTGATTTTGATGCTATAGTCGCGGACTTCGCTGAACGGCCGCATGGTCTTTTCGGTGAGCAGAACAAGGCCTGGTAGCTCAGTTGGTAGAGCAGCGGATTGAAAATCCGCGTGTCGGTGGTTCGATTCCGCCCCAGGCCACCAAATGCAAAACGGCTCCCCTCACGGGAGCCGTTTTTCATTTGGCCACCTGGGGCGGATGAGAACCGCCGTGTGGTTCGCTCAAGGCAGTCCAGTGGACTGCCTTGGACGGAGCCCGCGGCCACGGGCCGGAGCGCTTGCGCGCAGGCCGAGGGATCGCTCCGGGCGATCCCGAGCATTCCGCCCTTTTGTCCAGATACCAACCTCTGCGCCGTGTCCGCCCATGGACCTGTGGCAGTGCCAATCCCCGTGGGTTTATCGATGTCTGAAGGACCCGCCATGGCCGCCGCAAACACCCCCCTGCACGACGAACTGCTGGCGCTGGTCGCCCAGAGCCTCAGCACCCGCACGCTGAATGGCTTTTCTCAGGAGTCCCGCCTGGACGGCGAAAGCCTGATGGATGCCGTGCAGCGCTATGAGGTCGACTACGCCTGGCATGTGCTGGGCTCGGACCGCCTGCGCGACGAGACCGTGGCGCTGCTGGAGGCCAAGCTGAAGCAGCCGGCAACCGATGCGCAAAAGACCTGCGTGGCTGACGTGCTGAAGGCCGCGGCGGCGGGCCAGTCTTCCGACCTGCTGATGAGCTTCGACAACGACGTGCCCGAGCAACTGGCGGCGATGCTGTGCGCTCGGCATGAGCGCAGGGTGCCTGTCGAAGCTGAAGCGGTGAGCTGAGCCGGCGCGGCACTTTTTCCGCTGCTGATCGATGATCGTGGACAGGCCGCTCGCGCGGCCTGCCCTCACTCGCGCCTACTCGACGGTGGCGAGCACCTTGACGCTGGCGTCGACCGCAGCCTTCTCCAGATAGCCCACGGCCTTGGGGTCGGCGGCGACAGCCTTCTTGACTGCGGCGGCGTCGGCTCCCTCTTTGGGCGCCTGCGCCTTGCCCGAGAACACGAGGCGAGCCCAGGTGGCCTTGATCTGGGAGAGGTCGCGCCCCGTGGCCTTCTTGTAGAACTCGGCGCGGATCGGCGCGGCCTCAGGCAGGTCCACCGGGTTCAGCGCAGTGTTCTTGCCGAGGAAGATGTCAGAGACCTGGTCCTTGGACATGGGCGCCGCAGAGGGATGGCCCACAACGACGATGTCGGAGGCAAGGGCGGGCAAGGAGGCCGTGAAGGCCGCGAGCAGGGCGGCGCCTGCCATCAGTTGCTTGTGCATGGCGCGTGCTTTCAGAAGACGAAGTCGAGGGCGACGGTGGTGATGCCGACCTTCTTGCCCGAGGGGTCGATGACGAGGAACTGCTGGCCGGTCTGGCTGGCGCGTTCGTACTGGGCCTTCAGCGCCATGCCGGTCTTGAAGTCCCAGCGCACGCCGACGGCGTTGGTGCTGGCCGGGCTGAGGCCGGCAAGGGCCACGCCGGTGTATTTCAGATGGGAGTGGATCGCATAGGGCATCCACTCGCCGACGCGGTAGCCGGCCGTCACGTAATAGCTGCGTGTGTCGAAGACCTGGCCCGAGGTCTTGCGCATGATGTACTCGGCCATCACCAGCAGGCGGCCGTCGTCGTACTGCGCGCCCACGCCGGTGAAGGCGTCGCGGAAGCGGTCGCTCGGGATGAAGGGATGGGAGACGTAGTCGTTGGTCGCCTCCTGCGTGACCGTGTGGCCGATGCGGAACTGCCAGTCACCCTTCTCGGCCGTCACGTTGACGCTGCCCAGGCGCTTCCAGGCGCTCTCGTTGGTGGCCATGCCGAGCTGCGGGCCAAGGTCGAAATAGAGCTTGGCCTTGGCCTGCCCAAACGTCGGCTGCACCGTCAGATTGACGTCGCCCAGGCGCACGCGGTAGGTAGCCTGCGCGCCGTCGATGGAGGTGACCGGGAAGCCGAGATAGGCCTGGGCGGGCGTGCGCACCCAGTGCTGGCTGTAGCCCACGTTTCGGCTGTCCGACAGCATGAAGGCGGGCAGGGCGACGCGGCCGATGCGGGCGCTCAGCTCTTCGGTGATCTGCGCTTGCGCATAGAGCCATTCGACGTCGACCTTGTCCTTGCCGTCGCGGCGCAGGGCCAGCAGTTGGCCAGTGGCGGAGAAGGTGCCGTTGAACTTGGCGGTGGCCTGAACACCCAGACGCGAGTCGACGCCGAAGTCCACATTGCCGTGGCTGCCCTTGTCCTGCCGCCAGTTGGCGCGGAATTCGGTGCTGTCGCTGCTGGAGCGCACGGCGGACAGCGTGCCGTAGCCGCCAAAGGTGTATTCAGTGGCGCTCGCGCCGAGGGCTGTGGCGGCCAGGGTGGAGGCCACCGCGAGGCGAAGAGTGGGTTTCATCTGGTGGGTTCAGCTGGTTGTGTGGAGGGCCGCCGGGCACAGGCGGCTGCCTGGCTCTGCGTCGCTGCGCAGCCATTGGCGGCCGCGTTGGGTTCATATTAAAACGAACAAAAGTTCGCAAACAAGTGGGCGGAGCCAAGAAGCTGCTTCAAGCGTGGCATCGTTCACTGGCTGGCTCCTCAAAGCGGCTGAAATCGACTTTGCCCCGTGAGTATTGGCTGACTCGCGCTCCTGGCTGCACCAAGACGAAGCAAATCTGGCCGTCAATCGCAGCAAATGGGAAAGCGTGAGAAGCTTCCTATATGCGAACAAAGTGTCTCAATATGATGGCGCCGGTTCACATTTCGTGCACAGCAAGGAGAGCCCCCTATGAACTTCCGAACCAAGATCTGGATGCTGCCGATCAGCGCCGCGCTGGTCTTCATCGTGGGCTCCGGCGCCAGCTATGTCGTCGGCTCACGGACCTCGGCGCAGATGGAGCACCTGCGCGATGTCGACTACCCCTACATGGAAAGCGTGGCCCGCATCGACCGCGGTGCCGAGGAATTCCGCCTGAACCTGCAGTCGGCGGCAACCGAGGGGGATGAAAGCAAGCTCAAGGACGTCGAGGATGTCGTCGCCAGCGTGCGCAAGTCGGCGGCAGAGGCCGAGAAGCTGGACGGCAAGCTGGACGCCGCGCGCAGCCTGGGCAGCGCCTTCGACACCTACCAGAGCGCAGCCCTGGCCGCGACGCGGGCCATGCTGACCAAGCAGGACGCGGGTGACTCGGTCAAGCGCATGCAAGCCGGCCTGGCGGAGTTCAGCGAGCGCCTGCAGGCGCAGAAGAAGGCATCTGCCGAGGCCGTGAACCAGGCACAGGTTGCTGCCCTGGGCGGCGTGCGCACCAATGTCTGGGTGGGGCTCGGGACAGGTCTGGTCGTGCTGATGGTGCTCGGCATGGCCTCGCGCCTCATCCTGGCCTCGGTATGGCGTGAACTCGGTGACGAGCCGGCTCGACTTCAGCGCTTCGTGCAGCGCGTCGCCGATGGCGACCTCAGCGGCGAGGAAGCCGGCGTGTCGGCCTCGGTGCCCGGTTCACTGCATCAGGCGGTGGTCACCATGGTGGGCCGGCTCGGCCAGACCGTCAGCACGATCCGGCAGGCCACCGAGTCGATCGCAGTCGCCTCGCGTGAGATTGCTGCCGGCAGCATGGACCTCAATACCCGCACCGAGCAGACGTCAGCCAATCTGCAGCAGACCGCGTCCTCCATCTCCGAACTGACCGGCAGCGTCTACCAGAGCGCCGAGGCTGCGCGCTCTGCCGACGGTCTTGTCAGCACCGCCTCGCAGGCGGCCCAGCGTGGCGGCGAGATCGTGGCCCAGGTGGTTGCCAGCATGGACGAGATCAACGACGCCTCGCGCAAGATCAATGACATCATCAGCGTCATCGACGGCATCGCCTTCCAGACCAACATCCTGGCGCTGAATGCGGCGGTCGAGGCCGCGCGCGCTGGCGAACAGGGGCGCGGCTTCGCGGTGGTGGCCGGTGAGGTTCGCAACCTGGCTCAGCGCAGCGCCGTGGCGGCCCGCGAGATCAAGACGCTGATCGGCGCGTCCGCCGAGAAGGTCGACAGCGGCGCGCGCCTGGTGAAGGATGCCGGCGGCGCCATGCAGGAGATCGTCAGCGGTGTGCGCCGCGTGACCCAGATGATTGGCGAGATCAGCACCGCGGCTCAGGAGCAGGCCTCCGGCATCTCCCAGGTCGACCACTCCGTCAACGAACTGGACCGCATGACGCAGCAGAACGCCGCTTTGGTGGAGCAGTCGGCCGCGGCGTCGGAAAGCTTGCAAGAGCAGGCGCAGCGGCTGGCGCAGGCCGTGAACGTGTTCCGCGTGAGCGACGCCGTTGCATGAGGCGGCGGGGCTCAGTCCCCGAGCGCCTCGTGGAAGGCGGCGACCCCGGCTTTCCAGGAGGCGGCCGCACACAAACGCCCGCGGCACCGACACAATCGGCAGCCAGCCAGCGAGGTTGTCGCACCATGTCTTCACCAGGGTCCCCGCCACCGCCGCCCGCAGCAACCGATGCGGAGGCCAGCGCGCGGCAGGAGGCGCGCTTCCGGGCCATCACGGGCCTGTCCTGGGACTACTACTGGGAAACCGACGAGGACCACCGCTTCACCGAGATCATCGGCAACCCGGAGCGGATGGCCTCGCTGGACACGACCAGCGCGCTGGGCCACCACCCCTGGGACGCGGTGCCGGAGGCCGAGGCTGAGGCCGACTGGCTGCGCAGCCACCGCGAGACGATCGCGCGCCACGAGCAGTTCCGCGACCTGGACATCGCCTTCACGTCGCGTGACGGCGTCTGGCGCGTCGACCGCATCAGCGGCGAACCCTGGTACGACCGCGACGGAGCCTTCCGCGGCTACCGCGGCACCGGGCGCGATGTCACCGAGATCCACCTGGCCGAGCGCACGCGGCGCTCGCTGGAAGCCCAACTGCTGCAGTCGCAGAAGATGGAATCTCTCGGCGTGCTGGCGGGCGGCATCGCGCACGACTTCAACAACCTGCTCGGCGGCATCCTGGGCAACGCGGCGCTGGCGCTGCGCGCCGGCCCGGCGGACGAGCGGGCCCGCCTCGTCGCCGAGATCGAGCGCGCCGGGCGGCGGGGCCGGGCGCTGGTTCAGCAGATCCTCACCTTTGCACGCCGCACCGAGCGCACGCCCGAGCCGACGGACCTCGACCAATTGGTGGCCGAAACCCTGGGCCTGCTGCAGGCCAGCCGGCCGCCGGGCACGCAACTGCAAGCCGTGAGCAGCGGCTTGACCGCAGTCGTGCTGGTCGACCCGGTGCAGATGCATCAGGTGCTGATGAACCTTTGCACCAACGCCTGGCATGCGCTGCCCGATGGCATTGGCACGGTCACGGTCGGCACGGACAGGGCGCCGGCGCCCACCCATTCATCCCCTGGCACGGCTTGGGTGCACCTCTGGGTGCAGGACAGCGGCAAAGGCATGGACGCAGCCACGGTGGCGCGCGTCTTCGAGCCCTTCTTCACGACCCGCGCGGTTGGCAAGGGCACGGGCCTGGGCCTGTCGGTCGTGCATGGCATCGTGACCGGGCATGGCGGCGTCATCCGCGTGGAGAGCAGTCCCGGCGTCGGCACCACCTTCCATGTGTGGCTGCCGGCCACCGAGACGGCGCCGGCCGCCGCCGCGCCCGAGACGCCCGTGCCGCCCGGGCAGGGCGAGCACGTGCTCTACGTCGATGACGACGACGTGATGACGCTGGTGGTCGAGCAGTTGCTCGTGCAGGCCGGCTACCGTGCCACCAGCGTGCGCGACGCGGCGCGTGCGCTGGCCCTGGTGCGGCAAGAGCCGCTGGCCTTCGATGCGGTCGTCACCGATTTCGACATGCCGCTGCGCAACGGCATCGACCTGGCGCGCGACATCGTGGCCAGCCGGCCGGGGCTGCCGGTCGTGCTCGCTTCCGGCTCGATGGCCGAGACTCTGGAGACTGCCGCCCGCGCCGTCGGCGTGCGCGCCGTGCTGGCCAAGGAGCGCACGGTGGACGACCTGGCGCGCCGCCTCGCCGAGGTGTTCGGCCGCGCCTGATGTTGTGTTTGCTCGGGACCGTCTTTGGGGTCAGCCACCCAGCGCCGCGCGCAACCCACCCCAACGCTCTCGAAACAGCCCCGCATCCATCTGCTTCACATCCTTCACGATGGGCTTGAAGTCCATGTGCGCCAGCACGTCGCGCTCCAGGTCGATGCCCGGCGCGATCTCGGTCAGCTCCAGGCCGTCCTCGCGCAGATGGAAGACGGCGCGCTCGGTGACGAAGACGACCTGCTGACCGCGCTGCGCCGCGTCGCGGCCGTTGAAGGTGATCTGCTCGACCTGCTGGATGAATTTGCGCGAGCGGCCCTCGGTCTCGATGTGCAGCCGACCGTCGCCGATCTGCAGCGCCAGGCCGCCGGCCGTGAAGCTGCCGCAGAACACCAGCCGCTTGGTGGAGCGGGTGATGTTGACGAAGCCGCCGCAGCCGACTGGCCGGCCGTTGAACTTGCTGACGTTGACGTTGCCGGCCGCGTCTACCTGGGCCAGGCCCAGGAAGCTCGCGTCCAGGCCGCCGCCGTCGTAGAAGTCGAACTGGAAGCTCTGCTCGATGATGGCCTCGGCGTTGTAGGCGAGGCCGAAGTCGCCGAGCTGCGCCGGGATGCCGCCGGTCACGCCGCTCTCGATGCTCAGCGTCAGCGCGTCGGCCATGCCTTCCTCGGCGGCGACGGACGGGATGCCCGCCGGGATGCCGATGCCCAGGTTGGTGATGGCGCCGAGCTTGAGTTCCATGGCCGCGCGGCGGGCGATGACCTTGCGTTCGTCCAGCGGCATGACGGCCAGGCTGCCGGTGGGCACGCGGATGTCGCCGCACAGCGCGGGATCGAACTGCGTGGCGATGGTCTGCATGTGGTTGCGCGGTTCGGCCACGACGACGTAGTCCACCACGACGCCGGGAATCTTGACCGCCTTGGGGTGCAGCGTGCCGGCCTTGACGATGCGCTCCACCTGGCAGATGACGATGCCGCCGCTGGCACGCGCGGCCTGGGCGATGGAGAGCTGCTCAAGGATGACACCTTCCTTGTCGAGCGTGATGTTGCCGTGCTCGTCGGCCAGCGTGCCGCGGATCAGCGCGACGTCGATCTTCGGCGCCTGGTAGTACAGCCACTCCTCGCCTTCAAACTCGACCAGGCGCACCAGGTCTTCGGTCGAGCGGCTGTTCATCTTGCCGCCCTCCAGGCGCGGGTCGACGAAGGTGCCCAGGCCCACCTTGGTGAGCACGCCGGGCGAGCGGCAGGCGATCTGGCGCGTCAGGTGCGACAGCGAGCCCTGCGGGAAGTTGTAGGCCTCGACGTCGCCGTTGAAGACCATCTTCATCATCTCGGGACCGGTCTGGCCGAAGTGGCCGGCGACGACGCGCTTGATCATGCCGGCGTGGGCGAAGTGCTTCATGCCCGCCGCGCCGGAGTTGCCGATGGCGCCGCAGGCCCAGGTGCTGAGCTGCTGGGGGTGGCCGGTGGAAAGGAAGTGCTGCTCGAGTGCGGCGAGCAACTCCTCGGGCAGGCTGGTGACGGCCAGGCCGCCCAGGAAGAGGGTGGCGTTGTCGGGGATGAGGGCGCCGACGTCGGCGGGGCGGATGACTTGCATGGTTTGTCTCGTCAGTTCTTGGAGTCGGTGACGCGCAGGACGGTGGCCAGGCCCGTGTCGCCGGCCGCGCAGCCGGTGAAGAGGCCGACGCCGCCGCCGCGCAGCACCAGTTCCTCGATCAGCTCGATGACGCCGCGCAGGCCGGTTGGCGCCTGCGGATGGCCCCAGACGAGGGAGCAGCCGTAGTTGTTCATGCGCTCCCAGGGGAAGCCGATGTCGGCCGCGAGTGCCAGGTCGTTGACCGAGAAGGGGTTGTGCGTCTTCACGGCGTCCAGGTCCTGCGCCGTCAGCCCGGCGCGCTTCAAGGCTGCGAGCGCAGCCGGGCCGGGCGCGGCGGGCATGTAGCCAGCTTCCTCGCGGCAGGTGCCGAAGCTCAGCACCTCGATCTCGATGCCGGGGTCGGTCGCGACCTCGCGCGCGAACTCGCGTGTCGTCACGATGGCGCCGGCGTTGCCGTCGGCCGGATGCGTCTGGCCGCCAAAGGTGATGGTGCCGCTCTCGCCGGCCACCGGTCTCAACCTGGCCAAGCCCTCGGCCGTGGTCGGAAAGACACCCTCGTCCGCGGTCAGCGCGCCATTGGCCTTGCGGAAGCGGCCGTCGTACAGCGGCACGTCGACCATGTAGCGCTTCTGGAAGGCGCGGTCATCGGCGAGGGCCTGCTGGTATTGCTCGTAGCGGCGCAGCTTGACGGCATGTTGCTGGGCCGTCGTGAAGCCGTAGCGCCGGGCGACGTTCTCGCCGGTCTCCAGCATGGAGTCCTTGAAGTAGGGGTCGTAGGCCATGTTGTCGGTGACCCATCGCTCGGTGTGCCCGTAGCCGCCGGGGCCCTTGGGGTCGGGGTAGTAGATGACCGGGCCGTTGGACTGGCGGTCCGCCATCACCAGCAGGGCGCAGCGCGAGGCGCCGTCCTGGATCTCCTGACTGGCCATCTGCAGGGCGCGGACGCTGGTGGCGCAGGCCTGCTGGATCGTGGGCCCGGCCACGCGGTCGATGCCCATCAGCGCCGTGACCCAGGGCAGGCCGTAGAAGCCGCCGACCTGCGGATTGGTCACGCCCAGGATCCCCAGGTCGATGGCCTCCATCGGAAAGCGGCGCGCCTCCAGCGCGTTGCGGCCGCAGACGGCGGCGAGTTGCAGGGCGTTCAGGTGGGACAGCGAGCCCTGCCACTTGGCGAAGGGCGTGGACCAGTAGGCGCCGTAGGGGATGTAGGAGCTCATGAGGAGGTGATCGTTCAACTTGATAATTACACTGTATAACTATTAAGTCTTGGAATCAAGGAGGTGGTGACGGGTGGAACTGCCTTGGGAGGCGCCGTGTGATGCAGTGAAAACCCTGAACGACAAGACTTGAAATGGTTCAATATATGAACGATCATTCGCAAAATTGTAGTTCAAACGTTGAATCAAAATGAAGCCCTCTGAACCTCTGCTGCCACCCGAAGCGCCGGTTGAAGGCCTGCTGGCGAGCCTGGACCTGCTGAAGATCACGCGCGTTGGCCAGGTGCTGCATCTGCGCCTGGATCGACCGGCCAAGCGCAATGCCATCTCGGACGAGTTGATGCGCCAACTCCATACGGCGCTGTTGAACCTGCCCGGGGACGTGGCCGCCCTGCTGCTCAGTGGCGAGGGCGCCCATTTCTGTGCCGGTTTGGACTTGTCGGAGCTGGTGGAGCGCGACATCGGCGGCGCGGTCCAGCACTCGCGCGGCTGGCATGCGGTCTTCGATGCGCTGCAATACGGCCGGGTGCCCGTCGTCGTGGCCTTGCACGGTGCCGTTGTGGGCGGGGGGCTGGAACTGGCCGCCGCCTGCCACATCCGTGTGGCCGATGACAGCGCCTATTTCGGCCTGCCGGAGGGCCAGCGTGGCATCTTCGTAGGCGGTGGCGGCTCGGTGCGCATCCCGCGGCTGATCGGCGTCTCGCGCATGATGGACATGATGCTGACGGGCCGCCTCTATGACGCTGGCGAAGCCGAGCGCGCCGGCCTTGTGCAATACCGCGTGGCCGCTGGCGCCGGTCTGGGCAAGGCCATGGAACTGGCACAGACGGCCGCGCGCACGTCGGCGATGACGGCCTTCGCGGTCATCCACGCGCTGCCGCGTATCGCGGAGCAAGGCGCCGCCGAAGGCCTGTTCACCGAGGCGCTGATGTCGGCTGTCGCCGCAAGCACGCCGGAGGCCAAATCGAGGCTGCAGGCCTTTCTGGAAGGCAAGGCTGCCAAGGTGGTGAAGTCATGAGTGCGCCCTTCCGTGCCGCGCGCGTGGGCGGCTGCGTGGATGCCCGCCTGACGACCCAGGCCGATGGCAGCCAGGTCCTGACCTCCACCGAGGCGCTGCAGGACTACCCGAACTGCCTGACCGATGTGCTGGAGCACTGGGCCCGCGCCGCGCCCGACCGCACCTTGGTCGCCCAGCGCGACGCCTCCGGCGACTGGCGCCACCTCAGCTACGCCGACATGCTGGTGCGCGCCCGCTCGGTGGGGCAGGCCTTGCTGGATGCCGGCGTCAGCGCCGAACGGCCGCTGGCCATCCTGGCGGACAACAGCCTCGAGCACGCGACGCTGATGATGGGCGCGATGTGGGCCGGCGTGCCCTATGTCAGCGTGTCGGTGGCCTATGCGCTGGTGTCCAGCGACTTCGCCCGGCTGCGCCACATCCTCGGCGTGCTGACGCCAGGCCTGGTGTACGCCGCCCACGAGGGTTTTGCCCGTGCCCTATCGGCCCTGGTGCCCATCGACGTGCCCGTCGTGCTGGGTCGCGGCCAATTGCCCGACCGGCCCACGGCGACCTTCTCCTCGCTGCTGGCCACCAAGCCCCGGCAGCCGCTGGACGATGCCCATGCGGCCATCGGCCCTGACACCATCGTCAAGATCCTGTTCACCAGCGGCAGCGCGAGCGCGCCCAAGGGCGTCATCACCACGCACCGCATGCTCTGCGCCAACCAGCAGATGCTGCGCCAGTGCATGGCCTTCCTCGGCGACGCGCCGCCGGTGTTGCTCGATTGGCTGCCCTGGAGCCATACCTTCGGCGGCAGCCACAACTTCGGCATCGCCCTCTACAACGGTGGCAGCCTCTACATCGACGATGGCAAGCCAACGCCGACAGCCTTCGCGCAGACGGTGCGCAACTTGAAGGAGGTGTCGCCGACGGTCTACTTCAATGTGCCCAAGGGCCTGGAGGAACTGGCCAACGCGATGGATGAGGACGTGGCGCTTCGCGACGCCTTCTTCCGCCAGCTCAAGGCCATCATGTTCGCGGCCGCCGGCCTGTCGCAGGCAGTGTGGGACAAGTTGGACCGCCACAGCGTCGCGGCCTGCGGCGAGCGCGTGCGCGTGCTGACCAGCCTGGGCATGACCGAGACGGCGCCGTCCTGCCTCTTCCTGGTCGGCACCCATGCGAAATCCGGCCACATCGGCCTGCCTTGCCCCGGCGTGGAGGCCAAGCTCGTGCCGATGCAGGGCAAGCTGGAGGTGCGCTTCCGCGGCCCACACGTCATGCCGGGCTACTGGCGAGAGCCGGCATTGACGGCCGCGGCCTTCGATGCCGAGGGCTTCTATTGCACAGGTGACGCGGTGCGCGTCGTCGACCCCGAGGACCTCAGCCTGGGCCTGGCCTTCGACGGGCGCATCGCCGAGGACTTCAAGCTGTCGACAGGCACTTTCGTCAGCGTCGGCCCTTTGCGCGCCCGCATCGTGCTCGAGGGCCATCCTTATGTGCAGGACGCCGTGCTCACCGGCTTGAACCGCGATCAGCTGGGCGCGCTGATCTTCCCGCGGCTGGCCGACTGCCGGGCCCTGAGCGGGCGCGGGCCCGACGCGACGGCCGCCGACGTGCTGCAGCACCCGAAGGTGCGCGACTTCTTCCAGCAGCTGGCCAACAGCCTGCATGCCCAGGGCAGCGGCAGTGCCAACCGCATCGAGCGATTGCATGTGCTGATCGACCCACCCTCCATCGAGCACGGCGAGATCACCGACAAGAACTCGATCAACCAGCGCGCGGTGCTGAGCCACCGCGCGGCGCTGGTCGAGGCCCTCTACGCGGGTGATGACCCGTGGCTCATCCGACCGCAGAAACCCATCAAGGAGACTCCATGAAGATTCAAGACCAGGCTGCCATCGTCACCGGCGGCGGCTCCGGCCTCGGCGAAGCCGTGGCACGTGAACTCGCCCGGCAGGGCGCCAAGGTGGCCGTGCTGGACATCAACGCAGCCGGCGCCCAGCGCGTGGCGGCCGACATCGGCGGCATCGCCTGCGCCTGCGACATCACCGACGCAGCCTCGGTGACCGCCGCTCTCGACGCCGCCGAGGCCGCCCATGGCCCGGCGCGCATCGTCATGAACGTCGCCGGCATCGGCACCGCCAAGCGCGTCATCGCCCGCGACGGCTCGCCCGCGCCGCTGGAGGACTTCGAGCGCGTCGTGCGCATCAACCTCGTGGGCACCTACAACGTCATCCGCCTGGCCGCCGCCCGCATCGCCAAGCTGGGCGGGCTGGAAGACGGCGAGCGCGGCGCCATCCTGTGCACGGCCTCGGTCGCCGCCTTCGACGGCCAGGTGGGCCAGGAGGCCTACTCGGCGTCCAAGGCCGGCCTCGTCGGCATGACGCTGCCGCTGGCGCGCGACCTGGCCCAGCACGGCATTCGCGTCTGCACCCTGGCGCCGGGACTGTTCGCCACGCCGCTGCTGACGGAGCTGCCGGAAGAAGTGCAGGCCAACCTGGCTGCGTCCATTCCTTTCCCCAGGCGCCTGGGCAAGCCCGAGGAGTTCGCCGCGCTGGCGGCCCACTTCGTCAACAACGGCCACCTCAATGGCGAGGTCATCCGCCTGGACGGCGCGCTGCGCATGGCGCCGCGCTGAAGGCTGAGGGCCTTGCGGCATCATGGCGGCATGTCCAAGTCTCAGAAGACCGAGCCGCAGTCGGGCGTGCTCGACTCGGTGATCGGCTACCGCATCGCCAAGGCCCGCATCACGACCCAGGCCCTGTTCGCCCGCCACATCGGCAAGCCCTTCTCGGTGCGGCCGGTCGAGTTCTCCTTGTTGATGCTGCTGCAGGCCAATCAGGCCCTGGCGCCCAAGGAGCTGAGCGATGCACTGGCCCTGTCGCGCCCGCACCTGACGCTGTTGCTGGACCGGGCCCAGGAGCGCGGTTGGGTCGAGCGGGAGCGCAGCCAGGTCGACCGCCGGTCCCAGCAGGTGCGGCTCAGCGAGGCAGGCGCCGCGCTTGCGGCCGATCTGGCCACGCGTGCGCCGGAGATGGAGAGCGAGCTGCAGCACAGCCTGTCAGCCGCCGAACGCGCCATGCTGATCGAGCTGCTCGACAAGGTCGCCGCGCATGGCGGCGAGCCGGTGGACGACGACGAGGCCTGAGCCCCGCCGTCTGCTTCACCAGGGCAGGCCGACGTAGTTCTCCGCCATCGCGGCCATGGCGCTGTCCGAGGTGACGAGGTACTCCAGCTCGGCGCGGTGCAGTTTCGCGTCGATCAGGGGCTCGTGCGGCAGGTTGTGCATCAGGCTGGTGAACCACCAGGAGAAGCGCTCAGCCTTCCAGATGCGCGACAGGCAGCGCGCCGAATAGTGCTCGATGCCGGCTTCGCTCTTCTCGCGGTAATGCTCGATCAGCGCCTGGGACAGGTAGTGCACGTCGGAGGCCGCGAGGTTCAGCCCCTTGGCGCCGGTCGGCGGCACGATGTGGGCGGCGTCTCCCGCGAGGAAGAGGCGCCCGAAGCGCATCGGCTCGGCGACGAAGCTGCGCAGCGGCGCGATGCTCTTTTCAAGTGACGGCCCGGTGACCAGGGCCGCCGCCGCGGCGGGGTCCATGCGCGAGCGCAATTCGTTCCAGAAGCGCTCGTCGCTCCAGTCGCCGACCTGCTCCGTCAGCGGCACCTGCAGGTAGTAGCGGCTGCGCGTGCTCGACCGCATGCTGCACAGCGTGAAGCCGCGTTCGTGGCGGCCGTAGATCAGCTCGTGCGACACCGGCGGCGTGTCGCTGAGCAGGCCCAGCCAGCCGAAGGGGTAGACCTTCTCATGCGTCTGGATGGCGCTGGCGGGTACGCTGGCGCGACTGACACCGTGATAGCCGTCGCAGCCGGCGATGTAGTCGCAAAATACCTCGACGCGCTCGCCATCCACCGTGCAGCGCGCGCCAGGGCTGTCGCCGTCAAAGCCGAACAGCTCGACGTCCGAAGCCGAGTACAGCGTCTGCTCGCCGGAAGCCTCACGGGCTTCCATCAGGTCTCGCGTCACCTCGGTCTGGCCGTAGACCATGACCGACTTGCCGCCGGTCAGCCGGCTCAGGTCGATGTGGTGGCGCTGGCCGTCGAACATCAGCTCGAAGCCGTGATGCACCAGCCCTTCGGCATGCATGCGCGCGCCGACGCCGGCCTGGTCCAGCAGGTCGACGGTGGTCTGCTCCAGCACGCCGGCGCGGATGCGGCCGAGCACATAGCCGCCGGTCTGGCGCTCGAGGATTAGATTGGCCACGCCGGCCTTGTGCAGCAGTTGGCCGAGCAGCAAGCCGGAAGGCCCCGCGCCGATGATGAGCACCTGGGTGCGCAGTGTTTTCATGAGTCGTCTCGAAGTTTGAGAGCAGCGGCTTCAGAGCTGCAGTCGGTCGCGCAGGTCGTACCAAAGGGCACCCATCGCGGTCAGAGGCACGCGCAGCAGGCGGCCGCCTGGGAAGGGGTAGTGGGGCAGCGACGCAAAGGCATCAAAGCGCTCCGCCTGGCCGCGGATGGCTTCGGCGAGCACGCGGCCGATCAGGTGCGTGAAGGTCACGCCGTGGCCCGAGCAGCCCTGCGAGTAGTAGATGTTGGGTGCCAAGCGCCCCACCTCGGGCAGGCGCGACAGCGTCAGCAGGAAGTTGCCGGTCCAGCCGTAGTCGATGCGTACGCCCTTCAGCTGCGGGAAGGTCTTCAGCAACTTCGGCCGCACGATGGATTCGACATGGGCCGGGTCGCGCGCGCCGTAGATGACGCCACCGCCGTAGATCAGCCGGCGGTCGGCGGACAGGCGGAAGTAGTCGAGCAGGAAGTTGCAGTCTTCCACGCAGTAGTTCGTCGGCAGGATCTCGGGGAAGCGATCGCCCAGCGGTTCGGTGGCGACGACCTGGGTGCCGCAGGGCATGGAGCGGGCGGCGAGCTGAGGCTCCAGCCCGCCGAGGTAGGCGTTGCCGGCGACGATGACGAAGCGTGCGCGGACGCTGCCCTCGGCGGTGTGCACGACAGCCGGGTCGCCGCGGGCGATGCGCACGACGGCGGAGTCTTCGTGGATGACGCCGCCCAGCGACTCGAAAGCCATCGCCTCGCCCTGTGCCAGGCGCAGCGGATGCACATGGCCGGTGCTGCGGTCCAGCAGCGTGGCGCGATAGCGTTGCGTGCCGACCTCGGCTTCGCTCTGCCTGGCGTCCAGCATCTCCAGCTCGCGGTGGCCGAAGCGCTCCCACAGTGCCTTGTGATGCTCGAGCTGCTTGACCTGTCTCGTCGTGATGGCCGCGAACATGCCGCCGGGCTGGAAGTGACAATCGATGCCGTAGCGCTGGATGCGCTCTTTGATGATGGCCGCGCCCTCGAAGGCCATGGCGCCGAGCGCGCGCGCGGCGGCCGTGCCATGGCGGGCCTCGATGACGTCGAGGTCGCGCGAGTAGCTGTGCACCAGCTGGCCGCCGTTGCGGCCCGAGGCGCCCCAGCCGACGCGTGCGGCCTCCAGCACGACGACGCGGTAGCCGGCCTCCGCCAGGTGGAGCGCCGTGGACAGGCCGGTGTAGCCGGCGCCGATGACGACGGCGTCGGCCTCGACGCTGCCTTGCAATTTGGGACGCGATGGCTGCGGCAGACCGCTGGCCGCGTAGAAGGACGGCGCGTGGCCGCCCGTGGGTGGGATTGTCTGCATGATGCTCAGCCGTCGATGCGAAGCCAAGTGGTCTTCAGCTCGGTGTACTTGTCGAAGGCGTGCAGGGACTTGTCGCGGCCGTTGCCGCTCTGCTTGAAGCCGCCGAACGGCACGGTGATGTCGTCGTCGTCGTACTGGTTGACGTGCACGGTGCCGGCGCGCAGTGCCCGCGACACGCGGTGGGCGCGGTCCAGGCCGCCGGTCCAGACGCTGGCCTGCAGGCCGTAGGGGCTGTCGTTGGCGATGGCGATGGCCTCGGCCTCGGTATCGAAGGCGATGACGCTCAGCACGGGGCCGAAGATTTCTTCACGCGCGATGCGCATGCCGTTGTTGACCGAGCGAAACACGGTCGGCTCGACAAAGAAGCCGCCACTCTCGCTGCGTGTGCGCTGTCCACCGAACGCCAACGCCGCGCCTTCTTCCTGGCCGGCCTGCACGTAGGCCAGCACCGAGCGCATTTGCGTCTCATCGACGAGGGCGCCCATGTCGGTCGTCTCCGCCAGCGGGTCGCCTGGCGTGTACTTGCGCGCCTCGTCGCACAGCAGCGCGACACACTCGTCCACGCGCGAGCGGTGCACCAGCAGGCGCGTCGGCGCATTGCAGGATTCGCCCTGGTTGAAGTAGACACTGCCGGCGGCCGTGCGCGCGGCGCGCTCCAGCTCGGCGTCGGCAAACACCAGATAGGCCGACTTGCCGCCCAGCTCGTTGTAGACGCGCTTGAGATTGGACTCGCTCGATGCGGCCAGCATGCGCCGGCCGATGCGTGTCGAGCCGGTGAAGCCGATGGCATCCACGTCGCGGTGCAGGGCCAGCGCCTCGCCGGCTTCGTGGCCGTAGCCCGGCACGACGTTCAGAACGCCCGGCGGCAGGCCGGCTTTCAGCGCCAGTTCGGCCAGGCGCAGCGCGCTGTAGGGCGACTTCTCGCTGGGCTTGAGCACCACGCTGTTGCCGGCCGCCAGGGCCGGACCCAGCTTCCACGCGGCCATGATGAGGGGGTAGTTCCACGGCACGATGGCACCGATGACGCCCATGGGCTCGCGCGTCACCAGGGCCAGCGCGTTGGCCGCCGTCGGCGCGATCTCGTCGTAGATCTTGTCGATCGCCTCGCCATACCAGGCGATGCAGTTGGCGGTGGACGGCACGTCCACCGACAGGCTGTGGGCGATGGGCTTGCCCATGTCCAGCGTCTCCAGCAGCGCGAGTTCGTCCTTGTGGGCCAGCAGCAGCTCGGCCCAGCGCTGCAGCACGCGCTTGCGGTCACGCGGCGACAGGCTGCGCCAGCGGCAGTCGTCGAAGGCCTTGCGTGCAGCACCCACGGCGGCATCGATGTCCGCAGCCTGGCCGCGCGCAACGTGGCCCAGCAGGCGACCGTCAACAGGCGAGTGCTTGGCGTAGATCTGGCCGCCCACGGCGTCGCGGCGCTTGCCGTCGATGAGCTGGCGGCCGTCGAAGCGTTGCGTGGCGGCGCGCGCGCGCCAGTCGATCTTGTCGGTCATGGCGGCTCCTTCAGACGTGCAGCAAGAGGTGTTCGCGTTCCCACGGCGAGATCACCTGCATGAACTCGGCGTGCTCGATGGCCTTGACCTCGGCGTAGACGTCGACAAAGCCCTGGCCCAGCACGTCGGCCAGGGCCTTCTCGCCCTTGAGCATGTCCAGTGCCTCGCCCAGGCTGCGCGGCAGGTCGTACTCGCTCAGGTAGGCGTCACCCGTGCACTCCACGGTGGGTTGGAGCTTCTGCGTGATGCCGAGGTAGCCGCAGGACATGGTGGTGGCCAGCGCGATATAGGGGTTCACGTCGGCGCCGATGACGCGGTTCTCGATGCGGCGCGCGGCGGGTGGCGACAGCGGCGAGCGCAGGCCCACCGTGCGGTTGTCGATGCCCCATTGCGTGTTGATCGGCGCGGCCGTGAAGCGGGCCAGGCGGCGGTAGCTGTTCACATAGGGCGCCAGCAGCGCCATGGCCGCCGGCAGGTAGCGCTGCAGGCCGCCGATGAACCAATGGAACTCGTCGCTGGCCGTGCCGTCGGCGTTGCTGAACAGGTTGCTGCCGTCGGCCATGCGCACGATGCTCTGGTGCACGTGCATGGCGCTGCCGGGCTCGCCGGCGATGGGCTTGGCCATGAAGGTGGCATACATGCCGTGGCGCAGGGCGGCCTCGCGCACCAGGCGCTTGAACATGAAGACTTCGTCGGCCAGGCCCAGCGGCTCGCCGTGGAAGAAGTTGATCTCCATCTGGCCGGCACCGATCTCGTGGATCAGCGTGTCGACGTTGAGCTCCATCTTTTCGCAATAGGCGTAGATGTCCTCGAACAGCGGATCGAACTCGTTGACCGCGTCGATGGAATAGGCCTGGCGCGAGGTCTCGGCACGGCCGCTGCGGCCCACCGGCGGCTTCAGCGGCAGGTCGGCGTCGGTGTTGCGCGCCACCAGGTAGAACTCCAGCTCGGGCGCCACCACGGGCGCCCAGCCGCGCCCGGCATACAGCGCGCAGACGCGCTTGAGCACGGAGCGCGGCGCGAAGGGCACGAGCTGGCCGTGGCGGTCGTAGCAGTCGTGGATGACCTGCACCGTCGGGTCCTGGGCCCAGGGCACGAGGCGGGCCGTGGCCGGGTCGGCGCGCAGCTCCATGTCGTGGTCGGTGGAAGCGATGACCTCGGTGTAGCGCGCACTGCTGGGGGCTTCACCGGTGACGCTCATCGCGATGGCGACCTCGGGAAGGCGCATGCCCTTGTCGGCGGCGAAGCGCTCGCGCGGCAGGATCTTGCCGCGGGCCAGGCCGGTGAGGTCGGGCACCAGGCATTCCACTTCGCCGACGCGCTGCTCGCGCATCCAGTGGTTCAGGGTGTTGAAGTCTTTGGGTTGGGACTGCATGGGGGATCTTGGGAGCGTGGGTGGCCCGCGGCCGGCGGCTGCGGGGTGGTTGAGCCGCTCAGAGACCCGGTGGCCGGTGCAGGTCGCGCCAGTCCTGGCAGGCCGCACCGAAGGCCTTCAGGATGGCGAGTGACGCGGCGTTGTCGGCCGCCTGCCACTCGGGATGCCATTGCAGGCAAAGCGCAAAGCCGCTGCCCACGGAGGCGGCCTCGACGAGGCCGTCCGGCGCACGCGCTTCGACGCGCAGTCCGGGGGCCAGGCGGTCAATGCCCTGGCCGTGGATGCTGTTGACGACGAGTTCATCGCCGCCCAGCAGCTGGGTGAGCAGGCCGCCGCGTTCGAGGTGCACGGGGTGCGACGGGCCGTACTGCACACCCACCGGCGCGTCGTCGTCGGCGCGGTGGTCGGCCAGGCCTTGCTGTTCGTGAACCGCCTGATGCAGGCTGCCGCCGAGCGCCACGTTGGTCTCCTGGAAGCCGCGGCAGATGGCCAGCAACGGCAGGCCGCGTGCAAGCGCCAGGCGGATCAGCGGCAGGGTCCAGGCGTCGCGCAGCGGGTCCAGCGGCAGGCTCTCGTCATGGATCTCGGCGTTGAACTGCGACGGGTGCACATTGGAGGCCGAGCCGGTCAGCAGCACGCCGTCTGCGAGGTCCAGCCAGGCTTCGAGCTCATCCGGATGCGCGGCCGGCACGATCAGCGGATAGGCGCCCGCCAGCCGCACGGCCTCGATGTATTTGCGGCCGGCCATGTGGAAGGGATGGTCGCCAAACATGCGATTGCAGGCCGGCACCAGCACGCGCGGTGCGTTGCGGGGCAGCGCGGTGGCGATGGGCAAGGTGGGGCTGAGGGACGTGCTCATTGGTAAAGGTCCCCGAGACAGAGGTATTTGGTCTCCAGGTACTCGTCGAGACCTTGGTGCCCGCCCTCGCGGCCGAGGCCCGATTGCTTGACGCCGCCGAACGGCGCCTCGGCCGTCGAGATGAGGCCGGTGTTGATGCCTACCATGCCGTACTCCAGCGCCTCGCCCACGCGCATCAGCCGGCCGATGTCGCGGGTGTAGAGATAGCTGGCCAGGCCGAACTCGGTGGCGTTGGCGGCGGCGATGGCCTCGGCCTCGGTGTGGAAGCGGAACACCGGCGCCAGCGGGCCGAAGGTCTCTTCCGTCGCGCAGCGCATCGCAGGCGTCGCGTCGGCCAGCACGGTGGGTGCGAAGAAGCGCTCGTCCACGCGTTCGCCGCCGGTCACCAGGCGCGCGCCATGGGCCAGCGCGTCGGCCACGTGGGCCTCGACCTTGGCCAGCGCGCCGGCATCGATCAGCGGGCCTTGCGTAGACTTCGAATCAAAGCCGCTGCCGGGCCGCAGGTCGTGCTTCACGCGGGCGGCCAGCCGCTCGACAAAGCGGTCGTAGATGCCGTCCTGCACATAGAAGCGGTTGGCACACACGCAGGTCTGGCCGGCGTTGCGGAACTTGGCTGCCAGGGCGCCCTCGACGGCGCTGTCCAGGTCGGCGTCGTCGAAGACGATGAAGGGTGCGTTGCCGCCCAGTTCGAGGGCCAGCTTCTTCAGCGTCGGCGCGCACTGGCGCATCAGGATGCGGCCGACTTCGGTGGAGCCGGTGAAGGACAGGTGGCGCACGACGGGGCTGTCGCAAAGCGCCTCGCCGATGGCGATGGAGCGCTCGCCGTCGGCCGTCAGCACGTTCAGCACCCCGGCCGGCAGTCCGGCGCGCTGGGCCAGCTCGGCCAGGGCCAGGGCCGACAGCGGCGTCTGCTCGGCCGGCTTGACGATGACGGTGCAGCCGGCCGCCAGCGCGGGCGCGACCTTGCGCGTGATCATCGCAATGGGAAAGTTCCACGGCGTGATGGCCGCGCAGACGCCGATGGGCTGGCGCAGGGTCAGCAGCCGCTTGGTCGCGTCGTGGCTGGGGATGATCTCGCCGCCGGCGCGTCGCGCCTCTTCGGCAAACCATTCGATGAAGCTGGCGCCGTAGATGACTTCGCCTCTGGCTTCAACCCACGGCTTGCCCTGCTCGGCGGTGATCAGCGTGGCCAGGTCGTCGGCATGCGTGTGGACCAGGTCGAACCAGCGGCGCAGCGCGGCGGCGCGCTCCCTGGCCGTCTTGGCGCGCCAGGCGGGCAGCGCGCGCTCGGCCGCGGCGATCGCGTCGAGCGCCTGGCGGGCATCGCAGTTCGCCACCTCGGCGATGACGCCGCCCGTTGCCGGGTCGTGGACCGCAAACCGCTCAGGCGGCGCCTGCCAGATCCCATCGACGAGGGCCTGGGTCTTGATCAGGGCCGGGTCGTTGAGGCGGGCGAGAGGCTCGGGGGACGTCATGGCGCCTCCTGCAGCGACGTGGCGACTTCCGCGAACGTTTCGGTCAGCACGGCCAGCGCCGCGTCGAACTGCGCGTCGGGAATTGTCAGCGGGTAGAGGAAGCGGATGACGTTGCCGTCCACGCCGCAGGTCAGCAGCAGCAGGTTGCGGCGCAGGGCCGCCTGCTGCACTTGGCGGGCGATGTCGGCGCTCGGGCGACGCGTTCTCGGGTCGACAAACTCGGCCGCCACCATGGAGCCCAGGCCGCGCACCTCGCTCAGTGCCAGAAAGCGCATGCGCTGCTCGTCCAGGTGGCGCATCAGTCGGCCGCCCAACTGCTCCGCACGCTCGCAAAGCCCTTCGCGCTGCAGCGCGTCCACCACCGCGTGGGAGGCCGCCACGGCCAGCGGGTTGGCGGCATAGGTGCCGCCCAGGCCGCCGGGGGCGGGCGCGTCCATCAGGTCCGCACGGCCGCAGACGGCCGACAGCGGCATGCCGCCAGCCAGGCTCTTGGCCATCGTGATCAGGTCAGCGCGCACGGCGTGGTGCTCCATCGCGAACATGCGGCCGGTGCGGCCGAAGCCGGTCTGGATCTCGTCGGCAATCAGCAGGATGCCGTGCTCGTCGCAGACTTTTCGCAGCGCCGTCATCAGCTCCGCCGGCGCGACGTGGAAGCCACCCTCGCCCTGCACGGGTTCGATGATGATGGCTGCGACGCGCCTGGCCTCGATGTCGCACTGGAACAGCCGCTGCAGCGCGGCCAGGCTGTCGCTGACCGCCACGCCGCGGCTGATGCACGGGAAGGGCAGGTGGTAGACCTCGCCGGGGAAGGGACCGAAGCCGAGCTTGTAGGGCGCGGTCTTGCCCGTCAGCGCCAGGCCCATCAGCGTGCGGCCATGGAAGCCCCCTCCAAAGGCGATGACGCCGGCGCGGCCGGTGGCGCAGCGGGCGATCTTGATCGCGTTCTCGACCGCCTCGGCACCGGTCGTGAAGAAGGCGGTCTTCTTCTGGCCTTCGATGGGGGCCAGGGCATTGATGCGCTCGGCCAGCGCGACTGCGCTCTCGTAGGGCACGATCTGGTAGGCCGTGTGCGTGAAGAGTTGCAGCTGCTGCTCGATGGCGCGGATCACGTCCGGATGGCGATGGCCGGTGTTGAGCACCGCGATGCCGCCGGCAAAGTCGGTGAACTCGCGGCCCTCGACATCCCACAGCGTGGCGTTCTCGGCACGCTCGGCGTAGAAGTCGCACATCACGCCCACGCCGCGCGGTGCGGCATTGCGGCGGCGTTGGTCAATCTGTTGGTTGGACTGCATGGTGTTTCAAGGGCCTTCGTGGGCCACGAATAGCTTGCGGGTCGGTTGCAGCACTTCCCAAGTGCCGCTGAAGCCGCGCGGGATGACGAAGCGGTCGCCAGCGCGCAGCGTGTGCGCGGTGCCGTCTGCATCGGTCAACACGCTGACGCCTTCGAGGATCTGGCAGAACTCTTCCTCGGTGTAGGCCACATGCCACTTGCCGACCTCGCTGTGCCAATGGCCGGCGCTGAAGTTGCCGGTGGCGTCGACGTAGTGCAGCCACAGCGTCTGCCGCGGGTTGCCTTCGATCAGCTTCTCGGGCGGCAGGTGATAGCCGCGTGACTCGACGGTGTCGGTGAAGCGATGCATGGCGGTCACACGTGCAGCAGCAGGTGCTCGCGCTCCCACGGCGAGATCACCTTCATGTACTCCGCGTACTCGATGTCCTTGATCTCGCTGTAGACGGTCACGAACTCGGGGCCGAGGATCTCGGCGAGGTCGGGCGACTGGCGCAGCAGCTCCACCGCTTCGCCCAGGCTTTGCGGCAGCTCGTGCTTGCCCAGGTAGGCGTCTCCGGTGCATTCGGCCGTGGGGGCGATGCGCTGCTTGATGCCGAGGTAGCCGCAGGCCAGCGTGGCGGCCAGGGCCACATAGGGGTTGGCGTCGGCGCCGATGACGCGGTTCTCGATGCGGCGGTTCTGCGCCGAGGCGATGGGCGAGCGGATGCCGACGGTCCGGTTGTCGGTCCCCCATTGCAGGTTGACCGGCGCGCCGAACTTGGCCGCGAGGCGCCGGTAGCTGTTCACATACGGGGCGAACAGCACCATGGCGGCGGGCAGGTACTTCTGCAGGCCGCCGATGTACCAATGGAACTCGTCGCTGGCGCTGCCGTCGGGCTTGCTGAACAGGTTGTTGCCGTCGGCGCGCAACACGCTCTGGTGCACATGCATGGCGCTGCCCGGCTCGCCGGCGATCGGCTTGGCCATGAAGGTGGCATACATGCCGTGGCGCAGCGCCGCTTCGCGCACCAGGCGCTTGAAGAAGAAGGTCTCGTCGGCCAGGCGCAGCGGGTCGCCGTGGAAGAAGTTGATCTCCATCTGGCCGGCCCCGATCTCGTGGATCAGCGTGTCGACGTTGAGCTCCATCTTTTCGCAGTAGGCGTAGATGTCCTCGAACAGCGGATCGAACTCGTTGACCGCGTCGATGGAGTAGGCCTGGCGCGAGGTTTCGGCGCGGCCGCTGCGGCCGACCGGGGGCTTGAGCGGCATGTCGGGGTCGACGTTGCGCTCCACCAGGTAGAACTCCAGCTCGGGGGCGACGACTGGCGTCCAGCCCTCGGCCGCGAACAGGTTGCAGACGCGGCGCAGCACCGAGCGCGGCGCGAAGGGCACGAGCTGGCCATCGGCGCCGTAGCAGTCGTGCAGCACCTGCGCGGTGGGGTCGGTGGCCCAGGGCACGATGTGCACGGTGCTCAGGTCGGGCGTCAGGTGCATGTCCCGGTCGTTGGCCGAGATGACGTCGTAGTAGGGGCCGTCCTCAGGGAAGTTGCCCGTCACGCCCATGGCCACGATGGCCTCTGGCAGCTTCATGCCGCGGTCCTCGGTGAACTTGGCGCGCGGCAGGATCTTGCCGCGGGCCACGCCGGTGAGGTCGGGCGCCAGGCATTCCAGCTCGGTCACGCCGTGCCGGTCCAGCCACTGTTCGAGGTTGGCGAAGGTCAGCAGTTCTCGTTCGGTCTTGTTCATGGTGAGGCTCAAAGCAAATCCAGCAGTCGGTACCAGGCCATGCCCAGTACCAGGGCCGGCGTGCGCAGCAGGCGCCCGCCGGGAAAGCGCCGGTGGCGCAGTCGTGAGAAGAGGTCGAAGCGGGCCGCGTCGCCGGCCATGGCCTGGGCGACGATGCGGCCGGCCAGGCCGGTCAGCGCCAGGCCGTGGCCGGAGAAGCCCTGCAGGTAGTACAGGTTGCTGTCCAGGCGGCCGAAGTCGGGGGCGCGGTTCATCGTGATGTCGACGAAGCCGCCCCAGGCGAACTCGACCGGCAGGTCGCCCAGCTGCGGAAAGGTCATGACCATGCGGCGGCGCATGGTCTCGGCCAGGTCACTCGGCGTGCGCGTGCTGTAGCTGACCTCGCCGCCGAACAGCAGGCGGTGGTCGGCCGTCAGGCGCAGGTAGTCCAGCACGAAGTTGGTGTCGCAGACCGCCGCGCGGCTCGGGATCAGCGCGTTGGCGCGCGCCTCGCCCATGGGCGCGCTGGTGATGATGTAGGTGCCGACCGGCATGATGCGCGGCTCCAGCTCCGGTGCCACGCCCTGCAGATAGACGTTGCCGGCCAGCAGGGCCTGGCGCGCGCTGACCTGGCCCTCGGCCGTGTGCAGCGTGACGGTGGCGCCGCGCTCGATGCGCGTGACGGCGCTGTGCTCGTGGAGGCGCACGCCGGCCTGGCGCGCCGCGCGAGCCAGGCCCAGCGCGTATTTCAGCGGGTGCAGGTGGCCGGAGCGCGGGTCGTAGACGCCGCTGTCATAGCGCGGGCTGTTGACCCAGCGGCGCATGTCCTGCGGCGCGATGCGCGGCATCTCGTAGCCGTAGAGGCGCTCGATGCGGTCGGCCCATTGCGACTGGGCGCGGCCCTTGCGCGGGGTGGTGGCCACGCCGATGAAGCCGTCCTGCAGGTCGCAATCGATGGCGTGCTTGCGGCAGCGTTCGCGCACCAGGTCCAGCGCCTCGATGCTCATGTTCCAGACGCGCCGCGCATCGTCCAGCCCGAGCTGGGACTCGATCTCGGCCACGTCGCAGGCCAGGCCGTGGATGAGCTGCCCGCCGTTGCGGCCGCTGGCGCCCCAGCTGACTTCCTTGGCCTCCAGCACCACGACGTCGAGGCCCTGCTCGGCCAGGTCCAGCGCGGCGCACAGGCCGGCCAGGCCGCCGCCCACCACGGCGACGTCGCATTGCACGCGCCCCTGCAGCGGCGGCTGCGCGGGCGTGCGTTGCGTCGTCGCGGCGTAGTAGGAGTGCCGGCTCAGCTCGAGGTCAGACTGGAGGAAGTTCATGGCGCACGCTGCGCATTCGGTTGGGTGATTACTGCGGAGAGAAGAGGAGTTCGCCGATGGCGTGCTCGTCGGGCGCCGAGGCGTCGAAGGGCATGTCGCCCCAGGCCAGGCGCTGGGCGGCGAGCGGGTCGTCCACCACGCGCGGCGAGAGGCCCAGTTCCATCGTGGCGCGGTGGGCCGTGTCGTAGCGCGGCCAGGCGGGCAGGTCCGCCGCGGCCGGTGCGCCGCCATGGGCGAAGGCCGTCCAGGCCTGCTGCATGCGCCGCGCCAGCAGCTCGCGGCCTTCGCAGCGGCCGGTGAAGGCGAGGGCGCTCGGGTCTTCCAGCGCGCCGAACAGGAAGGGCAGCTCCATCGCGTGGGCCGACTGGTAGGGCGCGACCTCGGACGTGGAGCGGTAGTTGAAGAGGTACATCCACACCGGCTGGGTCTTGTGCAGGTGCTCGGCCAGGCGGATGGACGGCAGGCGGAAGACCAGGTCGCCGGCGAGCTGGATGCGGCCGTCGTCGCCGAAGCCGTAGACGGCCTCGACGTCCGCGCTGCGCTCGCCCGCGACGTCGCGCAGTTGCGCGCTGAGTGACTGCGCCGGCTTGCGCAGCAGCGCCACGTCCTCGATCTCGGTCCAGAAGCGGATCTCGTCCAGCGTGGTGCCGATCAGCACCGGCACGCGCGGCGCATGGCCGTCGCGCAGACGGTCGATGGCGTGCTGCTGCAGCACCACACCGTCCACCGTCGGCCAGAAGGCGTTGTCGGCCACGCCGGAGTCGAACAGCTGCTGCTGCAGCGACAGCAGGTCGGCCGTGCGCAGGGCCTGCAGCTCCGGCACGGTCGTCGCGCCGGCCAGCGCCATGAAGGCTCGCGCCGCTTCCGCCGCGCGCACCGGGCTGCGGCCCAGCTGCGGCGACATGCTCTGCACGATGGCCTTGTGGAACAGCCCCTGCGCGGCCGGCATACCCATCAGCATGGCGACGCTGGCGCCGCCGGCGGACTCGCCGAAGACGGTCACGTTGTCGGGGTCGCCGCCGAAGGCCGCCGCGTTCTGCTTCACCCAGCGCAGCGCCTCGACCTGGTCCAGCAGGCCCAGGTTGCCGCTCTCGGCAAACTCCGGCCCGCCGACCTCGGCCAGATACAGGAAGCCGAAGGCGCCCAGGCGGTACTGCACCGTGACGACGACGACGTCGCCGCCGGCTGCCAGCGCCGCGCCGTTGTACCAGGCGTTGCGGGCGCTGCCCTCGATGAGCGCGCCGCCGTGCAGCCACACCATCACCGGGCGACGCCGGCCGTCCAGCGCGGGCGTCCAGACGTTGAGCGTCAGGCAGTCCTCGTGGATGACGTTGTTGCCGTTCTCGGTGACGTCGGTGCCCGCCAGCTGCGGGCAGGCCGGGCCGAAGTCCCGGGCCTCCCGCAGGCCCTCCCAGGCCGCGGCCGGCTGGGCGACGCGAAAGCGTCGTGGGCCAACCGGGGGCAGCGCGTAGGGAATGGCGCGGAAGGACAGGGTGCCCTGGTCATGCACGCCGCGCAGCCGGCCGGTGGCAACTTCCACCTCGGGGCGCGGTTGCGCACTTTTCAAGACGTGTTCGATCAGCCGCAGCTGGCGCGCGGCGCTGGAAGGGGACGACATGGGGACTTAGAACTTGTAGGCCGCGTTGAAGCCGACGGTGCGCGGGCGGAAGGTGGCGGCCTGCAGGGCGGGGGTGTCCGCCGTGCGCAGCAGCGTGGTGCGGCTGTTGAACAGGTTGTTCACGTACAGCGACAGGTCGACGGCGCCCATGCGCAGGCCGCTGTTCAGCGACACATAGTTCGTGGCCGGCGCTTCGTAGAGTTCGGGGCGGTAGTCGAGGTTGCCGACCGGGCCGGTGCGCTTGAACTTGCTGCCGTACTGGTAGTCGCCGCGCACATGGGCGCGCCAGCCGTTCGCCGTCGTCCAGCTGTACTCGGCGCCCAGCGTCACGTTGACGCCGGGGATGGGCAGGGACTGGCCCTTCTGCGACAGCGCCGCACCGGTGCCGATGGTGCTGCCGTTGCCGTAGATGGTCTCGGTGTACTGGGCGTCGGTGTAGGCCAGCGTGGCCGACAGCAGCAGCTGGCGGGTGGCGCGCAGTTGCAGCTGCAGGTCGCCGCCAACGCTGCGGGCATGGCCGGCGTTGGCGGTGAAGCCGAACAGGCAGCTCGGCAGGATGGAGCTGGTCTGGATGTTGCTCCAGTCGACGTAGTAGATGGAGCCCGCCACTTCCATGCGCTGGTCGAGCAGGCGGCTCTTGTAGCCGATCTCATAGCTCCACAGCGAGTCGCCCTGGTAGGTGCGCGGCACGTCGGTCACGCCCAGAGCGGCCAGGCTCGGGCCGCATTGCGGCACGGTGGCGTAGGACGGGTTGGCGCCGCCGACGCGGTCGCCCTTGGCGGCGCTGGCATACAGCAGCGAGGCGTCGGCCAGCTCGTGGCTGATCGCGAGCTTGGGCAGGTTGCTCTTGCCCTTCTGCTTGCCGTTGAAGTCGATGTCGCCGCCGGCAAAGGGCCCGCTCTCGAGGGTGCGGAACTCGAACTCGTTGCGGCCGACGCGCATGCCCAGGGTCAGCGTGGTCTTGGGCTGCAGCTTGATGTTGACCTCGCCGAACACGGCCTTGCTGCGGTCCCTCAGCGTGTCGTCCTCGGTGTAGGGGTACTCGCCGTTGGGGCCGGCGTTGGGCATGCCGAAGATGAAGATGGCCGGCGCGCCGAAGGCCGTCAGCGTGATGGGATCCAGGCTGCCGATGATGCGCTGGCTCATGGTCTGGTGGGCGCGCGCGAGGTAGACGCCGGCGACCCAGTTGACCTTGCTGTCGGCCGTCTCGTTGGACGAGACGCGGAACTCCTGCGCGGCATTGCGCTGGTTGGTGGCCTGGGTGCTGCGCAGCACGTAGTCGGGGAAGCCGGGCAGCACCTCGACCGGGCCGCCGGTCATGCTGCGCGGGTCGCCGGTGACGCTGGCCGGGATGACGTAGCTGAGGTCGTCGAGGCGGTTCTGCTTGCGGTCGTAGTAGGAGGTGACGGACTTGAAGGTCAGGTCCTCGCCTTCGTAGGTCACCGACAGCGCCGACAGGCTGAAGCGGTCCTTGGTGGGCTGGCGCAGCTTGTTGTAGGTGTTGAAGTGGCCGGCTTCCTCGTAATAGATGTTGCGGTCCTTCTCGTGGGTGCGCTGCATGTAGATCGACGGCGCAATGGTCAGCTCGGCGGTGGGCTTGATCAGCAGCGCGGCGCGGCCGACGGTGGCTTCGCTCTGGTTGCTGTCCTCGTCCGTCACCGCGCCGGTGGCGCGGTTGACGTGGTTCATGTAGCCGCCTTCCTGCTTCTTCCAGATGCTGGCTCGGAAGGCGACGCTGCTGTTGATGGGGCCGCCCGCGGCCACGCCGGCCTGGTAGGACATGTCGCCGCCTTGCGTGGTGGCGATGCCGGCCTTGGCCTCGCCGCTGAACTTGTCGAAGCGCGGCGTGGGCGTGATGAAGCGGATGGCGCCACCTTCGGCGCTGGAGCCGAACAGCGTGCCTTGCGGGCCGCGCAGCACTTCGACGCGGTCGAGATCGAACACCTGCGGATAGGCCGTCCCGCCGGTCAGCACGCTGAGGTTGCGGATCTGGATGGCGGCGTCGTCGATGTAGACGGCGGTGGTGGCCGCGCCGGCATTGGAGGCGATACCGCGAATGGCGATGTTGGGCGTGCCGAAGGGCGTGGTGGACGGCGTCGCGCTCAAGCCCGGGCTCAGGCGGCTCAGGTCCTGGATGCCGCTGACGCCCTGCTTGGTCAGCTGGTCCTGGCCGATGGCGCTCAGGCTCATGGGCACCTGCTCGGCGAACTGCGGGCGCTTCTGCGCGGTGACGACGACGCGGGTCAGCGAGACGGTTTCGCCGTCCTCCTTGGCCGGTTCGGCCGCGGCCGTCTGGGCCCAGGTGGTCGGGGAGCAGCACAGCAGGGCCGCGGCGATGGCGACGACGGAGGGGCGTGCCAGGGGGGCGGTGCGGGGGACGGAAGGATGCATGGAACCTCGCGGAGATGGATGTGGTGATTCGCGACTGCCTCGCCGTCTGTACTGCTCGAAGGTGGGAAGCGGCTGGACTTCAGGTTAGTCAGGGGGCGCTTGCGGCGCTTGTATGAAACGGGGGATTTCTGCGTCAGCCGCCGTGGCAATCCGCGCGCCGGATGGCGGGCTGCAACGTGGCGCTGGCCGTCAGGCCGAAGTAGCGGCGCACGGCGCGGCTGCCGTGGGGCGCGTCGTAGAAACCGGCCTCCAGCAGCGAGTCCTCCGCCCCATGCACGCCGATGCGGTTGGCGTCGATGAGACGGTGCAGGCGCGACCACATCTGGTAGCGCGACAGGCTCATGCCCGCCGCCTCACGGAAGGCCTTGCGCAGATGCTCGGGCGACCAGCGCACGCGCGCCGCCAGCTGGGCCACGCTGAGGCGGCCGGCCAGGTCTTCGCGCAGCAGCGTGGCGACGGTGCGCAGCCGCCAGTCGGCGTCGGGCTCGGGGGCTTGCGCCAGCAGCGCGGCGCGCAGGCGGGCCACCCAGGCGAGCACGGCGCCGCGGTCTGCGCCGCCGTGGCACAGGGCCTGGAACCAGTCGGGCTCCCAGCCAGGCAGGGCGGGCGGCGCCCAGGGCTGCAGCGCGTGGGCCTGGCAGAGCTGGGTCAAGGCCCGGCCCGCGGCGCTCAGCGGGTCGAAATAGAGGAAGGCGGCGCCGACTTGCTGCTCGGCATTGCAGCTGCTGCTGCCGGCTGCATGCAGCAGGGCCGGCGCGGACACCGGATCGGCGCCCTCGCACTGCACGATCAGTTGCGCGCCGGGCTGGGCCAGCAGCAGGCAGGGCGCCGCCATCTCGGAGTGCGAGTAGGCGCCGGATGCATCGACGTAGAGCAGCCAGTCATCGCCGACATAGGCAGCGGCTGGCGCTGTCGTCGTGATGAGGCGGGCACCCATGGCGTGGCTCGCTTCAGACCAGGCGGTAGATGTCGACGGTGACGCCGTCTTCGCTCTCGTAGCGGATCTCGCCGACGAAGACCGATTCGTTCAACCAGGCGTACTTGCCTGCCGGCGCCTGGAAGACCGGTGTGCACAGACAGCGGTAGAGCTCGGGCGCGGGCGGCCAGGACGGCAGGTCGCGCTCGTTGATGCCGGGCGCATAGCGCAGCAGCGCGCGGTTGCTGACCTGGATGACGGTGCCGTCGTCGGTGCGCAGGCAGTAGCGGGCGTCGGGCTGGCCGAGGCCGTCGCGGCGCTCCAGGTACCAGTCGGCGCCACCGGGCATGACGTCGCCGCGCAGCTCGCCACCTTCAAAACTGCCCTCGAAGCGACCGCTGACGATGGGGTAGTTCAGGCGCCGGCCTTCGGGGAAGTCGCCGACGACGATCTCGTCGCCGCAGACGACGTCCAGGCGCATGACCCAGGTGTTGGCCAGCGGCGCGATGGTGCGGGACAGGTTGTTGGCTTCGGACATGTCGATCTCTTTCAGTCGAAGCGGAACAGGTCGATGCGGACCTGGCCCAGTGCGGGGTAGTCGACGCGGCCGGCGAACACGGCCTGGTTCAGCCAGGCATAGGGCCCCTGCGGCGCCTCGAACACCGGCACGCAGTGGCAGCGGAAGGGACCTTCCTCGCTCGGGCCGCCGTCCGGGCCGGGCGCCGCCCACAGCAAGCCGCGGTTGTGGATGTTGATGAGCACGCCGTCATGCGTGCGCAGCGCATAGCGCGCGTCCAGCACACCCACGCCGTCGGCGCGGCGCAGGAAACGGTCCACACCGGGCAGCACCTCGCCGCTCAGCTCCGGGCCGAAGAAGCTGCCGCCGACGATGGGGTAGTTCTCGCGCAGGCCATCATCCGTCTGGCCGATGGCCTGCAGGGGCGCGCACTGCACGTCCAGGCGCATGAACCAGCGGCTGGCCAGGCTGGCCGGTGCGACAGCGCTCATGCGGCCACCGCCGCGGCTGTGGCGAGGTGGCGGTCCAGTGCGCGCACCAGCTCCAGCGAGTCGATGTTGATGGCCGACAGCGCATGCGGCGGCGAGGCCTGCTTGACGGACACCAGGCCGGTGTCGAAGTTGACGTAGAGCTGCTGGCCGTGGATGCCGATGGCCAGCAGGGCATGGCCGTTGAGGACATACCACTGACTCTTGTAGGACATCGGCCCCATCGGCGCGAAGTCGGGATTGGCGGCAAAGATGGCTGGGTCGCTGCCGGCCAGCAGGGTGTCGATGACAGCGGCGGGGATGACCTGCTCATCGCCCACGCGGCCGCGGTCCAGCAGCATCTGGCCGAAGCGGGCCATGTCGCGCAGCGTGGCGCTGAAGCCGGCGCCGGCCACGCCGCGGCCGAGCGAGTCGGCGATGAAATAGCCGTCGCGCTCGCAGCCCAGGCGTGCCCAGACTTGCGACAGCAGCTCGTGCGCGGCCATGCCGGTGGCGCGCTCCATGACCCAGGCCAGCACCTCGGTGACGGCGGTCACGTAGTCGAAGAAGCCGCCGTGCTCGCCCTTCTTGCGCAGCCTGGGCAGGAAGCTGTAGAGACTGTCCAGGCCGGCGTACTCGGCAGGCACCTCGGGCAGGTCGTCGGCATGGGGTGGCGTCAGGCCGCAGGCGAAGCCGAACTGCGAGCTCTCGGACAGCGGGTCCTCGTAGTCCTCGCTGTAGTGCACGCCCACGGCCATGTCCATCAGCTGGCGCACGGTGGCGTCGCCGAAGGCGCTGCCGCGCAGCTCCTCGACGATGTCCTGCGCTGGCGCGCCCTCATCGAGCCGGCCTTCGTGGACCATCCATTGCGCCAGCGTCCCGATCATCGACTTGGTCACCGAGAACATGATGTGCCGTGTCTGCGGCGTCTGCCCGTTCGCGTAATGCTCGAACAGGATACGCCCGCGGTGAAGGGCGATGAAGCCGTCGGTGTTGCTGGCGGCCAGGTGCTCGGCCAGCGAAACCTCGGCGCCGCCGACGCTGCGAAAGCGCAGGGCGGCGAGGCCGGCGTCGGTCTGGCGGGGCAGGTCGCGCGCCTGCGCAGGGGCCGGCACATCGATGGTGGGCAGCAGGCGGTTGATGTGCTGGAAGCTCCAGCGGTTCAACGACGGACGCATGAAGTTGCGGCGCGTGACGCGTGCCACGGGTGCGGGCGGAAAGCCGTGCATCAGGCCTTGCTCCTGCCAGCTCGGGGCCGGCTCTGCGTGTGTCTGCTCATAGGCGGCGCGGATCAGGGCGGGAATGTCGAAGGGCGGCTGGGACATGGTTCGGAAGGCTCCGGCAATGTGAACTGTTGTTCGCATTTTATGAACGATGGTTCGCATTGTGCTCTCAGGGTTTTCTTGGATCAGATTGCCTTCCTTCACCTGGCGCGCCCCGCCGCCGTGGCGTTTGTGCAGTATTCATCGCTGATGCGGCGCGTGCTGCGCTGTCGATCTACGCAGCAGCGTGCGAAGCGGCGATGCTGGTAGTCGCCGCGACGCGGGGGGGGCGCCGGCTCCGCTGAAGCAGGGAAAACACCTGCTTGGATGCGAAACAAAGTTCATATTAAATGGATCGCAGTGACGGCGCCTGCGTCACGCGCTGCATCGGCAGGCGTGACGCTCCAGCCGATTCAGCCCGCCTCTATCGCTACAGGTGCCTTCATGTCCTCCGCAGTTCTCCCCAACCACGGCCCGCTGGGCCGGCCCCAGTCCCCGCTCTTCATCGCCGCCATGGTGGCGCTGGGCTGCGTGGCCTTCACCTTCTTCCTCTGCACGCCCTTGCTGGTGGCCTTCATGGCCCAGCAGTGGGGCCTGAGCCCGTCGCAGGTCGGCTTCGTCGTCACCGCCGATACGGCAGGCAACACGATCGGCGCTTTGGCCGTGGCCAAGGGCATCCGGGGCTGGCCGATGCGGCGCATCCTGGGCGCGGGCATGCTTTGCATGATGGTCGGCAATGCCGTCATCGGCCTGGGCCTGGGCATGCCGGTGTCCATTGCCGGCGGCCTCTTCGCCGGCCTGGGCAATGGCGTGGTCAGCGCCTCGGCCATCGGCTTCCTGGCCTACAGCCGCGAGCCGCAGCGCAACATCGGCATCCTGGTGGTGTGCCAGAACCTGTATGCGATGGCCCTGATGGCCGTCATCCTGCCGACTGTCGGCGGGCAGTGGCAGGCCAGCGGCGCGTTCTTCTTCATCGCGGCGGTGGGCATCGTCTGCCTGCCGGCGATGTTGCTGTTCAAGCGTGGCGAGACCATTCCTGCGGCCTTTCGCGACGGCAAGATCAACAAGGCCGGTGTCTACCTGACGCTGCTGACGCTCTACACCTGCTACACCGGCGTCGGCGTGATCTGGACCTTCCTGGCCACGCTGGCCGAAAGCCAGGGGCTGGACAAGGAATATGTCGGCAAGGTGCTGGCCATCGCCAACTTCGCTTCGCTGGCAGCCTGCTTCCTCGTCAAGGCGATGGCGCGGCACAGCCTGTTCGGCTGGAGCCGCTTCGTCGTGGTCGTGACGGCCGTCGGCGCGGCGGGCCTGGCCATGCCGCTGACGCCCACCAGCTTTGCCGTCGCGACCGGCGCCTTCGTCGGCTGCTGGACGTTGACCGGCATCCTTGTGCCGACCCTCCTGCCGGTGTTTGACCCGGTCGGCCGCCACGCAGCGCTGACCCCCGCCGTCCTCGGCCTGGGCTACTCCACCGGCTCCTTCATGGGCGGGATCGTCGCCGAGGCGGCGTCGCCTCGCGTGGCCTTCATCGTCGCCGCGAGCTGCATCGCGCTGTCGGCTCTGCTGTTGTTCGTGCAGCGCTACTTCGTCGCCGCGCCGGACGCGCCCCAGTTGCCGCCGGCTGACCTGAAGCGCTCGACTGCCTGAACTGGCCGACGAGGCAAGACAAAGCCCGCCAATGGCGGGCTTTGTTGTTGGAGCGGGCTGAGGGGCTAGCGCGAGGCCAGCAGCCGCGTCGCCAGGGCCACGATGCAGACGCGGATATCGGCCACCATGCGTTCGTGGTCGACGGTGGGATCCATCTGGGCCGAGGCCATCAGGTGGTGGCAGGTCAGCGGGATGGTGCGCGCGACCGACCGGATGTCCTCGGGGTTGGCATGCGGCACATAGAACTTCAGCGCCGTCTCCATGGACTGGCCGACGCGCTCGCCGTGCCTGAATACCATCTCGTGCAGGGCTGGAATCGCCATCACCATGCCGAAGAGGGCGCCGATGCCGGGCTGGTCCTCGTAGACGGCGCGTGCGCGCTCCATCTGATTGGTCAGGTAGGAAAAGATGTCGAGGCTGCCGCCATGGCGGGGGTGCACGGAGTCGACGGCTTCGAAAACGCGGCTCAACCAGGACTCGAGCAGGGCCGCGACGATGGACTCCTTGTTGGGGAAGTAGCCGTACAGAGAACCGACGGACAGTCCGGCGGCTGCAGCGATGCGCTTGGTGGACAGGTGGTCCAGTCCCGCGCGGCGGATCTCGTCGTTGGCGGCCTTGAGCACCGCTTGCACGGTCTGCTGGCTGCGTGCTTGCTGCGGGATGCGGCGCACCGACACGCCCTTGCGCTGTCGTGGGGCGGGTTGTTCTTCCGGCGTCGTCTCGGCGGCGGCCTTGTTGTCGAGGGCGTTCTTCGGCATGCCGGCATGGTAGCCAAGGGGCTCGGCGGGCTCGCCCGTGGCCGGCGCTGCCTGAGTGCCGGCGGCGTCAGCGACCCGGCTTTCCTCGCCCACCGCCTTGTTCTTGATGCGAATCAAAGATCGCATTGTGTCCTCGATCTTCTTGGCGACATCCTCCTCTGTTGATGGAGGATTGCCTGGATCGTTGTTCATCTGCATTCCCTAGCTGCGCCGGCCTTATTGCGAACCAAGTGTCGCATTAAAACAAGGCGGAGGGACTCGCGTAAACCTGCTCTCGCACGCGGTTCCGTGCATCGGGGCTGGTTGCCCCACGGCCCACCGCGTCCAAGGATGCGGTCCTACACGTCAAACGTGGCGCCGGCCCGAGTATTCGTCTGCGCTCACCGCGCAAGGGAGTACGCCATGACCCTGCACCGCCTCATCGTGTCGCTGATGCTCGCCTGGACCGTCGTCTGGGCCTTGCTCTACGTCTCGGCCTTTCCGGCCGAGGGTGAAGTCGCGCCGCATCAAGGGGTGTCAGGCCAACAGGCAGGCCCAGGGGAGGCCGCTCCGATGCCCACCGGGAGCACGGAGGGCCCGGCAGAGCGCGGCAGTGATGCCGAATCGCTCCGCCATCTCGCCTGAAGCCCTAGCCCCGCAGCGACTGAGCCCTGTCCCTGCCCCGCAACCGCAGGCAATAGGCAATCGTCAGCGCAATCCCCGCCAGCACCGCCGCGCTGCCGCCGATCGCCGCAACCTGCAGCGGCGCGAACACGAACATCGCGGCATAGATGAACCCGCTGATCACGAAGGACCAGCCGCCGAAGCGCCTGACGCGGCGCGCCAGGGCGCCGGGCACGAAGGCCTTGGGCATGCGGTTGCCGAAGGAGGCGATCATCAGGCCGTTCATGCCGATGACCACCCGCGTGACCGTGTCGCTGTCGACATAGCCCAGCTTGCGCGCCCAGGTCGCGGCCAGCGCCACGACGAGGATGCCGACACCCCAGCTGAGGTCGGTGATCAGATCCTTGTTCATCGGGCGCTCCTGTGCTTGCGCGCGGGCGCGCCATCGCCCACGCCGAATGAATGGACAAAGCCCAGCAGCGCCTCTTCGAGCACCGAGAGCTTCAGGTGGTAGATGACGGACTTGCCGGCCTTCTCGGCGTGCACCAGGTCGGCCTCTTTCAGCACCGCGAAATGGGCCGACATGGTGGGCTTGGATACGTCGAACTGATCACTCAGTTCGCCCGCGCTCAGCGGCCCCTGGCGCAGCAACTGCAGCACCTGGCGCCGGGTGGGGTCCGACAAAGCCTTGAAGACCTGATTCATATTTAGATGATTGGCTAATCGTCTAAATAAGTCAAGCAGGTTTTTCTGCGCTGCGCAAAGCGGGGGCGGTGGCATCGGCTAACGCCGCTGTCCATGCATGAAGACGGCGCGTCTGCAACGGGAAAAGTGCCGAAGGCCGGACATCCCGTTTCAACGGATCTGCGCCCCTCGGCGCATGCCGAACATTTGAAACCAAGCCCCCCGTTGCGTGGAACGCGAGTGAAACGGCCGGCTTTGAAGATTCATCCCGTTCCTTCTGAACTTCAACGCGTCAGGCCACACCGGCAGGACGCAGCCAGGTGCAGAGGGCACGAACAACTCCCCACCCCCCCATCCATCAAGGAAAGAACCATGAACAAGCAACTCACCCTCTCCAACGCCGCCCGCTTCGACCTGAACAGCACGGGCCTGACGGAAGCCCAGCTGAAGGCCATCGCCGGTGCCCGCCCCGCCGACAAGACCCAGATGGTCACGTCCGTCGGCATCACCAAGTGCTGCTGGGGCTTCTGAGCCAGCGCTCCTCACCCACAACCCTCTCTTCATCACTTCGAGATCACCATGCAAAAGACCATCGCCCCCCGTTTCGACCTGCGTTCCACCGGCCTGACCGAGGCCCAGCTGAAGGCCATCGCCGGCGCCCGTCCGATGGACAAGACGGCCACGGTCACGTCCGCTGGCGTCACCAAGTGCTGCTGGGGCTTCTGAGCCAGTCGCGCATCCATCACCTCTCTCTTCAACCTTTCGAGATCACCATGCAAAAGACCATCGCCCCCCGTTTCGACCTGCGTTCCACCGGCCTGACCGAGGCCCAGCTGAAG